>LAZY01000099.1 GCA_001013295.1 Chryseobacterium indologenes | reverse complement strand
CTCTCAGGCCCCCTAAAGATCGTAGACTTGGTGAGCCGTTACCTCACCAACTATCTAATCTTGCGCGTGCCCATCTCTATCCACCGGAGTTTTCAATGTCGAATGATGCCATCCAACATATTATGGGGTATTAATCTTCCTTTCGAAAGGCTATCCCCCAGATAAAGGCAGGTTGCACACGTGTTCCGCACCCGTACGCCGCTCTCAAGATCCCGAAAGATCTCTACCGCTCGGCTTGCATGTGTTAGGCCTCCCGCTAGCGTTCATCCTGAGCCAGGATCAAACTCTCCATTGTATGTTTGTCTGACTCACTCAAAGTTTTTTAACGCTTTAGTTTTTCCTTACTTGGTTGTTATATTGTATGTCAATGATCTTTATATCTTTCGCTTTTCAACGAAGCAATCTTTTTGTCAGTGTCGCTCCGTATTTGCGAGTGCAAAAGTAAAACTTTATTTTTAAATGACCAAATGTTTTGAAAGAAAATTTTAAAGTTTTTTAAGTAACCTTAACCCTTTCCAAAACCCTCAATCTCTCTACTCCTGCGCTCCCTTAATTGGGACTGCAAAGATACAAACTCTTTTTTAACTCGCAACTTTTAAATGATAAAAATTTAAAGTTTTTTTTTCGTTCGTTTCTTATTTTGAGTATTTCGTTTTTGCTTATCTAAAAGCTCTTCTGCGCTTACTGATCCTCTTTCGTTTTTCAGTGGGGCAAAGATAACAACTTATAACGAAGCAAAACAAGTTTATTTAACATAAAGTTCATTTTCCGGTAATATTTTTGCGTAAACAGCTGAGAAGGAGTAGGAAAAATTTTAAACAAATGTTTGAGGGTTTGGGATAAGATCTTGAAGAATCTGGAAATTGGAGGAAAATGAGAGTTTGGAAGGGATTTTTGGAGTGCATATATGTAGGTGCAGTGAATAAATAATGAAGATTACACCTATTATATAGTATGTTTTTTGAATTTTCTATTTATAATAGTAATATGAAAAACTTTCTTGAGATGCCTACGGCATGATAAAGACTGTGGAGATAGGTGCCTGTGATAATTGATGTTTCTAGGTTTTGGCTAAAGCCGATGGATTGTGGGCTTTTTAGGTGAACGGGCTGAAGCCCGTTCCTAGTGATGAAAGACTGAACGGATATAACAGGTCCTTCTTATATATAAGAGCTGTCTATTATTTCTTCAAGGCGATAGATTCCATAAAAGATACTGGAACTAATAATGAAAAACAGATATTACCTATTACCTATTACCGTGGATCATTTGTAATTCCCATCCCCGACCCTAGCCCCGATAGGAGCGGTTACCCCACAGCATAGCGTCGGGAACTCAAAGGCCAAAGCACTGGAGCGCGCGGGAGCGAGGAGTATGAGCGGATAGCGGGAAATAGCTCCTAAAAAATAGGATATACTATATATATGAGTAATGAGTAATCGGTAATGAGCAATGAGTAATGATAGATAAGGGATGGAACGTTATATGTATACATAATAGTTGTACGTATATATATAATATAGATAAGCTTTTTGAGAATCATTAATCAAACAATCTCAATTGCTGATCTTTTGTTCCGGTAAAGTTTGCTGTGGAAAGTTTCGGAAATTCTTTGCCTTCAAAAAACTTCTTCCTGCCAATCTTAAAAGTCGTATGGATCATTTCTGCAATATTCCCCTCTCCTCTCTGCCTTTCAAAATATCTTTTGTCCCCGAGTTTCCCACCACGCATAGAACGGATCAGGTTCAAAACTTTTTGTGCCCTGTCCGGGAAATGCGTTTCGATCCAATTGACAAAAACCGGTTCAACGGTGTCATTTAATCGTACAAGGGTATATCCAAATCCTAAAGCACCTGCTTCTGAAATGGATTTTAAGATATTCAACGGTTCATCGCTGTTCAAGCCAGGAATGATTGGCGCTACCATAACATGTACGGGAATTTTATTTTCTGAGAGAATTTCTATGGCCTTCAGTTTATTTTTTGCAGAACTTGTTCTTGGCTCCATTTTTCTTCTCAATTCTTCGTTGATCGTAGGAATACTTAAGGAAACGGAAACTAAATTCTGCTCAGCCATTGGTTTTAAAATATCTATATCTCTTAATACCATGGCATTTTTTGTCAGAACATTGACAGGATGTCGGTAATCAAGACAAACCTGCAGTAGTTTTCTGGTAATTTCAAACTGTCTCTCAGCAGGCTGATAGCAATCTGTATTTCCTGACAGTAAAATGGGAGCTGCCTTATACCCTCTTTTCTGAAAAAATTTCTCCAGAAGTTCGGGTGCATTTTTCTTCACCATGATCTTTCTTTCAAAATCAATTCCGGCACTATAGCCCCAGTATTCATGAGTAGGTCTTGCAAAGCAATAGGAACATCCGTGCTCACACCCCTGATAAGGATTCATCGAATATTCCATCGGCAGGTCTTCGCTTTTGACATGATTGACAATGGTTTTGGGAAAAACTTCGGTAAAAGAGGTTTTCGCCGTCTCGAAATCTTCATCTTCAGGCTCATAGGTATACCTGTCGAAACGATTGATAACGTTCCGCTGCGCTCCCTGACCTTTTATGAAATTTTCGTTTTGCATTCTGATGTAAAATTAGAATGGATTTTTTATATAATCATGAGTTTTAACATTAAAGTTTTCCACAAAAAAATCCAACACCATAAAAAGTGTTGGATTAAACATAATTAATATATTTTTTTACTACTTCAGCGCGTAAAACTCCACTCCGTGGTTTTCGTCGTCGTGGTTCTTTTCATCAAAGTGTCTGTGATAATCCGAATAGGAATCACTATATTTTTTATCTTTTTTTGTCAATATTTTCTTTATGCTTATTAAACTTAATACTGCCAAAAGACCAACTCCTCCTGCCAGTAAAACTCCAACTTCTTTTTTCATATTTTCTTTGATTTATTGTTATATGCATTGCAAAAAGTGTACCTATTTTATTTTTCTGAATTATAAATTTTGTTAACATTAAACTTTATTTTTAAGAAAACTATAATCGGCTATTTTTCTTATATTTAGAAATGTAATGGTTTAATTATTGTACTTAACAAGAAAAATATTATTATGGAAAATCCAGAAAACATTGACAGAATGACGACCTTGAGCCAAGTCATGAAAACGCTTTCTGAAAGAGGAATACACCGGGAATTCAGGATGAATGAAAACTGTGAAATGAAGTTTGAAAACTCTGATAAAGTCTATCAACCCTCTGAACTGACGATTTTAAAAACCTACCGCTTCGAGGGAGACAGCAATCCTGACGACAGTGCCGTACTTTATGTATTAAAGGATACTGCCGGAAACCGTGGCATGATCATAGACTCTTACGGTGCAGACAGCAATTATCCAGGCGAGAAGTTTGATGAATTTTTAAGAAACATTCCGATTCTGGAAAGTGACGAATTCAATTTCTAAGCTAGTCCAAGACTATATTAATTTTTTAAACCATTGGATTTGTTTTATATAAAATAATACCTTCTACCTCTATCAGAAGATCAGATTGCGGGTTTTTATATTATTTCCAATGGTTTATGAAGCCTCTTTCTTTTTAAAGATATTATTCAGGAATCCTTTCTTCTCTTTTTTCTCTTCCTGCGGTTGTGATTCCGATTTTTTATTTTTAATCTCCTGTTTTATTTCCTTCACAGACTGCTTCATTTCTTTCACTGAAGAGACTGCATTTTTGACTTTCTTCTCTGTTTTTTCTACATTTTTACCAATCAGTGTCTTTTTCAATCCCTGCTCGATTCCTTTCCAGAAGAGATTGAAGAATGATTTTGTAGGATCACGCTCTACATTTTCCACCGCAACCGATTCCGGAAAATTCCCGGAGTCTGATTTAATAAAAATATTGGCAACTGCAGTCAGGAGACCTTTCTTCTCATGATTATGCTTATTCAAGACTGCTATTTTAAGATCTTTATGCTTGAGATTGAATGTTCCGTTTAGTCCGGCAGGATTCCCTTTAAAGTCAAAAAGCATTTCCTGAATAGTACCTGAAGTAGCGGTCACATGAAGATAAGGCCTGATAAAAGGATTGATTCCACTGGCAGGAAGACCGGAAGTTTTCCCTGAAATGGCAAAAGCATCCTTCTGATCAGCGACATCAAAACTCCAGTTCACAGAAAGTGGAGACTGATTCATAAATGAGCAGTTGATCTTAATGTCTACTTTTGTAGGTTTTCCTTTGACTTTGGCGGAATTCAGATTTCTGACATTCATATTAAAATTCCCAAACGTCAGTTTTCCTGGCCCCATACTTTCAGGAGTGTCTTCTTCATAGACCAGAACAGAATTTTTCAGATCCAGATGATCTACCCTCATTGGAATCTTAATAGAACGCAGCATTTTTGAATATAGTGCTTTTATTTTCGGATCATCTTTCGGAATTTTACTTCTGAAAATATTGGCATCAGCAGACTCTATGACTATCCGTGAAGCGTTGATCGATTTATTTTGAGAAAACAGATTCCAATTCCCTTCTGCAGTGATCTTTCCTGCTTTCAAATCATATAAATCTCTTTCAACAGGTATCATTTTGATAAACTGAGCCCTCGAAACGAGAGGTTTCATAGCAAAATTATTGGCCTGTATCTTAGTTTTATTTAATTTGAGCAAACCAAGGCTGATATTGTAAAACTGTGTTTTGTAAGCAAAGTTCCTGGTGGTGAGAAAATAATCTTTTACCTGGAAAGAAAGCCCCTTTTTATTAGGGTTCGGGGCTATCTCAATATTGTTTACCGTAGCATTCAGGTCATTAAAAGACAATGGCTGCTTTCCTTTATCATAGGTAATATCTGAATTTTTCAGCGAAACTTTCCGTACGATAACAGAATGAATAACTCCAGGCTCCGGATTTTTATTTTGCTTATTTTCTCCTGCTTTTATCGTTCCGTTTACATGATCAATAAGAACATCTTTAAGGTCAAGTACCAGTTTTTTGTCAACGAAATCCAGCTTATTGATATTAAAAGCAATGAAGTTTGTTTTTAAATCCATTATTGTTTTGTCACTTTCAGGAGTTCCCGGTGTCAATATAACATTTCTTATTTCACCGTTGGTTGGCTTCAGAGCAATACTTCCTATTTTCATATTCTGATGATTAGAATACAAAATATCTTTTCCGGAAAATGTGAAGTCTTTATACTTTACAGGAACCATCTGCCCGGCCGTTTCTTTATTAAACAACAATTGATTGATCTTCAGATTAAGACTTCCGGCAGATAAGAGTCTGTTGCCGTCCGGCTTATTCATATGAACAGCCGCATTACTAAGTCTGATATTTTCTAAATTGAGTTCGAAGTTCGATTTCTTCTCTGTTTTTTTAGATTTAACCCCTGTATTGTAAACTGTAAAAACAGGATTTTGAAATTCAGCATTCGTAAGGGATACTTTATTTTTATTTAAAGCCACATCTTTGAAGTCCATTTTAGGAATCGTAAATTCAAATAACTGAGCCTTTTGGGGATAAAACTTTTTGAACTGGGTAAAAGATAAAAGCGGAGTCAGCTTAAAATTATCAACAGACATCTGCCCGTTTTCTGTATTAATGGAACTGATCGTGATTGCATATACCTGATCCGGCCGAAAGAAAAAACGTTCTCCTTTGATACTGTAGCGATCAAAAACAACGGGCAATTTGTTCTCTATAGATTCTTCCGACATCTGCAGATTTTCTACTAATAGATTCAACTGCTGTACAGAAAGAAATTTCTGTTTGGTATGCCTGAAAATCGCTATAGAACCATCATTGATCCTGATGTTCTCAAAAAGAACCGGATTTCTTTTTTTACCTGTTTTATGATCTACAGGTTTGGCAAGAATTATATTCAGATGGGGTTTAGCCAGCAAAAGATCGGAAGAACTTATCGTTTTATTAAAAATAGCATCATAAATTCCAAAACGACTAATCTTTAGGGTATCAATTGTTCCCTGTAGTCCAATGACACTGGTATTTTGCGGATTTTTATTGTTGATGGCAATTCCTGTAGCCAGAATATTTCCGGTTCCAAGATCTACATCCAGTGTTTTATAGGAAACTTTATAGTCTGTATTCTTTTTTATGTAGTCCGGAAGCTGGGTTTTAAGCCATATGTTCAGTCCGAAATTCGCAGCAAGAAGAATTCCTACCAGGATTCCGAAACTTATCAATAGTCTTTTTACCCATTTTTTCATACAGTGATTTTTGTTTAGTATACCTTAAATATAAGGATTTATCAGAAAGAACCTTAAATAAAAAGAACCGGAATGATTGCTCCGGTTCTTTTATCTATTTTATTCCTAATTCGATCATATATCCCTCATGTCCTCTTACATTGATAAAATTTCCACCTTCAAACCCAAGGTACTGTCCTTTGATTCCGGTCAGTTTCCCTGTAAATTCAGGTTTTTTATCTAATGTAAATGATGTTACTTTTTCAGGTTTTTCAAAAGGATAATCAAACATCCATAATTCTTCTCCTTCACTGTAAAATTTTTGGAAGTCTTCAGGGAAATATTCTTTGATCTTCTGTCTGAAGTCTGCAAGATCTATTTCTCCTTCAAAATCATCCTGAAGCATCTTTCTCCAGTTGGTTTTATCCGGAAGGTGATCTTTCAAAGCAACTTCTATCATTCCGGCTTCGTAGCGGTTTTCTGTTCTGGCAATTGGCAAGGCAAACGTAGCTCCCTGATCAATCCATCTTGTCGGGATCTGGGTATTTCTGGTCACCCCTACTTTTACATCTCCGGTATAAGCCAGATACACGGTATGAGGCTGAAGCTGGATCTGCTTTTCTACTTCAAGGTCGCGTTCTGCCACCCCCAAATGCGCTGTAGAAAGCTCCGGACGGATAATGGTATCACTGGCATATGGGCTTTCAAAAAAACAGTTTTTGCAGAAACCCATTCTGTAGATCGGTTTATTTTCGCCGCAGTTTACGCATTGAAACCCTACATGCTTTATGCTCAGCTCTTTTCCAAACAGCTCATTCATATGGATGAGATCCCCTGAAAGATTAAGATAATATTGGATCGGCTTTTCATCGTAGCTCGTCATTTTTAAAATTTGCCCTTGAAACTGCATATTGTATTTATATTACTTTTTTAAGTAAATTTAATGATTATATTTTCAAAAAGTAAAATTTATATTTGCACACATAAAAAATCACAGATGACTTACCTTGTAACAGGAGGCAGCGGGTTCATTGGTTCACATTTAGTTGAGCAATTATTAAGAAATGGACATTCTGTCATAAACATTGACAATTTTGATAATTTCTACAGCTATCAGGTAAAAATTAAAAATACATTAGAGTCAATCGGTAAAATTCCGAATTTTGAATTCTCTGATAAAGAGACAGACATTCAGCACTTGATTTCCCTCGCTCAGTCTGATCAATATTCTCTTTATCACCAAGATATAAGAGACCTGAAAGGGCTCGAAAACATCTTTAAGAATCATCCAATTGACATGGTCATTCATCTTGCCGCACTGGCTGGTGTACGCCCCTCTATTGAAAGGCCTTTAGAGTATGAAGAAGTGAACGTACGGGGTACAATGAATCTTTGGGAACTCTGCAAAGATTTCAGGATTAAAAAATTCATTTGTGCTTCCTCCTCAAGTGTTTACGGAAACAACGAAAAAATCCCTTTTGCTGAAGCCGATAATGTAGATAATCCTATTTCTCCTTATGCTGCCACTAAGAAAAGTGGGGAAATTCTAGGGCATGTTTATCATAACCTATATCATATAGATATGGTACAGCTCAGGTTTTTCACAGTCTATGGTCCGAGGCAGCGCCCAGATCTTGCCATCCACAAGTTCACCCGCCTTATTTCAGAAGAAACGGAAATTCCCTTCTACGGCGACGGAAATACAGCCAGAGATTATACTTATATTGATGATATTACTGACGGGATTCTGAAATCGATCCTTTATCTGGAAAACCATTCCGGGGTATATGAAATTCTGAACCTGGGCGAAAATCAGGTGGTCACTTTATCTGAGATGGTAGCCAGCATAGAAAATGCCCTTGGAAAATCTGCCACAAAAAAAATTCTGCCAATGCAGCCGGGAGATGTCACAAAAACCAATGCAGATATATCAAAAGCGAAGACATTAATAGGTTATCAACCGGACACAGACTTCCAAAATGGCATAAAAAAATTTGTGGAATGGTTTTTGAGAAAACGTCATTAAGTAAATTGCTGACATGGCTGCCATGCAGTTGGTGACAGACATTTACAAGAAAATATTATAAAAAGAATTGAAAATCAAGTATAAAAAAGTTTATTATACGACCTATTTTTATACTTTTGCAAAAAATTAGAAAATTATGTACTGGACATTAGAATTAGCTTCATATCTAAGTGACGCACCTTGGCCAATGACAAAAGCAGAGCTTATTGACTACGCAATCAGAACTGGTGCACCGATGGAAGTAGTGGAAAACCTTCAGGCTATCGAAGACGAAGGAGAGATTTATGAATCTATTGAGGAAGTATGGAGTGACTACCCTACTGATGAGGACTTCCTTTGGAACGAGGACGAATATTAATAAAGCGATAAGCTTTAGGCTGCGTGCTTAGAGCTTTTTTGCCCTTTTTTATATATTAATTTACACGATAAGCGTGTTATTTAAAACGCTTAAAGCATTTTGCATTAAGCATAAAGCAAAAAATTTATGAGTTTTTTAAACAAAGTTCTTAAAGGGTTTTTGGGAGACAAAAAAGCGCAGGACCTAAAAGAAGTAAAAAAAGTTGTAACAAAAATCAAAGCTGTAGAACCAAACATCGGACAATTGTCTGATGATGGTTTGAGACAAAAGACGGCTGAGTTTAAAGAGAATATAAAATCTGCAACCAGCAAGATCACAGCTCAAATAGAACAGATTAAAGAGCAGATAAAAAATTCAACAAACGTTGACGAAAAAGAAGCTCTTTTCTCAAAGATTGAGTCTCTGAAGAAAGAATCCTACGAAATTGAAGAGAAAGTTCTTGTACAAATTCTTCCTGAAGCCTTTGCATTGATCAAAGAAACAGCAAGAAGATGGGCACAGAACGGAGAAATTCGTGTAACAGCAAGTGACTGGGATAGAGAACTGGCTGCTGCAGGAAAAGATTTCGTTGAGATCCAGGGAGACCAGGCTGTTTGGAAAAACTCATGGGACGCTGCCGGAACTCCAGTAGTTTGGGATATGGTCCACTATGATGTTCAGTTTATCGGAGGGATTATTCTTCACAGTGGTAAAATTGCTGAGATGGCAACCGGTGAAGGTAAAACTTTGGTAGGAACATTACCTATTTATTTAAATTCACTTCCGGAAAGAGGGGTTCACGTTGTAACCGTGAATGACTACCTTGCGAAAAGAGACTCCGCCTGGATGGGACCTCTTTATCAGTTCCACGGAATGTCTATCGACTGTATCGATAACCACCAGCCGAACTCAGACGGAAGAAGAAAAGCATACAACTCAGATATTACTTATGGAACCAACAACGAATTCGGTTTCGATTATCTGAGAGACAACATGGTGACTTCACCTTCAGAACTGGTACAAAGAGAATTGAACTTTGCTATCGTGGATGAGGTGGATTCTGTATTGGTAGATGATGCAAGAACACCTTTGATCATTTCAGGTCCGGTTCCTCAGGGAGACAGACAGGAATTTGACGTTCTTAAGCCTTCTATCGACAGAATTGTTGAAGTTCAGAAAAAAACGGTTTCTGCAATCTTTAACGAAGCGAAAAAATTAATCGCTGCAGGAAACACTAAAGAAGGAGGATTCAAATTGCTTCAAGCATACAGAGGTCTTCCTAAAAACAGACAATTAATCAAATTCTTATCGGAAAGCGGAAACAGAGCATTGCTTCAGAAAGTGGAAGCACAATACATGCAGGACAACAACCGTGACATGCCGATCGTAGATAAAGATCTTTATTTCGTTATCGAAGAGAAAAACAACCAGGTTGATCTTACAGACAAAGGGGTTGAATATATGTCTCAGGGTAACTCAGATCCTAACTTCTTCGTACTTCCGGACATCGGAACTGAAATTGCTGAAGTAGAGGCTAAGAATTTAACTAAAGAAGAAGAATTCGAAGCTAAAGAAAAACTTTTCGGTGATTTTGCTGAAAAATCTGAAAGAGTTCACACGATGAGCCAGCTATTGAAAGCGTATACATTATTTGAAAAAGATGATGAGTATGTAGTAATTGATGGTGAAGTAAAAATTGTTGATGAGCAGACAGGTCGTATCATGGAGGGACGTCGTTATTCTGATGGTCTTCACCAGGCGATTGAAGCGAAAGAAAATGTAAAAATTGAGGCAGCCACTCAAACTTTTGCAACGATTACGCTTCAGAACTATTTCCGTATGTACAACAAGCTTGCCGGGATGACTGGTACTGCTGAAACAGAAGCGGGTGAGCTTTGGGAGATCTACAAATTAGATGTTGTGGTAATTCCTACCAACCGTCCGATCTTAAGACATGACAGACAGGATTTAGTTTACAAAACTAACAGAGAAAAATACAATGCCGTAATTGAAGAGGTTGAAAAATTAACAGCTGCCGGAAGACCTGTACTTGTAGGTACAACTTCAGTTGAAATTTCTCAATTACTTTCTAAGGCACTTCAATTAAGAAAAATTCCACACCAGGTATTGAACGCGAAACTTCACAAGAAGGAAGCGGAGATTGTTGCCGGAGCAGGTCAGCCAGGAGTTGTAACGATTGCAACCAACATGGCAGGTCGTGGTACCGACATCAAGCTTTCAAAAGCAGTAAAAGATGCAGGCGGATTAGCGATCATCGGTACTGAAAGACACGATTCAAGACGTGTTGACAGACAGTTGAGAGGTAGAGCTGGACGTCAGGGAGATCCGGGAAGTTCTCAGTTCTATGTATCTCTTGAAGATAACCTGATGCGTTTATTCGGTTCTGAAAGAATTGCTAAGATGATGGACAGAATGGGTCATAAAGAAGGTGAAGTTATTCAGCACTCTATGATCAGCAAGTCTATCGAAAGAGCTCAGAAAAAAGTGGAAGAAAATAACTTCGGAACAAGAAAGAGACTTCTTGAGTATGATGACGTAATGAACAAACAGCGTGACGTTATCTATAAGAGAAGAAAGAATGCTCTATTCGGAGATCACCTGA
This sequence comes from Chryseobacterium indologenes, assembly GCA_001013295.1. Lineage (GTDB taxonomy): Bacteria > Bacteroidota > Bacteroidia > Flavobacteriales > Weeksellaceae > Chryseobacterium > Chryseobacterium indologenes_B. Next base: position 84,992 of record LAZY01000099.1, on the reverse strand, counting down.
AGTATGACATCACGAATATGATCTTTGATGTGGCAAACTCTATCGTTGCTAAAGGAAAAGCTACAGGAAATTATAAGGATTTTGAATACGAAATCATTAAAACATTTACGATGGAATCTCCGGTTTCTCAAAATGATTTTAATAACAAAAACGTTCAGGATCTTACCAATATCCTATTCAAAGCAGCTCAGGAAGATTATCAGATGAAGCTGAACCTATTGAAGGAGAAATCATTCCCAATTATTGAGAATGTATATCAGAATCAGGGTTCAATGTTCAAAATGATCCAGGTTCCTTTCACAGACGGCCACAAAACAATGACTATTGTAGCTGACTTAAAAGAAGCATATGATACTCAGTGTGAAAGTTTAGTGAATGACTTTGAAAAGAACATCACTCTATCGATTATCGATGAAAACTGGAAACTTCACCTTCGTGAAATGGATGACCTTAGAAGATCATCTCAGGGTGCGGTTTACGAGCAGAAAGATCCACTGGTAATTTACAAACAGGAATCTTTCCACTTATTCAGTGAAATGATTGATAAATTGAACAAAGAGATTATTTCTTTCTTATACAAAGGAGAAATTCCTGCATAAGAAAAATTTAACAATATTATTGAAAAACCGCTCTGGCATTAGCCGGAGCGGTTTTTTATTATCCATTGTATAATAAGTTTATGATAAATATCAATTTTATTATTTATTTAGAATAGTTAAAAATAATATATTTGCAGAAAATTTGACTTTCATGAAAAATGTACTGGTCTGTGCCTCAATGTTAGGGTCCCTTCTAACTTTTGCTCAGAAAAAGGATTCTGTAAACACCAAAAACATTGATGAAGTAATTATTAATACTTATGTAAAGAAGGATAGTGATTATTCGAATAAAATGCCATTAAAAGCTATTGAAGATCCACAAGTCTTTTCTTCAATCAACAAATCAGTATTAGAAAATCAAAATATTTTCACCGTTGATGATACCTATAGGAACGTTACCGGTGTACAGAAAATGTGGAGTGCGACTAGCAGAGCTGGAGATGGAGGTTCTTTCATTGTTTTAAGAGGTTTCCCTTCCAATAATTCATTAAGAAATGGAATGGTATCGCCTGTTACCACCACGATTGATGCTGTCAACATCGAAAGACTTGAAGTCTTAAAAGGTCCTTCAGGAACTCTATATGGAAGTAATGTCGCTTCATATGGTGGCTTAGTCAACAGAATTACAAAAAAACCTTATGAAACACTTGGCGGGCAGATAAGCCTTTTTGGCGGAAGCTATAACACCTATAGAGCGCAAGTTGATGTAAATGCTCCACTTACCAAAGATAATAAGTTTCTTTTCAGATTAAATACAGCATATACCAACGAAGGAACTTTCCAGAAAACAGATGCAAAAAATACGTATTTCGCTTTTGCTCCCTCTTTAACGTATAATGTAAACGACAAACTTCAGTTCAATGTTGAATATGAAATGTTCAATACAAGAGCTGTGGGTGAGCCATTCTTTTTCTATCTGACTCCACAGAGTCTGGGAGGAATTGATAATATGAAAGATCTAGAAAGAAAAGGTTTGAATTATAAAGAATCTTATTTGGGAGACGGTCTTTATACTACGGCAAGAGTCAATAATGTATTTGGTCAGATCAATTATAAATTTAACGATCACATTAAGTCATCTACCAATATAAACACATCCAGCAGTTATTCTGATGGTTTCGGACCCTATTTTGCAGCAAGAGTAGATGCCAACAACAATCTTCTTGTTGACAGAAATGATCAGGCCACCAGAGACAGCAGAAAAAAATATTTCCAGATACAACAGAATTTCAACTTTGACTATACTTTTGGAAACGGAATGAGAAACAGAACTGTTGCAGGTTTTGATTATCTTAAAACAAAAGACAGATCAAGATATATTTATTTGGCAAGCGGAAATTTTGATAGTGTACCCTCTAATGGAGCAGATTATTCAGGATTCAACGGATCAGCATTAGGTACATTGTATAGTGATCCTAATAAAGTTGGTCATTTTGATAGCGACGGAGATCTTAATACATACAGTGGATATGTATCTAACGTTTTCACACCAACCTCCGGGCTTAATATTGTTTTGGGAATCCGATATGAAAGTAACAATGCCAAAGAAGGAAAGTATTTTATAGATACCGTAGCAGCCTATAATCAATCTGCATGGTCACCAAAGGCAGGTTTGGTCTATCAAATCATAAAAGACAAGTTTTCCATCTTTGGAAATTATCAGAACAGCTTCAAAAGTAACGGATATTTCACTACCGATAAGGCAGGTAATGTTGCCCTTTCCGATCCTGAAAAAGCCAACCAGTTTGAAGGAGGTTTCAAAGCCAATCTGATAAACGGAAAAATCAATGCTACAGTAAGTTACTATGACATCAGAGTAAAGAATATGCTGGTATCTACAGGAGATTTCTCTGCCGCAGGTAAATCTGTACAGACTCAGGCCGGAGAAATCCGGAGCAAAGGAGTAGAGCTTGAAATAAATGCATATCTGATCAAAGGATTTTCACTTATTGGAGGGCTTTCCTATAATGACACCACAGATATGGCAACAGGTTTGAGACCGGCAACAGCTGGTTCTCCATGGCTGGCTAACTTTAACGCAAGCTACCAGTTTATAGACGGAAGCTTAAAAGGGCTAGGCTTTGGAGTTGGAGGAAACTTTGCCAATGCCAATAAAATCTTCAATCAATTGGATGTTGCAACAAGCAAAATATCAACATTTACCCTTCCGAAATATTTTGTACTGAATGCCAATGCATATTACGATACTAAAAAATTCAGAATCGGGGCAAAGGTTGACAATTTTACCAGCCAGCATTATTGGATAGGATATACAACTGCTAATCCACAGAAACTGATCAATGTTCTTGGATCGGTTACTTATAAATTTTAACAATAAAGATAAGGTTAACCCTTCAGGGGTTAACTTTTTGCTATGAAAAAAAAGCATCATCCTAAAAAGAAAGCTTCTCCAACGAAGAAATGGTCTGCCAAACTACATCTGTGGTTTGGCTTATCCGTTGGCCTTATTGTATTCATCGTCTCTCTTACGGGGACTTTATATGTTTTTAAGGATGAAGTACAGAACAGCCTGCGTAAGGAAGCCATCTATGTAAAAAATGAGGATATAGGAAAGAAACCGTTCCCTATCAATCTTCTTCGTGAGAAAGTCACTCTGGAACTGAATGAAAAATATCCGTTGAGTTCGGTTGAAATTCCTTTAGACAAAACTAAATCCTACCGCTTTCTCTATTATGAAAAAAATAAAAAGGGCTGGAATTATTTTCAGGAAGTTTTGATCAACAAGCAGGTCTACGTCAATCAGTATACCGGGGAAATCCTGGCTGTTTATAACGAAAAATATGATTTCTTCAATATTTTAAAATACATCCACTGGGGATTACTGCTCAATTCTGATTGGGGAAAATATGTAGTGGGAATTCCCACAGTTCTTTTCATATTCATGCTGATTACAGGAATTATATTATGGTGGCCGAAAAATAAAAATGCCCGAAAAGGACGTTTCTGGTTCAATTGGGAAAATGTGAAAACCTGGAAGCGCAAAAACTACGATCTTCATAATATACTCGGGTTTTATGCTTCATTCATTGCATTATTGCTGAGTATCACCGGGATTTATTTTGCCTATCCCTATGTAAAAAATACGTTCAATCTTGCCTTATCTGGTTCGATGGATCTTCCAAAGGAAAAAGAGATCAAATCTCCGGATTCATTGATGGTAAAAAATGAAGCTGTTTTCGATATAGCAGCCGCACAGACTGAAAAACTATATGCCGGCTCCTCCAGCTTCAGGATCTCTTTGAATGGAAAAAATAAAAAAGGAAAAGATCTTAAAAACCTTCCGGTAACCATTTACGGACAGGAAGGAAGGTTCAGCGAGAGAAATCTTTTAACTTTTGATAAATACTCAGGAAAACTACTAGCCAATAAACCTCATCAAAAACTGAATAACGCTGAAAAATATGCCAATGCCAATTATGATATTCATACAGGTTCCTACTTCGGGCTGTTTGGAAAAATCATATGGTTCATTGCCGGTCTCATCTGTACATCACTCCCGGTAACCGGATTTTTGGTCTGGTGGGGAAAAAGAAAGAAACAAGGAAAGAAAATATAATGAAAAAAGCGCTTTTATCAGCTGCCTGCATGGGAACCACTGTCGTTTTTGCCCAGGTGAAAGATACTTTACAAACCAAAACGGTTGAGGAAGTCGTGATGACTGCTTCCAGAAAAAAAGAAAGTATCAAAGAGGTCCCGAGTTCTATTACTATTGTAGGGGAAAAGCAGATCCAGTCTCAGCTGACGGTCAATTCCGATATTACCAGTATCCTGCAGTATACCGTTCCCAGCTTAGGAACCAATTCAGGACAAACTTCCAATACGGGACAAACCTTGAGAGGACGTCAGGTACTTGTACTAATTGATGGGATTCCACAGTCTACCCCACTTCGTAACGGGGCAAGAGATTTAAGAGTGATTGACCCATCTGCCATTGAAAGAGTGGAAGTGATCAAAGGTGCTTCTGCTATTTATGGAAATGGTGCTGATGGCGGAATCATCAACTATATTACGAAAAGAAATAAAACCGATAAACCAATTTCCGGAATCTCACAGATTGGTCTTACAGGTCAGCCTTATGGCGGAACCTTAGGCGTAAGAGCGAGCCAGCTTTTGTCAGGAAAGATTAAAAAGTTTGATTATACCCTCTCATTGGCCTACGAAAGAACCGGCTATATGAAAGATGCAGACGGTATTCTGCTAAGCCCTACCTACAGCACTGCCAAGATGGATAATTACAACGGAATGCTGAAATTGGGATATGACATCAATGAGAACCAGAGAGTCGAAGCCTCTTATATCGGATATTCTTCAAGATCAGACCTTAATGTAGGATTAAGTACCGGAAAATATGGAATAAAGCCTACTATTGGCGAGGGAATAGGAAAAAGCCTGGAAACCACCCCACAGGGAACTCCAAAAAATCATAATATCCGGGTAAGCTATGACAATAAGAATCTGTTTGCTGGAACGTCTTTGAATATCAACCTCTATTATCAGGATTTTAAAACCGTTTACGGCTACAGTGATACCTTTTTTAATGGCGGGCAATCGAATGTTCTTTCCAAAAAAGCAGGTGCCCGTTTCAATTTTGATACCCAATTGTGGAATTCAGCCAATTCACAGGGAGAAATCATCTATGGAGCTGATATTCTGAATGACCAAACCGTACAGAAACTGGAAGACGGCCGATTCTGGACACCTAATATGAGTATGACCAATATTGCCCCTTTTGTATTGGCAAAAATTGATCTGTTCAAAAAACTGACCATCAAAGGAGGACTTCGCTATGAAAACATCAAAGTAAATATAGACGACTTCAACACCCTTTCTGTTGTGAAAAGTGACGGAACCTTTACGAAAAGCATTCCGGTAGAAGGAGGAAAGTTAAATTATAGTGCCCTTGTAGGAAATATCGGGATCCGTTATAACATTGAACCTTACATTAATCTTTTTGCAAGTTTTTCACAGGCCTACTCTATCAATGAGCTGGGGCGAATCTTAAGAACCTCAACTTCCGAAACCATAAAGAGCCTTGAAACCAAACCTATTATTGTCAACAATTATGAATTAGGAGCTACCGGGCAGCTTTCAAGCTGGCTGAATTATGAATTGACGTCTTATGTAAGTACATCTAAACTGGGAGCATCATTTGTACAGAGCCCGGACAGAGCATTAATGATCCAGAGAGCGCCTGAAATTGTCTATGGGGTGGAAGGATTTCTTCATTTCACTCCTGTAAAGTGGATTCAGTTTGGGGGAAGTTATAGCTGGATGGAAGGGATTACCTCACCAAAAGATGACGGCAATTATTCTTCCAAGATCAATAACAGCAGAATTTCAGCTCCAAAAGTATTGGCCTACATTCAGGGGAAACCTATTCCTGCCTTATCAATCGGGCTGGATATGCTTCATTCTTTCCAGCAAAACAGATTCGAGCCCAATGTAAAAGGTCTCTATGCCTATGGAGAAGGATACGTCCCGGACTACACGGTTTTCAACTTTAAATCAAGCTACGAAATCAACCATAATTGGAAGGTATCACTGGGGGTTGAAAATGTTTTCAACAGACTTTATCAGCCATCAATTGCCTGGTGGTCAGCAAGAGACGCTGATTACATCAATGCTTTGGGAGTAAGAGGAACCTTGATACTGGAATATAAATTTTAATTAATCTAAATAAAAAGTAAAACCTATCTTTGTATTACTTTCAATTTTGACATGACGAAAAAGCATCATCATAAAAAGAAACCGGGATTTTTTAAAAAGTGGTCTGCCAAGCTGCATTTGTGGTTTGGGCTGGGAATCGGATTCCTGATCTTCATTATTTCCATTACCGGAGCACTCTATGTCTTTAAAGATGAAATAGAGAATGTTACCCGTAAAGATGTCATGTATCATCATGAACAGAATATCGATCAGAAACAGGTACTTCCTATCAGAGTGATGGAGAAGGTGGTTGCTGAACAGGTAAAGGAAAAATATCCGATCCACTGGGTCAATATTCCTATTGATAAGAAAATGTCTTATATGTTCTTCTGGTACGAGCATAATACGAAAGGCTGGAACTATTTTGATGAATTTCCTATCTATAAGCAAGCCTATGTAAATCCTTATACCGGAAAGGTTTTAAGGGTTTATGATGAAAAGAACGGCTTTTTCAATATTGTAAAGATGATCCACTGGAGCTTTCTTCTGAAGCAGGACTGGGGAACTTATGTGGTGGGAATACCGGTGATCATTTTTGTGATCATGCTAATCACAGGAATCGTTTTATGGTGGCCGAAAAACAAAGCAGCCAGGAAACAGCGCTTTGCCTTCAAATGGAAAAAAATCAAAAGCTGGAAAAGAAAGAACTATGATCTTCATAACGTCTTAGGCTTTTATGCTTCCATCTTTGCTTTGATTTTTTCTATCACAGGACTTTTCTATGCATTCTTTGTGGTACAGGCAATGATCTATGTGATCTTCTCAGGCGGGGAAACCAAATACCCGGACTTTTCTCATATCAAAACAAAAGCTCCTATTGAGCTGAGAACAGAAGGAACGCTGGACAAAATCATCAATACGATAAAACAAAAATATCCGGACTCTTACGGTTTTGCCATAGACCTGGGACACGAGCATATGGATGATCATGAACATCCTAACTTTGAAGTCTATGTAAAACACCTTACCTATTCGTATCACAAAAGCAGCAGCCTTATTTTTGATGAAAATTCAGGAGAACTGCTTCATACCCATGATCCTAAAGACAAAAATTTCGGAGAGAAAGTAGTGAATGCCAACTACGATATTCACGTAGGAGCGATTCTGGGCCTTCCTACAAAGATCATCGCTTTTATTGTAAGCCTTATCTGTGCTTCTCTTCCGGTAACCGGATTTATGATCTGGTGGGGACGAAGAAAGAAAAAACCGTTAAAAACTGCTTAAAACTTTAAATAAAACTCAGTTAATAATCTATTAATACAATCTTTTTTATAATTTTAGACCTTAGAATTTAATAATAGAATGTCATTAATAGATTTATCAAAACAAGTTGCCCTTGGAATTGACATCGGCGGAACCAATACCAAGTTCGGAATCGTAAACCACCGGGGAGAAGTTCTGGATAAAGGAAATCTGAGAACAGATGCCTATGACAAAGTAGAAGATTTTATCGATGCTTTATATGAGAATGTATATCCTTTGATGGAAAAACATGGGACTGAAAAGCACTTCGACGGAATCGGAGTAGGAGCCCCAAATGCCAACTACTACAAAGGAACCATAGAACTGGCTCCTAACCTGCCATGGAAAGGGGTAATTCCTTTTGCAGAGCTGATGACGGCAAAATTCAATCTGCCTTGTACAGTAACCAACGATGCGAATGCTGCAGCTTTGGGAGAAATGCTTTTCGGCGCCGCAAGAGGAATGAAAGACTTCATCATGATCACTCTGGGAACAGGAGTAGGCAGCGGAATCATTGCCAATGGAAACTTAATCTATGGGCATGACGGTTTTGCCGGAGAGCTTGGTCATACCATTGTAAAACCAGGCGGAAGAAAGCACTGGAGCACAGGTTCTGAAGGAAGCCTTGAAGCCTATGCCTCAGCAACAGGGATTACGATCACTGCCAAGAAAATGAGAGCCGAATTTCCGGAATCTATGCTCAACCAATATCCGGAAGACGAAATCAATTCTAAGACCGTATATGAATGTGCAATGAAAGATGATCCTATTGCCAAAGAAGTTTTCAGATATACGGGACAAAAACTGGGCGAGGCATTGGCCAACTTCGTGATGTTCTCTTCACCGGAAGCTATTCTTTTATTCGGTGGCGTGATCAAAGCTGGAGATTTTATCCTAAAGCCGGCTAAACTTCATATGGAGAGAAACCTTCTTCCTATCTTCAGAAATAAAGTAAAACTGGTATTCAGTGAACTGAACGAAGCAGATGCTGCCATTCTTGGGGCAAGTGCTTTGGTTTGGGAAAAATAACTGATTACAGACAATACCATATAAAAGCTATCTCATTTTGGGATAGCTTTTTCTGTTGGTTACAAATAAGCTATGTCATTAGTTTTCTACCATACAGGACATAGAATATAGCTGTAAAAAAAATTGCACTATCCAACAAGCATATTATTTGTTATTCGTTGGAAAACGTTAAGGCGCAAAGTTTATTTCCTTTCTAAGCGTTTTAAGGCGCAAAGATTTTATCTCCGATAAAATTGAATGCAGCTTATTTTATTTTTCTGATTTTAGATACTGGAGAAATCTGTTTGATTTGCCATACCCACGAGAAGAATACAGTCTCTAAGAATCTATTAATAAAAATAAATTCGGGCATTCGTGGCCAAAAAACAATCCAAAACAAGCGCTTATTATCAGTATTATCTATGAAAACAATTCACTGAGTTCGTACAAGAATCTATAAAGTTTTTCTTAATTTTGATTGACTTTTTCTAAAGCTATCGAAGCCAAGAAAAGTACAATACAACAATATAATTACCCAAAAATGGACAACAATAATTTAGAACAGATTACTTTCGGAGGCGGATGTTTCTGGTGTGTAGAAAGCTGTTTCAATTTGCTGAAAGGCGTACAATCTGCAGTCTCAGGATATTCAGGCGGACACAAAGATAATCCTACTTATCAGGAAGTATGTACCGGAGAAACCGGACATGCAGAAGTAGTACAGATCACTTATGACCCGGCCACTATTTCTTATGAGCAACTGATGGATGTATTTTTCTTCCTGCACGATCCTACTCAACTGAACAGACAGGGCAATGACATCGGCACTCAGTACCGTTCCGTTATTTACTATAAAGATGATGCGGAAAAAGCAAAAGCTGAAGAAGCAATCAAGGCATCTCAGGAATCAGGAAGATGGGCAGGAACCTACGTAACTGAATTAACAAAATTCGACAAATTCTGGCCCGCTGAACAATACCACCAAGGGTATTATAATGAAAATCCTACACAACCCTATTGCAGTGCTGTAGTAGGCCCTAAAATCCAGAAGTTTAAAAAACACTTCGGAGAACTGGGAATGTTGAATGCTGAATAATATAGAGCGGAGAGAAATCTTCGCTTTTTTTGTGATTTAAATTGAGAGCAATTGAAAACTTTACCGCTACTCTTCCACTTCTACTGAGTCTTTCTGTTTTCCAGCATATTTATAGATAATAAGTGAGGTTGCTTTCCTCAATTCTTTTCCATTATCAGGATCAACTCCATCATCCGTAAAGAATTCAACTTCATTATTATATTTTGAGTACCAAACCTTTCCAAGAGCATTCACATCTGTCAATGTATCTTTTCTCATAATCCTCCTAAAGTGTTTCAGTTTATGAGAATTCATAGCAACAATGTTAATTCCAGGGCTTATAAAAATGCTGTCTGTTCCTATATACTGCTCTCCATCCCAATACATATATTTCTTCTCTACTATCGGCTTCATAAATGACATGAAACCTAAAGATTGAGAATAAGTACTACTCTCCTTCTTAGTCCCGGAAAAAAGAACATTTCCTGTAACAAGACATAAGAGAAAACTTATTTCTAAAATACCCAGCCCATTCTGTTTGATAAAATCCGGTACTTTAAAGTGCTGCTCGTTGATAATATTGATGTTTAACTTCGAAAACTTTTCAGATAAAGATTCTTCATCCTCATCCACCGTTATCTTAATGGTAGTTTTATTGGCATCCTCTTCCTGTTTGACAAAAGTCCTGGAAAAGTCAGTAAAATCTGTGTAACCAATATATTCACTTAGCTTATTAAGGATTAGCGGGTCTTTTATATTAGGCTCATTATTATCCCGTATACATGCATCATAATACCTTACAAGGGTCTTCTCATTAATAATAAACTTCAAATTCTTCTCCAAATAATCAACAAGTTTAGAAGACCATCCATTCTTGGTGCTTTCTGATGGAAAATCTTTCTGCACCTTCTTGAATACCTCATGGATTAATAGTTTTTTCTTGGACATATATAGTTTTTTCTGTCATTACAAAATAGGTGATTATCAATCATTCCACATTACGGATTCCCATAAGATCTCCGCAGTCCATTTCGTGTCCATAGATGTCCAGAACGTGTCTAACACCTGCGTCATGTTTTGTCGCATCTTTGCTTCAGAAATCAGTGAAAAACAAAACATTATAAAAACAAATTTACAAAACTGATTTCAAAAATCACCAGATAAAGCGGAGGAAAACTCCGGACTGGGAAGCAGATGTTTCTCCTCCGTTTTTGATGGTTCACTTCCCAAAAAATTTAAGAAGCGCTTCGAAAATTTTAACGTGTACTGCTCGGGATTAACCCCTCGAGAGGAAGAAAATTTTTCAAAAATCTTAAAACTTTTTTAGGTATGATACAATTCATTTTAATGCTACTAGGGCTAGCATTTTCAAATAATAACGCAAATACAACAACAGTAAATGATAATAACCCAACTACTATAACTGCCCAACCTCAAAATGGGCCTGCAGATCCTGGAGGATCAACCGGAGATACTGGAGGAGAAGACGGAATAATACTTCCTCCTAAAAAATAAATAATCAAACATATAAGGAATTATATAAATTTGTATAATTCCTTATTTTATGAGATACCTTTATCTAATAATCATATTTTCATTTCTTTCATGCAAAAAAAATAGTTTGGAAGATATACCATCAGCTAAAATTTCTGCTCACTCAAAAGCAGAAATGTTTTATGAAAATAAAAAAACGGATAGTGCATTCAAATATTTCAACGAAGCTAGCTCATACTATTTATTAAAAAAAGACAGTATTAAATATGCTACTTCTTTAACCTATTTAAGTATTATATCTCTAGAACAAGGAGACTATTATGGTAGCGAAGAAATCAATACTACAGCCATAAAGTATCTAAAACAACCTCAAGATAATGACTATTTATTGTCAATCTATAATCCTATAGCACTCTCTAGAAAAAATTTAAAAGATTATAGAACTGCAATTATCTGGTATAATAAAGCTCTTGATATTGCTCAAAAAACAGAAGATAAAATTACGATAAAGAATAATATTGCTATTGCCAATGCAAAAATGAAAAATTACCCAGAAGCTATTAAAATACTAGATGTTCTTTACTCTAATATAAAAAATGCAAAAAACAAAAAATTAAAATCTAAAATACTGGATAACCTTGCGTACACAAAATTCCTTCAAAACTCTAATTACAATGCTGAGACAGAATTAATTAATGCTCTTACCATTAGAAAAGAAAGCTCTGATATATGGGGATTAAATGCAAGCTATGCACATCTATCTGATTTCTATTCTGACATTAATAAACAGAAAGCATTATCCTATGCTCATAAAATGTATGAAGTCGCAAATACAATTAAAAATCCTGATGACAAATTAGAAGCACTGCAGAAAATAATACTGTTAGAAGAAGATCACAATAAATCAAGAGAATATTTTAATGTTTATCAAAAATTGGGAGATAGCCTCCAAACTGCAAGAAATAAAGCCAAAAATCAATTTGCTTTAATTAGATATGAATCGGAAAAAAATAAAGCCAACTTTTTAAAATCAGATGCTGAAAATGCAAAAAAAGAAATACAATTATTATATAGAAATATTGGCATCCTTGCTTTGATTTTAGCTTTAATCGGGGGGGGCCTCTGGGTTAAAAAAAGGAAAAAACGTCTGGAACAAGAAAAAGAGTTACTAAAACAAGAAAAAGAACTCGAAGTCAAAAACACCCAACTTAAAATGTCCAAAAAAGTTCACGACGTCGTAGCCAATGGGATCTACCAGGTGATGACCAAAATTGAAAATCAGGAGAACTTTGATAAAGAAGAAGCGCTGGACGAACTGGAGTTTGTCTACGAAAAATCCAGAGACATCTCTTATGAAAAGCCAGAAACTAAGGACAGTGTAGAGTTTGATAAAAAAATATCCGTACTTATTGCTTCTTTTAATAACGACTATGTAAAGACATATCTTGCAGGAAATGATTATAATGTATGGAACGGAGTAAGTGACTCTGTCCAAAACGAAATTTATCAGATAATCCGTGAGCTTTTGGTGAATATGAAAAAGCATAGCCAGGCTAGTCTCGTAGCTTTTAAGTTTGAAAGAAAGGATGATCTGATACATATTCAGTATACCGATAACGGAATTGGTATTCAGGATGAAATATCTCAAAACAATGGGCTAAGAAATACGGTTTCCCGTATGGAAACCATTCACGGACAAATTATTTTTGATACCCAAACCGAAAAAGGGCTGAAAGTTTATATTTCATTCCCAGCTCCTTAAAAAAGAAAAAAAATGTTTAAAAAAATTTTAATAGCCGAAGACCACGAAAGCAGTAGTATTTCTGTACAAAAAACATTAGAAGATCTCAATATATCCCATGCAGACTATGTTTATTACTGCGATGATGCCTTAGCCAAAATTCAGAAATCCATTCGGGAGAATGATCATTATGATCTTTTAATTACCGATCTTTCTTTTGAAGAGGATCACCATGAGCAGAAAATTAAAGACGGGAAGGCATTGATTCAGGCCATTAAGGAAGTACAGCCATCGCTTAAAACCATCGTATTCTCTTCCGAACACAGGTCCGGAGTGATAGATTCGCTTTTTAAAGAATATGAAATCAATGGCTTTGTACGCAAGGCAAGACACGACTCCAAAGAGCTCAAAAAAGCAATCGCATCAGTCTACGATAACAAAAACTACCTGTCTCTTGACCTGAAACAGGAGGTAAAGCAGCTAAACAGCTATGAATTCACAGATTATGACATCACTCTGATCTCTCTTCTGGCCCAGGGTGTTCTTCAAAAAAACATTCCGGTCTATCTTCAAAACAATAATATCAAACCCAACAGCTTAAGCAGCGTAGAAAAGAGACTGAACAGCATGAAAGAAGATCTCCAGATCACCAGCAACGAACAGCTTATTGCTTTTTGTAAAGATTTGGGAATTATCTGATCCGTTTTCAAGTATCCATATATAAACCTTTCATTTTTTTGGAAGGTTTTTTCGTTTTATGGTTTCCCGTAAGGATTGGTTTTAAAAGGTTGATACTTTTGGAGTATAATAAAAACAGTTATGGAATACAAAGTAATACCATTTGTTGCCACTGCTAATCAACAAAATATGAGTTCAAGCAATATTGCTCAACAATTAGAAAATCTTATAAAGGTTCAATATGAACAGGGATGGGAATTTATAAGATTGGAAAGTGTATCTACATACATACAACCTATTAACGGATGCTTTGGCCTTGGTCACAAGCCAGGTTATATGACTTCTTATCAAATGGTTGTTTTCAGTAAAAATGAAAAATCTATTAATTCTTCTTATTAAAATTTACTGGCTGGTCATTCCCCCATCCAAGAGAAGGAAATGTATTTTCAGAATCAGCTGTTCCAGATATGTGTATAAAAAAACAATAAATGATGGATTCCTTTCAGGATTAAAAGCCTTCAAATATCGTTTTCAAAATTGTAGATCCGGAGCTTATCTTATTGAAAACCCTTCAGGAGAAATTCTGCTCATTTTGCCTAACCAGCAATTTCTTAATCAATCAGAAATTTCAGAGAGATTAATAAAAAATAACAACCATGAAAACAATTCTATAATAACTAAAAATCAAATATTATGAAAAAACTACTACTTACCGGTCTTTTAGGACTAGGATTATTATTACCTGCGAACTTTTCCGCCTCCACAACAGATACTTCTTCTGCAAAAGAATTCTCTACAAAGAAACCCAGGAAAAGTAAAAGCAGAACAAGCCGTAAAAGCAGATACAGCAAATCAAACAGATCTTATTCTTCTTCAAAATCCTATTCACAAAGCAGAGGATGCACCTATAATGGACAGGAACTCTTCGTAGGGCCTAGAGGAGGCTGTTATTATTATGCAGGAAGCAGTAAACAATATGTAGACAGATCTTATTGTTCAGGGTGTAATTAATGATAAAAAATTAATAATCATGAAACTCAAATTTATATTACTTCTTATTCTTTCATTTTCTTTTGTAAATCAATTAGAAGCTCAACGAAGAACAACAAGTGTAAAAGGATATACAAGAAAAGACGGAACCTATGTGAGACCTCATACAAGAAGTTATACCTCGGGAAGCGGATATTCATCATACAGTTCAGGTTCAACGGGAAGTTATAGTTCATTATTTTCCTCAACTCCTTCTGATTCAGAAAATAGCCAAAATGGAGAATATCTGGCTTCCACTTCGAGATATAATGGAGAGAAGATTGTAAAATCTCAATTAAATAAAGTTCCGGACTCCGACGAAAACTATTTAGAGGGTAATATTATCTATTTATCAGTTTTATATTACAATAATAAGGTCATTGACATTTGCCCTATTAAAAAAGACTATAGTGATTGGAGCTTTAGTGAAGTTTATCATTCTTTTAACAAAAATAAACTATCTTCTGAAGATGCCCTGGATTTAATCTCAAACTATGGATGGAGCTTAAATAATGATAAATTACGTAAAAATTTTCAATACTCCAGTGACAAAAATTCACCCACTTATTTGGTAAGAACAATTGAAGCCATGAAGCTTCAACAAAACTAAAAACACTCCATATATATAAGCATTAAAAAAGGTATCTCAAGCGAGATACCTTTCTTTATTTTATTTTCTGATCATTTCCGTATGTGGAATATCATCTTCCAGATATTTCTTTCCGGTATCTTCAAAACCGAATCCGCCATAGAATCTCAACAGATAATCCTGTGCTGAAATTCTGATTTCAGGGGTATGAAATCGGTTTTCAATCGTCTCAACAGCATATTGAATTAATTGCTTTCCTAAGCTCTTCCCTCTGGCCTTTTCAGTTGTGAGAACTCGTCCGATAGAAGTTTCCTCATATTTGATTCCTTTATCAAAAACACGGCAATAAGCAAGAATAGCTCCATTTTCCTCTGCCCAGATATGAACTGCTTTCTGATCATAATCGTCCAGATCAGGGTAAGGGCAATTTTGCTCTATAACAAACACATCAATACGGGCTTTCAGTACGGCATACAATTCAGGAACAGTAAATTCTTCAAAAGTCTTAATTTTCCAAACTATACTATTCATCAAAACTTACATTATTTTGAATCAGAAAATCATTCGTCTTTTCAATAAAATCTAAAATCAGATCCCCACCCTCCTTTTTTTCTGCTGAGGTAATGTATAACTCGGGAAGATCTTCCCATGTCTTGTGCATTTCCAGCTTATAATCTTCAACATTTTTGATCACAGCATTAGGCTTTAGCTTATCCGCCTTTGTAAACACAATTGAAAACGGAACACCACTCTCTCCACACCATTGCATAAAATCGAGATCTATAGCCTGAGGTTTATGTCTTACATCTACCAGAACAAAAAGATTCACCAGGTTTCTTCTGTTCAGAATATAGTTGGTGATCAGCTTTTCAAAATCTTTTCGCTGAACCTTGGAAACCTTTGCATATCCATACCCCGGTAAGTCGGTAAGATACCAGTTCTCATTCACCAGAAAATGATTGATCAGCTGGGTTTTTCCCGGCGTTTGTGAAGTTTTAGCCAGATCCTTATGATTCATCATGGCATTGATCAACGATGACTTTCCTACATTGGATCTTCCAATAAAAGCATATTCAGGAATATTCGGTTCAGGACACTCCTGCCATTTTCCGCTACTCTTTACAAACTCTGCTGTCTTAATAATCATTTTTGAATGTATTTTAGAAAAATAAACCATTAAGAAAAGCTCTTAATGGTCATTTATAATGTTTTTAAACTTTGTCTTTAATCCAGTTGTATAGAATCTCGTTGAATTCATCTGGTTTTTCCATCATAGCGGCATGGCCACAGTGATCTATCCAGAACAGATCTGAATTAGGAATAAACTTATGCATATCTTCCGCCACTTCAGGAGGCGTCACATTATCCTGTTTCCCCCAGATCAGACACGTAGGCGTCACAATCTTAGGAAGATCGTTCAGCATATTATGTTTAATGGCACTTCTTGCAAGCATTACTGTTTTGATGCCTTTCATTCTGTCGTTCACTACTCCGAATACTTCATCTACCAGATCTTCAGTAGCGATCTTTGGATCATAAAAAACTTCTTCAGTCTTCTTTCTGATATAAGATCGGTCGTTCTTTCTTGGAAAACTATCACCAAAAGTTCTTTCATACAATCCGGAACTTCCTGTAAGCACAAGATTCTTTACCAGATCCGGTCTTGCCAAAGTTAAAATAAGCCCTACATGACCGCCCATTGAGTTTCCTACAATAGAAACAGGTCCCTCAATATGACTTTCTATAAACTTGATAATATATTTTGCGATAGTGGTAAGATTGGTATTGAGTACCGGAAGATCATAGATGGGCAACTGAGGAACAAATACCTTGAATCCCCTATCCGAAAAAAAATCTACCATTTTATCGAAATTACTCAAACCACCCATTAACCCGTGCAACAGCACTAATGGATGTCCTTCTCCCGCCTCTACATAGGAATATTTCTTTTCTTTTTTTGTACTAAATATCATACTCATGCCTTAATAAAGCCCTGCAAAAATACAAATTAAACCTCAAAAATATTTTGATTATCCTAATTTAAGATAAAAATAATACAATATTCTCCTTTTTAACTTTTTTTTTCAAAACCGCTTTATTATGGGCCAAATAGCACTTTTAACAAGTGTCTACATATCAACCCATTACATTCTTGGAGCTCAATCTTTAATAAAACTTATTAACATTGAGTCAAAAAGTGGGAAAAAGTGGGAAATTTTGGAAATTATTATATAAATTTGTCCCAAATGAAAAATTTCATTGGGACATATGAGTGTAAAATTGACGACAAAGGCCGCTTAAAAGTTCCTTCCTCTCTGATCAAACAGATGGAAAACTTCGACGATAAGGCGTTTGTAGTCAAAAGATCTGTGTTCCAATCTTGTCTGGAAGTCTATCCTATGAATGCATGGGATAAACTGATGGGCAAAATTAATAAACTGAACAGGTTCATAAAAAAGAATGCTGATTTCATACGAATGTTTACGGCAGGAGTAAAAACGGTAGAGTTGGACAATGCAGGAAGACTACAGATTTCCAAAGACCTGATGACTTTCGCAAATCTTCAGAAAGATGTTGTGATCACCAGCGCAGGAGAACTTTTCGAAATCTGGGATAAAGATGCTTATGAAAAGGTAATTTCCACCAACGAAACTGATTTTGCAAGTTTAGCCGAGGATGTAATGGGCTCTTTCGATGAAGAATAACTGCATCGGTTATTAATAATAGTATTAAATAAAAAACACAATTAAGCATGTATCATAACCCCGTTTTGTTGAAGCAGAGTGTTGATGATTTGGTGACGAATCCTGACGGAATATACGTGGACTGCACCTTTGGAGGTGGAGGTCACTCAAGAGAAATTCTGAGCAGACTTTCCGACAAAGGAAGATTGTTCAGCTTTGATCAGGATCTGGATGCACTTAAAAATACAATTGATGATCCCAGATTTACATTGGTGAATCAGAATTTCAGATTTCTGGAAAACTCATTGCTGATGTACGGAATCAGTCAAATTGATGGTGTTTTGGCTGACCTTGGTGTTTCTTCTCATCAGTTTGATGAAGCAGACAGAGGCTTTTCTACAAGAAGCAATGCGCCTCTGGATATGAGAATGAATGTGATGCAGAATCTGGATGCCAAAAGAGTGATCAATGAATATGGAGAAGAAGAGCTTGCAGATATTTTTTATCACTACGGAGAATTAAGAGAGGCAAGAAAACTGGCGAGAGATATTGTTCACCACAGAAAAACGAAAAGCATAGAAACTACGGAGGACCTGAAAAAACTTTTCAGCTACCTTCCACCTCATAAAGTGAATAAATTCTATGCCCAGCTTTTTCAGGCAGTAAGAATAGAAGTCAACCAGGAACTTGAAGTATTGAAAGAAATGCTGGTGCAGGCTTATAATGTTTTAAAACCGGAAGGAAGATTGGTAGTAATTTCTTACCACTCTCTGGAAGACCGTTTGGTAAAAAGATTCCTGAAAAACGGAATGTTCGAAGGAGAACCGGAAAGAGACATCTACGGAAATTATAAAAAAGCATTCGAATTGGTAAAGAGTAAAGCGATTATTCCGGACGATCAGGAAATCGAAGAAAACTCAAGAGCCAGAAGTGCTAAAATGAGAACAGGAATAAAAGTATAAAATGTGAATGAGTGAATCGTCAATAGTGAATCTTTCACAGAGTAAAATTGACCATTGACAGAAAGTAAATTCACTGCGAAGCAAATTGACATCATAAATTGGCAAAAAGAACGACAAATCGCCCCCAGAAAAGACTCACTTTTATAGATATTATAAAAGGAAACTTTCTGAATCGTGATGAGATCAAAATACATTATAAGTATTTTCTCCTCCTGTTTGTTCTGATGATGGCCATGATCTATACCAACCATCTCGTCAATAAAAAAATTAAAATTGTAAACGCCTTAAAGGAAGAAACAGAAGAATACAAATCGAGAAACGCTTACGCCCAGAGTAAGCTGATCAAAGTAAAAATGGAATCAGAGCTGGGGAAAGAGGTCGCCCGGGATTCATTGATGACCCTGGAAAACCACCCTCACAAATTGCTAATAAAACTGGACAGTACAGATGCAAAAGCAAAATGAATACGATAATAAACGTAAGAAAACGTTACGATGGGGCTACCTCTTTGCAGTGGTAGCTTTGTGCGTGTTTGTAATGTTCTTGGCCAGGATTGTGATCCTGCAAAACACCAATGTCCAGGAGATCAAAGACGATTACATTAACAAAAACTACCGTGAGGCTACTCTAAAGGCTGCTCGTGGTAATCTTTTTGCTTCTGACGGTTCTATTCTCGCAACCACTGTAATGCGCTATGACATCTATCTGGATTTCAAAACGATGAAAGATACGGTATACACCAATAATATCGGTCCGCTTACAGATTCTTTAAGCAAAATGTTCGGCAAACCAAGAAGCGAATTCAGACAGAAGTTTGACGAGCAGAAGAAAAAGAAAAACCAATATTACACATTGGCAAAAGGTCTCGATTTTGACCAATACGACAGAATCAGAAAGTTTCCGATATTCAAGAGAGGTAAAAACAAAGGCGGTTTCATTGTAGACAGAAATTACAAGAGAGAACTCGCCACTTCAGAAATTGGTGCCGGAACCATCGGAATGGATAACGGAGAACTGAAATCCGGACTTGAAGGAGCTTTCTCAAAATATTTAACAGGAACAGACGGAAAAAGATTAGAACAAAGAATCAACTCCTCCCAATGGAAACCCATCGACTTCTGGAAAGTTCAGGAACCTGTAGACGGAGAAGATGTATATACCACTTTAGACCTTAGAATTCAGGATATTGCACACTCCGCTCTGGAGAAACAGCTGATCCATTTCGAAGCTAAACACGGTACCGTAATCGTTATGGAAGTTGAAACAGGAAAAGTTCGTGCTCTGGTCAACTTAAGAAGAACTGACTCGGGAGATTACGAAGACTCTTACAACTATGCCTTAAAAGACAACATCGAACCTGGATCTACCTTTAAGACCATTTCTCTTTTAGCAGCAATGGACGATGGTTTCATTGATGAAAATACAACCGTAAACGTAGGAAACGGAGTCTGGACCTACGCCAAACAGAGAATTTCAGATGACCACGGCGGAGGAACCTATGACATCAGTGATGTTTTGGCCAAATCCAGCAACGTGGGAACAGCAAAGCTGATCACAAAATATTATGCTGAAAAGCCGCAGATCTTCCTTGATCACCTGAAACGTTGGAAGCTATTTGATAAAATGGATATTGAGCTTCCGGGAATCACAAAACCGAAGATCGTAACACCGGAAAATAAAAGATGGAACGCCGCAACATTAGCGTCAATCTCTTACGGATACTCTTCCAACATCAACCTGTTGCAGCTGACAACATTCTACAACGGGGTAGCAAATGGTGGAAAAATGCTGAAACCTCTATTCATCGATAAAATCATGAAAGATGGTAAAGTAATGTACAATGCTAAGCCGGAAGTAATGGTCAACAAAATGGCATCAGAAAAAGCCATCAAAATGATGACCAGTGCACTAACCAAAGCGGTAGAAAAAGGAACAGGACGAAGCATCTTTACTCCCAACCTTAAAATGGCAGGGAAAACAGGAACCGCAAGATTCGAATACTGGCTTCCCGGTCCTATGAAGTACAGAGCATCATTCGCCGGATTTTATCCTGCAGATGCACCAAAATATACCTGTTATGTAATGATAAGTGAACCCAATACATCAATAGGGTTTTATGGAGGTCCCGTTTCAGCGCCCGTATTTAAGGAAATTGCAGGAAAAACATTCCTGAAAACACCTCAGAATATTGAAAAAGAAATGCTCGTAGACAAAAAGGTAAACCTTAGCAAAATGGTTGAGCCCAATGTAAAAGTAGCAGTCAATGATAAGCAAATGCCCAATGTAGTAGGATTAATCGGTAAAAACGTAATCCCACAATTGGAAAACTTAGGATACCGTGTCGACTATAAAGGAGTGGGAAGAATTAAAGAACAGTTCCCGTTAGAAGGCACCACAATCAGTAAGAATCAGAGAATTTATTTATCTCTGCAAAATTAAAAGAACAGAGTCCCGAAGGGACGATTTAAGACAAAATAGGATAAAATCCTATTGATAAAAAATGATAATAACAGCATTAGTAAACAGAATCCCAGTAGTAGAAATCCACGGCAATGAAAACCGTGAGGTCAGCGAATTGGTGATCGACAGCAGAAAGGTTACAGCGAACTCTCTATATATGGCAATGAGAGGTACAGTAGTGGACGGACATTCGTTCATTACATCCGCTATTGAAAAAGGGGCAACAACGATCGTTTGCGAAGAACTTCCTGAAGTATTAGACGAAAACGTTACTTATATAAAAGTAAAAGATTCATCTAAAGCTCTGGGCCACCTGGCATCCAATTTCTACGGAAACCCATCTCAGCAGCTTAAGCTGATAGGAGTTACCGGAACCAATGGGAAAACCTCTGTTTCTACTCTGCTCTTTGATGTTTTCACAAATCTTGGCTATCCCTCAGCTTTACTTTCAACCGTTGAGATCAGAATCGGTGAAGAAATCATTCCGGCAACACATACAACTCCGGACGTGATTACCATCAATAAAATCTTGGCTGAAGCTGTTGAAAAAGGATGTGAATATGCTTTCATGGAAGTAAGTTCTCATGGAATTGCCCAAAACAGAATTGAAGGATTACACTTCAAAGTGGCAGGATTCACCAACCTTACCCACGATCACCTGGATTATCATAAAACATTTGAAGAATACTTAAAAACGAAAAAAAGATTCTTTGATCAATTAGAAGATACAGCCATTGCCATCACCAATGTGGATGACAAAAACGGGAATGTAATGCTTCAGAATACTAAGGCTAAAAAGAAGTCTTATGCTTTGAAAACCATAGCCGACTACCACGGAAAACTTTTAGAAGTGGATTTCAACGGTATGCTGCTGAACTTTAACGGAAAAGAATTCTGGACAACATTAACCGGGAAATTCAATGTTTACAATTTGCTGCTTGTATTCGGGATTGCTTCTGAACTTGGTTTTGAGCAGGATGAAATCTTACAGGCAATCAGTAAACTAAAAAGAGTTTCCGGAAGATTTGAAACCTTCAAATCAGACGGCGGGATTTTCTTTATTGTAGACTATGCCCATACTCCGGATGCACTGGAAAATATTCTGGACAGCATCAACGACATCAGAACAAAAAATGAAAGACTGATCACCGTTTTCGGTTGCGGAGGAGACAGAGACCACTCCAAAAGACCTGAAATGGGAAATATTGCCACCAAAAAATCAACATTGGCAATCATCACATCAGATAACCCGAGAACAGAAGACCCGGGACAGATTATAAAGGAAATTGAAGCAGGCGTTGAACCTCAGAACTTCAGCAAATACACTTCAATTCCGGACAGAAAAGAAGCCATCAAGATGGCCATCAAGTTTGCAGAACCTAAAGATATTGTTTTAGTAGCCGGAAAAGGCCACGAAACCTATCAGGACATCAATGGTGTAAAACATCATTTTGATGACAAAGAAGTGATTAATGAGCTTTGGAAATTAATGTCCAAGTAAATTGAAAGATTAAAAAAGAAAACATGCTATACTATCTATACGAATATCTAACCAACCATGGAATCCATATCCCGGGATTAGGAATGTTGAAATACATCTCCTTCCGTGCCGGAATGGCCGTACTGTTCTCATTAATCATTGCTCTTGTCTACGGAAAAAGAGTAATCAATTACCTGAGAACAAAACAAATGGGAGAATTGGTGCGTGACCTTGGACTGGATGGCCAGAAACAAAAAGAAGGAACCCCTACCATGGGAGGACTTATCATCATTTTGGCAACCATCATTCCTGTATTGCTGTTTACAAGAATTACCAATGTCTATATTGTTCTGCTGCTGGTGTCAATGATTTGGATGGGAGCAATTGGTTTTCTGGATGATTACTTAAAGAAAATTAAGAAAAATAAAGACGGCTTAAGTGGAAAATTTAAAATCGTAGGCCAGGTCGGATTAGGCTTAATTGTCGGAGTTACAATGTATTTCCACCCTGACATTACCGTTAAAAGAAAATATGCTGATGCTAAAGTGGTAAACAGAAACAATGTAGAGCAGAATTTTATGCCTACAGAAAAAATCACAGTTTCCACAGTTCCTTTTGCCAAGAACAATGAGTTCGATTACAGTGGAATTTTATTCTGGATGAATGATAAAGATGCCCATGAGTGGGCATGGATTGTCTTTATTCCTATCGTGATCTTCATTGTAACCGCTGTTTCTAACGGAGCCAATATCACAGACGGAATAGATGGTCTTGCAGCAGGAACAAGTACAATTATACTCCTCACGCTGGCACTCTTCGCCTATCTTTCCGGGAACATCATCTTTGCAGATTACCTCAATATTATGTTCCTTCCGAATATGGGGGAAACCACCATTTTTGCCGTTGCAATGGTAGGAGCAGTAATCGGATTCTTCTGGTACAACACCTATCCTGCACAGGTCTTCATGGGAGACACCGGAAGTTTAATGCTAGGCGGAGTAATTGCGGTTTTAGCCATTATTTTAAGAAAAGAATTGCTGATTCCGGTATTATGCGGAATCTTCCTGATCGAAAACGTATCTGTAATGCTTCAGGTAATCGTTTTCAAATACAGAAAAAGAAAATATGGGCTGGAATATGCCCAAAACAACAGACTATTTAAAATGTCACCATTACACCACCATTATCAGAAAGAAGGATTCCACGAAAGTAAAATCGTGAACCGTATGATCATTATCGGGGTAATAATGGCTATTATTTGTCTGATCACTTTAAAAATGAGATAAATTTTGTAAAAAGTAAAAAGTATTAATGTAAAAAGACACCAGATACATTGTACGTTTTACATTTTACATTTTACAAAAGAATAAATATGAAAATAGTTGTTTTAGGAGGTGGAGAAAGCGGATGCGGCGCTGCTTATTTGGCTAAAAAGAAAGGTCTGGAAGTATTTCTTTCAGATAAAGGAGCCATTAAGGATAACTATAAGCAGTTTCTTACCGATCATGAAATTGAATTTGAAGAAGGAAATCACGACGAAGAAAGAATTTTAAATGCTGACTGGATTGTAAAAAGCCCGGGAATTCCGAAAAAGGCTGAAATCATCCATAAAATTCATGAGAAAGAGATCAGACTTTCCTCAGAAATTGAATTTGCTTCAGAATTTACTGATGCAAAAATCATTGCAATCACAGGAAGCAACGGAAAAACAACAACAACTTCCCTGATTTACTATATCCTGAAAAATGACGGATTAAATGTAGGTCTGGGTGGAAATATCGGCTATAGCTTTGCCAGACAGGTTGCTGATGAAAACCACGAATATTACGTCCTGGAAGTAAGCTCTTTCCAATTGGATGATATTCAGAACTTCAGACCGTATATCTCTTTATTATTGAACCTTTCTCAGGATCACCTGGATCAGTACAACTACAACTATGAAGAGTATGCCCTGGCAAAATTCAGGATCACTGAAAATCAGGAAAACGACAATTTCTTTATCTACAACAAAGATGATGAAATGAGCAAAAGTCTTCTTGAGAAGCTTGAAATAAAGGCTAAAATGATTCCTTTCTCCACAAAAGAAAAATTATCTGAAGGGGGATATATGGAAGATGATAAAATTGTGGTGAAAGTAAAAGATGAATTTTCAA
Organism: Chryseobacterium indologenes; assembly: GCA_001013295.1. Classification (GTDB taxonomy): domain Bacteria; phylum Bacteroidota; class Bacteroidia; order Flavobacteriales; family Weeksellaceae; genus Chryseobacterium; species Chryseobacterium indologenes_B. The sequence continues at coordinate 60,071 of LAZY01000099.1, read as the reverse complement.
TGAAAGTTGAAGAATTATCCCTGCTTGGAAATCACAATGTAGCCAATAGTTTAGCAGCTTCCATTGCCGGTAAAATATTAAAGATCAACAATGAAAGCATCAGACATTCATTGATGACCTTCCAGGCTGTAGAGCACAGATTAGAATTCGTGACTGAAATTGATCATGTAAAATACATCAATGACAGCAAAGCAACGAATGTGAATGCAACCTACTATGCTTTAGAAAGTATGAAAACCCCAACTGTATGGATTGTGGGTGGTTTAGATAAAGGAAATGACTATACGGAAATTGAAGATTTAGTCAAAAGAAAAGTAAAGGCAATTGTTTGCCTGGGAGTTGACAATAAGAAGATTATAGATTTCTTTAAAGATAAAAAAGAATTTATTTATGATACTTCAAGCATGGAAGAAGCAGTGAGAATTTCAAAATCACTGGCTAAAAAAGGCGACACTGTTCTACTTTCCCCATGTTGTGCAAGCTTTGATTTATTCAAAAGCTATGAAGACAGAGGACGTCAGTTTAAAGAGCAGGTATTAAAATAAAAATGTAAAATGTTAGATGTAAAAAGTACATTTTGCTTTGCACATCATACATCAATACAAAAAATATGGACGAACAGAATACAGAAAACAGATTTGAATTTCTAAAGGGAGATAAAGTACTTTGGATGGTCATTCTTGTGATCTCCATTTTCTCTATTTTCCCTGTTTACTCTGCAAGTTCGAATCTGGAATATATCGTTAATAACGGGACTACAACAGGCCACGTTATCAAACATATGTTCTTTGTAGTCTTAGGATTAGCAATTATGAGACTTGTAGGAACGATTAAATACGAATACATCGGAAAGCTCAGCAGCATATTGCTCGGGCTAATGATTGTTTTATTGATCGTTACCATGTTTACCGGGCAGACCATCGACGGAGCCAGTGCTTCCAGATGGCTGAAGATTCCTGGAACTCCCATCTCATTTCAGCCATCATCATTTGCATTCCTGATGCTGATCATCTATCTCTGCAGGTATTTAACCAAAAAAATCACCAGAGAACGGCTTCCAATAGAGAATATCATGTATATTTTCGGACCGATTCTTCTTGTTTTTGTATTGGTAGCAAAAGATAACGGTTCCACAGCATTGATGATTCTGATGGTCTCCGTGATTGTGCTGGTTATAGGCCAGCTTCACTGGAAGTATATTGCAGGCTTTATTTCTGCCTCTTTTGTAGCCATCGTATTCTTTTTATTGATTGCGCTGAATACCAATATGATCGGAGGAAACCGTGTACATACATGGATGAGCCGTATCGAAACCTTTACATCCAGCAAAGCCAAAACAGCAGATGTAGATGATGAAAGCGTAAAAGCCAAAAATTATCAGGTAATGCAGGCGAAAGCAGCCATTGTACATGGTGGAATTACCGGAATGGGACCAGGAAAAAGTGCATTGAAACAAATGCTTCCACAGTCTGCTTCCGATTTTATCTTCGCTGTCATTGTAGAAGAATACGGAGTAATAGGAGCCGCTTTTCTGATCAGCTTATACCTGATCATGATGATACGGATCGTAATGATCGCCAGTAAAATGCCGGCGTTCTTCGGGTCATTGCTCGTGCTCAGTCTCGGGGTAATGATCTTTATACAGCTGTCAGTAAATATAGCCGTTGCAGTCAATCTGATCCCGGTAACAGGGCAACCACTGCCATTGATCAGTTATGGGGGAACCTCCATGTTGGTAACCTACTTACAGCTGGGAATTATTTTAAATATAAGCTCCAGAATTCAGATCTATGACGAAGAAGGAATGGGCAAAAAACAAAGTATAGCAGAAATAAACGACATCGCATAAACCAAAAAGTCCCGAAGGGACGATTTAACCCAAAATCTGACATAGTCCTATTTATATGAACAAAAAACTAAAAGTAATACTATCAGGCGGAGGAACAGGAGGACACATCTTTCCTGCCATCGCCATCGCTGATGAAATCAAAAAAAGATTTCCTGATGCTGAATTTTTGTTCATTGGGGCCAACGGAAAAATGGAAATGGAAAAAGTTCCACAGGCTGGCTACAAAATAGAGGGAATTGATATTGCCGGAATCGACAGAGGAAACCTATTATCCAACCTGGGATTGCCTTTCAAAATTCTGAAAAGTTTATCCAGATCAAAGAAAATTATAAAAAACTTTGCTCCGGATTTTGCCGTAGGAACAGGAGGTTTTGCCAGTGGGCCTGCTCTTTATGAAGCGAGTAAAATGGGAATCCCAATTTTCATACAGGAACAGAATGCTCATGCAGGGGTAACCAATAAGATTTTGAGCAAGAAAGCCAAAGCTGTTTTTACAGCATACCCAAAAGTAGAAGGTTTCCCTGCTGAAAAAATAAAATTCCTGGGAAATCCAATTCGTTCAACCATTATTTCAGGAATGGAGGAAACCGCTCAGGCAAAAGAAAAAATGGGACTGAATAAAGACACACTTACGATTCTGTCTGTAGGTGGCTCTTTAGGATCCAGAACATTAAATAACGGTTGGAAAGAAAACCTTGAAAAGCTAAAAGAAAAAGGCTATCAATTGATCTGGCAAACCGGAAAACTGGACTATAAAGAATTATCTACCAGTCTCCAGCTTCCAGCTTCCATTCATCTGAGAGAATTCATCAAAGACATGGAACTGGCTTATTCTGCAGCAGATGTTATTGTTTCAAGAGCCGGAGCTATTGCCATTTCAGAGCTGGCGGTCGCACAGAAACCGGTTTTGTTGGTTCCTTTCCCTTTTGCGGCGGAGGATCACCAAACCAAAAATGCCATGAATCTGGTTGAAAAAAATGCAGCCAGAATGGTAAAAGACTCTGAAATGCAGGAAAAATTCTGGGATACATTATCAGAAATCTGCGAGAATGAAAGTGTAAGAAAAGAAATGTCTGACAATCTGAAGTATTTTGCCAAGCCTAATGCCGCAAAAGAGATTGTAGACGAGATTTTTAAAGTAATAAAATAAATGAGCAATTTAGAGACATATCAAAATTTTTACTTCGTTGGAATCGGAGGTATCGGAATGAGTGCACTAGCACGCTATTTCAATGCATCCGGAAAAAAAGTATTGGGCTATGATAAAACCAATACCAAACTTACTCAGAATCTGATGAATGAGGGTATTGATATTGTTTTTGAAGATCAGATTGACGAAAAGATAACTTCACTTCAGAAGGAAAACACATTGGTCATCTACACTCCAGCCATTAAAACCCTTGGGATCTTAGATTACTTCAACCAAAATCAGTTTGAAGTTTTAAAACGAGCCAAAGTTTTAGGATTGATCACAGAAAATACAGACTGTATCGCCATAGCCGGAACCCACGGAAAGACAACTACGTCTACCCTTGTGGCCCATTTATGCAAAGAAGCAGACTTACCGTTCTCATGTTTTTTAGGCGGTATTTCGGAAAACTTCAAATCCAACTTCCTGTACAATGGCTCTACCTATTCTGTAGTGGAAGCAGATGAGTACGACAGAAGCTTCCTGAACCTGTCTCCGGATTGGGCAGTAGTGACTTCTACCGATGCTGACCATTTGGATATTTATGGAGATAAAAGCCATATTGAAGAAGGATTCAGACAGTTTGCTGCATTAGTTCCTGAAGACAGACAACTCTTTGTAAGAAAAGGAATTGAAATTGGCAGAGATCACCAAACCTATGCGGTGAATGAGCCTGCAGACTATTATTCGGATAATCTGCGTATGGACCATGATAAAATTTATTTTGACTTCCATACTCCAACAGAGACCATCAAGAATTTTGTTTGGGAAATTCCGGGAATTCATAATGTTGAAAATGCGACTGTGGCACTGGCTATTCTGCACAATTTAGGCGCAGATTTTGATACGCTGAAAAAGGCTATTGCCAACTTTAAAGGAATTAAGAGAAGATATACCAAACATATTTATCAAAACGGTAAAATTTATATCGATGATTATGCCCACCACCCTACAGAAATCAATGCTGTAATGGGCTCAATCAAGACATTCTACCCGGATAAAAAATTATTGGTAGCCTTCCAGCCACACTTGTTCAGCAGAACCAGAGATTTTGCAGACGGATTCGCTGAAAGCTTAAGCAAAGCTGATGAACTGATCCTGCTTGATATATATCCTGCAAGAGAACTTCAGGAAAACTTTGAAGGAATTACTTCAAGCTGGCTGCTGGAAAAAGTAACATTAGACAAAAAAGAAGTATCGACATTATCCAATGCTTTTGAAAAAATAAAAGAAAAAGACTTTGACATTCTTCTCACAGTAGGCGCCGGAAATATAGATACTCTATACGACCCAATCTGTGAATGGATTAGCACAGTACAAAGTACAATATAAGATGTACAATGCAGAGTTGAAAAGAAATTAATATAAAAATACATAAGTACATTGTACTTTTTACATTGTACAGAAAATATGAAAAATAAATACAGAATATTAAAAATTGTTGTTACGGTAATCATCCTGGGATTGTTACTGAGTTTCTCGTTGAAGAGATTCAGCAGTCAGACCATTACCGACAATAAGATTTCTGTAAAAATGAGTGAAAAGACTCCGGTATACTTTGTAGACGAAAAGGACATCAGAGAAATTGTAAAAAAAGAAAACCCATCAGGAAAAGTAGGAAACCTGAATATTCCCGCTCTGGAAAAAAAGATCAATTCTCTGCCGGCAGTAGACAGTGCCAATGTCTACCTAAACCTGAACGGGAAACTGAATCTGGATATTAAACAGAGAGTGCCTGTTTTCAGACTCAATAAAGACGGAAGAGACTTTTATGTGGACGAAAAAGGTGTAGAGTTCCCTATTTCAAGGACCTATTCTCATCCTTGTATGCTGGTAACAGGAAATGTACAGCCTGATGAATATGAAAAACTGGCGGAGCTGGTAGAAAAGATAGACAAAGATGATTTCAGTAAAAAATATTTTATTGGAATCTCAAAAAATAAAGACAGCTATAGCCTCCTGACAAGCGAAGGAAATTATAGAGTTGAAATTGGAGATTTAGATAATATTGATTTTAAAGTAAAAGGATTTAAAACTTTTGTAGAAAAATACCTGGTGTATCAGGACCCTCAAAAATACAACATGGTTTCTGTAAAATATCAGAATCAGATTGTAACCACCCTGAACCCTTACTTTAAAGAAAATGACAGCCTTCTGAAAGCTGGAAAAATGGAACTGGCCAAAGCACCATCTCCATCTGCTTCTGCTGTCACTAAAAAAAACGAAGCTAAACCAAAGGCTGCAGAAACCAAGAAACCAGCTTCTGCTCCGGTAAAGCCAAAAGAAAACACAAAACCAAAAACACATACAAAAGAAACAAAAAAAACAGAGAAAAAAACATCGGCCCCGGCACAGTCCAAGCCAAAGCCGAAACCAAAGGTGAAAATAGAATAAAACAAAGTCCGAAAGGGCGATTTAACACAAAATAGGACAGAGTCCTATCAAAGGAAAAAGTAGAAAAAATCAAATCGATATAAAAATGGAAAATCAAGAGTATTCAGTAGGTCTGGACATCGGGACAACAAAGATAGTCGCGATTGTCGGAAGAAGGAATGCACACGGGAAAATAGAAGTTCTCGGTGTAGGAAAAGCTAAAAGTCTTGGTGTTCATAAAGGGATTGTGAATAATATTTCACAGACCATTAATTCAATCAAGGCTGCAGTATCCGAGGCACAATCCAGTGCTGGAGTTCCTATCCGCAAAGTTACGGTAGGTATTGCAGGAAAACACATACGTTCTCTGCAGCACTCCGATTATATTATGCGTGAACATCCGGATAAATTTATTACAGACGATGACATTGAAGCACTAAAAGATCAGGTAAAAAAACTGGTCATGCTTCCTGGAGAAGAAATTATCCATGTACTTCCTCAAGAATATAAAGTTGATTCCGAAGGGGAAATTCAGGAACCTGTAGGGATGCACGGAAAACGTTTAGAGGCCAACTTCCACGTTGTAGTAGGACAGATGGGAAGCATCAGAAACATTGCAAGATGCGTCCGTGAAGCAGGATTAGAGATGGAAGCCCTTACACTGGAACCTTTAGCATCTTCAGAAGCGGTTCTTACCAAAGAAGAAAAAGAAGCCGGTGTGGCTATTGTAGACATTGGAGGTGGTACTACCGATATTGCAATCTTTAAAGACAATATCATCCGTCATACCTGTGTCATTCCATACGGAGGCGGAATTATCACAGAAGACATCAAAGAAGGATGCTCCATTATTGAGAAACATGCAGAACAATTGAAAGTAAAATTCGGTTCGGCAGTTCCTGAATTGGAAAAAGACAGTACTTTTGTAACCATTCCGGGGCTTCACGGAAGACCGGACAAAGAAATTTCTTTAAAAACACTGGCACAGATCATCAATGCAAGAGTGGAAGAAGTTCTTGAAATGGTGAATACAGAGCTGAAAGCCTATGGTGCTTTTGAGCAAAAGAAAAAGCTTATTGCCGGGATTGTCCTTACTGGTGGGGGGTCTAACCTGAAACACCTTCGACAGCTGGCCAATTATACAACAGGTTTTGACAGCAGAATAGGTTTTGCGAATGAATATATCGCCAACGATAAAAATCAGTATCTGAAAGGCCCTGAATTTGCTACATCTATCGGATTACTGATGGAGAGTTTGAAAATCAGAGACAAAAAGCAGAACGCTGATGAAGCAGTAGAAACTGTTGCTGAGCAGCCTAAGCAGGAAGCCGCTGTTACACAGACAGAACCCGTTCAGCCCGTTCAGCAGGCAGCTCCTGTTCAGGAACAGCCGGTTCAGAATGTACAGCAAGAGAACAGAAAAGCGAAACTGACTTTCGGGCAGTCGCTTATGGAAAAAGTAAAAAAATTCTTTGAAGAAGTAGAATAAATATAAATGATACCAGATTAATGATCCATGATACCTGAAAATAGTTAAATATTTATTAACTTAAAGCGAATATCATTCATCAATTATCATCTATCACTTATCAATTATTAAAAGTATAGTTATGGAAAATATAGGCACACAGGGATTTTCATTTGATTTGCCAAAAGGAAATTCATCCATCATAAAAGTAATCGGTGTAGGGGGCGGTGGAAACAACGCTCTGAAGCACATGTACGAGAAAGGAATTCACGGAGTAGATTTCGTGATTTGTAATACGGATGCTCAGACTTTAGATAATAACCCGGTAGCTAATAAAGTTCAGTTGGGAACTTCTATCACAGAAGGTCTTGGAGCTGGTGCTGACCCTGAGGTTGGGGAGAAATCTGCAATCGAAAGTATTGAAGACATCAAAGCGGCTATGGGCCAGAACACTAAAATGGTGTTCATCACTGCCGGAATGGGTGGTGGTACTGGTACCGGAGCAGCTCCTGTCATTGCGAAAGTAGCAAAAGACATGGGAATCCTTACCGTAGGGATCGTAACCGTTCCTTTCAGCTTTGAAGGAAAAAGAAGATTAGAGCAAGCTGAAAACGGGCTTGACAAATTAAAAAATAATGTTGATTCCCTTATTGTAATCAACAATGATAAATTAAGACAGCAATTCGGAAACCTTGGGTTCAAACAGGGCTTCTCAAAAGCCGATGAAGTATTAGCCAATGCAGCAAAAGGAATGGCAGAGGTTATTACCGGTTACTTTGATGTAAACATTGACTTTAGAGATGCTAAATCTGTACTTCAGAACTCGGGTACCGCTCTAATGTCTACAGGAACAGCTTCAGGTGAAAATAAAGCGGAAGAAGCCGTAAGAAAAGCCCTTGATTCCCCGTTATTGAACGATAACAAGATCACTGGAGCGAAAAACGTTCTATTGTTAATCAGAAGTGGTGCTGAAGAAGTAACCATGGATGAAATCGGGATCATTATGGACCACATCCAGAAAGAGGCAGGAAATACAGCAGATATTATCTTTGGGGTAGGTGCTGATGAGGAATTAGGAGACGCAGTAAGCGTTCTTGTTATCGCAACCGGATTCTCCAACGACAACAAGAAATTTGCAGGCCCTACAGAAAAGATCAGAATCAGCCTTAACGATAGCTTTGAATCTCCAAAATCGTCTCCTTTTAAAACAAGAGAAGAAAGAGAAACAGCTCCGGAAATCATTACAGATTCCAGCAGAAGCAATCATTTCAGATTAGATGATGAAGACCATGATACTCCACAGTTCAAGGTTACTTCTATCGAAAAAAAAATGATCATTGAAGAAGAGGAGATCAAAACAGAAATAAAATTCACTGATAAAGAAGGTACTACCCAGAATACTCCTGAACAAAACTGGAGAAATGAAGAGGAAAATGAGCAGGATGCCTACAGTTTATTCTCTGTGGATGAAAACGAAGATCCAAACGATTTGGAAATTCAGTCTTTCTCATTTGATTTTGAAAATAAAAAAGATGAGCCTCAATCCGGAGGAACTCAGTTCAATAATTCTTTTTCAGAAGAGAAACCTGTTGAATTCAGCTTTTTCGTAAACGAATCTACCAGAGGTAATGAGCCTACATCAGATTTCGGACAGCCTAAGGCCGAGTTTAATACACCAACAAGTGCTGTAGCAGAACCTGCACAAAAGATTGAAACATTCTATCAGAAGCAGGAAGAGCCTAGAGCAGAGGTAAGATCAACTTTTGAAACCAAAACAGAAATTGAAACTCCAAAAACTGAAGAATCTGAATTCACTTTCGTGAACAAAACGATTGATCAGGACAGAGTTATTGAAAGAAGAAATAAATTAAAAGAATTCAACTCTCGCTATCAGAGCTTTGACAGCACAAGTGAATTCGAATCTATTCCTGCTTTCAAAAGAAAAAATATTTCGATCGACGGAACCAATGCTTCAGACCAGAATATCAACACATTCCTTTCTGACAACAACGGTTCTATGCAGATCAGAGAAAACAGATTTTTAAATAAAGACGTAGACTAAAATAATGTAAAAATGTACCAATGTAACAATTACTATAACTTTCATTGGTAAACTGTTACATTGATACATTGTTAAATTTGAAACCATGAGTTTAGAAAACACCATAAGCGAAGCTATAAAAACTGCAATGAGAGAAAAAGACAGAATTGCCTTAGATTCTCTTCGTGCCGTAAAGTCTCAGATTCTTCTTTTACAAACAGAAGCCAGAGGTGCTGAAGTTTCAGCAGAACAGGAAATCGCGATTCTTCAGAGAATGATTAAGCAACGTAAAGATTCTTTTGAGCAATTTTCTGCTCAGGGAAGAAATGACCTTGCTGAAGTAGAAGAAGCTCAGATGAAAGTAATTGAAAAGTTTTTACCAAAGCAGCTTTCTGCTGAAGAACTGGAAACAGAAATTAAAAATATTATCTCAGAAGCCGGAGCTGAATCTATCAAAGATTTAGGAAAGGTAATGGGGTTAGCCTCAAAAGCATTAGCTGGAAAGTCAGACGGGAAAAGTATTTCCGACATGGCTAAAAAGCTGCTTTCATAAGAGTTTCCTGGTGATTGATTTGGGCTGACCCAATCTCTCACAAAACGGGAATCTCATTCCATAACTAAGGATATACAACCTTTGCATATCGATTTGATTAGAAGCCCGGAACTGAACAGTTCCGGGCTTCGTTTTCTTTTGGATATTAAAGTCTGTGATTCGGGTTTAATTAAACCTGAAAAAGAGTTTTTTCACTATCTGTCTTCAGATAGTATTTAAGAGGTTGATTGCTTGAGGGAAAGCCTTAAAAGTTTTTTTCATGGTCGTTTGTTTTCAGAATCATTTCAAATTTAATAATTATATTTCATTATTCCTAATTTTAATTCACATTTTTATGAATATTATTACAGTATTAATATTGAGTTAATTTTATATGACTAAACTATTGATAGTTATTATATATTGACCAAACGTAAAGAAATGCTTAACTTTGTACTGATAAAAAACAAAATATATGTATCCAACAGATTTAGTAATGCCAATGAAGGCAGAACTTACAGATAAAGGTTTCCAGGATTTAACAACTCCAGCTCAGGTAGAAGAGGCTCTAAAGCAGTCAGGAACTACTCTATTGGTCATCAACTCTGTATGCGGATGTGCTGCAGGAGCTGCAAGACCAGGTGTAGTATATTCTTTAACCGGAGATAAAAAACCTGATCATTTGACTACTGTTTTTGCAGGATTTGATACTGAAGCAGTAGTAGAAGCAAGAAAACACCTTGCTCCATTCCCGCCAAGCTCTCCTTGCGTAGCTCTTTTCAAAGACGGTGAATTGGTTCACATGCTGGAAAGACACCACATCGAAGGGAACCCTGCGGGGGCTATCGCAGCCAATCTTCAGGCAGCTTACGATGAGTACTGTTAATAAACAATACCTTAAATACTAAACCGTTACATATTTTGTAACGGTTTTTTTATTTAATCCCAGAAAAAATTTTCAGAAAATTCAAATATCATTATATTTGTTGAAATGGCAACCAAAGCACTTTTCAATACCGTAGTCAACTGGTTCATCCGCCAAAGGATGGATCAGATTCAAAATTTCATGGACCATCCCATTGAGACCCAGAAAGGTATATTATTTTCCCAGCTGTTTCATGCAGAGGATACGGAATATGGCAGGCTTTACGGATTCAATTCTATTTCAAGCTATCAGGATTTTAAGAATAAAGTCCCGATTGTGACCTATGAGGATTTTGAACCTTATATTGAAAAGGCCAGACAGGGACAAAAAGATGTAAGCTGGCCCGGCTATATTAAACATTTTGCAAAATCTTCCGGAACGACAAATGCCAAAAGTAAATTTATTCCAATCTCAGCGGAAAGTCTGGAATATTGTCATATGAAAGCCGGAAAAGATATGGTTTCCATCTACGCCAACAATCACCCTGAAAATCAACTTTTTAATTATAAAAACTTACGTTTGGGCGGTAGTTCTGAACTATATGCTGATTTTAACACCAAATTCGGAGATTTATCCGCGATCCTGATTGACAATCTTCCATTCTGGGTAGAAATAACCACTACCCCGAGCAAAAAAGTTTCCCTGATGGGAGAATGGGAAAGCAAATTGAAAGCCATCACTTCTGAAGTAAAGAATGAAGATGTAGGAAGTATCCTGGGAGTACCCAGCTGGATGATGGTTCTTTTACAAAGAGTTTTGAAAGAAACCAATATAGTCAGCATTTCTGAGCTGTGGCCTAATCTGGAGGTCTTTTTTCACGGTGGAATCAGTTTTAAGCCCTACAGGGAGCAATACAAGCAGATCATCGGAAAAAACATCAATTACTACGAAATTTACAATGCTTCTGAAGGCTTCTTCGGGATACAGGATAGATCCAACAGTGACGAAATGCTTCTGATGCTGGATTACGGAATTTTCTATGAGTTTATTCCAATGGATCAGTTTCATTTTTCCAATCCGAAAGTCGTAAATCTGGAAGATGTTGAAATCGGGAAAAACTATGCAATAGTAATTACCACCAATGGTGGCTTATGGAGATACCTTATTGGAGATACGGTAGTATTTACTTCTACCAATCCGTTCAGAATAAAAATAACGGGAAGAACCAAGCATTACATCAATGCTTTCGGGGAAGAACTGATGATCACCAACGTAGAATCTGCACTCTCTAAAGCCTGCGAGGCAACAGGTGCCCAAATTACAGATTTTACAGGCGCACCGGTTTTCATGAAAGAAAATGAAGGTGGTGCCCATGAATGGATTTTTGAATTCAGCCAATATCCTGATAATCTCGACAGTTTTATTGATGTCTTTGACATGCATTTAAAGAAAATCAATTCGGATTACGAGGCAAAAAGGTATAACAATATGACCCTTAGGAGGCCAATCGTTCATATCGCAAAAGATAATTTATTCTATCACTGGCTGGAATCGAGGGGAAAACTGGGTGGCCAAAATAAGGTACCGAGACTAAGCAATGACAGAGAATATATAGAACCATTACTAGAGCTTAATAAGTAAAATGGAGAGATAAAAGCTTATCATATCCCTGAGACTTTCTAACATAAAAAAAACCGCAGTTGATGTCAATTGCGGTTTTTCTTTTTATTTGCTTAAATCTTCTTTTACTTTTTTGGCAGCTTCTTCTACTTTAGAAGCTCCTTTTCTAGCCGCATCTTTAGCGTCTTTTCCTGCTTCCTGAGCTCCGGTTTTAATGTCCTTTCCTACTTTATTCGCTTCATTTTTTATATCCTGCCCTGCTTTATTAAGATCATGCTTTGTCTTATCTGCTGTGGCATCAATTTTATCTTTGGCTTTCTGGGCAGCATCGTCTATTTTATTTCCAGCTTCATCTACCTTTGCTTTAACATCTTCTTTGGCCTTATTTACTTTTGAAGTATCAACAACACCAGAAGGAGTTTCTGTAACGGTAGTGGTCGTCGTGGTAACCGATCCATCCGGGTTTTCAACCTGTTCTGTTTTACTAGTCGATTTTGTGCAGGCTACAGCAAATACTGAAATTGCCAGAGCTGCTAAGATTTGTTTTTTCATATTATATATTTTTAGGAATATTTTGTTCTATTCTGTGGTCTTATTTTCTTTGGCAGCAGAAGCAGGAGCCTCTGAAGCTTTCTGTTTCTTTTCTGTTTCTGCTTTTTTCTTTTCCTCGTCCTGTTTTGCCTTATTTTCTTTTTCAAGCTCAGCTTTGAGTTTTTTCTCCTCTTCCTGAAGCTTCTTAGCCTGCTTTACCGAATCCAGATATTGAGGGGAAGACATTCTTATCTTACGGGCAATATCTACCGAAACAGCACCTGTTGAAAAAGAATCAACAGCAGCGGTATCATAATGGATCTTAACGTCCTGCTCATCAGCGAATCCCGGTGACTCTTTTTTGGAGCAAGCTATAAACAGAATCGTAGAAACAAAAGATGCAGACAGTATATTTTTCATGGAACTAATTTAGCAGAAATTCTGCAATTACAGGATAGTGATCAGATAATTTTATAGACTGATCCACCTTATAGCTCAAAGGAATAATTGATTTTGAAGTAAATATATAATCGATTCTCAGAGGGACTTTATAATCATGGAAACTGCTTGCACTTCCCTTACCTGCAACTAAAAAAGCATCCTGAAGATCTTTTCCAAGGTTATAATATTCATAAGAATTAGGCACAGAATTAAAATCACCAGCCAGAATCACAGGGTAAGGTGATAAATCTACTATTTTCCTGATTTTTTTAACCTGATCTTCATGAGCCTGGAAGGTAGGAATCATATGAGAAAGCAATGTAGATACATTCCCGAATCCCAGTCCGTCAAGTTTTGTAAACATTGACTTATGAAGGCGGAAAGGCTCCAGATATACATTCACAATTCTTACAATTTTCCCATTAATATCCACATCAGCATAGAAAGAGTTCCCTCTTGCTTTTTCGTCAATCAGCTCAGCCTGTCTTACAATTTTATGTTTTGTTTTGAGAATGACGGAAGGATACTTTATCAGATCCTGTTTTATAACACGGTTGGTATCTTTTTCCTGAACCAGAATAATATCGGCATTTTGTTCTTTGATGTAGTTTTTTACTTTATCCCAACCGTATTCTCCATATTTTACATTAAAAGTAACCACCTTTATATCCCGTATTGTCTTTGTATTCTCTACTTTAGGGGAGTAATTAACCCATCTTCTCACAGGGTTGTAAAAAATAAGCGTTCCCAGAGCAAAAGCAATAGCAATTTTTTGTTTTTTAACGATCCAGACCAGTGTAAGGAGAATATGTACCGCCATCAGGTAGGGAAAACCAAGAGAAAGAAGATTAAGATTTCCCAAAAGGTTAGGAGAAACCCATGCATTTCCCAATGTGCATAACAGCAAAACAGCAACTGCGATATGTATGAATAGTAATATCTGATTCGACTTCATGAAAAACGGTCTTGGTACGGCTAATTTTAAGCAAAAACCCTACCAAGTAGTCAAATTTTAACTATTTTTATGATTATTTATTCGTTGTTGAAAATTTTACAATGACCGGATAATGGTCTGAAATACTGATAGAACGGTCCACTTCATAGGAAACGGCACGTAATGATTTCGAAGAAAAAACATAATCGATCCTGATCGGAAATTTATAATCATGAAAGCTGGTTGCGCTTCCTCTTCCAGCAGTTAGAAACGCATCTTCAAGTCCATCAGACAAATGATAATATTCGTAGGAATTGGGAACAGAATTGAAGTCTCCGGCTAAGATTACGGGATATGGTGAATTGTCAATAACTTCCCTGATCAAAGCAACCTGAGTCTGATGTTTTTTAAAAGTAGGGATAAGGGTTTTCACAATATCTTTTACTTTTTGCTCATTGGTATCAGCATTTCCGTTAAGTTTTACCATATTTTTTTCAAAACGAAAAGACTGGAGATGAACGTCAACAAAGCGATAGATCTTTCCATTAATTTCCATATCAACCTGTAAGCCGGGAACTCTCATATCCTCATCCTTAATTTCCAAAATCTTGTGACTGATAACTTTATGTTTAGTCAAAACAGTAAATCCACTTCTAGAATTAACTTTCTGATAACCTTCAAATTGATATGCTTCCCCACTATCTTCCTGAAGCATCAAAACATCTGCATCGAATGATTTCAGAAAAGGAATACTCTCTACTCCTGTTCCTCCACCAGACCTGGTATTAAAAGTGACTACTTTTATATCCGGGTTTTCTTTTGAACTTGAAGAATAATTAACCCATCTTTTCACAGGATTCAAAAAAGCCAATCCCACAAACATAAATGCGAAAGCTCTCTTCTTCCAGCTGAATACCCAGAATACCGTCAATATGATATACAGTATCATCAATATCGGAAACCCTAAAGAAAGCAGGTTGAACCACGGAAAAATCTTAGGTGGAACATAAGCATTCAGCAAAGTGCCTAAAAGCAGGAACAGAATTCCAATATGGAGAATCAGGAGGATAAGCCGTAAAATCTTCACAAAAAAGTTTTAATTGAATCTATACAGATGCTTTTTCCAATTTCGTGCCAACAGCCATCCTACCAAAGCACCTCCTACGTGCGCCAGGTGAGCAATACCGCCTCCGTTCCCGGAAACACCAAGATAAACAGATATTACAACAATAATAGGTAACAGATATTTTACTTTGATAGGAACCGGAATAAACATGATTCCAATTTTTGAATCGGGATATAAGGTTGCGAATGCCGCCACAACTCCGAAAATAGCACCAGAAGCACCCATCATTTGAGATTTTAATAATGCATAATACTGGCTGGACAACTCTACTCCTTCTTGTGTTGTTGCACTAATTTTGAGATCTCCAACATAATCAAGAGCTGCTTTCGGATAGATTTCGGCAGCACTTAAACCTAAACTTTGCAGTCCTGAAATAATTTGTTGTGCTTCCACGAAGTTCCAAAGATTAAACAGGAAAAAAGAGCCTAAGCCACTCGCAAAATACAATATCAGATATTTCTTCTCACCCAAAGTCTGTTCCAATATAGGCCCAAAACTAAATAACGTAAACATATTGAATAAAATATGCATAAACCCACCAGGTTCTCTAAACGGAGCATGCATAAACATATGCGTAATAATCTGCCACGATTTAAAATTAGGAGAAAAAGGATAAAATCCAGAAAGCGTATTGTATAAACTTGGATAGTAAAAAAAATTAGCAATCAAGTAAACTACAATATTTATAATGATAATATTTCTTGTAATTGGCGGTATATTGTTAAACATAATTTTTAAAATTTGTTTTTAAAATCATTAAACGGAACTTCATAAAAGCATCTTTTCCCGTCCGGTAAAAACTCTGGGAAGCCTAATGCTGTAAAGTCTTTGATGACCTGTTCCGCATCTTTTTTATAGAGAAAATCAAATCTTGATTTCGACTGCATTTTATTCCATTGATTGTGGTAATACTGCAAAAACTCTTCTTCTGTTTTATAATCCAGGATCTCAAAAAGGTTTTCCAGAAACTTCATTGCCTGGGTTTCTTTCAAGCCTTCCGGAAGTGAATCGATCCTCAATACACTTTCATGAGCAATTTTCATGTCAAACCCTAATTCCGGAAGATATTTTTTGAATGCATTGTATTTACTTTTTTCAATTTCATTCATATGATATTCCAGAGAAAACAATAGAGCATGGCTGTTTGTGCTTGATTTTCTGGTAGATTTATTATTTTCTGACACCAATAATCGGTGCATTCTTCCCAAATCCAGCATCAGGGTGACATCCCCCTTATTGAAAAGCCAGTAGCCGTTCGGAAGTCTCATTAAATCTTCGTCAAAATCTTCATCTTCAAACAAATTGATCTTTGAAGGTTCTGCCGTAATATTCTGATGGTACATTTCCGTAAGGTTCTGAATTTCTTCAGGATGTACAACATTTTTTTCTTCCAGGAACGGATTATAATCTTTATCTACAATAATTTCCGGCATTTTGATAACCCCGCTGCCTCCACCCCCATTTCCTTTGCTCGGAATAGGTTTATTCATCATTTCATCCAATTCAGGATCTTTGTCGAAGTCAAGGCTTGGAGACACATTATAAATTCCTAAAGACCTTTTAATTGTTGAGCGCAGTAAAGCAAAAATAAGATGTTCGTCTTCAAATTTCACTTCCGTTTTCTGCGGGTGGATATTCACGTCTATTTTCTCCGGATCAAGCTCCAGGAAAAGGAAGAACGAAGGTACATATCCCGGCTGAAGCAATCCTTCGAAAGCTTCCTGTACTGCCTTATTGAAATATGGGCTCTTGAAATATCTGCCGTTCACAAAAAGGAACTGCTCTCCTCTTGATTTTTTTGCGCCTTCAGGCTTGGCAACAAACCCGTGAAGCTTACACCAGATAATATCTTCTTTGATCGGAATCAGGAGCGGCTGTAGCTTTCTTCCGAAAACATCTACGATACGCTGCATCTGACTTCCTTTTCTCAGCCTGAAAACCGCTTCATCATCATGGAACAAAGAAAACTCAAGATTCTCATGGGCCAGAGCAACACGCTGGAATTCATCAATTACATGCCTGAATTCGATATTATTATTTTTCAGAAATTTTCTTCTCGCCGGAACGTTATAGAAAAGGTTTTTCACTAAAAAATTAGAACCTTCCGCTGTCTGAACAGGATCCTGAAACTGGAAAACACCTCCTTCGATATAAATATTGGTCCCGATAGAAGTATCTTTTTGTTTTGTTCTCAGCTCAACCTGGGAAACTGCAGCAATAGAAGCCAAAGCTTCTCCACGGAATCCTTTAGTGGCAATTTTAAAAATATCTTCCGTTCCCTTGATCTTGGAAGTAGCATGTCTTTCAAATGCCATACGGGCATCTGTTTCAGACATTCCTTTTCCGTCATCCACCACCTGTATAAGATTTTTTCCGGCATCCCTGATGATCAATTCAATTTTCGTTGCATCTGCATCTATAGCATTCTCCAAAAGCTCCTTCACAATGGATGCAGGCCTCTGCACCACCTCTCCCGCTGCAATTTGGTTGGCTACATGATCCGGTAAAAGCTGAATAATATCTGACATAAAAACGTAAATCAACTTACAAAAATAGTCAATGAAAACGGGAATTAAAATACCAAAACCGGGATTTAAGATTTAATTATCAACATTTTTCCATATTTATCCCCATCCGATTTTTTTATTCTTTGTAACGAAGGACTTTAGCAACGTTCATCCTTTAATTCAGAAATCCGGTTTTACGGGATCAGACTCAGAGTTGAACAACAATTACTTCTCTCGCTTAGAAAGAATCAATAAAATTGATTTTTGCCGTTTTCTTTTTAAGATATTACTCCTGAAAAATAAGCCTTTGTGTTTGAAAATATGTAGTTCTCCTGTAAAAATTTACATAGTTTTTTGTTTAACGCAAAGTTCTTTATTTACTGGATGTTATATTTTAAGGGAGTAAAGAGGGCGACTTTGTCGCTAAAAAAGCTTTGTGGTATGTATTCGCTTAGAAAGAATCAATTTCATTGATTCTCCTCTTTGCTTCCTTAAAATATTCCGTTTGAAAAATAACCCTTTGCGTTAAAAAAATAGGCATTTCTGCTGTAAAACCTCAATGATTTCTTATTAAAAAGATCTATTTAAGAGAATAAGCTTAGGCTAAAGCCAATGGAAAAATTACCTGAATGAGAACGGGCTAAAGCCCGTCCCTATTGAATGCTATGAGCTATGTAGCCATGTGGGTAAGTAAAATATTCAATACATCATTCAATCTGTATTCTGTAATAAATGATCCTTAAAAAACACCCCCATTTTATAAATAAAACAGAGGTGTTTACAGCTAGTTTATACAAAAAATTAATAGTGATGTATCTATTTTAGTCTTCAAAGACAAGTTTTCTCTTCTTTTCTCTTTTAGGAATTCCGTGAATCTTTTCATACAAATAAGCAAACAGATTCGGTTTTCTGTAAATCCTGTTGTATCTGTATTTGGTATTGAAGTGTCGTATATGAATTTTATAAGCATCATAACCGATGACAATCAGAAGACATACACTTATCACATAAAACACTCTGAATTCCAGATAATAATAAGTCATCCCCGAAAATACGGCCCCTAAAACATAAGCAAGCATAATGCTCATCAATAACTTTGCTCTTCCGATCAATTCGCCGTTTTTCCTATATTTTTTCTGGGTAAACATAGACACCAGAATTCCAAGATCGGTGGTGGTTCCGGTAAGGTGGGTTGTTTTTACAGAGAAGTTGGAAATACTTGCCGTCAACCCATTCTGGAGACCTGTAGCAAAAAGCATCAGGGCAACCAGATATTCTGTTTCTTCCAGGGTTTTCTGATAATACAGCTGCCCATAAACTCCTACAAAGAGAAGACATATGATCTCCAGCACAATTGGCATGGCATGGGCAAAATATTTACTTTTCTTATTAAAATTGATCACAATAAAGTTGGATAGAAAACTTCCAAAGAAGAATAAGAAAATCCATCCACCTACGACTGCAACCTGCGTCCAGTTTCCTTTGCTGATCTCTGCTGCTAAAATGGCATAATGCCCGGTTACATTCGATGTGAAAGAGAGGAATATTAATAGGGATGCTATATTTATAGTACCTGCGGTAAATGCAGTCAGCGTCCCCAATCTGATATTGTCTCCCAGTGTCCTGCTGTTACTATAATTTCTTAACATTTTTTAGTTTTTTTAAATTGTTCATTATCTATTTTCTAGACCTCTACAAAGATCTCTGCCAGCCTTCCTCTTTCCGGAAGACTTTCTCTTGCTTCAATTCTGATCTCATGAGATTGCAGCTCTTTGCTTTTTTTGATGTAAGGAATAAGATCAAACTTCCCTTTTCCTTTACTTTTGATGGATGGAGAATAATAAGCTTCTTCGATATTTTCAGCCTTTACATACTGATTGAAGGTTCTCTGAAAGCTCCCCGTGAAAATATCACAGACGATTTTATTAACCAGGTGAGGATATTTATTCTTAATAATCCCATAGGCGTCACAAAACTCTTCAGGTCTGATCTTATTGAAAACCGTTGTTTTGGTATTAAACAAAAGATCTCTGATAGAATCTCCGGAATCATATCCTGAGGTAAGAAGAATATTATACTGGTTCTTATCTTCTGCTGCATCCTTCTCTTTCAGTACTTTTTTCAATATGTTCAATGACTCAAGAGAGTAATCTGTTGCAATTAAAATTGTTTTAGCCATGTTCTTTATTATTTTGTATTGTGTTTATCTTTTTTGATGATACAAAACTAGAACGACCATATTAGAAGATCTTTGGAACAGAATTAAAATGTCATTAAAGAGATTAAAATGAGATTAGAAAATTGTTAAGGAGAATTAATGTAGGCAGGGGCAAAGGAAGCTGAGAGGGCTAAGAAGACAAATAAAAAACACGCAAACAATTAAAAATAAAACAATTACCCAGCAAATAAAAAAGAAAGAATTCATAAGATAAAAACAAAAAAACCGATTAATCAGCAATACTTACGATCAATCAGTTCCTTTTATTTTTGAGCATTATATCTGCTTTATCCAACTCTTTGTCTTTTCAGCTTTATTTGCCTCCTTAGCCTTTTAGTCCCTCTATCCTTCGCCCTTCTGCATACTATAAAAATTAGGGAAACGCATTTGAACGGTTGTCCCCTGGTTCTCATGGGAACTTACGATCAGTTCACCGTGGTGCATTCTTACGATATTTCGGGCCAGTGGAAGCCCTATTCCATAGCCTTCGTAGTTGTTGGTATTCGAAGCCCTGAAGAAAGGGTCGTAGATTTTATTCATTTCTACTTCCGGAATTCCGATCCCATTATCTTTTACAATGATATATACATCGGTATCCGTCGCCCCTAAAGAAACTTTAACCTGCTGAAAGTTAGAATATTTACATCCATTACTAATGATATTGGCTACCGCAAGATGCAGAAGCTGTTCATTCCCCTGAACTTTCAGCTTTTTCGGATTATCGGGAAGCATGCTTATATCCAGATAGATATTGTTTCTGGAATCGATTCTTCTCAGAGTTTCAATCACATCCCAAAGCAGCTGATCTATTCTCACCTTATCCATTTTCTGGATCTTACCGTCGAATCCGGTTTGGGCGATCATTAATAAAGCTTTAATCTTTTTATCAAGCTTTTCCGCTTCATTCAGGATAATTTCCAGAGTTTCTTTATATTCCTCCGGCGTTCTGCTGATTGACAGTGCAACGTCAGCTTCTCCCATAATAGAGGTCAGAGGAGTTCTTAATTCATGGGAAACGTTTCCAATCAGATGGTTCTGGGTTTCAAAAGAAGTCTCAATACGGTTAAGCATACCATTAAAGGTATCCACTAGCTCATTCAGTTCTTTATTATCCGGTTGGGGTTCCAGTCTTAAATGAAGATTTTCTGAGCTGATCTCTTTTACTTTTCCTGTAATTTTTAAGATCGGCCTGAATAATGTTTTAGACAGATAAAAAGAAAAGATCATACTGAAGAACAGCGAAAGAACGATACAGGTAAGCAGCGTTCGCTTTAAGAAACCAAGATAATAGACAACATAATGATTCTTTGCAGAAGCAATCGCAATGTAGTCTTTGTCATCATATTTAAAACTCTGTCCTATATAATAAAACTCCTTATCATTATAATTGGATTCTCCTGTTTTGATAATATTCTTAAAGAAATAATCCGGAATGTGTACTTCCTGGGAAATTTTTTTGAAATTGGAGTCAGAAGGAACGGCAAAAACATAGTCTTTCTCCATCGGAAGCTCTTCATCATTCAGACTATTCAGGATATAATTCTCCGGAAGGTCGAGATGGTCTTTGCTTTTTTCGATCTGAACAATGGTTGCCGTACGAATTTTCAGCAGCTCATAAAACCTCTGATGAGAAAAATTAACAATTGAAAAGTAGACCAAACCACTGAACAACAGAATAATGGCTGTAAAAACCAACATTAAAAGCACCATCGTCTTGGTCTGATTTGTAACTACCTTATTAAACATCCATTATGCTTTTTTCAATACATACCCCATTCCTATTACCGTGTGAATCAATTTATTATCATCCTGACTATCGAGCTTTTTCCTTAAATAATTGACGTATACATCCACCACATTTGTTCCTAATTCGTAGTTTACACCCCATACGGCATCCAGAATCTCGGCTCTGGAAATTACTTTTTCAGGATTATTAAGGAAATAAAGCAATAGTTTATATTCTGTAGAAGTCAGAGTAATTTCTTCTCCGGCACGGGTTACTTTTTTCGTATAATCGTTCACCGTAAGGTCCGAAAACTGAAATACATATTCATTATCCGGTTCCGGTTCTGCCATTTCCTGTGGTCCGTTGTTATGACTCCTTCTTAGCAGCGATTTTACACGAGCCACCAATTCAATAAACTTAAAAGGCTTTACCAGATAATCATCTCCACCACTTTCCAACCCCAGTACAATATTCTCAGAGGTTCCCAACGCTGTAAGGAATAAAATCGGAACACTTTGATTGGTTTTCCTTATTTCTTTGCATACATCCAGACCATTCATTTCGGGAAGCATAATGTCCAGAATCACCAGATCGAAGTCATTGGCCTGCACAAGCTGTACTCCTGTACGGCCGTCAAAAGCCACAGAAATTTCATACCCATTTTCCTGAAGTCCTTTTTTAATAAAAGAAACCACGCTGGTTTCGTCTTCGATAAGAATAATTTTTTTCATAAATGAAATAAGGAGTTTTACAAAAATAGGGAAATTTTCTGTCTTCATAAGTGATATAATATATTGGACCTATTGATTCAACACTTTATAGATTCGTAATAAGTGATATAAAATGACAGATATCTACTATTTTTAAGATTGTTTTAAAATCTTTTATTTGTAAACTAATTTTATTTAATAAAGAGTGAGATAATGATCAAGTTTGGTTATCTATTTTGATGGATTATTAAACTGCAAACTCAAGGTAGTATTTTACTTTTTGTTTAATGTCATACTTATGTACTTAATCATGATCTCCGTCAAAAACATATTACAATGAAAAAATTAAATTTATTACTCATTTTTTTAGGTATGATTTTAAGCAACAAAAGCTTTGCTCAAATAGGGATTAATACCGAAAATCCTAAAGGCGTATTTCATATTGATGCAGGAAAAGATAATCCTGCCGCTCCTAATGATCCGGATACTGCTCAGCAACTTAACGATATTGTTGTAACCCCTATCGGCAATATTGGAATTGGAACCATTAATCCAAGTTCAAAATTAGAGGTAACATCAGGTTCTTCAGGAATTTCAGGAATTAAGATGACCAATTTGCCTAATGCATCTGGCTTAGCAACAGATGCCAATGGAAATATCATCATGGCAGGGGTACTTACTGCTAAACAAAAATTGACAACTGCCAATTCTTCGGTCGAGATCAATTCCCCTGATGGTTTATATTCCTTCCGCTACAGCAGTTCATCAATAGGCGGATATTGGCAGATTAAAAATAATTCTTCAGGCGGTTCCTCTGTTTCTACATTTGTGACGGAATTCTGGACTCCTTCAGGGTACGCTGTGAACAATAGCTCCGCCAGTTTGAGCCCTTCGGTCTGGTCGAATATACCGGGAAGCACAACAGTAGGGGTAACCAATGAATTAAATATTTTCAGAATTTATGACAATACCACCGGGATCACATATCGCCTGGAAGGAAATCTTCTTAATATTTCAGGATTAAAGATGGCTATGCTCCTGGAACAATTTTAAATTGACCTCTTTTTCGATCTGCTACAATAATTTTTAATGAATTGATTCCGTCCCCTGTACAATCTCTACAGAATAATATTACCTTTGCTTTTATATAATGAAGAAAAATAATTCTGGTTAAATTGCACAGCGTATGAATGACTTTTTAATAGGTATCGGCAAAAGATTAAAGGATATTAGAAAAAAGAATAATTTAACCATTAACGAACTGGCGTTCAAAGCCAATGTAAGCAACGGGCTCGTTTCCAGAATTGAAAACGGAAGAACCATTCCCTCACTTCCTGTCTTGCTGGATCTGATTCAATCGCTTGAGATTGATGCCAGCTATTTCTTTGAAGGCGTAGAGAAAAAATCCAATGCTAAATTCATTTATGTTCCCAAAGAAAGCCAGCAGGTCATCGAAAAAGAAGTTGAGGCTGAAGGCTTTAAGTACATGCATATATTCAGCAAAAGCCTCCATTCTTTAGGCTTTGAAGCGGTACTACTAACTCTTGAACCCAATTCTAAAAGGGAAAAGGTGATCACCGACGCCTGGGAATTCAAATATATTTTAAAAGGCGAAGTAAAATACATCATAGACAATGAAGAAGTCATCATGAAAGAAGGTGATTCTTTATATTTTAACGGGAAATTTCCGCACGTTCCGGTAAGCATCAGTAATGAAAGCTGTGTGATGCTGGTGTTGTACTTTTATACTGCCTAATCATTTTTTATAAACCACACATAGCTCATAGCATTCAATAGGGACAGGCTTTAGCCTAAGCTTAGTCTCTTAAATATATCTTTTAATGAAAACCATTGAGCTTTTCACAGCAGAGCTGCATATTTTTCAAACGCAAAGGTTTTTATTTCTAAACATAATATTTTAAGGAGGCAAAGATTGGAATCAATAAAATTGATTCTTTCTAAGCGAAAGCTATAAAATTCACCTTCTTCAGCGACAAATTCGCCACCTTTGCTCACTTCAATAAAGGATTTGAATCCCTGAAACTTTGCGTTAAATAAAAGCTCACCCTTCTTTTCGTAAAATAAAGTCAAAATTTTCAATACTTCAGATAAGCCGTTATATTATCTTTTTCAGATTTATTTACTTCGATTTGCTTATTGAACTTTACAAAAGTTTACAAATATGCAACTTTTAATTTTCTATTTCTTTCTTAAATGAACAGAATATTAACTAAAACAGGCACTTTTCAACGAAATATTCCCATTTGTCATTTTTAAATATTATTTACAAAAAACGTTGGTATAGCGAATTGAAACAGCGTTTTACTTCATTTAGATTCATTAATTTCTTTAGTCTCCAAAGTAAAATAAGCGTAACAAACAGCACTTATTTGTTAATCAATACTTAATACGAAATATTTATATATATTAAAATTATTGGCGTGATTTGCATAAAAAATTTAATATATGTAAAAATGAAAACAACATTAGAGAAATTACTTACCCTTGTTTTTGTCTGTTTCATTATTTTTGTTTCAGCGCAGAAACAGTTAATTATAGGAACTGTTCTTGACGACAGCCAGCCCCTTCCCGGCGCCTCAGTGAAAATAAAAGGTCTTTCCAGAAATACGACCACTGATGTTGACGGAAAATTTACCATCAATGACATCAAAGAAGGCCAGTACAGCCTGCAGATAAGCTATATCGGTTACGAATCTACCGATATTAATGTTGATTTAAAACCCGGAGAAACGTTTGACCTGGGAACGGTAAAACTTTCCCAGCAGCGAAAAAATATTGATGAAGTTGTTGTGACCGGAACGTTGAAAAATACGGAGGCAAGAGCATTAAATCTTCAGAAAAATGCCATCAATATTACCAATGTTATCGCTTCGGACGGAATCGGAAAGCTACCGGACAGAAATGCAGCAGAAACGGTACAGCGTGTACAGGGGGTTTCGATTGAAAGAGACCAGGGAGAAGGAAGATTTGTTTCTCTGAGAGGACTTCCGCCATTCTGGGCATCAACAACCATTAACGGGAACAGACTTCCCACAGCTGAAGAAGAGACTACATCCAGAGCAACAGCATTTGACTTCTTTCCTACGGAATTGATCTCCTATGTGCATGTGAATAAGTCTTTTACTCCTGATATTGAAGCTGATGGAATTGGCGGTGGAGTCAATTTCATTACCAAAACGCCGCCAATGAAAACGGAGTTCAAAGCGACTTTAGGAAGCGGATACAATGCCAAATCAGACAAAGGAGTTTATAACCTTGGATTGCTTTATGGTGGAAGAACCAAGGATAAAAAATTCGGGTATTTATTCAACTTTGCCCACTTTATCAGAAACTGGTCTACGGATAATTTTGAAGCGAGAAGAAGTGGTGATGAAGGTGTTTTCAGACTGGAGCTGCGTGATTACAACGGAGTAAGAAAAACAACCGGGATCAATACGGCTTTTGAATATGTTCTATCCCCCAAAACAACTTTCTATCTGAAAGGAATGTATGGTACGCTTTCGGATGATGAAACGCATTACAAACACAGGATCAGATTTGATAAATTCAGCTCTGCGAACAATACGGCAAGAGTTGAGCTTCAGAATATTCATAATTTACTGATCACGGAACTTATGTCTGTGTCTTTGGGTGGAGTTCATAATTTAAATAAAGGAAAAATCGACTGGGATTTATCTTATTACGACAACAAGTTTAAATATGGAAATATCCCTGACAAACAGAATAATTCCTATTACGTAATCAAATACACCCAATCTGGAGTGGGCATCAATCCGGATTATATCTCTAATCACGGAAACGGGCCAAGAGCATACTGGAAAGCTGACGGTGGAAAGCTTGATTATAAAAACCCTGATGCACTCTTCGGTTTCTACAGTGATCCGAACTTTAAGATGGATGCTTCCCAGATGAGATTTACAGATCTTGAATTCTATAAGGTTTTTGTGGAAGAGAAAGATAAAATCGTAGCAGCGTTCAATCATGAAATCAATGCTTCCGATAAACTGACCTTCAAATATGGATTCAAATACAGAGATAAAGAACGTAATGCAAAATTCTCAGATATTTTCTACAACTGGAGTAACGGAACGGCGCCTCTTCTGTCAGATTATTCTCAATATATTACGACGCAAGCCAACGGACCGAAATATTTAAGTGAAATGAATACCCACATCGGGAATACTTTCGGACCGGTACTTTCCACGACAGGAATGAATCAATTCTGGTACCAGAATCAGGGAAATTTAAAGATCAATCCTGCAGATTCTGAGGCTTTAGAGTATAATAGAGCATTGGGAAGAAATTTCGATGTGTTTGAAAAACATGCAGATGCTTATGGAATGGCCACTTACAAACTGAATGATAAGATTACCCTTCTTGGAGGAATCAGATTGTCAAATACCAATACAAAAGTAAGAGGATACAGTGTAATTGATGACGTTCTTACCCCTGTTGAAAATACCAAAAACTATCTGGCTGTTCTTCCGATGGTTCATTTAAAATATACATTGAATGATAAAACCAATCTTCGTTTTGCAGCAACAAGAACGTTCTCAAGACCAAATTTTGGGGATCTTACACCGGGCGGAACTTATATTGAAGCGGATAATGAATTCAAAGGAGGAAACCCTAACCTTAATCCTACATATTCCTTGAATTTTGACCTGATGGGAGAATATTATTTTTCCAATGTAGGAATCCTGAGTGGTGGTGTTTTCTATAAATCGATTACAGACCCGATCTTCCAGGACTCATTTATCGGAAATTATAACGGAATCAACGGGGTACAGTTTACCGCTCCCAACAACGGAAATGCAGCATGGCTGGGTGGTATCGAATTGGGAATCAATAAGAGATTTGACTTTTTGCCTGGTTTCCTTCAGTATTTCGGGGTACAGCTTAATGCGACTTTCATGACTTCTGAAATGGAAAAGCCAAGCGGAAGAAAGGTTGCACTGCCTTATCAGGCTAAAGAGCTTTATAATGCCCAGCTTTTCTTTGAGAAAAAAGGATTCAACGCAAGACTTGCTTACAATTACAAAGGGAAATATGCAGTGGAATATGCTGAAGACGACATCAATGATTCTTACTATGGTAAATACAGCAATCTTGACTTCGGGGGTTCTTACCAGTTTACAAAATACCTGACGTTATACGCAGATGTAAACAATATCCTGAACAAACCACTGATCTATCACTTCGGTAAAAACGAAGACCGTCCTGAGCAGGTGGAATACTACGGAGTAAGATTCAACCTTGGAATAAAACTGAATTTCTAAACCATCATCATGGCCATAACCATTAATAAAAAAACATTAGTAACACTGAAGGCCGCTTTTGCCGCTTTCGGTGTCTACTTCTGCATGTACGGTTTCAGGAAACCTTTTACCGTAGCTTCTTTTGAAGGACTTTCCTATTTTGGAGTGGATTATAAGATTCTGATTATCATTGCTCAGGCTATCGGATATTTTGTTTCCAAATTCATCGGGATCCAATTTATTTCCGAACTGAAACCTAAAAAAAGAATTACTTATTTGTTCACTTTCATTGCTATCGCTGAACTTGCTCTGCTAGGATTTGCGGTGGTTCCTGCTCCTTACAACATTCTGTTTATGTTCATCAACGGGATTCCGCTGGGAATGATCTGGGGCATTGTTTTCTCTTATATTGAAGGACGGAAGACCACGGAGATTATCGGGTTATTCTTATGTTCAAGCTTTGTAGTTTCTTCAGGATTTACAAAGTCTGTAGGAAAGTTTCTGATGGATACTTTTCCTATCTCGGAATTCTGGATGCCTTTTTCAGCCGGACTTGTCTTTATTGTTCCTTTGATCTTTTTCGGGATCCTTTTGGAAAGAATTCCCAAGCCTACGGAAGAAGATATTTTGCTTAAAAACAAGCGCCAGCCTTTGAATGGTGCTGAAAGAAAAGCACTGGTTCAACAGTTCTTTATCCCGATCGTCTGTATCATCTTCCTTTATGTTTGCCTGACGGTTCTGAGGGATTTCAGGGACAATTTCAACCGTGAGATCTGGGACGGACTGCATTTTACTTTTGACAGTTCTATTTTCACCTTAACAGAAATTCCTATCGCCGTCATGGTGTTGGTGATCTTAAGCTTTATGGTCAAGGTGAAAAACAATAAGAAAGCTTTTGCCTATTATCATTACATCCTTTTTGCCGGAATTATCACGGTAGGACTTTCTACTTATTTATTCCAGCAGGATTTATTATCGCCGTTTTTATGGATGACAGTTTCAGGTTTTGGAATGTACATCTGCTATATTCCTTTTAACGGAATTTATTTTGACCGGATGATTGCCGCTTTTGAGATCAGGGGTAATGTAGGATTCCTGATCTATATTGTAGATTCATTCGGTTATCTGGGAAGCGTACTGATCCTGCTGTACAAGAACTTTGGTGAGGCACAGACTTCATGGCTTACCTTTTATATTGAACTAAATTATATTATCACATTCTCTGTATTCATGCTTTCGGTGATCGCTTTTCTGGCTTTCAGAAAAAAATCAAAGCCGAAATCAAACTCAAACTCTAATCAATTCATCAATTTCGATACTTCGAAAATTTTATAAATAATAGTACTATGACCACAAAATTTGATTTACTCGTTGTAGGGGGTGGAATTTTAGGAACATTCCATGCATATCATGCGCTGAAGAAAAATCTTAAGGTAGCTTTATTGGAGAGAAATTCTGTTCCTCAGGGCGCTACCGTTAGAAATTTCGGGCAGGTAGTTCCCTCCGGAATGGATCTTAAATGGCAGAATTTCGGGAGAGAAAGTCTCGCAATATATAATGAACTTCATACTCAGGCTGATCTTACCATCAGAAAAAACGGATCCGTATACATCGCTTCCAATGATGAAGAGCTACAACTGATCGAAGAGCTGTACGAAATCAATACAAACAATGATTATGAATCTGTTTTATTATCAAAGAACGACTGCATCAAGAAGTTTGACGGGCTGCGTTCCGATTACTGTAAAGGAGGTCTGTTCTTCCCTCAGGAACTCTCCGTAGATTCTGCAGATATGATTGTAAAACTCCATAAGCTGCTACAGGAAAAAATGGGACTTCAGATCTTTTACAACACCACTGTTCTGGAAACCCATGAAGATGATCAGAAATGTACAGCTGTCACGGCAGACGGAACGGAATTTCATGCTTCTAAAATTATAATCTGCGGCGGTCATGAGTTTAAAACTTTATATCCAACCGTATTCAATGAAAGTGATCTGGAAGTGAGCAAACTTCAGATGCTTCAGACCAAACCACAAGGGATTTATTCTCTTCAGGGAAATATTCTTACCGGCCTTTCAATCAGAAGATATGAATCGTTCAGTGAATGTCCTTCTTTCCAACAGATCAAGGCATTGGAAGATCCTCATTCATTTGAAAAGAAATATGGGGTTCACATTTTATTCAAACAAGCTCTTGACGGTTCGGTGATTCTGGGTGATTCTCATGAATATGCCGATGCCAGAAACGCTGATGATCTTGGGTATGATCTGAATATGGAGATTGATGAATTCATGATCCATGAAGCCAAGAAAATTATTGATCTTCCTACTTATGAAATCCAGAGAAGGTGGTTCGGGGTTTATTCCCAGTGCAAAACAAAAGACATTTTTGAGCACAGCCCATCAGCCAATATTCACATTGTAACGGGAATCGGAGGAAAAGGAATGACGGGAAGCGGTGGCTTCTCTCAATTTAATATTGAAAAAATATACGCATAAACTGAAATGAAAAATATAGAATTACTGGTTCTGGATATGGCCGGAACAACAATTGATGAGGATAATGTAGTTTATAAAACCCTTACGGATGCTGTGAATGATTACGGCTACGAAGTAAGTCTTGACAAAGTATTATCCACCTGCGCCGGAATGGAAAAGCTGGAAGCGATCACCAGCCTGCTGAAAGAGATTAATGGCAAAGAGGAAGATGCTCCTACCATTTTTGAAAATTTTTCAGACCAGCTCAAAGAATCGTATCAGAATCTGGATGTAAGACCTATCTACGGAACGGAAGATTTTCTTCTGAAGATGAAGGCTCAACATAAAAAAATAGTTTTAAATACCGGTTATACTTCGGAAATCGCCCATCAGCTTTTAAATAAACTGAACTGGAAAGAAAATATCCATTTTGATGCTTTGATCACGGCAGATGATGTTTCAGAAAGCCGTCCGAGCCCGGAAATGATCCATCTTGCGATGAAGAAGTTCAACATCACAGAAGCCCGTAAGGTTCTAAAAGCCGGAGATTCCGTGATCGATATTGAAGAAGGAAAAAATGCAGGCTGCGGACTGACGATTGCCGTACTTTCCGGAGCCCAGAACAGAGAAGAACTCGAGAAAGCTGAACCTGATTATATCTTAAACACGATCTCTGAGGCTGAAGGTATTCTTTAACAACTTCTTTTCACCCTGAATTATTAATTCAGCCTCATTTTTTTTTTAAATACTTGATGCACAAATGTTTTCATGATGATCCTATGATGGGTACTTGAGACGTTTGTGCTTTTTTTGACCACCCCGTCAAATCGGAGATTTGACACCCCTCCAGAGGAGGGGAATGTAGGTCCTTCGGTTGGAGCTTTCTCGAAAACAGCAGATTTTCATGAAGTTTAGGTGCTCTTTTAAGATACTTAGTCGTTTCTTAAAAATAACTAAAGTATTTTTTACTCTTTTGTGACTTTTGTGGTTCTACTATTCTCATTTACAGAAACTTTTTAATTATCAATTAATTAATCTTCCGTTTACACATGTTTACAAATAGTAAACTAATTTTACAATAATTAAAAATAAATTACTATTTGTAAACTTTTCTATTTTCTAAAACCCCTTTCCCATGAAAACAAAACTATTCTCAATGGCTGTTGTAATGAGCTGGTTCCTTGGAGCTCAGACCAAAAAAGTTTTATTTATCGGTATTGACGGATGTCGTGCAGACGTAATGATGTCTACTCCTACCCCGAACATCGAGAACCTCATCAGTCAGTCTATTTACTCTCTCGACGGACTTTGCGCTGCGACTACCTGGAGCGGAAACGGCTGGAGCACGATGCTTACGGGTGTATGGCATACGAAGCACAATGTTCAGGACAATAATTTCACCAACCCGAATTATATCAATTATCCGGATTTTCTATCAAGAGCAGAAACTTTTAATCCAAACTTAAGAACTATTTCTCTGGCTCACTGGGCTCCGATCAATGATAAAATTGTACAGAATGCGGATGTAAAAACCAATCTTGCAACGGATCTTGCAGTGAAAAATGCAGCTGTAAGTGCTTTGCAGAATGATAATCCCGATATTCTTTTTGTAGACTTCGATGATGTGGATCATGCAGGTCATTCTTATGGGTTCTCATCAAGTATTCCACAATATGTTTCTTCGATCCAGACTACAGATTCTTTTATCGGGGAGATTGTTGCTGCCATGAAAAACAGAGCTTCCTATAATAATGAAGACTGGCTGGTAGTATTGACAACCGATCACGGAGCGGTAGAAACGTCTCATGGCGGAGGCGCTCTTTCGGAAAGAAATATTTTTACCGTGTATTCCAATCCGGGGTTTACTCCTCAGCAGATCAGCAAAACGGTGCTGGAATCCAACAAAACATTCAATCAGCTGAACTTTCCAGCAGGAACTTATGCTAAACCGGCCAATCTGACGCCTTTTAATTTTGGAGCCAACCAGGATTTTACCATTGAATTTTGGGTAAAACCGAATGCTTCTTATAGCAGTGATCCTGTAATGCTTGGCAATAAAAACTGGGCGAACGGAAAAAATAAGGGAATCATTTTCTCAGGATATTCCGGGCAGACCTTCAAGATGAATATCGGTGACGGAACCAATAGAATTGACCTTACAGGCGGAAAGGTAGAAACCAATAAATGGAAGCATATTGCTGCCAGCTTCGACAGAGATGGCCTTGTAACGCTTTATGAAGATGGCGTTCCGGTAACTTTTGCCAAAATGAACGGTATTGGAAATATTGATTCCGGACTTCCTTTGACCTTAAATCAGGATGGAACAAATACGTATAGCCTCAATCTGGCAGCCTCTTACAAAGATATCAGAATATGGAAATCGGCTCTTCCTAATGATGTGATTGTCAACTGGGCTAACCAGGATATTACCCCCTCACATCCTTATTATGCTCAGTTACTGGCTAACTGGAAATGTAATGAAACTTCCGGAAATACCCTGGCAGATTCAAGTCCTAATGCCAACCATATGACCGTTACAGGAGCTCCTGCTTACAATTCCAATACAACTCATAATTTTAAAGTTTATGATTATACCTCAACGACAAGGGAAACCGACCACTTTCCTACCGTATTGAACTGGCTTTGTATCCCGGTACAGTCTTCATGGGGAATAGACGGGGTCAACAGAATTCCGGCCTGTTCCAATGAAACATTAGCCACAAAAGAAATAAAGACTACCGCTGATCATTTTAAATTATTTCCCAATCCTGCGTCTACCAACATTGGCATTCAGTACAAATCTGAAGATAAAGCCATTAAAGTTGATATTATTGATGCAAGAGGCGCTCTTATTTCAACACATCATCTGAAATCTTCAACCGGATACTACGATGAAAAACTCAATATTGAAAGTCTTACGGGCGGAACATATTTCCTTAAAATCAACGGAACCCAAAAGTCTCTGACCAAGACTTTTATTAAAAGATAAAACAGTAAAGCAATTAGATTAATTTTTTTGATATTAGAACAAGGATTTTCTATCCGAGTTCTAATATCTTTTTTATGCTTACCTATTGATATTCAATTGCATTTGCACATCAACACGGTCATACCCTGCATCTGTAATAGGAATGTGTATGAAGCCCAGTTTTTCATACAGTTTTATGGCCGGAACTAATGCTGAATTGGTCTCCAGAACTATTTTTTCTGCTTTCAGATCTTTTGCCAGATCCACCAGTGTATTACCCAGCAGATACCCGATCTTCTTTCCCTGTGCCTTAGGACTCACCGCCATTTTTGCCAGTTCATACACAAAAGGCTCATGTTCTGACTTCATTAAAGCACATGTTCCTACAGCTTCACCATTCAGTAAGGCAAAAACAATATGCCCACCTTTATTTAAAATCTCTTCTTCGGGATGCTCCAGCAGTTTATAATCGCTTGCTTCCATTACAAAGAATGTTTTGATCCATTCTTCATTTAACGTTTTAAAAGCTTCTTTATACTGAGGCTCGTATGTCACTATTTTTACTTCATCTTTAGTATCATTCATCGCTATAAGGTTTTGTTATATTCTGTTTTTAATCAGTTTGCCCAGTTTTTCAAGATCACTTTCCACACGGTCTGTCCATTCCAGAGCATAATTAAGCCGCATACAATTCTGGTACTGATTATATTGTGAAAACATTCTTCCGGGCGCAAAGTTTACTTTCTGGTCCAGTGCCACATCGTAGAGATCTTCTGTGCAGATTCTTTTATCCAGCTCCAGCCAGAGCATAAAACCACCTTTGGGTTCCGAAACTTTGGTATTATCCGGAAAGTATTGATTCACTGCTTTCTGGATCTGAAGATAATTGGCGTACAGCTTCTTCCTGAACATTCTCAGGTGGTGATCGTATCGACCATGTGCAAGGAAATCTGCAATCACATCAGAAAATAAAGACGGACCGCTCACCGTCTGAACCAGTTTCTGACGGATGATCTTATCTTTAAATTTCCCGGGAGCCACCCAGCCCACTCTGAATCCGGGAGCCAGCGTTTTTGAAACAGAGCCTGCCCACATCACAAGATCAGCTTCATCATAATATTTGCAGGGCTTCGGTCTTTCTGCACCAAAATAAATATTCCCGTATACATCATCTTCAATCAGAGGAACATTGTATTCCGTGATCAATCTTACCAGCTCTTTTTTATTTTCATCCGGCATCTGGAAACCCAGCGGATTATTAAAATTCGTTACAAAACAACATGCGGAAAGCTTCGGCAATACTTTCTTTAAGGCATCCAGATCTACTCCATAAATAGGATGGGTGGGAATTTCTACTGCTTTTAATCCCAACAGCTGAATTGCCTGAAGCATCCCAAAATAGACCGGGCTTTCCACCGCTACCCAATCGCCGGGTTGGGTAACTGCCATTAAGCAATTATAAACGGCATTCATGGCACCGGAAGTAATCACCAGATCATCTTCGGTTATCTTGCCCTCCATCACAATAGACCATTTGGCAATTTCACGACGAAGCACTTCGCTTCCCTGTACCGGTTCATAATTGGTACCGCTGTCGCTTTTCCGCTTCATGACATCAATCATACATTTTTTCATCTTGGCTACCGGAAGAAGGCTTTTTCCCGGAATTCCCAAGGCAAATTGTGTAATATCCGTCCCTTCAATCGTTCCGAATACTTTATCAATAAGGTCCTGCGGGGTATTTTTCTTTTCCGACAGTTTCATTTGGGCCACAGAAGGCAATGCCAGTTTGCGTTGGGAAGTCTGGCTTACATAATATCCGTATTTGGGCCTTGACTCTACCAGAGAACGACTTTCTAGTTCCATGTAGGCCTGCTTTACGGTATTCAGGCTCACATTATAGAGCTTCTGGGCGCTTCTTAGAGAAGGCAGCCTCTCGCCGGACTGCAGTGTTTCGCTTTTGATCTGCTCGGTGACGGAATTGGCTATTTTAAGGTACAGAACATCTTTAGACATCGGATTCCGGTTTTAAGTAAATGTACGATTTTCCCTGTGGTTTATTAGAAGTTCAGCCAGTCTACCATATTATTGATGCTATTTTTCAATTGCTCGGCATTACGGAAATTGGGCGTATTATTCTTTTTAAAATAGCTTTCAACCCTGGAAATAAAGTTTCTTTTATCCGATTCCGGCATTCCTTTTTTATCATATACATTGAAAGAGATCCTGTCGTTTTCATGAAGGATAAGGCTGGCAAATGCAACGATTTCATTTTTCTTTTTGGCCAGAAGGAAAGGAAGCCCGAAACGCTGGTTCATGACCTTTGTATCCTGTGTCTGCAGAAAAATATTTTTCAGTATCAATAGGTCTGAAATATAGACTTCAGCATATTGAATCTGCTCCTGATGTTGAATGATTGTTTCCATAAGTGTTTTTCTTGCTAAACAAAATTATGGAGTCTTTAGTTTTGGATACAGATACAGAAGAATAGAATATTATGGGTACAGATTTTCTTTTTTTTATCTACAATTCTGATTGCTATGAATCTGTTGGAAAAACGCAAAGGTTTTTATATTATGTTGTTTTTAAGGTGCAGGAAAGTAAAAGATTTTCATAAGAACTATGTTTATTTTTTGCCACGAATCCACGAATGATTATAATCTATGTCCTTTATTTTTAACAGTATAGAAACATATTATTGTCTACAAATTATTCGTGCTTTCGTTTCAGATAAAGTAGTAACAATTTTATCACTGACAATTCCCGGCATATAAAAACCGGGCTGTTTCTATTCGAAACAGCCCGGTTTAGATCTTCATTAAATTGGTGTGTATTATTTCACTTTTTTCAAAGCTTCTTTAATGCCTTCCAACCCGTCTCCGAACTGGGCAAGTAATGCTACGATCTGAGACATCCTGTCGTTCTCACCCAGACCTTTTATCGTTCTATTTTTGACAAATGTTTTTTTGATTTCATCCCAACGCTCTGTTTCATCATTGGAAATAGTCCCGATCAGCTCTTTCATCTTCAGCATATTGGCTTCTGCCCCAGTTGTCAAAGTCTGGGATTCGTTCTGGTAATGATTCAGCACCAGCTGAGTAACTTCCTCCGTTTTCAGAATAGGCTGGATCTGTGCAATAAGCTTATTCATATTACGGTATGATCCCTGGAGCTTGAATGGCGGTTCATTCCTGTAATCATCAGACATCGCTGCAGAAGCAATATATTCTTTATTTACTTTAAGCACCATATTTCTCACCATAATGGTATTTTTCAGTACTGCTCTGAAATCTGATATTTCATTGGAGCTGAAATTCCCTTTCAGGTTATCGGCAGGATTATCCGTTATTACGCAATCATAGAGCTCATACAGGTTATCCATTCCCGGCTGGGTCAGTCTCGTCAGATATTCGTTAGACATCAAAGCATTTTCTATAAGGCTCAAGTCAAAAAGATCCGTCTTAGATCCTGAAATTTCTCCCAGGTTATAGGTATCTGAACGGTTGGCCAACATATCCGGAATTTTAAATTTCTCTCCGTTTTCTGTATATGGATTTCCGGCCATTACCAGACAGAATCTTTTGGAACGCAGGTCGTAAGTTTTACTTTCGTCATTGTAAATTCCCTCTATCTTTCTCTGTCCGTCAGCCAGTGATATGAATTTCTGTAAAAACTCAGGGTTGCAGTGCTGAATGTCATCCAGGTACAACATCACATTGTCTCCCATTTCCAGAGCAAGGTTCAGTTTTTCAAGTTCCTGTCTTGCTCCCGCATTTTTAGCTTCTGCCGGATCTGTGGAAACAATATCATAGCCTAAAGACGGACCGTTGATCTTCATGAAAACCAAGCCCATACGTTCTGCCATGTATTCCATCAGGGTCGTTTTTCCATATCCC
Source organism: Chryseobacterium indologenes (assembly GCA_001013295.1). GTDB lineage: Bacteria > Bacteroidota > Bacteroidia > Flavobacteriales > Weeksellaceae > Chryseobacterium > Chryseobacterium indologenes_B. Next base: position 23,318 of record LAZY01000099.1, on the reverse strand, counting down.
GGCGGAGATACCAGAAGAAGCATTCCCATTCTGTCTGTTCTTTTGTCTGTACCTACCGTTCCCAGCTGTTTGGCAAGGTTGGCTCCGATCAGCGGGAAATAAACATTGTTGATCAGCTTATTTCTGACGAAAGAACTCAGGATCTGTGGCTTAAATGTATCGAGTTTTAATTCTTTTTTCTTTTCATCTACCCAACCGAATTTCAATTCCTGAAGGCGTTTATACTTGGGAACGGTCACCGTATTGAAATGACTCAGGCGGGATACAAATTCAAAATAATTCAGATGATATTCCGTATCCTTTTCAAGGGATTTCAGTTCTTTAATGGTGACCTCATAAGAGATATGTTTGATATTTTTCGGATCAAGCTTCTGAGTGATGATAAACCCGGCTGTTTCCTGTACAATATCCTTCCCAGCCTGCGGATCAAAAGCCTGCAACGCACTTTCTGCGATATAATAACATGCTGAAGGATATTGATACATCGCCTGGATCTGGGTCATAAACTCAAGATCTTTGCCTTTTTCTTTCAGCTCTTTCAGAAATAATTCATACAAAGCCCCTGCTTTTTCTGAGATTATGAAGTTTTCTCTGTCTTCCTGCTTCAGATACAGCGCAGCGTTGATACAATCTGTTTCTTTAAGAATGGTATGCGTTGATGCAAAAGCATTCATTTCTTCTGCCAGTTCTCTGTTTAAATACTCAAACCCCTGTTTTGAGGTAAACGACTGGGAGATGATAGCTGCCGCTTCAAACTGCCTGGTATAATAGTCTTTTCTTTCTTTATCAAGGAAAAACCAGAACAGCTGGGCCAGTGCTCTTTCCTGTGCGGTGAACCTCATCAGTCCAAGCTCATTATGTATTTGCTGCAGCCGGGTCACAATATTCTGTGCGTCTTTATCGTGAATTCCTTTTACGAGACCTTCTCCGAAATGTTCTGCAGTAAACTGCTGTACAGCCAGCTCATTCTGCTGGTCCGTTGCAACCTCTTTATGGGTAGAAAATACGTTCCAGGCGAGGTATTCAAATCTTTTGACACGGCTGTTTTCTGAAACGAATTCCTGGTTCCAGACTTCTTTGAATTCATCTGCCGTATTGAAATTCAACGGTTCATAAAAGCTCGTTCCGGTAAGGTAATAATAGTATTGAGCATTTCTCAGCACCAGAGTAAGATCGAGTTTCTGCTGATTGACCGCAAATTTATAGTCTCCCAAGGCAATAACGCTTTCTCCATCTGCATAGATCTCTTTTTTATCTTTAAGTTTTCTTACCGCTTCCTGCTGGGATGTTTTTAACAGGGTTTGAATCTCTTCCGATTTTGCGGAATCTTCCAGTTCTGCAAGCTGTCTGGCAAGATCTCTTACCTTTTCTACCATCAGATCTGCTGCAAAATAGCCGTTGATCTCATTTTCAGAGTCAAAGGATTCTGCCTTGGTCTGTACAGATTTCAGAATTCGCTGAGCCGCGTCAAAAAGATTCTGTGTTCTTTTATTTCTCGATTCGGTAAGCTGTACCCTTTTATTCTGGAAATGTTCGTAAACTTCTTCTCTTTTGGTTCCTATCTGTTGGATAAATTCTTCGAAATCGATAAATTTCGTCTCCATTTCTTCCAACTGAATGGAAAGCTTGGTCAGGTATTCATCACATTTCTCCGGCGTCTGGGAAAGCTCCAGAAAATTAATGACAGACTGATCAAATAAAGTGATCTGTGCCTGAAAATCTGAAGCAAGTTCCTTTCCGGAAATTTCTCTTTTTCTTTTGCTAAGCTCTAATCTTTCCTGGTTCAGGCGGGCAAAGATCAACGAGATATTTTCAATAATCTGGGTAGATTGGGAAGTATCTTCTATTTTTAAATTGTTGACAATATCTACCAGCAATTCCAGCTGCCCGGATAAGGTATTGATGTTTTCATCTATGGTTTTTGCATCTACCGCTTTTTGCAGGGCAATAATATCTTCTGATATTTTCTGAGCTTTCTCTTCATAAGGCAATAATGCTCCTTCCTGAAGAAGAAATTCAACACAGGCATTTGAAAGTTCCGTATAACGGTCTGCCAAGGACTTTTCGAGTATATCCAATAAAGCCGCATCTGCATATTTGAGTTCTCTGGCCCCTGTAACTTCACCTCTTAAAGCTCTGATCTGCGAAAGTGCATCGATATAATCCGTGAGCTGGGAATAGTGAAGCCTTTTGGTATCATCAAGAATTTTGTCACAGGAATGCTTGATCTTTTCTAAGGCTTCTTCTGTATTTTTTCTCTGCTCTACTACTTTTTCATATTCATTGATCGCAGAATGGGCAATTCCCCGGATCTCTTTCAATGGCTGATCCAGTTTCTGAACTTCTGCTTCGCCAAGGAAATAGTAAGTGTCCAGGATAAACGTGGAAAGTTTTACAATATCATTATAAAGCCCGCTGTAAGAATCTTTTTTATTAAGAAGGGTAATCAGTTCCTGGCTTTCTGCCATTACTCTTACAATATCCTTATTCCCGATTTTGTAAATTAAACTGTCTGCTTTTTCAGCATTCGGGAGCAGTTCTTTGGAAAAAGGAGTCTGCCAGATCTGGGCAAGATGATTTTTTGTGGTTTCTATGCTTTCACGGAGATAGATCAGCTTTCCGTCATTCAAGAACGTGAATCCGCTACAACGGATCGGTGTTTCTATCGTCTGGGTAATGATGTTGTACGAAATCAGCTGATAATTGTTCGTTTTATCATCATAAAAAACATATAAAAAGTTCTCTCCGTTTGGCTCAATGACTGTTTTAAGATAATATAACCGGTTCTGATCCTGAGAGATCACTTTCAATCCTCCGGTCTGAAGTGCATAACCATTGGAAAACAATACACCCTGATTTTCAGGAAGCAACAATCCTGAATATTTAAGAGCATCTGCTCTGGAAACGGTCTTTTCTTTATGATTGTAAATAAAATAACGTTCTGTTTCCTGGTAAGGTTTTATTTTAAACAAAACAAGATTATCCAGATCACAGAAATAGATCTCCGCATCATCAAGATTCTGATCTTTATGGATCACATCTTCGGAATAGATTCCTTTTCCCGTATCGGTATTGTCTTCTACCTTGATGGTAATATCACCGCCAATACTTTCTACAAAAACTTTGTCTGCCAGAGAAATATGGGGATGCTTCCCGGATCTCTGCATATCTCTGGTCGCTTTTGTCCATACAAAACCATGCTGCTGAGGATATGATGTTTCTGAAGCACTTCTTGAATCTACATAGATCAGCCGGTTTTCTTTAATAAGCCATTTGAATGCTTTGATGTCCGTAGTACTTTCAGAAAGCTGAAAAACCATATAAAGATAGTTTTCCGTAAAGGCAAATCTGGCAAAAAAAGTATTCCTGTAGTATTTATAAAGGTTTTTAAATTCATCGATAAAAACCTCATCATGGATTAAGCTATAATCCTGAGGCTCAAACCGATTCTGATCAATTTTATATATTGAAAAAACATCCGAAATATTGATTTCAGTCTGTAGGCCTAAATGCGCATTGGAACCAAAGATCAGGTGATCTCCCAAAGAATAAATGTCTTTGGCGATACAGCTGTGTTCTGTTGAAATCCTTTCGTTCGCAATAAGAGAAAAATCTACCCCTCCAAATATATTTTTACGGCTCTCATTCAACTTTTGAAGCCTCTGAATAAGGTCATTCTTCTGCTCACTCAGACGGTTCTGAATAATTTCGTAGGTTCCGGAATTAAGTTGTTCTGACATCGTATTTATTTAAGTTGTCATTACTGCTGTGGGACAGCAGATCCTTGTATGAGTCTGTTTAAAAAACTCCCAATGGATATTTCAATGAGAGTTTTTTATAGTTTAAGCGTTGCTGAATTAAACGTGGTTGTTATTGACCGGTTTATTTTCTGCGCCAAGGTGCCTGGCCATGTCAAGAGCTCTTTCCAAAATTCCTTTTTCCTGCTGATTGGCAAGTCCGTTCAGCCTGAAGATCAGGGAAGCAATGCTCATATTTTTGATGTCATCCGAGGAGATTTTATATTTATCAACCATTCCCATCACTTTTCCGATGATGTTTTCACCGTCACCTAAAAGGTTTTCTCTTACGATCTGTGCATTTTCACTGTGACTGACGAATTTATCCAATCCTTTTCCTGCAGAAACCTGACGGATCACATTGTCGAAGAAAGTATTGTCACCTCCCACGATGTCAATTTTTGCTGTTTTAAAGGCTTCTGCCAATACCAATGCCTGTGCATCTGCAATATCTTTCTGAATAGCGATCTGAGCCAGTTCCACATCTTTTTCTTTGGCCAGCTGAAGACGGAATTCTTCGTGGTCTTTTCCGGCTTCGTTCAGTTTCTTCATCGCTTCTGCCTTTTCATTGATTCCTGCAGCTTCTGCCAGTGCTTTTTCTTTGATCACTTCAGCCTGTGCAATTCCTTCTTTTTTGGACGCATCTGCTTTTTTCTCAATGACAATTGCTTCTACGATTCCTTGTCTTTCTGCAGCATCAGCTTTCGCATGCAATACCTGAGCTTCAGATAATCCTACTGTTGCTTCTTCTTTCGCTTTTGCATCAGCGATGATCTTACGTGCTTCTGCTTCTTTCTCTGCGGCATCTCTTTTCGCCTGTGCTTCGATCACATATTTCTGAGCATCTTTTTCTGCTGCCAGCCTGCGGGACTCTGCTGCCCTGGTCTCTTCGATCAGCTTTTTCTCTGCTTCCTGAGTCGCTACGGTGATTTCTACCTGCTTGTTTCTTTCTGCTGTTTTGAACGCTTCAAGATCTTTGATTCCCTGCTGCTCTTCCACTACTGTTTTCTCCATCGTCAAACGCTCACGGATCGCATCCTGAATGCTTTTCTTCTCTAATTCTATTGCCTTTTCTTTTTCAATCTGAGCAAGGGAAACAATTCTTTCTCTTTCTGTAGCTTCAAGGGCTTTATCTTTTAATACTCTTTCTGTTTCTACCAGATCTGCACGCTCTTTATTTTTAGCAGCAATAACCACCTGGCGGAGCTTATTTTCTTCTGCAATCTGTAATTTTTCTTCTGTAGCAATACGTACTGTTTCGTATCTCAGACGCTCTTCTTCTTCTACTTTTAAGATTTCGGCATTTTCACGGGCTTTGATGTTGGCCACTTCTCTTTTCTGAGATTCTTCTTTTTCCGCCAATTGTTTTTCAAGCTCCAGAATGGCTTCACGGGCTTCTACATTCTGCTTCGTAATTGTTTTTTCTTCATCACGACGCACCTGATTCGCTTTAATGTTTTGTGTAGCCGTAAGTTCTGTAATTTTTTTGATTCCCTCAGAATCAAGGATATTATCTTTATCTAATTTGTCGATAGAAGTCTGCTCAAGATAATCGATGGCACAGTCATCCAGAACATATCCGTTCAGGTCTGTTCCGATGATGTCCAGAATTTCCTGGCGGAACTCACTTCTTGCTTCGTATAATTCTGTAAAATCAAATTTCTTTCCTACGGTTTTAAGGGCTTCCGAGAATTTGGCTTCAAAAAGCTCTCTTAAGGTTTGTGCATCTGAAGCTCTCTGACATCCGATCGTCTGTCCTACATTGACAATATCATCTACCGATTTGTTGACACGGATGAAGAAAGCTACCTGAATATCAGCTCTCATATTGTCTTTACAGATCAGACCCGCTCTTCCTTCTCTTGAGATTTCCAGTTTTTTCACGGAAATATCCATAGATTCCATACGGTGGATGATAGGAATAACGATCCCTGCATTGAAGAAGACTTTTGTACCTCCGTAACCAGTTCTTAAAATAACGATTCCCTGAACGGTTTTTTTATACATCGATAAAATCCAGAAAATCAATCCGATTGTTGCTACCGCAACAATAATAATTCCAGCAATTAAAGGTAAGTTCATAGTTTTATAAGTTTATAGTTTATATGTGAATGTGTTTTTTTTGTTTTAAAAATACCGGAGAATAATCTCCATGATATAATTCAGCATGATCAAAAAGAGAGTTAACATGGTTATTAGTCTTTGTTTTTTAGTATCTCATTGATCTTTGTACGTAATAGATCCTCTTGTCCGGCTCTTCGTCTACAATCATGACATGAGTTCCGTATTCCAGCCTGCTTCCGTCTTTACTTCTCACCATCAGCGTCATAGGATCGCTTCCGATAAAGACTTCCATCATTCCTATTTTATCATCCTGAATGCTTGATTTCAGGCGACCTTCTCTTCCCAGAAAGGCATAGGGCGCTTCTCCTTTGTGATTGATCTCTTTAAAAAAGGGATTGAGTGGCTCCAAAACTACTTTTGTAATCAGCATTCCGCCGATCAATAAAGGAAATATAGCTAATATCCCGGCCCAGGTAGGAAGGGTAAAGAAATAGTTCAGGTAAAATGATCCCAGCCAGGTAACCAGTAATGACAATGTAAGGAAATACGTCACCGGAACAATATCCAGATTCAGAAATTTCAAAAAGTGCATCCAGGCGGAAGGGTCGTGATCTGAAGGATGGAAATGACCATCCGGGACATCCACATCGGCGTCAGCATCAATATCCATATGAGAATGAATTCCTATATCAATATCCAGCCCTGTAATTATGGTAAACAGCCAATAGATCACTGAAAGCCCTAGTAAGACTGTCAGCACCGTATTCACCGGAGAAAACGCAATATTTAAAAATTCCTGAAAGGTCATAGATTAGCCTTTTTTAAGTGTTTCTTTTAATCTGTTTAAAGCTTCTTCAGCCTCGGTATCTTTATTATTGACGATGGCATCAATTTCTTCATCAATCGTTTTTCCTGATTTTGAAAGATCGGCATAGGCATCAGCAAGTGCTTCCTGCCGTACTACTCTGTCTTTTAGTTTTTCGAGCATGCTTACAGTACTTCCGGTATCCATCTGGGTCATTTTCTGGTTGATGTCTTTAGTCGCTTCGCTCACCTGTACTCTTGCTTTCAGGGTTTTCAGTTCATTTTCCCATTTGGCGATACTTGATTTCAGGTGATTGATATTTCCCTGCATTTTTTCGCATTCTGCATGGAGTTTTTCGTGCTCTTTCTGTAGTTCAAGGGATTTTTCCTGTGAAGAAGTCTGTCTTTTCAGGGCTTCTTTGGCAAGACGGTCTGCCTCGGCAGTCTCTACTTCTCCTTTTTCTGCTTTCTGTACGATGACAATGGCTTTGTTGTAATAGTCTTTAGCGGTCTGTTCTTCTGCTTCTGCTTCGTTCTTTTTACGAATAGTAAGAGCTTTCAGTTGTGCCAGAGCCTCGATGCTTTTTCCCAGCTGTTCTTTCATTTCACGGATTCCCTGTTCCGTTGCATTGATAGGGTCTTCAAAGCTGTCAATCACAGAATGGATCTCCGCTTTCCCAATTGTTAATAATCTTTTAAAAATGTTCATTTTAAATATCTTTTGTGAATTACTTACTCATTTCAAGCATTTCGTTGGTAAACTCTCCTACCAGGATTCCCAGTGAATTGATAGACGCCATCACTTCGTTCTGTGCCATATTATCGGTAGGAAGCGTATCTCTGAAAATCACTCTTCGACCTGTACCATCCAGTACAAAAGCTCCGTGTACAATATCTCTGTTTTTCTGAAGCAGCTTTCGGAAGGTTTGTTCGGAAGGGTTTTTGATTTCGAAAAGAAACTGTTCCATGATCAGAATAGAGTCTGATATAATAAGGATCATATTTTTTATCCCGTTGGATTCTTTTTCAATGATTAAGATTCTCTGAGCCTCATCTTCCAGAGTGATGGTAAACTCGTAATCTAGCAACCACTCTTTGACCGTTCTAAATATTTGATTTTTCATGATGGCTGGTTTTGTGTTCAAATTTCTTCTACACAAATATAACATAAAATTTTCAAATTGCAAATATTTTTAGCAATCATTTATTTCAGATTCTCTATATTTGCAAAAAAGATTAGACAAGATGAGCTTCTTTGGAACTAATATTAAGAAAATAAGACAGGTGAAAGGACTGAGCCAAAAGGCTTTTGCAGACCTGTTTGATCTGAACAGAGGTGTGATAAGCTCTTATGAAGAAGGACGTGCCGAACCGAAAATTGAGACGATATTAAAGGTTGCCAATCATTTTAACCTTAATCTTGACAAATTACTGACAGAAACCCTGCAGGTAAATCAATTAGTGAGTGTTTCTGACATTGATCAGCTCATGCTTTTCCCGGAACTGACCATTCAAAACACTAAAGAAGCAAAAGCGGATCAGGAAAAAGATATCCCCAACGCTGCTATATTGCAAAAAATATTAGCATCGGTAGATCTGGTGTATGAGTTTACCGCTGACAAACCTCTTTTACCACAATACCAATACGGAGATATTGTATTTCTGAATAAGGCAGATCTTACAGCAGAAAACCACAACACATTATGCCTGCACACCAACGGAACGCTTCAACAGCTAACTGATAATCAACCAACAAAATCAAAAACACAGGAGATTTACAAAGTGGTTGGTTATGTTTCTACAGCAGAGAAAAATATTTTTGCCGGAATATTTGAAAGGCTGGAACATTTAGAAAGGAATGCAAAAAACAAATAAAGAAAGCACTTCTAAGCTTGTAAATGCACATTTAAGAACACCCTTTTTTTAAATCAAGAAGACACAAAACCTGATTACAGAAAAAAGAACATTGCCTTTCTCCTATTTTCATCATTGGGCTTAAAACTAAACTTTTGTGTAGCCATAATTCTTCTGCATACTTCTATTTTTGTTTTAAAATATAAGCCATGGAAGAGCAGTATTCCCGAAACAGATTGTATGTAAAAGAAGAAGAGCAGAATATCATAAAAGATTTTTCTATTTTACTTGCCGGATGTGGTATCGGAAGCAATATTGCCGAATGTGCCTTACGTTTTGGTTTTGAAAATATTACTCTGGTAGATGGTGATACCATCGAATTATCTAATCTGAACAGACAAAACTATACTTACCAGGATGTTTCTTCTTATAAGGCGGAAACTTTATACCATCGCCTGAAAAGTATTAATCCTAATGCCAATATCCGTTTTCACAGTGAGTTTATCAATAAAGACAATGTATCGGAGATTATTGGTGAACATGATATTGCAATCAATGCTTTGGATTTCTCAAGTGATATTCCGATCGTTTTTGACAAGATATGTCAGGAAAAGAATATTCCTGTTCTTCACCCTTACAATCTGGGCTGGGGAGCATTAGTTATGGTAATCAGTGAAAGTATTGGTCTGGATTCTCTGCAGAAAGCCGAGGAAAAGTTTAATGAGGTAAGTGTTGTACAATATGTGTCCAGCCACATGAGATACTGGGGAAATCCACAAAAATGGCTGGAAGATGTTGTTGAGCAATATCTTCAGGAAAACAAACAGCTTCCCCCACCACAATTATCGATCGCATCTTTTCTGGCAGCAGCAAGTTGTGTAAAAATAGCATTTAATATCGCCACCCAACAACCGGTAAAGAAATTTCCCGATTTTTACCTCACAACTATTAACTGACAAACTATCAGTTGCTTAACCCTTTTCATTATACTTCGTCAACAAGATATAGCCTCCTCTTTCGGAGGCTATGTCGATAAGATCTGTTTCGCAAAGTGTTTCTATACGCTTTATCTGATCTTTATCCGACTGTATAGATCCCAATTCGTTATCAAACCAGGCAATGGAATCAATAGCGTTTTTAATGATGCTGATCAGCTGTTGGAAGTTCTCTTCAGGCAGCTGCATATTGTCCAGGTAATTCTGTAATCTGGCACCCTGTCTGTATTCCGGATAGTTTTCCAGACCCATAAACAGAAGCATCCATTCTTTATGATACTTCCCGGAAGCTTTGGCTATTCCGATATAGTCTGCAATAAGTTCATCATGCAGGTTATTGGAGGCACTTCCATATGTTTTTAAGGTATACAGATGGGTACATTCATGTTCAAGCCTGATTGCGTACGAATAGGCTTTCCATTCATCACATGAAAGCCCCAATTGGTCTGCAGGAACGTTGCTATAAGGTTTTGTGCTCAATACAATGATCTTGTCTTTATACAGGTCAGGATGAGGTAGAATATTCTTAGAAAATTCCTCATTCCAGTTTCCGAAAGGGTGTGTTGCAGTCCATTTTTTTTTCAGGGCATGAATTCTTGCCCAGTTATTGATTCCGTTTGCAAGGAAAGCTCCCATCGATTGAGGGACCTCAACAGGATTATTTTTATGGAGGAAACTTTGCACAATAGTGGTAAAATCCCTGCTGTCATCTACTGATATGACAGGAATCTCCCCGATAATACTTTCGTATATCCTGATGCCAATTCCATCTGCCTCATTCAATTGCAGATATTCCTGCAGGTTCTCATAAGTGTCTTTTCCTTTCAGAACGGCACTCATATAATCTTCAGTTTTGTTGATTTCAGGCTGTATAGGAAAATACAGTTGAGGATAAAAGTCCTTTAGAAGTTGAAATGAATGCAGGTTCTGCATCTCCATGCCCTTTTTCCAAAAGTCTATATAAAAATTTTCTCCAGAGGGTATTGTTATAATACCTTCTGAAGAAAATTTATTTTTTAAATATGATTCAAGTTCCAGTGGAATTTTAAATTCCCCGTTATTTTTCACTCCCATTATTGTTGAGTCTTAATATTAGGCAATCTGGCGTTTTGCCAATTGTGAAAACAGCCCGTCCTGCTCCATCAGCTCATCGTAAGTCCCTGTTTCTACAATAGTTCCTTTATCCATTACATAGATACGGTCTGCATTTTTGATCGTGCTCAGTCTATGGGCAATGATAATACGGGTTGCCTGAAGCTTGTCTAAACTTTCTGAAACGATGTTCTGCGTTCTGTTGTCCAGTGCACTGGTGGCTTCATCCATGAATAACAATCTCGGTTTATGAACAATAGCCCGTGCAATCATCAGTCTCTGTCTCTGTCCTCCGGAAAATGTTCCGGCTCCTTCACTCACCACCGTATGCATTTCCATAGGCATTTGTTTTATATCTTCTTCCATTCCTGCCATTCGGGCAGCTTCCCAGGCGTCATCCAGTGTCAGTTCAGAGTTTCCTACAATGTTCTGATAGATACTTCCGGCCATCAGAGATCCGTTTTGCAATACTACCCCAATCTGCCGTCTTACAAGCTCTTTATTCATCGAATCAAAAGAATCACCATCGAAATAAATAGACCCTACTTCGGGATGCTCGAATCCTAAAAGCAATCTCATAATCGTAGATTTTCCTGAACCAGAAGCACCGACAAAGGCAACCATTTCGCCCGGTTTGATTTTAAAGGTAACATTATTCAAAACTAAAGGCTGATCCGGATTGTATCTGAAAGAAACAGAGTTCATTTCAATATCTCCCGCCAGTTCTCCCGGGTCTACACTCTGCTCTGCAGATTCAGTTTCTTCTTCCAGAATCGGTTTTACTCTTTCATATAAAGTAATCACGTTGAGAGAGGTTATCAAAGCCATACTCAACCTTAAACTGTCATTCAAAAACTGATTAAATGCTGTAATGAATGCCATAAAGGCTCCAACAGTAAGCATCGTAGTAGCAGCATCAGAATTAAGTACTGTATAATAAAGAAAGGAAAAGAAGAATATGCTGGTCAGAAGAGGGTAAGAAGCATTAAATGTTTCCACAAAGTTCTGGTAGCTTCCTGAGCTGAACCCTAATTTTTTCAATTTTGAAAACTGATCTGCCCAAAGCGCAAAAACCCTTCTTTCACCTCCTGTTATTCTTATTTTGGAAATTCCTGATAGAAACTCAAACAGAAAGCCCTGTAATTTCCCCTGATATTCAGCAACCTGTCTGTCATATCTCAGCTTTAGCCAACCTACGGTAACCATGAAGATTACAGCAATAAGACCTAACCCAACTCCCATCCAGGCCAATTTGGAATCATAATAAAAGAGAAGGATAAGGTTCACAAAAGAAAATGCACCACTCAATACTGCCGTCATCAATGTACTCGAAACGATCTGACGTATTGCATTAATACTCAACACTCTGTTTGTAAGATCTCCCGCACTATATCTTTTATAGAAAGTAACCGGTAACCTCAACATATGATCCATAACACCAGCCTGCAGATTGATACTGGACTTTGTTTCCACTCTCAGCTGCAGTACTCCCTGTGCCAGATGCAACCCGGCCGTTACCAGTCCTATCATAATCAAAATACCGAAGACTTCTACATGAAGCGATCTGTCTGCCGTAGGGATTACGTCGTCATACATCATTCCTGATAATATAGGAACCAGCAATCCGATCAAACTACCTGCTAAGGCTGCCAGGATCAATACTCTTGCGTCTTTCTTTATTCCTTTCATGGCAAAACCTGCCACTTTTTTTACAGAGGACATTTTCCCGTCAAACCCGGAAAGAAACATATACCCGATAGGTTCTAATGTCTCTGCGATCTCACTATTGATTCGTGATTCTATTCCTGTTGACAGGTCTTTTATGGTATAGGTATCAGATTTTGTCTGTAATAGGGCAACAGGCGTCTTATCTTTTTTGGTAAATGCCAGCAGATGACCGTTTTCTTCTTTCCACCATGTTCCTCTCAGAATAATTCTACGGATCCGTATTCTGGAACTTTTGGCTATCGCATATAACTGATTGGTTACGCTGTTTTCATAAGATTCTATATGCTTCGGCTGATCCATTTTGAACCCGGATTGTTCTCCAATGAGCTCACAGGTAGAGAAAAGAATATTTTTCTTTCCTGTAAAGCCGGAGGTTTCTGCCTGAACATGTTCATCATTACCCGCAACAATAGATCTGATCTTCTGTAAAGTATTTCTGATCCCTTCTTCTTCTATTACCCGTTTTTCCTGGAAATGCTTAGTTTCTTCGGATTTATAAACTGCGATCATAGCATTCAGCTGGTGATAAAAATGTTCTTCCAGCTTTTTTAATGAAAGTAAAAAGTAGATGTCATCCTGAAGCACTTCTCTTGTACTTAATACCTTTACTTCCGTATCGCTGCTGAGGGATTTGATCCACAACTTATTAGATACCGGCGTAAGGAAGCCCGGAAGTTTGTCAAAGCTAATAGGAGTGCTTTCTGCATAAATGCTAACCTCTCCTTTTAAAATATGTACCCAGTTGATTCCGCTTGACGGGAAAGCAATGGTATCTTTTTCTATTTTCGTTACCTTATAATCATCCAGTACTGTATAGACTCTCGGACTATTATTGTTACAGACAACGGAGGTTGTTTTTGAAATCCATCGATCCATCATATTCTTTAAAAAGAAATGATCCATCTCAAGAAGTTTACTTTTATCTATCGCCAGAAGTTTTGCATCATTGGAGAATGCAATAAGCCGTGTATTTTCATTGTCATTCTCTGTTCGAAGACTAAATAATATTTCTCCTTTCTGTACGGTATAGAAATGTTTCAGAGGAATCAGGTAATTCCCGGTTTCATCAACTTTAGTATAAAACACATTCACCTCTCCTGAAAGTACCATCCAAAAATTGTCTGTATCATTCAGGGTAAAAGGATTCTCAACATTGATGTATATCTTTTCTTTTACAGGCATGGCATTTTGTTTTATTTAGTTTCAATTAGTTTGGAATACACTCCGTTGAGTTTCATCAGGTCCTGATGGGTTCCTCTTTCTACTATTTTTCCATATTCCATTACGATGATTTCATCACAATCTATAATGGTACTTAGTCTATGGGCTACAATCAGGCAGGTACATCCTCTTTTTTTAATGTTGTCCATGACCGTTTTTTCAGCTGTAGGATCCAATGCGCTTGTTGCTTCGTCCATAACCAGGATGGATGGGTTGGTAGCCAGGGCTCTTGCAATCTCCAGACGCTGACGCTGTCCTCCACTAAAATTAGAGCCTCCTTCCAGTACAGAGCTGTCATAAGCATCGTTTCTGGCTGCAATTACATCATGAATCGCCGCATCTCTGGCAGACTGGATAATGCTTTTGTCAGAAATTGTAGCATCCCAGAAAGCAATGTTTTCTTTGATGGTTCCGTTGAAAATAAGAACTTCCTGATCGATTACTGCTAAAGATTCTGTAATGACATTTCTTGGTATATCTTCTCTATTTTTCCCGTCTAGTAAGATTTCTCCTTTCCAGGGTCTGTATAGGCCGGAAGCAATTTTAGCTACTGTAGATTTTCCACTTCCGGATCCCCCTACCAGAGCAACCCGGCTTCCCGGCTTCAGTTTCAGGTTGAAATTTTCTATCAGTGCCGGCATGGTTGTATTATATCCAAATGTGACATCCTGCATTTCAAAATATCCTACCAGTTTGCTGTTGCTTTCTTCTTTAACGGTTTTATTTTCATCCTCTTTTTTCAGAAACTGATCATCCTGCTCATAGTTCATCACGTCATCGATTCTGTTCATATCACTTTCTGTTTCGTGCAGCATCGTTCCCACCGAGATCAATTGATTGACAGGAGAAATGAAATTACTCATGAGATAGGTAAAAGCCACCAATGCTCCGAGAGTCATCTCTCCATCCATGATTCTCAATGCTCCGACTCCTAAAATTAATGTTGTCGTGAGCGAAGTAACCAACGGAGGTATTGCATTAAGGCGAACGGTTAACCATCCCAGCTCCTGTTGAGCATTGGTTACCTTAGCAAGATAGCCGATCCAGTTGGTAAAGAAATCGTTTTCTCTTCCTGAAGCTTTCAGGGTTTCTATCATACTGATTCCTGAGGTGGTAGTTCCCAGAAGTTTTCCGTTTTCATTGCTTAATCGTCTGTTACCATCTTTTCTTGCTGTGGAAACATATCTTAAAGCGACGACGTTAATCCCTGCCATCAATATGCCTATTAAGGTCAGAGGAACATCATAGGAGAACATCAGAAAGGCATAAAAAATAACTACTATTACATTGAGTGCCGCATTGGCAAGATCCCCACTTAACAGCTTGGCTACTTTATCATTAAGTGAAACCCTATTGCCTATTTCACCACTGTAACGTTGGGTAAAAAACGCGATTGGCAAATGAAATACATGCCAGAGAAATTTACTGGAAGTGGTAAGGGCCAATTTTGTTTCAAGTTTCAACAGATAATACTGCTGGATATAGACCAGTGCTGAGTTGACCAGCAAAACGGCTCCCATCACAAGCAGTAACGGCATCACAAAGCCTGAATAGCCATTAACGAGGTATTTGTCTATAAATATTTTGATAAATGATGGAATAACCAGCCCCGGAATAACCAGGAAAAGACTGGCCAAAATCAGGTAAATAACGCTTAATTTGGAATTGGAAATTCTTTCTGCCAGCGCAGACATTAGTCCTTTTTTCTCATTTCCTCTTTCAAAACTTTCGGTAGGGTTAAAGGTAAGGACCACTCCGGTATAAGCATCATCAAATTCCTGATGGGTAACCTGGTATCTTCCCTGTGCGGGATCACTCAGGTACACTTTATTTTTTGTAAATCCTTCTAAAACCAAAAAGTGATTAAAGTTCCAGAAAATAATGGCCGGGGTCTGAACCTGCATCAGCTTTTCAATAGACTTGGCATAGCCTTTTGCATCCAGCCCGAATTCTTTTGCTGCTTTGATGATGTTGGTCGCCTTGAGCCCATCCCGGGAAACTCCACAAGCAATTCTTAGTTTTTCCAAAGGAACGAACTTACCAAAGTATCCTAAAATAATGCTCAATGAAGCGGCCCCACATTCTACACTCTCCATCTGTAAAACGGTAGGAACTTTCACAAGCTTCGCCTTCTTGTCTATTACAAAATTTGCACTCTTTTCCATCTCTCAAATCCGGTTATTAGTATAAGTCAAAGAATTTTTTAAATGCCGGAACTACAATCGTAGCAGGAGGTTCCTGATTGATCGTAATTTTACCGCTGCAGGAAGTTCCTTCTTTTATAGAAACATTCGGTCCTTTGGCAGAGGTCCATTTATAACCACTGTAAGACTTGGGATCTTTTTCAAATTCTACATGAACTTCAAACAAAGGTCCTGAAGCCAGTAAACCTTTCGCCAGCTGATCATTTTTCACAGAAGTCATCATCCCTTGCTGGGTAATCGGGAAGTCAGAAACATAGGTAACTTTTCCTTCTATAAACCCGAATTCCTGAGGCTGTACTGTAGAAGGCACCACAAAAGCTTCCATTCCCTTCTTTATTTTTTTACCATCCTGAGACGGGATATATAGAACTCCTTTAAGTCCTGCAAGCTTTTCTGTCCCTATATTTTTTAGTTTGAATAATGGTGTTCCAGCTCCCACTACCACTCCGGCATCGGTAAGAACTTCTACCACTTCTCCGTCATACGGACTTTTTATTTTGTTTTGTGTTTCATATCTTTCTGAAAGGAACTGAAGATTTCTTTCTGCTTCAGAAATACGCTGATTCTGTAAGGTAATCTTCTGCTGCAGATCAAAGCCCAGATTATGCTGCTGGCTGGAGGCCTGTACCATTTGTCCTTTCAATCTCTCAATCGTATTTTTTGAAGCATCTATCTGCTGTTTTGTTCCTGCCACCTGTGATTTTATAATAAGACCTTTACTAAGCAGGTTGTTTTCAGACTCCAATTGATTGTAAAGAAACGCCAGCTTTTTCTTTTCCGATTCTATTTCTCCCTGGATGCTGACTCTGTTTTGGTCGATCAGCTTTCCTTCCAACTGGTTCCCCTGACTTCCGTAAGCCATTAGTTTTCCCATTTCAAATTTCCTGTCAGACAGTACTGCTTTCGCATCTTCTATCTGCTGATAGAGTTCCGGCTGCTGAATGGTAGCAATAACATCTCCTTTTTTTACTTTATCTCCAATAGCAATATGCAGCTTGATAAGTTGTCCCTGAGAGGTCGCAACCACCTCATGAACCTCTCCGCCAAGTACAACTCCTATTGCGTTAAGTTTCGTTTTTACAGTTCCAAATACAGCCCAGCAGATTCCTGTTCCCAATGCGATGAAGACAGTAAAAAGGGCAATCCATGCCTTTGGTCCCGTAACTTTTATTAACTGATCTAATTTTTCCGGAGTAGAAAGTTTTTCTAATGCTGACTTTCTAAAAAAACCTGCTGACATAATTTTTGTATTTAATAATTAGCGATGTTTGGAATGGTATAAAATACATTCTGATTGAGGGTAAATCCTTTCTCTCCCTGAGAGATTAGTGTTCCTGTTTCATGTCTCAGACTGATAATTGCATTGGCAAACTGTTGGTACGCCTGCAGATATTCGAGTTCTGAGGAAGTAAGTCTTTCCTGGAATAAAATCACATTCAGGATTGTTGTGAGCCCTGACTGAAGTTTTATCTGTTCATTGTTAAAGGCATCTTTATAAGAATCCAATGCTTCTTTTGCTCTTTCCAGAACAATCACACTGTTATCCAGTTTATTGATGGCATTGCTTATATTCAGCTCTATATTTCGCTGAAGATTTTCGTTTGAGATTTTCTGATCATTCAGAGAAGCCAGATCTTTGGCGTAATTTCCCTTTGCTAAATTGTTGTTGACAGGGAAGGTAAAGGTAAGTTTAGCCCCGGCACCAAGATTTCTTCCTTCATTATTGGTAAATGATGAAAAGGTTTTGTCAATTCCATTTCCTGCAATAGCGCTTCCATAGAAAACAAACCCCGTAAGGTCCAACTGAGGTTTTGTATTGTTTTCTGCCAGCCTGTACTGCATTTCCAAAGCATCGGAAATCTTTCCAACGGCTTTCAAATCACTTCTTTTTTCTTTTGCTATTCTGATAAAGGCCATTTTGTCAAGACCAGATCTGTATTCTGATTCGGGAATGGTAGGAAAGTCATTGGCAGGAAGATCCAATTGCAAGCTCTCTTCATTGCTTAATCCTATTGCTCTTCCCAAATTGATCCTTGCCTCATACAGGTTCTGTTCGGCCAACGCCGTAAACTTTTCCTGATTGGCTAAATCTGCATTCACCTGAGCCAAATCTCCGGCCGGTTTTTTATCTGCTTTGATGAGTTCTTTGGTCACATCCAAAACATTTCTTACCCGGCCTTCGTTTTGTTTATAAATTTCAAGGCTTTTATAGGCCAGGTAATAGTTCCAATATGCCTGCCCGATCTGCAGAATAGTGTTTGAGTTGGTAAACTCATTACTACTTCTGGAATTTTCTATATAAAGTTGAGAGATTCTTTCTGATATCGTCGTTACATCTTTTCCTCTCCCTCTTAATAAAGGCTGTGTCAATGAAAGATTGACAGAGCTTACATGGTTCCCCCAGAAAGCCCCAACATATTGATTAAAGCTGTCATAAGGAAAGTTATTATTATTAAAACCATATTTTAAACTTATATCTGTTATCTGCCCTGTTCGCAATCTTTTTCGCAATCCTGCGGAAAAATCCAGGGTATTGGTTTTTAAAACTTTATCCATGAACTGGTTTCTCGGGTCTTCAGCAAAAAGCGTATACCGATTGGTTTTTACAGCTAGTTCTGAGAATAAATTGACATCAAAGACACTTCTTTGAATCTGAAAATCAGCTTCTGCACTTTTTATAGAATAAGCGCTTCTTTTTATGGTAGGATTTTTCTCAAATGCGATGTTTGAAATTCCTACCAGATCACAGCTTATTTTTGATTGTCCATAAAAACTAGTGACTCCAATTCCCGTAAACAGTACGCAGATAAATTTATAAAACCTCATTTTTAGAGATGAATTAATTTTAAATTAAACTTCTGAAAATCTGTGCAGTATCTGCCCAAAACGAGATCCTGCCTGAGCAACACCATCCAGAACATTTGTGTCTATAAGATCTTCCTCTTCCGGATTACCGTATCCTAACTGATCGGTTGTTTTTCTCAACCTGTTGGAAAGGAATAAGGCTAAAGCGTAATAGAAATTTGATCTGAATTCCGGATTTTCTGCCATTCTTGTGCTTATGGTATCACGGGAAATCTGGTAAACAACCGATGGCCCTGTTACCACTACAGAAACAGACGGTGGTCTTGATTCCAGGAAAGACATCTCTCCTACAATCTCTCCTGCTTCAAGTTTAGCAATGCTGTCTCTGTTGCTACTATCTGAAAATACAGATAACTGACCCGATAGAACGATAAATAAGCTGTCTACAGACTCGCCTTTGTTGATAAGGGTATATCCTACCGGCAATTCCAGTTTATTTCCGTTATGGATCATCCATTCTACATCTCTGTCATTTAATTGACCTAAGAAAAAAAGTACTCTTTTCATAATATAGATTCTTTTAATAAGGTTATGCTAAAATATTTTGTTTTTCGTTGATGATTACGCCAAAAAAACTGCGATACCTGACGTATTATTTATTTACACTTTGTAAGGAATTATATATTCCTTTATAATCTGTCATAGTCTGACCGCTTTTACCATTTTTTCCGGTAGCCTCATCTGATTGTGCATCTGCCTCTTTATTCTCTTTCTGTGGTTTTACAGGAATGTTGATATACAGATATTCCGGGTCAGACTGATCAGTAACCCTGATCTTTTTGTCAATAGGGGGCTTTTTTCCAAAGAATTTTTCTAAAGCTTTTTCCGGGTTTTTAAGCAGATCCTGTTTAAAATCTTCATTTTCCCATGCTTCAGAGATAATTCTAAAGAATACTTCCTGCCCTTTTTTTTGTTCTTCTGTTAAGTTCATATTTTTATTTTATGTCTATTATTCCAAAGAGTTGATAAGTTCTTTTGGGCTAATATTATATTGATCTGCGAATAATCTTGAGAAATAGTGCACATCATTATAACCTACTGCATAAGCGATCTGTGAAATAGACTTCTGTATATAATTGTCTATCATCTGCTTTGCCTTATGTAGCCTCAATATTCTTATATATTTGTTGGGAGTCAGATAAACCAGACTGCCTACTTTTCTGTGCAGC
Source organism: Chryseobacterium indologenes (assembly GCA_001013295.1). Lineage (GTDB taxonomy): Bacteria > Bacteroidota > Bacteroidia > Flavobacteriales > Weeksellaceae > Chryseobacterium > Chryseobacterium indologenes_B. The sequence goes on along the minus strand of LAZY01000099.1, from coordinate 3,525 downwards.
TGTCTTTCGCTGACTGCCATTTTATAGGAAAGCTCATAAAGGCTGAGCTCATTCTGATTAAGTGAGCCATAAATTTCTTTTTCTAGATTAATCAGCCAATCCTGATCAATCTTTGCAATCTTCTGGGGGTTTATTTCATTAGCACACAACTCTCGTACATTTTCGTTGGACTCGTATATTTCAAAAATTTCCGGGCGGCTGCGAAACGTTAAATTCAATGCTTTAGATTTTGTTTTCAGCATTATTTCTTCAATAATATCACTGATTTCTTTGCTGCTGGAAAATATAATCTCATCTTTCTTTTCTTTATGATGCAATGTTGTACTCTTGCTTACGGAGATGATATTCTCTAATGGATGTTTGATGTTTTGAATGATCTGCTCCAAAATGTCTGGAGAGCTCCAGTCTATATTTCTTGCTGTATTCATCTTAGTGGGATTGGTTAGGTTGTTTTTTAAATGATTATGGTTGGGAATATTAGCTTACTAAATATCTGTTAGCGTCATAAAAACCTCTGAGTCCTTCATAGTTCATGGATACCGGAATTGTTTCTGAGCCTAAATAATTAATAGAATCACCTATTACCTCTGCTTTTATCCCCATCATATTCATGACTCTTAAAAGTTTACTGTCACATTCTGCAAAGGCAACACTATTTTCATCTTTACAAATAGGAGTAAGAGCACAGATCATTAGTTTTTTAAACAATGTGCGGTCCTGGTTGGTTTTATTGGTTGCAAATCTTCCAATATGCCATATTGAGGATACGTTCTGTGAGCGGCCAATATCCAGAGGATTGATGTTAAAAAGTTTTTGAATGGGAAGTTTTGTTTTATAGTCCCATTTAATGATGCGTATAGAGCCTTGAATATTTCCAGCCGAATCTTTTACCATAAAAATTTCAGAATTCCTGAAATAGCTCAGCTCTTCGTTATATATCTCATTTACATCATGTTGAAACTCTACTTCGGGGATGCTATTCTCAGAATGATGGCTGAAGTTTTCTTCTACTACAAATTTGGCCAGCTCTGTCAGCTGCTCCAACTCCAGTTGGTCTAAATAACTTTGTGTGATTCTCATGGTGGTTATGTTTTTAACAAATCTACTTGGCATAAATGTCAATTCCACTACACCAAATTGTAGTATTTCACAAAGTCATGAATAACCACACAAAAGTGTAGCCATTTAATTTTCTCAAAAAAATTACCGGATTTGTTTGAAATATTTGATTTTTTAAACATTTTCGCACAAAAACGACATGTTTTTTACAGCAAAAAGAATCATTTTAAGCAATTTTATTTTACATTTGTATAAAACTGATAAAAATGGACACGAATGAAACGAATTCCTTTTTTAATCATAGAAATACTATTGATAGGGTAACGGAAGAGGAAAAAGAGCAACAATTCAGTTACCTGGAATCTATTAAAGCTTTTGCAAGAGCTACCTATACCAGTATTTATGTGATTGATTATATGAAGCAAGGGTTTGAATATGTTTCGGACAACCCTTTATTTCTCTGCGGTAATACTCCGGAACAAGTATTAGAGATGGGCTATATTTTCTATTTTAAATATGTCCCGAAAGCAGACCTGGAGCTTTTACTAAAAATCAACTCTATCGGGTTTGAGTTTTATGAAAGAATTTCTTTAGAAAACAGACTTGATTATACGATTTCCTATGACTTCCATATCACCAATAAAGAGGATAAAAAAATACTGGTGAATCAGAAGCTAACCCCTTTATTTTTGAATAAGGATGGAAAAATATGGAAAGCCATATGCATCATTTCCATTTCTTCAGAAAGAGAAGCAGGAAATATAAAAATATACAAGAGCGGAGAAAATAAAGTCTATCATTACAGACTCGACAGAGATGTCTGGGAAACGGAGAAAAAAGCTGTTCTGTCTAAAAGGGAGCAGGAAATCCTACAACTTTGTGCGAGAGGTTTTACTATTAATGACATCGCAGAAGCCATATTTGTCTCTCCGGATACGGTAAAATTTCACAGAAGAAAATTATTTGACAAATTAGAAGTAAGCAGTATTACAGAAGCCATTGCCTATGCTACAAACAACAAATTGATTTAAGGCCTAATATTCATCAATAAATCAGACAATTACCACATTATTCAGACTTTTTTATATCGCTCTTTTTTATAAAATCGGGTTAGAAAATCATATAAAATATACTCCTGTTTTCTCTGCTCTACTCTGAATAAACGGTTGCAATTCATATGAATATAACTGGACATTATATTTTCTATATTTTGAGTTACTCCCCTTAAAACGAAATGGCAAAATTAATTAGTGAATAAAAAAAGCCTGAAAAGCTGATCAATAAAAGGTTTTTAAATAGTTTGAGCCTTACATAATAAAAAAAACGAAACGCCGAAAAATTACCATTTGCTACCATTTTATTACTATTGAAAAAAGATTTTCGTGATGATACAGCCCCTTTTGGGGGCTTTTTTATGGTTTAAATATACAAAATTACTATTCCTTTTAAAAAGCTTGCAGTAAAGCATTTAAGATAGATTAACAAGGTTTATAAAAACCCGATCTCCGGAAAAAGTAACGAAGTTTCTGTATTTTCTTCACTTACTCTAAAAAATCACTGTTTTTGCTTTGGGGTCGCAGTTGGGGTCGCAGTTGGGGTCGCAAAACCCGGTTTTTTAAGTCGGGTTCGAGTATATATAGGGGGCAAAAAACAGCAAAAAAAGTACTGTTTTGAATTATTCAAGTATATATAGGGACATCAGCTTTATAGGTCATGTTGCTGGTGGCCAGCAAATTAGAACATTGTATTGAATCGAACACTTGCTTTCACTAAAGCAATGGCAGAAATCTCACCAATTTTAAAGTCTTTTGATTGATGATGCTGGTTCTGACTTACCAGTTTTACATAATCATCTCCGAGATCTGATTTTTGTACATATTTTACTGTTACATATTCTTCCAGTCCCGCTGTACGAATACTTAATAAATACATTTCGCCGAAGAATATGTCAGCAATGGTAATCTGCTTATATAGAATAATATCTCCAGACTTTAAAAGCGGGTACATACTGTCTCCGGTAACATTAATGGCTCCATCACATTTGGGAAGGTTTGGAATCTTAATGGTTTGCAGGGTTTTATGTGGTGTACCACTGTCAAACAATTCCTGAAGGCCTGCCGCCGCAGAGAAATCATATAACGGAACTTCCTGGTTCTCAATAATACCATCTTTGGTTTTTCTTGTACCATTTATAGGAATAATGAGAGGAGTCTGTTTCAGCATTTCTCCTTTTCCACTAATAATCCAGCTATACTCAAACGTGTCAGAATATTCTGAATTATCTAACCTGTGAAAAAAGTCAAAGCTAGGCTTAGCCTTACCGTTTGTTATGTCGTAAATCGTCTGTGGCCTGTTGTAATCCAATTTCTTGGCAAATTCTGGAGCATTAAGTCCCAAATAATCAAGCATCTTCTGAATACGTAACGAAATTCCTGTATTTTCTTTCATTTTAATTTTGATAATTAA
>LAZY01000098.1 GCA_001013295.1 Chryseobacterium indologenes | reverse complement strand
TGGTATTACACAAGGTACTTTTTATCGTTGGAAGAGTAAATATTCTGGTATGGAAAGTTCGGATATTCAAAAGATGAGGGATCTGGAATCCGAGAATTCCCAACTTAAAAAACTCTATGCCGAACGATGCTTAGAAATTGAAGCTTTAAAAGATGTTCTGTCAAAAAAGTGGTAAAGCCTTCTGGACGGCGTGAAATTGTCAACTTTATTCGTGAAAAATACCATTTAAGCGAAC
>LAZY01000097.1 GCA_001013295.1 Chryseobacterium indologenes | reverse complement strand
ACGATGCTTAGAAATTGAAGCTTTAAAAGATGTTCTGTCAAAAAAGTGGTAAAGCCTTCTGGACGGCGTGAAATTGTCAACTTTATTCGTGAAAAATACCATTTAAGCGAACAAAAAAGTTGTTTAACAATTGGGATCAGTAGGCGCAGCTACCGTTATAAAAGTAGAAAAAATGATGATGAATTAATTGAGGCTCTAACAAAACTTTCACAAGAACATCCAGGT
>LAZY01000096.1 GCA_001013295.1 Chryseobacterium indologenes | reverse complement strand
CTTTAATTTTTCGAACAAGTCTTTTTGCTCTTTTTCGCTGCCTACTTTTATAATGACGGCATGTTGTTCCTTGTATTTAAATTCTGCCATATGCTCTATTTTATGATGTTATTGTAATTCCGTTTTCCTTTAATTTTGTTTTAAGCATAGTGTTCTCCGCTTTTAACAAATTGTTTTCCGCCTTCAGTTGCTCGTTAATACTTTTCTGAAAATCGATTTGCTCTTGAAGCATAAGGACCTTTTTGTCCGACAGGTCGGAAAAGTCTTTGAACTTTGCTTCATACCGATTTCCCAGATCGTCCAGAGTCTCTTTATACAATTGGACCAATTTGTCGGCGTTTTCAATTTCTTTGCCTTCATTGTCGGCGTTCATTCCCTCAACTTCGGCTCTGAGTTTTCTCTTTCCGAATATAAACCCCGCAACTCCTGTCAGGATTGCACTTAAAAAAGCTATAAAGGGCTCGGTAAATAATTCATTGATCATATTTCGTTAATTTCATGGTTAAACAAATCGATATAAAGGCCCATAAACCGCTCCAAAACATCTACGATATGTGCACCTTTGGTTTTGATCAGGTGGCGGACATATTGTACTGATCCGGCTTTTACGACCACTTCTTTTTCCTCAATGATCTGTCCATTGTCGTCTGTGGTCCTGGAAATACCTTTTAAAACGCCATTTTCGCCCAGTACTTCCTCAATATTTCCCTCATGGATCATCCAGTCGGGCATCTTTATACGTTTATGTATAGTATTTCCCTTTTTTACGATCAGGTACTGCCGGACATTGACATAAATACGGTCTTCATTTCCCTCCATATCGGGGGTGTTAAATCCCGTCACCACTAACTTTCTGGCAAACTGGGGATAGATCGGATGGTCCGCAAGCATTACTTCGTGCCATGACTTTCCGGTATTTTTTATCTCATCCAATACCGCCTGTACTTCAGGGGTAACAATTAATTCTGTTTTCATGTTGTTTTAATTAAGACAATAAGATTTTTCCCATTAAGGTCATTGATAAACTCCCCTGACCGCCTGAAGATCGTGAGGCGAAAAAACTGCGGGGATATAAATTGTAGGTATTATTGAACTGCTGATAGGTGGCCCCGTTTCCTTCGGCAATGATATAGACCACGCCATTATAATAAGCAATATGGAACGTATCATTTTTGATAGGCAGATCCGGTCCGTTGTAGATTCTCCAGGCACCATACTGATCGCCGTAAACGACCCCGTAGAAAACGCCATCAGCTCCCGTCAGACCGCATTGCCACCAGCCCACCATATTAGCTCCGTAGTTTCCCTGACCGTTATTGACCGAAAAAGAAACCATAAATCCTGAGTTGATGTCATCCGTTGAAATCAGTACGTCTGTTTCTGCAATACAAGGCTGCCCCAGTGAAATCCCCGTATCATTTACCGTACCACTTCCGCTATTAATTTTCCAATTGGCGATTCCATTAAACTGGCTGTAGGTAAGCCCCGCCTTAACGATTAATTCAGGGGAACTTACATTGGTAAGTCCGTTGTGTGTCACAAACACCTGATAATATCCTTCCGGCTTTGTGCTCCAGTTGAGACCAAAATTCAGATTGTTGGGAAAGTTCTGTAAAACCGTAAAATTATCCACGTCATAAACTTCAGGAGTCGGAAGGTTGATTCCGTTTACGTCTTTGATTCTTTTAATTTTGACATAGGCATTCGGGGTCACATTATCCACAAATAGATTCATTCCCACCAGCGTTGTATACTGAATAAAATTTTTGGTGTTATCAATAAACGGAAGCAAGAGTACATCAATACGTGGGGTACCTACTGAGAAGTTTTCACCTGTGATACGCAAGTCATTTCTGATCTGTGTTTTTTGTGGATCAGTAAGACCGCTTAACAGATTATGCATATCTCCATAAGTCTGAAACATAAACCTGTATTTGGCTCCCGTCAGATCTGATCCATAATAAGCCCTGTTGGTATAGGTGATCTGGTAAGGCAATGTTTCCGAATTTTCATCAAAAACCAGCGCTTTGGACCGTATCCTTCCGCCGGCTAAATGCAGAGACTCGGTGGGAGAAGTTGTACCGATGCCAAATTTTGTTCCGTCTGTATACATCCCTGATCCGGTGAAACCGTTACCATTCCAAAACAGCAGATAACCAGGGGCAGGATTAATGGAGTTCCATGATGTCTGCCCTGAAGACTGTTTTATAAAGTAATTACCACTAGCGGTGGGCCTGTTTATCTTATCATCTAAAATGTTTTGTAAACCCTCAACCATTGGGATCGTAATATTAGTCAATCCCGTAGGCAGATAGTTTTTAACGGCATTCTTCGCCCCGCCGATGTAAAAGTAAAGGGCAAAGTTTCCGTGTCCGTCAGGAATTGGAATTATATCGTTCTCCTGGAATTCATAGTTGGCGGCATGTGCGGCAAACTCGGCAATTGTATTCTCTACAGGAAGCGGATCTTTAAGAATAGTTGTTAATGCCAAAGCTTCTATCTTATCGGCTCTGATCTTTCCACTTTGTACAAATTCGTCCAAAATCATGTACAAGGAATCACTCTGCTGTTTAGACCAAACATTACCGTATAGATTATGAGCCATATCATCAACGGTCGCAATATTTTCCGGGAGATCACCTACGCCTAAAACAGACTTCCAGGTGGTAATATGGGTATTATTTAAGTTGGAGGCGTCCAGTTTCGTCAGTGTATTGGTGTGCGCCTCAGAGCTGGCAAGGTGTGCTTCATACACTGGTTTATCTGTTTTATCCTGTAAAGCGGTGGTAAGGCCATCAATTTTATCCATCGGGACCTTATCATCCTTATGTTGGAAAGAAGACCAGGAGGCGGCAAACTGTGCTTCTGTCGGGAAATCTCCGGTTTGAAACCAGCTTAATATTGTACTTATAGGGGTTGTTGTTGGCATTATTTAATTAAAAGTTAGGTTCTATAAAAGCGGCTATGGTGTGCGGAATCATGATATTAATGGGGGCATTACTGCCCAGTTCGCTGGTATCCTGAGTGGAGATATTAAATTGGTTACTCCCTCCGGAAAAGCCCCCACCGCTGCCCGAAGCCCAGGGAGTTGTTCTGGTATATTGAAACTTTATTTTTGGAAGCTGGTCGACCGTCAGCTTGATGGTTTTATTCCCGCTGTTATTTCCGATGATGGAAAAGTCAGGATCACCTGGGTCCCAACCGATAATGGTTTTTCCCCTCACATTCTTAGCCTCTTTCCAGCCCTCTGGAATCTCGCTAACCGGTTTAAACCAGGCCCAGACAATCCCCCCATTAATAATGGGGGCCGTCTTAAGCTTCAGCATTTCAATATCAGCCAGAGCGGCTAAAAATTCCTGCTTAGAAACTGAGTTTTCCACTTGCTGCTGAATCTCTTTCAATGTTTTTAATTTTTTAAATTCAGCCCAATTGTAATTGGGAGCTCCGGAACCAAATTTTACGGTCTTTTTTATGACCAATATCTTATCGGTGGTGTCCTGAAATGTTTTCATGATTTTTTCTGTATGGATATAGACCGTTCCAATGATGGTCCCACCTTCAAAATACAGGACGTCACCGTCAATAATTACCACACCCGGACTCACGCTCTGACCTGTAACTTCACAACCGGAAAGAATCGTCAGGTTACCGGCAAGGTCCCCCAGAACATTGTAAGTAGAGATGGCGTCCATAACTGTTGCCATCAGATCATTCGTTAGTGGAACTCCACCTGTCTGTAAAAAATTGATATTAATTCTCATGAGAGTATTTCGATTTGGTAACGTTTACTGATTAATTTATAAAAGTCTATTTCAGCTTTGAGCTGATGCATATTGATGGTGATGTCCGGAATCATGACGATAAAGTCAAATTCACTATCGAGCTCTGCCTGAGTCCTTAAAAAAATAGGTTTCTCACCTTTCAGCCATTTCATTGGGTTCGTAGAATCATCACTATAATAATTCGGCGAATCCGGACTGATTTCTGCATCGGTATAGAGATAAACCCCTTCATATTGTACGGCATTTACTATCCTGATTCTTCTTTCCAATACATCGAAAGCATCATTGAGTCTTCTTTCCATTGAGAACTTCTGAAAATTGAAATTCATCTTGATTAAATTCTGTTTTCTTCTTCTTAAAAACTCAATGTATAGTCCTTCAATAGGAAAAATCAGGCACCACAAATAATGAAAGGTAATTTGCTTTCTTCGGAAGGTTGGTAGCCACCAGAGGACCAGTCTTTTAAAATTGATGCTAAACAACTGATCTTTCATGACTCAGAAGGGGTATAATTAATATATTGTATCTCGCCCCAGTCTTCAATTTTAAACCTTCCGGATCTGGGTATCCTGCTGATTTCGATCGGCTGGAATAATCCATAGCCGGCACCCGGCTCAATCCATTTACTGGACACCTGTAATTTTTGCAGATCTTTTACCCCATTAACTGCCTGTAAAGCATTTTCCAGAGATTCCACAGAAAGCTCACCATTAAAAGGTAAGTTTTTCAGAAACCTTTCGATAGCAATTTTTACAGGGTATTCTCCAGTAATAATGCTCATGCCGTCCGGGTGCAGGATCAACGGATCATAACATATTTTATATTGCAACAAAAGGATGTCCGGCAGGAAATTAACCACCACAATATGATCCCCGGTCGCCTGTATTCTTTCGATATACGTTTTAAATGCAAGGGCCTTTTCGGTGGGTATGATCTCGTCCATATTCTCTCCGGCAATCTTCATGGATATTCTTTTCATTCCATTTCCGCTGATATTGGGTGTAACGGATGCATATTTTATGATCCTGGAATCTTCAATATTTTGCTCTGTAGCCACAACAATGTCTCCGTTTCCGTCCTTGTATGTTGGCAAAAAAGCTCCGACATATGAATCAGGGTCAAGCTCAAATCCATATTGAAAATAAAGAGCTCTTTCCCGGTACCATTTTTCATTGGGTATTTTCTGGGTGGCAATTTTTTCGTCGATTTCCTTCATATGTAACCGTAACGCCTCCTGAAAATTAAAGATCATAAAGGCCACCGTTTCCAGCATATTACGCCAGACAGATGTTTTAGAAGCCGAAGAAAGCCCTTGTAAATGGGGATTAGATTCTTTCAGTGAAAGAATAAGCCCGATTAATTCCTGAAGCGTTGCATTCATTTTAACTTGTTTTAAAATTGTTTCCGATTTGCATATATCCAATGCCTTTTAAGGTTGGAACCTCGTTATCTGCAGCATTCGAAGGACCCGTTGCCGGCTCTATCTTCTTTGCATTGTATTTATTGAGAACATCCGTATTTTTAAATACATCCTCCGGGATTTCGATCGATATTCCTGCAGCTAACTGATCCGACACTGAAAAACCGTTATGGGTTGCAATTTCAAAGCAGCTCTCCACAGTCCCGGTATGCTGCAGGGCAACATCCAGAATAGATTGGTTATATAAAATAATTTCTTTCATCACGTTATTTTTCCTTGTGCCAATGGTCCGCCACCTTGAGGGCAAACTCCGGTGACGGCTCCGCTTTTTACATATTCTTCAAAAGCTTCCGCCAATTCTCTGGCCGCTGTTTCAACATTGTTTTTTGTTTGGGGCTTGCTTAGTATGGCTGTTAGCCTCTGAATAAGCTGCGTTTTGTTAAGGGGCATTTCTCTCGGCGTTTATAGTAAAATTTTCAGCGTCTTCGATCCTGAAATCGATATTCCTGAAACCATCATATTGCAGTTGCTCGTTGACCTCCCGGGTAATCCCTTGTCGGGTACTGCGTGCTTTTAACATTCTTGAGATTTCGGCTCCCAGGAGCGGGGTATTTTTAAATTCTGATTTAAAAGAAATCAGTATGCTTTCAATTTCCTGCTGCTGGGATTCTCCGATCTGAAAATCTCCGTTCACAATAGAAAGATCGTTGTCTTCATTTAAAAGTAGGTCTTTCATAATATTAGGTTAAGATTTTGTTTAATGCTTTTTTATTAGTGCTTACAATGTCATTTTTGATCTGCATAATGGCGGGAACATCCGGGGTTACCCCAATAGAAACCACCACCTTGGCCAGTTCATCGCAAAGCTTTCCAAACCCGTCCTGAAATCCATTCAGAACGTCTTTTAAATTTTCCCCGTCCCGATTGAACTCAAACCCGTCACCATCAAAAGTGAATTCTGATTTTTCATTCCTGAACTCAATTTTTTCGACCTGACTTACAGAAAGAATACTGGCAGAATTATTTGTAGAATAGATACCAATAGTGACAATACTGTCTATTTTGGGATAGATTAATAATTTATTATCCTTATTTTCAATGACTGAATTAATTGAACATTTTCTAAAGTCATTACCAGATGTTAAGCTTATAACATGACACAGATCATTTGTTATACTAACAACTCTCGCCGTGTCTAAAAAGACAGGAAACCTATTAAGTAATTTTTTTAAACTCTCCATCTCTATATGTTCTACCTATATCTGTTATCCTTTTATAGCCACCGTTTGCGCTTACATTTATTTCAATTTCATCAGCGAAATTTTTGGTGTTTCTTTCCTCATATTTTTTATCAATTATCTGAACCATCTGTCCGTGTTCCACTCTTGGCCATCCAAAGGAGCTTATTGTTCCCTTATAGCCGCCAAATCTTTTTAGATTTTTTAATCGATTCTCTGCCATTGCTTTTAATTCCTTTTCTTTCATATTCATTGCAGGCACTTCCCAGTGTTCAATGTCGCCGCCATCTTCCCCAACTTCAACTTGTGTATAGGTTCCATCATTATTTTTAGATTTTACATAGAGTTTCACCTTGGCTTCCTCCGGGTATATATACTGTAGGTTGTGATCAATAATGTTTTCACCGTACTCAAAAACGGGCTGTTTTTTAGATACTTTTTCATCCGTGTAGATTTTACCACATATCAGGCGTCCATCTCTGAAAAAGGTATAGATCCCTGCTTTCTCCTGAAGCTCGTTGAATACTTTAACAGCCGTGGTCTGTTTCATGGAAAAATCTCCGTAGATTTCATCAATACAGTCCAACTGATAGCCTGGTGCCACTGCCTGTATAATTTGTGCCACTGTTGCATTTTCAATAGACACACTCGTTTCTTTTCTTTTTAGCTGCCACATTTCATCTTCACAGATAATTTCATAAGGAATAGTAATGCGGGGTGATCTGGCCACGTAGCCTGTAAACTCTGTAAAAAGCTGGCGGTTATATCCCAGTTTGATTTCTACTTTATCACCAACCCTTATGAAGCTTCCAAGATGCTCGACGGGTTTTAAGATTCCATTTGCATCATAATAGTAGATGGTTTTAGGAAGTTTAAGCGTTGCCGTATCAGTGAAAGTTTTCCAGCTTTTGCGGATGTTAATTTCCGTTGCAGCGGTAAATTTTAGCTTACCAATCGTAATTTCAATAAAAGGTACCATTATGGGGATATGATAAAGGGGATTTTACTTTTTGCCTCAATTTCAAAAGCCTGAATATTTGAATATCCGACCTGTGGGGTTAGGGTAAGCTTATGGATACTCATATAATGAATACCAAGCATCGTTAACAGGGTTCCTTCACATTCCAGTAATGAGGTTTTTAATTCGCATACCCTTTGAAGCTTTTTGACCTGCTGCTCCGGGTAGTCTGTACTTTCATAATTGATGATCAGTCCCCGGATCGTCAGTTGCCAGTCATCCAGAGCGATCAGCTCCTCTACAATTCCATCACGCCCGAAAATATCGGTTTCCACAATCTTTTTGGGTCTTATAGGTTCAATAGTGGTTTCAAGGGGAAATGAATATCCGGCAAACTGTTCTCCGGTTCCTTCAACATAAGAGGGCTTGAGATCAATAAAGTCCCAGACCGGCGTTCCCATTGCAGAAACCTTGGCAGACTGACTATGGGTTGGCAGGACCTGAATATCGTCAAACCTGTTGAATAGGGTCTCTGCAACGGTTTCTGTGGCAAAGCCCAGCTTAAATGGGAAATGTCTTCCCATTAGCTCCTTCATATTAATATTATAACTCGACATTTTCTCCTTCTTTTGCGTTAGCCCGTTTGTTTTCAAAATACAATACCCACCTGAGCTGCTCCCATTTATTCCAGAAAGCCAGGTCGTCCAGCTCTTCAGGATATGGGATTTTAAAATGATAGCTTAACAGGGCATTTACCTTGCGGACAAAATCAAACCCGGCCTCCTTATTAATCGGAAGCCCTAAACTTCCCCCAACTCGGCTTCTAAAAATTTGATGATTCCCGAAGCCTGAATGGCTGCCGTGTCGGCAATATCACCGCTCATTTT
>LAZY01000095.1 GCA_001013295.1 Chryseobacterium indologenes | reverse complement strand
TTTTAGTTGTCCGTTTCGCATATGATCCTCTTTCATTCGCATAAAAGTAGCGTCTGTATCGGTTTTGGAATAGGAATTTCTGTCTTCTAATAATTCTTGCTGTTTTTTATATTTCTCTAAATTATCTGCCCAGTTTTTCTTAGCATAATTCAGCTTCTGACGAACTTTTGAAGCTACTTTTTTATCTTTCAAAACTTCATTGATCTTTTCGATGGTTTGAGTTACTTTTTCAGAATCTACTTCTTTAAAATCAATACTTTCTGTATTTTGAAGCTCGTCTTTTGCAACTGTTTCTGCATAGTTCCAAAGCTCTTCTAATTGCTCTGCAATCCTTTCTTTGTGTTTTTTGACAGCTCTTCCCCAAACAAAAGTATAGCGATTGGCATTGGCTTCTATCTTGGTGCCATCTACAAAAGTGGTTTCCAAACTTACCAAACCTTCATTTTCCAAAAGAAGAACAATTTGTGTGAAAATGGCTTTAATCTCACCTTTCAATCGGTCACTACGAAATCTGTTTAAAGTATTATGGTCGGGACGGCTCATTGCTGAAAGCCACATGAAATGAATGTTTTCTTTAAGTGCCTGTTCCATTTTGCGGCTTGAATAGATATTACTCAAATAACCATAAATTAAGACTTTTAAAAGCATTTTAGGATGGTAACAAGAGGTTCCACCAGGTTTGTAGGTTTTGATCAGGCTTTTAATATCCAAACCATCAATAATGCCTGAAATAATTCTCACAGGATGCTTTTCATCTATCAACTCCGATAAATTCGGAGGAAAAAGCAAGTTTTCTTTGGGATTGTAATCTTTAAAGACTACTTTTGAAGAAGTTAACACACAGCAAATTAATTAATTTGCAACTATTAGGAAAGCGAAAGCTTTCCTTTTTGCATAAAAAAGGCTATCTCTTTTGAGACAGCCTCT
>LAZY01000094.1 GCA_001013295.1 Chryseobacterium indologenes | reverse complement strand
TACAAATCCATAGCTTCGGTAATATGTTTATGCCCGATTATTATCCATGCCGGACCGCTCGACTAGTGAGCTGTTACGCACTCTTTAAATGAATGGCTGCTTCCAAGCCAACATCCTAGCTGTCAATGCAGTCCAACCGCGTTGCTTCAACTTAACATATATTTTGGGACCTTAGCTGTTGGTCTGGGTTCTTTCCCTCTCGGACATGGACCTTAGCACCCATGCCCTCACTGCCGTAGAACATTTATTAGCATTCGGAGTTTGTCAGGAATTGGTAGGCGATGAA
>LAZY01000093.1 GCA_001013295.1 Chryseobacterium indologenes | reverse complement strand
TTGTATTTCATAGAAAAAAGATTTCGATATTTTGATTTTTAAAAAAATATCTTGGAAAAAAGAAGATATAAGTCAAAAAAGCAGTCTGTTTTAGGCTGCTTTTGACATTTTGTTCAGATTGTGAGCAATTGCGAGTATGCCGATTTCTACCTCGACTTTATTTTTTCCCCGAAGCATGAATCGTTTAAAATTTTTGTTGTGTTTGAGTTGTGCAAAAACAGGTTCAACATCATGGCATCTTTGTTTTCTGAGTTTGATGCCCTTGCTGGTATTAAGAAGTTTGAAAGCCTTTTCTCTGATTTTTGCTAATTTAGGATTGTTTTGTGAAGTGGTTATTTGTCCCGATTTCTGATCTTTTCTGAAATAATTATATTTAACATAAGCTTTTATTTTCTTAGATTTTAACAAGTTGTAATTTTCTTCCGAACCATAACCCGCATCAGCAACAAGCTCTTTGGGAACTTTATGATAGCTTTCTTCAAAACCCAGTAAATGAGTCGCTAATGTTTTGGTGTCTGTTGGGTTGGGATGAATTGAATAATGTAAAATGAATTGTCTATTGGTAGAAATTTGTAGATTGTAAGCGG
>LAZY01000092.1 GCA_001013295.1 Chryseobacterium indologenes | reverse complement strand
TGGCGTCTCTTCTTCCGAAGTTACGAGACTATTTTGCCTAGTTCCTTAGCCACGACTCACTCGAGCACCTTAGGATTCTCTCCTCGACCACCTGTGTCGGTTTTGGTACGGGTTGCTTCACTTCGGCTTTTCTTGGATCAGATTACACTACAGCAGCTTCGCCCGAAGGCTAGGCCTTGACTATTCCGTCAGTCTCCAGCAGCTACATCCAACCGTCCCCTTTATTCGTGAGCAAGTATGGGAATATTAACCCATTGTCCATCCACTACCCCTTTCGGGTTCGCGTTAGGTCCCGACTAACCCTCAGCTGATTAGCATGGCTGAGGAAGCCTTGGTCTTTCGGTGAGCAGGTTTCTCGCCTGCTTTATCGTTACTTATGCCTACATTTTCTTTTCTATCCGCTCCACAATACCTCACAGTACTGCTTCGGCGCAAATAGAATGCTCTCCTACCAGATGTA
>LAZY01000091.1 GCA_001013295.1 Chryseobacterium indologenes | reverse complement strand
CCCCCTCCGCCGATATGGTCACCGGCAGTGTGATGAATGCTGTGGCTACTTCTGAAATGGTCCTGGGAAATATCTATACCCTTAAAAACATTCAAGAGGTGGAAACACTGGGGATCACGAAAGACTATGACCAGGCCCATAAGGTACTTGTCTATGAAAGGCTGAGAAGGTTCTTTATTCATAATCCTTCCATTACAGTACATTTCATGCCTGTGGCCCAAGGCGTTACCCTAACGCAGATGGTAGACAAAGACAATAACTATTTAGCCCGGTTATTACGGGAAAAAGCCGGTGAAATCGTTCAGGTTTCGGTTGCATTAAATCCGAAGGAAGATTACATCCCGGTTATTGAAACAGGACTCGATAAAGACAGTATTGATGCCATTTACAAAGCGCAGGCGCTCTCAAACACGGAATGGACAAAAGACCGCTATACAGAAATATATATTGAGGGAAGGAGCTTTTCGGGAACCTCAGAAGCGGCTCTTAACCTGAGAACTCTCTTGAGCGAATGTCCTGATATATCCGTAGTGATAGGAGCTGATTTCGAGGTTTCCAGCCGGGGGGATCTTTACAAGGGATATGCAGCCGTTGAAGATTTTGCGGCAATGGTCTCCAAGGCGGCCGTTTCCCAAAATGCGGGTGAACAGATTAATGATTTTAACATGACCTATGTGGATGAAAACATTTTTATCATCCCGGGACTCAGTTCAGGAACCCGGCTGGGGAATTATTCAGATACAGACCTGGATACCCTGGACGGTAAAGGATATATTTTCTTTGCTCCGGTGTTTGGCCTTGGCGGGGTTTCTTCTACTTCGGGAATCTTTATCAATGACACTCATACCTGTGATAAAATTACCTCTGATTACGCCTACACTGAAAACAACAGGACCATAAAGAAAGCCATCAAGCTGGCCAAAACAGCCTTAACCCCAAAGGTAAAAGGACGTTTATATGTTGATGAAAATACAGGGTTCATGGCACCTGAAACAGTGAAAGATCTGGAAACAACGACAAAGGTTTCGCTTGATCCGATGGTGACCGCCGGAGATATTAGCGGCGGTGTTGATGCCTACATCAATCCGGAGCAGAATGTACTGGCATCAAGTGAATTCGAGGTCTATCTGACCTTTATTCCCCTGGCCATCGGAAGAAGAATTACCCTGAAAGTAGGCTTCAGGAACCCTTTAAATACAAATTAATACAATGGTTACACAGACAAGAATTAACGGAAAATACAGGAATTACGGCAATGTCCGTATTACCGCTCTGGGGGCCACCTTTATGGGAGTCACCAAAATAGAATACAAGAGAACCGATGCCATTGATCCGGTCAAAGTCGTAGGAACTACTAAATCGGTGGGCTATACCCAGGGAGACGAAGTTTGCGAGGGAAGCATCGGTCTTTTAAGTGAAACGGTAGATGCCATCCAGGCGAAGCTTCCAAAAGGAAAAACCCTTCAGGATATTCCGCCTTTTCCAATCACCGTATCTTATGTGGATGATACCGGCCTTCAGGTCTGCCATGTCCTTTATGGCTGTAAGTTCAAAGAAAACGGAAGATCAGCCGAAGCGGGAAGTAACAGCGCTCTTGTGGTTGAAAGCC
>LAZY01000090.1 GCA_001013295.1 Chryseobacterium indologenes | reverse complement strand
TATGTGGATGATACCGGCCTTCAGGTCTGCCATGTCCTTTATGGCTGTAAGTTCAAAGAAAACGGAAGATCAGCCGAAGCGGGAAGTAACAGCGCTCTTGTGGTTGAAAGCCCGCTATATATTCATGATATAGATTTTGCGGCATAATGAAACGCCAGGAATTAAGGGATCAGTGCAAAGAAATGAGCATCCCTTTTACAACAAAGAATACCAATAATGAACTCATTAACAAAATACAATTAAAGAAAATGT
>LAZY01000009.1 GCA_001013295.1 Chryseobacterium indologenes | reverse complement strand
CTTTATCCTGAAGTATTGACAATCCCTGTATGTTCTTTAGGCGGGCATAATCGTCGGTGATAAGCACTACATCGCAGTTGATGTCTGCCACTCTGTCTAAAAAATCTTTCTCAGACATTGAGAAATTTTTATCCCGATGAACTCTGTCAAAAGTTTCAAGATGGTATTCAAATATTTCTGCTTCCAGCCGCTTCAGAGTGACATGAAAAACTTTGTTGAGCTCCTTTCTATGAGTTTCCCCATAGATTGTGGTATATTCATTATAGGTATAGCGATAAAATTTCTTTCCTTCGGGAAGGTTCAGTTTGACATGTATGGGAAACACTGGCTCCATAATTTTTCACTCTTGCTACTGCCAATTGAACCTGGCATTCGTTTTCTTTTTTTCTAAACACTCCTGTACACTGTATTTTGTAGGACACAAAAAGCAGTTCTTTTCAGAATTGATAAAATATGCATTCAGTTTAATTTCCCGGTTCTGCGGCAATATATAATGGGTATCCTTTTCACATATGGAAGTAGCGGGATAATCTGCATAATCATCTTTGGCTATTTTATAGTGATTCACAGCAGAGCTCAGTTTGCTTACTTTGGCAATCACAAAATTGTTTTTAATTTTTTTAATCTTAAAAACATGCGCTTCAGACGTATAAAGGCTGTTGTATTTGATCGAAGGTCCGTTGGCCGACTGATCCAATATCAGCTCATAATCTTCCTGAAAAATCTTCTTACCATCAATATTGTTTAGAGAAACAGGGACTTTGAATGTAAAATTCCGGTTCTCTATTTTTATTGTTCTTAAGGCATAGCAGCTATCACACTTTATATCGGCCGTCTGGTTGATAAGTCCTACTTTTTTCTTATTCTGTAAAACCGCAATATTATCATTGTTCACCGAAATGCTCTGGCAGTTTTGCAGGGTATAAAAGAGGATGAAAAATAAGTATATTATTTGTTTACGCATTCTGTGTCATATTTAAAAAGTTCTCTGGTCCATTTGGTGTAGTTTTTTCTTTCGGCTATATTGGTTTGGCCTCCGTTAATAGCCTGTGTTACTTTCTCTACATCAGAGTCTTCCAGTCCATTATCCATCGCAGCTATAGTCTCGGTTTTATGAATGGTGGAAAACCAGCCGGCAGAATTAAAAGCATGGAATAAATTTTCAGAAATATTTTTAGCAAAGGTTTTTAATTCTTCATAAAAGGTTTCTGTGAGACCATTTTCTCTGGCTTTGGGTCTGTTTTTGATGCATTCGCCAACTCCTTCATACCCGGATCTGTATTTGATATAAGTATCATAATGGGCCGTTTTATTGATATAGACATAATAAGCCAGATAGTTGTAATCGTGGGTGATCTGCTTCATCCCTCTTCCCTGGAAAGGGACACCGCCTTTATAATTATCCGGTACAGAGTCTCTGCTTTCAAAGGTATGGGTAAAACTTATGGTTTCCAGATACATCTGTCCCAGGAAATGAATTTTTCTTCTGCAGGTTTTAATGCTGAATTTCTTAAACATCGCATTCATTTCATCGGTAAAAAGTTTTACTTTATCCCTGTTTTCAGAGATTTTTCCGCTTGTAATACCAATAGACGCTATTTTTTCTTTTCCTTCATTAAAGAATGAATCCCTTTTTGATTTATAATTCTGCTTATCCCTTAAATGGTAAATTAATTCGATCATCTCATCCACGGTAATATCTCTGTTACAGTAGCAAGGGGTTCCTGAGATCTCAAATCTTTGGCCGTCTTTATTCAAAAACTCATGGGTGTCATCCGGAAATATGATGGTATCCGGAGTTTCTTTTACCTCAGCTTTGAAATATAAAAAAGCATTGATATTCTCTCTTTTAGTAAATTTCTCTATCAGTTTTTTTACATCCTGATCACTTTTGGGACGGAGCGTTATTTCTTTAGAATAGATCAATGCTCCGTTGATAGGGAATTCAATATTACTTTTCTCTGTCTCACCCTCTAAAAACTTTACAGGATTATCATATACGTTTTCCGGATTGGTTAATTTATTTTCATGGATTTCCACAGAGAGTTTTCCAGTGAATCCCTGACATTCTGCAACCACCCATACTTTCTTTTTTATGATGGCTTTATCGATCTTTTCATACTCAAAGACCGGTTTGCCGTCTTTCATTTCCTGTACTTCCTCTTCCCAGGTAATTTTCACAGATTCTTTTGCTTTTAACTGTACAGAATCTCCTTTATCGGCCTGGATGTTCCTTCTCCCTTTTTGTTCATATTTCTTTTTGACGTCAGATACCAGCCCTCCTTTTTGTACAGTATACGTTTCTTCTTTAGGCTCCCATTTCATTTTAGGAACCTGTTTTGCAAAATAGATCTTCACCACATTCACTTCATGATCCTTCTGTGGTGTTGGCATGTCAAAGGTCCTCTGATTAGGATTGGCAGTATAGCTGTCTTTTTCTTGTCCGTCACTCATACCATTTTATTTTGAATTGATTAGTAAAAGTCATTTACGTTCTTATACTTGGTTTCTATGTCTTTGATGATTTTTAAAATATTTATCTACCAGCAGAATTTATCCGATACTGCATATTCTGTACATTGATCCACAACCTTCAGTTTACCCTGAACAATTTTATTTTTATAAAGTTTTCTTTCTCTGGTGTCACTTATTCCTGTTATCAGATATTTTCCTGTTTTGTCCCATCCGTAGAATGCTACTTTATCAAAAAAAATTTCTTTATATGAAATTCCATTTTTACCTCCTTTGAACATAACATATACATTATTATCCTGCTTACTGTTTTGAAGATCAAGAAGTAATAAATCATCATAACCATCATCATCCACATCTACAATATATAAAAGGCGAGGAGAAAAATTTCTAAAATAATTTCTCTTATATATTGCTAACCAATCACCAATAAATTTATTTGTTGCATATTCTTTATATGCTGTTTCATAGTTATCCGGGAAATAAAAGTTTCGAAGTGAAAAATCGTTCTCCAAAATAGTATGAAAATTTTTAGGTAGTAGAAGATCGCTGGTAACTTTTGTGATCATTACAGAATTGTTTTGTGACCTCTCGCAAGTTATCTGAATATTATGTTCTTTTCCATTATACTTAAAAGGTGTATTTACTATAAATGAATCAGGAATCTTATTGTCTTTTTCAAAAATAACATGTAAACGCAAATTATTGCATCTAAAAAAAACACTATTCTGAAAGAAAAGGATAATGATTAATGTTGAAGTAAATGTTGCTTTCATAAAATCTACCTTTATTTTCTATTCTTTTATTGCATGATTCATTTTATTTTGAGCGGATTAATAAAAATCATTTAAGTTCTTATATTTTGTTTCTAAGTCTTTGATCACTTTTAATTTCAATTTTAAAGGCAGATCTTTTAGTTTCGTGTTCAGATTATCATTGATCCTACATTTGCCATCTTCACCACAATAGTATTTGATATGATACAGATACTTTTTACGGTTATACAATACGATGTATGAAACTTTTGTATCATTGTCCCAATTCCCGCAATACGTAAAAGGGATTGTGATTGCCTGATGTTTATCTATCATATTAACCGATATATTATTGGCCTTTACATTGATCAGGCCGGATTGTGCATCCGGGTAATTGTAGACGATATTATTGCTGTAATTTTTATTTTTAACCGTAGCACTGATGATGGTTACAGCTCCGTCAAATCTGTTTTTTTCAGCGTTACAGGGATTAATTACTTTTACTGTAAGCTTATTGGATAGGGCTCCATCCTTAAAATCTTTACTGATAGTCAATGAATCCTGATAATATACCTTCAAACTGTCATGCACAGGCTTTTGTCCGCACACAGGAATGAAGAAAAATAAGATAAGACTAGTAACTAAGCTTTTCATTGGTTGTATAATAAATTGGTAATTCATCATCTTCAGTCTTTTTAGTATATTCTATCGGATACAGGGAAGAGGTTCTTTGTCCGAAAGTTCCTACACAGACTTTATTCCCCTGATTTCCGCCCAGATAGTATATGGTTTTACCGTCATTGCTTTTTCCAACCGCCATACTTACGTGGTGTCTATTTAATAAAACACATATTGAGCCTAGCAATGGCTGGTTACCGGCTATAAGTTTTCCCCATACCGGATCACCAAATTCTTCTTTTTCCAGTCCTTTCTTATCGGTTGGATTTTTCTTAAATCCGGCTCTGTATCTGGTCTTTTCTTCTCCGTATGAATAGGCACCGGGATCTAATTGGGCAGAATACCCACTCTTATTCAAACACCAGCCTACAAATGATGCACACCATGAGCTATTATCTGTATTAGCACATTCTTTTGGTTTATTCTGTCGGTTGATTGCGTGATATTCATCTACGATCTTTGAACAATGGGTAGCTTCTGAAATGCCGAGCTCCTGTTCTTCACGGGCCTTCATAATCCATGGTTGTTCAAAGTATTTTATTTTAAAATATTGACCGCCTTCATTTAAAAAGGTATTCTTTAAGCTGCCACTTCCTTGTTTACCCAGATATTCAATTTTGGGTTCATCAGAAGTCACTTCAATATATACCGATGCTTCTTTTTCAGGGCTTGCGGCTATAAGTTTTGCCAAATTGAATGATAAGTCATCAGCACGTTGATTAAGCATCAGCTTGAGTACTGCCTTATTTTTGAATTGACTCGCATTTTCTATTTTGGAGTCATTGGCCAGATTATCAACCTCTACTTCAAATTCACTTTTTGCTTTTACACCTGCATATTTTGAAGCGTCTGTAACTTTTTCTATATCTTTTAAATCAATAAAACTTACCTCGGTATTGACATCTGATAAGACCTTATTTTTACCGCTTTTAATTTTGATTTTGATTTTTTTTCCTGTGAGACCTTCAGTCTCAACAATTAAAGCAACCTGATAGCTTAATCCCCTTTCTGATATTTTTTCCGGAGATATTTTTGTGGTCTCTACTTTCTTTTTAACCGTAACTTTTTTATTCAGCTTTTTGTTGAAGACCTCTTCTTCCTTTTCAACAGGAGTTCCTTTCTCTGAAACCCATTTCACGAAATAAGCATCAAGGATTTTAGGAACATCATTATTTTGAATTTCACTCTTTATACTTTCAGCTTTCGGAATCGGTGATGGAGAAGCAGAATTAAATTCAGGATCACAATTGATATAAGATTCTTTTACCAAAACGGTTTGCTCCTGTATCTGAGTGGTTCCCGGGTTTTGCCATGGACTTAATTTTATGACGCTCATACAGGGTGGGGGAGACATCTTTCTTGCCGGCCATTTGGGATGCCCACAGGTTCCTTTAAACTGCAGGTTGACCATATTATTACCATCACCCACTGTGGCAAATGGCTGATCCTGAAGGTTGATTTCGTTGGAGGTTACTTTCAGTTCTCCTGGTCCCTGGGCATAGGGGCACTTCAGCGTGGCTCCGTTCATTACCATTTCTCTCTTTTCTAAAGGAGAATCTTCGCTGGCTTTTTTCTGTTGTTCTGTTCTTTTTTCAGAAAGCTTTTGGTCATGCGCTGAAGTATTCTGATTTTCCATACGTTACTGTTTTGGATTGGATTCAATAGTTGAGACTGCAATCATATTCACTGACAATGAAAATTGATTTCCATTATCCATCATAGATTTAGCCTTTACTTACTTTAACGTCTTTTCCGCCCTGGAATACGGCCAATGATGTTCCTCTCAGTTTTAAATCACCTTTAGAGGTCTGTATATCGGCTTCTCCGGAGATACTTTTAAATTTGCTGCCTGTACTTTCTGTCTGATCTTGTTTTACGGTAATGATTTTATTTTCAGAGGTTTGGGTGTATCTTTTGGTAATAGATTCGGTATGGTCATTGCCAATATGCAAGTTGCTGTCCTGACCAATTTTGGTGGTCATATTTCTTCCTACCGAAATATGCATATCTTCTCCTGCTGTGAAAGTCATATTCTTTGGGGCTGTAACATTGATGTTCCCCTGACCGTCCATAAAATAGGTATTTCCGCTCGGATCTTTAATGGTGACACTTCTATCTGCATCATTCATTAAAACCCTGATTCCGCTTCTTGTCTGTATCGACTTCAGATGATTGTCGACACCTCCGCCCAGACCTACCTGCCCATGGAACATTCCGCCCATGGCAAATGGAAAATCAGGATTGTGATATTCGAATCCTACCATCACCTGGTCGCCGATCTCGGGAACGGCTACAAAACCTCTGTTTTGGCTTACAGCATCTGTTCCTCCGGCATCGGGGCTCATCATTCTGATAAAGTGCGTGGTATCATTTAGCTGCCAGTCGAATCTTACCTGTATTCTTCCCTGATTCAATGGGTCTACATTGGAGATCACAGTGGCTACCTGAGGTTCAGCTTTCGGCATTTCAAAATCTGGTTTTGGCATAAAACCGGTTCCTTCAGCGATCGCTTCAAAGCTTCCTGTATAATATCCTCTGGCATCTACTTCATGACTCACTTCTGTAATCATCAATGTTGTGAAATGCGAGGTTTCATTGCTGTCTGGCTTTCTCATGGCCAGATCTGCAACACAGCCAATGTACAGGAACGGTACTGTGGTTTGTCCCGTCACGGTAAAAACCTCAACGGCTTTGCTTCCCCTGGCGCTCTTTTGAGATTCATCCACATCAAGGAACATATTGGCATTGATGGGAGTAGGGGTCAGTGACCGGGTGGTAAAAATAGTATCATTCAGTTCATAAGCTTTGGAAGATAGGTCTCCCAGATGTTTTATACGGTCGTCACTACCTACCATTTTAGTATGTCTGCTGCTGTTATAGCCAAAGTACTCCGGTTTGGTGTGAACGGCTTTCAGCTCTACATTCACATCCACTACGTTGCTTCCATATACCAAAAGAATCGGTTTTTCAGAAGGAGGCAGCTTTCCGAAATGAAGGATTTCACCGTCATAATAAAACTGTTCTCCGTAAGCCTCTGCAATCCTTGTCAGGTAATTGTAATGCGTCTCGTTATATTGTGCACTGTAGCTGATATAGCTTTGGTTCTGGGTATCTATCCTGAAATCAAATTTATTGGTTCCTAAGGTCTCTTTGATGATCCTGTCGGCAATAATATTGGTATTCACTCCCTGACCTCCGCCGAAACTTTGGGTATGTGGAGCCGCATCCATCAGAATCGTGGGGCTTTGTCCTTTTAAAATAATATTTCCCAGGCTCATTTTTTCCTGGCTGAAGGCTACTTTGGTAATGAGGCCCACAAATGTTCTTTCGGGACTTTCAGTTTCATAATCTTTATATCTGAAAACAATAGTGATTCTTTTTCCTAAAAACTTTTGAGCCTGCTGAAGGTTATGGTTCTGTGCCTCCCCTAAAGAGTCATGAGCCAGTACCAGTTCGAAATCATGGTGCTTCCTTGCACTCTGTTGCAAACGAAAGTGTTTAAAGTGATTGATCGTCTTGCCCTCAACCACAATTTCCAGTTTTACCACCCGGTTGATGCCCGAGACGTGGTTTTCTGAAACTTTCTCAGAATTTGAGGTGTTTTTCATAATATTTTCTGCGTTTTTTTGGATCTTATGTCACCGAAGTTAGATAAAAAAAATAGGATGAAATGTAAAATTATATTAAATCTGAAAAATTGTAGTAAAACTACGATTGTGGAGAAAATTTTTCCGTCAAGTAACTTTGGGCTAGGAGGTTATGGCGGGGCTTGGGAATTGGGGAGTTTTGGAGACCACACGAAAGGATTCGTGCGGTAGCGGGGGAGGTAAATGTGTTTTTGGGGAATGCTGTTTTATTAAATAAAATCTATAAAGATGTGAGAATTTTAGATAATTACATTATGGTTTCCCGTAATTAATGTATTGTTCTGTCCATTATGTTTGTAGACAAAAACTTATATATGGTACTAACTTTAATTAATATCTCATTTGGTATTGGTGAATTCTTTTCTACAACATTCTTAATCTTAATTATTTTATCTTTTTGTGCATATCTCTATAGAGTTTCTAAATATGAAAAGTATCAGAAATCCAAATATGCAATTGCATGTCTTTCAATCATGTTAACTTTGCATTTAGTAGTATTTCCTTTTTTGTACATTTTAATGCTCAAGGATAATCCGGCTAGTTTTGAATTTAAAACTGCTATTCAAGATAATAGAAAACAGTTGGTGCTTAACGAATGGATTGATGACTCGAAGAATATTCCTTATGAGATTAAATATCTTGAAAATCTTAAACTTTCAAACTATACTATTTTAAACAAGCAATTAAAAGAATTAAAACAATTAATTTTTACTGAGAATAATATATTATATACGGATTATCATCTTAATTTGCCTAGTAAAACTTATGATTTTACGGCAACTATCTACATTTTTGATAAAAAGGGAATTTTAAAAAAGAGACTGTCTAAGGTTGGAAGTCGGGTTGAATTAGATTCTGTAAAATTTGGAAGTGTAATAACTGAAGATATTAATGGGCTGAAAAATGAACTGAAGTATTATAAAGATAAAAAAGCTGAATTAGACAGAAATAATTTTTGGACTTATGCAACATTACTTCCATACAGTATTTCTTCTATATTTACAGGAAACATGTCTCCACTAACACCAATGGCTAATATATTATATACTATTCATTATGTTATCATCTATTGTATTGGGATAGGGGTGTTTCTTCATTTTCTGATTATAAATTTGGAGCTAATTATTCGAAATAGAAAGTCTTAATTTTCTTTCGTTTTTCTAAGCCAATTTTTTATTTTTTTGAAATACTCAAAATCAATTTGTTCATCCTTATGAATTTGCATGTGTATTTCCTTTAGTAAATTAAATTTCCTTTCGAGATATTCTTCTGTATTGATAATATTGAAACCACACGAAAGGATTCGTGCTGTATCGTGGGGGTAGTGTTATTTTTCCACAGAAAAAATCCCAACTCTCGTTAGGATTTATTTCTGAAATAAAAAAGGCTATCCTATTGGAAACTTATATTATTTCCCTAGGTACCTTTGCACTGCTTCAGCAGAATCTCCAACAGCCCTAACAGCGTTCTTCAGCTGCTCTTCGGTAACACCGAACTTTTTTGACCAATAGTCTAGCTCCCAATCCTCATTCACATTTACTCTGGTTGCATCTTTTGGTTTTTTAGTTAAATCGTCGCTCATAATAAATATTTTTTTTTGTTAACAAAATCAAAGGTAAATAGGCTTTCGTCCATATCCTTACGGTTTTCCGTAAAAATAAAAATCCCAACTTTCGTCAGGATTTACTCATTTATAAGTTTAAAGAAATCAGATAAACTAATTTTTCTTGCTTCACAGATTTTGAAAAGAGTTTCGACAGGTATTCTGTAAGTCTCTTCACTTTTGATTTTTCTAATGGTACTTTCTTCTACACCATGATTTTTGGCAAAAGAATTTTGTGACTTGCCTTCCTGAAGCCAAGGTATCAACCATTTTTTTGTAATGTATGAACAAATTTTTTCGTTTATATCTGTCATAGAACAAATGAAATAATTAAATAATAAAAAATTACGGTCGATCGACCGTAATTGAATTTCTTTTATTACATTTATAAAAAAATACAACCTCATTAAAAAGAATAAAACAGATTTTAAAACTCAATACTGTTCGGGTTATAAGAAAGGCTTGGCATTACAACAAATAGAGACGTTTTTTCAGTTCAATGATCTGACTGTCACTAAAGAAAGGTTAAGCAGTATTGTGAGCTATGCCGTAAAAAGAAATTTCAGCATCAATGAAGAGCCGTTTGTTATTTTTCAGTTTCATCAGTCTATGCGGTCGTTTGTCCGTGCAGGATATTTCATCATGTTGAAGGAAAGGAAATGGGCGACTCATACTCATTTGGAGGATGTTTCTCCATTGGTTCTTGGCTTGCTTTCGGAGGAAGAATATCAAAATCCGTTGTTGGTTTTTCAAAAGGCATTCAGAGAATATAGCATTCAGGAGTTTGATTATTTTTTGTCCGGGATGGTTTATTTCTCAATGGGAGTGTATGAGAATTTACCAGAAAAGAATATCATCAATCCGTATATTCATCTGATTAAAATGCTGGATGCAGCGCATATTATTCTGGAAAGGAGAGGGGAGAGGAAGATCCGGGATAAGAAAGCTTCATAGAGTAGGATTATCTTTTATTCTCGCAGATTTTGTGAGAATAAAAGATTTCATTATCAATCTGTAATATGTAGAGATTTACCTTCAAAGATAATATGATCAGTATTGACAGTGATCTTTTCTAAATTTTTAATCAGATGTACCTCTGTGTTATTTACAGAATAATCATCTATAAATTGATCTAGTATGATAAAGATAAAATAGCCGTTTACGGTCTGTATTTTCTGATCACTTTTCAGATTCATAAACATTTTAAAATCAGGATAGTTTTCTGCTCCCTTGTACATAGGGGTAAAATCGTTATCTATCTTATCATCTTCAATATATTCTTCCAGAAAAACATGATATTTGGGTTCTATCTTGTTTGTAAAATCATTGATACTGATCAATATTCTATATTCATCGTAATCAACATCCGGATTCAGTTTGCCAAAATCTATTTGTAAATAGTTGACTCTTTTAATATTGATCTCGCGTTGATTGATGTATACTTTATTCACCGTATTATTTTTTGTGGGAATTTTGCGGAGGATGATGAACTTTCCTCTTATTCAGGCTTTACTTCCTATATTTATCATAAGTCTGTAAATAACTTAATATAGATTTGGCAACAGTTTCATAAGTGCCATCTTTCATTACGGGGATATATTGGTCGTAGCCTAAATCTTCATACCATATCTCTTCATCTTCCTCACGGGTATGTACCTGATCAATCACTTCTTTTTTACCTATTACCCCTGTTCCTGCTCTAAAGAAAAGTGCCCAGTTCGTTAACCCCGCGGGCCTGCATTCTTCCAGGATTCTTCGGATATTGCTGTTGATGACACTTAGCAAAAATACTTTTTCATTAATATTTTTTTTCACAGCTCCCGCTCCATCTTCTGGAATTGTAAAACCCATGGGCAATAAATAATATCCATCAAACTCAGAATCTATTTTGTTTACCGTTTCTACAGAATGTCCCAAAACAAGATTTAAACCTTGAATAAACTGATCCAAATTATCTACTCCTACCGGGTCAATATTTTCTATTTTCAATAATTTTATGGGGATCATATGCCTTTATTTTACCTGTTATTTAAATCCTGATTAGTCGTGTTAAAAAATCTCAGAAAAGAATCAGTACTACTGATCAGCTCGGTTTTATGTACGCTTATTTCATAAATTTCGGAACCATTTAATTGATACCAATATTTAAATTTGATCAGATCATTTTCTATCACGTAAAAAATCATTATATCATCAAAGAAAAAACTGTTGAAGATCTTACCCGTTTTAAAATAATTCCGATCAAAGAATTTTACATTTTCAGGTTCTTCGCAGGTCGTGTCAAAATGTAATTTATAATTTTCCCATTCTTTCCAGTAAGATAGAATTTCTTCATTTTCTTTGTTAAATAACAGGTTTTCTACTTCGATATTTTTTTCAAGTATAAACTTTAAGATTTCACAATCAGTATAGAAGTAGCTTAGATTATTTTCTTCTTCGTTCACTATATTTTTACCATTAATGATCCATCTTAATTTTCCAAATAGGTTGTCAAAAGAAATATTCCTGCTTAATTCTATTTCCAAAACTATATTTTGAGATTCGTGAATTTTTTTCATTTTTTTATTTTTACGTCGTAGCCACCTTGTCAAGATGACTTACTTCAAGGAGAGAAAAAAGAAGACGGATAAGAAAGGCAGAAGTTAAAAACTATCGCACAAGAAGATATATTCCAACCCCAATGGCAGTATAAGCAGCAACGGTAATAATATCAGCTATGGGTTGTGAAAAGCGCTTTTCTGCAATTTTCTCGGCATTGATCTGGTTCTTGTTGAATTTCAGCGTTTTTTTAGCATTACGAACCGGGTGAGCAACCAGACTGTCGCCTTCCCATCGGTCAACGATTACTTTATAGCTCTTGCCGTCGACGTCAATTTTAACATTTTTATTAGGGGTAAGCTTCTCCTGAATATTCACCGGAACAGGGGTTTGTTGTGCACTCAGGTTTTGGACCTCAGCGTTTGCCGCTTTCATTTGTGGTGACATATTATTAACAGGAGCAGTACCCTTTTTAGCTTCCTGCTTATTGTCGGTTGCTGTAGCCACTTGCTTTTTTACCTGATAAGTATAGCAACTGGTAAGAGAACATAGTAAAATGATGAAATAAAGATTCTTTCGCATGAGCCAAATTTAAGAATTAAACGGAATATTTGGTATTTTCTTTTGAAAGATCCTGTTTTTTGGGAAGAAGATTACTATCATGATGAAATATGCCCTACAAATAGGTCAGTTTGTGTTTAAGAAAAATCAGAAAATAACAGCATTCCATCTGGATGATTCAGGAAAGGAGAAATTATATTATATTCGTATCTATTTCGTTGTTGAACAGTGGGATAGGGGGAGTTTCAGATTTATGAAAAAAAAAGATAAGAAGATTATGTGGCAATATTATATGATTGTGCTGTTGGGGGTTCTCTTGCTGCTTGCGGCTGGATATAGTTTCCGGAATACGATTGAGTTCCTGAACAGGGGCGAAAAAACGATGGCAACGGTTACAGATTTACGCACCATAGAGTCAGATGGAGAAGTATATTCTCCGATCTTTACCTATCAGACAATGAATGGGGGGACTTTTACCTACGAGTTGCCGGAAGGAACCAATCCGTCTGCCTGGGAAATAGGAGAAACAGAAATCGTCATTTATGATCCTGCTGATCCTTCAAACGTCAGATTATACAGCTATTTTAGGATCTTTATCTGGCCTCTGGTATTTTTATCACTGGCCCTGCCGTTATTGGTAATAGGAGGCGGATATTTTGTTGCAGAACAGTTTTTAAAATAATGAAGGACCTGGATTTTTTAAAAGGTATTTGTGTGATATAAACCCCATCATGACATTTTATTTCTATTTTTTAGTAAATAGTTTAGATGTAATTAAAAGCCTTAAATTTAAAATACTAAAAAAGCCTTTCAGAAGAACTGAAAAGGCTTTTCTATGGTAGGAATTTTATTTAAAAATTTGCTGATCATAAAGAAGATGGTCGTCTTCATCAAAGCTTATGATCGATACTTTATATTGTTTTGCAGTGTCATTATTGAAAAATTTAATTCTCGGCGGAACATAATCACTGTCAAATAAATTAGGATTCCAGTAAAGAGTTTCCCGGGTATCATTGTCTATTTTTGCTGCATCATCGATCATTTCAACGACAAATTCCGAAGGTTTATCATAGCCTTTGATGATGGATGAGTTGTTCTTTGAGCTTTCATTTTTAGTAGACTTGGATTTCATATCGCCTTTCATCGTATAGATGGCTACTGCGTCACCTATTAATCCCGATGATTTAATGATTTTGACCATCGCAATGTTGTTTACAGGAAGGCTGGCGATCATCGTAGGATCTGTAAGAATTTCATCTAAATAGAGCTTAGCCTGCTGACCACGAATGTAAGGTACACTTACCCCTGAATTGTTTCTTTGAAATGTCAGACCGGCAGCTCTTCCCTGCAGCCATTCCAGAATATTGGTAGATCCGCTTACATGCTGGTCTTCATTAACGAAATCGAATATTGTGGTATTGTTAGAGCTAAACATTCCGGTAGACAGCTGTTTGTCAAGCTCTTCTTTTGGATCTTTCTTTTTCCCGGTAATTTTTACCTGTTCAATCTGTATCTCCGCATTATCTGCTTTTTTTATGTTTTTCTGAGTGTTGATTGCTTTGGAAATGCTTGGCGGAAGGGTTTTATTTCCAGCGGTTTTTACCAATGTATATTTTGTACCCGGAAAATTGCCATTAAACGGGGTAGGCTTTACCAAGGGTTCTATTGTAAGGAGCAGATTATCATTATTTGAATCTTTATTTTCTGAATTTACAAATAATGAGACATCCAACGGTTCATCCGTGTTCACGTTGTTTAGGTAAACATATCCGTTCTGATCTGTTGTGAATTGACTAAAAGCAGGTTCATTTTTACCCAATCTTATTAATAGATTCACGTTTGTATTGATCAGCAAAGCATTGTTTTTGATAGGCTTTACTCTGTAAGAAAGGTATTTTTCAGAATTGGTTTTGATCGTTGGAGCAGCTCCGCTGAGTACGGAATTCCAGTCGAATCTTTTCCAGTTTTCAGAAATAAGAAGGGCATCCAGGGCTTCTGTATTGGCTGTTTTAGTAAAATACTGTGCCGGGCTGTCTATTTTTGTGGTGAAATCTCCGGTTAACCAAAGTCCGCTCAGGATATTTTCTTCATCCGGCTTGTTGCTGCCATCATCCTCACTTACCAGAACCGTATAGTTTTTAAAATAGGATTCCGGAGAAAGATCAATGCTATTGAAAGATCTTGGCGTCTGTTTTATGCTCTGGCCTATAATTTCTGCTTTCTCAATCTTTAAATCATTAGGTTTTATAAAACAAAGTCTTTGGGCCACCAGATTGTCCTGATCATCAAAAATCGCTAATTGCAAAATACCGTTTGCTCCATTGCTGATCTTTGTAGGAATAAGGCTGGATGCCTCATTGGTAAGCTGGTTGATATTGGCTTTGTAAGCAAGACGGTGGTTGATGGTTCCTACGATTTTATAATTTTGAAGCTGCTGTTTTAGGTTGGTCCCTTTTAAAGTGTATTTAATCCCTTCTTTGGTACTGTTCACTTCCAAATGAAGGCCGCTGTCTGCAACCTGTGGCAGGTCTATTGTTTTGCTTTTTCCGGTGTTATCCTGAATGATAGCCTGGTATTTTTTTCCTGAAGCAGGAGTGATGGTAAAAGAGGCAACATTTTTGTCAAAAGATTTAAATGTAGTGATAGGGACAGTCGGTTTTTGTATATCTATTATTTTTCCGCTCCAGTTTTCCGGTAGGGAAGAGTTGCCCGATAATCTTACGGCAACTTTTGTAGGCATACCGTTAATGAATGTTCCGCCTTCCGGAAAGGCTTTTGCAGACCAATCGGAAGCCTTGGAAATCACTAATGATTCCGGAGAGTTGGGATTGTAAACGGGTATTGCTTTGACAATCTGAAAATCTTCACTAAAATTGGTCATATAAGGCGTATATGCTCTTACAAAATATACCTGCTCAGGAAGATCTTCTTTCAGCTGAAAATCTCCACTGCCTTCACCATTGTCCAGACGTACCGTTTTCCAGTCGATTAATTTTTTGTCGGCACCATACAATTCAACAAATAGAGTGGTAGATAGAGGAGAGCGGTTATAACCGTCAAATACAAAGCTTTTGAACCAGATTCTGTCACCTGCTGCATATTGTGATTTATCGGTAAGAAGGTATACTTTTTCCTGTTCATAATTATTCTCAAGATTGGTGATTGCCTTTTCTAATTTGGTTTGTGCGAGCACAGGAGGTACCATTGAAAGTAGCAATACACAGAATAGGTTTTTCATAGAAGTCTTAGCGCATTTTAATTCAGTGCTAATTTAATGATTTAAAGACATCGGAAATAGATATTTAACCTCTTATTTCAAAAGAAAAAACAAATGGAATCTATTTTTTTTCGATGTGATTTTTCTGAATGGAAACAGAAATACTGGCTGTTATTCATAAATGCTCTTCTGAAGTACATCCGGCAAGATTATTTCCAGTCTGTTTTTTTATAGAGACGGATTATATTTTATCAGAAACAAAAAAGTGAAAATTTTGAGACGTAACGCTGCCTGGAATATTCAAAAGTGCTTGCAATACTTGTGAATTAAATGGTAACGTATTGTGAATTAAAAATCTAGACTGAAAAAAATAATCAATATTCGGTGATAAATTAGGTGTTGAAAGAATATTTTTATTACTTTCATAAAATAAACTAAAACATGAAAACAAATGAAATTTATTCACATTTCCGCATTTACCTTGATGTAATATTCTGAAAATAATCCTTTTTAATTTTAAACAGATACTAAACCTTACCAATGATAGGTTTATCCCTCCATGTACATTATGACAACGTATTAAAATAAATACAAAACTAAACACAAACACATTTAAACCCAATTGTTCCTATGGAAAATTTACACAACCACACGCATAGCTGCACCCATTGCTCTTGCGACAATCCAGTTTTGAAAATTCTTAAAGAAGAACTTTTCAGTGCAGAGAATCTGACGAAAATTAATCCCGGTTCTGGAAAAGCCACCCACGAAAAACCACAAACCCTGATGATCTCCGGAGGTATTATCCGTCCTATGATCAGTGGATCAACGGATAAAGTGGATGCTATCGGGATCGCCGATGGAAAAGTTGTCGTAACGGGCAGCGAATCTGATGTAACCAATTATATGACTGCTAATCACAAAGGCTTTCAGAATAAAATATTAACAGCAACTCAAACCTTACTCCCTGGCCTGATTGAACCCCATGTTCATATGATTCCTACAGCCATGATGCATGGTTGGGTGGATCTGAGTCCATTTGAAGGACAGAATTTAAAGGCCGGATACAACCTGACATCTGTTGGAGCAATAATAAACGGCCACATTCCTAAAATTCCCGGAACTGTTATTTTGGGAAGAGGGTTAGATCCGTCACTAATGCCTTTTGAGGAAAAAGATGGTAAAAAAGAGTTAGTTACGATCGATAATACAGTACTTGATGAGATTAATGATGAGGTACCGATGATGCTGTTAAGTGCTTCCATGCATACACTTTACCTCAATACGAAGGCATTACATTATGTGTATGATCACAATCCTAAAATACAGACCCAATATGATCATTCGGTTGATAAATATATTGGTGATACTAAAGGACAGCTACAGGAAGGTTTGCAGATGACTCCTGCATTACAGACTGTAAAACTGCAGATCATTGTAATGAGCCTGCAGATTAATAGCTATCTCACAGATCTTTTTAAACTGGCCAATTCAAGAGGTGTTACTTTTATGTATGATGCCGGATTAAATAAAGGTTCAGATCTCCTTCTAACCAAATATTTTGAAACTCATTCTGAGCTGGTGAGAACAGGTGGGGCGCATATTTGTTCCAGCCAGGAAGATGTTGATAAGTTGGACGATTATAAAGAACCTGACCATTACAGGCCTGTATATCACGGACATATTAAAATAGTTTCGGATGGTTCCAATCAGGGATTGACCGGCTATCAGAGCGCTCCTTATCTGTGTGATCCTGTTAATAATACCGGGGTATTCAATTTTCCACAAGCAGGCATTCCTGCCCATACGATTCCGCCAAGCTATAATACTTTGATTAATACTGCGGTGGCTAAAAAAGGCTGGCCGCTGATGATTCATGCCAATGGAGATCAGGCTGTAACATTTGCTATCAATGCTTATCAACGCAGTCTTGCTCAATACAGAGGTCCTGAACTTCGTAACCGTATAGAGCATTGCTCACTTCTGACATCAGAACAAATTACGAATATGCTGCAGATGGGCGTTTCACCAAGTTTCCTTATCGGGCACGTAGGCTACTGGGGATATGCTTTTAAGAAAGTAATATTCGGTGAAAAGGCCAAAATGCTTGACCTTTGTGGTTCAGCACTTGCTGCCGGTATGAGAATTACGCTTCATAGTGATATTGAAGTAAGTCCGTTGGGACCTTTGAGAATGATGGAGCAATCCATTACTCGAATCATGGAGAAGAAAACGACAAGCATTGAAGTTTTAAACAGTGCCGAATGTCTTACGCCAGAGCAGGCTCTGACGGCTGTTACTTATGATGCAGCATGGCAATGTTATGCAGACAAATGGGTAGGATCATTGGATAAAGGTCTTTTTGCTGATTTCGTGATATTGGATCAGGATCCACTTTCATTACAGACTCAATCTTCCCAATATATGAAAATGAGAGATATTCCGGTCCTGGAAACCTGGGTGGGGGGAATCCCTGTATATGTGAAAGATCATGTAAAAGTAGTGACTGAAAACGATATGACCTTTTCAGAAAACTCATAACCAATTGTAAAATAATTGCTTAGTTGTCAAATATCAATCAGAGTAGAAATGATCTACTCTGATTTTTTTTATAGGTCTAATTGGACATCTTACGAATCCAACTTCGGTGAAAAAATAAAGTCTAGGTAGAAATTGGTATACTTGAAGACTTACCTTGTTTGAATAAAAATCTCCGAAGTCGGGAGACTTCGGTGATTAGGTTTGGGATATAATCTGATTTCCAACTTCCGGACTTTATTATAAATAAACAATATACCTAATAATGATCGAGATCCTGTGTTTATAATATAGAGTTTTGGGAGTTATTACTATTTATTCCTCGAATAAAAAGAAGACGCCTTCCTCTATTATAGAAAAAATAGTTGTAGCATTTATATATGAGTCAGGATTACTTTTCTCAATGGGCATAATGTTAACAGGCCCTTCAAAATCATCATCTATTTCTTTTATCCAAATTAGTAATTCTTCGTAATTAATAATGAAAATTTTGTTATTAACTGATCTTTTTGACAAGTGAATGAAACCATCGATTAATAAGTAATCTTTTTGGCTATCTAAACGTTGTAGAATATTTTCTAGGTCTTTATATGGAGCTCCAAGCTTAATATCTGGTTTCCTAATAATTTTATTTTTATTCACTATTTCATACATTTTATAGTAATTAAATTCTACAATCTCTTTAACTAAAAAAGGATCTTTGATCATTCTGGATTCTAAATTTTTATACATGATGATTATTTAAAAAGATTCAAAAAATATGAGCCTGGCTATTCAGTTAATATAATATTTAGTATACTTTCTGTAAAGATAATTTTTTTTGAAAAAGTGATTGGAAATAGAAGCCGCACGATTATATCATGCGGCAAAAGAGGTATATTGAATCTAAGCTTAATATAATGTCTTCTAAACTCAAACTCATTTGGATTTTTATTTTAAATATTTAAGAATTTCATCTATTTTATCAATTTCTAATTTGTAAGAATCAATATTTATCCTTTCATAAAGATTTTTACAGGCATTTAAAAATTCTTTAATAAACACATCTTTATTTAGATAAAGGGGTTTTTCATCACCAATTTTAATCCAGATATGTTCTTTTTCTTTTTTTAAATTAACTTCAATGGTTTGATCTGGAAAATAAAACTTGTCGGACTCTTTATTATTGATGATTAAATTGTAAATAGAATTAATGAAATATGAACATAACTGATCGATTAAATCCCAATATTTAAATCCTATAAGTTCTGTCCCATAATATGATAGGTATATAGCGCCTTCTATATAAAAGTTATCCTCTTCTAAATATTCGCTTAATTGGCTTTCATTTAATTCATTAAAACGAAGAAAATAAAACTGCCAATTCTTCGAAATATCTTTTAAGTTATCAATGACAACATTTCGCTTTTTTAAGAAAAATTCTACTTGAATTTCTTTATCTTGTATAAAACTGACCGATTCTACCATCTTTAAATCCCATTGTTATATTAATATTAGCTAAAGTTTCTTCTATTTGAAACATACCTTTATTTGATTTTTTACCAATTAATAATGCTCTATTTTGGTTCATTACTTCTAGTATTGCTTCTTCAACTTCTTTAACTCCCCAATTTTTAGGTAAAAATGATTGTTGTGCACTTATTGATCCTTCCCAAAAATTTGGATGATGACGTTCAAATATATGCTGAAAACTTTTTTTGTCAAGCTTAAATTCATTGTTGCCATACTTAATTGTTTTACTTTTATAAGATTTTATAACATTCCAAAGATTTTGACTTCCTTGAATTGCTCCTCTTGGTGATGCTACAATAATACCTTCAACTTCATTACCTAAATCATCTAATACATTAACTTTTTCACCTATTGATGTTTTTCCAGAGATGATCTCGTCAGGTGAATATTTTTTGACTTCTCTATTCGCCAGTAAAACCCAAGGATTAACGCTTCCGTAAAGATAAAAACTTTTGAAAAAGCCTTTGAAAATAAAAAGCCGCACGATACATTGGTACGGCAGTAGAGGGCATTCAGAATGTATTTCGGAAAGGAAATAGCACCTGGTTATCCTATACCGGTTCTCCAAGCAATTCTTACATATCCAATGCAATACTGGCAAGATATACTGATGGAGCCGATAATACTGTACGTTACCGATGGCCTTATGGATTAGAATCTCTTTTTGTTTTTTGTGGTTTTGGTGACTCTAGTATTGAGAATATTGATTGGAGTAGTTTGATAAGTACGTTTTTTTTGAATATTGTGTCGGTTTGAAATAAAACTCTCCAAAGTCGGAGACTTTGGAGAGTTGGATTATAATTATTTTAGATAGCCAATCAAATTTTTTCTAAGATTTAAAATGAAACTTAAAAATTTAATTTTTGGAAGCCTTATAAAGTATTATTCCTTTTTTAAGCTCTTTAATGCGGAATCTAAATTAAAAAACAATTTTGAGTTCTTTACAAAACCGTATGTAATATCTGTGTCCTTATTTATGATATAACTTACTTTAATAGGGTTATTATCAAAATCTTCATATCTAGGTATAAAATCCTGTAAATACTTGTCTAAGTATTGGTATTTAAAATCTGTAATATCTATGATTATATGTTCTACAGCTGAAAACTTTAAAAATTTATTTAGATTAGCATATAATCTTTTAGTTTCCAGTATGTCATCATCAAGATCATTAGTAGATCCTGGATAGTTTCCAAGTATTTTAAAATATCCTAATTTATTTTCTTTGTCAAGTTTCATTTCAAAAGAGATAAAATGAGTATGATCTAATGCTTTAATAAATTTAGGTTTATGGTGCTCATTATCATATATTCTTACTTTTCCATCATTATATGTTTTTTTTAGTAATTCAGAGCAATAGTTTAAAGCATCTAATTCTGTATCAAAAACATGGTTTTCTTCAATTATAAGATTTCCCTTTACAAAAATAAATCTATCTTCATAAATATTTTTTAACCTAAAAGGGTGATTAGTCTTATTCTGTAAGGCAGAAAAATTAATTATTCTGTAATAAGTATTATCATAAAGCTCTTCATTGAGATAAAATTTTAATAATTCCATTTCTACAATGGAATCAATTCTTCCGATAATATTTATTATTGGGATAAAAGCATCACTTTTTGTTAGTTTCCAGTAAATAATATTGATCGTAAAGTTTGTTTTGGGGATTGTGTATTTTTCTAATTCCATGTTTAAAATATTATTTCTTTACCTGTTAATGCATTTTCTGATAGAATTCGCACAGTGCTTTTTCTACCCAGTTGGTTTTTAGTTTCTTTTGCGAATATTTCCTCTAAAATTTTTAGATAACCAGGATCTATTTTCATTAAATCTTCTTCTTTTAATGATTTTGTAGCATTATTAATTTTTTCAAATAAATTATGTTTTGTAATAAATTTACTGTCAATGATAAAAAAATCTAGATCTGCTTTAGGATTAGAAAAAAATTCTAAACCATTTTTTGAAGATGTCCCTGATAAAGAGCTACCCCTAAGTCCTACTTTTATATCCGATCTTCCATAATCTTTTAATAAATTTTTCAATCTACCCAATCTTTCTGCTAGTTCTCCTGAAGATGTAAATCCTCTTATTATTTTTCCTTTTCCAAAGTCTATTTCTTTTGATCTTTTTTGAACTTTTTGGAAAGTATCTTTTATTTGTTTTTCAATTCCATCATCATCAACCCTACCTTTCGCCAAAGGAACCTTAGGATTAATGATACCATACAAAGTAAACCACCTTCCTTTTAACTCCAAAGAAAATCCTTTAAATTTAAAACGTTTTGCTAAATTTTCACCTAACTCGTCTAAATTTTTAGCACCTTTCGCAATTCCTTTTCCTATTCCCTGAACAAAGAATTTCGCTTTACCCGCTTGTTTTACAAACCCTTTTCCTGTTGCTACAAGGGCATTTTTACCTGCTTTCAGAGTGCTCTTAGCTCCTGCTTTGGCTAAATTGAATACTCCTTTTACACCACCTTTGGCTGCTGTTTTCAGCACTTTAAATAAGGCTGCTGAATCGAATAAAAGTATGAAAATTAATTCAACTAAAATAATACCTATGGCTCTTGCTAATGCTTTTCCTGCAGAAGCTGTTTTTCCTAGCCAACCATCAGTCATAAATGTTTTGAAGAAACCACTTGCTTTTGCAACAGCCTGTGCCATCATTATAGCAGCAAAAATTTCGAGTGCAGGTGGAATCAATGCAAAAATAGCTCCTGCTGTAAGGATGGCTAATGCGGTTATTCCAAGAACTATGGCTGCTCCGATGCCAATGTACTTCCATTTGTTTTCTGCCCAGTTTTTCTTAATACCTGCCCACATTTGTTCTTTCAGATAATACATACGGACACCTGGAGTCCACGGTCCGACCAGTTTCATTTCTTCAGGCATTGAACCTGCAGTAGCCGGCTGTTTGCCGGAAGCACTTTCTGTATCTGTACTAGGTGGCGATTGACTGTTTTGATAATTGATGAACCAATCTGCCTGAGCGTACGGATCAGCAGGAATGTTTTGATTTTCTGTTGGAGCTTCAGTCTGGCTTTCGGATCCTTCTGATCCAACAGCAGATTGTTTGAACGTATCAATTGTGTTATCATTGGCTCCGAAATTAATTTCACCATTGCTGTTTTGTAATTGAGCGAGAATTTCAGGGCTCAATTCCATATCATTAGGTACCGGATCAACATGGAAGTCGTTTTCATCATAGGAGTTTCTGCTTAACAAATCAGAATATTCCGAATCTGAGCCTGCTCCTGAGCTTGCCACTTCAGGCATTGCTGTTTTTTCAAATGGTAGTGGTTGTGTTACATCCATTCCCAGGAATTCTTCAGAAATCTGTCCCATGAAGTTGTCTGGCATTACCATAGCAGAACTCACTAAATTGGCTAAACCTTCCATTATCTTTATAATTCCAGCTACAATAAAATTGACAGCATCGAGAATAAGGTTATAAAAATCCTGTAGAGCACCAATAAGTGTATCTACTACATCCGCTAAGAAATCAATGATCGCCACAACTGCTTTTTTGAATACTTCAAAGGTTTGGTTCACGAATTTTTCAGCAACAGCTACATATTTGTCTATTTTTGCTTTTAGTCGGTCTCTGATCCCAGGGAATGCAGCCAGTGCAATATCCAGGAACCCTTTTAATAATGAGGCAAATCCTTTGATAAAGTTGACAATGGCTTTTCTGGCGAATTCTAATACCTCCAGGACTAATTTTTTGGCTGCATCAAAAATGGCTTTTACGGCTTCTCTGAGTTTGGTGAAAATAAAATTCAGTGCATCCTTGAGCGCATTGATGAATGCCGTGGCTTTATCGGAAAGCCAGCCAAAGAAACCTTTGCTTTCGTTTTTCTTTTCTGCCTTTTTCTCTTCTGCTTCCTTGTCTGCAGCTTCTCTTTTCTTGCGTGCATCCTCGTTGGCTTTGTTGATATGGCTTTGCGCTTTGGTTTCCCCTTTGCTCTTTTCCGCTTTTATATTTCCAAGTGTTGTTTTGGCGTGATCATTAGATTTTCTTGCAAAATCAGATTCTGTTTTGTCGAGAGCATTTTGCCATTCAGCTTTCGACTGGTTAACGTCTGTCTGAGCATCTTTTACCGCTTTTAATTGGTTTTGATGCGATTTATCTTTTTCGCTTCCTATCTTGGTTTCGGCTACTTTTTCGTGTTCCAGTACTTTTTGATTATGCTCTAGTTCTGCCGTTTGATATTTTTCGTTTTCGGTACCTATTTTTGACTGAATCATAGGTTCAAACTGAGCATCGATGTTCGCCTCATCAATCCCCTGAAGCTTCATCGCTTCAATAGGTTGTTTTTTAACAGCCTTGGATTTTATCTTACGTGAAGGTTTAAGCACCTCATCGTTTGGTTTTTTGATAATATTGTTTTCACCGTGATCTTTGTGAATGTCTTTTGCTGCCTTATTTTTTTGAATACTCATATCCTGTGCAGCATCGTTTTGTTCAATAGACAGGTGTTCCGTATCAGCTTCGCCGGTAAGATCCAGACGGGCACTTTGTTGCATGGTAGTCGGAATCGCAGAAGTATTAAGTTTAATGGCTTCAAGTTGATTTTGGACCTGTTTTTCAATCCCTCCGCTTTTAGCTCCTGTCGTTTTAAAGGAATAGGTTCCTTTTTTCAATGGAGCACTTTGTGAGAAGGAAGCTTCTTTTTGAGGCTTGGATTTTTGAGTGGCAGACTTTATTGTTTTTTTTCTTGATTTCGCTGTTGTTTTATCTGTATGGGTTTTACTTTTTGCTTTAGATTTGGATTGAGAAAAAGCACTTCCTATTTTGGCGTTCACTTTTGGAAGTTCACCGGTTGCTTTTTCGGCTTGGCTATTTAAAAGGGTAGTACTGTTATTTTGAACAGCGTTGAAATTACCAGCCAATTGTGTTGCCGGAGAATTTGCCAAATCGGACAAAGCCATATTGGTATTGCCTTTCCCTGCTGATTTTGTCTTTTGTTTTGTTTTTTCTTTTGGCTTGGCTTCCTGGTGAGCTGTTGCCTGTTCCTGTGCTGTTTGAGGCAGATAAGTTCCCGACTTGAGTTGTTGGTAATCCTGTATCTGATCAACATTCAGGGTGGTCATAT
Source organism: Chryseobacterium indologenes (assembly GCA_001013295.1). GTDB lineage: Bacteria > Bacteroidota > Bacteroidia > Flavobacteriales > Weeksellaceae > Chryseobacterium > Chryseobacterium indologenes_B. The sequence continues at coordinate 100,354 of LAZY01000009.1, read as the reverse complement.
AGCTTTTTTCGACCTCCTGGGTATCAGGATGATTAATATCGCCGGTTTGTGCCAAGCTTTCCTGAAGTTTTTCATACATTATTTCCGAGCCCTGATCGTAAACGGTTTGTGAACCATGAACAGGTGCAATAGCCCCATTGGACTTGGACTTGTTGTTGGGATTTTCGGATCCAGCCTGCAGAGGTGGATCTCCATGTTTTTGGGGCTGTGTACCGGCCATTTCTACTTCGGGTAGAGGTACAACCACCTGCTCTTGCTGCCTTTGCTTTTTGCTCTTGCTTTGGTGGGATTTGTTGTCTTTTTCTACAGGAGTTGCTGCTTTCATTGACTTAGTTTTTTAATTTCACATTGATTTAAAGGATATACAAAGCACAATCACTAAGATTGAACTTTATAGAGTACCTGGATCTGAAAAATAGATCGTGTATGGTGGATTTTTTAAGAATCTGAGTAACCGGAAGCGGGATGATGTTCAGTTGATGGCGGAAAACAGGAGGTATTAGGCTACTTCTGGTTTTTTCTCTTACTTTTTTTGAGTTTCCAGGCTCAAAGTTCACTTTTTTTCAGGAGAATTACCTGTTTTTGGGGCAGAGGATTCTGTAGTTGCAGTGAAGAGTTTTTCAGAGACTTTTATTGTAAGGGAGGATGTCTGGAGTTTATAATAGGGGACTTATCAATTATACTTTATAAAGATTATTTTTGAGAAAGTGATTGAAAATAAAAGCCGCACGATTATATCGCGCGGCAGTGAGGGTTAAGACTAAATCAGTATTTATTCGTTACTTGTTAAAAAAAAATCATCAATCATTTTCCAATTTAACTACTTGAGTTCAGGAGGAAAAAGATAATTTTCTAATGGTAATAGGCTTTCATCTTCCCGATTGATATTCTCCATATGAAAAAATATATATAGAAACATAACTTTTTAGATAATGAAGTTCAAGTCCTTCTTTAGATGTATATTTTTCAATAAAATTGTTTATTTTGTTAAAGTTGTTTTCTTTAATTATTGTAAATTATATTTTTAAGAAAGGCATATAACTCCCTAATTTTCACTTCTGATTCATAGTAATAAGGAAACATTTCATATTCATTTTCCAATTCAATTCTAAAAAATGATTTAAAAGCATTTTCAATTTCATCGATCGTTGCAAATTCATCCCTAAACATTTTAGTTGAATCAATTCGAAGCAAAATATTTCTGGATAAGAAGAGCAAATCATCAAGCTTACTAGATTCATTTACTGCTAATACATAAGGTATTGTCTGTCGTACTTTCTCATATACGTCTATATTAGCTAATATTTTATGTGTATCCCCTTTATGTCTTTTAACCATAGTAAGATATTGAATACGGTTTGCTTGTTTCATATCTGGGTCTTTTAAAACCCAATTTAATTCTGATATTCGTTCTCTTATTTCAGTACATTGTTCCCAAATAGCTTCTTTTAATTCTTTATCGCATTCTAAATTAGCCTTTGATTCAAGTTTACTCAAAAGGTTTGTATAAACTTTTAATTCATATTCAGTATTTAATTGTTCTATTGTCATTCTTTATTCTTGTTGGTCTATAATTACATGTAATATCGTTTTATTGGGTTGAGTTGATTTTACATCCAATACTCTAAATGCATTAACGTTTTCAAATATTAAGTCTGTTTAAACTTAACCGCAAAAGTCACAAAAGCTTTTTGATTAAAACACTTGAGTTCACTTAAGCGAGTTTAAAATGATCATGTATAAAAGTGCACTTAAGAAGAAAATCAAAGATTTTCAAAAACTTAAGTGTACTCATTATGCATTAATTTTTTTACTTCAAATTACTTAATTCTTTTGTGGCTTTTGACTTCGTCGAATCTTCGATTTGTGGATTAAAAAAAAGTTTAAACAGCTTTAATGTAATATTTAATATGTTTTCTATAAAGATAATTTTTTTGAGAAAGTGATTGAAAATAAAAGCCGCACGATTATAACGTGCGGCAGTGAGGGATTTAGGCAAAAAGAATTTTTCTTTACAAATAAAAAAAGTTCTGATTATGCTTTTTAGTCAATTTTCAGGATTTGATAAAACCCAATCCTTAAGAGTCTTGTATAACATTTAAGCTTGTTCTGTATTTTATCTCCGATTAAACCGCTCTTTTACTTTTTGCCAGAAAGAATGATTGTTTTGTGTTGTACTATTTTCTAGGGCTAGTTTTCTTCTTCGTTGTCGCTCTTCATATTCAGGATAAGATTTTTGTTTACGTTCATCAAGAAAAGTTCTCCAATTAGGATGCTGTATTGTATATTCGTTATCGTCGGAGTCTTCGTATTCTAAAGAATATATAAACTTTTTCTCTTGCAAATATGTTGCAAACTCTTTCACTGCTTTTTCTCCTTCTTCAAAAGAGCCTTTATAGCCTATACTTAATAAATAATCCTCTTCTAAATTTTCTATGAGCATATCTGACAGATAGATATATATATACCAATATTTATTTTCAATAGTTACATTACCATAACCATCATCATGGAAATTGATCTTATCTATATCTTTAAAATAAGGAACTATTAATTCTTCAATATTTTTAAATGAAGTTCCTACTATTGTGCCGTTTAAAGTTAGATTAAATTCAAAATTATTATTTCCCATATTCTTTATTTATCGGTTCAACAAATTTGCCAGATTTTAGCAAAGGTAATAAATCCATCATATCAAATGCTTTAATTTCGTGTTCACTTAGTTTAAAATAAGGTTGCAAATCAAAATTTCCACCCATAGGCTGAAGTGTAATGTCTTCAATATTTAAATGTGGATACTTTTCTGCAAGTTTCACCCTAACTTCTCTAAATTCTTTCAAAAATGAAGTCTTTGAAGTACTCGCACTTTTGGAACTTATTTTACCGGACAACATGGCGTTTTGGAAAGTATTGGCAACTGAGTTGTATGATGTTTTATTTTCTAAAATATTTTTTGCCATTTTTTCTAATTCTTCAAAAGACTTTCCAGAAAGCTCAACGATCTCACCAGTATCTTTAGTTTTAACTTTTCCGTTAAATGCTTTTATTAAAGCATCTGCAAAATCTTCTTTTGTAAGCATCGTTACCAAATCAACATCTTTAGCATTGGGGGTACGTAAGGCTGAGCCTTGAACTCTTACATCATAGATTGGAATATCTACGTTTTTGAGACCTTTAATAAAAGTTTCCGAAAATTCCTGGAATTCTTTTTTATCTGTAAATTTGAAAGTATATCCTCGAGGTTTTATAATTCGTTTCCAATTTTTCATTTGTTCCATTAGCTCAGTTGCAGTGAGCGGCTTTTCAAATCTTCCTCCAATATAAACATGATGTACGAGTTCTGTACTTGTCATACCTAAACGGTCTGCAGTAGAGGCAAGCTGTTTCAACTCATCAGCACTATACAATTTTCCGATTTTATCGCTTTCTGCTATCATTTCATCTAATACAGCCATTTCCTTGCTTGAGAGTCCTTCAGCTTTTGAGAGAGAGAGAATGCTTCTATATACAGTATTGGTAGCTCGGGCTGCTTTTAGTATTCTCATCACTTGAGCAGTATCTCCAAACATGCCCAATAAGGATAAGCCAATCATAATCATCGTAGGATCATCATCCTGTAAGACTTGCCCGAATTGCAAAGATGCATCATATAAGCTTTGATTCAATTTATACTCATGAATATCTTTTTTTACGTAATAGGTACTAATAGCTAAAGCACCTCCGCCAGCCAGAACAGCTAGTAAAAATGGAGTGGCTTGGCCTAAAGATACTATGGAAAGAATGATACCTCCAGCTATAAGAATGATATTTTTTATAAGCTCATATTTAGCTTCTCGTCGGACTTTATCTTGTATAACTTTTACAGCATTTTTATTATTGGAGATACCTGCTTGTTGAAGAGAAATAGGAATGATTTTTCCAAAATCCCAAATGAAATCCAGGTCTTCATCATTTATATTTTCTTCAGCTTCATCTATTTTTTCTAATTGTTTTATAATACTGTTTTTTAATACTGCTATAATTTGTTCGTCGGTTTTAACATCAAAAGATTCCCAATCAGGAGCCCAATCCTGCTTATCAGCTTTCAACCCTTTTTTACTGAAGTCATCCCCTATTGATAAAATAGGACTGGATTTGTAAATTTCATTTCTGGCATCATATTTTTTTTCAATTCCTGAGGCCTGATTTACTTTTTGATCATGGATGTCTGTAGCATTTGGATCTATGCTAATAGCATTATATGCTTCTTTATATAGTTTTTGTTGTTCTTTAAGGCTTGGTAGATTAGCTTGTATAGTAGCCATCTGTGTTTTATAGACTTCTATATCAGTTTTAAGTTCTTGTAATTTATTTTTATGCTCTCCATATGGCAACCATACACCGTGCCTTTCAGCTTCTGTAAGAATTAATTTTCTATTAATTTGAAGCATGTACAGAACCATTTCTTTTCCAAATCTTTCAAACTCTTCAATTAATAGGTCTTGTGCTTCACTATTTTCAGGATCTTTTTCTAAAAGCTTAGCTGCTTTTTTACCTTCCGGGGACAGTTCAGGTGCTTTTAATGATTTTAGTTTGTTTTTTAAGGTAATGTATTCACTATCTTCTGTAATCTTACTGTATTCGTCAGTTAAAAACGTGTTAAGTTCTTTTCTGTCAATTTCTTTTTCATTTTTGCCTATATTAGTCCTTATAATTCCTAATAATTTTTGCTTTAAAGCTTCCCGCGCAGGGGCATTTTTGGGAGCTCCAAAGAATAGATTATCCAGATATTTTTCAAGAGGTACATTTACAGTGGTTTGTGTTCCTGCTGGAATTTCTCCTGAAAAGTTTATTCTACCATTTTCTCCCCACAATTCAGCTACTTTGATTGCATTCTCTTCGCTACCGCCATAGACCGTTTGATAATAAATAACATATCCTTCTATGGTATTACCTTTTGGAATGTTTGTAGCTGGAATGAAGCTAACAACTAAGCAATAGTCATCAGCATGATCAGGGTTACATTTTTTTAATTTTATAGGATCTTTATCTGTTTTGAGGGATGATTGGAAAACCTCTTGACTTTCCATCTTAGAATCTGAAAGAGATGCTGATTCAGATGTATTTTTATTACTTTTTTCTGATTCTGATTTTTTACCTGATGAGGGTGCTTTCCTGATTGTTTCTCCTTCATCTAAGCTTTGTGTTAATTCATCCATTTTCAATAAAGTTTCCTTATCAAAAATTCCAGAGCCTGTAATACCATTCTTTTTTTGAAAGTTAATGAGGGCAACCCTCGTTTTCTCCCCAAAAGAGGTTTCATTTTCAGGTACTTTGTGTCCTAATGCATTGAGTGCTTTGTTGAGTGTCAGTACATGCAGTCCACTGTCGGGAAACTGTATCCTGGATACCCCTTTTTCGATCTTGCTAAATGCTCTGTTTCTGAAAGGAGCATATGTTATCTGGGTAACTTCTGTTTTGGCGAGGGAAATTTTAGCATCCTGATTGCTAATGGGCTCATATTTTGTTTCATCCTCTTTATGATCATTGGTTTGCGCATCAGACCTGGTGGCCCTGGGTGCAAATGTTTTCTTAAGTCTGCTCATGTTTTTGGTTATTAGAAGAGTGTATTATGCTGTGCTAAGGTTTTATTCTGATTTTTGTACAAATGGGCTGAGACGGGCCTGATTCTTTCCAAAGGCCTTCTCGTTTTCTATCAGCAAATAAGTGCTTAGTAATGAGTAGGTAATAATGGTTTCCTTACGGTCATATAAAGCCATCATTACATTTTTCATAATGTTGCGGATATTGGCACCGGTATAAGAATACTCTTTCGTCAGATGTTGTAAAAGCTCATCACTTTCAAAGGTTATATTTTGAGGTAAATAATGCTCCCAAAGTACTTTTCTTGTAGGTTCTGTTGGTCGTATTACATTTACAGACACATCTATACGGCGTTTGAACGCATCATCCATATTGTTTTCAAAATTGGAAGCCAGAATGGTCAATCCGTCAAATTTTTCTATACGTTGCAACAAATAGGAAACTTCCTGGTTGGCATAGCGGTCATGGGCATCTTTTACATCAGAACGCTTTCCAAACAAGGCGTCAGCTTCATCAAAAAACAGCATACAGTTTTTACCTTGCAGTCTGTTGAACAGTACTTCAAGATTCTTCTCCGTTTCACCGATGTATTTACTGACCACTTGTGAGAGATCTACGTGATACATATCGATACCATAGGTATTGGCAAGGATTCCGGCCAGCATTGTTTTTCCCGTTCCCGGTGCTCCATAAAACAGAGTGATAAAGCCAGGTTTAAAACTGTGTTCATTGGTTTTGAAAAAGCCGTTTTCCAATGCTTTGATATAATGCCCGATAGGTTTTATCTGCTCTCTTATATGGTCTTCTAAAATAATATCATCCATGGTGAGGTCAGATTGATAAAGCTTGCCCGGAAAATAGGAGCCATGGTCTAATTGTGGCTTCTGACCTGATAAAAAATAATTTAAATAAGCGGTATCCAATTCAATTTTTCCATGAATAAACTCTGTTGAAGAGCGATTGTAAATGATGTCATTTTTCAAAAGTACACTGCCATTCATCAGCTGGGCACTGTAGTTTGACCACAATGCCAGATCTTTACCTGCAAGCAAAAAGAGTGCGGTTTGAAAAGTGGGTTTAAAACTACGATTGACCTTATTGTACTCACCACCGGCTTCAATAGCAAAGGCATTACTGCTTTCTTCTATCTGTACAAATGTCTTCAGCATGGATGGATAATGAGCCGAAGCAATACCCAAAGCCAAAATCACTCTGTCTATAGTTGTAAGTGCATATGAATTGATGGTAATAGAATAGGGGGATTCATCATCAAATTTTGAAGGCAGAGGGATTTCATGCACAATATCTAATACCAGATCATCTTCCAGAAACAATTCTTTGCACCGCATTTCAATAAGCGATTGTAACCATTGCATTTCTTCATTTAAAGACTCATGATTTACCGTATTGGCTTGAAATATAGGCTGAATTACTTCTGTTTTTTCATTAACTTTTGTTTTTATTAATGAGGTGGGTTCATAGTTAATAGGAGATTTCATAATCTTATTTTGAATTAATAGAGGTGCAGTGATTGTGGTTCTGATGTAAAATCAGTTTGGCGTATTGAAAGAAAGCGGTCAGCCGTTACCAGTTTACAAATATGAATTTTTCCTGCCACGGAAGTTTGAAAAGGCCAATTCCCCAGGTAAGCTTATTCAATAAAATGTCTTGTGCTTTCCGTTCTATGGTAAGGGTATGGTCATAATCGGTGATCACTAGCTTCCCTGTACGCTGGAAAAACTCATTTTGTAATAATGCCGCAGATGATTTCTTCATGGGTGCCCAGTTATGCTGCACACTTTCAATTACATTTTTAGCCTGTGTTTTATGTTTACGCGAAAGTTTGATATGCCTGTTAATACTTTGATTCATGGGAATATTGCATAAGAATTTTTCAAAAACCATGTCGTATTCAGGAGCATTGGTATTTCCGGTAGCGATATAATGTAATAAATGGGCCGCTAGTTCAGGATCAGTGAGTTGCTTGGTTTTGGGATGCAAAAGATCGCAATGTTCAAAAAATGTTTTAATGAATGGATGGATCAGGATAAGCCCTGCATTTTGAACATAATGTCCGTCATTCTGATCCGAATCCTTCTGAATCGGTTCATGCAGGTTTACCTTTTCACCTTCTTTTTCATCTTTATTTTCACCCAAATTCACCATCACCTCCTTCACAGATTTATCTGCATTTTCATTCTTGCTCTCCATTCTTTCCTTCAAAGTTTTTGTATTTTTAGAAGAGTCTTTCGCATTTATTTTTATGCTTTCAGAAACTTCATTTTCTTTGATAAATGGAAATATCTTAACAATTTCTGTCCAATCCTGACGGCTGTTTTTCGTCTGTAATAATCCTGCTGTTTCTATTTTGGTTATCTGCTGTATAAGATATTCCTTCAGTGTATTGCTGTTTGAAGATCTTAAATATTCTGATACTATATTCAGGATCAAACGCCAAATGATATGCCTGTCGGGATGACTCAGCTTTGACAGATAGCGTATCGTACCAGCCTCTAAGTTGAGTTTTAATTCTTTATTTTTTAAAATAACCAGGCATAGTTGGGCTATCTGTTCATTGGAAAGCTGATTGATCATTCGATCCTGAACATTTTGCTTTGACAAAAGAGGAACGATGCTTTTTTCAAAGTTTTCAGCCGCAATCAAGGTGTTAAATACAGCCGGCTCCAAAAAGCTGATGCCTTTTCGCTCCGGATTCCACCAGGGCATATTTCCTTTTTCTAAAAAGTGGAGGAAAGCCTTTAGTGTCTTTTCCTGATGACCAATGAGATAGGCTTTGGATTCGTTTTCTGTTTTTTGATTTACATTTACAATAGACTGAGAAATTGCTGAAAATTCTTTTTTAAAAATTTGGATGATTTTATCTTTTAATTCAGTATTCAGCGAGCCGTTTTTTACATCCAGATTCAATTCTAACCGGGGAATTTGCAGGGTATAATCCACTGAATTATATTCCAAAGTATTGATGTATTTTTCTATTTCCGGAAAAACATCAATAGACAAAAAGCTATTAATATCCTCTTTTATACTCAATCCTCTTTCTTTATTGTCAACTGTAATTTCAACAAAAACTTTCTGAATGTTATGATCCTGATTCACGTTTAATAGATTTTAATGATACAATACCGATAGCTTTTATTTCTGGTCGAATTCTCCTCCCCAGAATCCTGCAGGACAAAGGCTGTATTTTGATCTTTGTTTTGCGCTTAGTCTGCATCCGCAGCCTCTGATGTAGCCGTCTTTCGGTCCGTCTGCAACGTCCAGAGTATTAGGATCCATCCATTTTACAGCGTTGCAGTTGTTGCCATTCTTTAATGGGCATGCATTACAGATTTCTTCTCTTAAAGAAAAAATAGCTTCTTCATTTTGATTCGCTACACCCAGTTTTGAGCGTAATTCGTTGAAATGGCCGCCAATGATTTCATTGCGTTTACCAAAAAGATTTTTTAAGTTCATGTGATTAAAGTTTTAAAATTATGGGGTCAAAATTAGAAGATGAAAAATCATTTTACGAATTATAAGACCGCCCCATTCTGTCTTTGCAGTAAAAACCAAAATCATCTTTCTGAAGATGCAGGCTGATCCTTTTCAGAAAATTCCTGATCGGTGAAACAGTAAAAGATTGGGTAGTCTTAAAAGCAGTTGTTTCAAATAACGGTTGATTACGGGATTGAACCAGCAGCAGTACATAGTGATGAAAAATATGTACTCAAAATCAATAAACAGGAATGGCGGGCTTACGACTTATCATATGTTGCAATAAAATATTTTTTAATGATAAAACCAGATAAGGTGATAAAATGAAATTGAACCATGATCTGATCAGGAAAATCTTGGGAACAAAATTTTATTTTATTGTGTGTATTGTTTAAATTATTGATTATTAATTGATTGTTGGTGTATTTTTTCAATTGTTTTTTGAAAATTAAAAATCCTATTTACTGCAAAGACTGTATTGAGGCCTCAAAATATTTGTCTTTTGATGGGGGGTGATTGTATGTTTGCACCATAATAATTAAGAACAGAAATTATGATTAATAAAGTATTGTCAGTTTTAAAAGATAAGCTGAACGTTAAAGGCGGTTTAGATGATATTCTAGGCGAAATCGCGGTTGTTGACAACATTTCAAAACAGGATGGCGAAAATCAGAGTATTGAAGATAAAGTAGTAATTACCCTTGTCAATGTTGAAGAAGAATCCACATTGAAAAACAGTTCGAGGTATGTCACACCACCCACTCTGAACGAAACAAAAATGGAAAGTACTCCGGCTTATTTAAATCTTTACGTGATGATTTCCGCAAACAGAGCGACCTATACCAACGCTTTGGTTAATATTTCAAAAGTGATCGAAGTATTTCAGGCCAATAATATATTGACCTATCACTATCCTGGTAATGACTCATCGAATGATTTCAGTTTCAGAATAGAATTACACACGGTTCCCTTTGAACAACTGAGCTACATATGGGGATTATTAGGCGGGAAGATAATGCCTTCAGTATTATATAAAATCAGTATCATAAAAATTGTGGCGAATGATCCGACTTCTGTTAAATTAATTAAAGATGTTAATGTAAAAGATATTCAAGTCAAACAACTATAAAATAAAAACAAAACTAATAACCTTTAACTTAAATTTTTAGAACATGTCAAATCCAACAACACCGGGTGTTTCAGTTGAAGAAATTGCTACGCTTCCGTACTTCGTTGCATTCATAGAAACAGCAGTACCAGTATTCATCGGATATACCGAACTTGTACCTGCCCGCAATAATGAGCCGTTAAAGATCAATTCCCTTTTGGAGTATGAGTTATTTTTTGGAAAAGCAAAAAAAGAAAATCTACAATTAAAAGATGTGAAGGGGAAAGGAACAACGCTTATCGCTCCTAAGGCAAAATTTTTAATGTATTATTCACTTCAGATGTATTTTGCCAATGGTGGCGGCCCATGTTATATTTTTTCTGTAGGGAAGTACCCTTCAACTGGTGAAGTGTCGTTGTCTCCACTGAAACAGGGGCTGGCGATCGTGGATGCCATAAAAGAACCCAACCTTATTATTGTACCTGATGCAATCTCTTTATCGCTGGAGTCTGATTTTTATGAGGTTTATAATGCAGCCATTGGTAAAGCGAAAAATGAAACAAAAAATACATTTGCTATACTGGATACCTATTACGGAAATTCTACAACTCTTTCAGACGGTTTTAATACCCTTGACAACTTTGGAAGAAATGTTGATTTAACCAGCCATGCTGCAGCGTATTTTCCTCATTTAAAAACCGTTTTGAACTATACTTTTGATGAGACCGAAACTCCTATCGTACATGCAGGACAACAGGAATCCGGACAGGATGGTGCCATTCTTTATGCAGATGAGACTGCTGCATTAGATGAATTAAAAAGCTTAGCAAGTAAGGAGATCTCAACCGGATCTGCCAATGCATTTGTACTTGCCGATCTGTTGGGCCAGGCCGTAGCGATTGCAGAAGAAATACATGAAGCAGCTGACCCGGGTACTGAGAAAATGGCTTTGACGGTGGCACTTACTGAAGCAAAAGCAGTGGTGGAAGCCATATATGCAGGAGTAATTGATGATTTTATGACCCCTGATGGTTTTGACGAAACTGCACCTGTTTTCAGCGGAGAGTTTGATGCATTAAAAGAAGCTATTCTTAATATAAAAGACGTAAAAGGAGCTGCAGACGGAATAACCCTTAAAAATTTAGAATTATCTAATTCAGCATTATACAGTCATATAAAAAGAGAAATACAGTCGTTAAACGTGGTATTACCTCCATCATCAGCAATGGCAGGAGTATATGGTAGGGTAGACAGTACAAGAGGGATATGGAAAGCTCCGGCGAATGTAAGCCTTAACTATGTAATAGCTCCTACAGAAAAAATCTCTGATCAGGAACAGTCAGCTATGCATGCCCATATTTCAGGAAAATCAATCAATGCGATCAGAACCTTTACAGGAAAAGGAACCTTAGTATGGGGAGCCAGAACGGTTGACGGGCAGGATAAGAAAGAAGGGAAAGATAATACATGGAAGTATATACAGGTACGCCGTTACTATGACATGATCAGACAATCTATAAATGTAATACTTGATAAATTTATTAACAAGCCCAATACAGAACACACATGGTTAAGAGCCAAGACTAAACTGGAAAATTTTCTTCATCAGCAGTGGCTGGATGGTGCATTAGCAGGTAGTACTCCGAAAGAAGCTTACAAAGTCAACATCACCGGAACCAAAAATACCAACACCATGGAGCTGGAAATCAGGATCGCATTAGTGCGCCCGGCAGAGTTTATTGTATTGAACTTTTCACACAAATTACAAAAAGCGTAACAATCAATCACAAATGAACATTCGAAGTTTTACTTCGTGGAATAATTAATATTAACTTAAAATTTTTAACAAATGAATTACAAAACCCCTGGCGTTTACGTAGAGGAGGAGGTAAGTTTCCCACCTTCCGTAGCGCAAGTTGAAACGGCAATTCCTGCTTTTATCGGATATACAGCAGTAGGACCCCAAAATAAACCAACGAGAATCTCTTCTATGTTGGAGTATGAAGATCTTTTTGGAAAAGCAAACCCGGAAACTTTTGCTGTAGCTATCAAAGGAGGTGTGGCAACAGCAATGCAAACCAAGGTCAACGATTATAAAATGTACTACGCTATGCAGATGTATTTTGCCAATGGCGGTGGCCCTTGCTATATCGTTTCTGTAGGAGATTATACAAAATCGGTGGCTGTAGGATTGCCTACAACAGAAGAGACTTTATTATATGGTCTTGAACTATTGAAAAAAGAAGACGAACCTACACTGATCGTTTTCCCGGATCTTCAGAGTTTAGTTCCTGCTGATGCTGATGTTGTTGCTGCACAGGCTGTAGTTCCGGTAGCTTCATATCATGAGAGTGTTGCTACTAAAGCAAAAGAGGCTGCTGGCTTTGTTACAAATGCTGTTGCAGGTGCAGATGTAAATGCTGCCGTTGATGCTGCTGGCACTGCTGCTGCTACTTTTACAGTTGCTAATCCTGGCGATTTGGATATTGTTCGTGCTCAGGCTGCTCAGACGGTACTAGATGCTGTTAAAGCTGCGGCGGCTGTTGCAGGCGCTACTGTTGCCAGTGTGAAGCTTGCTGCGCAGAACGTATTGACCGCTTATGATAAAGATCTGATAACCGCTTCCGATATTGTTGGCAAAGTAACTACGGTTAGCACTACACTTGGTTCCAGAGCTGGAGATATGGTGGCTATCGGAGAAGCATACTCTGTGTACAACAAAGCTTTAGACCATGCAGGATCATTAAAAGACAGATTCGTCATTATGGATGTTCTTGGAGATTATGCTACTTTCAGAAACAAAGTATCCTCTTTACATCAAAAATACGGTGCTGCTTACTATCCGAAACTGAAAACAGTTTTAAGCTATGACTTCAAAGATGCAGATGTTTCAGTTATCGGTGTATTAGGTATTAAAAAACTATCTGATCTGAAATCTGCTAATTCTGAATTGTATTACCAGGCGAAAAAAGCAATCGCAGCTAAACAGGTAGTATTGGCTCCATCATCAGCAATGGCGGGAGTGTATGCCCAGGTAGACGGAACTGCGGGAGTATGGAAATCACCGGCTAACGTTGGACTTAACCTGGTAGATGCACCAACCGTAAAAATTTCCAATAAAGATCAGGATCTGCTGAATGTAGATGCTACAGCTGGAAAATCAATCAATGCGATCAGAACTTTCACAGGAAAAGGAACATTGGTTTGGGGCGCAAGAACATTAGACGGAAACAGCAATGAGTGGAGATATGTATCAGTACGTCGTTTCTTCAACATGGTGGAAGAATCTGTGAAGAAAGCTACAGAGCGTTTCGTTTTCGAACCGAATACAGCCAATACATGGATTAAAGTACAGACGATGATCGAAAACTTCCTTGATCAGCAATGGAGAGACGGAGCATTGGCAGGAAGCAAGCCTGAAGAAGCTTACTATGTAAGTGTAGGACTTCACAAAACAATGTCTGCACAGGATATTTTAGAAGGCAGAATGAATATCGAGATCGGTATGGCAGCAGTACGTCCTGCAGAATTTATCGTGTTACGTTTTTCACACAAGTTGCAGGAAGCATAAAATACATTAATAACAATAAAATATAAATAAAATTATGAGTACATATCCATTAGTAAAGTTTGCCTTTGAAGTAGATTGGGGTGGTAAAAAAATCGGATTTCAGGAAGTAACAGGCTTAAATGCTGAAACAGCTTTAATCGAATACAGACACGGAGCGAGCCCTGATTTCAGCAAAATTAAAATGCCTGGAATGACAAGCTTCAGTAATGTCACTTTAAAAAGAGGAACTTTCAAGAGTGATAACGAATACTTTGAGTGGTTCAAAACGATTAGACTTAATACAGTAGAGCGCAGATCTATTACCATTTCTCTTTTAGATGAGAACGGTGAGCCTGCAGTAACCTGGAAATTGAAAAATGCATTCCCGCTTAAATTGCAGTCTACAGACCTGAAAGCAGAAGGTAATGAGGTAGCAGTTGAAACCTTAGAAATTGCACACGAAGGATTAACTATTGAAAATAACTAATAATAACTTAAAATTTTTTAACAAATGAATTACAAAACACCTGGAGTTTACGTAGAAGAAATTGCGAAATTCCCACCATCTGTAGCGCAAGTAGAAACAGCTATCCCGGCTTTTATCGGGTATACAGAAAAAGGACCTAAAAATGAGCCGACAAGAATCTCTTCTATGTTGGAATACGAAACAATTTTTGGAAAAGCAAAAAAAGAAAAAACAGCGATCTCTATTTCGATTCAAGATACTGCTGTTACTGCCAAGGTGGATAACGCTAAGGTAAGCCCTTTCAAAATGCATTATGCTATGCAGATGTATTTTGCCAACGGTGGAGGACCATGTTACATTGTTTCAGTAGGAAAGTCTTCAGTAGTAGGCTATCCCGATCAAAGAGAACTAGTTGATTTCGAAAAAGGTCTTGCTACTCTTGAAAAAGAAGACGAACCAACTCTTATTGTTTTCCCGGATGCTGGAGCAATATCTGAAACAGAAGCTTATGGTTTATACGGATTGGCTTTAAGTCAGGCAGAATCAATGAAAGACAGATTTGTTATCATGGATGTTCTTGGAAAGACTGATGCATTTCAAGGAGCTGCAGGGCCAAGTTCAGGGACAAGCGGTGAGCGTTTGAAATACGGAGCAGCGTATTACCCGAACTTAGAAACGGTTTTAAGTTATAGCTTTGATGATGAGGATGTTAAAATTACCAGCTATAAAGAAACCAATGATGCAGGATTTCTTGTGGATGTTGTAATCGCTTTGGAAAACAAGAACATGGCATGGCTGAAAATAAATAAATCAGAGGTGTATAACGTCGCTCAAAAAGCAATCGCAGCTCAAAAAGTAGTATTGGCTCCATCATCAGCAATCGCAGGAGTGTATGCTAAAGTAGACAGCACTTCCGGAGTATGGAAGGCTCCGGCTAACGTAGGGCTTAACCTGGTAGTGGCACCAACTGTAAAAATCTCTCATGAAGAACAGGAGATGCTGAATGTAGATGCAGTAGCCGGAAAATCAATCAATGCGATCAGAACTTTCACAGGAAAAGGAACATTGGTTTGGGGTGCAAGAACATTAGACGGAAACAGCAATGAGTGGAGATATGTATCAGTACGTCGTTTCTTCAACATGGTGGAAGAATCTGTGAAGAATGCTACAGAACGTTTCGTTTTCGAACCGAATACAGCCAATACATGGATCAGAGTACAGACGATGATTGAAAACTTCCTTGATCAGCAATGGAGAGACGGAGCATTGGCAGGAAGCAAGCCTGAAGAAGCTTATTATGTAAGTGTAGGTCTTCACAAGACAATGTCTGCACAGGATATTTTAGAAGGCAGAATGAATATCGAGATCGGTATGGCAGCAGTACGTCCTGCAGAATTTATCGTGTTACGCTTTTCACACAAGTTGCAGGAAGCATAAAATAAATTAATAACAATAAAATATAAATAAAATTATGAGTACATATCCATTAGTAAAGTTTGCCTTTGAAGTAGATTGGGGTGGTAAAAAAATCGGATTTCAGGAAGTAACAGGCTTAAATGCTGAAACAGCTTTAATTGAATACAGACACGGAGCGAGCCCTGATTTCAGCAAAATTAAAATGCCTGGAATGACAAGCTTCAGTAACGTTACTTTAAAAAGAGGAACTTTCAAGAGTGATAACGAATATTTTGAGTGGTTCAAAACGATTAGACTTAATACAGTAGAGCGCAGATCTATTACCATCTCTCTTTTAGATGAGAACGGGGAGCCTGCAGTAACCTGGAAATTGAAAAATGCATTCCCACTTAAGTTGCAGTCAACAGACCTGAAAGCAGAAGGTAATGAGGTAGCAGTTGAAACCTTAGAAATTGCACACGAAGGATTAACTATTGAAAATAACTAATCATGGCTCTTTTATATCCTCCAACCAGTTTCTCTTTTATTGTTAACGGGATTTCAACAACAGAGGGTATTGATTCCAGATTTCAATCTATATCCGGTTTATCAACAGAAATTGCAACTGAAGAATATGCCGAAGGAGGCGAAAACAGATTTACCCATCAGCTTCCTTTGAGACCCAAATATCCCAATTTAGTTCTTAAACGTGGATTAATCGTAAGTTCCGGACTGATCAGCTGGTGTAGAGATGCTATGGAAAACTTCCAGTTTGAACCCAGAGACCTGATTATTTCTCTTTCGGGAGGCCTGCAGTCTACAGCACCTTTAATGGTCTGGAACGTAGTAGGAGCATACCCTGTAAGATGGGAAGTCTCAGAATTCAATGCTGAAGAAAGCAAACTTGCTATTGAAACAATAGAACTGAAATATAGATATTTCACGATACCCTCATCGTTAGCAAGCCTAGGCTTGTAATTTCACAATCAAATCTAAGCACTTAAGCGTGTGTTAGTTTAAAGATAACTTTTACCAACATCTTTTTCATAAACAACAACAGATTGGTCTACAACAGAGACTGAACACACCCTTCATGTGCTTGGATTTTTTTAAATAAAAATGTTAAATCATTGATTGTAAGTATTTTGTGTATTTATAATTGATTAAAAATAAACGAAATGCCAATAGAAATAAAAGAGCTTCACATTAAAATAAATGTGGACGAAAAAGCAGCAGCAACGACCACTGCTACATCGGTAGATGAAGCACAACTCATGCGGGCAATCAGCGAAAGTGTAGAACAGGCAGTAAAGATAGAACAACGTAAAAAAGAAAGATAATGGGAGGAGAAATAAAAAAAATAACAATAGGAACCTATAAAGATTCTTCATACGGAACCATGATTAGCAGTAATGCTTTTGTGGCTCTCATTAATCCGACAGGTTTTTCTTTGACACGTAAAAATAAATACAATGCGGAACAGGAGCCTGGAACAAGTGAAATTGATCCCAAATATATCAGTGGATCTCCCCGGTCTTTACAATTAGAATTTTTATTTGATGGTACCGGAGTTACAAAGGCTAACCCTGGTAATAAGCTTATCAATAAAATAAAGGAAGGTTTAGGAAAAAGAAATCCTTTCAGTAAAAAAGCGGTAGAAGATCAACTAGCAGAATTTTATGTAGCTACTGGAAATTATAATGGCTCTATTCATAAACCATATAATGTTATCATTATTTGGGGGGAGTTTGAATTTAAAGGAGTTCTTACCGAATTCACAATAGATTATAAATTATTCAATAATGATGGAACCCCTCTGAGAGCTGTAGGAAAAGCAACATTTGCCGGAGCAGTGAGTAAAGAGCTTGCAGCAAAAACAGTAAAAACAACTTCTCCTGATCTTACCCACAAAAGAACAGTACAGGATGGAGATACATTACCATTAATGACCGAAAGAATTTACGGAGATTCTAAATACTATCTGGAAGTAGCTAAAGTAAATAGTCTTGTCAACTTCAGACAGTTAAAGCCAGGACAAGAGTTGTTCTTTCCGCCATTAGAAAAAATTTCATAAGATGAATAATAGCGGATACATACAAACAGCAAAAAACCCGGATTTAATCACCTATAAGGTAATGTCCGGAGGCACAGAATTGCCAGGCAAATACGGTGTGAAAAGCATTGTAGTAGAAAAAGAAGTCAACAGAATTCCTTATGCCCGCATTGTTATTTTAGATGGAAGTGTACCGGAACAGGATTTTAAGCTAAGCAATGAAGAGCTATTAATTCCCGGAAAAGAAATTGAGATCACTGCAGGATACCACTCTGAAGAAGAGACTATTTTTAAAGGAGTTGTTGTAAAGCATAATATAAAAGTCAGAAATGATTCTTCTTACCTCATCATAGAATGTAGAGATAAGGCTGTAAAAATGACTTTAGGAAGAAAAAATAAATACTTCTATGACAGTAAAGACAGTGATATTATCGAAGAACTCATTGGTAACAGTGGTGCCACTGCCGACGTAGAAGTAACCACAAATACCCATAAAGAACTGATTCAATACCGTGCCTCAGATTGGGATTTTATACTGACCAGAGCACAGGCCAACGGAAAACTTTGCTTTGTTGAAGACGGAACAGTGAAAGTAGCTAAACCTAATTTTAGCGGTGACACCGTAGAAACAGTGGTTTACGGATCATCAGTCCATGAATTCGATGGAGAAATTGACGCCAGAGATCAATTCAACAAAATTACAGCCAAAACCTGGAGCTATACCGATCAGGAACTCACAGAAGTAGAAGCTCAGGATCCGTCCATTAGTCTCAATGGGAACCTTTCATCCGGTGATCTGGCAAAGGTCTTTGGAATTGAAGATTTGCAACTTAATCATGGCGGAAACCTTACCCAGGGTGAACTTCAGGAATGGGGCGATGCTAAAGCAACCTTTCAGCAGCTGGCAAAGACAAGGGGAAGAGTAAAATTCCAGGGAATTCCATCAGTAAAACCAGGAGTTTCATTAACGCTTCAGGGAGTAGGAAACCGATTCAACGGAAAAATATACGTAACAGGTGTCCGTCATGAAATAGCTGAAGGAAACTGGCTGGTAGACGCTCAGTTCGGGCTGTCCCCAACATGGTTCTCGGAAACCTATGATGTAAGCGAAATGCCTGGCTCAGGAATTATCCCGGCCATCAGCGGATTACAGATTGGGGTCGTATCACAACTGGAATCTGATCCGGACGGAGAAGATAGAATTCTGGTACAGATACCGATCATCAATACTGAAGAAGAAGGGATTTGGGCAAGAGTTGCCACCCTTGATGCAGGAGAAAATAGAGGTTCTTTTTTCAGACCGGAAATCGGAGATGAGGTCATCATCGGATTCATCAATGACGATCCCAATGATGCCGTTGTCCTGGGAATGTTGAACAGCAGTGCAAAACCGGCTCCTATTGTAGCTTCTGATGAGAATAACGAAAAAGGATTTGTCACCCGAAGCGAGATGAAAATGATTTTTAATGATGACAAAATTTCATACACACTGGAAACCCCTAAAGGTAAAAAAGTGATTTTGGATGAAGATGCGGATGTTATCAAAATAGAAGATGAACATTCTAATTCTCTGACGCTTAATAAAGACGGGATCAGTATCGAAAGCGGAAAAGACATCAAGATCAAGGCAAAAGGCGACATTAAGATGGAAGGAACCAATATTAATGTAAAAGCAAGTGCCCAGTTCAAAGCAGAGGGCAGTTCAGGCTCAGAGCTTAAATCAGGGGCGGTAACCGTAGTAAAAGGATCTCAAGTTAAAATTAATTAATCAGCATGAAACCCGCAGCAAGAATTACAGATATGCATACCTGTCCTATGGTGACAGGAACTGTCCCGCATGTAGGTGGACCCATCATTCCGGCAGGAGAACCTACCGTACTGATTGGCGGAATGCCTGCAGCAAGAGTAGGAGATAAAGCAGTATGTACCGGCCCGATGGATACCATTGCATCAGGATCCTCAAGTGTTCTGATAGGCGGAAAACAAGCCGCAAGAATGGGCGATTCTACCGCTCATGGAGGCGTAATCACGGCAGGGGAAGCTACTGTTCTGATAGGCGGATGATATACAAAAGTGGATACTTCCATATGAGATGTAATACCCAATATCATCTGACTGTAAACAAGAATGTAAACATCAATAACAAAAACGGTTAGACTAACTGAAACTCTATGTTACAGATGCAAGATGTTACAATTAAATATAAACCAATAACGTATGAAAATAAATACAGATTTTTTAGGAATAGGCTGGAGCTTCCCGCCTGAGTTTAATCAGACTGAAGGAAAACTGGCAATGACCACAGATGTAGAAGACATCAATAACAGTCTTATTATTTTATTGTCAACACGTCCCGGTGAACGTGTCATGTTCCCGAACTATGGATGTGACCTGCAGGAAATGCTCTTTAAACCGCTGGACCTGACGCTGATTACCCAGATGAAAGGAATCATTGAACGCGCCATTTTATATCATGAGCCCAGAATCAATATTCTGAGTATTGATATTGATACCCAGGAGGAACTTCAGGGCGAAGTTCTGATCCAGATTGACTACGAAGTAAGAAATACTAATACAAGAAGCAATATTGTTTTTCCTTTTTACAAAGGAGAAGCTACCGAAATATAATGAATTACGGGATGTCTGTAGCCATTTTTAAATACTACCAAACACTACATTAAGTATTGCATCTGACCATAGAAAGATAAATATAAACAAATGAAAAAAACAGATACATTTTCACATTATCGTGAAGGAAAATCACAAATGCAGCGCTTTTTAGCAGAATTAGATCCTGGCAATCTTGAATTACACGATTTCGATTTGTTTGATTGGCTATTATTCGCAAACAATTTTGCTAAGCGTGTAAACTATTTTGACAAAGATGATAATACAAAGCCAAAAGGAAACTGGGGAAACTTCTTCCTGGGCGATGATGATACCGATGCGGTTCCACGTAGGGAAAGCGTTGAGTATAAAAGTATGAAAAAACAGGTTACAGATCTTATTTCCCAGTTTGAACAAGACAGCAGCTTGACGCCTCACCTTACATTATTTGTCTGCTTTTTAAAATTATTGGATTTCTCAAAAAAAGCCTTTAATAATCTGACGAAAAGACATTTGGACTTCTATTATAACGAAATCCTTCAGATTGAGAAAAACGATGCCAGAGCAGATAAAGTCTATGTAATTTTTGAATTGGCCAAAAAAGCAATTCAGGAAAGAATTCCAGGCGGTACATTGCTGGACGGCGGTAAAGACGCCAATGGAAAAAAACGCATTTACAAAACAGGAGACGAATTCATTGCCAACCAGGCAAAAGTAGTGGAAATCAAAAGCTTTTTGAATGATGTGGAAAAAAGAGAGCTGAAAATGGCTCCGGTAGCCAATTCAGCTGACGGACTGGGAGATAAATTACCCGAAGACAGCAACTATTGGTGGCCGTTTGGATACAACTCTAATGAAACCGTTTCAGAAAAATCTATTTATAAAAAACTACCAACAGCTAATCTGGGCTTTTCAATAGCATCATCATTATTTGATCTGAAAGAAGGTGATCGAAGAGTGACACTTAGAATCAGCTTTAATCAGAATTCAACCCAGAAGCTAAAAAAACTTTCAAAAGAAGATATTGGAAATAATATCAAGGTGTTTTGCAGTGGGGAAAAAGAATGGCTGTCAGGCATCGTTTTAGAATGTACCGATAATCTACAGGATGAGTTGGTGCTTTCCTTTCCCTTACCGAAAGATTTTCCTGCCGTTGTCCCATACAATAAAGACGTGTTATCAGGAACATTCCAGACAAACCTTCCTGTGGTAAGGCTGATGATCGAAGGAGAAAAGTATTATGATATTTATGAAGCACTTTCAGAAAAAGTTTTAAAAAATATAGAAGTATCGGTTGATGTAAAAGGAATAAAATCTGTACAGATAGAAAATGATAACGGGGAACTAAACTCAGAAAAGCCTTACTATCCGTTCACCGCACAACCCGTTACAGGATCTAATTTTTATATCAAATATCCTGAAATGTTTTCCAAAACATGGAAAAAGGCAGACATCAAGATCAATTGGAAAAATGCGCCCAACTCGATAAAAGAATTATACAATGGGTACGTCATTAGTCCTAATCAAAATATCAGTTTGAGTGAGTTTGAGGGGGCAGACAAACCGTCCATTGTAGATGGAGATCATTATTTCAAAGCAGACACCGCGCTTCTGGAAAAAGAAGTATGGAATACTAAAGCTCAGGGTATTGAATTGTTCAAAAAGTCAGATGGAACTTATAAAACCCAGTTTTCTTTAGAAAATTTACATGATGAACCGGGAACGAGCGGAGCCATCCGATTAACCCTGAATCAGTCATCATTACAGGATGTATATCCGAAACTTTATACTCTGGCATTATCAAGTAATCCGATAAAGAAAAAACTGATTCCTAATGAGCCTTATATTCCTTTTGCTGAAGATATAGAGCTTAATTACAGCGCAGTAGAAAGTGTATACTCATATTTAAGTAAAGACGCTGCCGGAGAAGCTTCAAAAAATGAAGGAATACAGCTGTACCATGAAGATGCGTTCGGACAATACGAAAAAGAAGTTGAAACCAACAGTATTGTACCTGTACACGAAAATGGAGGGGAATTGTATATCGGTCTGGATGCAATGCCGAAAACAACCGTTTCACTGCTTATCCAAATGCTGGAAGGAAGCGAAAACCCTATAGTTGATACTTTCAAGGAAAAAGAATTTATAGAATGGCATATCCTTTCAAACAATAAATGGGTTGATCTGTCAGATGATATGCTGCAGAATGAAACCCGAAGATTCCTGGAATCAGGGATTGTAAAATTCAAGATTCCAAGAGATATAAACACCAGTCATACAAGGTTTACCGACGGATTAATCTGGATCAGGGCGAAATCAAAAAGAAGTTATGATGCCGTATGTAAAATCCAGGGAATCTATACCCAGGCTGTTTTGGCGACTTTCCAGAATCAGGACAATGATTTGTCTCATCTGAATAACGGATTAGAAGCAAAAACCATCGCAAAACTGATCACGAGAGTTCCTCAGGTAAAATCGGTCAGCCAGCCGTACAACTCATTTGACGGAAAATATAAAGAAGCAGATCTGGAATTTTACAGACGTGTGAGTGAGAGGCTGAGACATAAGCACAGAGCAATTACACAATGGGATTACGAGCAGCTGGTATTGCAGGAATTTCCGGAAGTCTTTAAGGTGAAATGTCTGAACCACACTTCTGAAAACTCCTATATGGCTCCGGGACATGTAACCCTGATGGTGGTACCGAATATTAAAAATAAAAATGCTTTCGATGTCTATCAGCCAAGAGTAAGCAGAGCCAGTCTGAACAAAATTCAGAATTACGTGAATGAATTAAATACAATGCATGTAAAAGCTCAGGTGGTGAATCCTAACTATAAGGAAGCAACAGTAGAAACAAAGGTTAAATTCTTTGAGCAGTATGATGAAACATTCTATACCCAGCAATTAGATGAAGATATTAAAAAATATATCTCACCGTGGGCTTTTACAGACTCTAAAGATATTGACTTCAATGTGGAACTGAATATTAATCACCTGATTAATTATCTGGAGCAGCTGTATTACATAGATTACATTGATGAGATCAAAATATTGGTGAACAATGTTTTACAGAAAAAATCATTGATCGAAGTGGATCCGAAATCAATTCTGGTATCTGCCAAGCAGCATAAGGTAACTATGACGGAACAAGCATGTATTTAATAATAAACAGAAGAAAACATAATCATGTCAGAAAATAAACATATTAGTATATCAAAAAATATAGAAACTGGGGATCAGACGGATTTTCATTTTCTACGCAGAACAGGTATTGAATACATCGAAAAGCTGGGTGGGAAACTCTGGACCGATTACAACTCTCATGATCCTGGTATTACCACTTTGGAGGTTTTAAGCTACGCCATTACAGATCTCGGCATGAGAATGAACCTGAATATGGAAGACCTCCTGGCATCCAAAGATAAAGAAACAGACATTCATACCCAGTTTCTGAAAGCTACAGAAATTTTACCTTCAAGACCTTTAAACGAACTTGACTATAGAAAGCTGTTTATAGATATTAGCATGGCTGGAGGCCATCCGAGACCCATCCGTAACTGTTGGCTGGTTCCTAAAACAGAAAAATTATATGTTGACTGCAAAACAGGAAAATTAGACTTTAAACCTATCGGTGATAAGACAAAGAGCTTTGATGTAAAAGGACTGTATGATCTTTATATAGACTATGCCGAAGATATTGATGCTGCAGGCAGCGGATGCGACAAATCTAATGTCAATATTAAAGTATTAGACAGTTACCATGCCAATAGGAGTCTTTGTGAAGACTTGGCAGAAATTAAAGAAGTCGAAACCCAGAAAGTTGCGGTGTGTGCCCGTATCGGACTTGTAAACAAAGCAGATGAAGAGCTGGTACATGCCAAAGTACTAAGAGCAATCAATAACTATTTATCTCCGGAGGTTCATTTTTATTCACTGAAGCAGATGCTTGATAAAGGCTTTGCTACAGATCAGATCTTTGATGGACCGCTTCTGAATAACGGTTTTATTGATACTGAAGAGCTTAAAAACAGTCAGTTGAGAAAAGAGATCCGTCTTTCTGACATCGTAAGTGAGATCATGAAAATTGATGGAGTGAAAGAAATTCATGACGTTTCTATTGCAGGCTGTGATAATGTGATCAGACAATCCAACGATTGGCTGCTGTGCATTGAAAAAGGAAGAAAGCCGGAATTGTGTGAATTGAGTTCATTCAGCTACAGCAAGGGAGCTCTTCCTTTAAATATCAATGAAAAAAAGGTTAAAGAGTACCAGCAAACACTTAAAAGAGAAGAAGAAGTACTGAGAGAAGATGCAAGACAAAACAAAGAATTGTCTCTACCACAGGGAACTTCATACGATATAGGAAACTATGCCACTATTTTAAATGAATTTCCGGATACTTACGGAGTAGGAGCAGAAGGTATTATAGGAAATCCGTCTCCGGAGAGAGAAGCGCTGGCTAAACAATTAAAAGGGTATTTACTGTTTTTTGATCAGATCCTTGCCAGCTATTTCAAACACCTTGAAAAAGTAAAAGAAGTATTGAGTGTACATGGTGATCTGAAAAGAACCTATTTCACACAAGCTCTTAAAAATATTAAAGGTTTTGATCAGTTGGTTTCCAAAAAATACGTTGTGGGGGATGATGATCAGCTTACAGATTCATTATATAAAGAATTGGATAACAGTGTAGAGCGCCGAAATGAAGTTTTAGATCACTTGATCTCCCGTTTTGCGGAAACATTCAGCGACTATACATTCCTGATGAAATCATTGTACGGAAAATCTGCTGACGAAATTATTCTGAGTAATAAAGAAAACTTCCTGAACGAGTATACCTCTCTGAGTAAAGACAGGGGATTGGGGTACAATTATACCTTAATTGGAGATTCGGATATATGGAATACCAACAATATTTCCGGGGTACAGAAGAGAATTGCCCGTTTGTTGGGGATTAAAAACTATCAGCAGAGAAATTTATCCCAATCACCAGTGTCTATCATTGAGACTGTAGACGGTTTAGGTAAAAAAAGTTACACATGGAAGATCAAAGATAAAGATGGCAATATTGTCTTATCATCGGTAAATACCTATACCACTGAGCATATTGCAATCAAAAACCTGAATGATGCGATCTATCAGACCATTCAGATCGATCAGGAAGATCTTGAAAATGCATTAAATGAACCTATTGAGCATAACAGGTTGGTCGGGAATATCATCATTCGTATTTCATCGGGAGGTAATTATTATTTCGAGATTGTAGATGATCCTGAAAAGAAAAATGTAATGGCTGCCCATAAAAAAACAAACCCTTATTCGAACCCGGAAGATCTGATCGCTGGAATTAAGGCTACCGTGGGGTATTTCAAATATGAGTTTACAGAAGAAGGAATTTTCCTTGTTGAGCATTTATTACTGAAGCCTACCACCAAAGATTATAAACAGATGGGCGGTATTGGCTGTATGTCTATAGAAGGTACTTTCCGGGTGATGTATGACATTGAAGAAAGAGAGTCTGCCTCTAACCCGATAAAATATACGGAAGCCTTCATGTCTTCCTGTGAAGAAGGTTGCGAAATAGAGGTATTTGACCCTTATTCCTACAGGGTGAGCGTTGTCCTTCCGGGCTTTGCCTATCGTTTCCAGGATCCTGATTTCAGACGCTATGCAGAAACCGTGATCAGGCAGGAAATTCCGGCCCATATTTTAGCAAAAATCTGCTGGGTGGGAGATCGTTTGAGTGAAAAAGAAACCGCTCAGGGTGACCTGGCTGAATTTGAAACTGCTTTTAAAAAATACCTGTCAGACAAATCGAGAAACAATATCGTGAATCTGGGGAATAGCATTACGGATTTATTGACGGCTCTTAGCCATTTGAACAATATTTATCGTCCTGGAAGACTTCTGGATTGTGCAGCAGATGATAGTGACATCTTAGACGGGAAACTCATAATAGGACAATCAAACATATCAAAAATCAAAAAATAATGAATACCAAATTAGACCATGTAACAACCCAATATAGGAAGTTCAACGACAATCAGGCGTTAACCGAAGGGCAATTAAACGAATTTATCGACTATTTTGAAGATCAGGACAGATTATCAAGAACCAGGCTGAGCGGCGTGGGGGTAGTATGCGGTTTTCAGACAAAGTATATAGAGCTTGAAATAGGACCTACTTTGTCGGATGGAACCTCCAATAACCTCCGAAGACCGGATTTAGAACTTCCCTTCGATACAATTATGATCACACAAGGGGCAGGAGTGACCACAGACGGAGATCTGATAACGCTGCGCCAGAAAGGAGCTACTTCATCAGAGGCTGTCATCGACTTCACATCCAAAAACTACAGATATTACAGAGATTATAATGATGTGCTGAGATATGAGCATTTCCGTATTGGAGGTCAGCAAATTCCTTTATTAGAGCTGTTTACAACACAGGAGTATAAGGATGCATTAGCTGCAGGTGCCAATGCAGGAAGTTTTAGACTGGTCAGTGAAATCAGTGGAACATTAAATAATAAAATTGTCATTCTGTATCTGGAAAGCTATTCCAATGATGAGAACCCATGTCAGGATGCAGATTGTGATCATACTGGATCAGAGCAGGTATCCAATCTTAAAGTGCTTTTAGCAGATTCAGAGTCTGTTTCAGCGCTTATCGCCAGAGGTGATGCAAAAGATACTATTTATAAACTTCATGATACGTATGAGAAGCTTTTTGATAGCTTGCCTAATCTTGTGGCCAGAAGAGTTATTCTGGATGCTGACGTTAAATCAGCAGATCAGTTAAGATCAAAATTTCAGGGCGCGATTACTGCAGTTGCTGAATTAAGCAAAGGTTTCAGTTCCATTGCAGATACTTTTAAAGTAAGTCTCAACCTTGGAGGGCAGACACTCAATGATAAATTGAATGCTTTACTGTCAATGACGGGAGCAGGTCTGAAGGATTATCAATACCGATATGATTTACTAAAGGATTTGATTGATACCTATGGCGAAATCAGAGATTTGATCTTACATCTGAATGTGGAATGTTGTCCGGAAATCGCTTCGTTTCCTAAACACCTTATGTTGGGAGCAGTTGGAGCAAAAATGGAATTAGGGCAATATACCCCTTTACGCCATGGTTTTTACAATTCACCGGTAACCACCAATGATGATGAAAATTACGAAAGAGTGGTAATGCTTGCTAATCGTTTCGTGCAGAAAATCAACGGATTTCAATCCTATGTAGGACGTATTAAAATTACCCCATCCAATATGGATGTAAAACTGGGTGACAAAGCCATCCCTTATTACTATAATGTAGATCAGCCTTTATTGGATCAGTGGAACTTTGAAAAAACAAAGACTGACAGACAGAACTACAACTTAAGTTATCATACAGCCAATTTAGCAGGAGAAGATTTTATCCAGAATCCATTAAATTATAATATTGACAATAATGATTTCTACAGAATTGAAGGTCATATAGGAATGCCATATAAAACAGCATTGCAGAACATCAACGATCTTAAAACAAAATACGGATTAGCTTTTGATGCCATTGCATTGGTTTTACAAAAAGACGGAAAATCAGGCGGTGAGGTACCGGGTAGAGAAAAGAAAGTATCTATAGATGATCTCAGAAAACAATTGATCGCTATTTCCAGCGATGTCAGCAACAGAGCAGTGAATTCACAAAATACATTGCAGAACATCTCTAAACTGGACGATCAGTTGAGATTGCTGAACCAGGCAGAATTTGCCAAAGAAGGATCATCGGATGGAGTTACTGTGGTAAAACAGGATCCTAAAAAAGATGATGTAGTAAGTGAGCTTCTAAGTGAATTCCTGGAGAGGAAATCAGGAATGGAGCACGTAGGAGGTGTAGCGCGGGGCGGAACGATTGCTTTTCTTTATGAATCAGAAGCCAACAATCAGGTTCTTGCAGACTTCTCATTGCCTTACCTGTGCTGCTCTAAAAAAGATCCTGTATTCTTGGTATTACCGAAAAACAAACTGTGTCAGAATGATGCACCAATGGCGATGACACTTACTCCATTGGATGCTCAGGTAAAAGCATTTATAAATGGAACTCCAATACCTGCTATCACACAATCCGCAGGCCAAAGCTTCTTTGATCCTAGCCTGCTGAATGCAGCTTATTTCGGACAAACGATTACATTTACCGTTAATGATGATCCTGTGGATGCACAGATGATCGTATATGCACAGCCAAGTGTATCAGTTGCTCCGGGTGTTGCTAGTTATGATGCTCCTACAATGGACGAAAATGCAAACAATCCGGATGCTACCGTTGAATTTAAGGTTACAGGAGACTTTACAGGTCTTACATTTACATGGAATTTTGATGACGGTACTCCAATACAGCATAATGAAGCGCCTACCGACAAAAAAACGCACGTATACAAGCTTGTTGCGGGAGAGGAAAAAACATTCAATCCAATACTTACGGTAACCAATGCTAACGGCTGTAGTACGGTATATAAATTAACACCACTGAAATTAAAAGGTCAGTCGACTATTGCATGTTTAAGTGGAATGAAAGTGGTAATTCAGTATAGAGACAAGATAGATACAGGTCACGTTTGTAATGATGCTACTTTCAACTTAACAGGAAACGGTATTGTAATAGGAGGGCAAAATCCATACCCTGGCTTTATTGGAAATGTACACTTAAGTAATACAGATGGAGATCAGGATAGACATAATCGTCCAAAAGGGGATACTACTTCGAGAAGTAGATATAATGAAATCATCATTACTCAGGCTGAAGCTAAAAAAATGGCAGCCCAAACATCAGATGGCTTTGTAGAATTCTCCCTTGAATGTGCATTGCCTAAAGGTAATAGACCGCCGACAGGTTGTCACCAGGATGTTGCCTATACAGAAATCTTCCTGGCAAATGCTCCAATTCCTATTTATAAAGGGTATCCAAATGGAAACTTCCTAAAAATAAATCCTTGTACAGGAGTGACAAAATAGTAGGTAATAATGACTTCATAGGCAATTTATACTGCCTATGAAGCTTATTAAAAGACCTTAATAAATCATTAAAAATGAACAATAATGAATAATCAATTAAGTAGTATAGCAGTCCAATACCGCAAATTCAGTAAAGGACAATATATAGGACCTGATCAGTTCAATGAGTTTCTGGATTATTTTGAAGATCAGGACCGTTTATCCAGGATGCTGCTTCAGGGAGTAGGGATTGTATGCGGCTTCAAACCAACACTTATTTATAAAGACAGACTATTAAACAGTATACAGCTTTCTCAGGGAGTGGCAGTTACAACTGACGGGGATTTGCTCACCTTGAACAAAACCCAAAAGGTGAGTGAAGAGTTGTATATGAGCGACTTAAAGACTGTGGATATTAAAAATAAAGAATTTACTCATTTTAAAGCATATGATAACTTCAAAGTAAAATATCCGTCATTTTATGAAGGTGCTGAGCAGATTGAGCTTTGGGAACTGGCAACAGCTGAAGAAGCAAAAACTGATTTTCAACCCATTACCAAACTCTCAGGTTTAGAAGACAAATACTTATTGCTGTATTTGGAGGATTATGAAAAAGAAATGAAACCTTGTGTTGGTGTTGATTGTGATAATCATGGAGTCCTGCAGGTCAGAAATCTTAAAGTATTAGTGACTACGGCAAAAGGAATCACTCATATTCTTGGAGATGATCGTCTTATCATTGATCCTATAACTGGTACAAAGAAAAGAAGTAGAAAAGATCGTATTCAGCCTCATCCGCTGTTTATAGATGGCATATTGGGAACGGATGAGCCGCAACGGGTGATTATGAGCCGACTTATTGCAGCCAACGGAGTTGATACCCGTTTTTCCTCTTCTCATATAAAAAACATGTACATCGATGTTTTGGCGAAAAATAAATATGGCCAGGCTGTTTTTGAAAAAATCCAGGCAATTGCCGGAATATTAGGAGTTCCAACGGTTAGTTATCAGCCGTTCAGAGAGTCACTGGCGAGGGTGATTAATCAGGAAATTGGGTATCAGTATGCTTATGATGTGCTCAAGGATCTGATGGATACCTACTCTGAAATTATAAAATTGCTGCCTAAGGCATTTACGAAATGTCTTCCCGATTTCGCTTCTTTTCCGAAACATATGATGCTTGGGAAATTAATATCGGATACCCAATTGGATTCCTTCAGACATCAGTTTTATAATTCGCCGGTTTTGGATGATGACAAAGCAACCCAAAAAGTGAAATTCCTGATCAGTCGTTTCAACCATCAGGTGGGGTATTTTGATGCAGATCGTATTATGAACAATAGGGAGCGTGTGAAAATTACTCAGTCACGAAAATTAAACCCTCTCAGCAATAAAGCGATTCCTTTTTATTATAACGTTACAGAAGAGTTTTTAAAAGTATGGAATTTTGAGAAAACGGGTAACCGGTCGCATCAGGGTAATTTGGCCTATGATACAGATTGGCAATCATCAAATCCTGGTGCTCAGGATGATCCTTTAGTTTTTAATATAGACAGAAATTCGTTTTATAATATTGAAGGGCATCAGGGGATGGATTACCAAAAAGCTTTAGAACAAATAAAGCAAATCAGAGATAAACAACAGCTGGGATTTGATATTGTGGCGCTGTCTCTGGAAGAATTAGTCCATAATAAAGATTTCTCGAAAGCTTATTTCAATGAGTATCTGGAGCAAAATCCGGGAATGGAACATTGGCATGGAGTGGAAAAGGGAGGAACCTTTTTAATCGTTTATGATTCTATCAGAAATCCAAATGTGATCGCAGACTTTTCCCTGCCGTATATATGCTGTACACCGAAATCCAAAATTCATCTAAGTTTACCAATGACGGCTGTTTGTGTTAAATCCGGTCTTATACCTTTTACGGTTTCTCCTGTAAACGGAATTGTAAAAGCAGTTGTTGATAGCAATTTAGATGGCGGAGTACGGGAAATTGATGGGGTGTATTACTTTGATCCGGGATCAGTGAGTCCTCAGTTACTGGGACAGGAAATTACCTTCACCGTAAACGGAAAATCTACTGACTGCAGTATTAAAGTGACTTCGCAACCGGATATAAAAGTAGAAATCGTTGAACCTATCATTTATCCTGGTGGAGATTCTGTGGCAACAATCGTAAACCTTAAAGTTTCCGGACCAAACTTTGCCAACTATACTTACACTTGGGATTTCCTGGGTAATGATATTTGGGTTCCTCTGGATCCTGATAAAGCTGGATATTTGAGCTATAAGTACTACAAACTGGACCCGAAAAATATGCCTGCAATAAGGGTGAAAGTGAGTAACAGTGGATGTACTGAGACGGTAGATGTGAATTTACCAGTAACCAAAGAGTGTCCGGTGATTTCAAATATTAAATATTCAGTTGTTGACAACGGTAATGATACTCAAACATTTACATTTGATTGGGTTTTACCTTCAGATCTTTCTGAAGTAACAGGTTTGAATATTTTTACTTCAGATCAGCCTGGAAATGGATGGAATTATGAATCTGGATCATATCGCCCGAGAAGATCAATCACATTGCCTTTAGGTAAATATTACATTAGATTCGGTTTAGTGGGTTCATGTAGAGAAACTGGAAGTACTCTGAATCTTCCGGGATTTGATGATATTGGAATTATAAAAAGTCACCCGCCGACAGCATCGATCAGATGGAAGGACAATTCAGGAATTGAGGACAGGCTATGCAGACAGTCGGTTTGTAATTATACAATTGAAGTTTCTGCAGCTGATGAGGATAATGATATTGCGAATATTCAGATATTTAAAAGTACTGATAATAGCAACACATGGAATTTATTTACCGATCTTATAGGAACTACATTTGGAGATTCTATCAATAAGGCAGGCAAACAGTCATATAGAGCGGTTGTTACTGATAAAAAAGGTAATAAAGGAACTTCAAATACATTGTCTTATGAAAAAGGGAACCACCCACCGGCTGTATCAATCAAATGGAATGATACATTCGGAATTGAAGATAGGGTATGTTCACAGTCTGCCTGTAGTTATGCGGTTGATGTGTATGCAAGTGATCCTGATGGTGATATTGCAACCATTCAGGTTTATAAAAGTACCGATAATAGAGTTACGTGGAGTGTTTTTCCGACCAACCCTCAAACAAATACGTTTACGGATTCTGTCAATCAAGGTGTTACAAATTGGTATAAAGCGGTCGTAACAGATGCAGAAAACAATATAGTAACTTCAAACATTCTTTCCTATAAAAACGTATATCGTCCAGCAGTTGTGATAGATAAGATTAGCTTCCCTCCTACGGGTAATTGTTGTAATACTGTTTTACGTACTTTATCGGCCGATGCAGGCAGGAATCAGGACTTTACTTTATCTAAAGGTGATTTACCTGATAGACAGTTGGGAATAAAAGGTTCGGCTAGTGGAGCTACTCATTACCTGTTTTTCTGGAGCAAATTATCAGGCCCGGATGTAATTCTTGAGAATGTTAACGAAAGTTCTCTGATCATCAAAGATATACGTGAAGGGAAATATACATTCCAGTTTTTAGTCAAGGATGCTGAAAGTGATGCATTTGCAATCGCTAGAGTAGATATAAATGTGGCTCCATAACATATATATAAAGGGGTGTTTTTTATCTTTAGAATAATTATAACATCCCTTTAGTACTAGAAAGAAATAATAACAATAAAAGATACTATAATGGAGAAATGTAATGTTTCATTTAAAATAGAATACCAATCTTCCGAGACTATAACAAATGCTTTTGTGAAGTACAAAAATCCACCAGGATCCACAAATGAAGAGAAGGAAGATATAAAGAATGCTTTACTTCAGGATCCTAATTCAATAAAACTGTCTAAGATTCAGGATGTAGGTGATTACGATTTGGAGGTAGGATTAGAGGTAAACGGCGTTATCGATACAAAAAAGACTACTTTAAGAATGAGATCGTGTAGTTCTTGTGAAACTCCGAAGGTACATAAAGTAGAAGTATTGGAGAATGGTCAGATCGTAATGAACTACGAGGTTTTTAATACCGGCAATCTTGCGACAATGGAATATCAGATTGCAAAAGATTCTGAGTTTGAAAATATTATTTATTCAAAGGTGGGCTTTAGTGATACGTTCGATTATACCCAATTTGAAAATATCGACATGAGAAATGGAAATATTCCAGACAAAACTACTTTATACATAAGAATAAGAAAATATTGTTTAAAAGATGGAATTTCAGGCTGGTCAGATTTTGTCCCATTTAACTCTGGAATATGGGGAGTAGAGGCATATTGCCTGTCTCCCGACAATGAGCGGGATCTAAACTCTCTTTGTCATGGAATTTTCCCTGCCGGTCTGTTGAAAGTGGTTGTGAAGCCCACTCCTCCAGATGTGAATAGCATGATTTTTCTGACTAATGGAAAGCCTGCAATACCTGAAAATATAAGAGAATTTGAGCAAAATGCTCCCGATTATTTGAAAAAAGGTGGAATCAGATGGATTACATTTCTAAGGTCCAATTCGGAGTTTAATCCAAGTTTAATTTATCGGGTGGAACCAAGTACAGCTGAAATAGGGGAGATTGAACGGGAGAAGTGTTATAATTATTGGAATACCTAATAATTATCTGAAAATGCCCCAATAAAATCCTCAAGAAATTGAGGATTTTATTCACTCAGGCAGTTTTATCTTCTGTTGTTTTTACGTCTTGTACTGATGATATTGAAAAGTTTCGCAACATCCTTCAGGTGGATTTCGAAATCTTCATAATATTCATTCAGAGAATGAAGGGTGATAATCCCTCTCTCCACATCGTGGTTGATGATTCGTTTTACGAGAATTCCTTTCTCTTTGTGAACGATGACAAAATCCCATTTGTCATAATGCAGCTTACTCATCCAGTAATCCTGTCTGATGTTTCTGCATAAGATAATGTCACCTTCCAGATAGCTTTCGTAGGATCCATTATCCATGCTGTCTCCTTTCACTTCAAAACACATGTATTCACCACGGTGTTCTACATCGTCGGTAAAAGGAATGGTAGGTAAACTTTCGATGTATTCTTCATCTGCAAACCTACTCAGGTAGCCGGCTTGTGCATACTGGTTGGCCAGCGGAACGTTCATAATCTTTAAATCTGAAAAAACAACGGGAGACGCACTGTCATCATTGAGCTTCTTTTGTTGCTCCAGTAGGAGATTGGTTACAAAATAAGCAGTGGTTTCCGGTATTTTTCGTTCGCCTTTTTCCCAATACTGTACGGCTCGGGTGCCTACTCCTATAGATTTTGCTATATCAGCCTGCTTCATGTTTAGTTTCTTCCTGATTTCTTTGAATTCTAAATAGTTCATTTTGATATGTTTATAGTTATTTTTAAAAAAATGAATAAAAATGTTCGTTTTTTGTTTTGAAAAACGAACAATGTTCGTATATTTGTTTCGTTGTTAAAACGGAACAGTACAAAGGTACAAAATTATATTTACAATTTAACATTTTTTTAATATTTTAAAATATTGTGTTTGTTGTGTAATTGGTTGTTATTAAAAAAGTTAAATGCTTGTTTTGTGCCTGGTATACGTAAAAGATAGATTTTATTCATTGGATTTTATCCAGTGGTAATTGAAACTTTAGAAATCTTTTATAATCTATTAAAGTGTAAAAAGTGCGCTTTTTTGAATCTGTATTTTTGATTTTTGTGCGTATTTAAGCCGTTTTATTGATGATAAAAATGCGTTATTTTTGATTGATTTAAAAATGAAGCAGCCATTTAGCTCTTTGTTTTCCTGAAAAAACACCAAAAAGTAGATTAACACTCCTGTCTGCATATAAAATATCGATTAATTATAGTTACGATAAGATTGCTAATCCATCCTAGGGGCAAATAAAATTTGTGAAATAGTCTCAATGGTTCTTGAAGCATCATTGAATACCACAACAGATTACTTTGTCCTTTTACAAACAGATATGAAAAGTAATGTGCTCACCGTTTAATGACTTATAAAACATCGATTCTTTATAAGCATGAGCAGAGCCCTTTACAATAAGTAAAACTTAGAGAAAGAAGCCGGACGCCATTCCATTGAAAATGCCTGGTAGCGGTTTCTTAAAAAACCTAACCTAAATAAATGACTCAGACATCCGCTTAAAGGCTTAAATAAAGCCTTTAGGGACCCTCTATGGCCTCACTTAAACAATGACCGGTCTAAGAAATAGGAGAAAACAGTCTGATTCAAAAAAAAAACTAAACCTTAATAAAACTTTTAACCATAGAATAATGAAACGTAGTAAAGAATTAGTAGAGAAAAGAAAAGATTTTGTGATCGATTATGTAAGACGTAATCAGGATAAGCAGATGAAAGTTATTGTAACGGAACTAACGGAAATGTTGTTTCTGTCTGAAAGAACAATCTATAACATTCTTCTTTCGGCCTAATATTCAGATAAAGTTCAGCCTTTCAGTGTAAAACAATCACATACTGAACTTTATGAAGACAACCTTTTAGAGTTGACATTCATGAATGAGATCTTGGAATTATTTATTCTAAAAAGATAGAAAAAGATTCATAGTTTTTATACTACCCAGCAACCCGTCATCAGCAAGATGAATCAGAAGGGTTGACCCTAGCTCTTTCTCAATTTACATTTATCAGGTAAAAATTTCGGTAAAAACTGTTTTTGCTTTTTAGTTCTGTTGTTTTCAGTGAAACATGAACTTAAAAAGTAGTTGCCTGACCCTGAATGATTAGAATAACCAATTTCAGAAAAAACTAAAAACAATTGACCATTTAAAAAACTTTAGAACCATGAAAAAGAAAAAAAAGAAAAAAAATAAGGAGAAGGACCAGAAGCCCCGCAGAGACATCAGTGATCTTATTGATGAAATGGCCTATGGAGATGAAAATGAAAACATGCGTAAAAGCAAAAAGTTTTTAGAAGATATGTATATCCTGATCCAGGAATAACATGACCTCTGAAAAGAGCAGAAAAATCAGAATTTTTAATAAATAATATAGTATAGAACAGAATGAATTTGGATAGTATAAAAGCCCTTTTAATCGGAACTGCAATTGCATTTTCAGGAGGATTATTAAGGGTATTGGTCTCCATACAAAATAAAGAAAAAAAACAGCCATGGGAACATTTTATCACATTGGTAATTGTCGTCATCGTAGGTTTTACAATGAGTTATCTGATGAACAGAGCAGAGCTGCATGACAAATGGTATTCAACAGGAGTATTGTTTGTGTTAGGCTACGGCTATGATAAATTCCTGAAAATGATCACAAACAATCTGCCTAACTGGATTGATAAAGTTGTGAATCTTCTTATTGACAGCCGATATGGGGGCAAAACAGACAGACAGCCTGACGAGGAAGAAAAAAAGGAGGGTATGAACTAATAAAACGCATGAAAACAACAAGTGAGAGTTTTCTGAAAACCTGTGAAAAATGCAGGTAAGGAAAACATCAACTTGAAAACCAGAAAACTTCAAAAACAAGAGAACAAAACCGGAAATGGTTCAGTATTGCCTGTTTCTCAAAGTCAAACACCATTTCTATTTACTTCAATTCTTAAAGAATCTACCTTATTGGGGAAGATTTTTCAAACCCGGCAGGCAAGCTGTAAGGCACAACTTTTTAGTTGTGCCTTACCTGTTTTTTGGAAACAATATGGGGAAATGAAGCTTTTTATTTTGTCATACGACTATATAATGTGTTTTCTATATTTTTGAGTTTTTTTAGATTTATAATGTTTGGTATTAAACCTCACGGAAGGATGCGATAACGGGAAGTTTAAAATGACACAAAAAATAGATCTGCGTATTCAATGGAAGATGGAAAAAATATAACTTTAGTTCTTTTAGAAATAAAATGAAATATTTTATGATTAGTAAATTTATTGAGGTTGATAACCTTATGCAAAATATAATTGCAAAGTATAGAGTTGAAACTGGAAATGACAAAAAAATAAAACATCTTTGGAGACAAGAAGCGCTAGGCATTATGAAAGATGCTGCATTTATAAAAGATGCTGCTTATTTTTATTTCTTAAGCGAATATGGAGGATGTAATATTTTTTGTAATGCTTTTGATATAAGTATTTTTGGTTTTGATGATTGGTTGAATCCAAGTCTTCTCACAACTCCACTGCTTAATGATGCAAATATCTATTTATTGGCAGATCTTAGATATGATGATAGCAATGACGCTTTTTTTTATGGTTACCACGCTAAACATGAAGAGGAAAATTCTATATGGTTTTCTAATGAGTTGGAATCAGGATATAAACCTGTTTATAAAGATTTTACAGACTTTTTAAGATATATTTTAACTATTGACAATGAAGCATAATATGGTAAAAGGTCTTGTTTATCAGGATGATTTTTTAAGTATTGAAGACGAAAAATTGATTTTGTCAGAAATAGATAATGCAGTCTGGGATACCAACTTGAAGCGGAGAGTTCAGCATTACGGCTATATTTATGATTATAAGAAAAAAAATATTGATCAAGATTTTAAAATCGGCAAATTGCCTGATTGGCTTATTTCGTTGGAGGAAAAAATTAGAAAGGATTTCAATTTTGAAAATTCTTTTGACCAGGTTATTATCAATGAATATGAACCAGGGCAGGGAATATCAAATCATATAGATTGTATACCGTGTTTTGAAGATATAATAATCTCTGTAAGCCTCTTATCTTCTTGTGTCATGCAATTTTCAAAAGATGCGGAAAAGCATGAATTACTTTTAAATCCTCGAAGCATTTTGTTATTAAACGGAGAAGCAAGATATAATTGGAAACATGGGATAAAAGCAGTGAAAAATGATAAGTGGTTGAATACTACAATTCCTCGGGGAAGACGAATATCTATAACTTTTAGAAAAATAAAAGATATAAATATTTAAAAAATCTTTAAACTGAAAAATTTCAAAACAAACACTGGAGCATTTTTTCCAGAATATTTAAAAACAATAAATTAGCCGGAGATTTAAAACCAAATCCTGAAGCCAGGGATAAAGATTTTAAATAAGTCAAAAACTAAAACCATGACCGATTTTATAAAACAATTAGAAGAAAAATTTGATACTCAGATTATTCGTTCCAATACCCATATGAGGGCAGAAAATTATTATGATGTGGATGAAGATGGGAATATTAAAACATTATATCTGTATAAGGTTGATTTAAAAGATCTTGGGGTATTACTGCTCATAGCAGACAGTTTGGTGAAATTGGCTGTCTCATACTGTAACATAAAAAGTGTACGTCCCTTAAAATCGTTTTCAAAATTAGAAACACTGGATTTAACAGGTAACCCTTTACATGCATCAACCCTACAATATTTAAGCGATATAAAAAATCTAAAAAATCTGGATTTAGGGGGAACTAGTCTTAAAGATACTGCTGTGCTGGGGAATTTAAATAATTTGGAAGTTCTGCTTATCAGCGGTGGGAATCCCTATCGTGAAATAAATGGTTTGGAACAGCTAAAATCTTTACAGCATTTAAATATTAGCTGGAGTGCAATAGATAATATTAAAAAAATAAATGCAAATGAGAATCTTCATTCCTTAAACATTGGGGAAACCAACGTAAAAAAAATGGCCCATTTAGAACGTTTTCCCTATCTGGAGGAATTGAGAGTAAATGGAAGTCTGATAAAAAAAATTGAAGGTCTGGATACATTACACAACCTCAGACAACTCTTTATCTCGGCTACCCAGGTAAGAAAAATTGAAGGTTTAGACAGCTTGACAAATTTAGAAGTACTTGATCTAAGTTATAATGAAATATCAAAAATCAGAGGACTGGATCATTTGAAAAACTTAAAAAAGTTAAGTTTAAATGAAAATAAGATAAGCAAAATTGAGAATTTAGATCATCTTATTAATCTGGAGTATTTAACATTTGAGGTCAATAAAATTAAAAAAATTGATGCTTCTTTCCTATACAATTTAGTTTCTGAGTGTTTTATTTCTTTATGTTACACAGGTGATCATGTCAAAAAAATTAAAGATATTCCAAAGAATGTTACGATTAAGTTTGAAGCGGATTACTTTGTACCGAGGACACTGTATACATCAAAGGATTTTTTTCAATGATATAATAAAGTGTTCTTTTGAAAAAAAAAATAGACAATATTGTTGTTTTAGACGGCATAATTTATAATCCTCAAACACTAGGAAAAGATTCGGGTGGAAGGGAGAGAAACAGGATCAAACCACAAAGTAATGTATGAATCAATTATCGTTTATTTAGGATCGAAATTTAGAAAAAGAGGGATGTTAACTGAATAAAAAACAGACAGTGGCATTGAATAATATTGAACTGGAAAACTTTAGAACAAAAATAAAAGAAGCTTCCGAAGACTTAAAGATCAATGAATTAATTTTTCATACAGAGTGGATTTTTGATGGGCCTACACAATCCCTGAAAATAGGAGTGTGATGCTACATGACCATTACAACTTTCCTGTGGGGTGGGAGGGTTATGGTATTGAAGATCTGGAGATATTAGAACAACATGGTTTTTTGAAAAAGATCTTTGAAACAGAAAAAGATCCTGTTACTTTAGAACAAGTCACCAAATATCTGATCATTTAGAAAAAAAAGTAATGTGGGTAAAACAAAGAATCAATAAAATCAAAATGATATATGGGAATAAGAAGGGATTTTGACACAATAATTGTAATTGAGAAAACAGATATAACGAAAGTGGTTGATATTGTGCATCAGATCTTATCAGAAAGAAATTTTATAGTGGAAGAAGACGAATATTTGTCTTATCTGATATTGCACGAGATTATGGATGATGAACATTTAGAAATAGATTATGATATACCAAGAAGAGGATTATCTGCTCAGGAATCTTTGGATTTATTAAAAAATCATAAAGCGGGAGGAGCTTTGATGTATAGGAAAGCCTTAAATGCTTTTAATGTGTTGGTGAATTTTAAGTCGTTGAATGATGTGGAAATAGAAGCTCTTATTTTCGAAGCCGAAGCATACTTTAGTGAGACAAATGATTTTAAGAATATCATTATGGATATTAACAGAAGTGAACTTGAAATAATCGGTGTAACGCAAGGCTACCAGATGTTGAATGATCTGGACCAGGAAATTGAGATCGAAAAAATACTAAATGGGAAAATCAATGAAGAATATCGATATGTCATTGATCAATAATCCTTTCGTGTGACCTGTATTTTGAGCTTTTATTGTTTTGAAAAATATTATTGACGAGTAAAATGAACGGATTTTTGAACAATATAGGCTCGGATTTAGCATAATAAGAGATAGAATAAGAAAATAATCAATACTTTTGAATACATTAAACTAAAATCAATAGCCTAATTAAAATTTAAACCATGAAAAAAACATTATTCATTTGTTCCCTGCTGTGTGGACTTTCCATTGCAAGTGCCCAAACCATAGAATCCGGAAGCCACAGCACCACAGGGTATATCAAAAGTGATGGTACCATAGAAAGCAGCAGTCATTCAACAGTCGGTTACATTAAAAGCGATGGTACGATTGAAAATAAAAGCCACGGCACCATTGGCTATATCAAAAGTGATGGTACTATAGAAAACAGCAGCCATTCTACCGTGGGTTATGTAAAAAGCAACGGAACTGTAGAAAACAGCAGCCACTCAACCATTGGCTACATCAAAGATGACGGCACTGTAGAAAGCAGCAGCCATAGTACAATTGGCTATGCAAAAGGCATCAAAAAAGAATGGGCGGCAGTAGTCTATTTCTTCTTTAAATTGGATTGATCGCAGACAGCGGCTCAACATATACATTCAAGACCCGGATTTTTATAATCCGGGTCTTTTTTTATAATGATTCCGGAAAATGAAAATTACTGCAACTACAGGATAGAGAGGCTGAAAAACTTTCTCAGGAATAAAAAAAAAGAGAACTTTGGATCCTGAAACTTAAGCGACCCATCATCCGATTCTTAAAAAAAATAAAGGGTACTGCAACTACAGAATAGAGAGGTCAAAAAACTTCCTCGTGAGCAAAAAAAGGATGAATTTCGTACTTTAAAACATAACAATTATCATTGAAACTAAGGCGCAATGATGTTTGAGAGGCATCAACGGCAAAGAATAATAACGTATTATGGAAGAAAATAAACTAATTACCAGAGACCAATTAAAAACCTATTTTGAAACCGGAAAATATCCTACCCAAAACCAATTCTCGGATCTTATCGATTCTTTAAGACTCAAAGAAGATGCCCTTACTGATAAAGACGTCGTCATCCTTGCGAATAGGTTGGCAGCGATCAATAAAGGGTCTATACAATATACTATAAATGATGATATAGATTTAAAACTATCACTACTTGTCAATCAACAGGAGGGAGAAGATCAGGTGATCAAAATGGATTATACTTATGGTGGTGAAAAAACACAATATTTTTGGGGTGATGCACCTTATACTCTTACAATAAAAGAATTATCACAGGGGAAATTAGCAGAAACAGAATACTATAATTTACGTTACTCTTTAGGACCGAATTTTGAGTCTAACAGATTGTTCGGAAATAATCTTCCTGAGGTTCCAGAAGGTTTTGAGCTTGGGAAAATGGAGGGAAAAAGGAGCAGTATCCGGATAAACAAGCAGCGTTTTTGGAAAAAAATAGATATTATAAACACCCATATTGAGTTTGTCAATAAAACAGAAGTGCCTATTGAATACAGACCTGAAGCAAGCTACTGGAACCATCAATACACAGCGAAAGACCTTGATACCCATCACTATGATGTAGATGATTCTTTCTACTTTTATTATAAAGCAGATCTTCGGGCCATCGAGCAGTCTATACAATGCAGACTCTATGATGCAGATAATGGTAACCTTCTGATGACAGGCTATCTGAATGCCGGACAAAACAATCCAAGTGCCTGGGGCGGAGGTCAGACACACGGAGTAAGAAACATTAGAATCGAGTGCGATTACTATGTTGCTGAATCATAAAAAGCAAAATCTTTTAATGTCTGAAACACAGCCCGATGAAAGCCAAAAAGAATTCGGGAAGAAAAAAATAAGTTTCAAACTTTAAAAATAGAACATCAATAATCATAAGAAACCAAAAGATGATGATACAATAAGCATCAATGTAAAGAAGACTAAAATACCATGGACGATAATAAATTAGCCCCAAGAGACCAATTAAAAACCTATTTTGAAACCGGTAAATATCCTACCCAAAACCAATTTTCAGATCTGATCGATTCTTTGAGACATAAAGGAGACATTCCAACCAATAAAGATGCGGTGATCATGGCCAATAGTTTGAGTTGGGTGTTTATGAATAATGCATGTATAACTTATTATGCATACAATCTTCAAGGTAAAAAATATCTGTTCACTGCAAGTTCAGCGGAGGAAGAAGATCAGTTGATCACAGTAGATGACACTCCCTATAATGATAAAAAATCCTATTTATTTGGGACTGGGCCATATGTCATTAAAGCAAAAGAACTCCCGACAGAAGGATTAAGAGAGACAGAATATTATAGTGTAGCGTTTCAAATGGATGATGGCTTCACGGTAAATAGACTGTTTGGGAATACATTGCCTAAGATTCCTGAAGGGTTTGTGTTTGGAACACTGAAGGGGAAAAGGGGAAACTTATCCATAAATAAAATGGATTTAGGGCAAAAAGTAAATATTGTCAATACTCATATTAAGATTGTTAATACAACTCAGGCACCCGTTCAATACATCCTGCAAGGAGGCTACTGGAGCAGTGAATATACTGATAA
The DNA here is from genome assembly GCA_001013295.1 of Chryseobacterium indologenes. Classification (GTDB taxonomy): domain Bacteria; phylum Bacteroidota; class Bacteroidia; order Flavobacteriales; family Weeksellaceae; genus Chryseobacterium; species Chryseobacterium indologenes_B. The sequence goes on along the minus strand of LAZY01000009.1, from coordinate 57,299 downwards.
AGATATTGTTACCGATCATTATGATGTCTGGGATTCTTTGTATCTATCTCTCAGGGCAGATCTTCAGGGAACCAATCGGTCCATAGAATGCAATGTCTATGATGAAGATCGTAACAAGCTTTTAGCAACAGCTTACCTCGAGGCAGGACAAAACAATCAAGGTATTGGCGGAGGCGAAATAAAGGAAACCAGAAATGTCAGAATCGAATGTACTTATGCTCCGGGTGGAAAATAATCAGCGTAAAGAGTATTGAATATCATTACTTTGCTCCCTTTTTCAATCATCATTCCAAATTTCTTCTTATCAAAGACCATAAAATGTCTGCTTAAAGACAAAGCTGTTGAAAAAACAAAAACAACTCAAGGGCAGACCATGCCATATCACTAAATGAAAGATAAAACCTGGTTCAGCCATTACAAAAAACTTTATAGAGGTTACAGCTCTATAATTCTAAAAAACAAAAACCACAAATCAATAAAACAAATTATATGTCAATACCATTAGAAACCATTTACAGCTACTTCGAAAGTGGTGATTTGCCAACCCAGGAACAGTTTAGAGATTCATGGTCCTCGTTCTGGCACAAAGATGAGTCTATTCTTCCATCCAACGTTGCTACGGTGGATAAGGGAGGAAACAATCCTCAATCAGGAAATGTGTATACCAAAACTCAGGCGGATGATCTGTTTATGTCTCACGCAGACTATACCGATAGCAGCGGAAAGATCCTGGCCGAGAAAATAGAAGCGCTGGGGCTTACTACGATTATTGAAGCTGTTGAAACTACAATTTCGGACTTTGCAGCCAATTCGAATGCATATCAGTTTGAAAATAACGATTTTATTGCAATTCTTGTAAATAATGGAAACTACACGCTTTATATATTCAAAGGAGGTGAAAAAAGAGATAAGAAAAATTATCTGCCGACTGGGATGACCAATGTCACGATGGGAATGGTGGAAGGGCTGCAGACCGCTTTGAATGAGAAAATGAACAAACCCGCTATTAATGGTAATTTCTTTGTTCGAAACCTTGGCCCCGGACCTATTTATGCTACAATATCACCTGCTACGAATTATTTACTTCAATGGGACGGCAATAATTTCAAAGAGTCTAATGTGTATAATAATGCAGGAAAACTTGGGATCGATACGACTTCACCTACAGAAGCACTTCATTTAAACAACGGAAGAGTAAGAAGCAAAGCTTACGTTTTGGACGAAAATAATGAAACTTTGATGAATCAGATTACTTCTGCCAACAAAAAATTATTATTTACAGATAGCGGAGGAGCAAAAAAAACAGTTTTAATGACGGAAGATTTTCCTGCCGAATTTTTAAAGCTGCCATCTTTGTTAACACCGGCCCAGAAAGAAAAATTCGGAACAGACTGGAATAACCAGTATTCAAACGGAAGCTTGAATGTATATGGTATTACTCCCACCGTGATCAAAAATGATCATATTGTCAACTATCTTGTGTTACAGGGACTCAATTTAAATATAAATCCTGCCTCCACTTCTGTAAGGTTTATACCCGTTTCCAATGCTACCGGAGTAGGCGAAATAGACTGCTTAGGATTCCAGACTGTTGCTAATGGTCAGACTATGATTGTTTCCGTCTATGGAGATTCATTACAGGCCGGAACCCAATACAATCTGATGCTAAGAACATCCTCCCCAATGCCGCAGGTTCACAGAACCACAAGCTCAATCAATATCGTAAACACGATCAACAGTATTGACGTCAGTAAGCTCAAATGGGAAACGAAAGCCTATACAGGCGGACAGGAAGGAAGTGTATTTACAACCAATGGCGGAATGTTCAACTATAATTCCAATGTCAATAATAAGGCATATGCCTATGAACCTAATGTAATTGTAGGAGCTGCGAAGAGTGAAGCTATTTTTGGAGTGAATTCGAATTTCTATCTGGAAATGAACCTGTCTCTTTCGATGACTGGAGTTGGGGTTACAGAAGTAAATGATTTCTATGGCTATCTGGGGCTGCTTCAAAATAATATGCCTTTGGCACTGGCAGATAATTCTTTTCTTAGAGTAATCAATGCGAGTTTTAGAAGTGGAGGTTATCAGTCTATGGCTGTTTGGAACAATACAATGTCCCTTCAGACAAAAATAGAACCTGGAGCCATAGTGCTGAATGCCAATATCGTTGTGATGAGGCAGGGAAATGTATATACCCAATTTCTTACAGTAGGCAATACCACCAAAATTCAATCCATAACATCTACTACTGAGGCTATTTCTCTTTCGCTTGCCGTATCTAATGGATCAACACCAAAGTCTATTAACTGTTCCATCGTTCAGGCTTTCACATTTTAACAAGACGGATCAAGCGCAAAAGTTGGAGGATAATGTTGTCTGTGTTTATGGAATTTAATTAACGCAAAGGTTTTTTAGCATTTTTATTCTTAAGGATGTAAAAAATGGAATCAGTTTCATTGATTCTTTCTAAGCGAATGCATATTCATGAAGCTTCTTCAGCGACTAAGTTGCTCTTCTTTGCTCCCTAAATATAACATTCAAATGAAAGTTTTTTGCGTTTTTTAAAATACATTGTTTCATTCAACAAGAATAGGGTATGTTTTGTACTGTTCCCCCAAACTTTTGAACCTGATCCAAAAAACGGAAAGAAATATTTTTGAGATCCTACCGATGATTAATCTTCCGTTGGCAAGAATAATAAGAGCTGCTGCAACTACAGGATAAGAAGGTCAAAAAACTTTTGTAATAGCAAAAAAAGTATCAATTTTGTGCTTGTAATTCAATTTCAAGATTCTGTTTATCAGTAGAATATAAGTTACTGCAGCTACAGGGCAGAGAGGCTGGAAAACTTCTATAACAGCAAAAAAAAACATCAATTTTGAACTTTCTCCAAAACAATTCTATGTCAGCTGAGGAAAGGCGATCAAATGTGAAATGCTTTCCCGTTGTTTCTTAAAACCAATTATAAAATATAGTGATGAATCCCTAAGATAGGCTACATCCTATTCCGAAAATAAAAAAGACTAAAAAACCAATGAATTCTGTACAATTACAAAACTTATTTACCCATCTGGAAGAGGTCATTACATGGCGTATCGAGAATCCTTCAGAAGATTTTAATATAGGAGCCCCTGAATTTAATGCTAATGACCATGAAGGTTTTCAATTAGGAAACTATATTTCAGGGAGAGCACTTGCCCATCAGGAAGTTGTTATTCTTTTAATGGCCCTATTGCCACAACTGGACCCATCATTTTTGAAACGCATTTACCTGGAGTATCCCAATAGTGCGCTGTTTGATTTTTGTTCAGCCAATGATAACGGCAGACTCTTTTATCCAACCATTCAGGCCGTTCAGTATATTTTAGGCGGCGACAGCATTTCAGAACGATTGAAGGTGATGGATTACTTCACTTCCCATTCAGTTTTGACCAGAGAAGAAATCATTGTTTTTTCAGATACCTCCGTGAACAGCCCGATAAGTGTTCATCACGAAGCCTTTAATATGATCATGTTTGGATTGGAATCATTACCGAAAATGAGTAATGACTTCCCAGCAGAACAACTGCACACCCGTAGATCATGGGCAGATTTGATCCTTCCTAAAAACACGCTGGATGAAATTCAGAGTATTGAAACCTGGTACCATAGCAGCCGGATTCTTATGGAGGATTGGGACATGCAGAAAAAATTGAAACCGGGCTTTAGAGTCTTGTTTTACGGTGAGCCGGGAACCGGGAAAACTCTTGCAGCAAGCCTTTTAGGGAAATATACCCAACGCCCTGTTTTCAGAGTTGATATTTCCATGTTGGTCTCTAAATATATCGGCGAAACAGAAAAGCAATTGGCAAAACTATTTGATAAAGCAGAAAACAAAAACTGGATTTTATTTTTTGATGAAGCCGATGCTATTTTCGGAAAACGAACCAATGTAAGGGATGCCCATGATAAATATGCCAATCAGGAAGTTTCTTATCTGCTGCAGCGGGTAGAAACATTTTCAGGACTTATTATTCTGGCATCCAACTTCAAAAATAATATGGATAAAGCCTTTACGCGACGCTTTCATAGCTGCATACAATTCAATAATCCAAAGCATGAGGAGCGTCTGCGTATCTGGCAGCAAAATTTACCGAAACAATTACAACTTGAAGATATTGATTTAGATCAGATTGCCAAACAATACGAACTGAGTGGTTCCAATATTATGAATGTAATACAGGATGTGAGCTTAAAAACAATCGGATTAAAACAATCAGATTACAAAGTAAGTGCAGACATGTTACTGGAAAGCATCAAAAAAGAATATGTGAAAGAAGATAAAATATTCATGTAAGATGTTGCTGTTCAGTTGGATTGTTTCTTGTCTGTTGTAAAAAAGTATTTCTATTAATTTCAAAAATAAAGCTGATGAAAGCACAAATTCTATTACTGATACTACTGAGCAGCCTCATGATGGGCTGCCGGAGCAAACATAAAATCACAACAACTTATAAAGAAAATACAAAAGAAACAGAAAGTATAAAAGCTGACTCTATGAGTTTACATGACTCAAAATCAGTACAGAGTGAGAATGCAGAAGTTCTGATCCAGGAAAAGAAAAATGAAATCTCCGGGGATATTCTGATTAAAGGCAAATCTGATGCAGACAATCCTTTTGTCTTTCATAATGTGGTGGAAGGAGATACCGTTCAAAGTATCTCTATCAAAGGAAATGCAGAATATTTGGTCAAAAGCCATTATGTAAAAACAGATCATAAAAGATCAGAGATTAAAAAAGAAGAATCTGCCAGCATTATTCAGGATTCAGTACAGAAAACTTTGACAAAAGAAACAACCAAAGAAGTTGCTTCAAAAGTCTCTGAAGAAAACAAAAAGATCACGTCAACCGGCTTTGAAGCTGCAGCCTGGATTTTCATTACCATCATTGGAATCACTCTGATACTCATCTTTTTTACCTATAAATATTTTAAAAAATGAAAACATCACAAAAAGGAATCAACTTAATCTTATCATTTGAAGGCTTTAGTTCGGAACCTTACCTGGATTCAGCAAAAATTCCCACCATCGGATACGGAAATACCTATTATCCCGGTGGCAGAAAAGTGACCATGAAAGATCCGGCCATTACAAGAGAAAAAGGAGCAGAATTGTTTGCAACGGTGCTGCCAACCTATGAAAAAATAGTCACCAGTAAGGTGAAAACAACTCTTACCCAGAATCAATTTGATGCTCTTGTCTCACACACTTACAATACCGGAGGTTCAGATGGCTTGTTTTCTTTGGTCAATAAAAAAGCAGGAGAAACGGAGATCAGAAATTGGTTTACTACCAAATACATTACTGCCGGCGGAAAAACACTGAATGGACTGATCAGAAGAAGAAAGGCGGAGGCGAATCTGTTCTTTTCGAAATAGATTACAGCTAATTTAAGAATTTTATACAGCATAAACATTGTTTCATCTTGCCTGTATTCTATACAATAACAAAGTTTTAGTAATTACGGATTCCAATAAAGGAGGATGATTTTTTTTACATAAATTTATCTTGATAATTTTAAAAAATATTTTTATGAAAAATCTTAAAAAAATCGTAAGAGAAGAGCTGAAATCTATTAATGGGGGTAGATTGCCAGGTGGATCATATGGAGATATGTGTTCTCCTGGAACAGGAGACGTTTGTGCACAATATGGCCTTGAATGCGGACTCTATATCGGAAGAGACCATGCAGTTGGAGAATGGGCTGCATTCAGATGTATGTAAAATCAACTAAAAAAGGGCTCTCTCTAAATGAGGGAGTTTTTATTTTATATTTGTATTGTTTCAAAGTTTAAAATTATGATCAAAAAATTTATCATACTCCTTTTTTTACATATATTCATTGTTATTTTCTCTCAAAATTTAACAGTAAAATATGAACTAAATTATCATCCCTCTTCTAATAAAAAAGATTCTATTCGTTCAAAATTATATTTTTTAGATATAGTAAATAATGAATCGATTTTTAGAGATGCTATGCGTAGGCAATCTGATTCTCTTATATTCTATGGTAATGGGTATGGACTTGGTTATCCAAATAATATAAATGATCAACTTTATCTTAGAAAGAATTTAAATGATCATTCCCTTTTAAAGTATATAGTTTTACCATTGAGTCGAGATATTTTTTTTGTTAAAATAAATGAATCGTTAAATTGGAAACTTTCTGCCGAGACCAAAATGATAGAAAAATTTAAATGTCAGAAAGCTGAAGTTGATTATGGAGGCAGAACTTGGACAGCCTGGTTTACCAAAGAAATTCCTTTTCAAGAAGGGCCATATATATTTAATGGACTTCCAGGGCTGATCGTGGAAATGTATGACAGCAGTAAAGATTATTTTTTCAAATTAGCATCAATCATAAAATCACATCATAAGGATTTATTTGCAATGAAAGGAGGTAGACAAGTTAGCTGGGAAGATCTAATAAAAATCCAACTTGAATATTACAATGATCCTTTTTCAAAAGTCCAAAATCTTAAGGTTATGACTGATGATGGAGCTGGAGGACTAAAAAAAGTCAATTTACGAGAAGGATCTATATCGATACAGAATAATATCAAAGAATATAACAATGTAATCGAGCTAAATAAGAAAATTGATTATAAATAAAGTAAAAAAGCATTTGATTAGGCTTTTTTAATTTCTTCGTAGGTTCCGGTGATTTACATTGGAAAACACAGAATATGGAGTATTAAAACCTTTAGAAGAAAAGCTGAAACTGATCTGTTCTTTTCTAGATAAAATGAGAAGTTTTTTTCTTCTATCCCGGACGAGATCTGGGATTTTCTTTTTTAGAACACTTTAAATATGTAGCCATACCAGAGTAACCATTCCGATTATCCTTAGTAGCCGATTCTTACTTTTGAACAATATAAGATCATTAATATAATGAAAAAAATTTAGAAATTCCAGATTCCCGTAATAGTGATTAAAAAATAATATATATATTTATCAAACTAATATTTAAAATTTATTTTTTATGAAAACTTAAAACTAATCTCCAGAGAGGAATTAAAAAATGTAAAAGGTGGAAGACGTTATTGTCAATCATATGTAATGATAGCATGGTGTAATGATAACACAGCAACTGATACAGTGTGTTATAATTTAGATAGCCAGAAAGAAAAAGATGAAGCATATGCATGCATGACGCACAATGGGCAATTATTCAATGTGTATACCTGTGGCTCTGAAGATTACGGATCATAATATGGTAAATAAAATTCTTATTATTTTTCTTATATTTATAAGCAACATCTTTTTTTCTCAAGATACAGATACCTCGTATATTAAGGTAGATTATGAAGTGTCATTCTTGATTGATACAGCGAATGTAAATAGTAAAAAAATAGAAAATACAACTCTATTGATTGGGAAAAGATCTTCTTACTTTAAAAGTAGTTACAAAGCTGTAGCTGATTCTCTAGGTAAGCAGATAGCTAAAAGAAGTTTAGAAAATCCTATTAATGGACAAGTTATTTTGAAAACAGGATCTCTACCATCAGCCAAATTTAAGCCTGAAGTTTATTATATCGGAGGAAAATCTACAATTTATGATCAGTTGGGAAGAGATGGTTATTCTTTCGAAAGCCCAAATAAAATTAATTGGCAAGTAGAAAATACTCGAAAGAAAATTAACGGGTTTGATTGTCAAAAGGCGATTGCTGATTATGGTAATAAAAAAATAACCGCTTGGTTTACATCTGAAATACCAATTTCAGAAGGTCCTTATACTTTTAAAGGTTTACCTGGTTTGGTATTGGAAGCCTATGATGATAAAGAATATTTTCACTTTAAATTATCCGGAATAAAAAAAGGAGTTGAAATGCCTGTAGGAAATATTCCCTGGAGTGTAAAAACTTCATATGAAAAATTTTATAAAAAAAGGAAGGATATGATGGATGATCCCATAAGCTCTTTTATATCAGTTTTTGGGAAAAGACCTTCCAAAGAAAGTGAAGAACAGATTATTAAAAATATAAGAAGATTAAATAATCATTTGGATTAGAAAAGCATTTGATTAGATGCTTTTTTATATACTTGCAGGTTCTGAGGATTTTTTTCTGGATTAATAAAAGAACAATATTCAATGATCAGAAAAAGAAAGCAAACACCCAAGATTTAAAATATTGAGTCTTCAAACAACCTAATTTATATAAAGAAATCGACAAATATTTACGTATTTGTCGATTTTGTGGATTCTGAAAGTAGCTTTTCAAAATAATGTTATTCTATCCATAGATGTCCCATAGAATAGGTTCTGGCTTTACCTGCTACAATCACTCTTTCGTTTTTGTTTTCACAATAAAGCTGGCCGCCTCTTTCCGATAACTGACGGGCGAAAAGCTTATCTTTTCCTAACCTTGCTGCCCAGAAAGGAATAAGTGAGCAATGGGCAGAACCCGTTACAGGATCTTCAAGAATTGACGATTGCGGGGTAAAATACCTTGACACAAAATCACTGTCACTGCCTTTTGCCGTTACAACAACCCCTCCCGGATCCAGATTGATGAGGTCCAAAATAGATCTTTCAACTTTGATCTGTTTAATATCTTCCTCAGACTCATATACAAGAACGTAATCTCTTGATAGGAAAACCTCTTTAGGCTGTATGTTGAGAGCCTGCACAATGGCATCCGGAAGAGTGGAGGCTTCAGGCATTCTTGATGGGAAATTCATATAATAGAACCCATCTTTTACCTCTACAGTTAGCTCACCGCTTTTCGTTTCAAAGACAATTTTGTCATTCTGATAATTTAAAATGGAGGCCAGGCAGTGAGCGGTGGCAAGAGTAGCATGTCCGCATAGGTCCATTTCTATTTCCGGAGTAAACCATCTCAGATGAATGGTATTGCCATTATCAATAAAGAAAGCAGTTTCTGCAACGGCATTTTCACGGGCTATTTTTAAGAGAATCTCGTCCGGTAACCAGGTTTTTAACGGAACAACACACGCTGGGTTTCCACGGAAAATTTCTTCTGTAAACGCATCGATCTGATATAATTCTAACTTCATGATTGAGAAAATTTGTTATTAATAATGGGTAATAAAAAAATAATATTTGCTGGATGTTGATTTTTTTACATCAGCTTTTGCTTTTCAAATGCAGAAAACCCCTCTGATGATTCCTATTTTTCTTTGGTATAAAGATAAAGCGATGTGGTCACAACATGAATGGTCACAACAATAACTCCATATCTGAAAAAGAAAAATTCGAAATCACCAGGTTTCAGTTTTTTCATGAATAAAGACGTTTGATCTTCCTTATCAGCCTATTGAAAAGGCAGAAAATATATTCTGTTGTATAAAAATACAAAAGTTTACAGGAATATCTACTGATATTTCTAAGTATTTCTTGTTGATATTAAAAATACAGGGAATTTTACACTGAAATTTTCAGATACAGGCACATTTGAAGGACAGCATTATCTTAAAATATAAAAGAACATATACAAGATGTACATGTTCTTTTATATTGTGTTTGTAGAATTTAGAGTTTTGCCTGATAGCGGTAATGGGGAACTCTTACCGTTTTTTACTTTTAAGATTATTCTACCCGAACTACATTAATTGTGAAAGGAGCCAAAATATTTGTTGAACTAGGTGTTGATCCGAAAGAAAGTGCCTGAAATGATAGAACCTGCCCGGCATTGATCTTTAGCAGAGTTGAATTCATACAAGTAATAAACGATGGGGCTCCGTTTTTTTCAGGTAAACTAACTTTGGTACTTGTAAATGATTGTTGTACTCCGTTTAAACTGATTTGGGAATATCCTATATATCCGTCTTCATCGTCTTCAGTTACCTCTCTCTGAGGATAATTAATCATAAAGTCAATCTTATAAAGCCCTGTTGAGGTAGCTGTAAAAGTATTTCCTGTCATTTCATTCAGATTATCAAAAGTTTTTGTAGAGAGGGTAGCGTTTGTAAATGTATTGTTTAATGTTATTGTCACAATACCGGTACCTCTTGCAGCACTGATGTTGGAAGAATTGCGTAATTGCACAACTCCTGTATTGTTTACAGTTAAACTTCCTACAGTACCTGAAGCACCTTGTAGCCCTTCCAGCCTTAAAGGATTGGTCGCATTGATGTGAAGTTTATTCGTTGCAGAGGATACGCCTATTCCTATGTTTCCTGTTATAGGATTGATTCTCAATCTTTCAATCAAGCCTCCGCCAACTGAATTTCCAATATAGAAATCTTCTTCTGAACCATTGATCAGTGTTGACCCGGAACGAACAGATCCCAACGCCCAGTTGGCACCACCTGAAGATGGTCCGCTATTGGTAAAGCCAAGTAATGCATAATTTCCCGTTGCCAAAGCAGAAGTATTTCTCAAAGAAAGAATTCCATATTGATTGGTTCCGGCAGTTGCATCAATCAAATTAAACCTGTTGGAAGTGGGAGTTGTGGAAACCACATGAAGTCTTGTTTCAGGAGAAATTGTTCCCAATCCCGTTCTGTGATTGGCTGCATCTACAGAAAAAGTAGTTCCGTCAATAGAAAAACTATTAACAGAAGTGGCTGTAAATGCTAAAGTATTGGCGTCCTGTGTTATCATTCGGTTTCCGGTAAGGTTCCCATCAGAATTGTAAATATTTGTTGTGATTGCTACCCATTGCAGCCCTGTGAAATAGTGATACCCGGTATTGTGAATACTGCCTACCTGGGCTATACTTGGTGTGAGTCCCGTTGGGGAATCAATGTTGGTGATGTAAACAATGGCTCCTATCTGGTCAGTTCCGTAAGTTCCGGATTCTTTCGATGCCAATTGCTGCTTAGAAACTCTTGGGGGCAAAAGACCATCCTTCATATTGGGATTGGTACTTCCTGCAACATCTAAAGTTGCATGGGGAGTCTCTGTGTTGATCCCTATCTGTGCATTTGATATTGCAAATGTCGCACACAGAGTGATGAGAGAATAGAATTGTTTAGTTTTCATGTTTCCAGTTGTTTGGTTTTAGTTTTTTATATGTGTATTTTTATAAATGATCAATAGACTTTATACAATACAATTAAGCAATAGATCAAGTGTGGATTTTAAGATGCACAAACTTATTTCAATTTTTAGTTTTATTATTACGTATAAATACTGGATTTTATAGAAAAATTTTCCGAATTTGGTTGTGTAATAGGGGGGATGCCATGATATTTTGATCTGTATGTTGAAAATCGGAATATATAGTATGTGTTATTTTAATGAAAATACAGTTTTTGAAAGACCATCTGGTATTAATGTCGGAATTGTGACCAATACAAAAGAAAATATCTAAAAAAAGAACTTATGATCAATCAGATAAAAGAATTTAAGAACAATGCCATTGCACTGGAGATACTGGGAGAATTCACGGAAGCCGATGCATTACTTATAGAGCAGCTTTTCGAAGCGAAGCTGAATAAAGAATATAAGCATGTCAACATACTCATCAAGGTCAAAGATATGTCGGTGATTAAAGACATGAAGCTGAAAGGTTTTTTTGAAGGTGAGCTATGGGGAATCAGGCACTTTGGAAAAATAGGACGTTGCGCAGTAGTATCCCATTCAGATTTGATGAAGTCGGTCGTCAATATTGAGAACAAAGTCCTTCATTTATTCAATCCCGACCTGGAAGAGAAGTATTTTGATGAAACGGAATTAGAAGAAGCCTTACAATTCATAGCACCTGGTGAACAATAGATCATTATTCCCAAAGAAATTTCAGATAAAAAACTGAGATACTCCGTAAAGAGTACTCCGATGCTGCATTTGGCAGAAATTGTGTTGATGTTCCGAATCCGGTATCCGGACTGGTCAATACTATTAAGTCTGTCCAAAATGAGAGTGCTGTTTATGGTCAATAAAATATCATTTTCTCCAATGATAAGTTATGGACTTTCTGCCATAGCATTGAGCTTTTACTCAATGGATCCTATTTGATAAAAATACGAAAATTTATACGGATACTCTATTCTGGTAATAGTTTGTACCAAAAAAAATGAGACTGTTTCAAGAGTCATTACTGAACTGTGTCTGCAATCATTAAAGTGTAGATTGTATTCAGAATGATCCTTTTGAGGGAGCCTTATTTTGTATTGGTGGGTTTTACTGGATCATTTTTCAAATACCGGTAGATCATTTTTGAGAACGGAGTCCACTGCAACTACTGAAATGAAGGGCCTGAAAACTTTCATATGAATTTTAAAAAAGAGAATATTGAATCTTGTAATAACAAAAGATGTCGTTCTGTTCCAAAAAGATAAAGACTGCTGCAACTACAGAATGTAGAGGTCAAAAAACTTTGATATGATTTAAAAAAAAATGAATTTTGAGCATTGCAATTACAAAACAATATCATTATCAGAGACTAAGAAGAAAAATGTAAATGATATTGTGATCAGATAAAATGACAGACATTGGCAAAATTCATGGTTTTCCTGATGACGCCCTGTAAGTAATTCACCTGCTGATAAGGTCATAAAAAGGAATAAAATCCGAAGCAGCTCAGGAATATAGAATTCCATTCAAGCCGATCGACCTGCCAACAATATAGGTATTTCCCGAATCAATTGTATCAAAACTAATTTCAATAATAAACATGAGTACACCATTAAATATAATTTTCAGCTGGTTTGAAAAAGGTGATTTTCCTACAGAACAGCAGTTTAAGGAGACCTTTTCTTCATTCCGCCATTTAGACGAAAAAATCAAGATCGATGAGGTGCTGGGCCTGAGTGAAGCCTTTCAAAACACCCTGTCTTCCGCAACTTTTACCCACCATCTGGAAGATGAAAACGCACATACTTCTGTACTGGCAAAACGCAACGCATCCAATCTTACACCGGCCAATATAGACGAATGGAAAGAAAAATTACAAATCAAATTAGCTGCGACCATAGATGGCGTTGAAGCAACCGGAAATGTCTATACAAAAGAGCAGATCAGAGAAATTGTACATGTATTTCAGACAAAGGATGATGAAATGCTTGAGCATATTGCAAAGATCAATAGAATACTGGCTTCTGATGATGCAAATCTTGATACAATTCAGGAAATCGTCAACTATATCAAAGAAAACAGAGCTCAGGTAGAATGGCTTAAAGAGGCTATTATCACCAGCATTTCGGATGATAAAGTTCACCTTGCCGGAAGCTATTCCAACTGGAGTGGGGTTGCTTATCAGAATCAGTTTAATGATCAGGTATACAATAAAATTAAAAATATAGAAGATGCAGCCAATCCCGAAAAAAATAAATATGAAGAGAGAATCAGGGGAGACTCCAGAATAAAACATAATCTGGATACATTAAGTTTTGTGATCGATGCTTACGACACAGTAACCATGTTTACAATACCTGTTAAAGTGAGAAGAATAGACCCCAATACAATTGAAGTACTATTCGACTCACTGCCACCAAACATAATTCAGATAACCATTAAAAAAATATAACTATGGACATTAAATACGCTTATTATCGAAGCTCTGTTGGATATAAAATAGAAGGAAAAACAGACAATGATATTTTAACAGCCGGAGGAGGCACAAGAGCAATCAGTTCTTTCTGGCATGACGGAAATTTGAATCCGTTAGATTATGTGCCTAAAACAAGAACTTTAACCATTAACGGGACCACTTTTGATTTGTCGGCAAACAGATCATTTACAACGCCAGACACGGTTACACGTCTGAAGGGAGGGGCATCCGGTTCTTTGGTATCCGGAGATGTTACCCTTGCAGCAGGAGCTAATGTGACCATTAATCAGGCTGGGAATACAATCACATTAGCGGCTATAGATACCACTTACAGCGCAGGGAATGGTTTGACATTGACGGGAACTAGCTTTTCTTTGCCAGTCACTACTTCAGGTACAGGGAATGTGGTTACAGGAGTCAGTCAGACTACCAACGGAATTACGGTGAACCTGGGCTCTATGCCTACCACATCGGATCTGGCTAATTATATCCCGTTAGCACAAAAAGGAGCCGTGAATGGAGTGGCATCATTAGATGCATCAGGGCTGGTTCCTGCTTCTCAATTGCCATCTTATGTAGATGACGTGTTGGAAGGATATTATAAAACTGCTGACGGTAAGTTTTACAAAGAGGCGGGGTATGCCACCCTTATCGCTGGAGAAACAGGTAAAATTTATGTATCTCTTGATACTAACAAAACGTACCGATGGACGGGAACAACCTTTGTGTATATCACCTCAGGAGCTGTAGATTCTGTAAACGGATTAACAGGTGTTGTTGTTTTAAACAAAACCCATATAGGTTTAGGGAATGTAGACAACACAGCAGATGCTGCAAAAAATGTTCTTTCCGCAACAAAATGGACTACAGCGCAGACAATTACACTTTCCGGAGTTACGGCAACAGCACAATCCATTGACGGTTCCGGAAATGTAACCATTCCTGTTATTGCTGTTCCTGCGACATTACTGACAGGGACTGCATCAGTGAATACAACCGGATCAGCTGCAAAACTGACAACCCCGAGAACTATTTCTGCTACAGGTGACGGAACGTGGAGTGTTTCCTTTGACGGTTCAACAAATACGACGGCAGCGTTGACATTAGCGGCAACAGGAGTAACTGCCGGTACTTATAGCCAGGTTACAGTAGATGCTAAAGGTAGAGTTACTGCTGGAAGCAATGCTACAAAAACATACAACACAACCATTTCCGGAACAGCAACAGTGACGCACAATTTAGGTTCCAGAAATGTAGATGTTGTGATGTATGATACGACGACATTGTACAAAATTGATGGCAGGATAAAATTAACAGATCCTAATAAAATAGATATTGAATTTGATTCTGCTTTACCTAATACTGTATCCGTAACAGTAACCCGTAAAGATATTTAACATGGATGTAAAATACGCATATTATAACACTTCTAAAGGCTATAGAGTGACAGGCGGTACAGCCGCCCAGTTTTTAAAGGCAGATGGTTCTTTAGACAATACAGAGTACATTAATAGGTATTCAGAGCAAACCATCAATTCTACTAAAACCATAGGTTTTCAAAATACCATATATTCCGGATGGGACAGATCGTCGGTAGCTAATCCGCAGATGGGACCAATCTCTTTACTCAATCTTGCTTTACAGGGAGCTTATCCTTTATATGGAGATGAAGAATTCAGAAGCGGATTTAATGGAATAGGAGTTTATAATAACTATGGTAATGGTAATGTAACGATGACCAGAGAAGCGGCCGCTAATCTTCCGAATAGATCAGGAATGCAGTTGAGGTTCAATTACAATGGTGGTGGAGCAACTCCTGGTTTAGGTGGGTTTATCATAGGATTTATAGCCAGAGCGAATGCCATATTCATTCAAAAGTTTATGGCGAAGCTTCCCGTAGGATACTCATTCAATAATGCCGAAAACTACATGGGGGATAATGCTTCAGTGAATTGGTTGACATCAAAAGCAGGAACCGGGAAATGGGAAACCTATGTGAGAGCAGTGATATGCGGGACCGGAACTAATTTCAGCAATGGAGGCCATGTTTATGTTGCAGGTCCGGATACTGCAATGGAGTTCTGTTTAGCTTTTGCTGAAATTTATGAAGTCAACAGTTCTGTGTTTTCAAGAATAAAAGAAGCTTGCTATGTTAAGAATGAAACAATTCATTTTAATGGGGCGGTAGCAGATTTAATTACTGTAGGAGATGCATATGCCCAGAAAAAGTTATTATCTACCTCATGGGATGGAACTAATGGGGATCAACTCCTGTTAAGAGTTCCGGGAAGCCAGAACAATGGAGCTTATCTCAGATATTCTCAGAATGGAACTTTAAATGGGAATATAGGATTGCTGGGATCAGATAATTTGACGGGAGGTCAGATATTCAGCCCTCAGGGAAATACCTTGTACCTGGGAAATTCGTTTCTACCCAATACAATGCTTCAGTCTACTACCAATACTCATTTTAATTATGGAGGTGCTGGTACCCTCTATACATTTAACGTCAATGGAATTTACTCCGATCGAAATATTAATTTTAATCAGGACAATTCCGGGATCAATTTTTTTGATGGCGGTAAGATCTATAAAAAAAGTGGCGGTGGAATCTATATTAACAGAGGAACTAATGGACAGGATCCGAGAGTGGAAACTGCAGATGGGTCTCAATCATGGAGGATACTTCATGAAGGAAACTTTAATGCTACAGGCTATGTAACACAAACGGCTCTAAATGCCCAGTTAAACAATTATGCCGCTCTGGGAGGAGTTCAGACATTTACCAATACCAATACGTTCTCGCAAAGCCCGGTTATCCCGGCAGGAACTTTAGGAACTCATGCTGTAAATCTAAACCAGCTGAATACAAAAGCGAATGGCCAGGAAAACGCTACGGCAGTAGGATTCTCCTCTGGAAATGTACCTACTACTGATGGAGGAGCATATCCGTATATGTACCATAATTCAGGATTATATGTAGCATTGGCAACACAGTCTTATGCACAGTCCAACTTTGTAAATACCCCGAACGGCACATCCGTTGTCATCTCAGGTTCAAATCTGAACTCTTATCTTAAAACAGGATTTTACAGAGGAGCTGCATTAGTTAATGCACCTTCAAATAACAGCGGCTGGTGGTATGTAACTGTGGAAACCCATGATGCGACCTGGGTAAAACAGACTGCAACTGCATTTGGTTCAGGGAATACGACCAATATAACCTACCAAAGAACGATGAACGGAGGGGTTTGGTCTAATTGGGCACAGGTGTGGACGGCCCAGGAACTTACCACAACGAGTATTCAGCAATGGAATAATATGGCTCAGTATGGTTTACGGGTAAATGCAGAATTTACAACCATTACAGGGTCCGGACTATTTATTTCAGATAATTATGCCGGTAGTAGCGAATCAGGGATTATAGATGTTAAACTGAGGAGATTATTAGCAGCGAAAAGAAAAGATTATTATTACTATGGCTCTGGTTTTAGGAATGTTGACGGATTAAACTTCAATCTTAATACCACGCTCTTCGGAATGGGGCGAGACGCGAATGATAAAGATAAATTAAGTGTAAGCGGCTCCGTAAAAGCAAGTGATAACTTTAAATCAGAAGATGAAGATCCAAACGCCGTTTTTATTCCTGATGGTAGAGTAGCCAGCCTCAAAGATGAAATTGTTAATGATCAGTCTGATTCTAAATATTATGCCCTCAGATTAGATCCACACGAATATAATGTTCCTGCTCCCGGTTATTTTGGCGTAGACGATAAAAACAGACTTATCCATATTATTGGAGAACAGACGGAGATGGTTGTTGGTTTCAAAGAAGTCTATCCGAAACAACAGATCGTTATTTATAATTTTGATTATAACAAAGGTATGATGGGAGTTGAAATATATGGCAAAAGAATATATGATATTAGCCCATTCTGTTTCGTCAGATTGTATGTGACAGAATCAGGAAGAGTAATTGCAGAACGAGAACAGCCATGTAAGCTTGTTTGGTAGAGAAATGGGAAGGGAACAAAAAAGTTCTCCAATATTTGATCTCCAGATTTAAGCATATAAAAAGCTATTGATTAGTATAAGAAAGACACCATTTTTTTAGTGGTGTCTTTTTGCTGTTTTTTAAAAGAAACTATAAAGAAGTAAGACAATTATCCTTTAAATACTCTGCGAACTTGGTTTTAATTCAAAATTTTCTTTCAATACTTCTTTTAAAAAGTTTAAACGTAATGCGTTAATTGTATTTTATAAGAAATTGAATACTAGTGTTTTGTAATTACTCGTACTCTTTTTCGTAAAGAATCGTACCTGTTTTTTTGAACAAATGAGATCGAATACCTTTATTCGGTCGCCTGTTGAGGTCTTCTTCCACATCTTTGTATCGAAATAATTTTTTAACCCCACAAAAAACGATACAATGAAAACTTCATCAAAATTTTTAGCAATAGCATTATTGGTAAGCAGCTTCTCTTTTGGACAAAACTTTTCCCAAAAAATTGATTCTATCATAAACGATAATTATAAAAAAAATCCTGAAGTAGGAATCAGCGTAGGCTTTATCAGTAATAATGAAGAATATTATACATCTCACGGTAAGCTGAATGCAGAAAGCAATACAAGTATTGATAAAAACTCCCTATTTGAGATTGCATCCATTACCAAAATCCTGACATCCAGTTTAATTGCCCAGGCCGTTTTGGAACATAAACTGAATCTGGATGATTATATAGATGGCTTTCTTCCCAAAGAATATGTACTGCAACAAAATCTTAGGAATAAAATTAAAATTTCGGATCTCGCTTCACATCAATCCGGTTTACCTGATATAGATTTTGCAAAGCTGATAGAAATGAATCCACAACAGCCTGTAAGCAATGTAACGGCACAAACACTGGCTGAGATCATCAATAGCTGCAGTGAGCTGAAAGACTATGGTAAATACCGGTATTCTACCATTGGATATACTTTATTGGGGCAAATATTAGAAAAAGTATATGACAAAAGTTATGATGAAATAATCAGAGCTAAAATCATAAAACCGTTACACATGAAAACTACATTCACGAAGGATTTTAATGTAAAAAATAGAACCACAGCCCACAATCCAAACGGAGGCATTCAGGAATTCTTCAAATGGAATATTACAGCATCTGCCGGATTGGTAAAATCCAATGCTTCCGATATGGTTACGTATTTAAAAGCCGTTTTAAATAATGAAACAACAGTTGGCGAGGCTGCAGTCATCACAGAAAAAATCGTGTATAAAGATGAAAAAAGAGAAATGGGACTGGGGCTCAACATTGTGACCGATGATAAAAATACCATTTATATGAAATCTGGGGATTCTATGGGGCAGTCTTCCATCATTTGCTACAACAGAAACAAAAAATGGGGGATTATCATCCTTCTTGACCAGAGAAACTCAAAAATGAGACAGGATCTGTTGAATAAAATCTATGATACCGTTCTGAAATAGATAAAAGGCTCATTAGCCGTGACTAAATTCTTCTGGTCGAACCGTTGAGTTTATGAAAGATTCCGATGGAAAATATTCAATGATTAAATTGACTAAGGCTGGAGTAGCGGAAATACGCAATAAAAAATGAAGTAAACAGTAAAATGAGCGCTGTAGTACATGATAAATTCATTAATATTGTTGGTGCAAAACATAAGCAATTGATTTATTCATATGATTATGTTTCATAAACTAATACCCACTACCAACGAAAACAAAGTAAAAACATGCGAAGTATGAAAAGAAATATCATTCTGTTGCTTTCTTTCATGATGTATTTATCGGCAAATGCTCAGACAAAAACTGCCGTAGATTCCGTAGCACAACGGAATTTGTTTCAGACCTTAAAACCCGAATTTGAGAAGTACGAAAAAGAACACGGAAAGTATATTCAGACCAATAATATAAAAATGCATTATCTGGAGTGGGGAAGTAAGAAAAATCCAACCCTTGTCTGGATTCACGGGACGTATAGCAATGGCTATGAGTTATATGAAATTATAGACCAATTGGTAAAAATGAATCTGCATGTGATTGCAATAGATTATTATGGTCACGGATATACACCAATTTCTCAAAAAAATCTGTCTGTTTATCACGTTGCAGATGATATTAAATTTCTTTTGGATCAGATGAAAATCGAAAAAGCAATTATTGGAGGCTGGTCAAGAGGCGGAACCATAAGTTCTGCATTTTATGATGCTTATCCGGAAACGGTTCAGGCTCTTATTTTGGAAGACGGAGGTTCTGTGGCCTGGGATTTTCAGGCAAAGGTGGCCAACATTGCGAAAGATATTGAAGAAACCAAACAATATTATACCGACAAAAAAGCAATGGTTTTTGATAATGAGTTTGATGCGTATTGGTTTATGTATAACAATTGGGGGATAAAAGGCAAAGGAAATGAAAAACTAAAAAAAGAAATTTTTACCTCTTATGCCCGGATCAAGAAAAATGTCAACGGAAAATATGAAATAAACCCCGGTGCAGAAGAACTTACCGGAGAAAACTCTGCCGAAGAAAACATTGCCATTATTTACACTCCTTTTACTTCCAAAAAAGCTTTCGGAGCTTCTACCCATCAATTAAATCCTAAAATCATTTACCGGAATCTGAATAAACCTTTGCTTATTTTAGACCCCGTCAGTAAAAATGACTGGTTCGATTTTAAAGAAGAAAATGACAGACTTACAAAGGAGCATCAGCCTTATATTGTTCACAAAGTGTATGAAAATACCTGGCATGGTGTAAAAGACGAGCGCCCGAATGAAGTGGTTAATGACATTAAAACATTCCTGTTGAATAACAAGTTGATACAATAAAATAATTATTTTGCCGGTCATCCCTTCTTAGTTCTCTTTCCACTTCATCAATCTCTGTTAAAGGAAGAAAAAAGGTGTTTTCAATATAGCTTCGGATATTTTCATCCGTTTTATTATTTATTTTTCGGATAAAAAGCTGATTGGTAGATTTCAGTGACTCTATATAATTCAGCGTATCCTGCTTATTCTGGAAAATTGATTTCTCAAATATGGCTCTTTTGTCATCATTAACGATAATATCATTAAATGAGGTATTCATAAGAACAGTCTGAAAAAATGATTCAGCAGGTAAAAACGTATGAAGGTAGTAATCCTCAAAATCCATTACTTTTTTATTGTTGGTTAAGAAAGCACAGGTTTCTCTTGTAAACATAAACCATTTTCCTCCAATATAGGGAGTTACCCCTTTCATAAATTCTCTTTTGTAAATGAAGGAGGAGATTATATAGGCCAATTCGGTGAAATGATTTTGTATTCTTTTCAGGGTATCCGGTCTGTAAAACTTCTGGTCGTAATAGAATAGGTAATTCCTGCCATTATTCACCGTAAGAAATTTACGGATGATAGACTGGGATTTAAGAGGATAATCTTCACCACTCAGATTAATAAAATAGTCCCATTCCTGGCTTGCATTTAAGAGGAACTCCATAGCATTAAGCTCTGCCTGGATCATACTGAAGCCTCCTGAAACAATATTCAGGCTATCTAAAATAAAGACATTGGGAAATTGAGTGATGTAGAGTTGTATTTCTTCTGTGAAGGCTGGCTGGGCCTTTCTGTCAATATGAATAAGATAAAACTGATCTTTTGTATAAATTTTCTGAAACATTGCCTTGAATACATGCGGTTTGTGATGTATCATAATAAAATAGGCAATTTTTATATGCGGTGTCGCATATGATTTCAGGGTTTGGGGCTGAGGATGGGTAGTGGGAAAGGTTGTTTGCATTTTGGGGAGAGCTTAAAATCATCCGCGCCTGCAAACAATTCGGTTAACGTGCGGAAGGTATGAATAAATTTTTGATAATCAATTAATTAAATGTGGCTTTGTTCGTTTTTTTTATCGTAGGTTTGCAAAAGAATTATAAAAACAGGTCACTGCCTTTGCTATTCTGTAATAGTCTAAAATCACAATTTTTCTTTTCCAGTTTTGCTTTTTCAGCTACCCATTTATGATCTTTACTTTATGAGTGAAAAGTCGAAGATTATAAAAGTCCTATGATTAATAGGAGCGATACGTTATTGCTGGTCATCAACAATTTGAAGAATATTGTTACAGATAAAGCAAGCAAAATGATAAACCGGAAAAGTACTCTTTATTTGTTTATCCTTACATCAATTCAAATTCTGATAAACAGATTTGCTTACCAATTACCGGAAGACCGGAATTTATAATGAGCTTTAAAAACTTAAATTTAATCAATCCCATTATTCGGGCTGTAACAGAAGCCGGATATTCCAGACCTACTGACATACAGCGTACTGCAATTCCACATATCCTGGCAGGAAGAGACATCATAGGATGCGCTCAAACCGGGACCGGAAAAACCGCGGCATTTGCTATGCCTATACTACAGTTACTGAAAAGATATAATCCTGAACATCAAGAAATACGTACCTTAATTCTCACTCCAACCCGGGAATTGGCAATACAGATTGAAGAAAACTTTGGCATTTACAGCAAATATCTGCCTTTATCCCAACTTTCTGTTTTTGGAGGAGTGTCAATAGGAGGCCAGCTTGCTGCTCTGAGAAAAAGAGTAGACATTTTGGTAGCCACCCCGGGAAGATTACTGGATCTGGTGAACCAAAGACATATTGATCTCTCTAAGATTGAAATATTGGTTTTGGATGAAGCAGACAGAATGCTTGATCTGGGTTTTGTAAATGATGTAAAAAAGGTTTTAAATTTAATTCCCAGGAAAAGACAAACCTTGTTTTTTTCTGCAACCATGCCGGTAAGCATAAAGAAATTTGCCGGAACAATTCTGAATAATCCTGTTGAGGTTACCGTAACTCCCGTGTCTTCCACTGCCCAAACCGTTAAGCAATCCGTCTATTTTGTAGAGAAAAAAGATAAAACAGATCTGCTGATTGATATACTCCAGGAAAAAAATACTGTCAGATCATTGGTCTTTACCCGTACTAAATATGTGGCCAATAAACTTGTTCAGCAGCTGGAGGATGTAGGAATCTTTGCAGCAGCCATCCATGGAAATAAATCACAGGCAGCAAGACAAAATGCCCTTGATGATTTTAAAAATAGCAGAATAAATGTGTTGGTAGCTACAGATATTGCAGCGAGAGGAATTGATATAGATGACCTGCCTAATGTGGTCAACTATGAACTTCCTAATATTCCCGAAACTTATGTTCACCGGATTGGAAGAACCGGAAGAGCAGGAGCAGAGGGTACTGCTATTTCGTTTTGCGATACAGATGAGCGTTCAGATCTTAAAAATATTCAAAAACTGATCGGATTTACAATGCCGGTCAGATCATTTTATAAATAAATTCTGTAGAGTTTACAGAACATAATATTCAATTTTAATAATAATTACAATGCAACAAGGCACCGTAAAATTTTTCAATGAAGCAAAAGGCTTCGGATTTATTACCCCTTCAGATGGGAGTAAAGATATATTTGTACATTCTTCAGGATTGAGCATTACTTCAATTCGTGAAAATGATAAAGTCGTTTTTGATGTACAAAAGAGTGACAAGGGTTTAAATGCTGTTAATGTAAAATTAGCATAAGGTAACCCTGGCTGTAGATATTTAAAAAGATAATTTTTTGCAATTCCAGTTCCATAATTTTATATTTTTTTACAAATTCAGAATCCATACCTATTCGTCTGGATATAGTTTTTGAACGGACATTACTATAAATACATTACTTTTTATTTTCATTATGTTCATTTACCTCTCGCTTATGTGAGAGGTTTTTTAAGAAATAATTAGCTTACCATAAAAAACAAAAGAAAATCGTACGGGTATGATGATCATCAACAATTTTATTGAATATAAAGCTCTTGAAGGCAAAGTCATTGGAACCTCTGCCTGGCATACGATAGATCAGATTCAAATTGACAGCTTTGCTGCTGCAACCTTAGACTGTCAGTGGATTCACACGGATAAAGAAAGAGCCGAAAAGGAGGGCCCTTTTAAATCTACCATTGCTCACGGCTATCTGACACTATCACTGATTCCTTATCTCTGGAAACAGGTTGCAGAGGTGAGAAATGTGAAAATGGAAATCAATTATGGAATTAAGAATTTTAGATTTGGCCAGGCTGTTCCTGTAGAAAGTGATGTGAAACTACAGGCCACCGTACAATCGGTGACGGATCTGAGAGGGACGGTAAAGGTAGTGGTGGAAGCGAAACTTCTGATAAAAGATCATGCAAAACCTGCCTATGTAGGAGATGTCATTTTTCTTTATCATTTTTTGTAGTAAACCGGCGGATCAAAAAAGATTAAAGTGTTACTAAGCATAAAAAGTGCTGCTGTTGGGATTGTTATTCTAGCATTTTCAAATAAAATCATAGTGATCCAATCCGATCACAAAATAATGCTCAATTGTTTTTTGAGCTTTTTTACACATAGATAAAAGGTCATTTCTTGAAGTGTTGTCGAAACTAAAATCATCATGAGTTTTCACAATATATTCGGTTACTATTTCAATATCCATCATATCAAGTTCTGTTACATCGGTTTTCAACTTGTGCTCTTCTTTGAAGAAAGGAATTTTACGGAAAAAAGAATCGTTAAACCGAAAGAGATGTATTGTTTTCATTGTAAAAATATTTAATGATCAAAGATTAATTTCTTTTATAATATGGGAGATCCTCTTCACAGTGTTTTCTTAATCTGTTTCCGATCCTTTTAGGCATTTCCATATTACATACTTCATTTTACTGGATGATATTTTGTTAAGTGCTGATAATACATTGCAATACCATATTTTGTGGAGCTCTCTGCAGATAGCCCTTATGCATCCTTGCAATTAAAAGAGCCGAATGAGTATACCCGGAATCTATTCCCTTCATACGAATTCCCATCTGGGAGGAAAAGTATCTGTGAAGATAATTTCAGGTTTATTATTAATTGTGTTTTTTTATTCTGACCTGATTTTCTTGTGGTCTTTTCCTCCGTGTCTGGGCTCTCTTTTCCTCTTTTAGTTTGGGCATAGTAAAGTGTTATTGTGAACTCTAAATTTCAACCATTTAAAAAGAAAAGCTTTGTAATTGTCTTTCAATTTGTTGTATAAATCATAGATATTTCCGATTTAATAGACTAACTTTGAGTAAATGGCTGTTAATGAAATAATTGGCGGATATAAACAGTAAGGGGAATGAAGTTGTATATAAAATATATGGTTAGTTTGCGCTGCAAAATGGTTGTTCATCAGGAACTGGAAAGATTGGGCATCAAAAATGCTGTGGTAGATTTGGGAACGGTAGAATTACTGGAGAATATCAGCACCGAACAAAGGCAGATTCTGAAAGAGAATTTACTTAAAACAGGACTTGAAGTATTAGCCGATAAAAAAAGTATCCTGATAGAAAAAATAAAAAATGTAGTCATAGAAATGATTCATTATTCAGAGGAGCTTCCAAAAGAAAACTTCTCAGATTATGTAAGCGAAAAACTGGGATATGACTATACCTACCTTGCCAATACCTTTTCTGAAGTAAGAGGAATGACACTGCAGCATTTTATCATTATTAATAAAATAGAAAAAGTAAAAGAACTATTGCTGTATGATGAGCTCAACCTTACAGAAATCTCTTATAAACTCCACTACAGCAGTGTAGCCCATCTCTCTAACCAGTTTAAGAAAATCACAGGGCTTTCCCCTTCATTTTATAAGCAGCTGAAACAAAAACGCCTTGGAAATCTGGAGGACCTATAAAAGGTGTGATTTATGTAAGATTATTCCGGATATATATAGCTTAGTGTATCCTGAAACGATCATATTTGTAGGATGATAAGCGGTAGTTTATCAAATTTATAAAGTTTATAGTACCATTTTTAGACTGGAAAACAGAATGAGCCGTTGAAAATATTCATTATAAAGAATACGGTCTTCGGTATTTGAAAATATTGTAGTTGTAAGGAAAGACTGAAAAAAGCCAATATACACCATGATAAAAAACTAATAGACTTAAAGATTCTCAACTTTGATAATGAGCATATTAAAATCCCGATAAAATAGTAGATCTGTTTTCAGACGGTTTTAATTAATTAAGGATAGGAGCCTATGGTTTCTGTCCTTTTATCTAATGGGGATATGATTGCTGCTCACAAGGCAGTTGAAAGCTGAAACTTATTTTAATGTTGCTACCCCACGCTTACCATTTTCTGCCATGAAAAATGTAAATTGGCCCCAAAAAAATGGCTCAGCTTACTGAATTGGTTGGCTGCTATTTTCCGCTTTTCATAAATACCTCCGCTTGCTGTGTATCATTCGAACGGCTGTAGAGCAAAAACATTTAAAATGAATTTAAAAATACTATTACCGCTTTTATTTTTTACAGTCAATTTTACTTTTGGGCAAAATGCAGCATTAAAAAATCAAGGATTGCTTGATAAATCGTTGAAAAAAGACAGTGTTATTGCCGAGTTTTCAGAACTCTATCATTTAACCAATGCTATTCATCCCGGGCAATTTATGTTTTGTTCAAAAAATGAATTTGATCAAACGTATTCCTCTTTAAAAAACTCCATAAAAACAGATCTTTCCCTTGTTGAATATTATAAATTGACAGCCACTTTAATGGCAAAAATTAAAGATGGGCATACAGCCACTGATAGGGGACGGATTATAGGTTTACTCAATGACAGATTGGTTTTTCCTTTCAGCATCTATAAAATTAAGGATAAATATTATCTGGATCAATCATCCCCGGAAAATAAGGAATATGCAGGATTGAGAGTTTTGAAGATCAATGGAAAAGACATCAATACTGTAGTGAACGAAATTCAACAATATATTCATCTTGAAGGCAGAAACGAAACAGGATTAAATATGCGGTTTAGTAATTTCCCCTTTTATTATTTTATTTACAACCAGACAGAAAAGTTTGACATTGAATATGAAGACCGTAACCATCATAAACTAAAATATACATTCAAAGGAATGCCATTTAAAGAATATACAAGCAATATTTCAAAAAAGACAGAACCTTTAACTACAGAGTTTAAAACCGATGATTTGGCTATTTTAAAATTCCGTTCATTTGAAAACGGCTATAATGAAGCAGACAGAAAAGTTGCCGAGAAACAATTAGACCGCTTTTTCACACAACTTGACCGTTTAAAAACAAAAAACTTAATTATCGATTTACGGGATAATAGCGGTGGTTCTGCAGATATTGCCAACTACCTGTTTTCATATTTAAACAGTACTCCTTATTACTATTTTGATTATAGGGGAGCAAAATATAAAAGTGTAAAAGAGTGGAAGCATTACGCTCAATATCCGGACAATATCGAAGAAATCAATGTGAATGAAACAAAACTTAGGGATGGCTTAAACTGCTATACAGAAGCCAACAGTACAGATTGGTGGTTTGAACTCCAACAAAACAAACCCAATTTTTACAAAGGAAAGATCAGCGTTTTGATCAATGGCGGATGTTTTTCAACTACCGGACATCTGTTAGCTTTGATGAGGGAGCATAAAATCGGGAAATTTTACGGAGAATATTCGCAAGGAAGTAATTACAGCAATGCGGGGGGACAGGCTTTTGTCTTGCCCTATTCCAAAACATTGGTGTGGATTCCTACTTTTCAGTACAGAATGAGAACCCCTCATTTCATCAATGATCCCAAAGGAATTAAACCGGACGTAGAAATACAGATACAACCAGATGATCTAAGAACAGGATTTGACAGACAAATGGATTTTGTGATGAAGCAATATCCGTGATTTGATATATATGTTGAGGTTCGTTCAAAAAACATAGAAAACTGTAATTCTGAGTGTTTTTTGATTAAAAGTTTATTATTTTGATGATGATTTTTTTGTGATGCAAAGATTTAATTTTTGAAACGGCTGATTTTAAGAGAGTAAAGTCTGGAATCAACAAAATTGATTCATCTAAGCTTGTGTATAATCATATTGCTTCATCATCGACGAAGTCGCATTACTTAGCACCCTTAAAATAGGGCGGAATTATGCATAAACTTTGCGTTAATCCTTTTTTGCAGACTTGAAGAAATATAAAATCCTAAGATAAATTCAGCGATTAATTTAAATAAGATATGTAGCAGAGGAAAAAATGTACTGATAAAGTGTTTTTGTGACGCAAAATCTTAGTTTCTTTGTATTTATTGTAGGGAGCAAAGACTGGAATCAACAAAGTTGATTCTCTCTTTGCTCCCTTAAAAATCAGTAGTTTCAAAAATAAAAACTTTTGTGTCAGAAAAATACGTCATTAGACCATTATCTTTTTAATCCATAAAATCCTTTAAGCCAAGGGTTTACCATTCGTATTTTATTTGTAAGTTAGTGTCGCAAAAAATAGAAAAGTATAAAACATACTGAACAACTGTGATAAAGAGGGTTCACTCTGTCCTGTTGCTCTCTATTTAAAAAAATAGTATACCAAAAACCTAAATATATTACAATGAAGAAGACACTGATTATTCTGTCAATAGGCGCTTTACTTGCGGCCTGTAACAAAAAAGCTGAACAAAAAACAGATACTGCATACGATACTGTTGCCATAGATACTCCCACAGCTATAGAAAAATCTTCGGGAGCAACCACTCAGTTTGACATCAATGCCGTGCCGGTTTCCAATGCTGAGCTGGGGGATTTTCCCTTTTTCAGTTTTCCCAAAGGGCTGGACTTCCAGAACAAACCGGTACAAAGAAGTTACGATAGGCTGTTTTTTCCACTTAACGGCGTTATGACACCGATAGAAGGAAAAGTATGGAAAACCTATGTAGTCAACGAGAAAAACAATACGGAAGAATGGTCATTACCCTATTTTTTGAAAAGCTATGATGAGGCGATTACAAAAGCGGGCGGTGTAAAAATATTTGATGGCAAAGTCTCTCAGCAGGAGCTTGACAGAATAAAAGAAGAAGCCAAATATTTTGGTGAAGAAGGTTCTATAGATTATTGGAATGAACCCGTAAAAGTATATGTCATAAGAAGACCTAAAGGTGATGATATTTATGTTCAGCTCTATGGGAATACCTCTACCGGAGCCATACAAATTCTACAGAAAGCACCGGCTGAGCAAGGGGCAAAACCGTAGAGTAGAGCTGGTAAATAAAATCGTTTTTTTGGAAGTACTCTAAACATAAAGAGATGAATCAAACTGATCCATCTCTTTTTATTATATTATTCTTTTATTAAGCTTCAATAAATTCTAAAAGATCTTTATTAATAGTTTCGTGTTCCGTAGTGGGCATTCCGTGAGGAAAACCGGGATACGTAATCAGTTTTCCGTTTTTCAATAGTTTTGCAGATTTTATAGCAGAATTTTCGATCGGTACAATCTGGTCATCTTCACCGTGAAGCACCAAAACCGGAATATCCACCGCTTTCAGATCTTCAGTGAAATCAGTTTCAGAAAATGCTTTGATTCCTTCATAATGAGCTACAATACCACCCATCATGCCTTGTCTCCACCAGTTTCTTTGTACACCGTCTTTTACATGGGCACCTTCTCTGTTGTATCCATAAAATGGGAAAGTGAGATCAAAATAAAACTGGTTTCTGTTATTCAAAGTCTGCTCTCTGATTCCATCAAAAACTTCCATTGGAACTCCGTCCGGATTGTTTTCACTTTTTACCATTACCGGTGGAACAGCGCTTATTAAAACTGCTTTTTTTGCTCTGCCATTGGCATATTTATGTACATAGCGGATCACTTCACCACCTCCTGTAGAGTGCCCGATGTGTACCACATCTTTCAAATCTAGGAATTCTACAAGCTCTGCAGCGTCAGAAGCATATTGCTCGATGGTGTGATTGTAGATGTTCTGGCTTGAGCGGCCGTGGCCTCTTCTGTCATGGGAAATTACTCTGTACCCTCTCTGTAAGAAAAAGATAACCTGTGCATCCCAATCATCTGATGATAATGGCCATCCGTGGTGAAACATCAATACCGGTCCTGCTCCCTGGTCTTTATAAAAAATCTCTGTTCCGTCTTTTAATGTAAATGTGCTCATAGTTTTAAATTTTTAATGTTAATTGATATTTTATTTTATAATTTTTTGTTGTCTTAATTCTTTAGCAAATGTAGGACAGTTTGCCTTCACTGAAATTAATCTAGTTTAATTTCGTACCTATTGACAACATTTTTTTTGTTTGGGCAGTTTAATTTGCGTTCTGATCCTAATCTTTTCTTCAGATCATCATTAAATCTTAGCATTTTGGGATCATCAAATAGCTTCTGAACTATGAATTTTATAGGCTTTTTTCTAATTTGCGGCCGTAAAATAAATGTATGTTTCAAAATATTATCAAAAACATCTCACGATTTGTGATCCTGACCCCGGAAGAAGAAAATATATATGAAGGCTTGCTGACCCTGCAGAAGTTCCCGAAGAAAACACATTTGCTACGCGAGGGAGAGATTTGCCAGTTTGAAGGGTTTATAAAGGAAGGATGTGTACGAACCTATTATCTTGATGAAAACGGTTTTGAAGTAACCCTTCTGTTTGCGGTAGAAGACTGGTGGATTACCGATATTGATTCTTTTAATAATAGAACACCCTCGAAGATTTTTATTGAAGCCCTGGAAGATACCGAAATTTATATGCTGAATCCGGAAACCAAAGAGGAACTGCTGCAGAAAGTTCCGAAGTTTGAAAGAGCTTTCCGGCTGATGATACAGCGGTATGTGGTGACACTTCAAAACCGACTGGTTAATACCATTTCTCAACCGGCTACAGACCGTTATCTGGAATTTATCAGGGTGTATCCTACCATTCCGCAGCGTGTGGCACAGTATTATATTGCATCGTATCTTGGCGTTTCAAAGGAATTTGTAAGCACCATCAGGAAACGGTTAGCTAATAAGGTAAAATAGATGAATTGTTTAAGATTATAAAATGCCGGATATGGAAAATATCCGGCATTTTTTTGTGGGAATTACTGCAATAGTAGAGGTTGTAAGTTGTTTTGCTTGGAAATGAGGCTGTCTCAAAAGTCCCCCCCTCTCTCGAACTCCTGTCTGACAAATTTTGGCATTTAGGAGATTCTCAGAGCATTAGTTTACCTTTTGAGACAGCCTCATTTTTTTGTTTAGATTTTCTGTTGGGGAAAGTCTCCTGACTTTGAACTAGTAAATATGATCTCCTTTAAACTTATTCCAAAGTCAGGAGACTTCGGAGAGCGAGGAATTAGTTTACGTATGCTTCTAATTCATAAAATAACATAAATGTATCTTCTGGAAAATATCCCCAATCAATATTGTTTAATAATGCATATTTTTCAACTAATGGTTTGAAAAATATAACTCCATTAGGATGCAAACAATTGTAATATAGTAATACTTGTTCAGAATTTGCCAAATGTGATCTGGCAATTGAAATGTATTTTTGCTTTTCAATGTCATTGTTTTGATCTGCAAATTTAACAACGTTATATAAAGCCCTGAAATAATGACCTAGTACATCGCTATATTCTTGGTAAATTTCATCATAAATATTTATAGCATCTTTTTTTTCAATAAAGGTGTATCGAATAATATCTTCAATTAAATAGTTACATCTTGTTTGATATTCCTCCGTTGTTGTAAAATCATAAAGCTTTTTGTTTATTTTATTATGAAGCAAAGAAAATACTTTCCGTCCTTTAATAATTTGTCCATCACTTTCTATTTCTAAAGAATCAACTATTCCATGAAATATGGCTAGTATTTGAAAAAATGTATTTTCAAAATTTTGTACTTGAATAGATTTTGTTTGCTTCTGTAACTCTTCTCTTTGAATATTTAAGTCTTTTCTTTGTAAAAGGATAGTAACAATTAAACCAACAAAAGATAATCCTGTAAACAAGGCATTTGCTGCTCCAAACATATCACCAAACGTCCCTCTTTTTCCCTCATCTGCTGTAAATCCAAAAAAAAGTGTTGCAGCTATTGCAGAAGCTATAATTAAACAAGAAATTACAATTACAAGTTTAAATTCTATTCCATAATTAACTCTGTTATTACTATCCATAATTTTTAGTTTCCACAAAAATAACAAAAGCTTTTTCAAAGAGAAATCGGGATTCTTATATTACTATAAATGGTTAAGTGTGAATCTTTCGAATCTATTTCATACTTTAAAAAAAACTATATATTTTAGGTCTTCACTCTAATATATATTAATACAATACAATTAAGATAGCAACCAAAATTAATTGTCAATTTATTTAATGATTTAGTTTCTTAGTTATAAGTTTTTTTAATTTATATTTTCTAATTAAGAATTAGAATTTATTTTTTGTTCTAACAAATTAGATACAATATGCTGAATATTATCAATATCTTTATTGCTCTTAAGATCAATTAATAGATTGATTTGGTCTTCAAATGTCATTCCCTCCGAAATTAATTTCATTTCTATAAATGCATGTATAATTGTAGTTCCTATCTCCATAATAAGTAAACTAGTAATATGATTTACGAGATCTGTTGAAGTTTGTACATTAGAGTTTTTAAGTTCAGTAAAAGCTTTGATATAGTATTCTGGATTTTCTAGGTCATTTACCGACTTATGAATTTCATCTACATTTACATTTTGCAAGATGAAATTTTTATTATTTTCTGTTGTTCCTAATTTTGAGGCAATATTTTCTTTTAATACTTTTAATACCTCTTTTTTTACCATTTCGTTTTCCATAGGAAAAAATATAATTAATAAATAATAAAGCCTTTTTATGGCTTATAATAATAAGCTATGTTAAAATAGGAATGTTGTATGTTAAGCTCTATTATAATAATTAACATTGCACTCTAACAATAAACTGGAGTCTACAACTTCTTTATATAAATTATCTAGTTTCATTATAAAGATTAGTGAATTGAAATCAGCTAAATTATTCACATCGTTAACTCTATCAATTAAAAACCACAAACATATTTTCTTAATTTCCATTTCTTCTCCATTTTCTTCAATCACAAATTCATTGTTTTTGAGTAGTTGTAATGTGTTCATGGCTTGGTCAATTACATAGTTTAATTTTTGAGGATTACCTTTTTTAACAAAATACAAAGTACTATCCTTATATAAGTCCATTTTTTCAACTTTATATCTTCTTGCAAGCATAATGTTTTCGGTATGAAGATTTTTGTATCCCTCTGCTTCTCTTTGGTTATTAAACGTATCTTCTTCAATATTTGCAATATAATTCATTGAAGGATCATAGTTTAGTGTGATTTTTTTCACTTTATCATTCAGTAGATTAATGTAAGATTGATTGAACTTATGCCATTTACCATCAATTAAAGCTTCCCGTTCTTCTGTGATATACTGTAAAATCGTTTTTACAGTCTTTGTAAAATTTCTACCTTCTTCTCTTAAAAACTTAACTTGAATATCATTTAAGTTTTGATGTAAGTCAATATGATTGTCTAAAATAAATTCTTTAAGATTTTCAATAGATAAATCCGAGTATATTTCACTCTCAATATTTGTTCTTTTTAATTTAAATTGAAAAAGAGCATTATCAGTAAAAATAAAATCAATTCCTGATAAATCAAATTCTTCATTTCCAACATTTGGATCATTGCTAATAATTGCATTTGAAACCATTGCATCTAATCTTTCTATTTCAATTTGATCTTTAATTAATTCAGCCTTTGGAAAGTTTGCTAAAACAGGTTCTTGTAATTTATTTTCTATTCGATTAATTAAGGATGGTAAGTCATTAATGTTAATGTCTAAATTTAATTGGACAGAATGACCAAAACTTGCAATATTTCCCCATTGTAATAAATCAATAGTTTTAGATTTTAAAAAGTGAAGTGATTCCCCACTATCATAATCTAATGCCGTATTATTTGAGAAAGATGTAATAGTTTTATTTTTTTTTGATTTATAGAATTTAGAATTTTTTAATCTAAGGTTTTCTACGTCAATTATGCGTTCTGCTAAATTAATTCCAAATTCTGGGTCGCAAAAGTCTTTCAGATAAAAGTGAGTTTTACCTAAACTAATAGCATAACATATTTCATCTCTATACAATAATAGGCATGCGTAATAAATCAAATTTTCAGGTCTAGGATTATTTGGAATAAATCTACTATAGAGATCAGTCCACCATATTTCTACTGAATCTGGATTTGTGGATAGATAAAAATCTAATTGATAACCGTTTATTTCAAAGTTACCGGTTTGTTCCATATTAACTGAATGGAGCTTATTAATAAGTGCTTGTCTATTAGCAATATTAATTTTATAAATGTTAAATTTTGGCATTAGTTTAATATTAGGATTGTAAAATCCAAATATAGAAGCTTAACTGTCTTTTCTATTATGGATTCCCGTAAACACCAAAAATAAACACCCTTTTATAATTTTGTATCAGTATTTTTACGGAATTTCTTAAAGATTTCAAAAGTTTTATCACAAAAAAATCCCAACTCTCGTCAGGATTTATCAATTATATTGTTTTCGTAATCTATATTCCAACCATTTTAAAAAAGCTGGCGAGAGTTAAATTTCTAGCATGACAAATTCGCATGATTGTAAGAAGAGCAATTTGATAGTTTTCATCATCTCTTATTCTTCGGACGGTCTTTTCATCTATATTATGATCTACTGCAAATTTGCTGTTATTGTTCATAGGGATAACCCATTCATCCCTTATAAATTCAACAATTTTTCTATTTGCTTCTGTCATAGAAACAAATAAATTACATATTCTTATAAAAATCTCGGACTCAAATCCGAATGTTCATGTTTTTTTTATTACATTTATAAAAAAATACAATCCATGAAAAAGATAAAAACAGATTTCGCTCCCCGGTTTCGGGCAGACAAGAAGCACTCCGGGTTGCAACTGATGGAAAATTTCTTTCAGTTCAATGAGCTGGATGTTTCCAAAGAAAGGCTCAGCAACATTATGAATTGTGCAATAAAGAGAAATAGCTGGATCAATGAAGATCCGGCGGTCATCTTCGAGTTTCATCAGTCGATGAGATCGTTGATCCGGGCAGGCTATCTCTTTATGCTGAAGGAAAGAAAATGGACAGTCGATACTCAATCGGAGAAGATTTCCCCGTGGGTTCTTGGTTTGCTTTCGGAGAAGGAATACCGAAATCCGTTGCTGGTTTTCAAAAACGCATTCAGGGAATACACCCTCAAAGAATTTGATTATTTTATGTCCGGAATCGTCTATTTCTCAATGGGTGTCTATGAAAATCTCCCGGAAAGAAATATCGTGATGCCTTACATCCATACGGTGAAAATGCTGGATGCTGCACATCTTATTCTTCAAAGAAGGAGAGAAAAGAAAATGGCTGTTACCCATTCAGAATAAGAAGGTGATGCATCAATAAAAGATTGGGATTGGTTGATGCAGGTGGTTTATATTCTGATGATATTTTTTCTAACGCAAAGTTTTCATTTTTGAAACTGTTGATTTAAAGAGAGCAAAAGTATAGAATCAACTTCGTTGCTTCGTCGAAGCGTACGGCTAATCATCCAGCTTCAACAGCGACAAAGTCTCCTCCCTTAGCCCCCTTACCATAAAGCAGAATTACTAAT
Organism: Chryseobacterium indologenes; assembly: GCA_001013295.1. GTDB lineage: Bacteria > Bacteroidota > Bacteroidia > Flavobacteriales > Weeksellaceae > Chryseobacterium > Chryseobacterium indologenes_B. The sequence goes on along the minus strand of LAZY01000009.1, from coordinate 22,224 downwards.
AAATTTTGCGTTTATCATTTTGTCTGAGTCACATTCTTTGAGATTTTATTGATACAGTTGATTAATAGTTTGATGAAGTATTTTTCTAACGCAAAGTTTTCATTTTTGAAACTGTTGATTTAAAGGAGCAAAAGTATAGAATTAACTTGGTTGCTTCGTCGAAGCGTACGGCTCATCATCCAGCTTCAACAGCGACAAAGTCTCCTCCCTTAGCCCCCTTACCATAAAGCAGAATTACTAATAAACTTTGCGTTTATCATTTTGTCTAAGTCACATTCTTTGAGATTTTATTGATACAGGTGATTAATAGTTTGATGAAGTGTTTTTCTAACGCAAAGTTTTATTTTTGAACTGTTGATTTAAAGAGAGCAAAAGTATAGAATCAACTTCGTTGCTTCGTCGAAGCGTACGGCTCATCATCCAGCTTCAACAGCGACAAAGTCTCCTCCCTTAGTCCCCTTATCATAAACCGGAAATAATAATAAACTTTGCGTTTATCATTTTAATCAATCAAAAATAGCTGATAAAATAATTGAAACCTTTATGGCAAACAAGCTCATCCTTTAATGCAAAATTTAAATCAAATAATCAAAAAATAGCATTTTTTCGCATTATTCTACTTCCTAATTTTGCACCAATAAATGGGTTGAATTACGAATGGAATGTATAGAAAATGGAAATTAAGATAACAAAAATTAAAGAAAACGAAATAGCAGCATTACAGGAGATTGGTAAAAAAACGTTCTCTGAAACATTTTCCGTGAACAATACGGCAGAAAGTATGACGCAATACCTTGAAACAAGTTTTGCCGCAGAAAAGCTTATTGCTGAGGTAAATGATGAAAACTCCGAATTCTACGTGGCTAGACTAGAGGATACCATTATCGGATATTTAAAAATCAATACCGGCTCATCACAAACTGAAATTGTAGAGGGGAATGCGCTTGAAATTGAAAGGATATATGTTTCTAAAGACTTTCACGGAAAGAAAGTAGGGCAGGCCCTTTATAACAAAGCGATTGCCATTGCCATCGAAAAAAATGTAGACTACGTTTGGCTGGGTGTTTGGGAAAACAATTTACGGGCTATCGGATTTTACAGGAAAAATGGATTTGAAGAATTTGATAAGCATATTTTCAGACTTGGAAACGAAGAGCAGACCGATATTATGATGAAACTGGATTTGAAAAACCACAAAATGAAAATTGAATTTGTTATCAAATCATTCGATGAATTATCAACGATTGAACTTTACAAAATATTAAAATTAAGAAGTGAAATATTTGTTGTAGAACAGAATTGTGTGTATCAGGATATAGATGATAAAGATTTAAAATGCCATCACTTGATGTGTTTCGTTGATGGAAATTTGGCGGGATATACGAGAATTGTTCCTCGTGGGCTCACCTATGAAGACGTTTCAATTGGCCGCGTTGTTATCAGTTCGGATTATAGAGGATTAGGACTGGGAAAACAACTGATGGAACATTCTATACAAGGCTGTAAAGCTATTCTTAAGGAATCAACCATTCGGATCAGTGCCCAATTGTACCTGTTGAAGTTTTATAATGCTCTTGGTTTCAAAGAAGTAGGAAAGCCTTACGATGAAGACGGAATTCCGCATATAGAAATGGTTTTACACTAATTCCAGAATATTTTTAAGAATCGGGTTAGGATCGTCTTTACGCCATTGGATATACAGATCGGTAACAAAGGGAAGAGGAATAAAGCGGATTCCGGTATTTTGATGCAGATGATAAGAATGTGGGAGAATCGAAATGCCTAATCCGTTTTTAATCAATGAAATAATGGTTGATCCAAATTCACAGCGAATGTAAGAGTCAAGCTTGATTTTATAAAAATTGAGGACTTCCTGAACCAACATATTGTAGCTGCTGCTGTCATCTCCTGTGGTCAGAAGGAATTTTTGTTCTTTCAGTGTTTCTGCAGAAATATCAGCTAAGGTTTTAAAAGGATGATTTTCGGGAACAACGAAAGAAAGGTTTTCCTGGTGTAATTTCTTTTCATTAATTACGGAATAGGTATTGGTGTCGCGTGAAAAGGCCAGATCTATCTTATAATTTTTAAGATAATCTTCCTGGATCTCATTCGTCAGCTGAAACAATTCCAGATTAAGGTTGGGAAAAGCTACAGAAATCTTTTTTACAAAATCGGGCAAAACGGAAGATGAAATAGAATCGGGGTGGGCAATTCTTATCGTTCCGGATTCCCCTAAATGAATTTGCCGGGCCAACTGATGAAAAGACTCCATTTGGCTAAGCTCTTCGCCCCATTTTTGCTGCAAGAATTTTCCGGCAGGGGTAAGTTTCACATTACGCTTATCACGGTAAAACAACTGAACACCCAGCTCACTTTCTAAAGACTGGATGTGCCGGCTCAGAGCAGATTGGGTAATATTCATTTTTGCAGAAGTATTCCAGAAATGAAGTTCTTTTGCCAATGCCAGAAAGTATTTGAGCTGTTGTAGATCCATTAATGCAAATTAATCATAACTTAAGCAAATTTAATAAGTAAATTGAATTAAAACGAATCCGTCAGAAAAGATTATACAATCTGGATATTTGATTTTCTAAAATCATCGAGATCAGCATCATTAGAATCCAAATCTGTAATTAAGGCGTCTACCTGACTCATATCGCAGACTTTAAAAGATTCTGTCTGAGATAGTTTGTTTCGGCTTGCAAGGGCAATGGTTTGTTTAGAAGACTGAACCATCATTTTTTTAGTTTCTCCGTCATTTACAGAAGTTGCGGAAACGCCATAGACCGGATCTACAGCACATGTTCCCATGATAAAGACATCTGCAATATATTTAGAAACTTCATAGCAGGTTGTTAATCCTGATGTAACGGCAAGATCTCGCTCATAATTGCCGCCCAAAAGGATCAGTTCAACATTTTTAAACTTCTCAATGATGGGAACAACAGAATAATTGTTCGTAACAATTCTGATCGTAATATCCAAAGGCATAGCATTAATCACAGCCAATACGGTGGTACCACCATCCATAAAAACGGTGCTTCCATTTTTTAGAAACCGCTGTGTTTTTAAGGCAATAATATCCTTCTCTTTGGTAAGAAAAGATTGTCTGTCCTGAAAAGTTAACGGGTCTTTTTCTCTGAGAATAGCTCCGCCTCTGGCTTTGGATAATAACCCATTGCGATGTAAAGCATCAATATCTCTTCGTACCGTATCTTCAGAAACATTCAGTTGCATGGCCAAATCCTCGAATTTGACTTTTTTCCTGTTTTTTAATTCATTAAGAATGATTTCAAAACGTTCTTCCTTTAGCATATATTATTTTCTGAATTTATAAATGATGGCTACTATAACAAACAACAAAGCTATGCTTTCAAAAGCAACAGTCAAAGAAAAATGATGAGCAATAAATCCTAAAAGTGCTGGTCCTGCCAACTGCCCGGCATATCCCATTGTAGAAATAACCGGAATGGTAACCGTTGGCGACAATCCTACAATTCGTCCGCCTTCACTGAAAAAAACAGGAACAATATTAGCCGCACCAATTCCCAATAAGATAAATCCAAACAGCGATAATAAAATCCAGGGACTGAACAGCAAAACTAAAATTCCGATAGAAGCGATTAAACTTCCTCCAATCACAATGATTTTACTGTTTAATTTGCTGACTAAAGAATCTCCCGTCAATCTCATGACAGCCATAGCCACAGAAAATGCCGCATAGCCAATACCTGAAAATTCCGACCCGACCCCTTTGTGATCTCTTAAAAATATCGCACTCCAATCCAGCATTGCCCCTTCTGAAAGGAAAACAATAAAACACATAAACCCTAAAACCAGTACTGTTCCGTTCAGCCATTGGAAACGTTTCGTTACTGCTTCAGCCTCATCAACATGAGAGAATTTCTGAATAATTTCCTTTTCTGCTTGGTAATTCAATAAGTTCTTATACTGAAAAGTCAATAACAGAAGCAATAGAGCGGATATTGTAATGGCTGCATAAATGGCATTAAGCCCAAATTTTATTAAAAACCCTAAACCAATGGAACCGAATAATCCTCCAACACTAAATAAACCGTGTAAAGACGACATAATAGATTGCCCATAAGAATTTTGAACCTGCACTCCCTGTGAGTTCATAGCTACATCAATGGTACCAATACCACAGCCAAACGCAAATAGGGTAATGCCCATTAAATATATATTATGGATGATCAATAAGAATGGAAGAAGGAATGCTACCATAAGAACCGCCATAAGAATTACTTTTCTGCTTCCGAATTTGCTGATAAAGAATCCCGAGAGTGGCATCATAAACAAAGCACCACCGCCTAATAGAAGAAGTAGAAGTCCCAGTTCAGCTTCATTTAATAAAAGTCTGTCTTTTGCTAAAGGAACCATAGGGGCCCAGCTAGAAATAGCAAGACCACAAACAAGGAATATAAATTGTGTTGCCAGTTTTGCTTTTGATATTTTCTTTTCAAACATAGATTAATTTTATTTTGCAAATTTATGCAATATTGCATAAATTTGCAAAATAAATATTTGAAAAGATCAAATGTTAAGATGACACTTATTAAAAATTTACAAAATGAAAATTGAACATTTAGCGATTTGGGCAGACGATTTAGAAAAGATGCGTGAGTTCTATCTGAAGTATTTTGATATGACGAGTAACGAAAAATACATCAATGAAAAGAAAGGCTTCTCTTCCTATTTTCTTTCATTCGGTGAGGGTAAAGCCCGTTTGGAAATTATGAACAGAATGGACATTCATGAAGAACCTGAAAAAAGAGGTTTCAGTAAAGGGATTGCCCATTTTGCAATTTCAGTAGGTGGAAAAGAAGCGGTAGATCAGTTAACCGAAAGGCTGAGAAATGATCATTATACAATTGAAAGTGAACCAAGAACAACAGGGGACGGGTATTACGAAAGTGTGGTGTTAGATCCAGAAGGAAACTACGTTGAAATATCGGCTTAACCATATCAATTATGCCAAAGTTAAAATAAAGTGAAATTTACGATCAATAAGACTCTGGTAGATTATTGTTTGTATTTTTATTCAATAAATGTTGTAGTAATCAATTTAGTATGAATCCTGTACAGAATCCAAATATAAAAGCGGTCTTTTTTGATATTGACGGCACATTAATCAGTTTAAAAACCAGAGTCATTCCGGAATCCACTCAGAAAGCAATAAAAAATCTTCGGGAACAGGGAATCAAAGTTATTGTAGCAACAGGCCGGTCAATCAATGATCTCGGTCATATTAAACATATCGAGTTTGATGGTTTTCTTACATTCAATGGCGGCTATTGTATGACTATTGATGGGCAGGTTATGTTTAAACAGGCTATTCATCCCGATGATATTATGAATTTGATTCATTATTCGGAAAACTCAGCGGTAAGTTTTTCATTAATGTATGAAGATAAAGTAAGAATAAGTCACAAAAGTCCGCAGGTGATTGAATTATATACTCATGTGAACCTTCCGGTTCCGCCTTTGTATGATAAAGAAACCCTTGATGTAGACAATGTGCTGCAGGTAAATGTTTTTATCGATCCTGAAAATGAAGGCTCTTTTATGCAGGAAGTGATGCCCAATTCACTTTCATCAAGATGGACTCCTTTGTTTGCAGACGTCAACCCCGGTGGAATAAGCAAGCAGAAGGGGGTAAAGTTTTTCTGTGACCATTTTAATATTGATGTGTCTGAAACGATGGCTTTTGGAGATGGCGGAAATGATATTTCTATGCTAAAATTTGTGAAAATTGGAGTAGCGATGGGAAATGCGGGCGACAACGTCAAAGAAGTTGCTGACTTTGTGACTGAGGAGGTTGATAATCATGGGGTAGAGGCTGCCTTAGTACATTTTGGCCTATTAAGTTAAATTAAAATTGTTTCTGGAATTATATTTAGCAAAAAACATTGTATTAAGTGCGCCTATTTAGCTTTTGGTGATCCCGACTTTGCCCGATGAAACAGGAATTACAACGCTTAATTTTGATCAGATCGTTTATTTTATTTCGAATTAACATTTTTGTAAAGTACAATCGAATACATTCAGATACAGAATGCTGTAATTTTTTCTATATTTAGAAATAGATTAGTACATGTTGACTAATGTTTAGAAAAATGGCCTTTGTTTGTATTTTGCATCCTAAAGCATGCCTGTAAATATGATATAAAAAAGACAATGCTGATAAACCCAATACCTCCGGACGGTGGCATGTTGTATAAAGAAACAGATATGGCTCAGCTGTTCCCTGAGCCATTCAATGCAATAACTGCCGTATTATTTTTAGCCATAGCCATTTTTTGGACCATTAAAATGAAAGGTAATTTTAAAAAATATCCTTTTTTAACCTATTGCTTGATTTTATTATATATTGGGGCTATAGGGGGAACTGTTTACCATTCATTCAGACAATGGCCGGTATTCATCATGATGGATTGGCTGCCTATTATGCTGCTTTGTTTATCTGCCGGATTTTATTTTATAGCTCAGAGTACCAGATGGTATTATGCGGTTTTAATGGTTTTTGTATACATGATCCTTATGCTGGGCTTGAAAAACTGGATTTTGATAGATAATCCTTCTCTTTTTATCAACATCAACTATGCCATCATGGCTTCATTTGTCTTTTTCTCGGTATTGAGTTATTTGATTTATACCCGATGGAAAGCCGGCAAATGGGTAGGTTTTGCTTTATTGTCGTTTGTTCTTGCACTCACTTTCCGTATCATTGATAAATGGGACTGGTTGAGTTTCGGGACACACTTTTTATGGCATACTTTCGGGGCGGTAGCAACGTTTTGCATGTTTAATTATATTCATCTTACACAGAATACAATTAGAAAAACGTAAGTTTTTATTCTTTAAACATTTTAGAAAGTACCGAACAATTGCTGAGTGAAACGCCCTAGCACCCTAAAAGAATAAGCATTAAAATGACTTTTGCGCCCTAGCGTTTAACCAATAAATATCAAGTTTTTAAGTGAGAATTCTCGCGAATTTAGCAGATAACGCGTTTTTTTGGGGGGAATACGTAAAGACGCTATTTTTTACTTGCTTTATGGGGTATAAGCGCAAGGATTTTATCTCCGATAAAATTTTATACGGCAAATACCTAATCATAATTAAGTTCACTTAAGATGAAAATCTTTGATTTTCAACAAAACTTTAGTGTACTTCTTATACACAAAGTATATAACTAAAATAACTTTAGTGTTTAAGGTTTTTATGATTTAATAAGAAATAAATAGTTTTTCTGTGAAATTCACAGTATGATTCTTTTACTATTGAGAGAAAGAGGATTTACTTATATTTGCTCTGCAAAGTAAAATTAAATGTTCAAAAAAGTAAGCACTGTATTGATCCTTGGATTGTATACGGTTTTTTGTTCGGCCCAACAGGTCCGGCCCTCAAAATCATCTGAAATTTACCGCGAAATAAAAACGCTTAAACATCTTCCTAAAGTTTTATACCTTGCGGCTCATCCCGATGATGAAAATACAGGATTGCTCTCCTGGTTAATCAACGATCAAAATGTAGAAACGGGCTATCTGTCTTTAACCAGGGGCGATGGCGGTCAGAATTTATTAGGCACAGAGCAGGGTGCTGCATTGGGTTTAATCAGAACTCATGAGCTTTTAGAGGCCAGAAAGTTAGATGGTGCTCAACAGTTTTTTACCCGTGCAATTGATTTCGGGTTTTCTAAAAATACGACTGATACTTTTAAGCAATGGGATGCAGACAGCATTACAGCGGATGTGGTTTGGGTAATCCGTAAATTCCGCCCAGATGTTATCATTTGTCGTTTTCCTCCTACTGCGGCGGCAGGTCACGGACAACATGCGGCTTCGGCTGTGGTTGCGGAAAAGGCTTTTAAGCTGGCAGGTGATAAAAATGCTTTCCCGGATCAATTAAAATATGTCAATGTATGGCAACCAAAACGCGTATTGTGGAATACTTTCCGCTTTGGAGCAGTCAATACAACCGCTGAGAACCAACTGAAAGTTACCGTTGGGCAATATGATGCACAGCTGGGAATGGGCTATGGTGAACTGGCGGGATTAAGCAGAAGTTTACATAAAAGCCAGGGTGCAGGAACACAGTCTGTAGCCGGAATCAGAACTGAATATTTCTCCCACGTTATAGGCGAGCCTGCAAAAACAACACTTTTTGACGGATTAACTAAAACCTGGACTTCACAAGGAAACGCTGATATTGACAAATCCTTAGATAAAATTATTTCCACTTTCAATTTCAATAATCCTGATCTTAGTTTACCTGCTTTGCTTGCTTTGCGAAAAAAGGTCATGGCACTAAAAGATACAGATCTGAAAAGAGATAAAATTAAATCTCTTGACAATATCATTTTAAGCTGCGTCGGATTTATGGGTGAGGTGGTTACCAATCAGGCTGAGGCCGTTGCCGGAGATCATTACAATTTCAGATTGAATGTGATTTCAAGAGCGGCAAATCCTGTCGTTTTAGAAGATGTAAAATGGTTAAATCAATCAGAAAGTTTCAACAGAAAACTGTCAAAAGATTCCTTAATTACCATTCAGCATGATATTCAGATTCCTGCAGATGAAGCACTCACAGAACCTTACTGGTTGGCAAAACCAGCTAAGAACGCAGCCACTTTCTCGGTTCCGAATGATACTTTAGTCGGTTTGCCTGAGGCAGAATCAGCACTGAATGTTTTACTTGGTTTAAAAATAGGTTCGGAGAAATTTCAGGTTAAACTTCCTTTGTCTTTCAAGAAATTAGATCCGGTGCGCGGTGATGTCGTTGAAGCCTTGCGCATTGTCCCTGCATTGGAACTGAAATTTACACAACAGCTTTATGTAGCTAAAGAAAATGAAGATTTACATTTGAGTTTAAATATTAAGGTTAATTCTAACAAAAAAATCAGTAAAGGACTTCTCAATCTCATGTATAATGGAGAACGACTAGGTGGAACTGAATTAAATACTCTCAATGGGAAAGACTTTACTGTCGATTACGTGATTCCAAAAACTAAGCTTGCTGCAATTAATTCACCTCGTTTACAATTGGATGCCAATTTTGTTGCAGATGGAGTTACTTATAATAAAAAACAAGTATTAATCCAGTATCCGCATTTACCTTCCTTACAATATTTTACAACCGCAAATGCCATTGTAATGAAAGGTGATATTCAGGCGAGGGTTAAAAAAGTGGGTTACATAGAAGGTGCGGGCGATTTTATTCCTGATTTTCTACGAATTTCAGGGATTCAGGTAGATGTGTTGAAAGATGAAGATTTTTATGGTAACATAGATGAATCTAACGGAAATACGAATCAAAATAAGCTGTCACAATATGATGCCATCGTTCTTGGGGTTCGTGCCAACAATACAGAGAAAAAGCTGGGCCGCTGGATGCCTTTCCTGTGGTCTTATGTAAAAACCGGAGGTAATCTGGTTATGCAGTATAACACCAACCAGGATACAACCGTTGACCAATTGGGAATGTACAACTTCAGTATTGCGAATAAGCGTGTGACGGAAGAAAATGCTGAGGTGAAGTTTTTAAATCCCAATCATAAACTACTGAACTTCCCTAACAAAATTACTTCAGAAGACTTTAAAAGCTGGGTGCAGGAGCGTGGTGCGTATTTCCCTGCTCAATGGGATGCTGCATATGAACCGCTTTTTGAAATGCATGATACGGACGAAGAACCCTTGAAAGGATCAACTTTATATACCCAATACGGAAAAGGTAATTTTATTTATACACCGTTGGCATTTTTCAGACAGTTGCCTGCGGGAAATGTGGGGGCGGCACGTTTATTTTTTAACTTTTTATCTGCACAGAAAAACTGATGAACAAGCAACTTAAAAATTGGAATATCTGGTACCTGCTATTAGCCGTTGCATTGGTATTGCAGATCGCATTTTATTATTGGTTTACTAAATTCTGGGCATGAGTACTATAGATTGGACAGTTCTTATTTTTACACTTGTTGCAGTGGTGGTTTACGGCGTATTCATCGGTCGTGGCCAGGAAAGCAACGAATCTTATCTGAAAGCAGATAACAAAATGCCGTGGTACATTGTGCTGATAGGGATTATGGCAACGCAGGCAAGTGCCATTACCTTTCTTTCAGCTCCGGGACAGGCTTATACAGACGGGATGCGTTTCGTTCAGTATTATTTTGGCTTGCCTTTGGCGATGATTGTGATCTGTATCACTTTTATACCGATTTTTCAGCGTTTAAATGTTTATACAGCCTATGAATATCTGGAAAACCGTTTTGACAAGAAAACAAGGGTACTTACCTCACTGCTTTTTCTTTTTTCCAGAGGGTTATCAACGGGAATCAGTATTTACGCTCCGAGTATCATCTTATCAAGCGTTTTAAACTGGAATATTTATTTGACGAATATTTTAACGGGAGGAATTCTGTTGATTTATACTTATGTTGGCGGAGCAAAAGCGATTGCTCATACCCAAAAGCTTCAGTTTCTCATTATTCTGGGAACCATGGCTTTTGCAGGGTATTTGCTTATTCAGAATATGCCTAATGGAATTGGTTTTAGTGATGCATTGTATCTGGCTGGGAAATCCGGAAAGCTCAATGTCATCACCACAGAATTCGATTGGAAAGACAAATACAATATCTGGAGCGGCTTAATCGGAGGTTTTTTCCTGGCACTTTCTTACTTTGGTACAGACCAGAGCCAGGTTGGGAGATATATTACGGCCAAAGACAATACCAATGCAAAAATGGGCTTGCTGTTGAATGGATTGGTTAAAATTCCGATGCAATTTGCGATTCTTCTGATTGGTGCCTTACTTTTTGCCTTCTTTTCTTTAAAACCGGCTCCGATTTATTTCAACGAACGGTCTTATCAATATTTAAAGGATACACAACCTGAACAGGCTGCTGTTTTTGAAAAAGAACATCAGGGTTTGCAACTAAAATTTAATAAAGAATCGAAAGAAATTTTAAAGCAGAAAGAAGCTCAATCTCCGCAACTGCAAAAAACGATTCAGGATTTTAAAAATACACAAACAGAAGTAAAAGCACTTCACGGAAGGGTAGAGGAGGCCATCAATAAATCCAACTTTAATGCGGAAAAAACAGATACCAATTACATTTTCCTGTATTTTGTGAAAAATACCTTACCTGTTGGGATGATCGGGTTACTGTTTGCCGTCATTTTCCTGGCCAGCTGGGGTTCCATTTCGGCAGCGCTGAATTCCCTTGCCGCCTGCTCATTAAAAGATGTACATCTGATATTCAGAAAAGAAATGCCCGATGACGCCACAGAATTGAAGTACAGTCGTCTGCACACGTTAGCCTGGGGGATTTTCTCAATTGGTGTAGCGATGTTTGCTACTCAAATGGGATCCCTTATTGAAGCGGTTAATGTATTAGGTTCTCTTTTCTATGGTCCGATATTAGGGATTTTCCTGGTTGCATTTTACTATAAAAAAATTACTGGCCCGAATGTGTTTATTGCCGCAATTTTATCAGAAATTACAGTGATTGCCGTTTATCAGTTCGATATTGTTTCCTTTCTTTGGCTTAATGTAATCGGGGCTGCAGCGGTGATTCTATTTTCGGCAATTGGTTTATTGTTTTATAAGCCGAAAGCTGTAAATTCGTAAACGAACAATAATAAAAACAAACAAATAAAAATAGTATGAAAACAATCATTAAATCTGCAGCTGTGCTTGTTGCGACAATGACAATCTCCATGAATGCCTTTGCACAGGATACTAAAAAACCTGCCAGTCCTCCGGCTACTGCTACGGGAAAAATTAAAGATGCCACCATTACAATAAACTATAGCAGTCCTTCTGTAAAAGGCCGTACTATCTGGGGTGGTTTAGAAGCTTATAATAAAGTGTGGCGTGCAGGAGCTAATGAAGCAACGACTTTCGAAACGAGTAAGGATATTACCGTTCAGGGTAAAAAATTGCCTGCAGGTAAATACAGCTTTTTCTTAATCCCTAAGGAATCCGGAACCTGGACGGCAATTTTCAACAAAGAGCCAAAACAATGGGGTGCCTATAAATACGAAGAAGCAAAAGATGCTTTACGTGTGGATGTAAAAACAAAGGCTTTACCAGCAACACAGGAAGCTTTAGTATATAAAATAAACAATAATGGATTTACAATGGATTGGGATAAAATCTCAGTTCCTGTAGAGATCAAATAAATTTGAACATAAGAAAAAAATCCCGGATTAACCGGGATTTTTTGTGTAAAATTTTGATTTGAAAATTTTATTTCTTTTTCAATTTTCTCTATCATTTTCTCCGCATTACCATTGCTTCCGCCAAGACTGATTGCTTTTTTATAATGATCTATTGATACCTGATATTCTTTTTTATTGAAATAAGCTTCACCAAGACTGTCATAAACATTGGCAGATTGGGGAAACATAGAAACATTAAGCCTGAAAATTTTAATAGCTGAATCTATATTTCCATTTCTTAAGAGCTCATATCCTAATGCATTCAGCTCACGTGGATTCTCAAAGCTGTATTCTTTTTCAGCATTTTTGAAATTTAATATTTAAATGGGAAAGCATAAAAAAGTATAGATGATTTTATCCAATTGTTAAAAATCTTCCGTCCAAGTGCTATTCGGGTAGATCCAAATGAAAAGTAAAATATAACGGACTGGCTATTTATGGTAAGTAGAGATGTCGCCAGATGGAAGTGAATTTTTCTTGTGCAGGGAATCAATAAGTAAATCTTTTGAAAAGCGGAATTGCATAAGATTTCCGCTTTTTATATTTTTCGTTTCTAATAATTATTTTTTACATCTACAAGGATTTTTTATAATTCTGGATGGCCCAGATCAGTAAGGCATTTTTTTCTTTTGGAATACCCAGTTTTTCTATAATTCTGGTACGATGTCCTTCCACTGTTTTTTCGGACAGGAAAAGAAGTCCTGCAATTTGCTTACTGGTCTTTTGAGTGGCTATTAATTCTATTATTTTTCTTTCAGAAAGGGTCAATAGGTTGAGTTTGCCGAGGTCATCAGTGTTTTCTATCTTGTAATTCTGAAGTAAAGCTCCGGAATAATATTTCTTTCCTAACGCAATTTCTTTCATACATTTTTCTAAATCGGGACAGGCTTTTTCTTTTAAAATATACCCATCTACGTTAAACTCTTTTGCTTTGTTCAGAACGCCAATTTCATTGTGCATGGTAAGGATGATCACTTTAGTACGCCATTTATTTTCCATTACTTTTTTGGCCACTTCCAAGCCGTCCAGACCCGGCATATTTAAATCCAAAACAGCGACATCCGGCAAATAAATCTGAATGTAATTAAGTGCTGCAGTTCCATTGGAGCAGGCACTCACGACGTTATATCCCAAATTGGTAAGGTAAGAAACCGTTCCATTCAGGGTTAAAGGATGATCGTCTGCAACCAGAATTTTCATTGTATTATTTTTTTATTTGTACTACTATTTTTGTGCCTTTATCAGTGGACGAGATATGAGCCTGCCCACCAATTGCTTTGCTTCTTTCTATCATATTGTGTAAACCGAAAGCATCCTTTTTTTCCAGCGTTTCCTTTACATTAAACCCTTTCCCGTTATCGATAATTTCTAAAATAACGGTATCTTTATTTTCAGTTAAAACGACTTTTGCCGCGATAGCATCTGCGTATTTTATAATATTTGAAACCGCTTCCTGCACAATTCTATAGATTTGTAATTCTTTTTCAGTTGTGAGGCCATTTTGATAATTGATTTCGCAGGAGATCATAAAAAGATGGGTATTTTGGATACGTTCCATGAATTGTTCCAAACTGGCTTCTAGACCTATTTTTTCAAAAAGAACGGGATGTAGATTTCTACTGATGGCTCTGATGTCATTAATGATGCTATCCACTTTTTCGTTGAGTTGAAGTTGGTTTACCTCAAACGAATGCTTAAGCGACAATAGTTCATGGCTCACACTGTCATGGAGATCAGAGGCGATTCTTTTGCGCTCTTCCTCGGTTTTATCCAGAAGGTTTTTGGTAAACTGCAATGATTGTTCTTTTTCTAAAGACAATTTCTTTTGTTTTTGCTTTAAATAATAAATAATAATGGCTAATAACAAAGCAATAAAAACGAGTGCTAAAGCCACAATAACAGCATTTTTATTGATGATAGTTTCTTGCTGGAGCTTAATTTCCTGTTCTTTTTCTTTCGTTTCATATTTTGCAGTGAGTTCTAAATTGATCAGCTTGCTTTTTGCGCTCGATAAGCTGTCCTTTGTACGGTAAACTTCATTATTATAAAAAATAACCTTGTCCAGATCCCTGCTTTGAATGGCTTTTTCTAATAAAACATTGTAAAACAGGTTGGCTCTTTCGTAGTTTTGATGTTCAAGCAAATTGGGCAGTGAATGTTCTATATATTTTGTGTTACACGTTTTTACATCCTTATTGATTTGATATAGAGCCAAAGTCGCCTGGTAATCCTTTAGCCAGTTTTGAGAGGTGTTTTTTTCAGCAACAGGCTTTATTCTGTCTAAAACTATTTGGGCATCATTTAATTTATTTTCCTCAACTAAAGCTTCTATTTCGTAATCAGAAATGCAAAGCAGCAGTACATCATTATCATATTGGCTGGCTATATATTCTTTGTAAGTTTCGTGAATGTATTTATTTTTCAGCTGATGCTTATTAAAGAAACCATACACAGAACATTTGTTATATCTACCCATAAAATAATCATAGGTATTCCCGATTTCTTTAGAGATCTTTATCACTTCATCAGCACTTGCGACGGCCTTCTCAAAAGAACCATTGGCTTTGTAGATATTCACATAATTCGACTCTACAGAAGCTATACTTTCCTGGTCTCTGATTCTGATGGAGTAGTTTCTTGATTTTTCATTCGCTTCTATACTGTTTTTTAAATCTCCTAAAACAAAATAAGTATAGGATAAATCATAATAAGCACGGGCTATCTTGTAACAACTCTTATAATCGTCAGGTTCTAAAGCGGTAATTTTTAAAAAGTAATCCTTGGCCTTGTTGAGGTGGTCTCTGTCAAATTCTAAATTGCCATAATAACTATCAATGTAAATGGTTTTTATGGGGGGTAATTCTCTTCTATACCTTTCGTCAAATTCTTTTACAACTTGGGTAAGGCGAGGATCAAAATCATAAAAATAAACATATTTTGTAGTCACCAAATCCAGGATTTTGGAGGCTTCCGAATAATCACTTTTAGCCATTTTACTTTGATAGAAGTCCAAAAAAACTTTCAGGTAGCGTTCTTTATCCGCGCTATAGTTTTCATTTTTTCTTAACCAGACTTTTGCAGGCTCTTCTTTTGGCGGACTTACTTTTTCAAAATAAAAATTTTTCTTTTTTTCTCTACATGATAATGTAAAAAAAGCAATGAATAAGAATATGATTTTCTTAATCGTAGGCATACCTATATTTTTTTACAAATGTATCAATTTCTAATCTTGAAAATTATCTAATCTTCAATTCAAGGGTTTACCCTTGTATGAATCTCCGGAAGAATGATACAATTTTGTGAAGTAATTAATAAAAATTATTATTATGAAAAGAAAAATACTTTCAGTGCCCTTCAAACTGAATTTTCAAAAAATCTGGTTGGCCTCTTTTTTAATGATTTTCCAATTTGGATTTTCTCAGCAAGGATCAGCGCTGGATTTTGATGGCGTAAACGATTATGTAAACTGTGGAAACATTTTGCCTGCAAGTTATACTAAAGAAGCCTGGATCTACGTGAAAAGTTTAAGCACCCAAAACAACATTATCTCTGGTGGGGATTCAGATACACGGCACGCTTTCTGGGTACCCAACAGTTCCGGGAAACTTACTGCAGGGCATAACGGTGATTGGTTTAGCGTAGAAGACTCTGTTCCATTGTCTGTTAATACCTGGTATCACGTTGCCGTAACTTATGATGCTGCTACTACCACCCTGAAATTGTACAAAAATGGACAGTTGGTAGATACCAATACTGAGGTTGATCCGGTTGATGGAGGAAGCTTGGTTAGGTTAGGTGCTTTTAATAATGCTGCCAATAGTTTTACAGGAACTATGGATGAAGTAAAAATCTGGAATAGAGCTTTGTCTCCCGGTGAAATAACAAACCATATGAACTGTGAGCTACCCGGTCCAACAACAGGATTAATTGCGTATTATAAATTTAATCAGGGTATCGCTAATGCAAATAATGCTTCTGTAACTACCTTGCAGGACAGCAGCGGAAATAATTATAATGGAACTCTTATGGGGTTTGCTTTAAACGGAACCTCCTCTAACTGGGTTGGTAATAGTGTTATAATTACCGGAACTACTTGTACTACTTATTTAAATGTATCCTCAGTAGAAAAAACGAATTTTAAATTCTTTCCGAACCCTGTTGTAAATAAGTTGTTCCTGACCTCCAAACAGTCAATTTTAGAGGTTGAAGTGATTAACTTTCTAGGGCAAACCGTTATAAAACAAAAAATAAACAGCGCTGAAGCAGAAATTAATCTGTCATCTCTCACCCCGGCCTCTTATTGGATCAGAGTAAAAACTGAACAAGGTCTTGAGGCCATAAAAATCATTAAAAAATAACGAATTCAAAATCAGAACAGGCGAATTAGGTATTTTAATCTAAGATTTTGATAATCTGTATTTTGGTATTTCGGAAACTGGAAATTGATTAAAGTATCTTTAAAAAATGGCGCCCACTGTTTTAGTGGGCGCCATTTGGCTTTTTATATTTTGAATAAATAGCTGTTAGAATATAGTAATAACTTGCTGGTTAGGTGTAAGTAATAGATTAGTAGCCGCAGTTCTACCTGATGGAGTAGGCCCCGAATTGAATGTAGGAGTACCAGGCTGTACACAACCTCTTCCTAAATCTATGGATTCACCATTGGAAAATTCTATTATAATACTCTGCCAGTTAATAATAGATGTTATAGCAGGTGGTATGACTGTTCCCATCCCGGCACTTACGTTATATATATTATCAGGAATACCTATATAATGGGACATAATATCCCATTGATTGATGGGTGGAGTTTTTGTTCCACTTTTCTCCATAAGATCATAAGTAACAGTGGTACCTGGTAACAGGGGCCCTGCTGTTTCTCCATAAGCAATCGGATGGCAGTCCTGTGGCCATGTTGTTGGGTCTGTGACTCTAATTTTCATTTTAGTAACCGTAATAGGGCTAAAATTATAAACTACCAATGGATATTGCTGAGCTTTAATGATTACAGCTAAAAGAACTAAAACTAATGGAAGTATTTTTCTCATATTGTATGTGATGTATTATGGTTTTTATTGATTTGAAATTGAAATAAAGGCTTGTGAAATAATTGCATCATCATCTAAACCATTAATTTTATCCGCAGCTATTCCTGTTGACCGTAAAACCATTTTCGCAGGTTCTAATAAAATTTTCTTTCTTGAAGGACTAAATCCCTGACTTCCTGAATTGTTTTTAATTTCTTCTTTAATAAGTGTTGGGTTGTTTGCATCGGCTAATGCTTTTTTGAAGCTCTCAATTGCCTGACCTTTAGACATAATTGATTTGTTAATACTTTCTTCTGACTGATTTTTCATCAGGTTGTTTTCTTCAGAACCTTCTAATGAACACGAGATCATTGATAGGGAAGATAAAAAAGATAAAAAAAATGCTTTTTTCATATTTTAATAAATTAATTTGATAGTGCTTAAAAATAGTAAAAAAAATAATACACCATGTATTGAATAGTATATTTTTAATTTTTTTTGAATTTTTAATGAAATTATTTAACTTTAGCAAGGATGGTTTTTAAAAATTATATTGCCTGTAAATCAGTATTTCTTCTTGGGCATATGTTGAAAAATGTAGGTTATGTAGCCAAGACGAGCATATCTTCAAACTCTGTTATAGATGATTTTGTTCGTTTGAATTAAAAGCATACAAAATGGTAAAGAATATATAATTAACTTTATTATATTTACAAAAAAGGCGAAAAATTGAAAATATTTTCTTTTATTCTAGCCGTTTTAGCTGAATTTTTATTGGTTGTCGCACTAAAACTACTGGATCGTTTTGATTTGATCCTATTGATATTCGCCTGTTGCATTATACCCGGATTTATAATTAGGAAAAAATACAAGAAAAAGCCAACAATACGAGATATGGAATGGGGTTTATTATTAGGTTCGTTAACTTCTATGATCCTGACAATATCTTTTGTAACATGGCTGTCATATAATTTTCCGCAATAATATTAAAAAAAAGATGTTAGAAAAACTATCCTTAATCAATGATTTAAAAGAAGCTGAAAAAATTCTGTCCGAATATTCAGGTGGGTATTCCGGTCAATATACTTCTGCTGAAGAATTTCATAAAGACTTTAAAGACCGTATTTTTGAATTAGAAAATGGCAACGAAGCCGTTCTGGAAGATTTATGGATATGGTTTGCCCCAACTTGTCAATGGGATGCATTCGTAGGAGATGCACTATTGGGAGAAAGAATTTTTCAACAGATTACTACTGCCTTAAAAAAATAATTAACCTCTTCTCATATACGCTGATATGATCATTAAAAAGATAAATTTAAAAAAAATTAACAGGATCGTTTTATGGATACTGATCGGGATTTGTATTTTAACCATAGTTGGGCTCTTAAACTTTGGACATGGGTTAGGAAACATCATTTATTTCCCTCCGATTATTTTGGCAACCGTTGCACACATTGTAATTACAAGGCGGCTCAACAGGAAAAATAATAATAAATATTGGCTCCCTCTTATTATGATAAGTTCCCTTATTTCTTTGACTATTGTTTATTATGCGACATTGGGACGGGGCGGAGAGTTTTCCTGGGATGGAAGAGTATTTTTTATAAAATAGAGCTCCTCTGCGCCATAATAGTCGTAAGAATACTAAGAAGAATGAAGCTCAGAAAACATACAATAATTAATTTTATAATGCCGATCATTTCTTTTTTAAAAATCAGCACCTTTTGATCCTGAAGTTCTGTGATTTTTTTATCGCTCACCAATAGAAGATTCACAATATTTCCATCTGTACCAAGGGTCATCGACTTATATTGCTCGTAAAAATCAATATGATGTTTTTTAATGTAGGCTGAAGAGGTAAAGGCTAAATTAACCCCAAGATAGATTAAAAAAGGAAAAAATAACAGGACAAATAACACGGGAAGATAGTTGGCTAAATGAAGTCTCAGGATAATCACAGTCGCTGATATAACGAAAAATAATCCCATGAAACACCCTATTAACTTATATTTTTTCATTATTCAATTTTTAAAAGAACGACTTGGTATGAAAAATAGTATTAAAATCTTTTTAATTTCAGCTATTATAATTGGTGGAATTTCAGGAATTCTATACTATACTTTTACTCAAATTGATTTTATAGGACATAAAGATCCAAAAGTTGTAGCGGAAAATGTGAAACGCTTGGACAAGACTCTTCTTTCCGCAGAATATAGAAATGGGAAAGAGTATTGTATTGTAAATATTTTGGATTCTGTGAAAATTCAAATCATTGTAGGTGATAATGCTTCCCTGATGGTATTGGATAAAAAATATAAAAGTTCAGGCGATACTCTTTTTGTTGTGGGCGGAAACAAAGGTGCTGATAAATATATAAATAGTGACCAATTTTTAATTCACAATAATAAACTCCTTTATAAAACAGACTCTCATGGCCATTTTGATACCATTCATGCAATGAAAATAAAATTCAACAAGATTAAGCGATAATTAAGATGCTGATTCTTCCATCAACAGGATCTGTAAAAATAGATCAACAACCTAAGTATAAAAATCAAACAATATAAATTTAAATGATTGAAGACTATGATATAGCGATTTTCGGAGGCGGAATTTCGGGATTTTCAGCAGCATTAAGACTACAAAGTAAAGGATTGAAAACAATCGTTCTTGAATCTCATGGGCAATTGGGCGGATGCGCTGGTTTCTTTACCAAAAAAGGTTTTTCATTCGATGTGGGTGCTACAACTTTAGTAGACTTTACAGAAGGTGGTGTTGGAGCCAATTTTTTCAGAGACATTCACTTAGAGATGCCAAAAGGAAAATATATTGATTATATAGCCTGGCTTCCCGATAGACAAATTACACTTTATCAGGATCCTGAAAAATGGAAAAAAGAAAGACTGGATAAAATAGGCTCAACTCAAAACCACATAGAATTTTGGAAGCTTATGGATGAGGTGACAAAAGTATTCTGGGAAGCCAGCAGAAAAAACATCAAACTTCCCATTCGTACTCCGAAAGACATTTATATTCTAATACAATGTATTGGAATTAAAAATTTCAACCTGATAAAATATATCAATTCAACCATGTTGGATATTGTTAAAAAATACAATCTTGAAAATGACAAATCTTTAGTCGGTCTACTGTCCATGCTGATAGAAGATACTGTTCACAGTAGTATAGACAAAGCTCCGTTTATTAACTCTGCCCTGGGAGCCAGCATCAGAGGAGCTGGACTTATGAGAGCGGAAGGGGGTATGAAAAGCTTTTGGAATCATTTATCAAATTATTATTTAAAAATAGGAGGGACCATAAAAAAAGGGCACAAAGTTTTAGAATTTAAAAAAGAAAAAAACAATTGGAATATCAAGACAGGCAAGGGATACTTTAAAGCAAAAAAAATAATAAATTCTTTACCTATTGACTTGTTACAGACGATTTGTCCAGATTCTATAAAAAATAAATTGCAGCCTTTTATTGTAAAAAATGAAAGAAATAAAGGAAGCGCAATCGTTATTTTTTTAGGAGTACCGGAAATGGAAGTTTCTAATCAGATCCTCACGCATCATCAGATTTTAATTGATTATGATTCGAAATTGGGGAATGGAAATAATATGTTTATTTCTGTTTCCGACAAAAATGATACTAGGTCTGCACCGGAAGGATTTCGTTCAGTAATGATTTCAACACACTGCGATATAGCAGAATGGCAGAATCTTACAGAGACGGAATATCAAATAAAAAAGCAAAACATTGGTTTATATTTAATAAATGCTGCAAGAAAAGTTTACCCAAATCTAGGGCAAAATCCTATGGTTTATGAAATTGGTACCCCATTGACCTATCAGAAATTTACAAACAGAATAATGGGAAGTGTTGGCGGGTTTAAGCAAACTAAAAAAAATACAAATCTCAAAGCCGTTCCTCAGGACATCGGAGTTGAAAACTTTTGGCTTACGGGAGATAATACCTGGCCTGGATTAGGGACAGTAGCCGGATTAATTTCGGGAAGGATAGCAAGTGAATATGCAGAGAAATAAACATCAAATGTATTGACGTTTGTTTTTAAATGAAAACGGAGGAGGTGGTGACGGCTGGTAAATAGGGTTATTTTTTTAAGTTGCTCCGAAGTCGGGAGACTTCGGAGAGCAGATGGAATTTCAGAAGTTCTATCTTATACTTCTACTTAATATCAATTTTGGAGACACGATAATAAGCCTATTGAGTTATGGAGCAATAAAGTGATTTGGCAGAAGATAAAATTATGTATATGAAAATCCGGTAGAAGCGGGTTTAGTTTTCCGTGCAGAAGATTACAAATACAGCAACGCAGTAGATTATTGTGATGAAAAGGACTTTTAGATCATATTGTTATTTTTAGAATGTTTAATTTATAATATTGACCACACGAAAGGATTCGTGCGGAAGCGGGGGAATTTTAAATATGAAAATAATGAGTTTATACATTCAGAAGGAGAAAAGAATTATTTATATTTAAATATGCCATGTATGGTTTTTTTTCAAAATAACATAGTTACATTTTTTATTCTTTATGAATATGGAGATAAATTTGTTTCCTATTCTTTGAGTTATGATGATTTAAAATAACAAATCTTGATACAAAAGTTATCTGATACAGACAATATAACTTGGTAAATAAAGTATTAATATCAAAGACTCCGTATATATTTGCGGAGTCTTTTTAATTACAAGTCTCACAGTTCTGAAGGATCATATTTCATAAGTTTTGCTGTTGTTGGTTGGCAGAATGTTTTGAGAGTAGAATTGAGTGCAGGAAGAATTTATGGACATCCGATACCTGAAGCAGAATATTTAAAAATAATCTGATTATCCGTTTATGCACCTGTTATATTCGCAATTACTAGTCTGTCAAAGAGTTTGTCTCCAAAATACCGTCTGTTTAATTTGTAAATAAACTCGTTGAGAT
>LAZY01000089.1 GCA_001013295.1 Chryseobacterium indologenes | reverse complement strand
TCTGATTCTCCGCAAACACACCTAATATTTTTAGTATATTAGCGCTCAAAAAGCAGGGATTATGAACATATTCAGTTTTACGGCTCATTTCGGTTCGGAGGAAGATTGTCGTTTGCATTTCAAGGAGCAGCGTGATAAGGAAGGGGTTGTCTGCAAGCGATGCGGGGGCACTTCCCATTATTGGTTACAGGGTAAATGGAGTTATGAATGCAAAGGTTGCCGTTTCCGCACCTCGTTGCGCAGCGGTACGATCATGGAGAGCTCCAAGCTGCCGTTTCTGGTGTGGTACAAAACGATGTTCCTGATGAGTTGCACAAAAAAGGGATTCTCCACCAACGAACTCCAGAAGCAATTAGGATTGAAGCGTTACGAACCGGTATGGGCGATGGTACACAAACTCCGCAGGGCGATGGGCAACCGGGATGCAAGGTATACACTGGAAGGGATGATAGAACTGGATGAGGGTTACTTTTCGGTGGCCAGTAAGGAAATCGAGCGAGGCAAGGGTACACGTGGCCGGGGAGCCGAGGGAAAGCAGAACGTTGCGGTGATGGCCGAAAGCACCCCGTTGGAAGATATCGAAACGGGCAAAAAGGAGAAGCATGTGCGTTATTTCAAGGCCAGGGTACTGGATAGCCATCAAAGTGAAGGAATCAACGGCGTGGTCAGGGACTGCATGGAGGATGATGCCATCGTATTTTCGGACAAAAGCACTTCTTACGTTGACATCTCCGATCTGGTGGAATTGCACGTCACCGAGAAATCAGACGCCAAAACCACCAAGGAAACACTCAAATGGGTGCATATCGCAATCAGTAATGCAAAACGGACATTGCTGGGCAACTACCATAAAATCAAAAGGAAATACTTACAGTTGTATCTCAACGAGTTTATTTACAAATTAAACAGACGGTATTTTGGAGACAAACTCTTTGACAGACTAGTAATTGCGAATATAACAGGTGCATAAACGGATAATCAGA
>LAZY01000088.1 GCA_001013295.1 Chryseobacterium indologenes | reverse complement strand
AAAAAAAACTTTAAATTTTTATCAGTTAAAAGTTGCGGGTTAAAAAAGAGTTTGTATCTTTGCAGTCCCAATTAAGGGAGCGCAGGAGTAGAGAGATTGAGGTTTTGGAAAGGGTTAAGGTTACTTAAAAAACTTTAAAATTTTCTTTCAAAACATTTGGTCAATTAAAAATAAAGTTTTACTTTTGCACTCGCAAATACGGAGCAACACTGACAGAAAGATTGCTTCGTTAAAAAGCGAAAGATATAAAGATCATTGACATACAATATAACAACCAAGTAAGGAAAAACTAAAGCGTTAAAAACTTTGAGTGAGTCAGACAAACATACAATGGAGAGT
>LAZY01000087.1 GCA_001013295.1 Chryseobacterium indologenes | reverse complement strand
GGCTATTGGGGTGATTTTAAAAGCCGTCGATGCGATACTGGGGATTATCAATGCCGTGATTGAATGGGGAAGAAAAACAGTATGGATTCAGCGGCTCCTGGGAGCCTGGTCAGGAATGATTCACTCCATATTTAAAAGCATTAAAGAGATGGCGATTAATATTCTGGGCGGTGTTGGTGATCTTTTGGTCGGCATTTTCACCCTTGATACGGATAAAATAAAGTCGGCTCTATCAAAAGGGTTCAGTGCTATAAAAGAAACCGCAAAATTAGTTCCTCTTGCCGTAAAAGGAGCTTATGACGGATGGAATAAAGAGCTGGAGAAACCTATTAAAAAAGCCGTTAAAATCACCCCGAAAAATGAGACAGTAACCACACCCGGTGCGCCATCTTCAGCGCTTGCCGCTCCAGGTGGAAAGCCTTCTTATGCATTGGCGGGGTCAGGGGCAGAGGGAAAGAATAAAAAGGATAAAACCAAAAATTCGCTTTCAGGATCTTCGGCCAGCGGAGAAGGAAAAAAGATGATCTTTAATATTCAGTCTTTTGTGAAGGAATTAACCATTAAAACCACCAATATCAAAGAAAGCCCACAGGAGATCAGAAATGTTATTGAGCAGATATTTAATGAAACACTCGCCGACATAGAAATTAGAGCCAATGCGTAGAAATAATGCAAGGGAGCTGGACAGGCTCGCCGCAAGATACAGGATCTTTAAAAGAACGATTCCACAAAAAGCAGCCATCACAATGGTCAATTTTTTTAAACGAAATTTTAATGTGGGCGGCTTCGTGGATGTTCCTTTTCAAAGATGGAAAAAAAGCACATACCCTGGAGCAAGGGCCACAATGGTGCGCTCCGGAAATACGAGACGGGAAATTAAAAAGCTTCAGGTCTCGGAATCCCGGGTTGTGGTGGGAATCGGAAATCATAACCATTATGCAAAAATTCATAATGATGGTGGAAAGATTTTTATCACCCCCAAGATGCGCCGTTTCTTCTGGGCAAAGTATAAGGAGACGGAGAAGGAATACTGGAAATGGCTGGCCCTGACAAAAAAAGAACACATAGAAATCCCACAGCGTAAATTCATCGGTGACTCTAAAGCCCTGGAAAAAACGCTGGACCGTATGATTATTTCAGAACTTAGAAAAATAATAGAATGAGTATTAAAGGTATTGTATTTAAAGAAATATCCGATCATCTGGAATCCCAGGTAGAGGAACTGATCTATATCGATAAAGATCGTGGACAGACCGAAAAGGAAAATGTAGTTATCGTTCCAAAACCTGCTGTTTTAATCGCTTTTATGCGTTTTGAATGGTCAGACATCGGCAGTGGAATTAAACAGGGAAAAGGACTGGTCCGTGTCCGTGTAATCTGCGAAAATTATGCGGAAAGTTACTCCGGAAGTATCGATCAGGAGCTGGCACTGGCTTTTTTTGATCTTAATGAGAAAGTCGACGCAGCACTGGAGGGATTCAGTGGGACAAAATTCAGTGAAATGAAAAAGGTATCTGACGAGGACGATCTGGATCATAATAATGTTATTGTTACAGTCTATGAATATGAAACTACGATCACCGATGATACCAGGGCCAACTATTCCAAAATGATCAAGGTAGATGCCGAGCCCATTGTTAATTATATAGCAAAAGAAAACCTGCCCAAAAGGCAGGTTAATATTCAGTCAGATTTTGTTATTTAATCCAGCATCATCTTTCCGGATTCACATATTACTGAAGTAATTCCTTCAGCAACGGAATCGGGAATAACCTTTTTTATTCCTTCATTTGATCGGTCAAAAGAATCGATTGGTGTTCCTTGAGAATTGTATAAGGCTGTATCGGCAATGGAGTATTCGTTATCACGACAATATACCGTCCAATATTGTAAATAATAGCCTCCCGAAATCGTTACCCCTTTTTTATTTTTTTTCGGAGGTAAAGCCATTTTGATCCATGCACTAAAAGTATCGAGGTTCTTCTTTTCAATGTTTTTAACATAGCTCTTAGTACCGCCAACGCCTGAACCTACATAATACCAACCATTAGCGTCTTGTTGTGAGAAATAAAAGAGCGGGGATAATAAAAATAAGATTAAAAGAGTTTTCATGATTAGTTATTTTATAAAATTGATAAGAACGGTATACTGATCATCAGATGAAAATAATAGGCAAAGATCATCTTTATAATTATCTTCGGTGTAAAATTCCATGAATTCCTTCTGATCACTTGCCAGGTATGGAATAACGATAAGTTTTACCGGAGGCTGAAGGCCTTTTAACTGTTTTTCTGTTTCCTGTTTTTCTTGTAAAGCTTCTTCGTAGGTCATTTGTGTGTTTTTAATGTTATTTATAATAATCCTTTGCTGTGGTTACTACGATCTTGGACTGCCCATTGGTACCCACTGAGAGGGCGGCAACATCGGATAAAAAACGGGTCGTTACAGTTTCTCCCGGTTTGGTGTCTTTGAAGTTAATCGTACGGCTCCAGAAATTTACATAAAATTTGATAATGTTTTCTGTGTCGCCTGAAATATCTATTTTTTGTGTCACCGGAAAACTGTATCCTTTAACTTTTTTATTTAAGTAATTTACCCATATTACAGATGGTTTTGCATTCCCTGATACAATCTGTTGTACATATTTTTGTTTAAAGTTTTCGCCATGTTGTGTAAATTTTTCATCAGGAGTAAAGCCCATTTTATGCAAAAAATGATTAATTGCAAAACCGCCTTCACGATCTACTCCAATATTAGTTAATAATGTTTCATAATCATTACCTGCAGCCGCATAAATATCATCTTCACTAAGTGAGGTTTGCGAAAAAAGAAGAGTCGGGAATAATAAAAGTAATAAGATTTTTTTCATGATTAAAGATTTTTATAATGTCCGGTTCTTCTCACAATGAGCCAGATCGTTTCCCGCTCCAGTGGTAGATATTCGTCTTCGAGCAAATCTAAAGCATACTGACTGTCAAAATGCTTTGTGTCTGTATAATAAGCGAAGCGCTTGCGAATACGGTCGTTTCGCTTTATTATTTTGTCCTGTTTTGTTGGTTTTACTTCTGCCATAACACAAAAATATAAAGTATTCTCATTTCGTGCAAGTTGGCGTTTAGTAGCTTCAGTAAATTGAAATTACCGTAAAAATACGGTGACTTTAGTATCAGAAAAGTATTATATTTGGGTCAACATTTTAACGAAACAAGCGTAAGCTATCGTTTTGGACAAGGAAAACTGCGAATCTTCTTTAATGCCCAAACTCGATAGACTTACGCCCGTGTCCATATATGGGTGCGGGCTAAGTCTTTCTGGGCATTAGGTTCTTCGCAGTACCTCCTTGTCAGATCGATCTCAGTCCCGCACCTTTGCTTTTTTCAATACCGCAGGTTCTGTTTTCATATTACGATAGTTTTACCTTAAAATAAATAACATCTTTAAAAACAATTTTACTATGAAAACACTGTACCTGTCAGGGTAAGGTTATTTACCGTAAAAACCCCATATGAAAAATGTGGAAAACCACATTTTGAGACTAATTATAATTTTTAATTTCACGCTAAATTTTAACAGATATGAAAAAAAATTGTCTAAGTGCATTATTCTTATGCACTTTCCTGAGCTTACCAGCTCAGGAGGTTGTCTGGCAGAAAGACATTAAATCCTCTACACAGGATTTTCTAAGCCAGGTTACCACAACAATCGATCAGCAATATCTGATCACAGGAAGCTCTATTCAAAGCGATAAGCAACAGGCTTCAGGCAGTAAGAAAAACAACGGCTACGATTTCCATTTGGTTAAACTCAATCAACAAGGGGATGAAGTTTGGGAAAAGTATTTCTCAGGGCAGAATCATGATTATTTATCAGCTACAGTTACCACTCAGGATGGTGGATTTCTTCTGGCAGGAACTTCTTATTCAGGAAAAGGTTTGGACAAAAAAGAGGATTCTAAAGGAGGTTCAGACATTTGGCTGATCAGGATCAATGAATTTGGGGATGAATTATGGCAGAAAACCTTGGGAACTTCTTCTGATGAAGAGGCAAGATCCGTCATTCAGACCACAGATTTAGGATTCTTTGTGGCTGGAAATGTACAAAATTCATCCAAAGGCTATGGTTCCAAAGATGTTTGGATCACTAGGCTGGATAAAGACGGAAAAGAACTTTCACAGCTTATTTTAGGAGGAAAAGGCCTGGATGAAGTTGAAAAAATGATTCCAACGAGAGACGGTGGGGCACTACTGGGAATTTATTCGAGGAGTTCCGAGGTTCGAGATACGGGTTCTGGAGTAAGAAATTCTGAAACTAAACTTTCGACTGAAAGCGCTGCTACCCGCAACCTAACATCTGCCATCTCCAAACAAAGCAACAATTTCGGTGAAGGCGACTACTGGATCGTAAAACTTGACAAAAACGGGAAAGTAGAATGGGAGAAAAACTATGGCGGAAAAGGAGATGATCATATCAGAACTTTAGCCTTGACTTCAAACGGATATATCATCGGTGGAGAATCCAGATCCGAAAGATCAGGAAACAAAACAGTAGGCATTGAAGAAGGAACAGACCTTTGGTTGATTTCCCTGAATGAAAGAGGAGAAGAACAGTGGCAGAAATCTTACAATTTCAAAAACCGTGATGTTTTGATGGGAATGAGTGTGATTCATTCTTCAGATGACAAATCTTCCAAAGGAATTCTTTTAGGAGGCTATACACAAGCTGAGGGAAGGGTAGAGAAAAATGATGAAACATTCTGGATGCTGTATTTGGATCAGAACGGGAATGAGCAGTGGAGAAAACATGTGACAGGAGAATCCAGACAAAGAGAAGAGAGACTTTCAGATTTGAAGTTAAACAGAGACGGCTCTATCATTTTAGCCGGAACGAGTGCAACAGAACTTGGAAAAGAGAATTGGAAGATTGTAAAGCTAGGAGACAAACAAGTTAATCAGCTTATCGAAAAACAAGACATCAAGATTTACCCGAACCCTGTATCTGATTATGCCTATGTAGAAATAGGTTTTGATTTCAAGGAAGCGGATATTCTGTTGTATGATATAAGTGGGAGACAACTTCAGAGTTTAAAAACAAAGAATAATGTTACGAAGATCAATACTCAGGCTTTGGTGCAGGGGGCTTATCTAATCACGATCAAAACGGATAATAATAAAACGGCGAATGCTAAATTGATTAAAAAATAAAAACCAACAATCATGAAAAAAATACTATTGAGTGCTTTTTTACTCACTGTTCTTTTGGGAAACATGGAGGTTTCCGGGCAGGATAAAATAGAGCTCCAAAAGAATGATCACCTTATTAATTCTGATAGCAATCTACATACTGGGGTTCCTGGTATCAGTATACCAATTTTTAATGTTCCGGCAATTTCCGGCATCAATGTCGATGTATCACTTTCGTATTCTACAGAAGGTGCTTCTACTTTTAAGATGATCAGTGATGTAAAGAAAGGTTGGAGCCTTCAGTATGGGGGCTCCATTGTGAAAAGCAGAACAAATAACGATAAAGATTTTATAACGGATGCAAGTACCGGTGAAGTGTCGTCTGTTACTTATTATTACAATTTTTTAGGAAATACAGGAAGATTTTATATTTCAAAAGACCAAAGTAGTGGTCAACTTATGGCGGTACAGCTACAACCTTCCAAGAACAAAATACTCCTAACCAAAGACAGTAGTAACCCTGATAAAATTGCTTCCTTCAGTATTATTGATAAAGATGGGAATACCTATTTATACAATAAAATAGATGTTGATAAAATAAAAACGATAAGTTCAGGAACCACACCTACAAGTAAAGAGAAAATCAATAACAGTGCTTTTTTACTCAGCACCGTAATTAATAACAGAAATCAACTGGTTGTAACATTTGAATATGAAACCAATACAGAGTTGATTAGTGCTTCAGTGGGAACTGTACAGGACAATAAAATTAAAAAAATCAATGTTGGTAATTATGGAAATATTGAGTTTGTTTATAAACCTAATCCAAAACCTTATTCATTAAAAGATAAAGGTGATAGGGACTGGTACCAAGTGGATAAACTGATATTAAAAGATAAAAATAACCAAATTATCAGTCAATATACTTTTTCAGGAGAAGATTTTTTGAATGACATTTCCAACTTAGATAAAAATAATAATGTCATACAGAAATACTCCTTTGAATATAACAAAGCCTATGGCGATCCGGGTAATGTTTCCGGTGTAGATACCTATGGGTACAAGAATGCTTATGATCCTTGCAGCCTAGATGCCGGAGCATTGATATTACCCAGATCAACCAATCTGAATACGGTATCAGACAATACCCTGAAAAGCATTACGCTTCCCACCGGAGGACGGATAGAGTATGAATTTGAAAGTAATTCTATAGAAGGAGCATTCCCTTATTCAGAATGTGTGGGTAGTAACTGTTATGAATATTATGACCTAGATAAGATCTATACCTGGACTTTTGACAGTACCCAGTCAAACACAGGTAGTGGCTTCAGTTTTCCGGCAGGATATAAAGGGGATGTATATGTAAAAACTGAATTGAATACCTACCCGAGAACGATTCCACCTAAACCGGGTGTATCTTATTTTATTGATACAGAATTACTCAATCAAGGCAATACTGTTTTACCTTATACACAGTATAAAAATTCCTCCAATGGATCAGACTGCTATAATATAAGGGTTTATCCTGGAGGTCTGAATTCAATAAGTAAAGGAATGGTGACGGGAAATTTGAGAGGCTATGGGAAATTAGAATTCTATGCTGTGAAGGAAGCAAGAAAGCACCAGAATATATTTGGAAATGGGCTAAGGATAAAAAGTGTTAAAAACTATGATGCAAAAGCAACAGTTCCTACTAAATGGGTGACTTACGAGTATAATAAGTTTT
>LAZY01000086.1 GCA_001013295.1 Chryseobacterium indologenes | reverse complement strand
AGTCTGGGAGATCCACGCAAAATGAGTCACCCACTGCTTTCATTTTTCGAGTTTGACGCCACAGCAGTACGATACTATACTGATTTCAAATTTGAGGACGGATCACCATTAAGAGAAAGTTTTAAAGAGGAGTATATCATCAATGCCAGCGTTTTGATCGCAGCCGGTAAATTAAAGGAAGCCCGTCTTACCGAATGGAAAAAATTAAAAAGAACTTCAAAACGGGGATTAATGCCTTCGATAGTAAGAGATATTATCACCTTTAATGAATTCTTACCAAAGTTATATAACGCCCCCCATACGATCGCTTCTTCAGAAAGAGGTTTTGACCGGATCTGGAAAGCTTTTTTTGAAAGTTTTGATGATGGGGTAAATTTTGAAAGTCTGATTTCAGGAAAGCTGAAAAACCAGAACCGAAAACTTATGACCGATGAAATGATGGATCTTTTGAATGATCTGTTTGCTGGTCAGGATTATAAACCTTCTCGCACTGAGGTTGCCGATCAATATCAGGCTTTTTTAGATGGCCAACTGGATATTATCAATAAAGAAACTGCTGAGATCTATGACAGAAACAATCCAAATTTCAGAGAAATGTCAGATAATTCCATTATTGCCTGGCTTGGAAAATGGGAAAACAAGATCGGCACTTTTGCCAAACGTTCAGGAGACCGTCAAAAGCTGATGCAGCAATTTACGCCTTGGCACAAGCTTACCAAAATTAAAGAAGCGGGTACCCTAATTTCTATTGATGACAGACAGCCGCCCTTTATGTATGATAAAAACCGAAACCGTGCGTGGTTTTATATGGGGATTGATGTGGGGTCTGAAGCATGGACGTGTTGGGTTTGGGGAAAAGAGAAAAAAGGAATTATTCTCGAATTTTACCGTCAGATGGTCAGAAATTACTCGGAATGGGGCTTTAACCTTCCGTTGGGGTTGGAATGCGAAAGCTCACTCAATAGCGGATTTAAAGACACTTTCTTGCGTAATGGGAAAATGTTTGATCGGGTAAGCATTTATAAAAACAGGGCCAGATCAAAAATAGTAGAGCGAAAATTTGAAGAGTTAAGGTATCGTCATGAAAAAAGTAGGCAGGGATGGCTCGCCAGACCATTCGCCCTGAAAGAAGACAATCAGAAAAGTGCAGTTGAAGATCTTACAATCCCTTTTGACGCCATTGTTGACCAGTCCTTAAGCGATATTGAAACCTGGAATAATATGCCACATTCTGTCCATAAGGATAAAACCCGTTGGGAAGTCTTTTGTGAGATGCAGAATCCGGGTACACGTCCAACCAATTGGACCGCTATACTTCCCCATATTGGAAGAACCGAATTCTCCAGCTGCAGTGCAGGAATTATCAAGTTTAGAAATACAACTTTTGTATTGGGACTGGATGGAGAAATTGCCTTAGATGAAAACTTAATTGAGCTTCTTAAACAGATTGACGGAAAAGAATTTAAGATTTACTGGCTTGACGGGAATGATGGAAATGTTTTAAAGGCAATGATCTATTATAATGATACCATGCTTTGCGATCTGGTTCCACATCCGGAATATTCAAGGTCAATTCATGAAAGAGATCAGGACGGAAAAATCAATAGAAAGTTAATGAGTGCTTATGAAGCTACGGTTAACAAATTCATGGCTCACAGAAAACGGGAAATTGATCAGGTCCTTATTATTGATCATCGTAAAAAAACACTCAATGGTAAATTTCAGATAGGAGGCCGTAAAAAGTATATTCCCGATACAGGTACACCAGAAGAAGTTTTCTCAGATGCTGAGGAAAATGACTACAACCATAATTCAGCCTCAGGCACAGGAACCACAAGACGTTGGGCAGCTAATTTTTAATCACCAAAAACAAAATAGATATGATTACAAAAGATTTAATCACAATAGAACAAAAACAGAATATTCTCACCGCTATGTTAGGTGGAAGAGATCAATTCAAAGGAAGTGATCTTGCTTATGCCAGATCATTGGGAATAGATTTAAATACCTATAAATTGTTACAGGATAAAAAAGAGGAAGACATCCTGTCTTGTGGACAGTGGCTTAATATCGGCTCTAAATTCCAGACCGTAAAGAAAGAGTATGAAATGAAATTGGTAAGAACTGAGGTATATGCTGCGATGGAAGATAATTTCAACTTTTGCCAGGCCACCAGAACCTCAATGATTTTAGTAGATGACTGTGGCATCGGAAAAACAAGATGTGCCATAGATATTATCTCTAAAATGAAAAATGCCTTTTATGTTGACTGCTCTCAGTCACACACGAAAATAAGGTTTATCAAGCAGCTTGCCGCCACTTTGGGCTGTGATACAACCGGTAAATATTATGACATTCTGGAAACGGTAAAATATGCTTTAAATATCATTGAAAACCCATTTGTATGCGTGGATGAATTTGGAGACCTTGAATACAACGCTTATCTGGAATTAAAAGGAATTATGAACGCTACAAAACATAATTGTACATGGTATACAATGGGAGCTGATGGTCTTAGAGCAAAAATAACAAAGGGGATCAATAACCATAAGGTGGGCTTTGCAGAGATTTTCAGCCGTCTTTCTGATGATTTTGTGACATTGGTTCCAAAGAATCCTGAAGAAAGAAAAGAGTTTTATTTAAAGCTTTTCGGGGATGTGGCCTATGTTAATTTAAAAAATAAAAAGGAGGTCAATGAAGTGGTTCAAAAATGCATGGTTAAAGTAGCCCATCCATTTGAAGGAGAGAAAAAAGGACAGCAAGGTGCACGAATCAAATCTCTAAGGTATTTAGAAACACTGTTAAAGGTTAGGGAGTAATGAAAGCATTATCAGTAAAACAAGCGTTTTCCATTGTGTTTAAACTGTTTGAATTTACTGGTCTTTGGCTCAAAGCTTTTGGAAAACCGGAAACAACCGGTTTTTGGTACTTAGGAGGAGGGGAAAAGAACGGGAAATCAACTTTTGCCATGATGCTGGCTAAATATTTAACCACATTTGGAAAAGTGCTTTATATATCCGCAGAAGAGGGAATATCGAAGGACATGATCGCCGCTATGAAATTTGCGGGTCTATCAGATAAGGACAAAAAATTTCACATTATAGATTACGAGCCGTGGGAGCAACTTCAGGCTCGTTTTAGCTCCCGAAAATGCGCTAAAATCATTTTTATAGACAATTCCACCATCTACAGGGACGAGATCACCAGAAAGATGGTTGCCGAATTAAAACAAAATCACCCCAATAAATTAATCATAATGGTCTGCCATGAGGTAAAAGGAGCACCGGACAATGCTCTGGCAACCACATGGAGAAAGCTTGCCAAGATCATCATCCAATCAGAGGGCTTAAAAGCAATCGTTTCGGGTAGATGTCCGGGAGGAACATTAATGATCAATGAAGAGAAAGCCAATCTTTATTGGGGAACATAAAAAAACATAAATACAATGGACAAAGACATATTATTAAAAATTTTACAACTGGATAGCCTTGTCAGGTTTTTAGACTGGGGCGAGCGCATAATAATCCATTTGTACAGAGAGGATAAATTAACCTCTACAACGCCAAGAATTCTGGCCGTATATGAGTGGATAATAACAGAAAGCTGGGAGCCGCCAATGATGCACTATGGGGAAGACCGCTTTCAATACTTCAAAGATACGGATCTGGATCTGTGGGTTGAATCTGAAAACTACTTAAACTATTTCCCACAGTACAGGGAAGAATTAAATAAACTTAAATTTTAAATACACTTAAAAATCATGAATATTGACGAATTATTAAAAAGACCAATTGATGAACTCACAGCTGATGAAATGGAAACAGTACTGAATCATAAAAGAAGATTACAAACCGAAAAACAGGAAAAAGAAAGACGGGAATATGAAGAGGAACGGGACGCAGATATGGGTGAGCTTATTGCTTTGGCAAAAGAAATACAACACAAATCGGCTTTATTAAAGCAGCTTACCCACACCAAAATGGAAAAACACCAGGAAAAGTTGAATAATTACGGAATGATCAGAAGCAATTCAAAAGGCGGCTTTTCTTTAATGCATAGTGATAAAACGGTTAGAATTAAACGCAGAAGAGACACGCAGCCCATCTGGGACGAAAGAAGTACAAAAGCTTTAGAACTTATTCACGCTTTTCTGTATGATACGGTAAAGAAAAGAGATAAGGATCTTTTTGAAATGTTGATCGGCTTTCTGGTAAAGAATAAAAAAGGAGATCTGGATTACGCCAGTGTCATGAATTTATTAAGTCACGAAACCCGTTTTGCCGACTCAAGATGGAAAGAGGGGTTAAGGCTTTTAAAACAGAGTTACAGCAATTTTCTGAAAGGTTATCAATATGACTTTGAGAAACAGAATATGGAGGGCAAATTTGAGCGTATAGAACTTAATTTCTCGGCTTTGTAGCCCACAAACATTTTTTCGGTTAACAACACATCGGATAAGATCCGAATCTACTAAAAAGAAGAACCATAAATAGTAATAGCATGGTTAATTTAAATTAAACTCCCTTATTAGCTTAGCCTAATAAGGGAGTAATTTTTTATACTACTGAAGTCGTTATTATTTCAATTTTATGATCACATCGTAGGTAAAGGTTACAGAGTTCCAGTTGTTTCTCCCGCAAACGAATTTATACAGATCATAAGCTTGCTGCATACTTTTTATACCACCCATTTCGTAGGTTTCTTTTTTAGCCTGGTTGTAATAAACAGCTGTTTTAGTTTCCACTATTTCTGTCATTTCAATGTCTAAAGTTTTCATATCTGGAGAGGGTTTTTGTTATTCTTAACTGTAGCAAATATATGTGACACTTTTATATGAAGCAAACTAAATAGCTGGAAAATCCAAAGCCTATTTTAAAAGCGCTTGTCGATGATATTTATAAACTTTTAAATAGCGGAATACAAATAAAAATCCTCTTGATGATCTCAAGAGGGTAACTCAAAAAACTATCAAATGAATGTGTATCGTTTCATTTGATAAGAATATTCAAATATAATATTTTTTGAACATTGTTTTATTTAGATGTAAAGCTTGTCATTTCGCCGGTTGATATGCTATAAGCTAAGATTAGGTGCCTGCATTCATCCTTAATAAAATAATAGTTGGATGTTTTGTTGATCAAATATTTGCACCTATCATTTTCCGTTAATATAGGAATATCGGAATGATTTTTTAAGACTATATTTATTTTCCTTTTGTTTTTTCTCTCCATACTATGTTGCGCATCTATTCTCCCTAAGCTGTAAACTAATAAAAAAACCATTGCCAACAACAGTAAAAGTCCTACATTAATAGATCTATATAAGTAAACAAAGGCAGAAAAAGCCCCGAAAAGAAGAAAACAAGTGGCATATTTAGGAGAAAATTCAAACAAACTCAAAAATATCCAAATTCCACACAATATGCAAGCTAAAATGACAATGATTGATAAATTTGAAAACTTATTCTTCTCTTCATCTTTTATAGAGTTGTAGTTATTATAATTGTATGTGTATTTGTAATAGCTATTTTCATTCTTCTTATTGACGGGAGCTAAAATAGTAGAAAGTAAAACTAGTAAAATAGGGGCTAAAAGGATACTGATAAAAACTACGGCCATCATCTTTTCGTACAAAACGAAAATCGAATCCTTTAAATCAAAATATAAAAAGTAATCTATTTTGTACTCCCCAAAAAAAGCCCACAAGTAAAACGCTCCTAGTGTATAAAATACTCCTGTTGTAGTAAGTACTGCAATGGGTTTTTCTTTAATTGGTTTGTAGGGCTTATTAAGTATTCCTGCGGAATTTCTAAGCCAGTTTTTTGTTTTCTCTCTGTTAATTTTTAATCTCATTTTATTAATATTTTAATGGTGTAGAAACAACAAAACAGAACATTGATGTTCAATGTTCTGTTTTTTAAGTATAAAAGTTTATACTTCAATTTTAAATAGCTCTATTTTATTAAACTATGGTTGTAACAATTCATGTATACTGGAAGCTTTCTTTTTTACAGTATAAGGATCCTGCAAAAGCTCATAAACAACTCCTTTAGTGTCTACAGCTAAATAGTCCCCATCTCCCAATATCTTAATAGTATAGAACATTCCTTCGGGAATTTCTATTTTAAATGTATCTTCAATGTCTAATTTTGACAGTTGATCTTTATTTAATTTTCCAATAATCTCTAACAATTCATCTTTATCTTGATTACTAAAATGTTTTTCATTTAGTCTTGATAAATCTATTTTTGTAAAGTCAAAATTATCAAAAGCTATACTTTCGGATTTAAACCCTCCCAAGAAACCTGTTAAAATATCCAGTTCAATATTGACATACTTATTTAATGTCTTTTCCCATATTCCAATGTTCTGTATAATAAAAAATTGGGGGGATTTTTTTCTCTCAAACTTTTTTTCAAGGCCAGCATTTAGTAAAAAAGTATATGAATTTGCATAGCCCAGTTGGTTTGGCTTCCAACCAAAAATGAAATCTTTTGTCAGCTGCTTTTCTAAATATAAATACCTTTTAGGTAATGCATTAACAATATTTTTAAAAAAACGCATCTCTCGATCTTCAAATTTGTATTCTTTTTTTCTTTTAAAAAATCCAAACATATTATTTCCATGTTAAATTATACATTTCTTTTACCCATTTTGGAGCCGTTCTTGCTCTATATGGATCCACCATCGCATGTTCTAAACTACTAATAGGTTGCAAATTAAAACGATTATTTAGAAGCCAATTAGGAGCCCACTTAGCTCTTTGAGGAATAAATCTATGGTGCAATTCCATATATTGTTTCCAAACCTGTCCTGTTTCTCTATTAATCAATGGATCTAAAGCCGGTTTTACATTTTTAGCCCAATATGCTGCTCTATATTCAGCAAAGGTAGGACCTCCTTTTGTTATATAATTAAAAGCCTGTCCTAAATATCTTCCAACTCCGACTGCTCGCCATCCTGCAGCCAACAACTCTCCTCCAGCAAAAGAGGCAGGTAATTCCAAAAACATAAAGTTTTCAGCAGCAGCTACAGATTGGCCGACCTTTGTATTCTCTATGGCATCAGAGAGTACCGAGTTATTATAGTCAAATCTACTTCTTCCAAGAGCACCTGTAAATTTACTGAACATAACATAGCTGTCAATCCCATTATTCAATCTGTTA
This sequence comes from Chryseobacterium indologenes, assembly GCA_001013295.1. Lineage (GTDB taxonomy): Bacteria > Bacteroidota > Bacteroidia > Flavobacteriales > Weeksellaceae > Chryseobacterium > Chryseobacterium indologenes_B. The sequence continues at coordinate 532 of LAZY01000086.1, read as the reverse complement.
TTCCATGTCTTGGCAGTTCCTTTTCCAGCTCTTACACTTACTTCTGGAACATCAATAACCTTGTCTGCAAAACTATATTCACCCGTATAAGATAAATAGTGTCTCCCGCTACTAAATCCGTCTCCTGTATTGGTCCAGCTTCCTCCTTTTGAAAGCATTTCATCCACAACCTTCCTTTCCAGCATACCATTTGGATCGGTAAATAGGATCGGATTATTAAATCCATAGCGGTAAGTAGTAAGACCTGGGTTTTCTTCTGCCATAGGATCTACAGCAAACCATCGTCCAATATCCGCCATATATAAACGGGCACCATAATCATACATACCCGTTTCCTGCAGTTCCTGGCTATTATACTTATAATTCTTGTAACTTCCCTTCCCGAAGTAAGAATTTCCGGTTTTCAGGTGATTCATCCCGAAAGGGTAATAGTCGTTAGCATCGGTAATCACAAGAGCGCCTGCGCTGTTTCTGGCGAAACTTACCCTTGCATTTCCAAGGTGGTCTTTGTATTGGTAAATATACTGATCAT
>LAZY01000085.1 GCA_001013295.1 Chryseobacterium indologenes | reverse complement strand
CCGGCCTCCTTATTAATCGGAAGCCCTAAACTTCCCCCAACTCGGCTTCTAAAAATTTGATGATTCCCGAAGCCTGAATGGCTGCCGTGTCGGCAATATCACCGCTCATTTTTAATCTTTCATCACCACCAAGCCAGCAGTTATCCCGGATAAACTCACCACATTCCAGAATTTTATTCTGTGAATACATGGAAAGTGCCGTGGCTTTGATCTCTCTTCCCGGTGGCCTCAGATAGCCCACAATTGGGTTTCCGTCCTTGTCTTTTACCGTTAGCTTGTGAAGCTTCTCCGTTTTATATTTCTTCTTCCATTCCGAAATCTGCTCCGGAGAGATATTACCTTCTTTTGTTTCAATA
>LAZY01000084.1 GCA_001013295.1 Chryseobacterium indologenes | reverse complement strand
GTTGTCGGGGTCTCTTGCCCCTTAGACGATAAATATATCGGAAAAGCTGCCCGCCGTTGGAATATTCCAATCATTTCGGCGGGAAGCCTAAATGCTGATAATATGCCGGAATGTGACCTGGGCATCACCGCTCACTCTTTTGATTATATTGGTAAAAAGACCAGGTATATTCCACGTCTGGGTTGGATGGGCTACCATCCATCATTACTCCCCAGACATCGGGGGCGTTCAGCCATTGAATGGGCTATAAGAATGAAAGAACCTGTTACAGGGGGTACCGTTTTTTGGCTTAATGCAGGAATAGACAGAGGAGATATTGCTTATCAGGATTGGTGCTGGATACCTCCGGAATATCATGTAAGCCCTCAAAAATCGGCTTCAGCACTATGGAAGGAGGAATTGCTCCCGATGGGACTAAAACTCTACGAAATGGCCCTTAACGACATTCTAAAAGGAATTATTAAGAGAGTGCCGCAAGACAAAAGATTCAGCACCTTCGAGCCGGATACCAATGTCAAAGATATTTATAAACCTGATCTATTAATGATCGGATACGAAAGCAGCCACAACTAAGTGGCTGCTTTTTTATATCTTTGAGTTTATATTTTTCTCGGCCATTTGGAAATGAGGTTCCCGCTTTTTGGAATTGTTGATTGTAGAGTCAATTCTTTTTTTCTGTCTTTACTTAAGATTTCAGAAATTGTTCTTATTTTATTTTCAGCTTCTTTGGACAAAACCTCTGAAAAGAATACTGTATCATTCATATTTTCTGTAATTAAATTTTCATATTCGCGGTAAGTCTTGTCCAACTGCTTATTTAAAGTTTTATCTTTTTTAAACTCTAGACTGAAACTGGAATTGATATTTGATACAAAGGTCAGCTTTTCGCTCAGATTTAATCCAAAATTCGCCAGCGTTCTGTCCAAGGCAACAACCCCATATAACCATCTGTCATCCTCTGATAACTCACCCTCTTCTATCTTTCTGAGTAAAGGTATTACGGTAACGGTGTCATAAAAAAATAATTTCTCCATTAGTTCTATACATTTAGGATCATATCTTTCAATCTCTCTTATGTATGCGTCCAAAGAAATCTGCAAAATTCTTTTATTCATTTCTACCTCAAGCAAAGCATTTATTTCTTGTATAATCATAGAAATGTCATTAGGATTAGGAACAAACAACCTTACCCTTATATGAAAATCGGGGTCGTAATAGCGAATAAAAAACCATTTTACTATTTTTCCGGTCTCTATTTTGTCTGATAAAAAATCAGAAATTTTTATTATTATTTTATCTGCAAAATAACTTCTTAAATAGATTTTAAAATAAAGCCATTCTTCTCCGATACTAAATACTCTTTTGCCCTCCATTTTTATAAAAATTAACTATAAATTCGTTTGTAAATAATTCTCCATTTTCATTTTTAACAAAGAGATTATTATTATCAAATATTACCTCTTCCAAAATTAATTGGTGGTGTTTTTTTACTTCGTTCAGAAATAGAGATAATAACAGTTCATTATTAAAATCTATATAGAGTTTATTATCCATATCCTTGATGCATACAACTGACGGTACCCGGTTCCTGTCTCTCCATTCATTCACTCTTTGATGTACTTCCTCACCAAACCGACTGAGTTCTGTGAGGTATTCTATATCTTTCTCTGAAATATTCCAATAGGCTTTTGATAAAATAATGTCCTTGTAAACGACTCTGGGCAAATATTTGAATTCTTTCCCCATAATTCCCCAATCAAAAAATAGATTTTTCCGAATGTTCTGATATTGTAAATCCGCCAAAAACTTATAAAAGCTAAGATTCTTCGGATTACCAGCGAAATGGGCTGATGAAAGACGGGGAATGATCCTTTTATTAAGTCTTAAGGACCTTAGAACTAACTCATCGTTTTTAATGGATACAACAAGATCTTTCAATGGAATCTGGAATTCTTCAGATATATGAGATCTTGACAGAATAGGTATTTCGTAGTCTGTAAGCCGTGGGCGTAATATGACATTTCCTTCTCTGAACTCAGGAAGGTGGACAATTTCTGCTATGATCACATCTTCCCGATTTTCCATTTCCTTTTTTATGATGTTTTTCGTCATATTTTCCATGTCCTGGTCAAAATAGGAAAACCTGCCAAGCAATTTAGCGCCTGAAGCAATCAGATTTGGAATATATATTATCTCCTGATCTCCTTTCTTATAAATTTCTACCAAAGCAGAAAGTGTATCAGGTAGATTTCCTGTACTATCATCAGCAATAAGATCCAAATCATGATCTTGAATCTCTATATTTTGAAGGTTTTCTAAAAAGAATTCGCTTAATTTTTGGGAGAGAAGAGAGTCTCTTTTATTCCATGTCAGATTATTTTCAGCAGCTCTACGGGGAAATTTAATTTTATCGAGAAGAGGGGCTACCAGCTTTTCTTCAAGGATTGGATAGCCAAGACCAAAGTCTTCGTCTAAAACTTCTAATAGTGAAACTTCTTCGCTTTCATATCTATTTTGAAATCTCTTTTTAAACTCATTCAGAGGATCTTCTTCTGAGCAAGGAGAGAACTTTTTGATTACATTTATTGATCTTGAAATTTTTCTAACTGTTTTCTCAGCAAGTACACAACTTTTTGTATTCATCTGTAAATCTAACTGAAAAATATTATGGGCATCATGTTCTATAAACTCAAAAACCGCCTTACTATCTTGAATATTGGGAATATAACCAGTAGTCATATCTTTGGAAAAAGAATCAATAAGAGCCTTGCTATCCTTCATAAAGCGGATAAGAAAGCTATTTTCCTCAAGATAAAGATCACTCAACTTGGATAGTAATGTTTTAAAGGGATCGGTATCTGTAGTGGATATTTCTAAATCACTCACCAGGATCTGGTTTTCTATCAGACTCATAATATATTCTTCAGAATCCTCTTTATCAAAGCCATTATCCGTTAAAAAATCAACAATCTCATTAATAAATTTCCCTTTTTCGCATACGTCTAAAACTGAGGCCAGGTACTCATTATATTCAGTAATTGTTTTAAAATAGTTTTTCTTCTTATTAACAGTACTGAACTCTATATAACTATAAAAATCAGTTAATAGAAACAGTGTATTATTCGGATAAAACTTTATTTGGCGTTGCACCTCAGGAAGAGATGAAAAATAATGGGTAAGCTTAGATACCAGCTCCATATCTAAACGGATGTTTTTTTTGTAATGCTGAGAACTGTTTAGAATTATTTCAGTTTCCTTCCCTATTGTTCCCCATGTACATCCTGCAAACATTCCAAAAGGGGTACATCTGGTTTTATATCTGATATAGTATTTAGCCAGAGATTCCATGATTTTTTTCTCGATTTTATCTTGAGCTAAAGATTTACAGGTTTCATGATAGAGTGTTTGCGAAGCTGTAAAAATCGCCTCTTTAAAAAAGAAATCTTTATTAAAAAGGTCTACGATCTTCTGATGATTTAATTCTTTTAAATCGTCCTGCATAAAGCTACTTGCAGGTGTTCTTAAAATAAATGAGTCAAACGGCAGATATTCCATAGTGATTACAATAAACAAATAAGGCTGCATCTCAGGATACAGCCTTAATCTGTATTCAAATTCTTTCTATTTAAAAATCGGACTAATAAGCGTAAGTGTTTTTACGACTATTGGTGTGAGTTTTTGATTGGAATCTCCGCTCTCATTTTGTGTCAGTCTGGAAACTTTTCTGGTTTTCAATGTCAATTGTTTTTTCATGATGATATGGTTTTATATTTTCACAAGTAAGTTACTTGAAATGTCCGGTATAAAAGCGCCAAATTCAATGGCAAAAGCACCCTATAGAAACAAAATTTTCCCATATCTTTTAAAAGTAAGGCTGCATCAGAAGATGCGGCCTTATTTTTAACTCGGTTTCACTTACTTAAAAATTGTAGTAAGAATAATAGTTGCTGGCGTAGCCTTTTGATTATTAGATTCGTTAGAATTTTGTGTAAGCTTAGAAACTGTTTTTGTTTTCAGTGTTAATTGCTTTTTCATGATGATATTGTTTTCTGATTATCCGTTTATGCACCTGTTATATTCGCAATTACTAGTCTGTCAAAGAGTTTGTCTCCAAAATACCGTCTGTTTAATTTGTAAATAAACTCGTTGAGATACAA
>LAZY01000083.1 GCA_001013295.1 Chryseobacterium indologenes | reverse complement strand
CTAAACCTAACAGGTTTCTAAAACCTGTTAGGTTTGGAAATCCGCATCATAAGACCTGTAATCCGGTTTTATAATTTGTATTCTGAAATAATACTGATAGTTGAAAGATGATTATAAAGAATATCGCTCATTTCCGACGAGTAATGTTATACTGCACGATTTCTAGCCCCGATAGTGTTACCCCGCAACTTGATTGGAGTGCGATGGGTTTTGGTAGGGAATAGCAATGGCGTGAGGAGTATGAGTGGATAGCGGGATTAAGCTCCTGATAATAAATGATGACCAGAAGGTTGAATGGAAAAACCTCAGAATGTTTTGCAATTAAACTTATATTACTCATTACTACTGCCCATTATTCATGATGATCCAAGGATTATGATTATTATATCATTGATATTAATTTATTATAGATAGTATTCAATTCCTGGTGATTTTTTGTTTTTTTATTTTAATTTTATGTAACTTAGTCATATTAAAATGATTACGAATCTAAAATATACATATTATGAAAAAACATTTATTCCCTTTATTTTTAATCTTATTAGGCGTGAATGCGCAGGCACAACAGGATATTTTTGCGATTACAGGAAAAGATACACAAAGTATCAGTTTTAATGATTTCCGTACAATAGATGCTGTGGACGGAAGTTCAGGAGACAAAATTTTCAGTGTGGATTCTTCTGCAAAAGTATTTTCACAAGGAAGAAGAGCAATTGTTGCCGAGGATAAGAATTCTTACAATAATTCTCAAGCGGTGACGATGGCGGCTTTGGCGTATGATCCATCAAATAATAACCTGGTGTATATGCCAATGTTTTCATCAAATATTTATTTATTGAATCCTCAGACAAAGGAAATTACATTGATCGAAAATAATGTGGCAAGAGTTTCTTCCTGCGATATTAATTCTCATATAACAAGGATGGCAACAGGGTATAACGGAAATATTTACGCTGTAAACAATGCCGGAACTCAATTTTTGGAAATCAGTAAGAAGAACGGACAGTATGTAGTGAATGATCTTGGGATCATTAAAGATGATGCTTCTAATGGAAAGAATTCGTTCACGGCTATTACTACCGGTTTTGGAGGTGATATGATTGCTGATGCTGATAATAATTTCTATGTTTTTTCGGCTTCAGGAAATGTTTTTAAAGTAGTAACAAAAGAATTAAAAGCTAAGTTTATTGGAAAAATTGCAGGAATTCCTGATAATTATTCTGTAAACGGCTCAGCGGTTAATTCCCAGGGAAAAATAGTTATTGCCAGTGCAAAAGGAGCTTCTTTATATGAAGTGGATCTGGAAACTTTACAGGCTAAGGAGCTTGCAGGAGAAAAAGGTTTACATGTCTATGATCTGGCAAGTAAATATTTTGTGAATGATAAAGCTTCTGCGGTGAATACATTGACAAATCTTGATATTTATCCTACAAGGGTAGATGAGCAATACATTAACGTCCATGTGAATAGCAAGAGCGTGAAAGGAAATATCAAACTGAATGTATTCGATATGGCAGGTAAGAATGTAATGAATCAGAATTTATCTGTGAGAGACGGTTCTTTGGATGAAAAAGTATACCTTAAAGGTTTGGTGAGTGGAGCTTATATTATAAATATTACTGACGGAACCGGTAAGGTGATATTGAATAAGAAGGTTTTAGTCACAAAATAGAAGCAACTCAAAATACTGCAAGAATAAGAGATTAAAAAATTTGACTTATCATAAAACCTTTTCAAGTTCATTGAGAAGGTTTTTTAATGATTATTTGATATTCAATAAGTTTTATTTTTCGATATTAAAATGTACTTTTATAAAAAAATATAGATGAAACTATACTTTAATGTAGGATATATCGTAAAAGCCGGAGAGAATCTGCAGCTGGTGATTGGTGAGGAAGGTGCTGCGGCTCATATCCATACAATGTTTTATGCTGATAACGGTTTATGGAAATGCGAAGTGGATTTTTTTTCAAAATCGATTTCCTATCAATACCGTGTTGTGGATGAAAAAAGAAATATTTTAAGAGAAGAATTTGTTCATCATCATCTTCATTTCCCTCATAATTATAAAGAGTTTATCATTTTTGATGAATGGAATAATAAGAACTTTCCTGAAAACTATCTGAACAATAAGATTCTTTATAATAAACTGCATGGGTTTGTTCCTGAAAAAGCAACTGTTTTAAAAAAGCATACTCATTTATTCAGAATAGAAGCCCCTATTTATAATCCGGACTGGAAAGTTGTGTTGTTCGGAAGCACGTCGTCTCTTGGGAACTGGGACTATCATAGAGTGATTCATCTATCTCAAACGGACTTTGGTCTGTGGGAGGTTTCTGTTGAAATTCCGGAAAATGAACTGATTCAATTCAAATATTGCCTTTATGATACAAAAGAAGGCAAGGTGATTGATGTTGAAACCGGAGAAAACCGGGTTACACTAGCCAATCCGCTTCCAGATGTTCTACAGATCGTCTCTAACCATTATTTCAGATTCAAGGGCTACCAGATGTATCATGATGCAGGGGTAGCAGTTCCTGTATTTTCATTAAGAAGTGAAGACGGATTCGGAGTGGGTGAATTTTCTGATATTAGAAAACTGGCAGATTGGGCAAAAAATACGAATCTCGGGATCATCCAGATTCTTCCGATCAATGATACCACAGCCAATTATTCCTGGACAGATTCTTATCCTTACGCAGCAATATCCGTGTATGCTCTGCATCCTCAATATATTTCCCTTGAAAAACTTGATTATTCTTTACCGAAAGAAATCGTTGAAGATTATCTTGCTGAAAAAGAGGCTTTAAATGCTCTTGACCTGATTGATTATGAAAAAATGATCACAGGGAAATGGAAATACCTGAAAGCTGTTTTTACTGCTGAAAAAGATAAAATCTATAAAGACAGGAATTTTAAAAAATTTATTAAGGACAATGAAAACTGGCTGGTTCCTTATGCTGCATTCTGTATATTGAGAGACAAATATAAGACCCCCAATTTCAACGACTGGAAAACCCATAAAAAATATATTGCCGGGAAGGTTTCACAGTTCTTTACTACAAAAAGTAAAGATTATGACCTTTCAATGCTTCATGCATGGGTACAGTATCAGCTTCATCTTCAATTGAAAGACGCAGTGGATTATACCCATAATCTGGGGATTTCTTTAAAAGGAGATCTTCCGATCGGTATTTACAGACATTCTGTAGAAGCATGGACTGAGCCTGAATTGTTCGGAATGGATTTTCAGGCCGGAGCACCACCAGATCAGTTTACAGAGCTAGGCCAGAACTGGGAATTCCCTACTTACAATTGGGAAGCGATGAAGGAGGATGATTACAGATGGTGGAAAAACAGATTCAAGGCATTGGAACAGTATTTTGATGCCATGAGAATAGATCATATTTTAGGTTTCTTCAGAATCTGGAGAATGCCGGTGTCTGCGGTACAGGGAATTTTAGGATATTTTTATCCTGCCGTTCCTATTGTTGCCGACGAATTCAGAGCATGGCAGATTCCTTTTAAATACGATAGATATTGTAAGCCGTTTATCAATCAGCAGATCTTATGGGATTATTTCGGGAAAGACACTGAAAAGGCGCTTGAATTTATAAATGATAATGAGGATGGGACCTATTCCTTTAAAGACGAATTTGATTCCCAAAGGAAGCTTGTCGACTACTTTAAGACCCATCCAATAGGTCCGCTTGAAGAAAAACTGGTCTCATTGTGTGCCAATGTATTGTTCCTGGAAGAGGAAAGGAATGGAGAAAAGGTTTATCATCCGAGATTTAATGTATATAATACCGAATCGTATAAATACCTTCCGGAATGGGAGCAGAAAAGTATCTATGACCTATACCATGATTATTTCTTCAGAAGACAGGATCATTTATGGTACGAAAAAGCGATGGAAAAACTTCCTGTCATATTGAATGCTACCAAAATGCTGATCTGTGGTGAAGACCTTGGGATGGTTCCTGCCTGTGTACCGATAGTAATGGACGAACTGGCGATTGTTGCGCTCAAAGTACAACGTATGCCTGCTGAAAATATTCCATTCTATGATCCGAGAAATGCCAGCTATATGAATGTGGTGACAGCGTCTTCCCACGACAGTTCTACCTTGAGACAGTGGTGGAAAGAAGATCCTTCTTTGACGCAAAGATACTTCAACCAACAGCTGATCCAATATGGTAAAGCGCCTGAAAATTTAACCCCACATCTGGCTGAGATCATTATGAAACAACATTTATATAATGAATCCATGTTGGCTATTTTCCCGATTCAGGAATTCCTGGCTACTGATGTAAAACTTACCAACACTAATATGGATAATGAAAGGATTAATAATCCCGCCGTTTTTCCTCATTACTGGCGTTATAGAATGCACATTAAGCTTGAAGATCTTAAAAAGGAGCACATTTTTAATGAAAAGATCTCTTCTTGGATTAAAGATAGTGGAAGAATGTAAATTTAACATCTGATTATCAGGTGGTTAATGATATTTTGAAAGAAGTTGAATCTATTGATTTAACTTCTTTTTTTTATTTGTATCAAAGTAATAGAATTAAGATATTCTGCTATATATTAACCAATTAACGACTATAGAGATGAAAAAAATACTTTTAGGATTAGCTTTTGGGTTAGGCGTTTTCGCGTCTGCTCAGCAGTATCCGAATAATGGTTGGAGAGATGACGGTTATTATCAGAATGGAGATGGCTATTACAGCGATGAAGATGACAGAAATTATTTCCCTGATGATTATTATTACAATTATCCTCAGGATTATTATCCAGGTGACTATTATCAAAGTTATTATAACGATTATAGAAACAGCATTATTAATATAGACTGGAACGGATTTTTCGTTCAGAACAGATTAAACCGCTGGCAGGTGGACCAGATCATGAGATTGAATAATCTGTATGCAAGTTTTACCGCTTGGGATAATTTCTACCGATATAACCCGGACAGATGGTATTATGATAGGTTTTATGCCTTACAGAGAATTTTAGGTCCGAGAGTGTTTGTTGTTTTTCAGAACAATTACTACAGAGGCATGAGCCCGGTAGTGTATTTCCAGAATTACAGAAGAACCTATTATGTACCGAGATATACGGTAATGCCGAGATATAGAAATGTAAACATCAATATTTATAGAGTAGACCGATCAAGATTCCGTAGAATTGATAATCCTACTTTTGATGTTATCAGAACAACCAGCAGACCTAATAGCGGATTCAGAAACCCGGACATAAACAATGGAAATTCAGGTGGATTCCGTAACAATGGTAAAAATGACAATTCCGGTTTCAGAAACGAGAGTAATGGAAATCATAACGGCGGATTCCGTGGCAACTCAGAAAACAATGGCGGTTTCAGAGATAACTCAAACAATAATGGTGGTTTTAGAAATAATGGCGGTGGCGGTTTCAGAAACGAAAACAGAGAAAACAATAACGGCGGCTTCAGAGGAAATAGTGAAGTGAGAAGAGAAAGCGCCCCATCAAGAGATAATGGCGGATTCAGAGGAAACGGTGGTGGTTTCAGAGAGAAATCTGAAAGTTCAGCT
>LAZY01000082.1 GCA_001013295.1 Chryseobacterium indologenes | reverse complement strand
TTAATGGTGATCCGTCCTCAAATTTGAAATCAGTATAGTATCGTACTGCTGTGGCGTCAAACTCGAAAAATGAAAGCAGTGGGTGACTCATTTTGCGTGGATCTCCCAGACTGTCCTGAACACTTTTTGAAAGACTGTCAAAGTCAATAAACATCTGTCTGCCATTCCCTCCCTTCTGAACTTTTTTGATGCCATAAGGTAAATCTTTGTATCTGCTCACTTCATTTTTAAGAGTACTTAAGCAGTTGTAATATTTTGGAATAAGCTCGTCTTTAGTAACGACTAATAAATTTCCCCATTCCTGTGGCATAATCTTCTTTTTTTAACTCGTTAATAATTCTATT
>LAZY01000081.1 GCA_001013295.1 Chryseobacterium indologenes | reverse complement strand
GGCGGGCTGAAAGCCCGCCCCGAAACAAAAATATTCAATATATTGATATATGCATTGAGAACTTAGCCCAATACTTATTTTTCTTTTTCTTTAGCAATTTCATTTTTTATCCAGTCCAGCTGCGGATCCTTTTTATCGATGATGTCCTGAAGACTTTCATTTACGACGACATCAGGAAGTACTCCTTTTTTTGAATCTGAAAAATCAATGTTCGGCTGTACGAGAAGCAATCCGATAGGGAATCTGATTTCAGAATTCGGGAGCTTCTGATAAGAATAAAATCCGGCTACCGTTCCGTCATTTGCCCCTCCGGTTTCCTCTCCTACAAGGGTCGCTCTTTTATCATTCTTCAGTTTGGCAGTAATGATAGACGAGGCGGAGAAACTTCCACCGTTGATCAGAACAAAGACTTTACCGTGAAAGGCGTTCTTATTAGGCTTTGTGGGTTTGTCAGCTTTCATTTTATAAAATATTTTACCGTCTTTTTTATAAGTACTGAATGCTTGAGCAAAAAAGTAGCTAGGGTAAGCAATGCTTTTAAAAGCATAGTCTAAAGGACTACTTTTTCTGAAATAATTGGTTCTCAGAGGAATGTCTCTGGAGTTGACCTGAGAGGGTTTTATCAGGGTAAAAGGTTTATCACTCAGATAAGAATAAAGGTTATTGATCTCATATAGCGATCCGCCATAATTATTTCGGACATCAATAATGAGGTATTTTGATTGGGCATCTTTGATTTTCAAAAATGACTTTTTATAAAATTCCTCAGAATATTCCCTTGAGAAACTTCTTACCTTTATATAAGCGATGGTACTGTCCTTATCCAGAAATTTAAAACTTCGGTTATAAGAATTGCTGGATGTAACATAGTCATTCAGTTTCTTTTCCGCGGTTCTCTTTTGCATTTCCTTATCCTTTTCAAGATCGGTTTCGGATTTCGATTCCCGGTTTAAAGTATAAGTCCTTTTCTCTCCATTATAAAGGGTCGTAATCGTTGCCTGGCTGGCAAGCCCGTTTTCTGCCGTATAAAAATTAAAAAAAAGATCCTTTAAAAAATAAGGCTGGAAAGTGGTATTATATCCGTCACTGCTGATCAGTCCTCTGTATTTTTTTATATAATCAGAAACCGGAACATTATTGATGGTTAATATTTCAGTGCCTGGTTTAATATTTTCAATGGAATCCCGATTCTGAATAATATACATCCGGTCATCGGCTACATAATATTCAAAACGACTGAACAGTCCTTTCTGATGTTCAAATTTTTTGATCTCCTGTTTGGTGAATTTCTTCCTTGGAATTCTTAGCGAAAGGTGCCCTTCACGGATTCCTGCAATCACAGGCTGTAGCTTAAAATAAAACTGAAGAGGAGTAAGCGGTTCGCGAAGCGTTTGCTTAAGACTATCCAGTTTGTGTTCCAATTCCTTCTTGGGAATATACCAGTACAATTGAGGGTGCATTTGCTGCAGCTTGGAGTAAGCATAGTCTACATCTTCTTTCAGCTGTTCCGGGGGAATACAGGAAGCCCGCTGCTCGTTGTGCCTTCTGATAGACGCACATGATGAAAGCATGGTGAGAAGAAATATGACCAAATAATTTTTCAATGTACTTTGAGTTTTTTTAAGCTGCTAAAATATAAAGTTTTAAATTAATCATCACTTAAATGAATAATAAATTTTATGAAAGACATGATAAATTTAGTTAAAAACTATAATCCGCTTCTTCAGATTTTCATTTAAAAACAAAAGTCAATACATTTGATGTTTATTTTTTACAAATGATTTACTGGATTCTTACGTGCCTCGTTGTTCTTACCGCCACCTTTTTTATCGTGATCAATATGAAAGCATTTGGGGCAGTACCAGAGGGGGAGAGGCTGAAGCGTATCAGACAGTCAAAGCTTTACAGAAGAAGACAGTTTCAGAATATCAGCCATACACCTTCTATTGCAGAAGGGTACAAAATGTGGAAAGTGACCTATGATTTCTTCTTAGGTAAAAGAGATCCGTTGCTGAAACCACTCAAAGAAATTCCTTCGATTTATACTGATTTAAGAAGCCTTGACAGAAATACTGATGTATTTATCTGGCTGGGGCACTCTTCCTATTATCTTCAGGTTGATGGTGTTTCGTTTCTGATTGATCCGGTGCTGAGTCTGTATGGCTCGCCTTTTAAATATTTCAATAAAGCATTCAAAGGATCGGATATTTATAAGCCTGAAGATATTCCGGATCTGGATTATCTTGTCATTACCCATGACCATTTCGATCATCTGGACTATCCAACTGTAAAATCGATCAGAGTCCGTACAGGAATGGCGATTATACCTTTGGGAGTTGGTGCGCACCTGGAACGATGGGGATACACCGGAGAGAAACTGATCGAAGAAGAGTGGGGAACCGAAGTTGAGCTGAAAAATAATATGAAGATCGTATTTACACCCGCCAGGCATTTCTCAGGCAGAAGGATAAAGCAGAATGATACCCTTTGGTCTTCCTATGTTTTGATAACGCCTACAAAGAAAATATTTCTGGGTGGCGACAGTGGGTATGATGCTCATTTCAAAATGATCGGAGATCAATATGGCCCGTTTGACTATGCTATTCTTGAAAACGGGCAGTATGGAGAGGCATGGAGGTATATTCATACACTGCCTGAAGATGTTATTCAGGCAGCAATTGATATTCAAGCAAAACGTATTATTCCTGTACATGCCGCAAAATTTGCATTAGCTCTTCATCCGTGGAATGAGCCTTTACAGAAAATAACAGCTTTTGGAGCAGAAAAAGGACTTCATATCCTTACTCCAATGATTGGAGAAGTGGTAGACCTGAATCAGCCGGACCTGCAATTTACGGCCTGGTGGGAAGACTAATCAGGCATGCCATATATCTTTATATCTTCGGGGGTGATTTTCAAACTGTTGGCGTACAAAATCACATTCCGGGTCTACAAGCAAATCTTTTTCCTCTGCATAGCGCACCAGTTCATCCAGCAATAGCTTGGCATATCCTTTTCCTTCACGCTCTTCATCAAGCTTGGTATAATACACGATCAGCAGTCTTCCGTCAACCTCTATGGACATATAGCCTACTTTTTTTTCGTCAATAAGTAACTGCAATTCATCCTGATATGGAGATACTTTAAACTTTATATTTTCCATAATTATTGAGATTTGATTGATTAAAAAATAAAACCGAGAATACATTCTCCTTTTTAAAATTACGAAATTATTTGATATGAAATAATGTATTTCAGGAATCTTAACGAATTTTATAATATAAGGATGTAAAGATTAAAGATTAAAGATTAAAGATTAAAGATTAAAGATTAAAGATTAAAGATTAAAGATTAAAGATTAAAGATTAAAGATTAAAGATTAAAGATTAAAGATT
>LAZY01000080.1 GCA_001013295.1 Chryseobacterium indologenes | reverse complement strand
ATACAATTATAACAGACCGCACGAAGCATTAGGGAATATGAGCCCTAAAAAATATAAACAAAAAATGAAAGAATCTATCATTTAGAATGGTCACAAAATTGGGAAGCTTACATTTCCAAATGGGTAAAAAATGTGATTGTGAAGCAAGAGTAAGAGCATTTATAAGAATGCTACGTGTGGGAGAAGGCACCGGAGAAATTATTAAATCTTATGATAGAAAACAGAAAAAAATCATTTATATCCCTCATGATTTCCAGAGAGGATATACTATAGCATTTGCAGGTAATACAATCACAGATTTAAGCACTCACCCTCAACTCATCTACAAAGGTAAGAATGACAAAGAAGGATCTTCTGCGGCAGGCGCTTATCAGGTAATGAGATACACATGGTGGGAACTATCTGGATTTGAAGTCGTAAAGAAGAAAAAAACAGGTAAATACTTTGAAGGAAGAGATCTTTTGAAAAAATATAAAATTCCAGACTATACACCCGAATCTCAGGATAAAATATGTATTGCTCTGATGCAAAAACAAAGAGAAGATCTTCTTGGTAAAATAATAGCCAATAAAATTAGAGAAGCCATACAGCAGGATGCCTGCTACATCTGGCCAAGCTTACCGGAAACAGAAACAGAAAGTCACTATTTTTACAATGGCTCTAGGCAACCTGCAACACCTTTAACGACCTGTATTGAACATTATGATCAGTTTCTACAAGAAGAACTGAAGGGAAATACTAATCTACATTTAAAAGAAGGCTTCTTAAAAGATTTTGGAGTAAAATGCTGTAATGAAGGAGAAGAATCATCAGGAGTATGCCCCGATGACAGATCGCAATGTTTTGAATATTCAGATGTTGTATCAAGTCCAAAACTTAACAACCAAAGTGACAATGTGAATAAGAACAGATGGCATCGTACAAAACGTTATAATAGCACCCATCCAAATGGGTATTACCACACCGGAACTGATATTCTGGCATCTTCAGGCACAGCAGTAAAATCAATGATGTGCGGAACTGTATCGGATTTGGTAAAAACATTTTCTGCAAATGAGTACAAAGAGAATAGCCTCGGTAATTATATTGTTATTAAATCAAAAGATAAAAACGGTAATGATGTCTATATAAAGTACTGCCATTTAGATGAAGTTTCTGTTATTAAAAACCAAAAAGTAAAACATGGTGATACAATTGGTAAATCGGGAAGTACAGGAAATGCAGCTTCAGTTTATAAAGATGGTAAACTTATTCATGGTATCAATCCTATTTATAGACACATACATATAGAAGCTGCTACAAGTTCTAGTTTTGGAGCTACCCGTATAGATCCTGAACAATTTATGAAAACAAAATTTGACGAAACGACAAAAGGAAATCCAAAATGAGAATAAAATTTGTATTACTGTATTTACTATTTTTTCTATTCATGCTTAGTTGCAATGGACAAGAAAAATCAGCAACACCTTTATCTACGAAGAACTACAAAGTAAAATCTTCGTTAACAGATAATTTTAATAAAACTTCAAATCTATATTTTGATTCAGAAAAAAAACTAGTTTTCTCTTCTTCTATAATTAAAGAATTAGGAAAATTTACTGTGTATTATATTCCAAACTCAAAACAGGAAATTAATTACTATCAAAATTTTGAAAAAAGCAATCATATTATACCTTTATATGATGAAGAAAATTCATTGAATTATTATTCTGCCACTGACCAGAAAAAAATTGATAAAATTCTCAAGGAAAGAGTAAAGTCTGAAAAAGACTTTAAAATTATTGGAACATTTATTCCCCAAAATTTCATTACCATAGAGAATGATGATGAATATAATCTAACCTTTCCTTATTTACAAAAATACTATCAAAAAGAAAATGGAAAATGGATTTATCTTTCCGAAAAAAAAATCATAAATGCTGAAGATGAAATATCATCTAATTCTAAAAATAATTTTCTTTCTATATCAACAGATAAAAAAGATCTAAAAAAGCAAGATATACAATACTCCCTTAATGGAACTTGGCAAGTAGACTGTAAAACAGGCGCTGGTAATATATCCATTACTGATAAAGAAGCATCTCTAACACTTCTATACAACCAAGTTTATATTGATATGAAAGAACTCAAAAGATATGATTTTGAAAAAGGAATTGCTTATACATTAAAAGAAATTCCGGAAGACATTGGGAATATAGGAAGAGATTTGAACTGGAATGAATATATCAATAATGAACCTATAGCATATCTGAAAATGATTGATGATAATACTATGTATTTTTATTGGTATGGTTTTTATAATAAAAAAAGTAAAAAAAGAGAGTTTAAAGAATCTAGCTTCCAACAGGAAAGTAAAACAAAAGAAATCATTCTAAAAAAATGTTCTCCTTAAAGAAATGATGAAAAAACTCTCAAAATTTCTATTATCTCTCCTAATAACATGTATTTTTTCCTGCAAAGCTCTGAAGAATATGATAATTCTGCAAGAATAAAAGTTAATACTCCTTATCAATTTTATAAATTCTCCCTAGAAGAAGATAAAGATAAAAGATGAAAAATCAATAATTTATTCTTCGTTTTCTAAATTTTATTTCTTTTTTCCTGTAAAGAAAAGGAATCGGAATTTACATCTAGAACATAGATAATGAAGCTAAACAGGTTTCCATAATTAAAATTATCTCAACAAGACTCAAAAAGGGAATGCCTAAAATAGAAAACGGAAAGACTTCCAGTGATCAGCAATAAAAAATTATCAAGCTGGAGATACCAGTACCTTTAAACTACTGAAAAAAATAAAACCTTTAATAGAAATATCGGAACGTGGAAAATATATTCGTACCAACCCTGGCCGTAATTTTCAAAATGGACTATAAGTTTATGAAAGTAAAAATATCAAAATATGTATTTTTAGTTGTCCTTTTTCTTTTTTCCTGTAAAAAGACTGATGGGCAAAAAATAGAAAAACAAATATCTGAAATCAATAAGCTTGACCAACTTATTCCAAAAAATCAAAAAATAGAAAGCAAGGAAGAAATAGATATTGATGGTGATAACATAAAAGAAACTATTATAACGGCGACGGATTCCAATACAACTAATGCATATGAATATTGGTTTAAAAATGGAAAGATTCTTTATCAGTTTAGCTACCCTTGGTCTTCTATTAATATAAAGTGGCTGATCAATTTAGATGATGATAAACAATTTGAAATAGTAAGAGCCCAAGGTTATGAAGATGGAGTAGATTATATAATTTACGATATTCAAAATGGAAAACAGATTCCTGTTTTAGCTTTTAACCCTGCTCTAAATGACAATAGAAACCCAAATCAGATTTTTTGGGCTTATCCAAATGATATTGCTAAATTAAACATTGCTAATGGTAAACTAGAAGCATCAACAAATAATGACTTCCAAAGAGAAGATGAATATTTCATTCCTAAAGATCAAGCTGAGCTTCCTTTCATTTTCTTTAATGGAAAAACAACTCAACCTGATATGAAACTGACGGATTTGAAAAAATCACAGTTTTACACTTTACAACAGTTGATAGCCTTAGTAAGTATAAAAAACAATCAAAATAAAGCCGATTCTACAACATGGAACGGAAAATATTCAGGTTCATTTCTAAGATTAAAAGATGAAGCAGCTGATCCAAGAGCAATGGGGCAAATCAATTTGGAAATAAATGGGAAAAGAGCAACATTAAAAATTGATTCTTATGTTGAGAATGTTCAGAAAAATTTGGAAGTTGTTACTGAATCTAAAGAGGAATTAAAACTGAAAGACCTTTCCACCGGAAAAATTCTTACAATATCTCAGAA
Source organism: Chryseobacterium indologenes (assembly GCA_001013295.1). Taxonomy (GTDB): domain Bacteria; phylum Bacteroidota; class Bacteroidia; order Flavobacteriales; family Weeksellaceae; genus Chryseobacterium; species Chryseobacterium indologenes_B. The sequence goes on along the minus strand of LAZY01000080.1, from coordinate 190 downwards.
GTCTGGTAAAATCATGATGAAAGGAGAGTTGATGGAATCAATAGCTAAAACCTCTGATCAATATGAAATTGAAAAAATTATCTGATTATCCGTTTATGCACCTGTTATATTCGCAATTACTAGTCTGTCAAAGAGTTTGTCTCCAAAATACCGTCTGTTTAATTTGTAAATAAACTCGTTGAGATACAAC
>LAZY01000008.1 GCA_001013295.1 Chryseobacterium indologenes | reverse complement strand
ATTTTAAGAAAAAGCACCTATCCGGATAAGAATCGGGCGGCCTCTGGCCGCCCGATTCTTATATTTCCAATTGCTTACAGACATTTATTTTAAAACTTTTTCCGTTTCAAGGCTTCTGTTCAGCAATAGTTCGAAAGCTTCTCCCATTTCATCTGATGCTCTGGTAATGGCATTCTCAAGCATATTTCGGATTTGCTTCTCCGTCACACCAGCCTCGGTCCAGCTTTTTCCTGAAGTATGGGAATTCAGGATAAACGGCATAATCCTGTCAATGGAACAGGCAAAAATGGCATCCGGAGTCTTTTCTTCTTCAAATTCAAGCCAGAGATTAAAGAATTCCGTACGCAAAGGTTCATCCAGGATTCCGAAGATCTTTTGTGCCGAAGCTTTTTCTCTCTCAAACTTTCCTACCATAGCCTTTTCGTCAAAAAGGAAGGTATCTCCGGCCTCAATTTCTACAAGATCGTGGATAGAAAGCATTCTGATCACTCTCAACAGATCAATATCTGCACGGTGTTTCGCATAAGGGAAAAGGATCTGAGCCAGAATAATAATCTGCCATGAATGCTCGGCTGTGTTTTCCCTTCTGGAATCATCTGCATTATAATTTCTTCTTTGTACATTCTTCAGGGCATCTACTGCCAGAATAAAATCGATCTCTTTCTGTATCTTCATTTTACTTTTCTTTATTATATTGTTCTGAGGTGTAAACCTTGGTTTTGGTTACCCATTTATTCTTTATCTTTTCTTTGGTGATTACTTTCACGCGGTCTTCCTGCGTCATATCTACTTCTTTTTCCAGGACTTTTTCCAGTCCTTTATTCGGGATGACTTCATATTCCGTAGTAAAGAGGTCACAACAGCCGGATTTCCCGGACATAATCAGGCGTTTGCGCTTGGAATCTACCTCAAAAAAATCAAATCCATCCGATGCCAGCTCTGTAAGCTCCTTGCTTTTTACAAAACTCATTCTGGTACTATTGAAGACATATACATCATAAGAAGCACTGTGATAATTTCCCATATTTCCGTTTCTTATGGCAATATCTTCAGTACCGTCAAAATTAAAATCATCCATGATGACGGGGCGTTGATCTTTAGTCAGCTCAATTCTTTTTCCACGGGTTAGCTTTTGGCCTGGCTGCAAATTTATAACCAAATCATCCGAAACAAAGGTCTGTACCTTTGTATTATTATTATCAAACAGGTCTACGGTGCCTTTTCCCATACAACTGTTATCAGAACAGTCTTCCGATTGAATGGCTATATTATAGTTTTTTGATGCATTCTTAACTTCAAACTGGTATTGTCCAAAACATAAAGGTCCCAGGAAAATAAGGGCCGAAAGATTCTTATATGCGTTTAAAATTTTCATAACTAGTAAATGGATTGAGGTGTTTTTTTTAATTCATAACAAAAATACGAATCATAACAGCGATCTCAAAATCCATGTTTCAGAATTTATGACTCTCCTGTTTTCAATAGATGATCGTAATAGAAATAATGATCAGGAGCTGTTTCCCGCTATCCGCTCATACTCCTCGCGCCTGAGCCTGTCCCTGCCCTGCTGTGGGGTAACCGCTGCTATCGGGGCTAATTTCATACAGATTCGGCATCTGTGAAAAGCTATAAAACGACTTTATAAACACAAATGCCACCAATAGTTTCACAAATTATCACGAATATTTTCCTCTTTATTAATAAAAATGAAAGCAAAATTCAAAAAAAATTGACCTTAATTTATTTTCATTAAATAATCAATAAAAATTATAATATTGATTTTCAATTAATTATATATTTTATTTTAAAAATTTCACTACTTTGTATTGCATAATACCATTTTATTTACATATCTTTGTAATGTAAAATTAGAATAGGCTCAACTAGCTAGGGGCATTTTTCTAAAAATATAACTAATTAACAAAACTTATCAAAGATGAATACTGAAAATACCAAAGCGCAAATGCGAAAAGGAATTCTGGAATTCTGTATTCTAAGTCTCATCAATAATCGCGAAATGTATGTTTCTGATCTTATTGACGAACTGAAAAAAGGAAAACTGGATGTAGTGGAAGGGACCCTCTACCCTCTTCTTACAAGACTTAAAAACGGAGAGTTTCTCTCTTACAGATGGGAAGAATCTACCGGAGGGCCACCCAGAAAATATTATCAGATCACAGAAAAAGGAAAACTTTTCCTGGATGAACTTCTCAATACGTGGAATGATCTGACAGCCTCAGTCAACCAAATCACCCAACAACATTAAAAAACAAAGCTATGAACAAGACACTCTCAATAGGACTCGCAGGTTTTTCTTTTACCATAGAAGAACACGCATATATAAAGCTCAGCGATTACCTGAACGCCCTTAGAAGCTCACTGGATGCTTCTGAAGCAGAAGAGGTAATGCATGACATAGAAATAAGAATGGTGGAGATCTTCAGAGATTCTCTGGGAAAACGTGAAGTGATCAACGATACGGATGTAGAAAAAGTAATCGCACAGATCGGAACACCTGAGAAAATCGAAGAGCAGGAAGAGGCTTATTTTTCAGAAAAAACAAACAACAGAAACAATAATTACAGCGGAAGCACTACAGACAACAAACAGCTGTTCCGTGACCCTGAAAAACAGAAAATCGCAGGAGTATGTGCAGGTTTAGCACAATATGTAGGATTAGATATTACTGCTATGAGAGCCATCTGGCTGGGAGTCTTCCTTTTAGGAACCGTTACTCAGGCCATATCATCTTCACTGATCGTGCTTTTATACATCATCCTTTGGATTGTACTTCCAAAAGCTGAAACAGCAGCAGATTTCCTGAAAATGAAGGGAAAGCCTATGAACTTCGACAATCTTAAGAATGAGTCTAACAAATTGGTACAGTTTGCCAACGAATCTACTCAGAGGGTCGGAGAGATATACACCGAAAACAAGCCATACATCAATAATGCAGGAAGTGGAATCTGGAATGTTCTGAAATACCTGATGGGCGGATTTTTTGTCCTGCTTGCCATAGGAAGTATCATCGGAATCTTTGTAATCTTCGGACTTTTCGGAACAGGTGCAGATTTCCCTGGCGCGAATAAGATTGAATTCTATATGGGCGAAAATGGTCTTGATAAAGTTTTAGTTGCGATGATGATTCTGGGAAGTTTGATCCCTGCTATCATCTTCAGCTTACTAAGTATCAAAATCTTTTCTCCAAAGACAAAACTAAGAAACATCGGCTGGGTACTGGGAGGTATATTCCTTTTATTACTAGGACTGGGAGCTTATTTCGGAGTAAGTATAGCTAAGAAAAACCTTCAATACAAAGGAAGTAAGGAAGATACAGAGAATATTGCCATCAATACCGCTTCAGATACACTGTATTTAGACGTAAAGCAGGTAAATATTCCTCAGAACTTCAGGTCATATGATGATGATATTTATTCAGACAAGAGAACAGTATATGAGGAAGATTATATCTCTGTAGATGTTACAAGAAAATCAGATGTAAAAATCCCTTATCTGATCATCAAAAAAGAAGGTGACGGATACAATATCCCGGTTCAGCTGACAGTTCCTGTAGAGATCGTAGGGAATAAGGTAATGCTTCCTAACTTCATAAAGTATCCTTATGAGCAGAGATTCAGAGATTACAGAGTAGATTACGAACTGGTAGTCCCTCAAAAAACCTTGGTAATTGTTACGAAAAAAGATGACATGTCAGTAAACGGTGATCTCGATGGAGACGGAATGAATGATGATAAGGATAGTAATGATGATGAAAACGGAATCAGAATCGAAAAGAATAAAATCACGGTAAACGGTTCCAGCATCGTCTATGATTCTAATGATAAAGACAGCATCATTATCAACGGCAAAAAGGTACCAAATAACCAGGCAAAGAAAGTAATTGATTCTGTAGCGGCCGGCATCAAAAAAATCAATAAAGATGTCGACATCAAAATCAAAGACGGGAAAAACGAAATTTCCATACAAACTAAATAATTAACTTAAGAGAGTGGCAGAAGGTGTGAGTGGAAGACAAATGTTTGAAATTCACACTCTTCTTCTCTCAGAAAAGTGAAAAAAAACAAAATTTAGTTCGCTATATAAAAAAATTGTTTTAATTTCGTAAAACTAAAATTTAATAACCAATCAACTAAAAACACAGCCTTATCATGATACAATTTGCAATGGAATTCGTAATGAAAATCGTAGATTTAATTAGCGGTTTGTTTTAAGAGCGATAATATTTCAATATATTTGTAAAGTATAACCAAGCTTTGGTTATACTTTTTTGTTTTTAATCCAAAGAAATCTATGAAAAAGCTGATAGGCAAACTGATGTTAAAATTATTAGGCTGGAAAGTCGTTCTGCAGGGCGATGTCAACAACCTGAACAGGTGTATCCTTGTGGTAGCCCCTCATACCCATAATATGGAGTATATTTTAGGAAACTTTGCCTACTGGTCTTTGAATAAACCTTTGAAAATTATCATTAAAGATGCCCATACCAAAGCCTGGTACGGAAGTATTGTAAAAGGATTGGGAGGAATAGGGATCGACAGAAGCCAGAAAAATGATCTGGTTAATTTTGTAGCCAGACAGTTTGCTAAAGAAGATTTCAGCCTTGTGATCACTCCGGAAGGAACAAGAAGCTGGGTTCCGAAATGGAGAAAAGGATTCTATCACATGGCATTGGCCGCAAAAGTTCCTATTGTACTGGCAGCCGGTGACTTTAAAAGAAATATTGTTTACCTGGGCTACACCATTCCGTACGAAAGAATTGCTTCGGTTCCTTTTGCAGAAATCATGCAGGAAATTCAGGATTATTATGTAAAAAATGATATTGTTCCTAAAGTTCCGGCCAACTGGAATCCCGATATTATGGGAACAGGAAGTGAAACAGAAACCAAAAGCTAGAAGAATCCTTTACAATCTTCTACTCATTATTTATCATTCATCATTTATCCATTACAGAAATGAAAGGTCAGACAAAAGAAGAAATATTAGCATTCATCAATAACTGGGGTGGCGAAACCCTGGCAAAAGCCATGGAGATCAAATTCATCGATGTAGATCTCGAAAACGAAACCCTTACCGCTACAATGCCGGTACTTCCGAGAACCCATCAGCCATTCGGGATCATGCATGGCGGAGCAAGCTGCGTTTTAGCCGAAACATTAGGTTCAAGCCTGTCTAATATCTTTATAGACGGTGAGAAATATTACGGTGTAGGAACCAACATCAACTCCAATCACCTGAGAAGCAAAAAAGACGGGATCGTAACCGCCACTGCCCGCTTCATCAGAAAAGGAAAAACGATGCATGTTTCAGAAATTGAAATCCGGGACGAAAAAGGAACACTGATCAACCATACCACCATGACGAATAATATTATTCATAAATAGGTTGAAAGACATAAAGATAAAGAGCTCAAATTTTTTTGAGCTTTTTTTATATACTTGCTGCAACCTTTTTATTTTTTTGCATCCTATAATAAAATAACAACCATGAAAATTCAAATTTTAACTTTTCTATCCCTTTTACTATGCTGCCTGTCGTGTCAGGATGAAGATCCGCAGGAAAAGGTAGCTTCATACGATGTTTATATTGGTGGAGTAGACAATTTCAAGGCCAGCTATTGGAAAAACGGACAGCAGACTTTTGTGCAGGGAGGAGAAAACCTTATGGGAACTCAGATCATTGTCGACAATAATGATATTTATCTCTTTGGAACTAATATTGCCCAGATAGATCCAACACCGGCATGGTATTTTTGGAAAAATGGAGTAAAGTACAATATTGCCCAGTATTTGAATGCTACAAATGATACTTACTTTTCCATATTAGGAGAAATGGAAGTTCATAATGGGGATATTTATTTTTTAGGAACGGCTACGAATCCTTCGTCTACTTCTCCTCAGGATGCCTATCAGTATTGTTATTGGAAAAATGGGGTAAAAACTGTTTTAGAAACATATGGACAAGGTAGTACAATCACGCCGGGTGGCGGTATAAAGGTTTATAATAACGAAGTATATGCTGCAGTACGTAAAAACTTCAGTTATCTCCCTACTCCTTCATGGGATGTAGGATATTATAAAACCGGGAACTATCATCTTCTTACCAATACAGACAGAATTCTGCCCCATAGTTTTATCAATGATCCTTCCAACCCTTCACAGTTTTATATGCTGACAAGGAATGCTGACACCCCTACTACCCCTAGTAATCCTTCTGATATTGCTTCCGTTAAAAACATCACGTCAGGAAGTGATATTCAGATTCCAGCCAATATTATCCAAAACAGTATAACCTCAATGTACTTTGATGGTTCTGACAAATATTATATAGGTAAAAACTTCTACTATAAAAACAATAATCTAGTACCAATAAATGATCCGGGTGGCTTTAATATTATCGGACGTTTTGCAGTAAAAGATCAGAATATTTACACTACAAGATTCAATCCGTCTCACTCTTCAGTAAAATTCTATATCAATGATGTAGAAACCATGAGTCTTCAGGATGTAATGAAAGGGTGCTTCAATTCTATTTTTGTGGTCAAGAAAAACTAACATATCATCCTTAAAACTTGTTAGCTTTATGAACAAATTCCCTTCTTGGGAATTTGTTTTTATGTAAGAAATAATTTATAATAGTTACTGCAACCTTTCCACATTTTTGCATCTTATAAGAAATAATACCAATGAAAACACTTTTACCTTTTTTATTTCTAATCGCATTTCTTATTTCCTGTAAACAGGATGATGAAGAATTTATGCAAAAAGTCAATTCATATGATGTCTATGTATCCGGTAAAGACAATGGCCAGTTGTGTTATTGGAAAAACGGAATAAAGCATGATATTACCAATGTTCCTACAGATTCAAATCCCTCAAAGATCTATATATCCGGAAATGATGTTTATATCAAAGGAAGATATGGATTCTGGAAAAACGGAAATTATACAACCTATTATCAGGCTGCTAATTTAACAACTCAGGATCGTATCGATATTTTTGACTTCTACGTAAAGGGGGGAAATATTTATTTTGTAGGAATTACCTCTTCCAATATCAACCCTGCTGCAGATAAATTTGAATTCTGCTATTGGAAAAATGGCATTAAATTCTTCTTATTTAAAGACACTTCCGGTTATAATGATAATTGTACAATTACAGAATTCAATTCTGATGCCTATGTGGGCGGAGAGAAAAAAATAAACGGGGTACTTACTCAGGGATATTTTAAGAATACGACTTTCTATCCGTTGACTACTAACAGCGAAAATCAGACTAATATCATATCCAATGATAATAATATTTATCTTGCAGGCAGGGAATTTTATAAGAGTCTGGTAACTGGAGTATTGACCAATTATACTGTTCCTATATATTCTCCATACTATACTCCGGCATTAGATCATAATGATATTTACATTAATGGCAGAAATGAGTTTTATTATAAAAATGCTGTTCAGATTCCTACAGTAAATACCTCGAAGCCTGTCATTAAAGATTTAAAGATAACAGACCAAAATATATATATGGTAAGGACCGACCCTAATAATACAGCATTTAAAATTTATATTAATGATGTTGAAACTCAAAGTATTCAAAACTTAAACTTTGGATCCAGTTTTAATAATATTACTGTTGTTAAAAATTAATTAAAAAAACAATATAAAATGTGACGTCATACCTCTATCTATAATAATATAATGTCCGTAATATTAAGCAAAAATTGATCTATTATTATTGAGAGTAAAAAAATAAAACAATTGATGACAAAGACTTATAACTGGCAAAAAATCTACAGTGCATACTCCCCAAAACTTCTGGGGATTTGCCGTAGATATATACAGGATATACATACCGCTGAAGATATTATTCAGGATAGCTTTATTACCGCCATTCAGAAGAACCATCAGCTGAAAGATGAAAACGCAATCTTTGCCTGGCTAAAAAAAATTGTAGTCAATAATGCTTTGCAGCATCTTCGTATCTCCAACGCCCATACTTTCATTACGACCGAACCTTCAGAAATTCCAGATACCCCTTCAGCAATGGAACATCCTCTTTTGGAAGAAAAAAGTGCCTTCATCTATGACTTTACCCATCAGGAGCTGCTGTCTTCCATAGATAGCCTTCCTCCCCATCATAAATCTGTATTCAATCTATATTTCATAGAAAACTATTCTCATGTTGAGATTTCTGATGTATTGGGAATTACTGTCAACACTTCAAAGTCTCATCTTTTAAGAGCAAAAAAATCGATTCAGAATTATTTGTTGAATCATGTCGTCAATCAAAATACTCCCAAAAAGAAAACCGCACAGGTACTTATATTTCTTGGCTTTGGAAGCCTATTATGGGCTCAGACGTTCAAGTCTAAATTTTCGGAGTTTTCAATATCACCTTCCAGACCGTTTGAGATACCGGAATCTACAGGTTTACAAAATAATGGTCATGCTCCATCTTTTAAAACACACAGCGGCCCGAGATTTCTGAGAAAGTTAGTCATTATAGGAATTGGTCTTTTAGTTGTTATTACAAGCTCTATTTTCTTTCTGTCTCAACAGACTAATAGCAAATTTCAAAATATGATCTCCCATCAAAATGTAAGCACCGTTGAGGAAGAAAAAAGAACAGACATTGAGGTCCATGATCATTCCACTTCTGTTACTGGTTCCGAGCCTACTCAAAATGAAGAAGTCACCATGGAAAAGAAAAACTTACGAACCACAGAAATACAGGAACAAAAGAACAGTAGCATATCACTTAAAAATCATCATTTAAAATCAAGAGACAGCCTGTTGGAAAGTACTCCTCAAAAGGTTATTATTGTCAAAAAAATTATTCAGAGAGATACCATATATGTTGAAAGATAAAATAATCATGTCGTTTAGAAAATCTATTTTTATTGTATTCCTTGGGATTCTGCATCTGTTTAATGCGCAAAGAAAGAAAGCAGACACTCTGTATGTCTATGAAAAGGTCATTGTTTATGACACGGTGTACCTTGAAAAAGCCTTAAAAGTAAAACCTATGGGACTTTCTGTAAGTCTCCCGAAAATCCAGGATAATAAGATTAATGATATAATTTTAATAGAAAATAAAGTGAAAGGGATAGAAATCTTTACTTCCAAAAAATTCCAGTTTGGAGCAGGCTTGGAAGCAGGGGTTAAGAAAGGGGTTTGGGCAAAAAGTTTCTCTGAAAAAGAGGCTCAGCTTGGATTTGGAATCAATCTCTGGGCTTCGAGATACATTTATAGAAGATTCTCTTTGCTGCTGTCTGCCCATATTTATCATTGGAATTCCACTTTTGATCTGGATGCCAATAAAGAAGACACATGGCTGAACGGGTACTATTTTTCAGAAGATCAGCAACCTTTACTTTTCCAGAAATTTAACAATAAGCATTTTGAATATGCATTGCAATTGAAGCTTCTTTATGACTGGAATAATATCCGCCCATTCGCAGGATTCCTCATCAACAAAAACAATTATAAAATGCAGTTTCTTGTTCCTGAAGATAAAATACTCAGCAAACTTGACGATTTTAAGTCTGATCAGCTCAATTTCGGTTTCTCTTTGGGAGTTCAATATCTGATCTATAAAAAATTTCTTATCTCTCTGGAATATCAGGAATATAAAATGAAGAATATCAGATTAAAAAACAGTGATTTTAATTTTGACATTTTTAAGACTAATAATACCTTTGCAGAAAGGAAAATCAACTTCGGAATTTCCTATATTATTTCCGGCAGGTAATTTTCAAAATTCATTCATAGCTCATGATTTATTTCAAACTTCCTTTTGATGAAAGACTGCAGTCTGTAGATAAAAAAAATAATAAGAATACTGTTCATTTTCACTCATACGACAGCATCACCCAGATCAGCTTCAATGGAGATATTTTCGGGATTACTCCTGATGAGTTTAGTGCTGCTCCCATTACTAATGAACAGCTGATCAACAGCCCTGTAGATTTTACAGCTGAAACCCGAGAAGAATACTGTAATACACTGAAAAAGGTGATTGACGTTATTAAGGACAATAATTTGCCTAAGCTCGTTTATTCTAGAAGGAAAATATTTACGGATTTTAATGCTATCGATTATAAGGCAAGTTTTATAAATCTTTGCCAGACCTACCCTAATGCCTTCAGGTATCTGTTCAATGATGGCGATAATGCCTGGATGGGGGCTTTTTCTGAAGTACTCGGAAAATTCAATAAGGCAACGCATGAGTTTGAAACTATGGCTTTGGCAGGAACTCTGCCCGTTTTAGAAGACTGGTCAGAAAAAGAAATTGAAGAACAGAAACCGGTTACTACCTATATTCAGAATATTTTGAAAAACTATTCGGATCAGGTTCAACAGTCAGAGACGTATGATCATATTTCCGGAAATATCAAACATTTACGAACTGATTTTAAAACCCACATCAACCCTGAAGACCTTGATCAGCTTATCAGCGACCTTCACCCCACTCCTGCTGTGTGTGGCATTCCTAAGGATTTCTGTAATGAAAATATCAGAAAGTATGAGAAATTTCCGAGAGAGTTCTATGCTGGCTATATTAAAATTGAAACCGAGGAGAGTATTCAGTATTTTGTCAATCTGCGATGTGCCAGACTTTATAAAGATGCCGTACATGTTTTTGTAGGAGGTGGAATTACCGCTCAAAGCAACCCGGAAAAAGAATGGACAGAAACGGAACTGAAGTCTGAAGCTATTCTGAAAAACCTGGTTATTTCCTAGATCAGATGAGGATGGATACCCGCAGATTTTCTCAAATAAAACAAGACTGCTGATATTTATAAAACTATTAGTCTTATTGGTGTTTCAAAATCATACCAGTATTAAAAATAAAAAACCTCTTTCACGATGAAAGAGGTTCTGTTTATATCTGGATATTTGAATTTATTTTTTTGCGCCTATCTTACTCCATGTATCCATAACGAAAAGAAGGAGAAGCCCTAATGCGGCTGCGGCGGCTGAAAATACAAATCTAAGGTTATCTTCATCACCAAGGATGTCTGCCAGCTGCCAGTTGATAGCATAAAGATTGATGGCGATAAACACGATAAATACTACTAGAAATACTTTATAAAACTTCTGCATGATACTTAAAAATTAATATAATTCTGCACCAATTGAGCAAAATTTGCGGTGAATAATTTAATTGAAATTGCCAAGAGGATAATTCCAAAAACTTTCTGAAGGATCATCAAGGTAGCATCCCCTATTTTTTGTTCCAACCACTTCGCTGATTTCAGCACCAAATATACGAAAATTGTATTAAGAATGATTCCACAAATAATATTAATATCATGAAATTCAGCTCTAAGGGATAAAGCAGTTGTCAGTGTTCCTGCTCCCGCAACCAGCGGAAATGCGATGGGAACGATAGATGCGGCTTTTGCTTCGGTTGTTTTATTGATTTCAATTCCTAAAATCATTTCCAGGGCTATGACAAAAATCACAAAAGCTCCGGCGATTGCAAAGGAATTTACATCTACTCCGATAAGCTTAAGAATTTTGTTTCCTACAAATAGAAAAACAATCATAATAGCTCCGGCAGTAATCGCAGCCCTGCCTGCTTCAATCTTTCCGAATTTCTGCTGAATTCCTACAATAATGGGAACAGACCCAATAATATCGATAACAGCGAAAAGCACCATAAAACTGGTAATGATCTCTTTAAAAGAGAAACCCTCAAAAATTTCCATCCCTTTGTAATTAAAAATTTCGCAAAAATATGAAAATAAACTGATTATTTGCTAATTTGTGAATATAAATTAACAATTGTTTTCAAAAGTTCTTCCAGACCTCCTTCTGATTTTACAGGTGCATATTTCTCAATCTGAATTCTCTGCTGCAAATGCCCGTACTCTTCTGCGAATGAAGAACCTTTGTGCTTTTCAAGAAAAGTCTTAAACTCTGCAACAGAGCCATTGGAATACTGATTTCTTACTTCCTGATCCAACTCTTCCAGCGTTACAAAGAACTTTTCATACTCTCTGTTGTCCTTTAGGTTTTCAAGATAACCAAAGTAATCATTAATATCTGTTTTCAGCAAATCTCTGATTTCCTGTTCGGTTTCCGCAACAGACCCTAAAGGTTTTGACGGTACAGTTTCCTTAATTAATGTACGCTTTTTTTGCCAAGTCTTAAATATCAGATAGACAACAAATAACCCTAAAAGAATAGCAATATTGGTCAGAAGAATATTCCAGTGGAATTTACTTTTTTCTTTTACCTTAAAGGATGTAGTTTTTAAAACCGGAGTGTTTACGGTCTCCAGAAGATTGTTTGTATATTCATTTACCTTTTCTACCGTAGAACGGGACTCCATGATCTGATCATGAGAAAAAGCATTTAAAGCTAGGGTTTTCTGTCCCAAATCTACATATTCTCTGTTTTCAGGATCAAAGAAAGCAAACTGTTCCGTTTTGATGGCGATAGATCCGGATTTATTCGGAACCAATACATAATTGGCCAGAATCTCACCTTTCATTCCGGTAGTTCCCGGAGAAACTTTTGAAGTAATTTTAGGGGCAAAAATTTCATAGTCAGGAGAGGCCATAATTTTAGGAAGTTCCATATCCGGTAAATTACCTTCTCCTGAAACTTTTACCACCACATTCAGTGGTTTTTTGGCTTCCACTTTTTCTTTGGAGGCATTATATACGCTGACATTAAAATTCCCCACGGCATTCTTAAAGCATTCGGGAGCTCCCTCCGGAAGTTTTCTGACATTAAGTTTTACTTTATTGGAAAGAATTTTACTTTTGTTGGAATAGGAACTTACAGACGCAGATACAGCCGGAACTTCTACATAGCCAGCTTCGTTCGGGAATACCATAAACATAGCCAGTACCTGAGACGGCATATTGCCATATCCTGAAGGATCTATTTCAGATTTCCTGAAGTTGATAGGATGTACATTGATATTATCCTGCTCCGGAAGACGGATATTCTTTACTTTACGGAGGTTATCCATATTTCTGGAATACACTCTCAATACCGCAATAGTAGGCTGATCCTGGTAAATGTCCCGGTCTTCGATCTCCACATTCAGGTATACCTCATTGGAAGTATTGACTGCTAAAGCTTTTTTGTCTACAACATCTTTGATATTGACATCAAAAGGTTCTGTTTTATAGATTTTATTGTTGACGGTAACTAGAACGGAGCCAATTTTTATTTTACCTTTTTTCTTAGGTTCAAGGGCAATTCTGGAAACTTTTTGAGTAATCAAAGTATTGGTAGCGGGATCTATGACCGTATTGGTGACTGATCCACTCCCTATAATATTAAATTTGGAAAGGTCGGGAAGCTGAAACCTGGATTGCTGCTCCAGATCACTTCCATTAAGCTCCAGAACAATGGTAAGGTTTACGATGTCTTTGCTTCCGTATTCGGATTTGTCTGCATCAAGACTAAGATTTACCTGTCCGTAAGTAATTACGGATGCTAATGTAAGCAATATGTAAATCAATTTGTGTTGCATCACCAATCTTTCTCGTTGCTTTCAGGCATCGAATAAGAATTTTTATTTAAAATTCTTCTGGCGGTTTCTTTTTCTTTTTCGTTTATTTTATCTAAGATCGCATTTTCAAGGTTCTTTGGCATTTTTCCTTCATTATTAGGATTCTGCTGAGGGTTGTTGCCCTGGTCACTTTTACCTTCGTTCTGTTTACCATTGCCTTGATCCTGCTTTTGGTCTTTGTCACCTTTCTGATCTTCACCTTTGTTCTGATCATTACCACCGCCGCCTTTACCTGATTTATTCTCCTGGTTTTTCTGTTGTTGTTCTTTTTCTTTCAGTTTGGCAATTTCGTAATTTTTTCTGGTTGCCTCACTGTATGGGTTTTGCTTCAGAGCTTTTTTATAATAATCTGCGGCTTTTTCCGGCTCGCTCATCTGCATATAGGTATTGCCTAAATTATGAAGGGCTGCCGCTTTATCCGGAAGCGTCTGTGAAAGTTTCTCTGCCTTTTCAAATTCAGCCTTTGCCTCTTCATATTTTTTACTCTTATACAGGGCATTCCCCATATTATAATGGGCGGTAAAATCTTTATCGTTGGATTTCACTGCTTCCATATACTTTGAGGATGCTCCATCATAATCTTTACCATCAAATTTCTGGTTACCTTCATGAACTAAAGTTCTGTAATTTTCCTGCCCAAACAAAAAGTCTGAGAATGAGAAAGTAAGAATAAACGATAAAAATATGATTTTAGTATTCATCACTTGCAAAATTATTCCTTTATATGTTAAGAAACAGAGTTTTATTTGTTAAAATTCGGTTAAAGTACATGTAGAATTTCTTCTATAAAAGGGAGAAAAACTACACATTAAAATCTTTTTTGGGATTAAAAATAAAAATTATAATGAAAAACAGAATAGATACTGCCAGAAAATATTGATAATAGTGATTGGCATTCTGTGATTTCACGAGGGTTTCTGCCCCAGATCCTTTCTTATTCACCGCCTCAATAATTCTGTCAGGGGCTTCATTGATATTATTTCCGTCAATATAGCTACCTCCTGTAGATTCCGCCATTTTCTTCAGCGCATCGGTTTGTCTTTTTGAGATCACCGTTCCGCCATTCATATCTGTTTTATATCCCATTAGCTGCCCAAAAGAATATTCAGGAACCGGAGCTCCTTCATCGGTACCGATTCCCACAGAAGTAATGCTTATTCCTTCTTTATTGGCAAGTCTTATCGCTGCATTATCATTTCCTTCATTATCTTCTCCGTCACTCAGTAATATGATTTTTCTTGATCCTTTGCTTACATTTTTAAATTTCTCGGCAGCAGCCTGCATTCCTTTCAGGAAATCTGTTCCCTGAACCTGAATAGAATTGGTTTCAATACCGCCAATATAAGTCTCCGCTGAATTGTAATCTGTAGTCAACGGCATAATCGACATCGCCTGCCCTGCAAATATGACAATTCCCACCTTATCATTCTTCATCTTCTGCATAGTCCCCAGCATCAGATTCTTTGCTTCTGCAAGACGGCTGGGCTCAATATCTTCGGCATTCATCGAATTGGATACATCCAGCATAAAGATCACATTATTCAGCTTCTGAGTACTCCTCACCTCTTCCGAACCATTCAGAAGATCTATGATCGAAAAGATCAGAAACAGAGTTCCCAACAGATATAATGCAGGAAAAAGCTTTATAAATCCCGAATTTTTTTCAAATAAACCGTCATGAAACTGGCTGGCAGCAAAAATTTCTCTTTTTCTGTTTCTCCACTTCAAAAAACGGATCAGAAAGAATGCTAACAGCGGCAGAAGCAACAGTAAAAACAAATACCAATAATTTCCTAAAGACCAACTCATCAGCTTAAAATTTTATAAAATACCCACCTCAACAATGCATCTATCAACAGCATTCCTAAAGCAATCCATAAGAATATCTTGAAATATTCTTCATAATTGTAAAGCTTGGAAACCTTCACATCAGTTTTTTCCAATTGATTGATCTCGTTATATATTTCTTCCAGACTGCTGTTTGAGGTCGCTCTGAAATACTTTCCTCCGGTAGTCTGTGCAATTTCCCTCAAGGTAGCTTCATCAATAGCCACTTGGGTTTCAGTAAAGATCAGATCACCAAAAATATCCTGCGAAGTAGGCATTAAGGCATACCCGTTCGTTCCTATTCCGATAGAATAGACCTTTATATTGTTATTCTTTGCCAGCTCGGCTGCAATCTGAGGAGGAATCGCATTCTGAATATTGCTTACCCCATCCGTCATCAGAATGATCACTTTACTTTTGGCCTTACTCTTTATCAAATGATTTACTGCAACGGAAAGTCCCTCTCCAATAGCTGTTCCCGGTTCAAGCCCTGCAGAATTCAGATTCTTGATTTCATCAATCACAACCTGATGGTCTGAGGTCACCGGAACTTTGGTAAAAGCCTCTGCCGCGTAAGCTACCACTCCTATCCTGTCATTCGGACGTTTCTGAACAAATTTTATGGCAATATCTTTCAGTGCAGTAATCCGGTCAGGATTTAAATCTTTCGCAAGCATACTTAGAGAAACGTCTATTGAAAGCATAATATCCACTCCTTTGGTATCATCCCTGTCCTGCGAAACCGTAAATGTTCTCGGCCTGGCCATAGCAATGATCAAAGCAGAAAGAATAATATACTTTGATATTTTCAGCAAAAAAAGTACGCCCCGGATTCCACTGCTGTCATCCATATCTTTGATGGTAGGAACTTTTATTCCTTTGCTTTTTCCCTTGCGAGCATCTTTAATGAAAAGAGGGATAAACAGAAGAAAAAGCAGTAAAAACCACGGGCTGTAAAATTCAAAATTAAACATCCTTCCTCAAGTTTTCAAATTCTAAATCTTTGGATGATCTTTTTACAAAATCCCTGATATTGGCAAAGTCCCTTTCCATGGTTTCCTGATCCGGAAAGGTTTTGGCAAACTTCACAAGATCTCCCCTCAGGAAAACATCTTCCACTATTTTTTCATTATCCTGTGAGATGGTATTGTTCTTCTTCATCACCTCGATAAGGTCATCAGTAAGAAGCACATCTGCAGGAAGATGGTATTGTTTGGTAATGAAATTTCTGGAAATATCGATCAGTTCTACATAGAACGAACGGAAATTACCGCCTTCAATATATTTTTTCTTTTTAAGAGAATCAAGTTCTTTCAATGTCTGATTGGTAGCCACTACCGGAGAACTCTTAGCCTTTCTTCCCCATTTTACGATGATAATAATTGCAATAATTAAAGCTATACCAGCCAATGCTGCCAGAATATAGAGTTTATACAGTTCCCAATAATCTTCAGCCACAAGCTTCACCTCTTTATTCTTCATAATATCATTGATCTGATCAGCTTTCTGAGCAGTATTGATGACATCAATCTCGTAAGGAATGGTTTTAAGTATTTTGTCTCCTACCTTAAATTCCAGTTCAGGAATGGTAAATTTCCCTTCTTCGAAAACGGCAAATTCTATTTTCCTTTCATAAGAATTGGAATTCTGCCCGATGCTGTCTTTCGTTTCTTCAAAATGAAAAGGAAGAAGCTCATTTTTCGGTGCAGAAGTTACCTGCTGCTCATTAAGATTATCAATCTTAACCACCAGACGGTTGATTTCTCCTAAGGCAATCGTTTTCTTCTCTACATTGGAGGAAAGTATCTGTGAAAAAGCATTCGCACAGATCAGAAAAGATAGTATTAAAAGTATTTTTCTCAATGTTAAAATAATAAAGGCTAAGGCCTAAAGTTTTTAAATACGGGCTACCCCGATGTTATTTATTTTTTCTGAAAATAACTATACAATAATTTTGAATAATCCGAGCCGGTGTTGATATTCATGAAACCAGCCGAACTGTTGGCAAAATCTTCTTCGAGCATTCTCAGTTTCTGTTTTTTAGCTTCTGCAAAAGTATATCTCCATCTTGCACTGGAGGTATTGGCCCAGATCTGCTTCCCTGTTTCTGCGTCATACAAAAGGGTGTATCCTACATCGGGTATTTCATTATCCTTTTCATCATATACCCTCATCCCCAGCAGCTGATGTTTTTTTGAGGCTACTCTCAACATTTTGGAATCATATTCATCTTCAAAGTCTGAAAGCAGAAAGACAAGAGATTTTCTTTTAAAAATTCCCATCATATACTCCAGTGCTTTATCCAATTTGGATTCAGCCGGAACATAATCTGCTGTCAGGATATTACTGATGATCGAAAGAATATGCTTCCTTCCTTTTTGAGGCGGGATTACCTTGTATACTTTATCAGCAAACAGAATCAAACCCACTTTATCATTATTTCCGGCCGCTGAAAATCCTAGGCTGGCAGCAATCTCTGCTACGTATTCTCTTTTCAGCTGTACTTTTGTCCCATAATCCATGGAGGCAGAAATATCTACCAGAAGCATCATTGTCAGCTCCCTTTCCTCTTCCATTACCTTTACAAAAGGCTCACGAAAACGGGCTGTTTTATTCCAGTCGATTCTTCTGATCTCGTCACCAAACTGATACGGGCGTACTTCAGAAAAAGTCATTCCCTGTCCTTTGAAGGCACTGTGATATTGCCCCATCAAAGCAGCCTCCGTCTTTTTTCGGGTACGGATTTCTATCTGCTTTACTTTTTTTACAATATCTTTTATCTGCATAGATGGGTTTCTAATTTAAAGTTCAATGTTTGATGTTCAAAGTTTAAAGCTCAGGGCTCAAATTTTAGGTGAATTTTCATTAATAGCTGTCATCACCTTCAATGTAAATATTACCCCTTGAACTCAATGGAAACATTCAACCATTCATCATCAAACTTCGGACTGTATTTTTTATAAAAATTGATGGCTGGCTCGTTCCAGTTCAGTACCTGAAATACCATACCGCTGTACTCATTTATTTTTCCGTATTCCAACGTGGCATCAAATAATTTCTTTCCGATCTGCATTCCCCTCATTCTTTCCGTCACTACCAGATCTTCAAGATACAGCCTTCTCCCCTTCCAGGTTGAATATCTGTCATAATATAATGATATGCCTACAATCTCACCATTAAGTTCCGCTACAAAAGCCCCCCAAACCGGAGATTGACCAAAACCATCCTGAGTAAATTCATCCAGGGTAACAGTGACTTCATGTAAAGCTTTTTCATATTCTGCCAGTTCTCTGATCAGATCCAGCATAGAAGCACAGTCCTCCTGAACTGCTTCTCTGACAATAACCTCACTCATTATGGCGCCTGGATTTTTGCTAAAATTCTATTGATGATCTCTTCTGTTGAAATATCTTCTGCCTCAGCTTCGAAAGTTAAGCCCATTCTGTGTCTCAGAACATCTTTGGCTAGTGCCTTTACGTCCTCAGGGATTACAAATGCTCTTCCTTTTAAGAAAGCATAAGCTCTTGAAGCAATCGCAAGGTTGATGGAAGCTCTCGGAGAAGCCCCGAAGCTGATATAATTTTTCAGTTCAGAAAGTCCGTAATTGTCAGGATAACGGGTTGCAAATACCATATCCAGGATATATTTCTCAATTTTTTCATCCAGATAAATCTGATTGATCAATTCTTTGGCATCCACAATATCCTGAAGGGAGATCACAGGCTTCACAGTAGGCTGATGCGAAGTGGAAACCATTCTCATTACCTGCCTTTCATCTTCAAAAGAAGGATAATCTATGGTACATTTCAGCATAAAACGGTCACTTTGTGCTTCCGGTAGCAAATAAGTACCTTCCTGATCGATCGGGTTCTGAGTAGCCAGTACCAGAAATGGTTTGGGCAGCTTCATCGTTTCATCACCAATGGTTACCTGTTTTTCCTGCATCACCTCCAGAAGCGCCGACTGTACTTTCGCCGGAGCACGGTTGATCTCATCCGCCAATACGAAATTGGCAAATACAGGTCCTTTTTTTATGGAGAAATCATTGTCTTTGATATTATAAATCATCGTTCCCACCACATCTGCAGGAAGCAAATCCGGTGTAAACTGAATTCTTGAGAACTCACCATGAACGGCATCAGCCAAAGTCTTTATCGCTAAGGTCTTGGCAAGCCCCGGCACCCCTTCCAAAAGAACGTGACCGTTCCCTAAAAGTCCTACCAAAAGGCGGTCTACCATGTATTCCTGTCCAATGATAACTTTGTTGATTTCCTGTCTCAGAAGAGAAAATAAGTAGTTTTTTTCTTTTACTTTTTCCGTCAATTGACGAATATCTTCCGCTTGATATATCTCTGACATAGCTTGATTTAAAATAAGTGGTAAATTTCTGATAAATACTTGCATTAATCAACACAATGAATGCCATTTTTGAGTTAAAGTTTGTTAAATATTCCGGGATTGACAATATACTCTGGAGGATTAGGACTGTTTTTTCATCCATAAAAACAGATACACAGCCAATTAGTCCTATCAATTGTTCAGCAGTCTGATCATTCTACTCTCAGCTCCTTATCATTAATCATAAATTTCATTCAAAAAAAGCATTAAAATTTCTTTATTTTTTCGCACGAATGCATGAATAAGTAACTGGAGTTTGTATTTTCAGTCATCCCACCATCAAAACCTTGATTTTTTTTCTTAAAACACTCATATGAACATAAAATTTATTAGGTAAGAAGGGCATCATATAATGTATTTCCAGGCTTTCAAAAACGTTTACTTCAATCCCTTGGCCAAAAAATTGTCATTTCCAGTTTATTAAACTATTTTTGGAGATTAAAAATTCTGCAAAATGAATTATCATTTTCAAGCACACAGACAGGTAAGAAAAAACCTTTTAGACATCCTTCAGAACACTTCTCATGAAGATCTGCTGCTGATTCCCGATGGTTTCAATAATAACATTTACTGGAATATTGCCCATACCGTTGCCACACAGCAGCTTCTGCATTATTATCTAAGTGGTAACCCTTTCCGTATTGATAAATACTGGATCGAAACCTACAAAAAAGGAACCTTACCCAATTTGAATGTTCAGAAATCTGAAGTGGAAGACCTTGAGTTTTTACTGACAGAAACTTCGAAGATTCTAATGAAAGATTACGACAGTGATTTCTTTTCTGACTATACTCCCTATACGACAAGTTTCGGGATGGATCTGAAAAGTATCCAGGATGCCATTATCTTCAACAATATGCATGAAAGCCTTCACTATGGGTATGTGATGGCGCAGAAAAGAGCAATTTTAGGAGAAAAATACTAACAAGAAGCGGGAAGAAAGGAGGCTGGAAGCTTGATACGGAAAACTGGAACACGTTCTTACGAATCCTGGACCCCAAACCTTAAACATAATACAATAAACAACTCAATGAAAGACGATTTTATTTTCGGGCTGCGTCCCGTGATTGAAGCAATTGAAGCGGGAAAAACGATTGACAAGATCTTTGTGCAAAATGCACTTCAGGGTCCTATTTATGCTGAACTGAAAGCAATTTTAGCTAAAAATAAAATCCGTCCCAATTATGTACCCGTTGAAAAGCTGAACCGTTTCACGAGAAAAAACCATCAGGGTGTGGTGGCTTTTATTTCGGATGTTCCGTTTCATAAAATAGAGGATGTTGTCCCTCAGTTATTCGAAGAAGGAAAAACACCTTTCTTATTGATTCTGGACAGGCTTACCGATGTAAGAAACTTCGGAGCGATCTGCAGAACAGCGGAATGTGTAGGTGTTGATGCGGTGATCATTCCTGAAAAAGGAGCAGCTCCCATCAATTCTGATGCTATAAAAACCTCTGCGGGAGCAATCTACAATATTAAAATCTGTAAGGCCAACAATCTTGCTCATGTGGTAGATTTTCTTCAGCAAAGCGGAATTTCCGTTTATGCAGCCAGTGAGAAAGCACAGAAACTGATCTATGATGTCAACTTCACAGAACCATGTGCTATTGTTATGGGAAATGAAGAAACAGGAATTTCTAAAGAAGTACTGCATCATGCTGATGAAAAAATAAAGCTTCCTATTGAAGGAAAAACTCAATCTCTTAACGTTTCTGTAGCATGCGGAGCCATTCTTTATGAAGCGGTAAGACAGAAAATGACAGCAGTACCTAATCTTTAACAATTTACTTTCGAAAGATATTTCAGAGCCGTAAAAAATGAATATCATTCATTCTTGGTACGAATTCTGCAGCATCTGACAGATCTTCTGAAAAAAAACAGACATCGCAGAAGAAATACTCAAAAAGTAAGTAGTAGAATTTAAAATAAAAAACATTAAAAAAATGAAGAACATTGCAGCGCTTGCGCTTATATCATCAATAGCTCTTGTATCTTGTAAAAAAGAAACCGCAAAAATAACAAAGGTAGATCCAAAAACCGGAAAAACGGTTACAGTAGAAGTACCTGCTGACTCTGTGGCAAAAGTTGCAGAAAACCCTGCTATCAGAGACTCTGCAGGAGTTGTTACACAGTCTTTTAAGCTTGAAAAAGGAAAAACCTATCCTCTTACAACTTATCAGAGAGATGTAAAAACAATGACGGACCCTCAGGGGAAATCTCTGACTGCAACCAGCGAATCTACAGATGAAATGAACTTCACCGTAAACGATATTAAGGGAAATGTATATGATATGACCCTTAATCTTGTGGCAAAAAGAAGTTCTCAGTCTGCACAGGGAAAAACAATCGTTGTAGATACCAAACTTCCTATTCCGAAAGAAGACGAACTTAAAATGATCTGGAATGTAAACAGAGCTCTTACAGGAAACAAGCTTGAAATGCAGATGGATACTAAAGGAAATGTACTTTCTATCAAAGGTTTTGATGCAGTATATACCAAAGTAGCCAATGCTGTAGGTACCCTGATCAAGGATGCTAACGAAAAAGCCAGCGTAGTAGCAAGTCTTAAAGAATCTTTCAATGAAAAAGTATTGAAAGACCAATTCCACAAAAACCTTACGATCATTCCTAAAAAAGGAGTAAAAGTGGGTGAAAAATGGACGACTTCTGAAAGTGCTGATCCTAGTGGAAGCGTAAAAGTAACTTCCAACTATGTTTTGAAGAGCTTAGGAAACGGAACTGCTGAAATTGCTGTAACCGGAGGAATTCCTAAGAAAACTGAAAAGAAAAATCAGGGACCGATCACGCACAGCTTAAGCAGTGAACTGGTTCAGAACGGAAGTATTAAGTTTGATGAAAGTACAGGATGGATCACCAACCAGAATATCAACGTAAAAACGACACAGATTGAAACCATCTCAGACGGAAAACAGTCTCAGTCTATGAAAAGCGTTTCTAATTCTTCTGTAATGGTAAATCCTTCTGCAAAATAATTGAAATAAAAACGTTCAGGGTTTAGAGAATGAGCCCTGAACTTTAAATTTAAAACATCATGAAGTACATTCTTGAGTTAGTCCTCACCGCCATCATTATTTTCTTTGTATGGAATATCCTGAAAAGAATTTTCTTTAAGACTTTCTACAGTTACCGTTTCAATAACAATAACGGCAATCAGAATAATGGGCAGCAGGATATACACGACTCGAATAAGAATAACAAAAAGAACCTCAAATGGGATGCTGAAACGGTAGACTATGAAGAGGTGAAAGAGACTAATGACAAAAGGTAAAAATTCCAAGAAATAAAAGATAATAACCAGCATGGCAAAAAATAAAAACTTAATTTATATTGCAGCTTCACTCGTAATATTTATAGTTTTAGCATTTTTATATTCCACTCCTGTATTTTCAGGTAAGCAACTTTTCCAGCACGATATTGTGCAATACAGAGGAGGCGCAAAAGAACTGCTCGACTATAGAGCCAACACCGGCAATGAAACCTATTGGAGTGACTCCATGTTTGGAGGAATGCCGACTTATCAGATGGGAAGCCAGTTCAAAGGCGACATCATCAAAAATATCGACAGCAAGCTCAACTTTCTGCCAAGGCCTGTCAATTATCTCTTCCTGCTTTTTGCAGGTTTTTTCCTTTTGGGTATGGTAGCCGTCCGAAACTGGAAATATGCCCTGTTGGGTGCCACTTTCTTCGGACTTTCCACCTATTTTTATATCATTATAGCAGCCGGACATAACGGTAAAGTAAATACCATTGAGTATTTTGCACCGCTCTTAGCCGGAATTTTATTGGTTTATATCCGAAAACAATACATCTGGGGATTCATCGTAACCAGCCTTTTTATGGGGCTTCAGATTGCAGCGAACCACCCGCAGATGACCTATTATCTGTTCATTGCTTTAGGATTCTTATTCCTGTCTGAACTGATCAGAGCCATTCAGAAAAAAGTACCGATGAAGCATTTCCTGATTTCTTCGGGAATCATTGCTGCATCATGCATTATCGGGGTCGGAATGAACTCACAGAGAATCATGGCCAATTCTGAATATGTAAAAGAAACCGTAAGAGGAAAACAAATTTTAACGAACGATACCCATACTTCAGGAAAATCCGGAATGGATAAGGAAAGTATGTTGCTATGGAGCTACGGACAGCTTGAAACTTTAAATCTGTTCATTCCAAGATTAATGGGTGGCGGAAGCCAGGAGCCGGAAGGAAAAGCGATGATGAGCAGAGTTCAGGAACTTGTTCAGGAAAATGTAGGTTCACAGGCAGAAATGGACAGAATTTCGAAAGGGTTCAGCGGAATGACTTACTGGGGTGACCAACCGGGAACTTCAGGACCTGCTTACCAGGGAGCTATTGTATGTTTCCTTGCTCTGTTAGGGTTCTTCTTTGCCTGGAAAAAATACCGCTACTGGATTCTTGGAGCATCCATCCTTACCATCCTGTTAGCCTGGGGAAGCAACTTTATGCCGCTATCTGATTTCTTTATTGATTATGTACCGTTTTACAACAAATTCAGAGCACCTTCTTCAATCCTTGTAGTGGTTGAATTATTATTCCCTTTCATCGCTATTTTAGGACTTTACAGATTTTTCACAGATGAAAAACTGACAGAAGAATACAAGCAGAAAATCCTTACCTATGTAAGTGCGGGAACTTTAGGATTATTATTGATTCTTTTAGTGTTCGGAAAATCGTTATTAGGATTCTCTACAGAAAATGAAAAGACCTATTTTCCTCCTTTCCTACTCGATTATCTTGTAGATGAAAGATATAAACTGTTCAGAATAGATGCTATAAAAGCATTCCTTTATGTAGCCATTGCTGCTGCTGCTTTATTCTTAAGTTTAAAAAAGAAACTGAGCCAGAATATTGCTTTGGTAGTCATTGGAGTTGTAAGTTTATTTGACCTTTGGACGGTAAACAGACGCTATCTGAACGACGAAAATTATGTAGACAAGATCTTTGCTGAAAACCCTTTCCAAACGGAAAGTTCAGACCTTCTGGCTGAAAAGGTTCAGGGAAATCCGAATCTGGAATCCATCTTATCCAATGTCAACATCAACAAAACACTGGAAACGGTTGCTGAAAAAGATAAAGCCCACTATAGAATCTATAACCAGACGTTAGGAGTAACCAGCGAAACCAATACTTCTTACTTCAAAGCTTCAATCGGAGGGTACCATGCTGTAAAATTAAGAAGATATGATGATGTGCTTAATGAGTATATCAACAATATTGACAGCGTAAAGACCCCTAATGTATTGAATTTACTGAATGCTAAGTACATGATTTTCGGAGGTCCGGATCAGCCACAGGTCGTTCCGAATCCGAAAGCAAACGGAAATGCATGGTTTGTAAGCAATTTAAAGTTTGTAGAAACCCCTAACGAAGAGATCAAATCGATTGGAGTTATCGACAATAAAAAAACAGCGGTGATTGCATCGGCTGACAAATCATATTTTGACAACAAACCTGTTCAGGCAGATTCTACCGCATTTATCAATCTTACAAAGTATCAACCTAACGAGCTTGAATTCAAATCTCAGTCGAAGACTCCTCAGCTGGCCGTATTCTCTGAAATTTATTATCCTCATGGATGGAAAGTTTTGGTTGATGAAAAAGAAGTTCCTTACATCAAAGCAGATTATTTGCTTCGTGCGGTACACGTACCTGCAGGAAATCACCATATCAGAATGGTTTTTGAGCCTGAAGTAATCGAAAAAGGAAAATGGATCTCGCTTCTGTCTTTTGGATTGTTTATCGCATTGGCAGCCTTCGGAATTTTCTGGATGAATAAGAACAGGAAAAAAGAAATTGTAGCAGAAGAGAAAGCCTAATCTATATAAAGGATAAGCGCTATGTCATTCTTTACTACGTTACGCTTCGTTCAGAATGACAAACGACTGAAAAAATGGAACAGAAGAAAATACTTATTATCACCTATTACTGGCCTCCTGCGGGAGGTCCTGGTGTTCAAAGATGGCTGAAGTTTGCTAAATATTTGCCTGAATTTGGATGGAAACCAATCATCTATACTCCGGAAAACCCAAGCTATCCGCTATTGGATGAAACCCTGATGAAAGATGTTCCTGAAAATATTGAAATCGTCAGAACAAAGATCTGGGAACCTTATCAGCTGGCAGAAAAGCTTAATAAGAGCAATAAAAAATTTAAAGCCGGACAATTCGATGTGGGCAATAATCAAAGCTGGAAATCTAAGCTGTCTATCTGGGTAAGAGGCAACTTTTTCATTCCTGATGCAAGGGTATTTTGGGTAAAGCCTTCGATTCAGTTTTTGGAAAAATACCTGAAAGAAAATAATATAGACACTATTGTCACTTCCGGTCCACCCCACTCCCTGCATCTGATCGGCTTAGGGCTGAAGGATAAACTTCCGGGACTGAAATGGATTGCAGACTTCCGTGATCCGTGGACGGAAATTTCCTACTATAAACATTTAAAGCTTACGAAGGGTTCCGACAAAAAACACCGTCAGCTTGAAAGTGCCGTCTTCAAAAATGCAGATATTACACTCGCTACAAGCTATGCGGATGCTGAGAATTTCAGGAAAGCAGGAGCTAATGCGGTTTGTATTACCAATGGATTTGATGAAAGCGATTCTAGAGAAAAGGTAAAAGAGCAAATAAGCGAAACAGCAAACGGACATCAAGGAGAAAACCATTTTACCTTAAGCTATATCGGAGTTTTGGAACAGCTCAGAAATCCTGAAAACCTTTGGAAAGTTCTGGATGAACTGGTAAAAGAAAACAATGAATTTTCAAAACACTTCAGTTTAAAGTTTGTAGGAAGAATTGATGATAAAATTTTGAATTCTATTGAAAGCACAAGCCTTAAAGGCCATATTCTGAACCTTGGCTATCTTTCTCATGGCAAAGCGGTTGAGGAAATGCAGAATTCGGATATACTTCTGATCACCAACTTTCCGAATGAATCATCAAGAGGTATCATTCCCGGAAAAATCTTTGAATACCTGGCTTCAGGAAAACTGATCCTTTCATTCGGGCCGGACAAAGCCGATGTAGCCAAGATCCTGGAAGAAACCAATGCTGGAAAACATTTTGGGTATACTGATGCTGAAACCTTAAAGAAGTTTATCCTTGAAAAATTTGAACAATGGAAAAGCGGAACCCTGACTGAAAATACACAAGGTATTGAAAGGTTCTCAAGAAAAAACCTGACTCAGCAACTGACTGAGATATTGTAAAGAAGGGAAGCTGGAGGCAGGAAGTCATGAAACCGGAAAAAACATTTGTAATTGTCATTTTTCGATTTGAAACTACAAGTGTTTGTTACCACTGAAAATACTTCCAGCTTCCAGCAACCGGCCTCTAGCCTTTAAATCGTCCACTGGTCATTCACCACTGCCACGAGATAATATTGATCCTGATATTCTTCAAATACGAACCGAACCGTCTTCCAGTCCATTCCACCATACTTTTCCGTTCCTTTCACATAATTTTCGGTAAAATCAGCTTTAGGATATATTTCTTTCAGATTGTTCATGGAGTTTCCACCGCCGGTAAATGTATTCAGGGTATACTTTGAAGCGGTAAAATCTCTGGAAAACACCCATTTACCCAGATAATCATTAATGGTTGCTTTATACGGATCTCCCGAACCGTCTTCTGCCCCCCAGGTAAACAGTGTTTTGGTGGGCTGATATTTTTCAAAATCAGCTTTTGAGAAATGTTTGTCTTCTTTTAAATCTACAAAGGCGTACATCGAAAAGCGGATTCCTTTTTCAGGATGAATCCATGAGGCAAATGTTTTATAGTCTTTATTTTTTAAGGACTGTAAAATTTCATCATTGGTATGCCTCAGGACACTCTCTTTAATTGTGTTGTTTTTCATCATATTTGCTGTATTGTCTGATTTCGCCTGTGCCATGGAATCGATTACATTGGGAACAGGTTTATTGACCTCTTTTTTACAGGCCAAAATCAATCCCAGCACAAACATTGAAATAATTAGCTTTTTCATATTCTAAAATTTCGTCATCTGTAAAAAACACCAAAAGTGATGCCAAGTGATCGCGGAATTTCTGAAATCTAAAAAGTTCGACAGAGCTTGTAGAAATATTTCTGTATTGAACTCCCATGGGCTTTGAATGTTATCTATTTTTTAAATTTCAAATCTCAATGATTCTTTTCTTATATCTGCTCTCCTATCTCTTCTCAGTTTTCAAATTACATTGTACCTTTGTTCTATGGAAATTTTGGATATTCTCATTATCGGAGCCGGACCAATTGGTTTAAACTGTGCCCTTGAAGCCCAGAAAAACAACCTGAAATATTTGATCATAGAAAAGGGAACAATCGTCAATTCTCTGTATCACTACCCTTTATATATGCGGTTCTTTTCAACGGCAGAAAAACTGGAAATTGACGGGATTCCGTTTATTACCACGGCTCCAAAACCTGGAAGACAAGATGCTCTGGAATATTATCAGGGGATTGCCCGCCAAAAAGAACTGAATATCCATCTGTATGAAAAGGTTCTGAATATTTCTAAAAAAGAGGACGTCTTTGAAATTGAAACCTCAAAAGCTCAGTATCATGCAAAAAATGTAGTGATTGCCACCGGATTTTATGATATTCCCAACCTTATGAATATCCCGGGAGAACACCTTTCTAAAGTAAAGCATTATTATACGGAACCTTATCCTTATACCAGGCAGAAAATAGTCGTTGTAGGATCCAGTAATTCCGCAGTAGATGCAGCGCTTGAAACCTATAGAAAAGGAGCTGAAGTTACCATGATCATCCGTCATTCTGAAGTTTCAAAAAGTGTGAAATACTGGGTAAAGCCGGACATTGAAAACCGCATCGCAGAAGGCAGTATAACAGCTCATTTCAATTCTGAGATAATTGAAGTGAAAGAAAGATCCGTTGTTTTTAAAACTGAAGATGACCAGATCCATGAGATCGAAAATGATTTTGTATTGGCCATGACAGGCTATCTTCCCGATTTTGATTTTCTGAAAAACTCAGGAATTCAGCTAAATGGGGATTGTCTGAACCCATTTTACAACCTTGAAACAATGGAAACCAATATTCCGAATCTTTATCTTGCCGGTGTGGTATGTGGTGGAAAAGATACCCACCTGTGGTTCATTGAAAACTCAAGAATACATGCCGATATGATCATTAAAGATATTCTTTCCAAATATTCTAAAGGTATTTTTTAAGCCATTTATAGACAGAGCTATAACAAAAGAACCGCTGTTACTTTAGAAATACAGGACTTTTTAAAATTTCTGAATATTTTTTTTGCTGATGTAGCAAATACTTTTAATTTTGGTATAATAAATAACTGATCATAGAATATTAACTAAAAACGACCAGCCATGGCAGAAAAAAATTCAAGAGGAATTTTAAAATTCAACAACGGTGAAGGCCAAAAATTGCTAAAACTTAATTATAGTGTATCAAGATCTATAGATGTATCCGGACGTGTAGCATCTGATCCTTCTAATGCCCTGATCAAAATCACAGTAGAAGCCACTGATAAATCAGACATCCTGGAAAGCTTACTGAACGGAAAATACAAACCGACTGTAGGTGAAATCACTTTTAACAAATCGCATGAAGAAGGTACTTTAACGACGATCAAATGGACCAACGGATATGTAATCCAGCATGAAGTTGATTTCGATGCCATAGACAGCAACAGTATGCTGATCAGTTTCGTTGTAAGTGCTGAGGAAATCGATATGGGAAATTCTTCCTATCATGGAGGATGGCCTTCTTAATCTTAAGCAATTGAAACATCAATATAAAACCCAGCTGAAATTCAGCTGGGTTATTTTATAGTTCAGATTATAAAAATCATCTGTTTTAAACAAATTCTTTTTCAGGCTTCTTTCTATCTTTCAGCATCCACGGAACGATAAAATAAAATCCGATGGCAATGACCGTCGCCAGAACTCCTGTTCCGATCCACAGAATATTAAATCCTAATTGATCGGCAATCATCGTTCCCAGATAGGGAGTAATGATAAACGCGAGGGATATTGACATTCCGTTCAGCCCCATATAAGCCCCTTTATTATTTTTTCCTGAACGAAGCGCTGTAATGGTAGACATAAAAGGCAATACCCATATTTCTCCTATACACAACAACGTCATAGAAACCATTAGTGTAACCATTCCATAGTCAAAGGCCAGCATTGCATACGAAATACCACACAAAAAGGTTCCGAACAACATAGTAAAAGCCAGTGTGAAATATTTTTCTGCCAATTGTACAAATCCCATTTCAAGCAAGACAATCAGGATTCCGCTATACCCAAGGATATATCCGATATTTTGTTGACTGAGGTGTGCCGTATCCTTATAAAAGATCGTAAGGGTACTGAACAGCTGAAAGAAACACATGGCAAACAGCATACAAAACACACTGTAAATCAGAAATTTGCTATCTCGATAAGGCGAATTTTCTTTTTTAATAACAATGGCTTCTTTTACTTTTTTTGCTTCCTTTCTTGCCCGTTTTGCCCGGTCTTTGAAGAACCAGATATACATCAACCCGGCAAGCCCCGCTGCCAAAGCATTGCTGAAAAACAGGAATTCATAGGAAATCGCAGATAAGATCCCTCCCAACGCAGGACCAATGGAAAACCCTAAATTGACCGCCATACGGTTGAGTGAAAAAGCCCGGGTAATATTTTCAGGTTTAGCATATTTTGTAATGGCCACTGAATTCGCAGGACGGAACGTCTCACTGACAATACTCTGCGCCAGAATAATCCCTGCCAATCCGGCTTCTGTAGTAAAAAGCGGAATCATACAGAATAAAGGGACACTCAACAGTAAACTCAGACTCTGTACTCTATACTCCCCTATTTTATCCGTGATCATCCCTCCCAGCCATGAACCGATAACCGAGCCAATTCCGAAGAAGCTCAGTACAATTCCTGAATTTTCAATGCTAAAATGGAGATGATTCGTCATATAAACTCCCAAAAATGGAAGTACCATAGAACCTGCCCTGTTGATGAACATTACCAACGCCAGCATCCAACTCTCCTGCGAGAGTCCTTTGAAAGAACTCGTGTATAAGTTAATAAGTTTCACAATAATATTTTGGGGAAATTTGAAAGTGCAAAGGTAGATAAAATTAACCCCAAAGCCTTTATTTAAACCATTTTTTTATAAATAGCTTTCATAAAAAGAGACTATCAGCCGTATCCGTAAAAAAGTGAAATTTTTTGATAGACATCGTTTAAAAACTTTTATAAAATTCGTAAATTGCAGTAATAACAGCATTTCCGTCCTAAAATTGCTGATATACACAATAAAAAAATCAATCAATACACAGGAATGGTGACCTACGAAAGTTTACACGACACTTTATCTTTTTACAGTATCGACTGCCGCCAATCTTATTATATTTCTTCCGGCAAACCCATTTTTGAATTTCCAAAAACACCTTTTAGAATGGATTATTATGCCCTTTGCATCTGTACCGCAGGGGAAATCCATATTGAGATAGACCGTCAGAAATACAGAGTGAGCACTGACAGCTTTCTTGTTGCCGCTCCTTCCACCATTGTAAAATTCCTCAGAACGAGTGAAGACTTTATGATGAAACTGCTGTTCTTCGACAAAAATTTTCTGATCAAAAATATTTCCAACCCTTTCATCATAGAGAAGATGAATCTTTTTTCTAAGGGTTCTTACAGCATTGTAAAAACGACTGCAAAAAATTCAGCACAGCTTCAGAATCTTCTGGAGTACCTTAAAAAGAAATCCAGAAAGCAGGGTAAATTTACGGAAGAGATCATCCGTACCATTATCTTTAATCTGCTGCTTGAAACCGCTGAAATTGTAGAAAAAGAGAATGATTCCCATCCGGAAAAGGAAGAAGGAAAAAAGGACCTCTATCTGAAATTCAGTAAACTGATCCGGGAAAATATCAGAGAACAGCGAGCAGTTCAGTTTTATGCCGACCAGCTTTGTGTTTCTAATAAATACCTCATAGAAATCATTAAGAAGGCAAGCGGAAAAACGCCTCATGAGGTTATTGATGAGACTTTATTGAAGGAAGCTTATGTCATGCTGGGAGATCCCAACAAAACCATTTCCGAAATTGCTTTTGAGCTTCAGTTCAACTCGGCCTCTGCCTTTGGCCGTTTTTTTAAAAAGCACACCTCCTTATCCCCTTCTGAATACAGAATACAGGAAAATATACAGTCGTGAGAATTTGGGGATAGTAATTCTGACATTGGGGATATATATTGCTTTCTGAATAGAGGTACCTTTATACTGTTCATTAAAAACAACATAAAATGAGTACGATCAATTCAAAATTCGACAAAGTTTTAAATGCCTCTGACCAATTTGGAAAAGTAAATCACGAACCGGATTCAAGTAAAGAAGTTCAGATTAACACCCCTGAAAAAACAATGCCTTTTTCAGACCAGATCGGAAATTACCAGCGTAATAAGGGAATCCCTTTACAGTCTTACGAAAATACTAAAATCTATATTGTAGGAAGCGGAATTGCGGGGATGTCAGCAGCCTACTACTTCATCCGAGACGGGCATGTTCCCGGTAAAAATATCATTTTCCTTGATCAGCTTTCCATTGAAGGAGGCTCTCTGGATGGTGCCGGAAATGCAAAAGACGGCTATATCATCCGTGGCGGAAGGGAAATGGATATGACCTATGAAAATTTATGGGATATGTTCCAGGATATTCCCGCACTGGAATTGCCTGCTCCTTACAGTGTTCTGGACGAATACCGCCTGATCAATGATAATGACCCAAATTATTCTAAAGCAAGACTGATCCATAACCAGGGGCAGATCAAAGATTTCAGCAAATTCGGATTGGAGAAAAAAGACCAGCTCGCCATTGTCAAACTTTTATTAAAGAAAAAAGAAGAGCTTGATGACCTTACGATCGAAGATTATTTTGCGGAATCATTCCTGAATAGTAACTTCTGGTTCTTCTGGCGCTCTATGTTTGCCTTCGAAAACTGGCACAGCTTGCTGGAACTGAAACTTTATATGCACAGATTCCTGCATGCCATAGACGGAATGAAAGACTTCTCATGCCTGGTATTCCCGAAATACAACCAATACGACACCTATGTAACTCCATTGAAAAACTTCCTTGAAGAAAAAGGGGTACAGATCAAGTTTGACACTCTGGTAAAAGATCTTGACATCCATATTAATACGGAAGGAAAAACGGTGGAAGGAATTATCACGGAACAAAACGGAGAGGAAGTAAGAATTCCGGTCGGAAAAGATGATTATGTGATTGTAACCACCGGATCTATGACGGAAAGTACTTTCTATGGAGATAACAACACCGTTCCTGAAGTTACTATAGACAACAGCAGCGCCGGACAAAGTGCCGGATGGAAACTCTGGAAAAATCTTGCTGCAAAATCTGAAGTATTCGGAAAACCTGAAAAATTCTGTAGCCATATTGAAAAATCTTCATGGGAATCTGCTACATTAACCTGCCGTCCTTCTGCATTTACCGAGAAACTGAAAGAGCTGTGTGTCAATGATCCTTACTCAGGTAGAACCGCTACCGGTGGTATCATTACCATTACAGACTCTAACTGGGTGATGAGCTTTACCTGCAACAGACAGCCGCATTTCCCAACTCAGCCGGATGATATTCTTGTTGTATGGGTATATGCCTTACTGATGGATAAAGAAGGTAATTACGTCAAAAAAACAATGCCTCAGTGTACCGGAAACGAAATTCTTGCAGAACTCTGCCACCACCTTGGCCTGACAGATCAGCTGGATAATGTTGTAGAAAATACAATAGTACGTACAGCATTTATGCCTTATATCACGTCTATGTTTATGCCAAGAGCTCAGGGAGACCGTCCGAGAGTGGTTCCTGAAGGTTGTACCAACTTAGGGTTAGTAGGACAGTTTGTAGAAACCAATAACGATGTTGTATTTACTATGGAAAGCTCTGTAAGAACAGCCAGAATAGCAGTGTACAATCTCCTTAACCTCAACAAACAGGTTCCGGATATTAATCCGCTGCAATATGACATTAGACACTTATTGAAAGCCACACAAGCTTTAAATGACTATAAGCCTTTCTTAGGAGAAGGAATTTTAAGAAAAATACTGAAAAATACTTATTTCGAGCATATATTGGTTGACCGTCCTGAAGAAAAAGAAGAACACGAATCTTTCTTGATGGAGCAGGTAGGAAAATTCCAGGATTGGATCAAAGGGGTGAAAGGCTAGAATACGCTGATCATGAATATTGGAAAGTACCAAAACTCAAGGACTTTCAACTAAATGATATTGTTTTGCCATGGATGAACGAATCGATTGATTTGCGCATCCGTGGCTATTAAAAACCATCAGTTTTATCAGCTGCTGAAGCAAAAAAAGCAGGGCTTATTTCTAAGTCCTGCTTTTTATTTTATTGATAATCTTAAAAACTATTCAGGTTTATAAGAATCTTTTAAAGTTACCGTACGGTTGAATACCAATGTAGAATCCGTAGAATCCTGATCTTTGGTAAAGTACCCGATTCTCTGGAACTGAAGTGGCTCTCCCACGGCTACATCTTTCAGATTGGGTTCAGCAAAACCTTGAACGGTAGTTACAGATTCAGGGTTGATGAAGTTTAGGAAATCTACATCCTTTTCTGCATCCGGCTGTTCTACCGTAAACAATTGGTTGTAAATTCTTACTTCAACAGGAATTGCATGTTTGGCAGATACCCAGTGAAGTGTTCCTTTTACTTTTCTTAAACTCTCTTCTGTTCCGCTTCCGGATTTACTCTTATCATCATAAGTAGCATAGATGGTCGTGATCTCACCATTTTCATCCTTTTCTACTCTTTCAGCTTTGATGATGTACGCTGATTTCAAACGAACCTCGCCGCCTAGTTTCAGTCTGAAGAATTTATTGTTAGCTTCTTCTTTGAAGTCTTCACGTTCAATATACAGTTCTCTTGAGAATGGGATTTCTCTTGTTCCTGCATTTTCCTGCTCAGGATTGTTTTCGGTTTCTAACCACTCTTCCTTATCTTCCGGATAGTTCTCGATCACTAATTTTACAGGATCTACAACTGCCATCACACGTTTAGCGACTTTATTCAGGTCTTCACGTACACAGAAATCAAGCAACTGAATTTCGATCAGGTTTTCTCTTTTTGCTACCCCTACTTTATCAATAAAGTTTCTGATAGCGGTAGGCGTAAATCCTTTTCTTCTCATTCCGGAGATCGTAGGCATTCTTGGGTCATCCCATCCTGTCACTACTCCTTCAGCTACCAATCTTTGTAACTTTCTTTTAGAAGTAATCATGTAAGAAACGTTCATTCTGGCAAACTCTCTCTGCTTGTTTTTCACCTTTCCTTCTTCGTAAACCTGATCTAAATACCAGTTATACAACGGTCTGTGGTTTTCAAATTCCAAAGAACAAAGCGAGTGTGAAATTTGCTCAATATAATCAGATTCACCATGAGCCCAGTCGTACATTGGATAAATTTTCCAGGCTGTACCTGTTCTGTGGTGAGGCTTATTCAAAATTCTGTACATCACAGGGTCACGCATATTCATGTTTGGCGAAACCATATCGATTTTTGCACGAAGAGACATTGAACCACTTTCAAATTCTCCGTTTTTCATCCTTTCGAATAAATCTAAAGATTCTTCAACAGGACGGTTTCTGTATGGAGATTCAATACCCGGTTCTGCAGGATTTTTTCTTTGCTCGGTAATCACCTCGGAAGGCTGCTCATCTACATATGCTTTTCCTTCTTTGATCAATTGTACTGCCCAATCGTAAAGCTGCTGGAAGTAATCGGATGCATACAAAACTTTATCCCATTTGAAACCTAGCCATTCAACGTCTTTCATAATAGAATCTACGAATTCCTGTTCTTCTTTTTCAGGGTTCGTATCGTCGAAACGAAGGTTTACGGGAGCGTTGTATTTTTCACCCAACCCAAAGTTGATGCAGATGGCTTTTGTGTGCCCTACATGCAGGTAACCATTCGGCTCAGGCGGAAAACGGAAACGGATCTGATCTTTATTCAAACCGTTCGCCAGATCATCTTCAATAATTTGCTCAATAAAATTGAGTGATTTTTTTTCTTCTTCCATTAAATTAGCTTTTGTTTATAGCAAAAAAAGTGGTACAAAGTTACGGAAAAATAAGTGTTTTTGAAAATGATAATTTTAAAGCCTTACGCATTGTAATTCAGTATTTTTCATTAATTTAGGAAAAGCTAAAACCATCCTACCCAATTATTGCTCATGGCTGTTTATATCTTAAGCAATCGGAAAATCGTCCGTCATAAAGGTGAAAGAGTAGATTCATTTTCCAATGATGAATATTCAATTCCCAATTTCAGAATTGCCAAATGTAATTTTGACAATTACCAAGAACCTACTGCTCAGGCCAAAAAGAAAAAAGATTACGTCAACAGAAACATTCTGGACTATAAACTATTCTCTGAACCTGAAAAACAGGGATATGAGGAAGTTCTGGATGTTCTTCTCAGTGAAAAGGGAATCAAAAAATCTCCGCTTACCGCCAATAATCTCGGGGGAACTCAAAGAATGTTTTATGAATTGTACAAAAATATGTCTTCCACCAAAGACAGAAGTGATGTACTGATCTTCATCCATGGATACGCTTATACTTTTGATGATGAACTGAAAGCGATTCTTGATCTTAAAAAAATATTCATTGATAATCCGGCATCCCCTATTGAGCATATTTTATTCGTAAGCTGGCCGGCTTCCAGTAGCATTGTTCCGCTTACTTATTTTGACGATAAAGCCTCTAGTATCAATTCCGGGACGTCATTGCTGAGACTGTTTTATTTTTATACTCAGTTTCTGAAAGATATTTTTTCTAACCGGGATCTTGTGCCGTGTAACCAGAGAATTCACATCATGGCACATTCTATGGGAAACAGGGTGCTTCAAAGTATGCTTTACAGTCTTAAAAGGGAAAATATCCTTAGGGTAATCGATCAGGTCATTCTGCTCAACGCTGATGTTTCCTATAAAGTATTTGAAGACTCCGAAGATTCTTTTAATAAGCTTCCACTGCTGGCCAACAGGATCTCTATTTATCTGAACAGACAGGATGTCATTCTTGGGATCTCGCAGTTTACCAAGAATATTCTCACCCCAAGGCTGGGCAAAAACGGACCGAGTGATATTGATCGCTATAAAGACATTGTCTCTATCATCGACTGTACTTTTGTAAAAGACGATCTGCAAAACAGTTTTAAATTTGAAGTAGGAAATCATTGGGGTTATCTTTCCAGTTCGCAGGTACAGAATGATATTTTTCAAAACCTGTATGGAGTAGATAGAAATCTTATTAGCAATAGATCAAAAAATAGCGAAAATATTTTCACAATTATCTCTTAATGATTAATTAAAAAAACTTACAAAATTAAGCCTATGTTAAACTTACAACAAGTCAGGAGAATGGCATAAAGATTGCCAATTCAAACTATAGAGAATTACAATTTTTTTATCATGAGAAAGATTAAAAAAAAGTTTTCTTATATCTTAATGTATATAAAGAAAGCCATCTTTGTAAAAGATGTAATTTAGAATGTAAACTGAGTATCAATTTATAAAAGCGATCGATTATCCGAGCCAACAATTACTTTTCTTTTTAACTATTCGCGAACCCGTCTTCAATTCCTTCAGTATTTGCAGGGATTTTTCTTCATGGTTGCTCATGATGAATGATAACAAATCGTTGATTCATTCCAGCTGTCAATTTTAAGATATTGATATAAATATTCTATTATTCTGTTAAAAATCAACAAAATAAATCACCAGGTATTGTATAATTCAAAATGATTTTAGACATTTACTTACCAACCAAATTAAAATATCAGTCATGAAAAATTTAAGAAAATTAGACAAAAGAGAATTAAAGACCATCAATGGAGGAAGACCTCCTCTTGGATGCAACAGCTGGAATCCTACAGCAGCCTGCTGTAGAGCCTGGGCCGAAGGTTACTGCGGTCCTACATGCCCGGATTCACCACCTCCATATTGCTAGTTAATCTTTTCAATTCTATTTTGAATCAGATACTCATTTCTGAGATTTAAATCTGAATTTTAAACTATTGAAAAAAATAAAGTTCCAATACCTCATTCCTGTGGTATTGGACT
Organism: Chryseobacterium indologenes; assembly: GCA_001013295.1. GTDB lineage: Bacteria > Bacteroidota > Bacteroidia > Flavobacteriales > Weeksellaceae > Chryseobacterium > Chryseobacterium indologenes_B. The sequence continues at coordinate 9,818 of LAZY01000008.1, read as the reverse complement.
TTTATTAGATCATGAAGATTGTCGGGCTGCTGTCCGATTCTTATTGAACTTTGGGACTCCGATCATAAGGAAAACCCTACATGCCCTTAATAACAAATTAACACCAATTCACTTATCTCCATTTAAAATATCATTATGAAAAATTTAAAAAATTAAGAAAAGGAGAGTTAAAAACGATCAAAGGTGGAATTATTCCCCGAGACTGTATGAGCTGGGACACAAGATTAAGATGCTGCAGACAATGGCTTCCTGAGGCATCTGATAAACCTGTTTGCCCGGACAGCCCTTTTTAAGGGGATCCATTAACAATTCTTATATTCAAAACTGAACAAACCAACTAAAATATTTACTATGAAAAATCTAAAAAAACTAGAAAGAAGAGAATTAAAGACAATTAAAGGAGGAATTATTCCTATAGGATGTCTTCGTTGGGATGGAAGAAACAGATGTTGCCGAGAATGGGAACCTGACTTCTGCCACAATGCTACCTGCCCGGATGCACCCCCTCCATTTTGTGCTAATTAATTATTTTCAATGATATTCTGAGCTCAGCTACTCATTTCTGAGATTAGCACTGAGTTCAAAATCATTTATAAAAAACTCCAATGTCTAAAACTTATGACATTGGAGTTTTTTATATCTTAAAATCAAATTTTATATTTTGAACCACAACAGTTCATTTCTGAGATCTAAACTGGATTCAAAATTATTTGTAAATAATGCTCCGGTACCTAGACCTTGTGGCATTGGATTCTTTTTTGTGAAGGTATACTGAGCGATAGCATTCAACCCTATATTGCTCTCCAGTGCGGAAGTAATCCACCAGCCGACATTCTGTTCTTCTGCAAGCGAGATCCATTCATCGGATCCTGCAAATCCGCCCACTAAAGCAGGTTTCAAAATAATATACTGAGGTTTTATCGTTTCTAAAAGCTTTTTCTTCTTTTCAGGATCTGTAATTCCGATCAATTCTTCATCCAAAGCAATAGGAGTAGGTGTCTGAGCACACAATTCTGCCATATCACTCCAATGACCTGCTTTAATAGGCTGTTCAATGGAGTGAATATGTAAGTCTGCCAGCTGTTGCAAAACCATTACTGCTTCTTCTTTACTGAATCCTCCATTGGCATCTACCCGAAGTTCCAGTTGATCTTTTGAGAATTTTTCTCTCAATTTCTGAAGAACCACATGCTCAGATTTCCAATCGACCCCGATTTTAAGTTTGATACAATGAAATCCTTTTTCCAGCTTATCCTGAATCTGCTCTTCCATGTAGCTCACATCACCCATCCAGATCAGCCCGTTGATGGTGATCGCAGATTTTCCTTCGGTAAATTCACCCGGGAAATATAAATTCTCACCATATTTCAGGTTCAGAATAGCTTGTTCGTAACCAAACCAGATAGATGGAAAATCTTTTAATTCTTCTTTCAAAAAAGCTTCATCCTTGTTGATATTCTCACAAAGCCAGCTCAGTTTTTCTTCATAATCCGGTCTGTCATCAAAACTCAATCCTCTGAATAGGGCACACTCACCTACTCCTTTCTTTCCGTTCTCCGTAATTTCCAGGATAAAGGTCTCCTTATCAAGCAAAACGCCGCGAGATGTTCCACTCGGGCGTTTGAATTCTAATAAATATTTTAAGTATGTTGCTTTCATTTATTTTACGCTGTCGATACGCATAAATTCTTCTGCTTTCTCTACCATTTCAACACTTCCACAGAAGAACGGGATTCTCTGGTGAAGTTCTGTAGGTTCTACTTCCAGAATTCTTCTGAATCCGTCTGTTGCCTTTCCACCTGCCTGTTCTGCAAGGAATGCCATTGGATTACATTCGTATAACAGTCTTAGTTTACCGTTAGGAGCTTGAGAATAAGAAGGATAGATATAAATACCTCCTTTCAGCATATTTCTATGGAAATCTGCCACCAAAGAACCAATATATCTTGAAGTATAAGGACGGTCTCCTTCTTCCATCTGGCAATATTTAAGGTAATTTTTTACTCCCTGAGGGAATTTGATATAGTTTCCTTCGTTGATGGAATAAATTTTACCCGTTCTCGGGAACGTCATGTTCGGGTGAGAAAGATAGTAAGTTCCTAAAGAAGGATCCAGTGTAAATCCATTTACTCCATTTCCTGTGGTATACACAATCATTGTAGAAGACCCGTAAATAACATATCCTGCAGCGATCTGATTAACTCCTTTCTGTAAGAAATCTTCCAGTTGTACGGGTGTTCCAGGTTCTGTAACTCTTCTGTAAATAGAAAAAATAGTTCCTACGGAAACATTAACATCAATGTTTGAAGATCCGTCCAAAGGATCGATCAATACTACATATTTACTTAAATGCCCGTTTTCCCCACATTTTATATCGATAAAATCGTCATTTTCTTCAGAAGCAATACCACAAACAACCTCTCTCTGAGACAAAGCTGTAATAAAAATCTCATTAGCAATTACATCAAGTTTCTGCTGCTCTTCCCCCTGAATATTCTGGTTTCCGGCAGCTCCTGTTATATCTACAATTCCTGCTTTATTTACTTCTCTGTTTACCACTTTCGAAGCCAATCTTATTGCACTCAGAAGACGAGAGAATTCACCGGTGGAATACTGAAAATCGTCCTGTTTATCAATAAGAAATTCTCCTAAAGTCTGTAATGGTTGATTTGACATATTTTTCTTTTTACGTTTTGCCCAAATTTCGGAAAATTTATTGCATTAAGAAAATTTAATTACAAAAGAGGTTACCAGTTGAATATCAACACAATGTAAACACAAAGAAACATAATACTAAATATACATTCACAATTGCACCTCCCAATTCGTTATCCCAAACCTTTGAAAAATTCAGATTGTTTATTTTCATTTAAAGCATAGAAAAGTTCGGATAAAAATTGGAATAAGCCTGTGAGATTATACTTATTTTGAGCCTGATTTTTAGTTTTTGGTAAAGCCAATTGAATTTTTATTTTTAATTAAATGGGCTAAAGCCCACTTCTATTGAATTTCAAATAATCATCCCTCAGGATTTTCATTTTATCATTCACGCCATCAATACGAAATAAAAGTATGGAACAAATAAGATTTTTTATCCCTCTTAACCTTCTCTATTCCTGCATTCAATTGATATAAAATCTCACGTTTACGACAATTTTAATAAAATCTTAATTGCATCGTATTGCCTGCCTATTTCATATCTCGCTGTAAATTTATAATTTTGACGTCCGTAAAAAACTCATGTAATTTTTATCTAACAATTTTATTTTTAACAATTTAATGAAAATTTTCAAGTTTGGTGGAGCGTCTGTAAAAGACGCCGAGAGTGTGAAGAATGTGTCTATGGTTCTAGAAAGCCAGGGATTTGCCAAATGTTTGCTGGTGATTTCAGCAATGGGCAAGACGACAAATGAGTTGGAAAAAGTTGTAGAACTTTATTTCAAAAAGGATAACTATCAAACTGAGATTGAAAAGATAAAACGAAAACACATTGAGATTGCGGAGGGTCTGTTTCCTGAAAATCATGCGGTTTTTGCTGAAATCAATCTCTTTTTCGATGATATTGATTCTTTTTTAAGAAGAAACAAATCTCCCAACTACAATTTTGTCTATGATCAGGTGGTAAGCTGCGGGGAAATGATTTCTACTAAAATCGTAAGTGAATACCTGAACGAGATTCAGTTTACCAACCAGTGGCTGGATGCAAGAGATTATGTAAAGACCGACAATTCTTACAGAGAAGGAGTCGTAGACTGGGGAAGAACCGAAGAGTTCATTTCAAATCTTAATCCTGAGATCTGCTATGTGACTCAAGGTTTCATTGGTTCTGACGAGAATAATTTTACGGTAACTCTGGGAAGAGAAGGATCGGATTATTCTGCAGCTATTTTTGCTTATTGCCTGAATGCAGAGGCGATGACGATCTGGAAGGATGTGCCGGGAGTAATGACCGGAGATCCAAGAAAGTTCAGTGATGTGAGCCTTCTTTCGAACATCTCTTATGAAGAGGCGATTGAAATGGCCTATTACGGAGCCAGTGTAATTCACCCGAAAACACTACAACCTTTACAGCAAAAAAACATTCCTTTTTATGTAAAATCTTTCGTGGATCCTACTAAAGAAGGGACAAAAGTAGGTGCTTCCGACAAAAATCAACAGGAAGAATCTTATATTTTAAAAGAAAATCAGGCATTGTTGAAGATCTCTACAAGAGACTTCTCTTTCATTGCAGAAGATCATATGAGCTTAATTTTTGGATACCTTTCCAAATATAAGATCAAAGTTTCCCTGATGCAGAATTCTGCAATCTCTCTGGCACTGTGCCTTGAGGACAAGTTTAATCATCTTGAAGAACTTAACGAAGAGCTTCAAAAAATTTTTAAAACCGAAGCAATTAAAAATGTATCTTTATTCACAGTAAGAAATGCGAAGATGGATCACATTGATCAATTTTACCATGAAAAAAATGTATTGTTGGAACAAATTTCCAAGAATACACTTCAAATGGTAACACAATAATATTAATTGCGACTAAACACACATGAGTTTAATTTCGAAAAACGATCTGATCAAAGCTTCCGGCTTAAGTAAAATTGGGTTCCTCAAGAACCCGGTAGCATCTGCTGTGATGAGCATTGCTAAAATAAATGAAGTAAATAAATTATACGACAAATTAAAAGATAAGGAAGGCAAAGACTTTTTCGACTCATTTGTAAGAGAAAGAAACCTAAGCTATGTAGCTTTTGAAGAGGATCTCGCAAAGATTCCCAAAACGGGACCGTTTGTTCTGGTTTCCAATCACCCACTGGGTGCTATTGACGGAATTCTGATGTGCAAGATCTTATCGGAGGTTCGTCCGGATTTTAAGGTAATGGGAAATTTCCTTCTGGAAAAGATCAAGCCTATGGAACCGTATGTAATCGCTGTAAATCCTTTTGAAAACAGAAAAGAAGCTTACAGCAGCTCTTCGGGAATGCGCGAAACCCTGAAGCATTTGCAAAACGGAGGCTGTGTAGGTATTTTTCCTGCAGGAGAAGTTTCTAATAAGAACAATCCTTACGGAGAAATTTTAGATAAAGAATGGGAAAAAACGGCACTTAAGCTGATCAGAATGGCTAAAGTGCCGGTAGTTCCTATGTATTTCCATGCCAAAAACAGCAGACTTTTTTATCAGGTAGCTAAACTTCATCCAAGTTTACAAACCCTTATGCTACCTGCAGAAATGATGAATGATAGAGAAAAACCTATCAGAATCAGAATTGGAAAACCAATTTCTGTAAAAGCAATGGATGAAATGGAGACGATTGAGGAACTGGGAGAGTTTCTGAAACGTAAGGTTTATATGATGAAATCTTATTATGAAAAAAGAAAATCTCTTGCCCAAAGCATCAATCTTCAGAATCTGTCTGTAAAATTCCCTTTGCTGAAGGAGGAAAATATTGTTCAGAACATCATTGATGAAACTCCTATAGAAGACATTATGAAAGATGTCGACAAACTCAGAGGAACTGATAAAATGTTGTTCAGTAACGGAAATTACGAGATCTACTTTACTACCTATGAAGAGATTCCTTCGATCATGAGGGAAATCGGGCGCCAGAGAGAGCTTACTTTCCGTGCGGTAGGTGAAGGAAGTAACCTTCCTTTTGACCTGGATGAATATGATAAACATTACCATCACCTATTCCTGTGGGATAATGGTGATAAGAAACTGGCCGGCGCCTATAGAATGGCATTGGGTAGAGAAGTAATGAAAAAATATGGCATCAAAGGCTTCTATACAAGCTCTTTATTTGAGTTTGAGCAGGACATCCATCCTTTCTTCAAGAAAGTAATTGAAATGGGCCGTGCCTACATCTGCCAGGAGTATCAGCAGAAACCACTTCCACTCTTCCTTTTATGGAGAGGAATTGTACATGTATGCCTGAGGAACCCTGACCATAAATTCCTGATGGGAGGAGTAAGTATCTCCAATAAGTTCTCAGAATTTTCAAAGTCTCTGATGATCGAGTTTATGCGTTCAAATTATTTCGATTCTGCAGTGGCTCAGTATATCACTCCGAGAAATGAGTATAAAGTAAAGCTTCGTGACAGAGATAAGAGCCTTTTCTTTGAGGAAATGGAGTCTGACCTTAATAAACTGGACAAGATTATTGATGATCTTGAACCAGAACTGAGATTGCCTGTTCTGATCAAAAAATACATCAAACAAAATGCTAAAGTAATTGCATTCAATGTTGACCCGAACTTCAATGATGCTATTGACGGATTGATGTATATCCGAATCAGTGATCTTCCGGAAAGTACGATCAAACCGGTACTTGAAGAGATGAGTGAGCAGATCAGAAAAGAGCAGGAAAATAATCCGACTGATAATCAGTAAGTTTTTAGCTTTATTCAAAAAAAGTACGATGAATACTTGCTTTGTATACCAAAACTTACTACTTTTGCATCACTTTAAAACAACGAAGTAAGTCAAACAAAAATATAATGGTTTCTTAGCTCAGTTGGTAGAGCAATGGATTGAAAATCCATGTGTCCCTGGTTCGATTCCTGGAGAAACCACTTTAAAACCTCTGATTAGTCAGAGGTTTTTTTGTTTTCTAGAACATAGCTCCATAGGTTTCTGGGATCAGTCCCAAAAGTTGTGGATGTTAGTGTAAATTTTTAAATTTCGAGGATGTATATTGGATCAGTACCAAAGGTTGTGGACCAAGCAAAAAATTGAGTTCATCTGAATAGAAAAAATGTTATGTTCTTTACCAATTAGAATCAACAGTTGTGGAGATAGGGTTTCACGCAAAGTTTCAAGTTTGTGTATGCTTTATATTAAGTAAGCTAAGAAGAGATCGATTTTCAATCGACCTGAAGAAGCGAGTGCATAGTCACAAAGCTTCATCAGCAAATAAATTGCATTACTTAGCTTCCCAAAATAAAGTATTCGAATCACTAATTCTTACGTCTATAAAATTTAGAATAATCAATCGGTATTCAATTGTTTTACCACAGCTTTTGAGCATGATCCGATTAAAGCCCAATATAAAAATTCCTCCGTAAAATCCAAGGGGAAAATTTCTATAACTCAATGATTTTTAAATACAACATGTAAAATTTCCGTGCCAATGTTGCAGGTTGAGCTTGGAGCAAATTTAAGATTTTCAACTACAACCAACACTAAAAACGGGTTTGAAAAAATGAGTTTACAGAGTATGCTTTCTTCTTTTAGAACTTTAAAGAATGTTCCCAAAAGACACTTTCGGTCAAAGCGGAGTCCGTTTTAAAGCTATGCTTTTGAAATCAGTATTTATGATAAACTGAAAAGAATAATTTTCACAAAAGATAGGAATGCTTAAAAATAAAACATTTATTATAAGACCCTCTATCTATTCCTCATAATAAGAATATATAGACTAAATAACTTAAATACTAAAGAAGGTTATATACTTAGGGCGAAATTTGTGTTTTGGGAATTCCCACAGCCCTCTCCTCTTTGCTAAGACTAAAAATCTTTACTATGAAATACCCCGATTACCCTGTATATGAATGAGCTTGATTAATAAGGCAAATTTTTGCCGTTTTTCACTCGACGTATAAATTTACTATTTCAGAATTTGAATTGAAATTTGATTAATAAAAACTCGAATCTGAAAATGGGAGTTTCCCTAGACTTACTATCTCTGAAGTTTTACGAAGCTTCTACTTTCCATCTACTTAACTAAGAAGGTATTTAAACAAGCGAAAAGTTTCTAAAAACCAAAGTACGATAAAAGATAGGATACTGTAAATAAAATACATCAAAATATAATATGAAAATTTCTTATTCTTATTGAACAAAATATTGATAACAAAAAGGGCAATCGTAAGAAAAAAACCAACAGCAACGGCAAGTATTCCTAAAAGAAAATAGGTATCTTCTTCATTAAATATACTGATATCTGACATAGTTTAAATTTTGTATGAGTTTAGATTATGGGTTATGGATTTGACACAGAAAATAAAGATAACTTATTTTTTCTCATTAATCATATAGAGACTAAATTTATCCACATCTCTCCTATTTTAGATTATTCCCGGAAGCTCTTTTGGTAGAGCTTTGAAAATCGACTATCGTTTATTTTTAGCAGAAGTGATTATTAATTGGTTTTCGTCTTATTAATCGAGTTTACATTTTTATACTTAAAATAATATTTATGAAACAAATTAGTGAATTGTCAATAGTGAACCTAAAAGCTGCTTATGATTTTGTGAAAACGTCCTTAGATTCATTAAAGGAGATAAGAAAAAAACATAAAAAAAATTGCTCGGAATTAAAAAAAATATAGTACTTTTGCACCACTTTAAAACAACGAAGTAATAAACAACAACATAATGGTTTCTTAGCTCAGTTGGTAGAGCAATGGATTGAAAATCCATGTGTCCCTGGTTCGATTCCTGGAGAAACCACTTGAAAGCCTCTGATTTTTCAGAGGTTTTTTTGTTTTTATTCGCCACTAATGCACGAATGATTTAAAATACGGTTATGTAACCGTTTTCCTCTTTCTTTTCTTTGTGCTCTAGTTTAGAGATCATATTCATAATAACAGTATTTAAGTTTTTTTGACGCAAAGAATGAGTGATTCGGGTGTTTTATTTTAGGAAGCTAAGAGGTGCGACTTTGTCGCTGATGAAGCTTAATGAATATGTATTTGCTTAGAAAGAATCAATGAAACGGATTCCAATCTTTGCTCCCTTGAAAATATGGATAAGAGGCTAAAAACTTTGCGTTAAATTGAATTCCATAAATACAATATTCCCCCCAGCTTTTGAGACTGATTCATTATTTCTCTCATTAATACTTTTGTCTTGAAACAAAAGTATCCAAAAATTCAAGACTGGAATCATCCGCTATTGATATTGACTCCTAAAATTTCAAAACTCGCATGGAATCAAACAAATCTTCTTCGGGTCAAAATCCTGCCATGCTCAGACAGCGGAAATTTTTTAACGGATTCCAATCTCATTTTTTTTAACGCTCCTGTTTCCTAAGTCAGATAATCACCATCTATTAAGTTATCTATCTTAATCAGAAGAATAAACTCAACCTTTATGTTAAAAACTCACTATAAAAATTTAATGATTTTCCAACTTTCACGTCTGATTCTTCTTTTACATTAGCCCCCAAGTTTTGTATCTGGTCATGGTTATTTTAAGGGAGCCAAGAGAAGTTACTTTGTCGCTGATGAAGCTTTATGATAAGTATGTATTTTCTCTTTTCTTATGGGATAAGCAATATTTGTTTCTATTGTAGAGTTTGTGGCTAAGGCTAAAAATAATCTCAAAATAAAATTTTCTATATCATCTTGTAAAAAGGTTAGAGATTCATCTTCAGAATGGGTTTTATTTTACAAAAACCAACTTATTGACGGGCAGCTGGTTGGCATTAAAAACAAAAAAACTCCTTATATTTTTCAAAAAAACAAGTGCAAAAACTTGCGTGGTATTACAAAATGTTATACTTTTGCATCACTTTAAAACAACGAAGTAATAAACAACAATATAATGGTTTCTTAGCTCAGTTGGTAGAGCAATGGATTGAAAATCCATGTGTCCCTGGTTCGATTCCTGGAGAAACCACTTGAAAGCCTCTGATTTTTCAGAGGTTTTTTTGTTTTTATTCGCCACTAATGCACGAATGATTTAAGATATGGTTATGTAACCGTCTTCTTCCGGATCAAGCACAAAATCTGGGGGCTAAGCAAAAAGTTTGGTTAATCTAAAGATAAAGAAAGTTTTGTCTTTTACACCTCTAAGCTGTAGTCTAAAGTTTTTAATCTTGGCAT
>LAZY01000079.1 GCA_001013295.1 Chryseobacterium indologenes | reverse complement strand
TGTATCTCAACGAGTTTATTTACAAATTAAACAGACGGTATTTTGGAGACAAACTCTTTGACAGACTAGTAATTGCGAATATAACAGGTGCATAAACGGATAATCAGAAAATCTTTCATTCATCATTTGTTTTTTTATATTATAATCCACATTTCTTATTTGTGGATTGGTAGCTATTATAATTCGATTACGAAGCTTTTATTTTTTGCCACGAATACACGAATGATCTTTAGTGATCGTAGCAAGTGTTTCAGAATTACATCTTTTTACACAATTAATAATCAATATATTAATTCACATCATTTTTATTTGTGTATTCGTGGCGATTATTTACAGTTCGGAAGATTATTTTTCAATTATTCTGTGGAAACTGCTCTCATTATAGATATTAAAACGGTTGTCCCGAAGGAAGCCCAATAATGTCATATCAAATTCTTTTGTCAAATCTACCGCAAGACTGGATGGTGCTCCTATTGCTGCCACCACTGAAATCCCGGCCATAGCTGCTTTCTGAATAAGTTCAAAACTAGCCCTTCCACTCAGTACCAGAATCTTATCTTTCAGAGGAAGCTGTCCTGTGAATAATGCATGTCCGATCAGTTTATCTAACGCATTGTGTCTTCCCACATCCTCCCGTAAAGCAAGCAACTGCCCCTCAAAATCGAAGATCCCGGAAGCATGAATCCCTCCTGTAGCACTGAAATTGTTTTGAAAAGACTGCAAATTTCCAGATAACCGATACAAGGTTTCATATGATAATGTGTGTTGCTCCCGCTCAATATGCTGAAAAGTACTTACGGTTTTTATGGATTCAATAGAACCTTTTCCGCAAACCCCACAGCTGGATGTTGTATAAAAGTTTCTGTCAGCATTTTTGAGCTGGGGAATAAAATCTTCAGCCAGTTCTACTTCGATGATGTTATCTCTGTTTCTGGAGCATTCTGCCTGGGGCTGACCTATATTCTGAATCTGGTGGTATCCGGAAATGATTCCCTCCGTGAATAAAAAGCCTGCTGCCAGTTCTGCATCATTCCCGGGAGTTCTCATGGTAACGGATATATTTTTAGTTTCCCTATGTTCATTTGAACCATAAGAAATCCGGATCTCCAGCGGCTCTTCTACAGAAAGATCATCCGTATAGGGAAAACTCTCGTTTCCTTTTACCTTGACAATGTCTATTTTCTGTACAGATTTATTTTCTAAGGTATTGGTTTTCATATCTGACTCATCTGGCATAGTAAATATACGAATTTTCGTTCTTCTATTACGGATGGGCGGAAACCCATTCTTCCCCATCCTCAAAAATTTCTTTTTTCCAGATGGGGACGGTCTGTTTTATGGTGTCAATAACATAACGGCAGGCATCAAAAACAGCATTGCGATGTCCGTCGCTTACCACAATCATTACGGCAGCATCCCCCGGTACTAAAATTCCTGTACGGTGATGAACAACAATATTGCGTACAGAAAATCTGACAATAGCCTGATCGACAATTTTTCTTATTTCCTTAACTGCCATAGATTCATAACATTCGTATTCCAGACGGACTACAGGTTTATTTTGAGTAACGTTACGAACGGTTCCTATAAATGTTGCAATCCCTCCGCTGCCCAGATCCTGAGCCAGGCTAAGGCATTCATTGATACTTAATGTATGGTCTGTTATTTTAATATCAATCATTTCTTTTTGAGTGTAAGTCCACAGAATGTTTTATTTTTTGCCACTAATTCACGAATAATTTTTTTATGTTTTATCCTCCGCTTACGGGAGGGATGATGGCTATTTCATCTGTGTTGGTAATCACCTGATCATCTTCAGCATATTCCTCATTCACAGCAATGAAATAGGACTTTAATTTTACAAGCTGGGGGAAGTCACTTTCCAACTTTTCTTTTAATTGTCCTACATTTAAATCATCCTGCACTTCCAATTCTTTTTCTGATGCTCCAAGAATATCTTTCGTTATTCCAAAAGCCAATATTTTAATTTTCATTTTTTTTACTCTACCAATATTTCGTTAAAACATTTATCCCGGCTACCAGCACAAGAATGGCCGTCATTCTTTTAATTACCAAAGGATTCCATTTCAGAGACATTCTGGAGCCGATCTGCCCGCCAATAAGAACTGCCAGACACAAGCTTAAAATCCTGAAATAATCCATATCTACGGATAATTTTGACAACTGGCCGAAAATACCTGACACAGAATTCACCAATATAAAAACACTGGAAGTTGCAGCAATCTTCCTCGGAGTATCCCATTTCATCAGATTTAACAAAGGAGAAAGAAAAATTCCGCCCCCTATTCCTACTAATCCTGATAAAAAACCGATTCCGCCTCCTAAAAAGCTATTTCCCAATACTGCAGATCGGGATTCCTGTGATAATTTCTGTTCGTTTTTCGTATCTGTTTTGATCCATAATAATACAGCTGCGATGATAAGGGTGATCCCTAAAATCAGAAAGAAGGTTTCCTGACTTATTTTCAGCACTGCTCCAAAATACGCCATGGGAACACTCACTAAAGTAATGGGCAGCACTTTCTTCCAGTCGACCTGTTTATTTTTAATATAGATATAAACGCCACCCACTACTACAATCACATTGCAGATCAGTGCTGTGAGGCGTATTTCCTGATAAGGAAGATTATACATAGCCAGTACTGCAAGGTAACTGGAACCTCCACCAAATCCTACTGATGAATAGACAAATGCAATGATCAAAAAGAACAGAAAAATCTCCCAATGCCCCATATGATTTTATTGAAGTTTTATTTCATTACAATAATACTCATTTTGTAGTTTTGTTAGGCTCGAAAAATGTAAAAGTCTCTACAGTGATTTGTGAAAAAAATGTCATAAATTGTTTATCTCAAGAATAAAATGAGGTGATCCCATTATCATTTATTAAATTTGATTCATTAGAAACCGTAAAAATGCCAGCAAACGAAACACAAAAAAACATGAATTCTCAAAACGTTACCGATTACCCTAACAACAACACCTATTTTCTGGTCTGGAACTTCAAACAGGATGCAGACCCTGCTCAAATAAAATCTGTTTTCCAGAGAGTCTGTGCTTTGGTCACCAATCTGAATAACTCTGCCCTGGACCGCTTCCCGGACTCAAAAGCGAGCTGTGTGATGGGCATTGGGTATGAAGCCTGGTCACAACTGGAATTACCGGCTCCACTCCCTAAAGAATTTAAAAAGTTTGAAGAAATAAAAGGCAGTAAACATACAGCCGTAAGCACAAGAGGTGATCTGCACTTCCATATTCGTTCTGATGAAAAAAGTCTGGCGTATGACATGTCCGCTACCATTTCCGATTTTATGACAGAGGTTGCTGATTGTGTGGTGGAAGTTCAGGGGTTCCGTTACTGGGACAGCAGATCGATCTTAGGTTTTGTAGATGGTACGGAAAACCCACATGGAAAAGATCGTGATTATTTTGCAATCATAGGCGATGCAGATCCTCAGTATGAGGGCGGAAGCTATCTTTTTGTGCAAAAATACCTCCACAATATGAATGCCTGGAAATCTCTTTCTGTGGAAGATCAGGAAAAAGTAATTGGAAGATCCAAAGAACAGGACATCGAAATGGATGATGATGTAAAGCCTAAAAATTCTCATATTGCATTAGCCAATGTAGGGGATGATTTTAAAGTAGTTCGGGACAATATGCCTTTCGGAAATGTTTCTACCAATGAGATGGGAACGTATTTTATCTGCTATGCAAGCACGTTCAGTACGGTAGAAAAAATGCTGACCAATATGTTTATTGGTGATCCTGTAGGAAATTATGACCGTATTCTGGATTTCAGCACGGCCCAAACGGGAACCTTATTCTTTGTGCCTTCTGCTGATATGTTGGACGATTTTTCTTCATAAAATGATTTTTATACAATAACATAAATGGGCCGCTTCAAAGGAAACGGCCCGTTTTCAATTCAGATTATTCTTTAAAAATAACCTCCGACTGTATTTCTTCATTATACAATACATTCTTCAGTTTACCTTTATGGATCTGAACAATATCCCCATTCCGGATTTTATGTTTCTTCTGTAAAGGTTTTTCATGAACAAAAATAGCGTTGGCTTCGATCAATTGATTTAGTTTGCCGGATGAAAGACCTAAGCAAGTTCTGATCACTGTAGACAGTCTGAGGTTAAATTCGAAATGACTTTTGATGGTAAAACTCAGTATTTCAGAGTCAGACGCAATCATCTCCTCTGCCGGAATTGTATCAAACTGTATTTCATATTCTACACTGTCTAAATCTGCCTCTGCATTATTTTTTCTTCTTGTTTCGAAGGAAAATGCATATTCCCAGGCCAGATCTGCATCATTTTCTGAAAGTCGATTGAAAATATCTTTGCTGATTGATTCGGTTCTTATTCTTGAAAACAAGGTCATATTATAGCGGTTGTTACATTTTACACATCTGTAAATTAACCAGACATCAATATTCTTTTTCTGGGCATTCAATCTGAATTTATCACTGCATTGAAATCTGTTGCTGTCACAGTGGTTGCATTTCTTTTTTAGGAAGGGAGTATTTTTCGCTTTGATCTCCCATATGTACTCTAAACTCATTATAATTTGTGCTTAATATTCTTTAGTAATTTTTTTACCTATTATTCAAGCATTACAGAAGTCAGTACAGATATTGAATAGAAATACCTCCTATTCCCCACCTGATCGGTAAAAACCGACAAAACAGGAATAGCAGACAAGTGCCAAAATTGGCAATGCAATAAAAATAATAGGATTAAATGGAAACCAGTTCAGGTAGATTTACCCAAACGAAAGAATAATTAGCCTGTGGTTTTGAAGGCTAATATTAAGCTATAATAGGTTTACGAGCTGTTCTCAAAACAAATAGTTTACTTGGTTATGATAAAAGTAGGAATTTTTTTATTTTAAAAACATAAATAACACAGATTCTTTTATAAATAATACTTTTTTCTCATTAAACATCATCAGGTTACTTTATAATGCAAAAAATCTATGTCCCTATGTGGTTGTTTTTACCACATAGGGACATAGGCTATGAGTATACATAAACCTTTGCAGTGCTAAGTTTTTAAATAAACATCTGATTTGTTAATTACTATAAAATAAATAAGGGTTCTCATAACGAGAACCCTTGAGTGGGAAAACAGGGCGAACCACCACCCCTTCAATCACAACTTTAATATTTCACAACTTTCTGAGCCTTAAAAGACTTTTATTTTCCCACTATTTTATTTAATTAATACCCACTGTTCTGGGTTAAATTAGGATTTGCAGTAATATCTGCAGACGGAATAGGAAATATATTGAACTTAGCATCTACTCCTTTCCCATCCTTTGTATTTCCTTTCCAGCTCCATACGTAATTGCCTGGGGTAAACTTATTGAAACGGACAAGGTCTGTTCTTCTGGTAAGTTCCCAGGAAAGTTCTCTTGATCTTTCATCCAGAATGAAATTCAAATTCAGTTCGGCATTGGAAATTGCTCCGTTTCCGTTGTTATAAGCTCTGTTTCTCACAACATTAATATAATTAAGTGCTGGAGCTGTATTTCCCATTCTGAAATAAGCTTCGGCAGCGTTAAGGTATGCTTCAGAAAGACGGAACATCGGAAAGTCTGTATCTACATAAGCAGCATCAGAACCCGCTTTACCGCTTTTATCTACATTTCTCCACTTCGTAAAGGCATATCCGTCCTGAAAAGTTCCCGGAAGGGCTGAAATTTCTTTTTTATGACCGACATTAAAGATCAATGCTCTGCTGTCATTTTTTGTAAAGGCATTAGGGTCCGCCGTATTGAAGTTCTGATCTGCCGTCTGAAATTTATTTACAAATTCAGGACGCAAACGGATATTTCCCCAGCCGCCGGCAATTCCCATATTCAGATAATTGAGCATGGTTCCGCCAGTTTGTGCCAATACAAAGAAGGTTGTCCCGCCATAGGTCTTGGATTTTACACCATCCATATTCAGTGACCAGATAATTTCCGGAGATGTATTGTTGTCTGCAAGGAAATTGTAAAGGTACTTTGGAGACAGACTGTAATGGCTATGAACCACTTTTTCAGCATATTCTGCGGCCTTTGCCCATTGTGCTGATTTTGTATATACCTCAGCATTCAGATATAATCTGGACAAAAGGAAGTCTGCAGCTGTTTTATCTACTCTTCCGTATTCATTGGTGGCAGGAAGGATATTCTCAATTTCTTTTAATTCCTTTTCTACATAGATATATAAATCATCAGGCATGATCTGCTTTGGTAAAAACTGAGGATCCAGTTTATCTGCATCTGTCACAAAAGGAACTTTCCCAAAAGTATCCAGCAATACCCAATAAGAATAGGCTCTCAGAAAACGGGCTTCCGCTCTAAAATAAGAAACCTGCTGTTTAAAATCAGATGCTGTATGCCCTCTTTCCTGCAGTTTTTCGTCCGTAGTCTGTCTCAGGAATTCATTGGTATAACCAATGATCTGATAGAGTCTTGCGTAATAACCATTCAGAATTGCGGTATTGGAATCCCAACTATTGGTCGCCATCTGTCTCAGCCCGTTCGTTTGTGACCCCATAATGGCTTCATCAGTCGTCAGGACCTGAACATAAAATGCCAAACGGATAAAAGAACTGTATCCTTCATCAAAATTGCCCATATCAGGATCTCCCGTAGGCCCCTGCTGCCCGCTAAGACATAAAGCGGCGTAACATTTTGCAAGAACTCCTTTATAATTTTCAGGATTGGAATATACCTGGTCTGCAGTGACAATATTCGGATCAATAGGTTCCGTATCCAGATCTCCTACACAGGAACTTACAGTGAAAAGCAACAGGATAAGGGGTATGATATATAAACGTTTCATAGTCGATTTATTTAAAGTTAACATTAAGTCCAAAAAGGAATGAACGAGGTCTTGCATACATATTATTGTCGATTCCCAGATACACTTCAGGATCTAAACCACTGTATTTGGTAATCACAAAAGCATTCTGAACGGAAAAACTGATTCCCAGGTCAAATTTGTCGCTGATTTTCTTAAAAGTACGCCCCAAGGTCATATTATCCATTCTGAAAAAGGACGCATTCTCCAGGAAGAAATCGGAATAAAGCTGTAAGTTTTCAAATCCCTGTTCCGCCGTATAGCTTAATATATTGGAATAGGTACCGTTTCCGGAATATGTTTTGGTTCTGTAATCCTTTGATTTGATATTATTATATACGTAATTTCCAAAGTTAGCATGCCCGTTGAACCCGAAATACCAGTCCTTATAGCTCACCTTTGAAGAGATTCCAAGGTAAGATTTCGGCATTGGATTTTTATCTTTCACCAGGCCACCTTTGTATTTTCCTTCAATAGGCCGGTTGTTCGCATCATATTCCTGCTCATACAGATAGAAAGTATAGGGTGAATAGCCTACGGAATGTACCTGGATGGTTCCTGCTGTTGAACCTGAAACATTTCCGATATTGACTCCATAGTTCGGACTGTCTACAAGAGTCAGCTTTGTGATCTCCGACTTATTCAAAGTAAAGTTGACATCCATATTCCATTGCCAGTTTCCCGTTTTTACAGGAATGGTATTCAGGGTAAGTTCCAATCCTTTATTCTCCATAGATCCGATATTGGTAAAAATCATATTGGTAAGATTTGAACCTGCTGCCACAGAGATTTTATTTAAAAGATCGTCGGTGGTTCTTTTATAAACTTCCAGGGATCCGGAAATTCTGTTTTTTAAGATTCCAAAATCCAGTCCTAAGTTATAGGTAGAAGTTGTTTCCCACTTCAGGTTGGGATCATAACCATTGGGACGGATCGTCTGGTAAAACTGATTTCCCAGTTGGTATAATGCATTGGACTGGCTGTACGTATAGGTCTGCATCCACTCGTAATCTCCACCAATGTCCTGCTGCCCTGTTTTACCATAGCTTAATCTTAATTTCAGATCGGAAAAGAAATTGTTGTCTTTAAGAAATCCCTCTTCTTTGATCTTCCATGCAAAGGCTGCCGACGGAAATAATCCCCAGTGATGATCTTTGGCAAAGCGTGACGAACCGTCATTTCTAAGGGTTGCTGTAAATAAGTAACGGTCTTTGAAGCTGTAATTCAAACGTCCATAGAACGAAACAAGATAATATTCTGATTTTGAAACAATATCCCGGTAAAGTTTATTTCCTGTAAGATTGACCTGATTGTCATTATAGCTCTTCCAGAATCTCTGCCAGGAATATCCGCCCATCACATCGAATTTGTGACTGCCAAGAGTTTTGGTATAATTGGCATAAGCATCCAACTGGAGATTGTTTTTCTTCTGGGTATATCTTTCCACAAGCCCCTGCCCGTCGTTTCCAATAGAAGTCCATGCAAGCGGAGCATTATCCGGAACAAAAATATCACCCTCGCTTTTTAAGATGTCGAAGCCAGTATTAAGGTTTAATTTTAAATCTTCAAATCCATGAATTTTATAATCCAACTGAACGTTTCCGATATGACGGATAACTTTAGACTGATCTTTTCTTAAATCCAGCATCGATACGGGATTGGCACCAGCCTGGGTAATAGGTTTCCCTGAGGCATCCGTCCAGATAAAATACCCAAGTCCATAAGGGGTAGAATGATCAAAAACCGGACGTGTAGGGTCAAATGATGCAGCTCCACCTGCCGGATTGGAAATAAAGTCGTTGTTCTCTATACTGGGTTTATAATTAAGGTTAATATTTAAGTGTTTATCAAAAAAAGAAGGATTCAAAGCCAAACTAAGGTTCATTCTTTCGTAAGCATTCTTCCTGATAATTCCTTCCTGGTTGGTATATCCCAAAGATAAACGATACGGAATATCCTTTATAGCCCCTGTCATACTGAAGTTCTGATCATTACTTACGGCTGTACGGTAAATTTCTTTCTGCCAATTGGTATCATATGTTCCCAAGCCATCAATGACAGCCGCATTTCCGGCATATTGCTTTTTGATAAAGCTTCTGTATTCATCTCCGTTCAATACCTCCAGCATCTTAGGATTATAGCTCACTTTGGTATTGGAAGAATATTGATAACGTGTTTTTTTACTTCCCTTTTTGGTGGTAATAATGATCACCCCGTTGGATGCTCTTGATCCGTAAATGGCTGTAGAAGAAGCATCTTTCAGCACAGTATAACTTTCAATATCGTTAGGATTGATCATTCCAAGAATATTACTTGATCCTGAAGTAGAAGAATTATCAATAGCAATCCCGTCAATGATGATCAGCGGATCATTACTTGCAGACAAAGAAGATCCTCCCCTGATTCTGATGGTAGAACCAGCTCCTGGTGCTCCTCCGGGAGAAATAATATTAACACCAGCGGCTTTTCCCGTCAGTGCATCCTGAGCAGAAACCGGGCTTCCGTTATTTTCACTATCCATTTTTACCGTAGTGAGAGATCCTGTAGCATCAGATTTTTTTACTTTTCCGTACCCGATCACGACCACCTCTTCGATTTTGTTTTCTTTGATGTAAGCAGTATCCTTCACCATAGAAATGGCTCTGACCGGAACACCGGATTTTGCAGAGGTTCTGCGAAGCATTACGGTATTATTTTTTATCTCATATTCTACCGGATAATTGCTTTTAAGAAATTTCAGAGAAGCCTCCAGAGATGAATAATTGATGCCGTTTTCATCCACAAGAACATCTTTAAAATCTGTACTTGAATAGAAAAACGGAACTTTGGAAGATTTGCTGAGTTTATCAAAAACCTTGGCAATAGACACCTTTTTTTGCTTTGCCTGTGCAGCCTGAGGTTGTTGCCCGGTCTGGCCGTAAGCCACTGGAAGTCCCATCGCAACCAGAAGTATCACGGAAATTATTGTTTTTTTCATAAATTTGGGATTAACTTTATTAGACTTTAGCGAGTTGAATAGTTAATTGCATCAATAACCCCCATTATTGGTGCTTTTTTATTTCAGTTCTATTTCTTTATCAGATTTCTTTTGTGTTTTAAGATTGAATGGATAGCAGATCGCAGATAAAACTTCATTCAGATTTCCTGAGAATGATCCCTTGATCCTTTTCTCGCCATATTCTTTAGGATAGGCAATCCTGATATTGTACACCTGCTCAAGCTCGGCAACAATATTTTTAAGGGTTTCATCTTCAAATGAGAAATCCCTTTTTGCATCGGCAGCATAATAGAAATGAGCCGGTTTTTCAATATGTTTGGCCCAGGACTGATTAGGTAACAGATATGTGATCTTCCCCTGATGATCGATCTTAACTTTTCCTTCAAAAAGTTCTACCTTTTCCTTTCCACTGGTCTGATCCAGGAAAAATTTTGTTCCTAAAACCTGTACGGTAAAATCTCTGGCATTAATTCTGAATGGTTTGGTTTTATCTTTGGCAATATCAAAAGTTGCTTTCCCGGTGAAAGTAATTTTTCGGTCTGCTTTTCCAAAATCAGAAGACAGCACAAGGGTACTGTGTGGTTCCAGCACAATATGACTCCCATCAGGAAGGTCAATCGGTTTTGTAAAGTCTGTACTTGCATAGCTCTGAATCTTAGCCTGCTCTAAAACAGAAGAGGGCTCAGATGGATTGTACAGAAATACTCCAACTCCTACAATAGCCGCCGCTACTGCAGCCCAACAGATGTGCTTTAAGTTTCTTCCGGATTGTATCCTACGCTGAATTCCCGCCTTGATACGGGCATCCGTAAGCGAATCCATTTTTTGGTCTTCGCTGTAGGTTTCTTCCCAGTTCTTTTTGAAATCCTGATCTTCCCTTGTATTCATATTTAGTATTACGCAGAAAAATTAAATCGTCAACCTTTTTTAGAAAAAAAATTAAAAAAATAATAGTACTACCAATCATTCATCATAAACTCATTACCGGGACTTCACAATGTTTTCAAGATAAGTCTTAACATCTGCCCATGGATAGTAAGGAAAGCTGTCGGTCTGCAAAGGAATATGGACCTCATTTTCGTTGTGAAGAAATTTAACCAATACATCATTCTTCTTATTTTTATAGAAAATCATCTGTAGGTTGGCTGCCATAGGAGCTGCCTGAAATGTATTCCAGACTTTGTATACTTCTCCGGGATTCAGCTCTTCTTTATTCATTCCTTCAATATTCAGGAGTGCCAGTAAAGGGGTAATGTTTCCATCATGCCCGAATCGTAAAGAGGCTCCGTTTTTGTTGTTTCTGATATAATCTTCGGCTTCATCCAACATATTTTTCACCAATGGAATGGAATTATTTTTCACCAATCCTTTGCTTAAAGGAGACGGCCCGTCATTCACATATGTTTGATAGTTGATCGCCTGATAGATATTGAATAGTTCATCTTTTGTAAACAAGTCATAGAAAGAAATATCCGTTTCCAGGTTCTGCATATCGCTGGCAATCCAGTAGAATGCTTCAATGACTTTTTCGGGATTGATATTTTTGTAGATGTAATCATCATTGTTGAACAGGTTTTTGATGAATCTCTCCGACTTCATATTTCCTGCCCTGAATTTTCTCTTTTCTTCCTGCCAAAAGCTATCTCCGGAACGGAAATCGATTGATTCTTTGGTATGATGATTAAGGTATTTCATGTATTTATCTGACGATTCCATGCTTACCTGAAGTTTGGGATTATTGGCGACCAATTCGTTGGTAAAATTGGCCATGCTTAAGATGCATCTTGGCACAACCGTAGATTTGGCGGTAACGACAGCTTTTTTTTCGAAAACTTTAGGATTATTTTTAAACATTCGCTGTGAGATCTGCTTATGCTGTAATGCTCCCAGTTCTGTAAGGTCTCCATTGTGTCCTTCTGCCTGAATCCATATTTTTTTCAATCGCTTCAGGGCGGATATTCCCTGAGAAGTCAGTGCATTATGCTCTGCTGCTTTTTTTAAAATATCCATTACTCCGGAGAAATCCTTATCATTGATCAGCCATCTTGAGCCGTGCCTTCCATAGTGACTGATATAAAATGATTCATATCCTGATGGTACGGGAGTCTGTTTTTTGGAGGGTGTTGGATAGGCATAGTAAACTCCGCCTGTTGTTTTTATGTCGGAAAAAATCTCTTCTTTCGTCGTTTGTGCATGGGTGGAGAAAAATGCTGATACGAATACAAGCAGTAGTGTTGTCTTTTTCATGATAAAATCTTTTTAATCGATTGATGTTCAGTACTCTAATTTTTTTTTGAGAACCGCCGAACAGTAAACCTGGTACGGAAAAGAAAAGCCGAGGATCTTCTCTGTAGTTTTATTTTCCGATACTCTCTGTCTATTATTACGCAGCGGTATTGAAATCGTCAACCCTGAAAAAAGCTTTTTATGAAAATCAGTAATGAAAAAAACAGATTGATGTGGGCTTTGAGAAGGCTTAAAACTTTATTAACGTGCTTAGCTACAGCATTTTTCGAAATACTGTTTTCTTTGGCAATCTGGGAATAACTTTGCCCCTCAATTTTATGTTTAAGAAAGAATACCTTGCTCTTTTCAGGCATCTGATGGAGTAATTTTTCAATTTTCTCGGTATGCTGCCCGTATTCTTCTTCTTCCTCCATTTCTTCTTTTACTACCTGTAAATGAATTTCTTCTTTAAGATCCGAAAAAGAGAGTTTATTTTTTCTGTAGAAATTGGCAATTTCCTGTTTGGCTGTTTTGAAAACGATTGCTTCTTTATTTTTCTCCAAAGAGTGCCTGTGTTTCCATAAATGAACAAAAATATCCTGGACCACATCCTCAATATCTTCTCTTCCATGAATATATTTTTTCACGAAAAAAAAGACCTGATGCTTGTATTCGGTATATAATTTTTCAAACAACGGTTCCACGGCAAACTCAACAAACGGTAATTTTCAAATATATAAAAAATTTAAATTGTAAAAAGTTCATCATTTTTTGGCTTATTTTAAAGGGTTTTTCAATCATATTTAATTTTATTTTCCACCGATGAAAAATATTGACTCTATTTCTGCTATCCGGTTTTTCAGAAGTAAAGAGTCCTTTCTGCTTATTCTCTTTAATGGTATCTCTTATCTGGAATTGTTTTTATATATTGGGCTCAATGAATGACTCCATGAAAATCAAAAACCTGACGCACTGTCTGCTGGTAACCGTGTTATTATCTATTGGGAACTTCTGTTTTGCCCAAAATCCCTATCAGAAAGATTTTATCGAATTCTGGTCAGACCTCAATGATCATTACGCCTATATGAATCAGCAACAAATCAATTGGAATAAAGTCAGAGAAATTTATGAACCACAATCAGAGAAAATTACTAATCAACAGGAGTTTATCCAGTTGCTTGAAAAGGTATTGAATGAGCTTTACAATGGTCACTCTTCTTTGAATACCAATTTAAATACTTCCAACAGACTGATCCCTTCCGGCTCTGATCTTTATGTTGAAAAAACAGAGGGTAAATATATTATAAAAGATCTGAGAAAGGGCTTTGGTGCTGATCTGGCAGGTTTAAAAATCGGAATGGAGCTTAGTAAGTTCAATGGAAAGCCTATCGGACCACAATTGAAACCGTTTTTACCCAAATTTACAGGTACTCCCAACCCAAAAATGCAGCAATATGCCCTTGATATGCTTTTTGCCGGCACTCATGATGTAAAAAGAGAAATCACAGCTTTTGTCAATGGAAAAGAACAGGTTTTCTCTCCTGTCAGCCATGGCAATAGTGATCAGCTGCTTTTTAAAAAAGTTTTAAATCCCAATACGGCTTATATCAAGATCAACAATTCGCTCGGAAACCATCAACTTATTACAGAATTCGACCAAACACTTGACAGCTTATTGACCTACAAAAACCTGATCATCGACCTTACAGAGACTCCAGGTGGCGGAAATACTACTGTTGCCAGGGCTATCATGGGCAGATTCACAGACAAACAGCTTCCTTATCAGACGCATGAGTTTGATGAAAAAGCATATGATACCAAAAGGCATTGGACCGAGTATGTAAGCCCCCGAAAAAAGATTTTCAAAGGAAATGTCTATATTTTGGTGGGACATTGGACCGGAAGTATGGGGGAAGGAATGGCTATTGGTTTTGACAGTATGAAAAGAGCTCAGATTATCGGTACCCGCATGGCAGGGCTTCTGGGAGCTATTTCTAGTTTTAAACTGACGGAAACCAAAATCGGATTTCAGTTTCCCACTGAAAGACTTTATCATATTGACGGGACCCCGAGAGAGCATTTTGTCCCTGGGATCCTGACTCAAAATATAGAAGAAACGTTTCAAAAAGCACGGGAAATCAAATAGGCTGAGGGCGAAGATGACGAAGAAGAGGAAATTTAAAGGTAAAATATTGAAATAAAAGGTCTTATTCCCTGTTTCTATTTTCTTTTTTTGTAGCTTAGATAAAGAATTTCTCAGTATTTCAAACCAATCATTTTTAAAACTTAAAATATGTGGTGGGTCTATGCAATTCTTTCAGCATTTTTTGCTTCACTGACGGCTATTTTCGCCAAAATCGGGATTACCGGAGTCACCTCCAATCTGGCTACAGCCATAAGAAGTATCATCATCTTGCTGGTCGCCTGGGGAATTGTTTTTGCCCGAAGTGAGTACAAAGGCATCCCTGCCCTTTCC
>LAZY01000078.1 GCA_001013295.1 Chryseobacterium indologenes | reverse complement strand
TAAGCCTTAATATGGAAACTCCAGATAAAGTGCATAAAAAATCCGAAGAAATAAAATATCTCTCCGGATTAAATATTGTTTAATTTATGTCAACCTATTTTAGGACGACTCACTCAGAGAATTAACATCCTTATTAAATTTAGAATAAGGGAAGAAATCAATAAAAAAAATAATTCTTTTGTAAAATTGTTTTTTTTCTTATAAACATAGTCTAACCCAAAAGATATTCCTAAAAACACTAACCCTATAACTACTAATACAATTGTTCTTGTAATAAGGGCAGGGATAAATTCATCTTTAACAATTTGATCCCAGTTTTCTTCTGTTCCAATCCAGAGATTTGACAGGAATATCAAACTCAGAAATCCAATTGAGTATATTATAATTTTTAAAAAGATATATTTCTTATTTTTATTTATGTGTTCCATCTTGGTTATATATTATATCATCATCAATTCTCATAAAACTAGTCTTATTTGGCGTTGATGCACTATCTTGTGAAGTCCAACTTTTAGTCTTTCCATTTACAGTTCCTATATTTTTTACCGTTTTCACTGTTTTTAAATCCTGAACCTGTTTAAAAACTCCTTTTGTTCTTGTACTTCCGTGAACATATATCGCTCCAAGCCCAGAATCAACTACTCCAAATTTATCGACACCCTTAATTTTTTTATTTCCTGTTAGAACATCACCATCGTAAACGAGTTGATATGTTTCAGGTTCTTTTGGTGTGGTAAACTCATCTCCTTCATCTGAAGAAAGATGAACTATACTGCTTACTTTATAACCTTTATCCAAAAGATACCTTGCCACTCCAGCTCCATAAGCAGATCCTTCACTATGTGTTACTATTTTAAATGTTTCTCCTTTTGCCATATTGGAGGTAAGCTCATCAATATGATCCTTAGCATATTTATACCCGGCATCATATCGGTCTTGCCCACTCATATCTCCTCCTATGAATGAAGATCCATTAATAAAGTTTGAAGCTTTTATCTCTGCAAAATCATCAAAGAAAACCTTAGCTTGGAAAGGAAATCCATTACCCCAATAATCTTCTCCTGGTTTATCTGATCCTAAAATGTATCTTCCCACGTAGGTGCGTTGATAATGACCATTAACAAATAATATTTTCTTTCCATCCGGATCTATAGCATTTACAGGGTTATTTGCTACATATGAATAAGGTGAAATTGTCTCATATTTATTCATTAAAGGGTCAAGAACTCCCCATCTTCCTAAGTCAGGCATATACATTCTCGCATCGTAATCATACATTCCTGTTTCCTGAAGTTCTTTTCCGTTATATTTATTATTATAAGGTATATCGAAATCTTTAAGATTATCAAAATCATTATATCCCTGATGTAATAATCCGAAAGGATAATAATTATTTTCTTTTAAATAAAACCATCCTCCACCATCAGCAGCACCAAATGTAAGCCTAATATTTCCTAAATGATCTTTATGGTCATATAAATACTGTTCTCTCTCTGTGCTATACGTACCTTCTGTGGTTCGTATTAATTTTAAAACACCATTTTCATACTGAAAGCCATCTAAATATTCTGTTGTTTTATTCCCATAAACTTTTTTTAGCTTAGTTCCATCAGCTCTGTAAAAATAACTGGTATTTCCTTGTCCCGCTAAAATTTGCTTAGGTAAATTCAAATAATTATATATTATAGATGATATACCTTTATCTTTTTGACTTGTCATATTACCATTGATATCATAATCAATAATATTCCCTCCAATAGGGTATCCAGAAGAGTTATTTCTATTATCCGTAATCTTCACTAACTTATTTGATATGTTAGGTACCTCATAGTCATAAACAAGCTCATCAATTTGCATCGCAGTGGAAGATCCAGCAGGAGGAGCTTGAAATCTATTTAAAGTTTTGATATTTCCATTAAGATCATAACTTACCTCCTCATCATAAAAATGATTCTGAGTATTGGACGCCAGATATGGTGTTAAAAAAGTTCCTTTTGTAAGCCTATTAAGGGGATCATAAGTATAAGAATATCTTCTTTGTATATTATCTTTTGCTGTTTTCCAATCGACCTCGGATATAGTTCCATTATACTTGGCGATCCCGTACTGTGCATCTTGAGGATTTTGATATTTTAATTGCATTGCAAAAAAATCATCTCCTAAATTTTCAGGATCATTAATATTTGTCAACCAACCTCTTATATTGTATTTATAATCAATTGATTGCAAAGGTTGGTAATTTTGCGCATCATATTGTCCAATTTTTTTATTAGCCAGCTGCCCTAATTCGTTGTAGTTGAGGATTGCCAAATTTTCCTCTCTATAATAATTATTGACGTTATGCTTATGTGAAACCAATCTATTTTGATTATCATATTCAAATACTTCTCTGATCTTGGTTTCTTGATCACTTGCTATTCTTTTGTGGTAGACATATGATTCTTTAACATTACCTGTAAAGTCTATTAATGCCTCCTTTTTAGTAAACCCTCCTAAATGATTTATAGAATGAGAACCAATTTTCCTTCCTTTGGAATCATACCACACATAATTCTTTGTCCAGTTATCATCATCAATGTTTTTCACATAGGATGCTACAGCTATAGATTTGGTATTTACTCCGGAGTTTTGTGCATCTGTTATAACATTTTGTCCTAATATATTGGATGGAATAGTAGGAGTCGCTGGTGGATAAGTGTCATAATAGTTTACACTCAGTATTGTCATGCTCCCTGTTGGAAATGCACTCTTGGTATAATAAATATCTAAACCATTCTGAGAAAAAGGGGTGGTGCTTCTGGATTCAATATTTCCTGGATTGGCAGCCATATTATCAATAGCAGTTTGCATGACAGCTCTGGTTGCTGTATTTGCAAAAAAACCTGTATAAACCACTCTGCCTTGTTGATCATATTTTGTAAAAAGCCATCCTTTCTTGTTAAAATTATTGTTTACAGTTCCTAACGCAGGATCTTGCTGTAGTACAATTCGATCCTGTTTGTCATAAACCATAAATTCCCATCCTCTCCCTGGGTTTTTCCTTTCTACCATACGATTTTTATCATCGTATTTAAACTGGTAGCAAAACTGATCCACTATTGCCGAAGAAAAGGTAGTGGCTGATGCATTGGGTGGAATAATATAAGCAAGTTGATCATATTCATTGTATACATAGTACGTATCAGCGCTTTCTGAATCACTAATTATCCTCTTAATCAAAATAATTTGTCCCTGAGCATTTTTAAATTCAATGGTCTTATTGTTATCTTCGTCAGTAATTATGTTCTTATACAACTGATTTGCTCCATAGTATCCAGATAATACAATAGTTGACTGAAAAGTAGAATATTCAAAAGAAGCGGTATATCTTTTCACTTCACCATCGGTATTGGTATTATATCCATATTTGACAGGTTTTGAGGCCCACGCTGCTCCTGTCTGAGTTTCTTCTAAAACCCTATTTAAAGGAGAGTTTTCAAATTTTTTCCCTGAGAAAATTTTCTCATTTGCATAAATACCGGGATTTGTGGCGTTATTTAAAGGGTTTGGATGAATTTCTCCATTAAGTGTTACCTGTTGAGGAACAGGGAGATAACTTACTACCTGATTTCCAAAACTGTCATATTCAATATGAGCAACAACATCTTTACCGCCTGGGGTTGATTTTACGCTTACAACCTGTTTAGGTCTTCCCAATGCATCAAAATATTGAACCTCATGAATTTGTCGGGCACTATGATTAGTAGAAGAAACTGGCTCAAGGTATGTTCTTGTTTGTATATAAGCTTCTGCCGAAGTTTGTGAAGATGCCAAAAATGAAGTAAACAGAAAATATATTGAGATTATATTTTTTCTCATGATTATTTTTATTGTTATTATCTAGAAAATTTAAAATTTAAAGGATTATATGAATTACTCCCTACTGATCCTGATTGTAAGTAAGCAGAAATAGTTCCGTTTGAAGCAATCGCAATTATCCATGTACGATTGGCAGGAACAGGGCTACCTACAAACATTCCTCCTGGTACTTCATCATATATAAAACGATCTATTTTCGGGACACATCCCGACACTTGTCCTATAACTCTAAACTCCTTCCAGTAGTCAGCATTAATTGGGTATCCTGAAAATGAAAAATTATAATATAGTTTATCAGAGTTAGGTAATTTATATACTTCTGGCGTTGAAGGGTTAGATCTATTTTTAAAATTATTTGCAAAGGAAAATGTGCATATTGTTCTAGGAACACATGGCATACTAGTATTCGCTTGGCTTTGGCCTATTGTTTTAATATCATTTTCGGCTTGTTGATCAGCATCCTCCTGACTAATAAGAGATGAATATTTATGCTCAGGAACAACATAAGTATATTCCCCTCCATCCTCTGTATAAGGTGTACAGGTATTACGAGATAAAGTCTTGATTATTTTATGATTATAGAATTTAATAGGAGCGTTACCATATTTAAATTCCTTGATAATATTATTATCTTTATCCAGAATACGTTCCAACCTGCCGGCAGGGTCATACTTATAATACTCCCTAATTCCTGAAGGAGATGTCATAGAAGTGACACCAACTCCATGATCATAGGTGTACGTCGTAATTTCATAGTTTTTAAGCTGAGCATTATTTCTAAAATCATCCAAAGCCGATATAAGTGCATTTTCTGTATTTGGATCGAGATCAAGATCCGATTTTTTTATTATATCAAGCTTTAGAAAATCTTCATAATTAGAAGGATCAATATTGAAAGCCTGTAAGACCTGATTATAAGTTGCTCCTTTTATTTTGGCTATTGGAAAAGCCTGGTAATATCCATATATTGTAGTTTCTGGAACAGTATTTGTCTCAGTTTCTACTATATTTCCATATTCTCCTAATTTATTAATCTTAATACCATCCTTAAAAGTAGTACCGTTAATAGATTTCTGCGTTACATAAGGTGAATTTTCTAAGATAGTACCATAATAAACATTAAAATTCCCCATAACTCCCGATTCAATAAATAACTTCGGAACACTAAGGTTTTTATAAAGGTATTTAGTTATTGTAGACTTATTATTTTTAGTTTCCTTTTCCTCACATATTTCTGAAAGCCTATTCAATGTTGTAAATGAATTATCTGTTTCATAGCAGTATTTCAGTTCTTTGGAAAAAATATTCGTATCAGGAAGAACAGTTGATATTTTTTTCAGTTGATTGAAAGAATTATATGTATTTGTCGTATTAGTTACTACAGCATTATTATTAAAATAATCCTTATTTAGAGTGTTCTGTAATAAATAATCATACTTTCTTAATTTATACATAGATCCTGCCGGTTGCCATCCGCTGTTATCATCCTTCAAAAACTTATATTCCTGTACTTTAAGATCGTAAGTATAATTATTTTCTTTTAGAAGTGTATTATTACTGTCATATACCTTCTCATTCAATAAGTATCCGTTGATTTCAGAAAAATCCTCTCTTTCATTGAAAGGATAATAATCTTTCGTATTATGGTTGTAATAAACCATATTCTGATTTTTTGATTGACTATATATCAAACTGTAACTAGAAAAAATATTCGATTTATAAAATACATTTCCTAGTTGAAAGCCTGTATGAGCATTATTATCCTTAAATAAGCTATATTTTGATATGGTATATCCTTTGGAATTTCCATTTTCATCTCTATTTACCTTCTTTATCTCATCATAATAAGTGATAGAAGATACTTCATCTAAAAAGTTAAGCTTAATAAAATCACTAAAACGAGGCGAGTTTGTCCCAAATCCTGTTGTATTATCAGGATTATAATTCAGTCTGTTAATACCATTGTTCATATAAACATGCCCAATACCATCACCATTCTGGCCATAGTAAAAATCAGTAATATTTTTTTTACCTGATTCTATATTTTCAATCGATTTAATACGGATTCCCCCCGAAGGTCTTTTATCTCCATAATACCGAATGTAATTGGGTTCGTAATAAAAGTTGGTTAGCCCTCCCATACTCGTCAAAATACTCTTCAGAGAACCGATACTTGTATTATTAAAATCAGGTGTCTTATCTCCAAAATAGCCTGGTTTCAAAGGATAATTTGAGTAATAATTCAGAATAGAAACCTCGGGACCGTTAAAATTTTTTCTTGGGTATAGAGAGATAGGCCCTAAATCAATATTATCCCTTCCATCTTCAGGATAGTAATATAGCTTGTGAAAGAAATTTAATTCAGGGTTTTCTTTATAATAGTTCCATAAGTCTCTTTTTGTAGTCTGTTTATCAGGCAAGTCATTTATATCTCCATTATACGCCAGATAATATTTAATAATACCTACTCCTCCTGCCTTCTGAGTAATAGAATTCAGGAATAGTCTTTTATTGGCGTAGGCTTCTGTAAAACTGGTACTACCACCTTTTGAAAATGAATATAAATAATCAAATTCGAAGGTCTGTATTTTTCTAAAATTAGCTGGGATTGAGTTTGGAGTATACGTTAGATAGTAATCAAGGCCCACAAATGTGTTTCCAGTATTATGAAACCAAACATCTATACTTTTAATTTCTTTATATTGAGTATAGTTATTATTGAATATATCTTCCCTTAAATTCCCTTCGTTCAAATAGATGGTTTTATCTTTAGTTCCTACAGCCTTAAGAATAGGAGTTGTTGTCACTAAAGCACTTTGCAAAAATCTAAAATATGATACTGGATAGTACCCACCCATTATACCACTCTGCCAAATTGTATAGCCATAATCATCATTATTAGGGTAAATTATATAATCAGAAGTGTAAGGTTTATTTCCATAAGCTGGGCTAACAGAATATAGTTCTAAATTCTTATAATTAAATCCTATAGTTTCTGCTTTAGTATTTGTAATTAAATCCAAATACCAGGATTTGGTATATTGCTTTTTAAAATTATCAACATGTTCCTGATTATATCCAGCACATAAACGCTTTAAAACAGGAGGCGTTTCAACAGAATTTGAAATATCTTTATTTTCTAAAATTCCAGCATTTTCAAATTCAGTCTTTAAATTACTTAATTTACGTTTTTCTTTATTACTGAATTTGAATTTTGTCCCATTTTTATCTATAACTTCAAATGAAGCAATCTCCCCATCCTGCTCTATATGAGAGATTTTATAATTATCATCTGAAGTGATAACAATTTTCTTATCAAGATCAAAGAAAAATTTGAAGGGTTTATATCCTGGAATTATAACTGTAAAAATATCAGGTTCGTAGTCTTTAAGAAGGCCAGGATCGTCAGCGGGAGGGGTAAAGAATCTAGGTGATTTAAAAAAATGAGAAGATAGCCCATTGGTAGTAAGGTCAGCTGATACTGATAATGGAATGTTGGGATATCCAGCCTCATAGGCAGGAAGAAAGCTTTTAACTCTGTCTCTATTATAAAAGTAGCCCACATTTTCCATCTGACTTAGTTTAATACAGCCTCCTAAATTACTTTCTAAAATAACCATTCGAGGTAGCTCATCAGGCAGCCCCTTAATTTCTCTCGTAATAAGTCCTACAGCATTAATATCCCAATTTACTCCGAAAAGATCCGCATCTCTGTTTACCTTTACTCCAGTGGAGTTATGTTTCAATTTAACATCTAAGTTGAAATTTTCGATGGAAAGGTTTGTAATGGGGATTGAAATATCTACACTTCCCGTATTTCCTGTTGAAAAACTTGAGGCGTCCAACACTGATTGAGTAATCTGACTATTAGTATTAAATTGGTCTTGGCCTTTATATGAATGCGATAAGCATAATACAGGAATGAATAGATACATTCCAAATTTATTTCGCAGACTTGCCAGATTGATCCTTTCTTTCTTCATTAGTTTTTAATAATTTTAGAATTTGCAGTTTTATTTGTATTAGTTTTTACAGTTACCAAATAAGCTCCCTGTACCAAAGTTTGGGTATTGATTTTAGTGACTTTGTTCTTGGTTTTAAAGTTTTGAAGCTGTCTTCCACTCATATCATACAGCATAATATCGGCTTCTTTAAAATCAAACCCAATTTCTATATATGCATAATCGGAAACAGGATTGGGATAAATCTTGATGTCATATTTTTCAATAAGTTCATTGACCTGTTTGTCACCCAGCTTTACAATCTTCCAGTTTTCTTTTCCAAGTTCTTTGGCACTGGTACCTGCTAAAACAATAGAACCGTCTCTGTTTAGTTTTAAATCTGAAAGTCTTTCTTCTTTCTGTCTGGATTCTCCTTCTACATACTTTCTCCATTGCTCATTTCCATTAGTATCAATATAAAGCATCCAGAAAGTCTCATCATTTTTCTCTATCCTTCCTTCTGCCTGGGTATAACCTCCCAATAAAATTCCTTTTGAAGATTTATCGTCCGAAGAATGAATAACACTCATTCCCATCAGGATGTCACGGTTTTTGAAATTGTAGGATTTTTGCCATTGTTCATCACCTCTTTCGTTAAGAGCAATAAGCCAAAGGTCTGTTCCTTCCTCAATCCCTACAGTTTTATTTCCTGATCTGTCAGATCTGGATTCACCGCCAATGATATAGCCGTTGGCCGTTAAAGCCAATGCTCTTAAATGGTCATCTCCAATACCTCCAAAGTTCTTTTCCCATTCTATTTTTCCGTTTTTGTCTAGCTTTACAATCCAGTAGTCGCCTTCACCGAAATTGCTGCTGGCTTTTAGTTGGTTGATCACAGTTGAGGCAGTTTTTCTTTCACCAAAAGAGTTATTTTCAGAAGTTTTATCTCCGGAATTTGCATCACGAGTTTCAGAATTTCTAGAATAAATTCCGAGTAATGCCCCACCGTCTTTTGTGGGAATCATTCTTTCCACTTCGTCCAAGCCTGTTCCGCCTAAGATCAGTTGGGAAAGTTCTTTGCCATCCTTATCGAGTCTGATGATCCAGACATCTTTTGATCCATAACCTTTAGGAGAGTTGTGTACATTCCCGGCGACAAAAAAGCCTAAATCTGTACTTTGAATGACTGCCTTAGCTTCTTCATCAGAGGACGTTCCCAAAACTTTCTGCCATAGTTCATCTCCGAATTCATTAATTCTAATGAGCCATATATCTGAGCCGCCCTTTGAATTCTCTTTTTTATCAAGTCCCTTTCCGGAATAAGAAGTTCCTGAAAGTAAAAATCCACCATCCTGAGTGCTTACTGTTGCCGATAGATAATCATGATTGTTTCCTGAAAAGTACTTTTCCCAGACTTGTTCTCCTTGTTGGTTAAGCTTCACCAGATGAAAATCGTAACCATTGTTCTGGTTGCTTTCCTGCTGAAGTTTTTTGCTCTGTATCGAGCTTCCTGTGATTAGATACTGCTGATCCATAGTTGTGGTTATCTGACTTAAGAAATCCTGATTGGAGGATTTAATATCTTTTTGCCACACTACTTCCTGAGCAGCCACACTTAAAACTGCACATAATGTATATGCACCGAGATAAAGTTTTTTCATTCCCGTGTTGTTTTTGAGTTACTGTTATTATAATGGGGCGCAAAAGTACCTATTTTAGGTCACTGCTGAAAGAATTATTTAAAAGAGCTGATATGAGTATTATCATACTAATAAAGCCATCTCTGAAGTATATAGAGATAAAATTTCTCCAACAAGGAAGTTGATGGACTCAAAGCTCAATCATTATATCCTGTTAAATGGAAATAGTAGACAATCAAGTTATAGAACGACACATTCGCATGAATATGAGTTTGTTGTCGGGTTAAAATATATCCCGCAAATGAATTTTCCCATAAAAATAGATGTATATGGTATAGGCATTGTTAGCGTTAAAAAGAGTTTTTAAGAGAAAACTTCTTTAAAACCATATCATTTCAGTAGGAAGTTTATTAAGAAAACAGAAAAGTTTGAGGTTTATGTAAGAATTGTGTGGAAGGAGAAGCAGATTATGAAGATAAGAAAGGAATTTGAAGAAAGATTGTAAATATATTGACTATCTAAAAGAAGGCTGTCATTTTATTGTAAATGTTATCAGTTTCATACAAGGTATCAGCTAAATCGGGTAAATTATAATGAAATACTTTCCGTCCTTATAAAACTTATTATCATAGCTTCTGTAAATCTGATTTTTATTATAAGTATTTATATAAGCTTTTCTTTTTGCCTTTCTTTCGCAGATCTTGATAAAGCAAAAAACTTCCCACCGCCAATACCAATGCTACTTTTTATGATTATAAAAAGTTAATACTATTTCTCTTTCCCAGTCTCAAGAATTAATTAGTAAGGTTTTCAATAGGGATGACTGAAGAATCAATTGATAAGGTATTGAATGTTTACTAATTATACAGTCTAAGAATTTCCACTAATTCGGGTATAGATCGTATTTTAAGCTTTTCAAACAGCCTGTTTTTGTAAGTACTGATCGTCGATGAATGGAGATTAAGTTGATTAGAAATTTCTTTGAGGGGAAGACCTTCGGCGAGCTTGTTGGCAATTTGCAATTCGCGGTCAGATAGCGCTTCAAAGGGGTTGCTTTTTGTCGTGCCAGTTATTGATTCTAAAAACATCGCTTCTTTTACGTTGTCACTTGCAAACCGGCCGATACTGAGCATTGCCATCAAAGCAGTTTCAACTATTGCATTTGAGCTTTGTTTACTTAAATAGCCATCGGCACCCATCTTTAGATAACGCATTGCATACACCTCCTCATCTTGAGAAGAAAATATAAGAATTCTTAAATTGGGTTGGTGTACTTTTATGTAATCAATCGCTTCCTGAACAGAACCATTAGGCATATTGACGTCCATGATGGCCAGATCCAATTCCTCCTTCAAAATTACTTTGTATAGTGATTTAAAATCCTCTACTTCAATAATTATAGCATCAGGCCGGAGGCGTTGTATGGTTTGTATTAAACCCATCCGGACGATACCGTGATCGTCTGCTACAATAATACGAACGTTTGTTTTTAAACCCATTATTCTATAAATTTACGTACGACAAGGGAAACCTTAGTACCTTTATTTTCTGCGGAAACGATTTGAATGTTTCCGTTCATCAAGGATACAAAATTTTTTACAATTTTCAAACTTAATCCCACGCCTTTCTCACCAGCAGTACCAAGGAATAGGGGAGTTCCATAAGTGAAGATTTCAGATAAATATTTTTCATTCATTCCCGTCCCGAAATCGATCACAGAAATTACCACCTGTTGATCATCTGTAACTTCCTGCAAGTGAATGTCGTTCCCTGAAAAAGAGTATTTCACTGCATTGTTGATAATTTTATCTAAAACATATTCCAGTAACAGACGATCGGTTGTAACAAATGCATTAGGATCTCCTTTAAAATGAAATGTAATGTCTTTTTCTTTTAATTTAGAATCATATTTTTCTTCAAAATAGTTAAAAAGATCCTTCACCACGATTTTCTCAGGTTTAATCTTAAATTCCCCATATTGCGTTTTTAACCAGGCGGTGCTATCCTGAATGGTTTGCAGGTTCTTCTGTGCATCATATTTTAACTGTGGCAACAATTTAAAAAAATCTTCCTCACTTATGGTCTTTTCTTTTACCGCTTCTATAAGCCACAGAATATTTCCAAACATTTCCTTTGAATCATGAGATAATATAGAGATTAGTCCGTTTTTAAAACTAATTTCATTTTCTAGTATTTCGATTTTTAATTGTAGTTCGTTGATAAGGTCATTCATAAATTCAGTTTCAAAGGTTAAAAACTATGCTCCAGAATTTTTTTTAAGCATAGTTTATTATTTATTTTTTTCGATTTCCTTACTAAACCATTTTTGAATCATATTAAACAGGGTTTGTTTTAATAAAGGTTTGGTTAAAAAATCGGACATTCCGGCTTGCATACATTTTTCTTTCTCACCAGCCAGATTCCCTGCCGTTAGTGCAATAATAGGTATTTCGATGTTTTTTTCCAAGACTCTTATCTTTTTGGTAGCATCAATACCACTAAGATGAGGCATCTGAATATCCATTAAAATAAGATCAGGACTCTCTTTATGGTATTTTTCAACCGCTTCAGCGCCATCTTTTGCCTCGATGATTAAAGCTTGAGGAATAATATCCTTTAAATAAGTTTTAGTAAGAAGTAAATTAATATCATTATCCTCAGCAATTAAAATTTTTATTCCGTACTCACTAACTTCACTTGCTACTTTTTTTATCTGGTCCGTTTTTTTCTTCTCAGAACGCTTTAAGGTGGATAAAACCTGATACATATGTTTCATACGAATTGGTTTTATAAGCCGACTTTCTATTTCTAATTCATCATATGCTGCCTGTAAATTAGCATCATTGTACGAGCTGCATAATACAAAAAACGGCGCTACGTAGCCGTCATCATGAATAATATTTTTCATTTTTCGAATGGTTTCAATGCCATCCATAACGGGCATATGATAATCCATAATGATCACATCGAATTTAGACTTGCCCATGATCAATAGCAAAGCCTTCAGCCCGCTATCGCATTCCGTTATTTCAATGTTTTTTCGTTCCAGCATCCTTTTCAGGATTTTCCGATTGTTTTCATTATTATCCACAATCAAAACTCTCTTAATATCAGTTAGGCTTAAATCATACTCCTCTTCCTGTGTGTCGAACAGAATATCAAAGAAAAAGTCGCTGCCCTTCCCCTGATCGCTTTTGATTTGTAAAATACTGCCGGCAAGTGCCAAGATTTGGTTCGAAATGGTGAGTCCCATACCAGTGCCACCATATCTTTTAGTAATACTGCCATCTCCCTGTGAAAAGAGGTTGAAAATTTCAGCCTGTTTTTCGCTGCTAATTCCAATACCTGTATCGCGAACTCCAAATCGGATTCGTTTTTTTCCTTCTCCTAAATCGTCTAGAATTGTAACATATAAAACAATCTCGCCTTCCTCGGTAAATTTTAAAGCATTGCTCAAAAGATTGACAAAAATCTGTTTTAAGCGCATCTCATCAGTCCATATATATCTTGGTATGCTATCGTCAATATCGATGAGCATTTCTAATTGCTTTCTAGTATTACTGTACGCAACAATATTGAAGGCTTCTGAAACCAGTTCTTCTACCTCTACTTTGTCAAGATTTAGTTTAAGTTGTTGCTTTTCTAATTTTGAAAAGTCCAAAATATCATTGATGATGCTGTATAAAGATACACCAGATTGTTTGATGATTTCCAGATACTGTCTCTGCGTTTCGTCCAGATTGGTTTCCAGAAGGAGCTCTGTAAAACCTATAATCCCGTTTAACGGGGTTCTGATCTCATGACTCATATTGGCCACAAACTCTGATTTTAAAACATAGGCTTTCTCAGCTAATTCTTTTTCTTTACCCAAATGGTATTTTGACGCTTGGCTCAATATCTTGTTGACCAATTCTTCCTCTGCTGTATCTAAATTTTTCTCTTCCCTGTCAAAAAAATTCAAATGAGCGATCAGATTGTCCTTAAGACCTTGGATAGGATAACTTCTATGAAATTTAAATTCCGTGTTCTTAAACTTATAAACCGAAGTTTGCTCATCCAATAGAAAATGTGGATTCTGGGGATAGATCTGATTGAGGGACGCATCACTGGATGCGAGAACATACACTTGCCCTCCCAAGGTAATGCTCATGGTACAAAGCTCCATGTTGGTCATCTTAGCTGCCGCAAACACTAGAAAATCAAAAGCTTTCGTATATTTTTTTTCGAATGCCTTTAATTTATCAATATAGTGCTGATCCAACGATTGATTATTGCCGTTAATACAGTCCATAAAGAAGCTTTTTTCAGATATTATTGTTAAATTGCGGTAAAGCTATAATAAACATTAATAGAGTAGGTGGTATTTTCCTGTCCCACTAAACTTTGGGCACCTGCAGGTGATATAGTGTATCTTACATTCAGTCCCCTGTCCAAAACCGGTGTCCCGTTAAACAGTATTTTTTGAGGAGTTTTTGATAAGGGAGCACTTACAGAACTTCCATCAATTCCAATTTGTAATATGTTGGAATTGATGTTGGTTTGCAGACCGCCTTTCTTGAAATAATTTTGGTCCGATTTTACATAGAGCTCAAAATTTTCATTATTTGACAACATGATTTGGTTTGGAATCATCTGTGACTGACCGTCGGTGTACTGGGCGGCGGTATTAAAATTGAAGTTTACATTGCGTCCCGAACTGGGGATGGTGATCTCCGATAGAGGAAGGACCTGTAACTGAACAGCCGTATTTTGTAAACTGTTAATTGAGTTGTCAGTACTGCTGGCATTGAAGTTCAAATCAAATGTATATGTTCCGGCTTCAAAAAAAAAGTTTTTAAAATCTTCCGCAGACACATAAAGTTGCGGAGTGAAGTTGTTTCTGTTTCCTGCTACAACACTAAAATTAGCTGCAGAAAAATTCTGAAAATCGGAAGATAAGGCTTTGGTAGTGAGTGAAGATCCGTTACTCCCCAATTTAATGCTTGCTATATTTCTGGTTCCCGGAACCCCTTTAGAGGACGTGAACTGAATATTTGTGGCAGCAGCTTTTGCCCAAAAATTAAAATCAACCGTATTGGCGATTTCCGTATTCCCCAAATCCCACACCTTCGTGCTTGTATTGCGGTAGTCATTCAAAGAAGATATTTCTATGTATTTTGTTAAAGAGTTTGCGACCCAACGTATAGCGGAAGGAATGACTAAAATTGTTTTAAAATTACGTGGTGTGAAGTCATTATAATTCTGACTTATATCCATAGAGTAATTTCCCGCCCGGAAGACATTGGCAGCAAATTGTGAGGCAGGAATTTTAAATGTAAAATTGATATTTCCCCGGTTAAATCCCCCTCCGAGACTTAGTGATGGTGGCTCAAACCATTTTACAGCGCTTGTACTGAAAGACTGAAAGCCTGGTAAATAACCTGAAAGTCCAGTAGATGGCAGCTGCCCGCCCATACTTTCTAACTGCCACAGAAGAATGGAACTTGGTAAAGTGAGTGAAGAAGAAGAGTGTGTAAAATTTGGCCCAGAAACAGAAGTAAATGTTGGAGCTGTTGGGAGTAGTCCCAAAAAGGCATAGTCCCAATTGGTTCTGTTGGCGTTCGTCATTACCCTTGTGGGTACTGAGGTAAATTCGCTCCTGTTAAAAATATTACTATCAGGAACCGACAGGTAAACATCCTGAGCTTTCGTGACTGTAGCCCCGCACAATACGGTAAAAATTCCTATTAGAAAAGACCTTATCTTTTTCATTCTTTTAAATTTAAAACTTTTTCACCTTAATGGTGGTGTCTTTTTTCTTATATTCAAAAACCACAGTTTTTGAGTAGCCTTCTTTTGTAACCTGAATGGTTTGATTAGGCTGTGTATAGCTGTATTTGTCATTTTCAATATAGAGGTTGTATTTTCCATCTTTCAGGAAAAACTCAAACTCATTTTTTTGGTTAACCACGGCAGTATAGATCATCCCATCCTCACTTTTTGCATACACTACTATTCCGGTTACATCTGTTTCCAAAACATCGTAGGCTTGCCTGATCTCTGTTAACTTCCCACTTACCCTGATATTTTTTACCAGGCCTACTTTACGGTTAATATTGGCATGCACCATAATGACAGGATCCATCATCAATCGGGCACCTGCACTTTCATTCATTTTCAGTGTGTAAGTACCTTCAGGCACATTCTGAAAAACTACTTTTCCATTCTTATCTGTTATCGCTACGTAATTGTCCAGTTTTACAATTTCATTAGCAAGTACCGATTCGCCGGATTCCAGAAGTCCATTAAAATTTTTATCTTCAAAGAACTGAAAAGCCACTTTATAATTTCCAAGAGCTGTTGCTGTAGTAAAATATTTTTTAATCCCCACTCTGAACTGGTAATAACTTCCACTGGTTGCATATTCAGCCGTAGATTTATAACCGGAAAGATTAAAATACCCTGTGGTAGACCAGGAAGGCGAAATCTTATACTCCAGATTACCGGTGATATTGCTGTTTAAATTTTTATAAAGTTCCGAATAGAAGGTCCCTGCTGAAAAAGATCCAGTCAGATTATGATTAAACATCTGGAAATTATAGGAGGCATACACATTATAGTTGGCAAAATTACGGTTTCCATTATAATAAGAATTTAAATCAAAGACACTGATTGCGTTCCATTGGGCTGTTCCGTTGAGGGAGAATGATTTATATCTGTAAGATAAAGTTGTTTTCAAACTGTTGAACCAGTCTGGATTATCATTCTCTTTTG
Organism: Chryseobacterium indologenes; assembly: GCA_001013295.1. GTDB lineage: Bacteria > Bacteroidota > Bacteroidia > Flavobacteriales > Weeksellaceae > Chryseobacterium > Chryseobacterium indologenes_B. The sequence continues at coordinate 459,821 of LAZY01000078.1, read as the reverse complement.
AATAAGAATATTCCGCCGTCAGGTTCAATCCGTGAGCACCTAATGTAGTACTGATGTTGGCTTCCAACCGGTAAGAAAAAAGCTCCTGCGATGAGTAAAAATTAGCTGTTTTTTGTTTTTCAACCTTTGGATAAAGTAGGAAATTCCACTTCTTTAAAGAAAACTGATACCCTAGTCCCAAAGCTTCTGTACTGTTGAAATAATAACGCAAATTAGAAGTATTCTCGGGTTGGATGGGTTCACTCTGGAAACTCAGGAACTCGGGTTCTACCTGCGAATTCTGATATTGTATAAAAGCGCGCTGAGCAGCAGAAAATTGGCGGCCGATCCTCTGATTTGAGAAAAAAGATCCTCGTTTGATCCCTGCATAACTTTTGGTGGCAAAGGAATTGAAAGATTGTACATCCCATTTCCCTATTTTCCCCTCGTAATTAGCTCCCATTGAAGCTCCTGTGTTTTCGTCTTTGTTAGAAAGACCTTTTTCGTTGCTCACTCCCACCTCCGTGCGGATGATGTGTTTTTCGTTAATTAACAATGATGTTACCGCGTTCGCTACCTGCGTATCTATATTAAAGCGCGGATCATGGTCGAATAGATAGGACACTTTCCCATTGAAAGATTTAGCATTTCCAAAAGCATATTTTGCACCCGCCATGGTAGATCCTTCTGTTTGCTGGAAATAAGTACCGTACAGATTATAATTACTTTCCAGAGCAAGAACTTCAATCTGATTATTGTTACCAAATCTGGTAGAAACTTTCCCACCTCTTCCGAAAACCGGGTAGTCATAATCGCTGCTGTTAACATTTCCCAAGCGTAAAACCGTATTTTTTCTCTCCAGTTCCAGCCAGGTATCGTACACATTATAAAGGCCGTCTTCAAAATAGTAATCTGCACCGATATTGAAACGTGATTTTAAATTCTCAGTCACCCGGAATGCTGTGTTTCCCCTCAATTGAAGAAAATTGAAACCTGAACTGTTTTCATTATAGCTCATTTCCGCAAAATTACTTCCGCTCACCCCTTCGTTTCCACGGGCAATTTGTCTGTTATGCGATAAAATAACCAGGTAGATCGTGTTGCTTCCCACAATTTTATTATCAAGCAGATCTGTGACGATTGCATTAATATTAAATTCCGGATAAAGTGTATTCTGTTTTCTGACTGCAATTTTGATCTCAACGGTTTGTTTTTCTAACCCTTCCAGAGATAAGGTTTGCTGTTTGGGCAAAATTTCCAGACCATCAGGAATTGACTGCAAATCAATCTTAACGGTTCGTTTACTATAGCCCTGGTTTTCTACAGTCAACAGAATTGAAGATTGGGGCAAAGCAGGGTTAATGAAATTTTCGTAGGTGGCCGTATAAATTGCGATGTTTTTGTTCTCGCCTTTAGCGACAAAGAAAGAGGCGCTTTCAGTTTTGGTGATTGTTGGAGTGGCGTATGAAACCTGGAATTGGATCTTATTGGATCTCAGTTTCATAAAATCCACGTTAGCGATTAGTTTCACAGGAAGATTTTTAGACTGACCAGCGCCTAAGGTAAAGTCATTTTTGGGATAGAAAAGCAATCCCGGGTATTGTTCCTGAGGGATGATATTCTGAATCGTAATTTCTTCAGAACTTTTATTCTCAATGACCAGAAAATTAGTAAAAGTAGAACCCTTCTCAACAGTTACACTGTCATTTTCAAAATGGATTTGTATATCCTTTTTTTCCTGTGCAAAGGCCCACGAAAAGTGCAGAAGAACAAATACAAAAAATAAGATTGTTCTTCTTAATACTGATACTGATATTCCATTCTGTGGTTTCAAGGCTTAATTTTAAAATTTAAAGTTTTTTTCTCCTACACGTAAATCATTGGATTCTGCCATTTTGACGATAACTACGCCAAGGAAGTTCCCGGAAATGTTCTCTGGTAAAGAAAACTGAACAACCTGATTAGTATCCGGAAACATGGAGATGGAAATTGCGGGTAATTTTATTTCTTTACCGCTGTCTGTGTCGGTGAGTTCAAACTCAACGGTGGCATCATTGATGGTGTTTCCATCATTATGGATACTTACTGCGACTTTTCTATTCGCCGCATTCTCATTGCTCACTTCTGAAATATTGGTAATATCCAAACTTTTCACATGGTTTCCCGGTGGAGTGTAAAAGATATGAAGTCCTACCTCAAATAAGGTGATAATACCAATACCATTCTGAATACGTGCCTTATCTACCTGCTGAGGAAGTTGTGTAAAAAACAGCATGCTGTTTGTAACGACAGACTGTGATGCGTTTGCCGGAATCTGCATGGTTACTACAATCTCCTTTGTACTTTTCGCAGGAACTGTTACAGTGTTTCCTAAGGTGGATACCCAAGAGGCATTGGAAGTTTTTGAACTGCCTGCTTCAAGATAAACCTTATTTCCGTCTTCTTCTCTAACCCAATCTTTATAGTTGAGATTAAAAACATACTCCTTATCCGAGCTGTTTTGAAGCGTGACTGTCTTTGTTACTTTTTCTCCTGGATTACCTGTGAAAAACAAGCGTGTAGGTGACATAGAGATACTTTGTGCCAGAAGTGAAGAAGACCCTGTAAGGATAAAGAAAATGAAAAGATGAATAAACTTGTGCATGGTGTAAATAGTTTAATAATAAAAGATTCTCAAAACTACTGAAAACGTAGCAAAATGAGCCTTTACAAACTAAAAATTTTATTATAAAGCAGTCGTGGTATAAGTTACTGTTTGCGTATAAGTTCCGGCTGGTTTACCTAAAATATCAGAAGATGAGGATTTTGCTGCTGGAATAGTGTAGTCCAAATTCAGTATTAATGCACTTCCGAGAGGAGCATTGGATACTAAGGTTCTTTCTCCCGGGGATAAAACCACTTCGTTTTTTGCTCCGCCCATACTTCCGGGAGTTTCTGCAGCTTTGATGGTCAGAACATCCACTGGGATTGAGTTTGAACCATTGACGAAATTCGGTCCCCCTGCTTTTACCTTTACATTAAAGTTCTTCGTGGAAGTAACTTTCAAAGAGTTGGCTTTAGTAATGGTCTGATCAGAGTTGTAGTCTGCTGCAGTAACATAGTTAAAGGCAACTATACCACCAATGGCAGTACTTCCTGCGTCGATAGAGATGACATCGTTCAGGATAATGTTTACAGCTGTGGTTGCAGTAGTATTTTGAGCTTGAACATTGTTAGTTCCTAATATGATCGCTCCAAAAGTTAAGGAGGTGATTGCAATTTGTTTTGTCATGGTAGTATTATTTAATTGTTATTCTTGTTTAACTGTTCTCTTTTGAACACTACAAATCTACAGCGGTGATAAAAGTTTCTTTGTAGTGGAAGACGGAAGTGCATGTAGTAAAATAACTACAGAATTACTCCGTGGGTTTAAATAGAAAAACCCTCAGCACTTTCCAGGTACTGAGGGCATGTATATTGATGTGTTTTTTTATTATAAAGCTGTCGCAGTGTAAGTTACTGTTTGTGTATAAGTTCCCGCTGGTTTACCTAAAATATCAGAAGATGAGGATTTTGCTGCTGGAATAGTGTAATCCAGATTCAATGTTAAGGCACTTCCAAGAGGAGCATTGGTAACTAAGTTCTGATCTGTTGCAGATAAAACTACAGTATTTTTTGTCCCGCCCATTGTTCCGGCAGCTGTTGCTGCTTTAATTGTCAAAACATTGACAGGGATTAAGTTCGTTCCATTCATGAAATTAGCACCTCCTGCTTTTACTTTAACATTAAAGTTCTTCGTGGAAGTAACTTTCAAAGAGTTGGCTTTAGTAATGGTCTGATCAGAGTTGTAGTCTGCTGCAGTAACATAGTTAAAATCAACAGTATTACCAATGGCAGTACTTCCTGCGTCGATGGAGATTACATCGTTCAGAGTAATGTTTACCGTTGTGGTTGCTGTTGTATTTTGAGCTTGAACATTGTTAGTTCCTAATATGATCGCTCCAAAAGTTAAGGCTGTGATTACGATTTGTTTTGTCATGGTAGTATTATTTAATTGTTATTTTTTACTTAATTGTTATCTTTTGTATACTGCAAATTTATAGTGGTGCGAAAAGTTTCTTTGTAGTGGAAAAAGGAAGTTTATGTAGTAAAATCACTACACGGTTTATCATCTTGACTTAAATAGTGAAGCCCTCGACACTTTCTAAGTATTGAGGGCTGTTATTTCTATTATAAAGCTGTGGTAATATAAATTCCCGGATTTTGAATTTTATCTATATCGGTACAATACATACAAAATCAAAGGCCTCCTGAGGAAGCCTTCGAAACACCAAATCACAAAATATTAATATGAAAAATTAATTTTATAAAGCAGTCGCGGTATAAGTTACTGTTTGTGTATAAGTTCCCGCTGGTTTACCTAAAATATCAGAAGATGATGATTTTGCTGCTGGAATAGTGTAATCTAGATTCAATGTTAAGGCACTTCCAAGAGGAGCATTGGTAACTAAGTTCTGATCTGTTGCAGATAAAACCACTGTATTTTTTGTTCCGCCCATTGTTCCGGCAGCCGTAGCTGTTTTAATTGTCAAAACATTGACAGGGATCAAGTTGGTTCCATTCATAAAATTAGCACCTCCTGCTTTTACTTTAACATTAAAATTCTTTGTAGAAGTAACTTTTAAAGAGTTGGCTTTAGTAATAGTCTGATCAGAGTTGTAGTCTGCTGCAGTAACATAGTTAAAATCAACCGTATTACCAATAGCAGTACTTCCTGCGTCGATGGAGATTACATCGTTCAGAGTAATGTTTACCGTTGTGGTTGCTGTAGTATTTTGAGCTTGAACATTGTTAGTTCCTAATATGATCGCTCCAAAAGTTAAGGCGGTGATTACGATTTGTTTTGTCATGATGGTAATATTTTATTGTTATTTTTTACTTAATTGTTATCTTTTGTATACTGCAAATTTATAGTGGTGCGAAAAGTTTCTTTGTAGTGGAAAAAGGAAGTTCACGTAGTAAAATCACTACACGGTTTATTCATATGATCAATAGAAAAGCCCTCAATACTTTGACCGTATTGAGGGCTTTTCTATTTAAAATTTTTATTTACTTACAATGCAGTGGCAGTATAAGTTATTTTTTGGGTGTAAGTTCCCTGTGGTTTTCCCAGAAGGACCTTAGATGCATTTTCCGCTGAAATGGAATAGGCAATATTTAAAGACTGTTTGGCACCTAAACTTGCATTACTCACCAGCACCTGATCAGTTGTAGATAAAGTGACCTCATTCAGGGTTCCCACCAAGCTTCCGCCCGGTATTGCTTTTACCTGTAATATATCTACGGGAATTACATTTGCGCCACTTACAAAGTGTGCTCCTTCAGATTTTACTTTTACGTCAAAATTTTTAGAGGAAATAATGACTAAACTGTTGGGAACGGTCACATTTTTAGATGAATTATAGTCTCTTGTGCTCCCATAATTAAAATCTACAGTACCTTCTGAAGCAACAGAGCCAATGTCCATTGCAATAACATCCGATAAAATAATATTTACGGATGTACTAACCTTCTCAGAATTTTGTGCAAGAACCTGATTGGTTCCTATAACGATTGCTCCCAGGGATAAGGCAGTGATAACGATTTGTTTTTTCATGATAAATCAATTTAAAGGAACTTTATTAAAATGCTGTCATTAAAAATTAATTATGTTAACAAGTATCATTAAAATCAACTCTAATCTAACAACATTATCTGACATGACCAAGCCTTTGTTATTAATTGTTAGCATGATAGTTGTGTGATAATAATGAATTAGCTATTATCAAATATTTTTTATTCAACAGTTAAAGTAGGAACAATACGATCCAGACTAGCATCGCAATTTGGTTTTAAAAATGAATGCCGATGATGAAAAAATCAGGCAACCATACAAAAAAGCCTTTATCACGTTAGCAACTTCATCTTTAAGGGACTTAAATTGTACTCATTTTCCAATACTGACAAATTTCTAAATTAATTTGTAAATATTATAAAATGACCTATTTTTAGTATTTTACTATAATAGTACTATTCAATGCCGAAAAAAATTATACGAAATCTCCAGATAGGAGTGCTGATTTCTTTGATACTTCTAATTCGATAGCCTCTTATATAGGTATACACAAGCAAATGGCAAACAGAGTGAACTTATTGAAAAGTAAGGAATCTATAAACTTAGCAAAAGATATATTAAATACGCTTTTAAATGCTGAAACAAGTAATCGTGGATTTATGAATATTACCGAAGAAAAGCTGCATTTCTGGATCAGAAATATTTTGTCAGGAATCAGCTAATGACCTTTTTGTTGTTATTTTTAAACATTTACCATCATATACTTCCGGAAATTTATTTTGAAATAACTGAAGATAATCTTGATTATTTTCTTCTATATGAATTACTTCAGTGACTGTTTCGGAGAAATTATCAAATAATTTTTCTTTGAAAGATATATTAAAGCTACCATAAGAGTCTATACTTTGTTGAATATCATTACATTTTTGTGTATACAACATTGCGGATAGGAGGATCAATATAGAAATAAATATTTTTTTCATATCCGCTAATATATGAAATGGTAATAGTTTTAAAATTCTTAGTTAATCAAATCATATCCCAACACCTAATACTCTCAAACCCTCAAACTCCCCCTAAACCCTCTCGCTGCATAATAAGAATCTGCTCCATTATGATAGTAGAATACGGTATTGTATCGTCTGTCGCAGAAAACAGCTCCGCCAAGCTCTCGGATTGAAGCAGGTGTTTGTACCCAACTGGAGGTTTTCTGGTCAAATTTTCCAAGTTCCTGAAGGTGGCGGTATTGTTCTTCGTTTAAAATCTCAATACCCATTTCTGAAGCTTTATCAATAGCGTTGCTTTCCGGTTTGTTGGCCTTTCTTGATTCCCAGGCAGGGTAGTCATAGCAAAGGCTTCTGCGTTTCGGGCTTTCCGGGGAACAGTCGAAGAAGAGGTATTCATCTGTTTTTTGGTTGTAATCTACAACGTCCGGTTCGCCTTCGGTTTCTTCCATTTCGTTTAAAGACCATAGTTTTTCAGGGTTGGATTCCAGTTTAGATTGAATTTTTTCCCATTTCAAACCTTTGTGGCGAGACATATTTTTTTCAAAACGGGTTTTCAGGATTTCCAGAAGAGTTTTGCTTTGTTCGGGAGTTAAGGATTTCTTTTTCATATTAAATTTTGCCATACTGTTTGTTCTTTTAAATGATTGGTTTCTTGTTGTTTAAATTACAAATATACAAGAGGTTTTGGTGGTTGAGAATATTTTTAAGGCGCAAAGATTTTATTTCCGATAAAATTACTTTTAAACGACTTTATTATTGAAAATTATTTTTCTATAATAGTAATTTTTCTGTTGGCAGGTCTGAAGTACCATGAAATAATAACCAAAACAAACAATAATACAGCAGGGAAGGTTCTTCCGGAAATATCCCCAACAATAAGATGTGAGATCACAGCGCCGGACATTACGAAGAAAAATCCTGCATAAGCCCATTCTTTTAATAATAATCGTTTCGGGATAAGAATGGCGATGACACCTAGTAATTTCCATACTCCAATGATGGTCATCAGGTAAGCGGGATAGCCCAAATTGGTAAAATTGGCAAGCTCATCTTTATTTTTCATAAGCTGAACAATGGCTGTAGAGACCATGCCTAGTGACATCCAAAGGGTAAAAACCCAATAGATGATTCTTTTTCTTTTTTCAGATTGATTTGATGTTTCCATATTGATTATGTTTTGTGATTAGTCGTTAAGGCCTTTTCCTTCCAGGATGTGAGGAATGCATTTTTCAATTCTTGCTTCCCTTGTTTTAGATTGTTTGACAGAGGAAAAGTGGAGTAGGTAAGCCCTTTGACGGCCTGGAGTTAAAGATTCGAAAGCTTCCTTTAATGTGGCATCCTGATCCAGTTTATTTTGAAACTCTTCAACCATTTCAAAATCTTTGGTTTTCTTCATTTCAACCTTAGCTCCGGATTCTTCAATTTCAACAGCTTCAAACATATATGCCCGAAGTTCTTTTTCAAGATCATTAATCTGTTGAAGGTCTGTAAAACGGATTTGCCTTGCTGCCTGTACATTTTCAGATTGCTGAATCAAAATCTGGTCCGGATCTTTCATCAAGGCCCCTTTAAAAAAGAGAAGCGCACAATATTCTTTAAATCCGTGAATTAAGAAAATATTTTTCCCTTCATAAGTATAACAGGGACAGCCCCATTTTAAATCTTCTACCAATTCGGTACTTAGGGCTATGGTTCTTAATTTTTCAAATTCTTCTTTCCACTGTGTGGCCTTATCGAAGAAAAAATCAAGTTTTGTATTCATGTTTTTGAGGTTTAATGTTCAAGGTTGTCATCCCGTTCACTGGTAATTAAGGATTAATTTGCGAAGCAACATTCACTATTGACATTCGAGTTTAAAGTTTAAGATTTAAAGTTCAATGTTGTTATCCGTTCACTAATAATTGACGATTCATTTGCGAAGCAAAATTCACTATTGACAATCTTCATTTAAACTATGACATCCATGTCTCTCATCTCTTCGTCTATTATCTATTAGTCTCTAAACATTTCCTGCAAACGATTATGCACCATATTAATTCCTTGGGCAAATGGCATTTTAAGGTGTTGGTCTCTGAAATCTACAGATTTATAAATGGTTTGAATCGTGATTTTACTGGTAGTATCCGTTAATTTTTCAAATTCTAAAAACTCAATCTGCGGTGGGAAAGGAGTATTTTCCATTTGAAAAGTTCTTATAATTTTCTCATTCTGAAGAATATCGTGAATGGTTCCATTAGCACTGAACATTACTTCTCCCTGAGGATTTGAAGTTTCGAAACGGTAGCTTCCATGAGGCTGATTTTCAAACTTAGTCACTTTGGTTCCCATCCATTGTTCGAAAAGTTCAGCTTCTGTATATGCCTTGAAAAGCAGTTCTACAGGAAGATCAAATTCTCTGATGATGAATATTTCCTGTTTGCCGTCTTCTGCGTGGATTTTTGTTTTAAGTTCCATATTTTGAGTTTGAGGGTATTAGAGTTATAGAGTGGGAGGGTAAGAGTGTCTGAAGTTTAATGTTCAAGGTTGTGATCTCATTCACTGATAATTGACGATTCACTTGCGAAGCAAAATTGACCATTGACATTCACAAGTTAAACTTTGAAGTCCTTGTCTATTATCTAGCCGTCTATCATCTTTTATGTCTTATTATTCACATTCTGGTACGCTTTCATCACACTTTCCAGTTTATTGAATTTCTCATCCCACATTTTGCGGAATGGCTCTATAAAATCTGCTATTTCTTTCATTTTATTGGGATTGAGGTGATAAATAATTTCACGGCCGTTTTGTTCAGATCTCAACAATTCGCATTCTGTAAGGATCTGAAGATGCTTAGAAACAGTAGGTCTTGCAGTATCGAAATTGGAAGCAATGGCTCCTGCAGTCATAGATTGGGCAGCTACCAGCATCAATATGGATCTTCTGGTAGGGTCTGCAATCGCCTGGAATACATCTCTTCTTAAATTCATTGTGTAGTTATTTGACTACAAATATATGTGTAGTTATTTAGCTACGCAAGTTTTTTTTGAGATAATATTTAATCTAAATGAGTTTTTCAATCCATACAAAAGACGGCTCAAGAAACTGAGCCGTCTTTATAAGACTAATCATACTCTATTTTTTCACATCTTCCATAGATGCTCCGAAATTAATATGAAGCACATTCCCGTTGGGAGTAACCAAAGCAGGGACAGACTTCACTCCGGCCCGTTCTGCCTCTTCAATTTTATTTCGATCATTACCTAAGTGGATAATTTCTACATGCTCCGCACCTATAAGGCTGATCATATCATGTTCTGCGCTGATGCACACCGGGCAGCCTGCGTGGTAAAAAGTGGATTTTTTCATAAGTTTATTTCATAAGTTTTTTAATAATCTTTTTTAATTCTTCGGTCTCTTTTTCGTGGAGAGGTTTTAGAGGACTTCTGAGATTTCCACCTTCTTCCCCTAGGATATTCAGCCCGGCTTTGACAGCTCTTGGAAGTCCTTTATTGACAATGAATTTCAAAAGATCAAACTGTTGGTAAAAAAGTTCTTTTGCTTTTTCAAGGTCACCTTCTACAATAGCCTCATATAATCCGATATTAAGATCGGAAATGAGGTTTGGAGCTGCGGTACACCATCCTCTGGCGCCGGCACAGAAAGCTCCCAAGGCCAGAGGATTGGATCCATTATAGAAAGCAACCTCTTCCCCCAATTCCCTTCTCAGATAATGCATTCTCTGAATATCTCCTGAACTTTCCTTGATCATTGTAATATTGGGGATTTCCAAAAGTCTTTTCAATAGGGCCGGAGACATATCTACCCCACTGGTTGCCGGATTATTGTAGGCCATAATCGGAATAGAAATTTTACGGGCTACAGCATCATAATGGGCAACAATTTCATCATCAGTAAGCTTCCAATAACTCATAGGGATGATCATTACAGCATCTGCTCCGGCTTTTTCTGCAAACTGAGCATGATGTATCGTTTTTTCTGTGGTAAGATTTGAAACTCCTACCAGTGTTGGAACCCGGCCCTTTACCTGGTCTATCGTTGCCTCTGTAATGGCTTCTTTCTCTTTATCAGACAGATAAGGCATTACTCCCGTACTTCCCAGTGGGGCTATTCCGTGGCTACCGGATATGATAAGCCTTTCTACAAGGTGTTTGAAAAGGGAAATATCTATTTTTTCATTTTCATCAAAAGGAGTGATGGGATAAGCTATGATCCCTTTGAATGGAACATTTTTCATGTTGGTTCTGTTTACAATTTTAAAATAATTTTTAGAAAAAATGGAAATCATTAAGAAAGATTAAGCTGAATATACTTTTGGAATAAATGAGGTTAAGGATAAAGTGTTTTTCGATGCTAAAACCTATTTGTATTCTATTAAATCTTCTTAATGATTTACAATACTAAAGGTCTCTGCCCTCTTCTTCTCTTAAAGCCACTCCTAAATTCTGCAACTGAGGAGCATTCTCACAGGCAATGTATTTGGCAGGCTCTGTATCACTTAAATTCTGATGTTTATGCCATGCCCATGAGGGAATATAAACAGCATCTCCCGCTTCCCAATGCACACGTTCATCTTCTACCTCTGTCCAGCCTTTACCTTCAATAACAAATAATACCGTTTCGTAGGTATGACGGTGTCTGTTGGTCTGCTGGCCTGGAAGTAATCCGCCAATAGTCATGCTGACATTCTTACTGGGAAGGTCCACAAAAAATACAGGATGCTTTCTCTCTGTAGAAAATTGGTTGTGCTCTCCTGCATTTTCAACATTTTTATGAATTAAATGGCTTGGCTTTACATACTTTGGTTTTGCAAATGTTTCGTGAAAGTCTTTTGAACTGAATTGTTTCTTGTCCATGATTTTTAAAATTTAATTTGTTCTGTGCTTTATTGCATGACAAAATTATTTTATATTTGGACCATTCAAATGATTCAGTTTTTATATAAATAGATAGTCCAGATGCTCCGACCTTGGAAATTAGAATTTGAGATTGATAAAAATCTTGACAAAGCTGTGTATTTGCAGATCGCAGACACTATTATTGCCGATATTCGTTCAGGCAGACTTAAAACCGGAGATGCCCTTCCCGGAAGCCGAAACCTGGCAACAGCATTAAAGATCAACAGAAACACGGTGGTAGAAGCCTACCAGGTTCTGATCAATGAAGAATGGGTGATTTCAAAAGAACGGAAAGGCATTTTTGTCTCGGATCAGTTACCTTCCCTGCATGAGAAAAGAACGGACAGAATGCAGGATATTCCGGGCCCATCAACCCTGTCCAATACGATGATGATTCAGTTTGATGATGGTCATCCGGACAGTAAAATAGCTCCTGTTACCGAGTTGGCCAGAGCATACCGCCAGATTTTCAGTATAAAAGCAAAGTGGCAGATGATGGGATACGGAAACGAGCATGGAGAAACAGAGTTCCGGAAAGTGATTTCTCAAATGCTGAACCACCAGCGGGGAATGCAGATCAATGAAAACGAAATATCCATTACCCGAGGCAGCCAGATGGGAATGTTTCTTACCGCCCAGACTTTACTTAAATCGGGAGACCACATTATTGTAGAAAATCCAGGTTATCAACCAGCCTGGCAGGCGTTTGAATACGCCGGAGCTACACTTTTACCCGTAAATGTAGATGATGAAGGCATTTGTATCGAATCGGTAGAAAAGCTTTTAAAGGAATATAAAACGATAAAAGCTCTATATATTACCCCTCACAGACAATATCCCACGACCGTTACTTTAAGTTTGGCAAGAAGATTAAAACTGATAGAACTCTCAAATCAGTACAACATTACCGTTATTGAAGATGATTATGATAACGAATTTCATTTCGGATACCGGCCCATTCTTCCAGTGTCCAGCTTTCCGGAACTCAATCATTATGTGTATATCGGGACTTTGAGTAAAGTGGTGGCCCCGGCTTTAAGAATTGGTTATCTAGCAACTAAAAATCAGGAACTGCTACAAAAAATAGGAAGTCTGAGAAAGATCATAGATGTACATGGAGATGTCATTATGGAACAAGCGGTTCTTCAACTCATCAGAGAAGGTGCGGTAAAGAAGCACATCAGGAAAGCGACTGTTCATTACAGAAACAAAAGAGACTTTGTGTTTGAACTTTTGGAAAAATACATGAAAAAGGTTGCTGATTTTACTTTACCGGAAGGTGGGCTTGCCTTTTGGATCGTTCCTAAAGTAAAATTGGACTGGGATAGACTAACGGCTTTGCTGCTGGACAAAAATATTAAGATCATTCATCCGAAGCAGTACAGCAGGAATATCAGTAATGGATTCAGATTAAGTTACGGGGCGCTTTCTGAAGAGCAATTGGAACACAGTATTCCGGTTATCACCGAAATTATAACTCAATTATCAGAATAGCTGTAAGCTGTATTGATTACACTTATCTATCTTATTTTGTAGATGATATAGACTCTTATGTAAAAAAATAACATGATCTCTCATTGAAAAAAATATAATTGCCACGATTGCACAAATAATATGAAAAAAATAATGCATTCGTGGCTAATAACAATTTGTTTTATGGTTTAAATTTTTCAGGGTTTTACCTTTATATTGTAGCATTTCCCTCAATACCATCAGAATTATCTGTTTTATTTCCTGTAATGGCTGAAGCTACGAATTTAAAAAGGCTGACCAGTTTTCCTGCTTTCGTATCCCAATAATATGAATCTTTGGGCTCTACACGGATAATGGTAACATTGGGATCATCTTTTCCGTCAAACCAGGCTTTTGCAAGAGGAGACCATTTTTCTTCTATGGTGGCTTTATCTTTATAGACGGAAGCTTCTCCATATATGGAAAGATATTGAGCATCACTGTTATTCATAAAGAACAGCTGTACTCTGCGGTCTTCTTTTACTTCAAAATTCTTATTGCTGGTTCCGCTGCTGATAAACCAGAGGTTTCCACTGTCATCAGTTTCCTGAAGAGTCATTGGACGTGAATTGACCGGGACTGTTTCCAGGTCTGTACAAAACATACATATTCTTGCATTTTCCGAAAGTTCTTTGATCTTTTTGATCGCTTCAAGATGGGTGAGATTTTGTGTTGACATACTATTATATTTTGGTGATTGGTAACTGAATAATTTTTATTAAAACATTCAAATACCTGACCAAAAGGGAATAAAGTGTGGTACCTGTCGTTGATTTTTATAGAAAAAATAAGTTAAAATGTAAAGTGTTGGAAGATGTAGAGACACAAAAAATACCTTCAATGAAAACTGTATGGTTATGGGAAAAATCGAAAAAAACGCTACGAATGCACGAATAACATTAAAAATTCGTGCATTCGTGGCAAAAAAAATTCCTCCTCAAAAAAGAGCATTATCAATAGTTTTTTTGTAATCTCACATTTGTGGATCGTTTTCAGTTGAGAAAAGAATTTTGCGTACATTTGAATATGCAGATTTCGCCGCCCAAGCATTTGGCGCCATTCATCAGACACTATCTCTTTTTGGAAAATTCCAAAAAGGATTTGAAAAACGTACGCCTATTTACCGATGGCAGTACCGGGCTTATTTTATCTGGTGATATGGATCTGTATTCCTGCATTTCGGGGGACAGAATGCCTCTGGCATTTTTTTATGGCGCTCTGAATGGGTATAAAGACTTTTATTCAAGGGGCAGATTTTCTTTAATAGCTGTCGTATTTCAGCCTTATTTTTTGAATATTCTTCTGAAAGCTTCTGCAAAAGAAATTAAAAACCAGGTGATTTCTACTGAAGAAGTTCTTAAAAGCAGATTGCAGCCTTTTCAGGAAAGCCTTTATAATAAAACAGATCCTACGACGATCATCAACCGTCTTAATGTTTTTTTTACCGAATTTCTAAGCAGTGAAAGCAATTCCGATTATAGTTTTATAACGGCAGTTCAGCAGTATATTCTTCAAAATAAAGGCACTGTAACTTCAAAGGAGCTGGAAAAATTCACAGGATATACAGAAAGGCATCTTGAACGGAAGTTTGAAAACTATATGGGATTATCTCCTAAAAAATACAGTAATATCATCCGTCTCCATTATTTCTTAAGCCTTATGAATAAAGGAACAAGTGTTGAAAATATGACCACACTTTCTTATCATGCCGGATATGCCGATCAGTCTCACCTGATCCGGGAGTTCAAAAACAGTGTAGGGCTGACTCCAAAGCAATACTTAAAAATAGAAAATAAAATGGCGGTCAATTTCATTGAGCTGTAAATCAGAATGTCGGTTTTATACAATTTCCCGACGGTGATCTGATTTAGTTTTGCTGAAAAAAACAATGAATATTAAAATCTCAACAGCACAATTCGAAAATAAAAGCGGCGATAAAGAATACAACCTTTCCGTGATTGAAAAACTGGCAGGTCAGGCTGCTTCTCAAGGCGCTCATGTCATTGCATTTCACGAATGTTCTATCACAGGATATACTTTTGCCAGAAGACTTTCCAAAGAGCAGCTGCTCGATATTGCTGAGCTAATTCCTGACGGGGAGAGTATCAAAAAGCTGCAGCAGATCGCAGATCAGTATGATATAACAATTTTGGCCGGGCTTTTTGAAAAAGATGAAGATCAAAATCTGTTCAAAGCCTATCTATGTGTTGATAAAACCGGATTAAAGGCCAAATACAGAAAATTACATCCTTTCATCAATCCTCATCTTACCCCAGGAAATCAATATTGTGTATTTGATATTTTGGGATGGAAATGTGGTATCCTGATCTGCTACGACAACAATATCGTTGAAAATGTAAGGGCAACAAAGCTTCTGGGTGCAGATATTATCTTCATGCCTCATGTCACCATGTGTACGCCTTCTACAAGACCTGGAGCAGGTTTTGTAGATCCTGAACTCTGGAATAACAGGGTAACAGACCCTACTTCTCTACGTCTGGAATTCAATGGAATGAAAGGCAGAGACTGGCTGATGAAATGGCTTCCTGCAAGAGCTTATGATAACGGAGCGTATATCGTTTTTTCGAATCCTATAGGGATGGATGATGATCAGCTGAAAAACGGGTGTTCTATGATCATAGATCCTTTCGGAGATATTATTGCTGAATGTCATTCATTCGATGACAGTTTTGAATCTGCGGTCATTAGTTCGGAAAAGCTTACCCAAGCCGGTGGGTTTAGATATATCAAAGCAAGAAGACCGGATTTGTATCGCGATATTATTGGACAGGAGCATTCTCCCGAGCAAAAAGTGGTTTGGTTGGATGATAAAAGCTAATAACGTTGGTGGCATACAGAAAATTCAGAAATGAAAAAGTCTTTCATTACGATACAATTATAAGACATTATATCAATTGTCTAAGAATATAAAACAAACCTAACAGGTTTCTATAACCTGTTAGGTTTAGCTATCATTATAAGTTGATAATGAGAGTGTTAAATTGAGTAAACATCATGTGTATGAATGAATGAGAAGCAAAAATAAATGTATCAAGAAAAAAAAAAACTATCATTATTCTGATAATTTAATACAATTTAAATAATTTTTATAATATAATTTTTCATTGGAAATTTGCATTGTCAACATCAACAAAATTATAAGACAATGAATTTTCAAAAAGAAATACAAATCAATACTGCAGCAGGGAACGTTAAAAGCAAGCGGCTTCCTGCTGCATTGTGGGCACTGACCATAAGTGCCTTCGGAATTGGAACTACAGAATTTGTGATCGTAGGACTTCTGCCAACTGTAGCCTCTGATTTGGGGATTACTATTCCATCAGCCGGATTGCTGGTAAGTCTTTATGCTATAGGAGTCGCCATAGGTGCTCCGATATTGACTGCATTAACAGGAAAACTTCCCCGTAAGATGCTTTTGGTTTCCATTATGCTGCTCTTTGTCATCGGTAATGGACTGGCGTCTATTGCTCCGGGCTTTATTACCCTCGTTCTTGCAAGAATTCTGACAGGGTTTGCGCATGGTGTTTATTTTTCAATCGGATCAACGATTGCAGCATCACTGGTTCCCGAAGAGAAAAGGGCTACTGCTATTTCCATTATGTTTGCCGGGCTTACACTGGCGATTGTAACAGGAGTGCCGTTAGGAACTTTTATAGGGCAGCATTTTGGCTGGAGAGCAACCTTCATAGGTGTTTCTATTCTGGGGATGATCGGGTTGGTGGCCAGTTTATTGCTGGTTCCCAATAATTTAAAGAACGGAAAAACGGCTTCATTAAAAAGTCAGTTTAAAGTATTGGGAAACAAACGTCTGATCTTTGCTTTTTTAATGACGGCTATGGGATATGGCGGAACGTTTGTAGTTTTCACTTATCTGTCTCCAATTTTACAGAAGATTACAGGATTTCAGGAATCTACGGTCACTTTTATCCTGCTTATTTATGGAATTGCCATTGCACTGGGAAATCTTATCGGTGGGAAAGTGGCCAATAAAAATCCTCTAAAAGCACTTTTATGGATGTTCGCAGCACAGGGACTGGTTTTGCTTGCTTTTTATTTTACTGTAAGCAGTCCGGTTTTAAGCATCATTACCCTGTTCTTTTTGGGCGCCCTTTCTTTTGCCAGTGTTCCGGGGCTTCAGCTTCTGGTTGTACAAGTTGCGGAAAAAGAACTGCCGGGAACTGAAGACGTGGCTTCAGGAATTAATATTGCAGCATTTAATATTGGTATTGCGATCGGGTCTTATGCAGGCGGGATGATTGTGACCTCATCCTTAGGATTGGGAAGTACTCCGTGGATCGGGGCTTTATTCCTGGCTGTTACGGTATTGATTACTGTTTACAGTATTCGTTTGAGTAAAAAAGCAGACTAGTAGCCAATATAACAATTGAAGATGCGGGAAAAATTCAATGAGGTGGTTTATGGAGTGTATTAAATTCCATTTCTACAGAAGTATAGATAAAGCCGAAGGGTTAGATTGAAGTAAGTATATGAAGCAGACTTTATAATAAGGGCAGATGATTGATCTGCTCTTATTTTTTTATTTGACGAAAAGTTTTATTATCATGCTATTCTATTTTGAGGGGGCAAAGAGGGGAATCAACGAGTTGATTCGACTAAGCGGGGGTATTATGGTGTGTGATTTTTTGAAGATAGAAGTTACTTACATTTTTTTTGCTATCTCAAAAGTTATAACACTATTTTGTAAAACATCAGAAGGAAAATGCTGCTCATTTCCTGTTATTTATTTCATCATTGAAAACCCTCTCAAAAAGGGGGCTTTTTGTTATATTTGCCGGAAAACTAATTGCTTCGGCATTTCTGCTATTATCAGTATAAAATTCAAAAATAACTATGAAATTAATTTTAAAAACCTTTAAGTTTATTGGTCAACTTATTGTGGGAGTTCTAGTATTAGTATTGCTCTTGGGAATGGGGTACAAATTATTCAGCTCCAAACCCGTTCCACCGGGTAAATTAGTGAATGTTAACGGAACCAATATTCATGTAAGAGCAGAAGGTGAAAAGAAGTCTTTACCTACAGTTATTATTGAATCCGGCGCCCACAGTAATACAGATATGTTGCATTGGGTAGCAGAAGGTTTGAAAAATAATACGAGAGTGATACGCTATGATAGGGATGGAAAATGGTTTAGTGAATCGAGTCATCAGGATAATATATCTCCTGAATTTTACGCAAAACAGCTTCATGAATTATTAGAGAAAACTGGCGAAAAACCACCTTATATTCTGATTGGGCATTCTATGGGAGGTCCTTACAGCAGAATTTTCAGAGATCTTTATCCAAATGAAGTTGAAGGTATTGTTTTCATAGACTCAAGCCATCCTGAACAATGGAAGCGATTAGCTCAAAAGGAATTGGTGCCTAATGGACAGGCAAGGTTATTAAAAATAGGATCTATACTTGCGGATTTAGGGATTTGGGGTATTTATAATAAAATAATCAGTAAGCCGACTTATCAAGGTGATGGTTTACCTCAGGAAGTGTATAGCCGTTCACAATCACTGACCTTTACTTCCGGAGATGTTTTCCGTATGTTTTTAAGAGAGAACAAATTAACGAATGACGTACTGGCTCGGGCAGGTAAATCAAAGAGTTTAGATTCATTACCGCTTTTGGTATTTACTGCTACAGAACAGTATAAAGAATCCCAGAAAAACAAATATAGAAAAGAGGGAATTGATCCTGATAAAGAAGTTAAATTATGGTTTGATATGCAAAAAGAATTAAAAGAACTCTCTTCTAATGGAAAACAGATTGTTATGAATGCAAGTCATGGCAGCATTATTACGAACAAAGCAAATGCTGATGCCGTCAATAAAGAGATTCTTTTATTTGCTGAAAATCTTGGAAAGAAAGATTAGACACATAAGTCTCTGAGATACCATTTAAAGCCCCAATTAAGGGGCTTTTTTACTGTTCTGACATTTCTCAATTTACCTGAACAAATATTTCTTATTACAATGCTGTCTAAAGAAACTCAAATCTCATAAATCTCAGCATCTGTAAACACAAAAAACTTACTTTTTTTAGGAAGATTCTTCGTATCCAATCCCGTAAACTTACTAAAAGCAGGAAGCAGCAACTGATTGTCACTAAGTGCAAAGCAGGGAAGTCTGATGCTTTTTATGGCAGAATGTAAAACGATTCCCGGATGAATATGTCCTGTGATCTGAAATCCGGATTTGATGGGCTCAAAATCATGAATGAAAGTAAATCCGTCAATCTCCAGCAGGTCAGCTTTGAAATCCAGACAGAGCTTTTTTTCCAGAGATGCTGAGATCCGGTCGTGATTTCCTTCGACTAGGTAAAATTGTAGATCAGGATATTGGCTTCTCCATGTACAGAATTCATCAACATCAGAATTGTCTCCTGCGTGCAGAAGGTCACCCACGACAATAAATTTGTCAGGCTGAAAATATTCGATCAGTGCAGACAGTCTTTCCAGATCACTCTTCATGATGTGATTGGACAATGCAATGCCGTTTTTGCGGAAATGAGCCGTCTTCCCGATATGAAGATCAGAAAGAATCAATGCTTTTCCTTGTTCCCGGAATGCGGCCCGCTGATTGGTCAGGATGAAAATTTCGTTTTGAATGGAGATCTTTTTTGTTGCAATAAACACTTTGAATAATTATGGATTTTGAATTTTGAATGATGTATTTTGGATTCAGATAGAATGTATTTAATATCAATAATTTTTTATATCATACCCATACTCAGCTGTCTTTTCTGCTTACATGAAAATGTTCATCAAAAATATAGGTGAGGGGAGCTCCGGTGGCAATTTCTCTTTCCAGAATTTCTTCCGGAGACAGATGTTCCAGGTACATGATCAGAGCCCGGAGGCTGTTTCCATGGGCTACAATCAGTACATTTTTACCTTGTTTCAACAAAGGGAGAATCTGAGCTTCAAAATAAGGGATAACCCGGTTGTAAGTATCTTTAAGGCTTTCACCACCGGGAGGAACCACGTCATAGGATCTGCGCCAGGTATGAACCTGTTCTTCGCCATATTTTTGTGCGGTTTCAGCTTTGTTGAGCCCTTCCAGATTACCATAGGAACGTTCATTCAATGCTTTATCCATAACAACCGGAATATGGGTGTTTCCCGTTTCTTCCAGAATAATGCTAAGGGTATGCTGTGCCCGGATCAGTGCGGAAGTAAAAGCAATATCTATTCTTTCTTTTTTTAAAGCAACCCCTGCCTTTTTTGCTTCTTCAATTCCTGCTTCTGTAATATCAATATCCTGCCAGCCTGTAAATCTGTTTTCAAGATTCCAAAGTGACTGTCCGTGACGGACCAAGAATAATTTTGCCATGGTGTGATTGTTATTTAATCTTCAGAGAAGATACTCTAAGGTACGGCGATTATTAAACTTTTCAAAGGGTTTTAACATGAAAAAATACAAGGTTTTTATATGCTTATCCTATGAATTTCTATTAATCCTCATTAATTCCTGAAAGCTTTAGCATCTTCCTGATTCTCGCATCCAGACCTTCACTGGAAAGGGTTTGTCTCAGGCTGTCTACTTTTATAGGGAAGCTGAGCGGAGTAAAAGATTTTGAGTGCTTCAGAATAATTTCAGATTTTTCAATTCTTTTGAATGCTTCCACAAGTCTCTGTTCCTGAAGCTGCATATTAAAGACTTCAGTATAAGCCTGTTTGATAAGAAAATGATTGGGGTCATAGTCTTCCAGTACTTTAAAAATAAGTCCTGCTGAGCTTTGTAGAGATTTATTAGACCGCTGTTTACCTGCATAATTCTGAATTACCATTCCTGAAATCACGGCGATGTCCCGGAATTTCCGTCTTGCCATTTCTGCAGAGTTGATACTGGCAATCACATCCTGCATCAGCTGGTCACGGGTTAAGATCTTATGTAAGTTTTCTTCATTCAATGGAATTTCTTTATCGCTGAAGAGCTCGAATCCGTAATCATTCATGGCCATAGAAAAGGAAATAGGAGCCAGCTTTGAAATACGATAGGCGATCAAAGCAGCCATTACTTCATGTACCAGCCGTCCTTCAAAAGGATACATAAATAGATGATAGCCTTCGCGGTTTTTGATCATTTCAACCAGAAATTCGTTTTCTTTAGGGATATGGGAATTGGTTTCCTGATTGACTAACAGAGGATGCAGGAATTTCAGTTCTTTTTCGGAAGCTTTCGGATTTAAGGCATGGGATAATTTTTCTCTTAAAAAGTGTCCCAGATCTGAACTTAAAGGTAACCTTCCTCCAAGATAACTCGGAACAAGTGCTTTGCCTTTTGCCGCTCTTACATACACCGTCATATCTTTGATCATCGCTACTTCAAGGGTGCGTCCGGCCAGAATGAATTTTTCTTCTTTTTTCAGTTTTGAGATAAAATATTCTTCAATCATTCCTATATAACCGCCGGAAATAAATTTAACCTTCAGCATGGCATCGCTCACAATAACTCCCATATTCATCCGGTGAAGCATGGCAATCTTCCGAGAAGTAACTTTATACAGCCCATCTTCCATAATGACGATCTTATGAAATTCCTCATAATTCTTTAAAACGCTGCCTCCAATGGTCAGAAATTCGAGGATACTTTTCCATTCTTCTACCATCATTTCCTGAAAGGCATATACTTTTTTTATTCTTTCATAAGTTTCATCAGGATAAAAACCATCTCCAACAGCCAGGGTCATCAGAAACTGAACCAATACATCAAAACACAAAACCTGGGGTTCTCTGGGTTCTACCACGTTCTGTTTTACCGCTTCCTTTAAAGCTGAAACTTCGATCAGTTCGAGAGAATGAGTGGGAACACAGTAAATTTTGGATGTTTCGAAAGGGGAGTGTCCACTACGGCCTGCACGCTGAAGAAAACGGGCCACTCCTTTTGCTGACCCAATCTGAATAACGGTATCCACAGGTTTAAAATCAATTCCCAGATCCAATGATGAGGTAGAAACCACTGCTTTTAATTTTCCGGAACTTAAATTTTCTTCGATCCATATTCTTAAATGGGCGTCAATAGAACTGTGATGAATGGCAATCTGCCCTGCAAAATCCGGATAAGCACTCAATAGAAGCTGGTACCACATTTCACTCTGGCTTCTGGTATTGGTAAAAACAATGGTTGATTTTGAATTGAGAATAATTGGCACTACTTTATCTGCCAGTTTGTTCCCGAGATGGCCTGCCCAGGGTAATATTTCAATTTCATCAGGGAACACGGGGATAATATCTATTTTCTTATGTTCTTTGGCGGTAATTTTTGCTTTTTTGATGTCATAAGGAATAAGAACCTCCATGGCTTCATCCAGATTTCCGATGGTAGCGGTAATTCCCCAGATCTTTATTTTAGGAACGTACTTTCTAAGCTGCGAAATTCCCAGTTCAACCATAACGCCACGTTTGGATCCCAATAGCTCATGCCATTCATCCACCACTATACATTTCATATCCCGGAAAAAAGACTCGTGATTTTTCTGAGCCAGAAGCAAGTGCAGACTTTCAGGTGTTACAACGAGTATTTCAGGCATTTTTTTTACCTGTTGCTGCCTTACTTTCGGGTCGGTATCTCCGTTTCTTACCCCTACAGCCCAGTCTAATCCAATTTCATCAATGGCTTCCTGCATGGCTTTGGCAATATCTTTAGAAAGAGATCGGAGTGGGGTGATCCAGATCATTTTCAATCCTTTTTTGTATTGCTCAGGATGATTGAGAAAATCTGAAACCAAAGCCAGAAATACGGAAAACGTTTTCCCAAATCCTGTGGGAGCGATCACCATCCCACTATAGCCACTCCCGAATTTTCGCCATGTATCGATCTGAAATTTAAAAGGGGAGATGCCTTTATCAGTCATCCATTGCTGAATGATTGTAAATCCGTTGGTATGTTCAAAAGCTGCCAAATTACTGTATCAGTTTTTTTATTTCTTCCAGGTGGTCAATGTCATCTACCGTTTTATCTTTCCGCCACCTTACAATTCTCGGAAAGCGCAGCGCCACACCGCTTTTATGGCGGTTACTGAGTCCTATTCCTTCAAAAGCGATTTCAAAGACCAGCTCTGCTTTTACTGTTCGCACAGGCCCAAATTTTTCAATTGCATTTTTGGTAACAAACCTGCTTACTTCCATAATTTCCTTATCCGTAAGCCCTGAGTAGGCTTTTGCAATGGTTACCAGCTGATCACCATTCTTTACAGCAAAGGTATAATCTGTATAATAGGCACTTCGCCTGCCACTTCCTTTCTGAGCATAGATCAAAACAGCATCAATGGTAAACGGATTGATTTTCCATTTCCACCAGTCGCCTTTTTTACGCCCTGAGTGGTAAGGAGAATTCTTCTGTTTCAACATCAGCCCTTCGCTGTTTACGGCTCTTGAATTTTCTCTGATGAGGTTCAGTTCTTTCCATTCTTCAAAATCTATACTTCCGGAAAGCTTAATATTCTCCGGAGATTCATTTAATAATAATTCTTCCAATAGAGCCCGTCTTCCCGAAATCGGTTTCTCTCTCAGATCATTATTTTCAAGTTCTAAAAGATCATAGGCAAAGACCTGGATAGGAATTTCGGAAAGCATTTTCTTTGTTAAATTTTTCCTGTTTAATCTTTTTTGTAATTCATTAAAATTTAAAACTTTATCCTCTTTTACGGCAAGTATTTCTCCATCTATGACAAAGTTGCCATTCATCGCTTTTACTGTTTCTGTGATTTCCGGAAACTGTTCCGTAATCAGTTCTTCTCCTCTTGACCAGATGAAGACTTCATCATTCCTGCGGATGATTTGCCCCCTGATTCCGTCCCATTTATATTCTGCCAGCCATTCACTGGGTTCTCCGAGCTCTTCAAGTTCTTTTTCCAAAGGATAGGCAAGACAGAAAGGATAAGGTTTTGAATTATCCGGGTTTACATTCTCTGCAGAGATCAGCTCCTGGAAAGAAACCTCTCCGGGTTCCCATTTTCCCATCAGGCTGTGCATCAGGGTGCTGGATTCCTGTCCTGAGAATTTGGTAAGGGCATTGATCAGGGTTTTATCAGAAACACCAATCCGGAAGCTTCCGCCAATTAATTTATTGAAAATGAGTCTTTCCGTATAATCAAGGCCATCCCATGAATTCAGTACAAATTCTTTTTTCTCGGCTTCTGTTTTATCCTTTAAATCTACAATATCATTCATCCATTGTGATAGACTGCGGTCAATTTTTTGCCGGGGCGGAGGAAGTATCAGTGAGAGTGTTTCCCCTAGATCCCCTACGGAAGAATAGCTTTCCTGAAACAGCCACAATGGCAGTTTTGTGATTTCCAGTGCCCATTCTTTCATATAATTGGTATTGACATTTCTTTTGGGGCGTTTTCCCGTAAACAAAGCAATAAACCACAGTTTATCTTCATCCGGAGTCCTTTCAAGATAGTCGATGATGGCATCTATTTTGGCATTGGTCTTATTGGTGGTTTCCAAAGCGTTGATCAAATCTGCAAAATGTCTCATAACTCCGGATTTTGTATGGTTTCTTTTTCTGATGCTTCTTCATCGTCTCCAAACAAGGTTTCTACAACATCTGCGCGAACTCCTATTTCATTAAGATATTTTGAAAATATTTCAGTCTGTCCGTGGGTAACATGTACGAGGTCTGCTTCTGTGGCTTTTACAGTCTGTAATAATCCTTTCCAGTCTGCATGATCACTCATTGCAAACCCGGCATCTGCACTTCGCCAACGTCTGGCCCCACGCACTTGCATCCAACCTGAGCAGATCGCAGTTGCAGCCGCTGGAATTTTTTTAGTCACATTGCTGTCAAGCAGAGCGGGAGGGACAATCACAATTTCGTGTTCCATTTCTTTGGGATGTTCTCTGAAATCTCCAATCGCATATCCGGGAAGATCAATTCCTACAGCCTCAAAAGCTTCATTCAGCTTTCCGATGGAATTGTGAACATATATTTTTCCTAATCCTTCCACAGCTTTCATGATACGCTGTGCTTTGCCCAGAGAATAGCCTATAAATACAGAAGTTTTATTATTTTCCCGGTTCTTTAATACCCAATTTTGAAGTTTTTTATTCAGATCATCAATTTCCAGCCAATTATAAACGGGTAATCCAAAAGTACTTTCCGTCACAAATTCGTTACATTTTACCAGTTCAAAAGGTGTGCTCAGTCCATCATTCTGTGTTTTATAGTCGCCGGAAATGACGGTTATGTAACCTTTATATTCCAGTTTTATCTGTGCAGAGCCTATAATATGTCCGGCAGGATGAAGCGAGACCTGTACACCATTGATATTGATCTTTTCTCCATATTCTACACTCTGACATTCAATATCCACACCGATTCTTTGATGTAAAATAGGTTTTGTAAAATGATGACAAAGGTATTTCTTCATTCCCCAGCGTGCATGATCGGCATGTCCGTGGGTAATGATTGCCATATCAACGGGTCTCCAGGGATCTATATAGAATTTTCCCTGTGGACAGTAGATTCCTTTTTGGGTAAATGTGATTAATTTCAATGGTGTGAGTGATTTATCAGATAAGCTTCAAAAACTTAACCAATTTACGATAAACGAATGATTTTATTTCTATTTTCCCAGGTAATTTACAAATATGTGGTAGGATTGATTTATATCATATCTCTTTATATAAAATAATTAATAATGGTTCTGTAGCAGGTTTGGGCTAAAGCCCGTTCCTATTGAATAGTAGTACTCCTGTGTGATCTGTCTCAAAAAAAATGAACTTTCCAGCAATATATATTTGAACTTTGTACCAATATTCCCAGGTCTTAAATCTTTGAACTTTGTATCATCATTTAAAAATAAAATACAATGAGCAAAACTATTTTAATTACAGGGGCAGCAAGTGGATTCGGAAAAATTGCGGCTTTCGATCTTGCTAAAAAAGGGTATAAAGTAATTGCAACTACTCAGGTATATCCCCAGATGAGTGATCTGATCCGTGAAGCAAAAGAATCAGGAATTGATCTTACCGTGGATAAACTGGATGTTACCAATCCTCGTGATCTGGAGTATATTCATCAAAAATATGATATTGATATTCTGGTAAGCAATGCCGGAATTATGGAAGGCGGTCCTATTGCTGAGCAGCCCATAGATCTGATCCGCTCTATGTTTGATGTCAATGTTTTTGGTGGACTGGAGCTGGCGCAGGGATTCATCAAAAAGTTTATCGATCAGAAGAAACCGGGTAAAATTGTATTTACAACTTCCATGGGAGAATTGTGGACGGTTCCTTATGTTGCTGCATACTGTGCATCTAAACATGCCATGGGATCTATAGCTGAAGGCTTGAGAACAGAGCTTGCTCCATTTAATATCAAAATTGCGACCTGCAATCCGGGAATATTTGGAACCGGTTTTAATGACCGTGGAGTGGACTCTATTTTCCGTTGGTACAATCCTGAAAAGAACTTCACTCCTCTTTCGGCTTTTGACGGCGCTGCAGAGTCATTGGCCCATCAGTTAGATCCTCAATCTATGGCAGAATGTATTGTGGATGTGGTATTGGATGATGGTTCCAATTTCAGAAATGTACATCCAAAAGAGACGGAAGATTTTGTAAAACAACTGCAGGCAGAAGCCTGGACCGTAAAAAGCTAATAATATGGAACTAAGTTATGAACTTGCTGAAAAAGCATTACAGGCTGCAATTCAAAAAGCCAGATCGCTGAATATTCCGGTAAGTATTGCCATAGTAGATAAGGGTGGTCATCTAATGGCTTTTGCGAGGCTTGACAGTGTATATGGAGTGATAGAATTTGCCATGAAAAAGGCCCAAACGGCTGTGATGTTCGGGATTGACAGTGATATAATGGGACAGATTATTTCAGGAGCAGATATTCACGGATATGGAATGCTGAATTCTAACGGAGGTCTTTTAACCATTGCCGGAGGAGTTGTTATTAAAAGTCCAGACGGAAAAGTAATAGGAGGAATTGCTTCTTCAGGGGGAAGTCCGGAACAGGATAAAGAAATTGCAACTGCGGGAGCTTCCGTTATGGGGTAATTTTCAGATATTTGCAGTATGGAGAAAACTTCTGAGATCATATTTGACAAACTGGTTTATTCATGTGCTTTTGAATCCTACAAAGGGCATGAAGAATTTATTCCTGACCATTTTCTGGGATTTCAGTTATCTGGGGAAACGCATGCTTTCCATGAACAGGGAAAGACTGTCATCAGAGAGAATACAGTGGTTCTGGTGAAAAAAAATCAGCTGATCAGAACGATGAAATACCCTTCAAAAAGCGAGAAATATCAGTTTCTTTCCATTACATTGGATGATGAAACGCTCAGACAGTATGCTGCCGAAAATAAAATGTCTGCTGATGGTCCTTTTCCGGATAGTAGCCGGATGTTTTTTGAACCGGATGATTTTTTTACAAGTTATTTCACCTCGCTCATTCCATACGTTCATAAAATCCAAGAGATTTCTCCGAGGCTGGCTGCTATAAAGGTAAAAGAAGCGATAGAACTTCTCCTTCAAAGTCATCCTGAGCTCAAAGATCTTTTGTTTGATTTTTCTGAACCTCATAAAATCGATCTGAAAGCGTTTATGAATAAGAATTTTATGTTCAATGTATCCATAGAAGCTTTTGCAAAACTTACAGGCCGCAGTCTTTCGGGGTTTAAGCGGGATTTTAATAAAATATTCAATATGACGCCAAAGCAGTGGCTGAAGGAAAGAAGGTTGAGGGAAGCCTATTATTTAATTAAAAATAAAGGGAAAAAGCCATCGGATATTTATCTTGATCTTGGATTTGAAAATCTGTCTCATTTTTATTTCTCCTTCAAAAATAAATTTGGAATGACTACATCAGAAGTATGATAAAACAATAAAAAACACAACTATTAAATACTGATGAGCACCTGGGTTATGATGTTTATTGATTATTATACTCCTATGCTGTAGGAAAACCTGAAGATCAGTCATGAATGCAAAGTTTTTTTATATGCCACGAATGCACGAATTTTTTCATACTATTCGTGCATTCGTGGCCATAAAAACCTCTCTGCAGATTAGAAATACTCTGTGGATTTTATCTGCTTGGCAAAAAGTCTATAAGGATGGAATTATTTTTTCCGCTCTTAGCCTTTCAAAGACTTCAATAAACGAGTCTTCTGTACTTTTAAAGGCAGAGAATCCCTGTTTTCTGCTGGCAGACATATCACACATAACCTCCAGAGGGCGTCCAAGATCCAGATCCGTATGCCAGGCCGAGGATAGACGATCCAGTTTTTTTTCGTTCAGATTGTATCTCACTGCAATTTCTTCCCAAAGCTGCTGGTCATTTTCCAGTTCTTTTTCCAAAGGTCTTATTATTCCGTTATAACCTTCCGCTTCAATGCCAAACCAATCTGCAAGCCTCTTCCAAAGCCATTTCCAACGGAATACATCGCCATTGGTAATGTTAAATGCCTGGTTTTGGGCAGATTCAGTAACGGATGCCCAGATCAATTGTTTTGCCAGGAGTCCGGCATCGGTCACATCAGAAATACCATTCCATTGTGCTTCAGATCCCGGCCAGATCATCTTCCTTCCTGTTTCTTTACAAATGCTGGCATAGACCGCTAAGGTGGTTCCTATATTCATCAGGTTACCTACAGCATATCCAATAACGGTATGAGGCCTGTGAATACTCCACGTAAAACCATCTCTTTCTGAAGCTACATAAACTTCATCTTCCTGGGCATAATAGAAATTAGGTAATGAAAGCCTTGGATGTTCTTCTCTGACAGGTGTTTCCGGAAGAATCCCTTCTTTAACATAAGCTTCAAAAGGCCCAAGATAGTGTTTTAAACCTGTAACCAAGGCTACATGTCTGACCGATTTTTTAGGAGACAGTATATTCAGCAGATTTCTGACCAGAGCACTGTTGACACGAATATTGTCTTCTTCCGTATCATGACGCATCCAGGTTGTAAAATAAACATGAGTAGGAGAGATTCCATCCAATGCATCCATCAGGCTTTGCTCATCTAGGAGATCTGCTTTTATGGTAAGGAGACCGGGAATATTGTTGTTGGGATTTCTGGACAGTCCATAAGTCGTCCAGCCTTGGTTAATAAGTTCTTCAGCAAGATTACTGCCTGTAATTCCGGTAGCGCCTACTACCAATGCAATATTTTCCATAAGTATTGTAAATTTTTTTTACAAAATTATGGTCCGGATCAGGATTTTACCCTTGACCTGAATCATGCATTTCGATTGATCTGGGTCAAGTATTATTCAGGGAATTCTTTTTACGTATTCTGCTTACCGTTTCAGGAGCAAGCCCCAGATAGGAAGCGATAAGATTATGAGGAACTCTTTTGATCATTTCCGGATTCTTCTGTGCAAGCTCCATATATTTTTCTTCAGCGGTATATCCATTGGAAACAATAAGCCTGTAATCTTTCGTTACCAAACTATTCTGATATAAAATCCTGAAATAACGATCCATCACAGGAATTTCCAGTAACATTTTTTCATAATCTGCCAAAGTAATCATCAATACCTCAGTTTCTTCTATGGCATCAATATTCAGAACGGCTTTTTCCTGATGGATAAAACTGTTGAAATCTGAGATCCACCAACCTTCAAAAGCAAACATATTGATCCGTTCATTTCCTTTTTCATCCAGAAAATAAGACTTTAGTAACCCTTTGCTTACAAAAGACAGGCATTTACAAATATCGCCTTCCTGAAGCAGATATTGTTTTTTTCGGAGTTTCCTGGAGGTAAAGAAAGAGGGAATCCGCTCTTTATCTTCATCGGTGACAGCAACCTTATTTTGAATATGAGAAAGCAGGACGTCGAGCATCAGACAAATATTTCATCAAAAATAAGACATTCGTTGCTATTGTTCAAAATCATAGAAATTAATACCGGCTTCCTGATCTTTTCTTTTGATGACTCTTGTATTTAATGGATACAAAATAAATTCTGCCGCTCCCTGAACTTTTGCTTCCAGAAGATGTCCGGCTAAAGCGGTATAATCTTCTCTTCCCAATGTAATATGCAGATGGAGGGTCAATTTTCCTTCAATTTCAGAAACGTTTCCTGAAATATTGGTAACTTCCATCTGTTCTTTAAAGGCTTTATCAACATAATTTTTTGTCGATGGATTAAAGAAACGCAGAGTAGCCTCACTTACAGCACCTATTCCTGTTACTTCGCCTGCCTGAATGTTCTGATCTTGAACAAAATTCGTTAATGTCTCTACAATATTGGAATGATTGCTAACGCTTACTATATAAATGTGATCTACTTTCCTTGCTGACCAGTTGTTGCCTTTAAGATTTTGTATTTCCATAATGATGTTATTTTGTAATAGATGTTTTCATGAAAAACTATGAGCTTCCGTGAATAAAATAATGCAATAATTATGCTTTACTAAAATGAATTCCAAAAAATAACCCTTGCCTTCTGAAATTTCTTTCGAAACAGGTCTGAAAAGCAATTAAAATTGCTGAAATTTGCAGCAAAATAAAAAATCAATGAAGATCGTAGACCTTGAACAATGGAACAGAAGGGAGCATTTTGAGTTTTTTTCTAATATGGCAAGTCCTTATTTTGGCTTTACAACAGAAGTAGACTGTACACAAGCTTATGATACGGCAAAAAATAACGGATATTCTTTCTTTGCCTATTATTATCACAAATCTATGGTTGCCATCAATACGGTGGACGAATTAAAATTTAGAATCGTTGATGGGCAGGTGCTACAGTTTGATACTGTGCATGCCGGAAGTACGATTGCAAGGCCGGATGGTACTTTTGGGTTTTCATTTACTCCTTTTTCGGAAGATTTTGAAATTTTCAATGCTGCTTTACAGGAAGAGATCAAAGGGGTACATCATTCTACAGGGCTCAGACTAAGCAATGACAGATTAGGTAAAGATCATGTAAGACACACGACCATTCCGTGGAATTCTTTCAGTGCCATTCTTCATCCTACGAATTTTAATAATGACGAATCGGTACCAAAGGTGTCTTTCGGGAGATTTAATATCCGTGATGGTAAGAAATACCTTCCTGTTTCTATTGAAGCGCATCATGGCCTGGCAGACGGAATTCATATTGCAAAATATCTGGAAGAGTTTCAGAAGCAGTTAAATCTCTAAAGAATTACGAGCTTTGGATGGGATTGATGGATCTGTTTAATAATAAATTTTCCTCCTCTCAATTTTCACTGTTTTCTCTTTCTCCATCTGTTTGATGGTACGTATCACTGTTTCTACACAGAGGCCGGTAAGGGATGCAAGCTGCTGGCGGGTAAGAGGGATCTGAAAGGAATAGGGGGGCTTTATCTTCATAATAACTTTTCATGTAATCCATCATCAGTTTCAGTTTGGAAACAGGATTTTGGAAGGAGAGATTATAGAACATAATATAGGTGTAGTACATTCTTTCTGCAAGACATTGGTAGATATTCAATGAGATTTCCGGGTTATCTCTGATCAGGTCTAAAAAATTCTGCCTCGGTATTCTGAGGATGCTTGAATCTTCCATTGCTACTGCATTCATGGGATAAGGACGGTCTACAAAAAGAAGCGATTCACCAAAGCTGTGTCCATCTGAAAATATATTCTGAATAAATTCTTTTCCGTCTTCAGTATAGTTATTGAGTTTGATTTTTCCCTTCTCAATCTGATAATAATATAACGGAAACTCTTCTTCACGGAAAATAAGATCTCCTGCTTTATAATTTTTCGTCTCAGCTCCAAATGAAATTAATAAACTTTCAATGATCATATTCGTGATTTACTTTTAGTTGAATATTCAAAACAGATTTTTCACTATTCACATATTCATTAATAAAAAAATAAAGGAACGTCAATTTTATATATTTTTATTAGAATGTGGTACCATTCAGATACCACTTTTTTTAAAAATTACTCTGCCTGTAAATCTGAAAAGTATTGATCAGGATCATAAAAACTAAACCTGAGAATCTGTTACATTTATCCCCAATCAAAAACAGGGCTATAAATAATAGGAAACAGGCTGGTAAAAGCGGTTATGATATTTTGACTAAAAATGTGACGTGGTATGTATGTGGTACGCAGTTTTAATAGAATTTTAATCATTTTTTCTTTCTTTGCCCTGAATAAAAAATAAACAAAAATTCACCTGTCTGAATAGTTTGACATCGTTGTTGGCTCAATACAAATGGTCACCCTGAAATGTTAAATTATATTAAAAAGAGTGCATGGATTTTTGAAGAAGTGAAAATCGTTTCACGCCCAATATTACGTTATCAAAGTACTGATTGATAAGAAGAAAAAATGTACAGATGCATAGAAACATGTAGCATCTGAAATTTAGTAGAGATGAGAAAATATTATGAAAAATAAAAAAACTGAATCCAACTTAGAGGATTTGAATCACAAGATTCTTGTACAAGACGAAATCATGGCATTAGCCAAAGCAAATTCTCCCCGTTTGCTGAATAAATTCAGATTGGTCTACCCGGATTTTTTCAACAGGTTATCTGCTATACAGCCCAGCCTTAAAAACTCTGAAATGATCTTTTGTATCTACTTGAAACTCAATATGACCACGAAGGAAATTGCCACCTATATTTTTGTGACTCCAAAAGCCATACAGAACCGGAAAAACCGCATCCGGAAAAAACTCAACATTCCTTCTGAATTTGATATTTATAAATGGTTTAATGAAATTTAAACCATTTTTCATTTAAAACTCTAGTACGGCTTTCTCAAGATCATGATAAAGAAGTATTTTCCAATGGTTTTCCTGGGCTTCCTTTTCCCATGCAAGTCTTAGCTGCATCGCTTTTCTTCCGTCAAAATCACTTTTATAAGCCAGGTGATACTTCAGATAAGAAGCCTGTGGAAGGTCATCAGCACCATAAAAGACCGTTTCACCATTTTCACTGATCCAGAATACCTGCATGAACGGAGTATGTCCCCCTACAACTTCGTATGAAATTTCATCAGTAATCTGTCCTTTATCATCATCCATCCAGACGATAGAAGGTAGTTGGATCAGTTTTTCCAGAATCTCAAAATCAAAAGACGGATTTCCTTTATTTTCCATTGCAAAATCCAGTTCACGTCTTTGGATATAGATTTCAGCATTCGGAAATGTTGCTTCAAAACCATCATCTGTAAGTCTTACAGCGCCTTCAATATGGTCTTTATGGAGGTGAGAAAGCAGCAGTTTGGTAATCTGTTCAGGATTGATATGATGTTCCTTAAGAAGGGTAGAAACAACGGATATTCCAGCTTCATTCTTCCAGCCAATCCCGGCATCCAAAAGGATATAATCATTGGAAGTAATGATAAGAAAAGGTTGTACAGACATTTTAATTCCCTTTACGGTTTCCTGGTTTTCAGGGGTCAAAAGCGTAAAATCTTTGGTTTTACTTGCAGAGAAATTGCCTTCTTTGAGCGGAATGATTTTCATTCTGCAAATTTCCTTAATATTTCTAAAATTTCAAAGGTTTTTCATTGATCGGAGTGATCTACAAAAACGATCTTACCTGATAAGGTTTACCAATTGCTCAAGCCGTTTTCCAGGGCTTTCATATAATGGTCAGAATCAAAAGAATAAAGGTCAGGAGATTTATGCGCTCCCCCTCGGCGTTGCTCTTCCAGCTTTTTTAATATTCCTAAGTTTTTAATTTTTTTGTAAAAATTCCCCCGGTTGAGCGTTTTGCCTAGTAATATTTCATACAGTTTCTGCAATTCCGGAAGGGTAAATTTTTCCGGAAGGAGGTTATAGCCTATAGGTTTGCACGAGAGCTTTTCTCTTAAGGTAAGCAAAGCTTTTTCGATGATTTCCCTATGGTCCATTGCAAGTTCTATTTCCGGAAGCTGACTCAGATAAACCCATTCACAAGTCTCGCTCATTTCATCAGCGACAGGCTTAATCTCAGAGGATTTGTATAAAGCATAATAGCCTACAGAAATAAACCTCTGTTTCTGAAAAAGACTGTCTTCAAAGTCTTCAAAATACACTTCACTTCTGTTCTTCTTCCCAAAAACGCCAAATTCTTCAAGAAAGACATTCGTAATTCCGGTTCTGTATTCCAGAATTCTAAGCACTGCATCATTCAGATCTTCATCTTTTTTCACATAACCGCCGGGAAGTAGCCATTGTTTCCTGTAATTCATTTTAGCCAGTAAAACCTTCAGCTCTTTCTGATCAAACCCGAAGATCACCGGATCGGCAGAAATATGAGGCAGGTAAATTTCTTTTGCTTCTATAGATTTTTTTAGGATCTGTTCTTTAAAATCCATATCATTCATAAGTTGGTGTATACACAAATGTAAGATAAAACCGTCAGAAAATTTAAAAAAATACTTTATTAAAGGTTTGTTTCGGAAAATCGTCTATGATAACGACAGATTTAATTAATGATTTGTTTTTATTAAAATAACTACCTTTGAGGTCTCAATAAGCAATCTTTTTTTGGTCGGAAACCTTTATGCAATGATAGGTTCTGATCATCAGGAAACGCTTTTTCTATTCATTAAAACTTTATTTGTAAAATGCAGGAGAGTTCTTCCAAAGGTATTTCCAGAACAGTGATATGGCTGATGGCCATTATTTCCGGGTTAGTAGTAGCCAACAATTATTATAATCAGCCTTTACTGGCTCTTATTTCCGAAGATCTTCATATCTCCGAAAGTGCAGCAAGCAGGATTTCTGTGCTTACTCAGATTGGCTATGCACTGGGACTGTTGCTGATCGTTCCGCTGGGAGATAAATTTTTCCGTAAAAAACTGATCCTGATAGATCTTTTTCTTGTTTTCGGTTCACTGCTATGGATGACTTTTGCCACTCAATTGTGGATGCTGTACGCTGCCAGTCTGCTGATTGGGGCTACTTCCGTTATTCCGCAGCTGTTTGTTCCGATAGCCGCAGAATTATCTTCTGATAATGAAAAATCAGCTAACATCGGGCTTGTGATGTCCGGTCTTTTGCTAGGAATCCTTCTTTCCCGCTTTGTAGGAGGAATTGTAGGAGAAGTTTGGGGCTGGAGAGCAATGTTTGGGATTGCTGCCGGATTGATGATTTTAGTCTGGCTGGCCGTATATAAAATGCTTCCTGAGCTGCATCCCAATTTCAAAGGAACCTACAAAGAACTGATGCGTTCCGTAGCTCACCTTGCCAGAACCCAGCCGATTCTTCAGCTTGCTTCATTCAGAGGGGCTATGGCTTTCGGATCTATGTGTGCTTTGTTTACAACATTGGTTTTTCATATGGAGAAACCACCCTTTAATGCAGGATCTTCTGTAGTGGGTAGTTTTGGACTGGCTGGAGCAGTAGGTGCTTTGGCAGCAGCTAAAGTTGGAAAAATGCAAAAATACATGGACATCAACAGGATTATCCTGTATTCATTACTGATCGTCATAGGAAGCTGGGGATTTACGTATTTTGCAGGAGAAACATACTGGGGGCTGATTGTGGGAGTCATTCTGGTAGACCTGGGAGTACAGTCCAGCCACATTATGAACCAGACCAATTATTTCCTGATCAAATCTAATGCAGTTAACAGGCTGAATACGGTGTATATGGTTTCTTATTTCATTGGAGGATCATTGGGAACATGGCTTGCTTCTATGGCATGGCAGAAAGCACAATGGAGTGGGGTATGTTTTGTAGGAACTTTATTTGGGGCTTTGGCACTGATTGCTCATATTCTTTTTTGCAGGAAAGTAAACCAGGCTTCGTAACAGACCTTATTCATTTTATATTTTTTCTTTGATTATATTTTAATTGAAGAATTCAGAATATTCTAATCACCTTTTGACCGGTACTTTTTGTATCGGTCATTTTTATGTAAATGATTTCCAACGTCAGTTTTTATACAAATAAATAATGTGAATTTATACTGTTCAGAGATACCGGAATTGTATTGGGTGTAAGACTTGTCAGGCTTTATAAATCTAAGTTAATAAGTATTTTAACTTTATTTAACAATTTGTAAATGTGTGAATTATGTATTGTTTTAAATCTACAATCGTAGAATTACTACAAAAATTAAAAATTCAATATAAATATTTTGCGGATACAATTGTTCTGTCTAACTTTGAACAACATCACCACCAATCAAGAAGTATTAATATTTAAAATTTACGTATCATGGAAGCAAATTCACAGGAAATTTAAACTCGATTTACTGAGGTTAGAATGGAATTGTATCAATAGCTATTGCTTTATAATAGATTTGGATACAGAAGTTTAATCTCTCAGTCTATGCCTTTTCCAGATAAAACATACCAGAACAGTGAATCGTTTCAATATACATCGTTCTGTTACTGTATTGTATTGCTGAGCAGATGCTCTGTACTTTATTTGTTTTAATTGTCTTTTTACACTCTCAAACAATTGCAGCAAAAGGAATTTTCATATCTGTAGACAATGAAAATTTAACCGGGATCTATAATCAGATTAAGAAATCTAATTCATCAGTAATAAAAAAGGTTATGTTTAAAGATAATAAACCTACAAAGCAGCAGACTCCCAAAGACCTGAATACAGAAAACCTAAAGGAAACAGCTGCAGCAAAAACGATAAGTAAAGCCAATGAGAAAATAAATCAGGCTAAGAGCTACACAGAAGCTGTTCAGAACGCTCCGGCAATGTTTATGAATCAGAGTATGCAGCACAACATTCCTATGACGACCGATCATAAACTATGGTCTAATCAGCCTACTTCAAAAATTCATAATGCTGCGTCTATTCCTTCAAGTCAGATTTTAGGAATCAACAGGGTCGTAAAACTTGAAATTGTGATCGAAGGAAAACTGATTCCTCATTTCAAACATTTCAGCCTCAATCAGAGTACAACAAAACACCATAGTTTTAGTCTTACCCTTGCCCATGATGCATTGGGAGATGCAGAGAATCACAATCTGGAAGAAGCTCAGAATTTTTTGGGGAAAAGAATTACAGCCATCTTCAAATACAAAGATGTTGAAGACAGCCCCGAAAGAAATTTTGTGGGAGTCATTACAGAAGTAGGCTTCAGCCAGGAAAAAGGAAGCCTCGGGAACATTGTACTTACAGGATACAGTCCTACAGTTCTTCTGGATGCTGCCCCTCATATTCAGAGTTTTGGGGGCGCTCAGGAAATCAGTTTAAACAGTATTGCAGACCAGGTAATTAAAGAAGGTTTAAGCGGTCATAAATTTGATTTCAGGGTAGATTCCCAACATGGAAATGTTTCTTACAGTTCACAGTATGAAGAAACCCATTATAATTATCTGGCAAGAATAGCAGAAGCCTATGGTGAACAGTTCTATTATGATGGTGAAATTCTGCATTTCGGAAAACTTCCACCACAGGAAAAACCTGTTCAGCTGGTATATGGAAGCAGTGTACAGGATATTAAAATCAATATGAGAGCTCAGCATGTAAATCCTACCTTTTATGGCTATAACAGCAGTAAAAATGAAAAGCTCACTACCGGAAATTCCAAAATAAACCATCAGTCTGATATTGCAAAACGGGCTTATGAAATATCCCAAAAGACCTTTACAACACCGTCTTTAAGAGTTGCTCCTATTAAAGCATCTACCTTTATGGATATTGATGCCTCACAAAAAGGGACTGCAGGCAGCAAAGCCGTGAATGTATTTATGACTTCAGGAAATACATCTATTCCTTTCTTATATCCCGGATGTATTGCAGATCTTGAAATGCGGAAATCGGAAACCAATCAGACCTCCTATTTTACAAAACTGATGATTACAGCCGTGAGTCATGAAGTAGATTCCAGAGGCTATTATACCGGAAATTTTGAAGCGATTGCTGCAGACACAGGCTTTATTCCACGGCCGGAATTTGAAGTTCCAAAAGCAGAACCACAATTTGCCAAAGTCATCTCCAATACCGATCCCCTGAACCAGGGCCGGGTACAGGTACAATTTGACTGGCAGAATGGAAAAAACACAACTGAATTTATCCGGGTTATGTCTCCTGATGCAGGAAGTAGTGATAAAGTAAGTAAAAACCGTGGTTTTATGTCTATACCGGAAGTTGGGGACCAGATTGTCGTCAATTTTGTTCACCAACACCCTGACCGTCCTTTTGTAATGGGCGGATTGTTCCATGGAAGTATTGGAGCGGGCGGCGGAGCAGGAAATAACGTCATGAGTTTCAGTGGAAGAAGCGGAGCAGAATTAAAATATGACAACGGAGCCGGATCTATGAACCTGAAAGATCAGGGCGGAGCGAATATGCATTTTGACGGAGCCGGAAATGCCACTACCAATGCGGCTGTCTCTAAAACGATCAACGTAGGAAAAGGCAGTGAAAGTCTTCTGAAAATGGATAATGCAGGAAATATCTCACTGACCTGCAATACCAATATTACGCTGACCACCGGAAAAAGTTCCCTGACCATGAAATCAGACGGAACCATTCTTATCAATGGGAAAGTGATCAACTTTGACGGTTCGGACGGAGTAGGCGTAAAAGGAGGAAAAGCGATAGAAATCAATTCTCCTAAAAACCATATTGGAGGAGAAACCAAACTGGACGGCGGCGATGTATTTGTAAATTAAGGATATGGGAGCTGAAATTATTACCGAAAAGGATTTCTGGATTTGCTCCGAAGGGGCAATGCCTTCTCCTTTTCAGGGGACCAGAAAAAGCAATAAAACCATTGATGGTAAAGTTTACATTACGGTAGAAGATACAAGTACGGTAAGCTGGATCGACTTTGGTTGCAAAAAATATATGCTGCTGTTGGCAATAGTAGCCGCTTTGGCTGTCGTTGTTGCCGTAGCGGTAGGAGTCCTTACGGTGGCGACAGGAGGAATGGGGCTTGTGCTATTGGGAGCAGTAGCCGGGCTGGTAGGAGGAGTCATCGGTGCTGTTGTGGGCGGATTATTGTGCGGGCACAAAATGGGACCGGCAAGAAAATGGATGGGAAGCAAATCCAATTTTATTTCTACAGGAACCAAAACCATTACAGGTGCCCATCAGATGGAATGTAAAGCAGGAGGGATTATTCAATTTGCTCCTAACATTAAAAGCTGGCTGGATGCTTTCGGATATGCTGCCGTGAGCTATAGTGCGAAGCTTACAGAATGTTTCCTGACCGGAGCCCTTATCGGAACAGGGGGACAGCTATTAGGAGTAGGATCTATAACGGGTTCTGCAACTGCTACTACCAGTACTCTTGCAGGAAGACTGGGATTAGGCAGGGGTCTTTCGGTTTTAGGGAGAGTAACTTCTTCCGGTGGAACGCTTGGAACCGGGATCAATTTTTCCAGAGCTGCTATGGCATTGGCAAGACCTACAGGAATGAGTATTTTGCGTAATTTAGGAGCATCTTTTGGGATAGGAGGCGGAAGTATCGGGGCTGTTTTACTGGGAAGTAGAGTTACCCACGGCGGAGAATCGGCATGGCATGATTACGCTTTAGGACAAGAAAATCCTACAGCATTAGCTAACAGTGCAGCCAAAGGCGCATTGCCTGAATATGAATTCGGAAGTCGTATTGCAGACCAGGGGATCAGCGGGCTGCGTTTTTCGGATGCTATGTTTTTATTGTATGGCCTGAATTTTAAAGCACTTCCCAAAGGAATGGCTATGAGTCCAAATGGGAAACCTTATTATACCCGGGACAATCCATGGGGAATAAGACCTGGAACGCCAGTACCTAATGAAGCGAACCCGTTCTTTAGAGCTCCCTCCGGCAGGGCTTATGAGGATGGAAGGCCTAGTTACAGAAATGAAGCAAGGCTCAATGAGCAGATTTATAATAATGCAAAAGGACCAAATGGTAAAGTATATGATCCGGTTCCTAATGGCAAAGAAATAGTCTGGCAACCGGGAGAACCATTAAGAGGCAATTGGTATAAAGGGCATAAACCAGGATATGAATACAGGCATCTGGTGAAGGCATTAAGAGAAGGAAGAATTACGGAGCAGCAATTCCTTGATTACTACAATGATCCACAATATTACAGACCAGAAACTCCTGAAACCAGTAGTTCTCACGCTCATGAATCTGACGTTTCATTGTATCCTTTTGATCAATAATCTTTTAAGTAATGAGAAATACACATACAAAAATTAAAAATAATTTTAAACCATGAACATTCATCAGGCAGCTATAAAAGAAAACCCAACGGAACTAAAAAGAATATTAGAAGATCATCCGGAAAATGTAAATGATCCTGAAAAAGGGATGCGGCATACGGCATTAATGCTGGCCGTTATGATGGAGCGTATAGGGTCTGTAGAACTTCTGCTGGATTTCGGTGCAGATCCGAATTTACAAAACATTGAGGGAAGAACTGCTTTACATTTGTTACCAGAGCGCCAACCCATTGCCTGGACAAGCGTAAGCCATAAAATAAAAATAGCAGAATTGCTGCTTCGGAAAGGAGCTGATCTTAGCATTACCGATCAATTCGGTGGACAGCCTTTATGGTATGCTGTATTTTATGTCAAAACCTCTGAAGACATTAGTTTAGTAAAAACCTATTTAAAATACGGAGCAGATCCCAATTATAAAAACAACAGGCAAAGTGCCCTTGATTTTGCAAAACAAATAGAATATCAACCTTTAATCGAAGTTTTGGAAGGAAAATAAAGCAGATTTCTTCTATAAAAACCAAATATTCTCACCCAATATGGAGCTAAGAAAAATAATACACAGTGAATCAAAAAGTCATAATGAACCCCCTCTTACTTATGATGAGGCTGTAGAATTATTCAGAAAGTTAAAC
Source organism: Chryseobacterium indologenes (assembly GCA_001013295.1). Classification (GTDB taxonomy): domain Bacteria; phylum Bacteroidota; class Bacteroidia; order Flavobacteriales; family Weeksellaceae; genus Chryseobacterium; species Chryseobacterium indologenes_B. The sequence continues at coordinate 419,087 of LAZY01000078.1, read as the reverse complement.
TGGTCTGATGAAAATACCTTTTATAATCAGGAATTCGGAGACTCTTATTTGCAACTGAAAGCCTTGAGATATGACGAAATTTTTGATCAGAAAGAAATAAAAGTAGAAATACTGCTCGACGAAAACATCATCAAATTTGCAGCTACCAAGGTCACTAAACAGGAAGCACTTGATCTGATACGGTATTATTTCGAACACAATGAGATTGGAGACATCTCTTCTTATAGTACAGAATTTATTTAAGACCATTATCTATGCCGAACAATACCATCCTCATTAGCGAGCCATTCAATGAACAGTATGAATTAGTGATTGAAACAAATTCTAAACTGATTGACAATCATATGACCTCAAGAACGATCATGAGATATGACTTTACCGTGATCAGATGTACCCCCAATGAGATCGAATGCCGGCTTGTTTTGTTGGATCTTTTCCTGGATCAGTCTAATAACGATCTGGTAAAAGAAATTGCACAGGTTACGGCTGCTTTTAACAGAATGTTTAATGAGCTTCATCTAAAACTGTCACAGAAAGGAGAGATCATAGAGGTCCTGAATATGGAGCTGGTTCTTTCAAAATGGCAACAGACTAAAGCTGAAATGACCGCCGTACTTTCCAATAATGATGAATTGAAAAAGCTTATCGCCGTCAATGATTCTTTATTTACCAACAAAGAAAAGCTGGCACAGACGATTCAGAACAGTGAATTTCTGCATATGTATTTCGGGCAGGTTTTCAATATTGACCTTCCCAAGACCAAACGAACCATTGGAGCCAACATTCTGAATACAGCTAATCTGGAATGGGATATGAACATCAGTGAACAAACGGGAGAGAACCCGAATGATATATGTATTGTTGTCAATACTTACCCGGTACGACCGCTTTCTGAAGGATACCTGAATGCCGCTTATGGCCAGTTCAAAGACAGAATAGATCTGGATCTGCTCAATTTTAACATGTTTCAGAAAGAAGAACGGTCTATCGAAAGAAATACAGGAAAGCTGAAGGAATCTATCGTGGAAAAAGTAGAAGAAATAGGCCATGAAAAGCTTTATCAGAAATTCACATACAGAATGCTCAGCGATACTGAAAAGAAAATGAGACAAAAAAGTCATATAATTTCCTGAAAGCACAAAGAACCACAGTCTAAGACTTAAAGAAATAATACAATGAAACAGGTCATTTCTAAGGAAACCCGGAAAGAAAGATGGAGTAGGTCTTTTCGGATAGGAAGCAGATCATTTTTACTGGGTGCTTCCAAAGAAGATACCGGTGTCTTACTCATTTTTGAATATAAAGTGGCCAGAGGAGAAAAAGTGCATATCAAAAGGCATCTTTTTCAGAAATTATTGATCGGTAACAGGATCAGGCTCATGCATCAGTCCCAGCATCAGGTTCTGAAAAAATTATAAATCCAGAGTTTTTTTACCAAAATATTTCTTTTTCTGCCTCAGATTGAGAGGATACAACTTTCTCAATCTGAGGCTTTTTATGAATTTTCTTCGGCTGGTAATTCTTCATGAATCAATTCCTTATGCCTGCCTCCCCATTCACTCAACAACTGCCAGATGGGAATCAGTTCCCGGGCAATATCGGTAAGCTCATAATCTACTCTTGGAGGAACCTGAGCATATACGGTTCTTTTTACCAATCCCTCTTTTTCAAGCTCTCTAAGCTGTAGCGTAAGCATTCTTTCCGTTATCCCTGAAATTGATTTCCTAAGCTCGCTGAACCGGAGTTTTTCAACCTTTAACTTGTCCAGAATCAGAAGCTTCCATCTGCCGCCAATCTTACAAACGGCATAGGTGAGATCACATTCATGGATATATTGTCTGTTGATATTATTCGTTGAGTTTTCTTTTATTCTGCCCATTACTTACAAATTTGTTAGTACCGTACAATCTGTTGTATACAGTGCAAATGTAAGGTTTGATATTTAATTTAGCCCTACAGAAACATAAAATATGCAGCAGTAAAGAACAATAGCGCTCACGTTCACTGCAAAAAAATAGTATTAACTCAAATTAAAAATAAAAATGCAGTTCACTTCACCAATCGTTCAGATCTTAGATCATTTAGAAAAAATACAGCCATTCAACGCACAGAATCCTTTGGACGCAAGCCGCAAATATCTTGAAACCATGTCTCTTCAGCTCAGCGAAAAAAAGGAAGCTGTAGCGATGATTGAAGAATTAAATATTTCAGCAGAAAACCGACAGATTCCCATCCGTATCTATCGTCCACAAGGAAGGAATATTCAAAAATCATCCGCTATTATTTACATTCATGGAGGTTGGTTCATTGCCGGAGGGTTTGAAACCCACGATGCTGTGGTCCGTAAATTAGCCAATAAAAGTAATTCTGTAGTTATTTTTGCGGATTACCGTCTCGCTCCCGAACATCCTTTTCCGGCAGGTTTGCATGACTGTATTGATACTGTAAAATGGGTAATAGACAATGCTGCAAATCTCGGAATTGATCCGGATCAGATAGGAATCATAGGAGATAGTGCCGGAGGTGCACTGGCAACAGCCGTTTCTACACAAATCGGTGATCAGTTGAAATTCCAGGTATTGATCTATCCGGCAGCAGACAACCGTCTCAATTCGAAATCATGGGAGACTTATGAAAACGGCCCGGTTCTCAACAGGGAAGGAGGTGTAGAAGCCTGGAAATCATATCTTCCTGCTGAAGAATCCGGCAACCCACTTGCTATTCCGGTTTTAATAAAAGATTTTAAAGAAACGCCACCTACGCTGGTTATTTTAGCAGAACATGATCCGTTACTCGATGATGGGAAACAGCTTTCTGAAAATATGGAAAAAGCAGGTGTCTCTATCCGGACAACCTTGTATAAAGACATGGTTCACGGTTTTATGCATATGGGGGAAGTATTGGATGAAGTGCAGACTGCCGTAGAAGAAATGGCCTCTTTTGCCCATCTAAACCTGAATCAGAAATAGCATCAAAATAATGAAGAAGTACGCATATATCGGCTGTCTCGGATTTATAGCGGTCATTACCACAGAATTTGGAGTTATTGGAATTCTGCCCCAGATTGCCGAACATTACCACATCAATATTGACAAAGCTGGCTATCTTCTAAGTGCATTTGCTCTGGTCATTGCTCTTACAGGACCTTTTATGACACTTTTTACATCGGGTATTGATCGTAAAAAAATAATGATGGCAGCGATTTTTATGTTCTTGGTGACTGGAATAGTGTCATCATTTTCACCTCCTTTCTGGCTGCTGATGTTGGTAAGGGTTCTTCCTGCATTTTTACAGCCGGTGTATATTGCTACAGCGTTGTCTGTTGCCGTATCTGATGCAGACGATCGCAGTAAAAACAGTCTGATGAGTATTGTCTTTAATGGAGTGGCCATCGCAATGGTTACCACGGTTCCTTTTGCAACATGGCTTGCCGGTCTTGGCTCATGGAAATATTCATTTGTGGTACAGACGGCAGTAAGCTTGATTGCCTTGATTTCAATTTATGTTCTTTTGCCTTCAATGCCTGTCAAACAAAAGAAATCGTACGGAAATCAGGTGAGAATACTGAAACAACCACCGTTTATCCTTAGCACATTAACCAACTTTTTCATGATTACGGCATGGTTTTCTACCTATAGCTATTTTGCTGATTATCTGAACAAAGCCAAGGGAATGGATACCTCAATGATCAGTTATATGCTATTTCTTTTCGGAATAATAGGAATACTGGCCAACTGGATCGCAGGCAGAATGCTCAATAAAAATGTTGCCGGTACGACTGCTTTTTTTCTTTCAGGAACCATTCTGATCCCTGTTCTTCTGTATTTTTCTGACGGAAATTTTTGGGCAACCATCACGGTAATAGGGATCTGGGGGTTTCTGTATTCACCAAGCTTTCTGAATGCATCAACCTATATGATTTCTTCCGCTCCCGATTCATTGGAGTTCGCCAATAGTCTGGCTACCTCATTCGGGAATCTGGGGGTTACTTTGGGAACTACGATAGGAGGCTGGGTTATCATTACAAAAGGGGTAGTGTATACTCCATGGGTAGGCCTTATTTTCGGACCTCTTGCCTTATTGATGATGATTCTGAAAATGATATTTGAAAAACGGGTTCAACGGCTGTCGGCTTGTTAAAATTAAAATGTAATAAATTTTGTTACATTAATAAAATGTAGTAAATTTGCAGTATCATTTTGATTTAAAATAAAATACAATGAAAATAGAAATCTGGTCGGATGTAATGTGTCCGTTTTGTTATATCGGGAAAAATAATTTTGAACAGGCGTTGGAAAAACTGCCGTTCAAAGATGATGTAGAAGTGGAGTGGAAGAGCTTTCAGCTGGACCCAACTTTAGATCCTAAAAAAACTCAGGATACCCTCCAGTATTTTAGAGAGAAAAAAGGAGTTCCTGAAGCTCAGGCAACCCAAATGCTTGGTCAGGTGACCCAAATGGGAAAAGGAGCGGGAATTGATTTCAACTTCGGAAAAACGCTGATCACCAATACATTCAGTGCACACAAATTGCTTCATTTAGCTAAAAAGCATAAGCTGTCCAATGAAATGGAGGAAGCGTTATTCATCGCTCACTTTATTGATGGTAAGAACGTTGGTGATGTTGATGTTCTGGTGTCACTTGCTGAAAACCTGGGCATTGATAAAGAGGAAGCAAGAGAAGCGGTGACTTCTGATCAATTGGATTATGAAGTTAACCAGGATATTCTGGAAGCCAGAAATAATGGTGTTTCCGGAGTTCCGTTCTTTGTTCTCAACGGAAAATATGCGGTTTCGGGAGCACAGCCTGTAGAAGTATTTGAAAATGCTCTTCAGCAGACTTATAAAGAAACGGTGAGTCCTTTTAAAGATCTCTCAGGTAGTAATGGAGCTTCCTGTGATACCGACGGATGCAGTATCTGATAAATTGTAAACCCCAAAACGATGCAAATTTGTTTTGGGGTTTTTAATTAATATGATTAAAATAGTTGAGCATTACTATAATTACTATACACGAGTACTAAAATTTAAAACTTCGATCCTATTGTTTTTTAACCACATAGATACATAGAATTCATTAACCATAAACTATGTATCTATGCGGTTATAATAAAATCTTATCTAATAAATAAAATCTTTTATTTTAAGCTCAATATCTGAAATTACTCTGCATTATATTTCACTTGTTTTCTATAACTTTTGACATAAATAATAACATTGAATACAGGAAAACTCTCGTATCTTTGCTTTACAGTACAAGCTGTATAAATCTGATATTTCAATGATAAAAATTAATAATGAACTTCAGTATCCGGTAGCAGATACACTTTTTGTATTTGCTTTGGACTCGGAAGCAGGAAAAGAATTTGAAGGAAAAAATAAATTAATAACAGGGATTGGAAAAGTAAACGCCGCCATAGAACTGACAAAGGAGATCCATCTCAGAAAACCTAAGCTTATTGTCAATTTGGGTTCGGCGGGAAGTAAAGGATTCCACAAAGGAGAAGTGGTGTGCTGTACTAAGTTTATTCAGAGAGATATGGATGTAAGAGGGCTTGGCTTTAAGCTTTACGAGACCCCATTGTCCGGAGTACCGCCTGTGTTGGAGTATGGTCTTAAAATGGAAGCTTTGAAAGAAGGGATCTGTGGAAGTGGTGACAGTTTTGAAATGAATCACTCAGAAACAGATTATAATATTGTAGATATGGAAGCTTATCCATTGGCATTGATCGCTCAGAAGGAAAATATTCCGTTTCTGTGCTTAAAATATATCTCTGATGATGCTGGTAGTGATGCTGCAGATGATTGGAGTGTACAGGTACATCTGGCAGCGGAAGCCTTTAAAAAAATATTATTTTCATAAACCATGAAGATCATTTTTTGCCACTAATTCAAGAATAACTTTTGTATTAATGGCATTGTGATTCTCTCATAGATTAAGGATTTTACACAGGTTTTTCCTTTTATATTTCATAATATTTTATATCAATAACTGTTCGGCAAATGATCAATACCTCAGAATTCTTACAGCAGGTCAATCAATATTATCCGCTATCCAACGAAACGGCTAATGCTTTATTGGCTATCTGTACGGAAAAAAAGTATCCTAAAAACGAGCTGCTTCTGGAAACCGGAAATATGGCCAGGCATTATTATTTCTTACAGTCCGGGTTGATAGGGTATTATACAACAGATGAAGCGGGAGATTCCATTTATAAAATTTTCTTTGAAGAAAATAGTTTTGTGGCTTCTACGGCAGCTATTATTAAAAATGAACCTAGCGATTTCAGTATTATAGCTCTTGAGGATTGCTCTGTGATCCAGTATCCGGTAAAAGCTTATCGGGAACTTCTTGGAAAGCATCTCGATCTTGCTCTTTTTCATATTCATTATCTGGAAAAAAACTGGGTCGTCAAAAAAGAACCGTTGGAGGTTTCCTTGAAATATGAAACGGCGAAACAACGCTATCTATTCCTTCTCGAAAACCAGTCATTATACCGCAGACTCAAACAAAACCAGATTGCTTCTTACCTGGGCATTACCCCTACACAGCTTAGCAGGATAAGGAAAGAATTGAGCTAGATCAAGTATTGATCAATCTTCTAATTGCCTGATTTATTTCATGTTAATGTAGTATTTGGTTAAAATATATTATATTTGCACTATATCACTAAACAGAGATATAGTAATAAAATCCAAATCCACCATGAAACTACATCACACGTATTTCTATCATCCGGAATATCTGGAAACCAATGCTGCTGCCATTGAATATTTCGAAGAGCAGGAAATCTCAATGCAGAAAATTCAAAATGCTCTGGGAAGAGCCAACAGGTATATCATTCCCGAAAACTCTAAAGAAACCTCTCTTTCTATGGCTATAGAAGCCGCTAAAGGAGTGCTTGAAGAAAGCCGTCTGTCTGTTCAGGACATTGATATTATAGTTTTTGTGACCAGTTCTCCTGAACATCAGATTCCTTGTGATTCGATCAGAATACATCATGCTTTGGGAGGAAAGCCCAATACGATGTGCTATGACATCAACGCCAACTGTATTGGAGCTTTTGTGGCATTAGATCAGGTTTCTAAATACTTAACAGCTTCTGGGACCGCGCAAAAAGCTTTAATTGTATGTGCGGATAAACTTTCAGCCATTTTAGATCCGGAAAATCCTGTTACAGCTTTTTGTTTCTCAGATTCCTCTTTTGCTTTTATTGTTGAAAAAGAAGAAGATGCTTTTTCAGGACTGATGGATGTTTTATACCATACAGACAGCAGTTTTTGTAATGCCATAGTTTACCCACCACAAGGCTATTCATGTCACAGTCTTCAGGATCTGACTACGTGGGATAAGAATTTTGACGGAAGTGGAAGTGTAGATTTTGCACTGGATACCATCAGCTCTTTTTTGGAACGTAATGATCTGAAAATCGAGCAGATTGACTTATTTTTATTTTCACAACTTTCTATAAAGAATATTAATATCATCCGCGACTACTTCCAGTTACCGGAAGAAAAGATCCCTTTTTACTCGAAAGAATTAGGATATAGCGGTGCTTCAAGCCCTTTTTTAGCTTTAGATCAATACCAAAAGAATGTAAGACCCATCCAAAAAGGAGAACATATTCTCATATGGACTTTGGGAGCAGGATACCAGGCAGGATTGATGTTATGGAGATTTTGAGGGGCGCAAAACTATCTGATAAAATAAATTGATAAAAGCTTCAACATATGTTGAGGCTTTTCTGTTTTTTGCACCGCATCTTTGCTTCATCATAAGATCATTACATCTATTATAAAGTATGACGGCATTTCTTTTGTAATTAAAACTTCATACTTTTATAATGATACTTTGATAGGATGTCATTATTAATTAAATCGTATTACAGTATGAAAAAGCTACTCAACATCGTCATTGTACTGACTGCTTTTGCTCAGTTTTCAGCACAAAAAATTATTCATCAGGAAATTTTCAGTCCAAAAATGAATAAAAAGATCAAAACGATCATCATTATCCCTAACCTTCAACCCAATACAAAGTATCCTTCTGTCTATATTCTTCACGGCTTTAGTGGTAATCCGGACAGGATTTTGAAACAGGATATTCCTGATCTTGTTAAGAAGGCTCAGGAATATAAAACGATCTATGTCTTACCGGATGGAAATTACAGCTCGTGGTATGTGGATAGCCCAATCCTTAAAGATTCGCAATATCAGACTTTTATAGGTAAGGAACTTGTAGAGTTCATTGACAAAAATTATCCTGTGAAAGCAAACAAAAAATTCCGTGGTATTCTTGGTTGGAGTATGGGTGGATATGGGGCGACCAATATTGGGGTAACCTATAATAAGACTTTCGGGATTGTTGGAAGCTCTTGTGGCGCGTTAGACTTTAATGAATTTGGGCAAGGTTATACCAAATACATGGTGGATAAAGTACTGGGACCCTTGTCATCTATAAACCCAGGCTTCTTAACGGATTCAAAAATCAAGCTTATGGCAGAAGCAGGGCAGCGCTATATCTTTGACTGTGGGACAGAAGATGTTCAGATGATCGGTATGAACAGGAATTTTCACAAAAAGCTTACTGAAGCGAAGATCCAGCATCTTTATATCGAGTCTCTGGGAGCACATGATGATCAATATTGGAGCAGGTCGCTCTCCGAACAGTTAACATTGTTTGATAAATTCTTTAAATAAAAATCAATAAGCTGCTAGAATTATAGCAGCTTATTTATATTTTGAATAGCTCTGAAAGTCATCGAAATTCAGAATGTTACAATCACTATTCTTTTGTAAAAGTATATTTTGCCATACTGCCTTGTTGGAAATCGATAGTATGTTTTTGAAGATCAAAAGTTAATTTGATGTCTGCACCGTCAAATTTAAAAATATGATTCTCATACGCAGCCAGTTCAAATGGCATCTGCCCCTCACCGGTAGCCTGTCCATAAAGACTCCCTTCTTTTGCAATTATTTTCAGTTTCATAGGGAAATCGGGGGAGGAATAGATTCCGGTGTATGCCTGAAGCTGATCATTGGTTAAGGTTACTTTTTTCAGGTTTTCTGCCATTATCTTTTCATGATAAAGAACTTTTCGAATATCATCTACGGGAAGTTTGGTGGTAGGAGTCAGATTATTCTGTAAAAGAATAAACGTTTTATCATGATCCAAATGTCTTTCGATGAATGTAGCATATCCAGCCCAGCTTCCGGAATGGTTAACGATTTTTCCATAATTTGTTTTATTCTTGATAAACCACCCGAATCCGTAATTTGTATCTTTTCCATTGGCTGTCATCGCTCCGTTAAATATTAATTTCTTATCATTTTCGTTGATTAGTTTATCGGTATACAGTGCCCTGTCCCAGATCAGAAGATCTTTCAGTGTAGAATTGACCATTCCATCACCCACAATACCGTCCAGATAATAAGTGTAATATTCTTTTCCTTTACTGTCCGGAAGATACTTATTGCCAGATTCATCCGCTTCGTAGCCTAAGGCATAATTAGGAATCGTCATCGGCTGATATCGGCTTCTGTAGACCAATGTATGATTCATCCCTAACGGTTTGAAAATATTGACATTCAGAAATTCTCCAAAAGGCTTTTTAGCAACACGTTCGATGATGCTTGCCAGTATAGCATAGCCAGTATTGCTGTATTCAAACTGCTGATTGGTTTCAAATTCAAGAGCAGGTTTATAGGTCTCAAATTCTTTTATAATATCTTCATTCGTGGCAAACTTACTTTTATCCCATTTTTTTTCAAAAAGTTCCATATAATCAGGAAGACCGCTCGTGTGATTCAAAAGATTTCTGACGGTAATCTTGTCATAGAAAGACAATTCAGGGATATACTTTGATATTTTATCATCGTAATTTAATTTCCCGGCCTTCTGCAGCAGAACAATTCCCATTGCAGTAAACTGCTTAGACAAAGAAGCGAGTTCAAAAGTAGATTGAAGGTCAAGTTTCCTTCCGGTTTTTTCATCTGCCAGTCCATAACTTTTTTCAAAGATAGGTTTTCCCTTTTCAGCCACCAGAACGTTCCCATTGAACTTTTTCTGAGCATATAAAGAAGTAAAAAGACTATCTAAAGTTTTTGCCTGATCCTGAGCATATGTTCCCACAGCCAACATAACAAGCGGAAGACAGATCATTTTTTTGGTAACAAGCAATATGTTTGATTTTTTCATGATCATGGATATTTGGTGTTTATTTTCCTATATTATTCAAATATATTTGTCGTGTCATATTGAAATATGTTTCAAAGAATGGAAATTAATTATATGATTGCGCTCCAATTTCATGATTCAGAATAAATAAAAAACAGCTTGATATAAAGTCTATATCAAGCCGTATCATAAAAATATAAATCTAAAAATTTCTAACTTCATTCACCTCCATCCTGTAATTTTTAAGTAAAAATAAAGTGACTATTCCTACTGTAAGTTCTATCAGTGCACTTCCCCAATAAATACTTTTAATTCCGAAATAATGCGGCAGAATCAGCATAAGAGGAATGTACAGAATAACCTGCCGGAAGAAAACCAGGAAACTTGCTTTCTTACTCTGGTTGACTGCCGGATAATAGGAGAGTGCCAGTACAGTAACCGGAAGCAGAGGCAGCACAGAAAAGAAAAGTCTGAAATCAAGGATCTGATGATGTTCTGTCAGATAACCGGGAAGCATCAATCCGATCAGCTGTTCCGGAAAAACCAACGCCACAAGAAAAAAAGGCAGAAGTATGGCAACTCCGGCAAGAATATAGGTTCTCAGAAATTTTCCGGCCCTGCTGAATTGTCCCGCACCAAAATTAATTCCGACCACAGGCTGCAATCCCCGCATCAATCCGAATAAAGGAGTCAGCAGAAACAGGAAGAACCGGTTCAGAACGGTAAAGAAAGAAATATCCTTTTCGGTTCCATAAGCCGCAATTGCATTGAAAATAATAATACTCTGAATGACTCCCATTACAGAAAGAATCATCTCCGGAAGCCCAAGTTTTAAAATCCTTTTTCCAATACTACGGTCATAGGCAAAAGACTTCCAATTGGTGGCAAACGAGCTTTTTCCTTTGGCATAATAATAAAATCCTGAAAGAGAATAGATCAGCATTCCGCAGTTGGTTGCCCATGCTGCACCGGAAACTCCCCAGCCGAATACGGAAATAAAAACAGGCTTCAGGATAATATCAATGATGAGCCCAACTGTAATCATGACGGCGGCAGTCTTCATCTTCCCTTCAGCTCTTACCAGCATATTCAAAGCCAGCCCATAGATCCAGAAAACAGTTCCGATCAACGTTACCCTGAAATAGTCTACAGCAATAGCCTGCAGATTTCCTTTTGCTCCCATCATAGCCATCAGCTCATGAGCATAGATATATGCCGGGACAGTACATAAGATCGAAAAAAAGACACAGAGCACATTGAAACTCCCGAATAACCGGTATAGTTGATCTTTATTATTTTCCCCAATCCAGATGCTTACAGCAGCTCCTGCTCCGGTTCCTGCCAGTCTTCCAAATCCCAAAACGATCTGAGAAAGCGGATAAGCCATTCCTACCGCAGCCAAAGCCTGAGTATTGATCAGATAGCCTACAAAAATGGCATCCAGAAAATTATTGACCCCATAAAGAACAATGGCCACAACGGCAGGCCATGAGGTTTCCCACATGACCTTTTTCATATCACCTTCTAAGATGAATGTTTTGCGGTCCATATCTTCTGGGTATTAAACTCCTGAAAAGCAATTCTTTTTTCTACTTTATATACTTCTTTTCCGGCCACTGCATTAATGATCAAAGCATTACGATATGCTCCCATACCCAAATCCGGTGTCACAAAACCATGAGTATGCAGCTCGGCATTCTGAACAAAGATATTTTTAGCGTGATCTACAGTATAATAGCGACTAACTTCGAATAATCCGTCCTCATTTCTTTGAATAAGGTTTTCAATCCCTTTTAAAAACTTTGGTTCTTTGTATTTGTAGCCTGTCGCCAGAATGATATACTCTGAAATATGAGTAAAAGTGACATTATCCTGTACATGGGTAAAATTCAAGGCATACGAATTTCCTTCCGGAGAAATACTGTCAAGCTGGCAACTTGGTTTTAAAGCGACGTATAAAGGCTCATTACCAACGCTCATTCCATATAGGGTATCAAAAATATCATTGATCAGGTCAAAATTAATCCCTTTATAAAGTGGTGGCTGATTTGCCAGGATAGCTTTACGCTGTGAAGGCGGCATATGATAAAAATGATCTACATATTCCGGTGAAGTGAGTTCAAGCGTCAGTTTAGAATATTCCATAGGGAAGAAGCGGTCCGGTCTTGTAAACCAGCTCATAAAGAAGCTTTCTTCAGTTTCCGGAAGAAGATCCTGAAAGATTTCAGCCGCGCTTTGTCCGGAACCAATAATGGAAACAGAACCCGCATTAAGAATCTGTTCTTTATAATCCAGGTACTCTGATGTATGAATGACATTCGGAAAGTTTTTTCCTTCCATAAAAGCCGGAAGACTAGGCTGTGTTCCGGTTCCCAATACTATTTTTTTTGCAGTATACTGGCTCACATCATTGTTCTTCAGGTCCAGAACATCGATAACAAATACCTGATCTGCTTCGTTAAAAATAATATTTTCTACCTTTTTCCCGAATAGACAACTTTCCAGCTGATCTGCTGCCCATTGACAGTACACATTGTATTCTTTTCTTAAAATAAAGAAATCTCCTCTGATATAGAATTTATACAGACGGTCTGTTTCTTTTAAAAAGTTGAGAAAACTGTATTTACTTTTCGGGTCTGCCATTGTTACCAGGTCTGCCATGAAAGGGACCTGTAGCGTGGCATTATCCAGCATGAGTCCAGGATGCCAATCAAAGCCATCGGCCTGATCAAGAAATAAGGCGGAAACATTTTCCACCGGCTCAATAAGCGCTGCCAATCCAAGGTTAAAAGGACCAATTCCGATCCCGATAATGTCGTATATTTTATTATTTTCCAATGTATTTTGTATTATAAATTAATGTTTAAAAGTGTTTCAACTCCATCTAGCTAGTGAGGTTGAAGTTTTGGTCGGTTTTGTTTTCAAATGAGAATTGGATATTTTTTTAACGCAAAGGTTCTTTCAATTCGACTGATGAATTTAAGTGGGCAAAGGGATGCGACTTCGTCGTTGATGAAGCTTTATGATTTGAGTTCGTTTCTTAAGAATCAATTTCATTGATTCCTCTCTTTGCTTCCTTTTAATAATCAGTTTAAAAATATTCTTTGCTTAAAAGATACACTTCATATTTATTTCTAAGAATTTACAATCCCATTCAGGCTATTAAAAGTTTTAGTATTCAATTTATGCTAAGTGTTATGCACTTCCAGTTTACTTTCCGGGCATTTTTCCCAGTAATTTTCACGGGTACAGAATGTAAGATATGCTGTTTTATGGGGCATGGTGATTACGCCTTCTCTTGTATAGCCCAATTTGGTGATCAGCCTGTCTGTAGGAACAGCCTCTACGGAAGCTTCCCCAATACATTTTCCTACTTCAGGAAGAGAGAAGATATAATCCAAAGCCACCTGGAAAGACTGGAAAGAATATTTCTTATCCTTGCGGGTTTCTGCTACAAAGAAGTGAGTTCCATAATCCGTTGGCAGAGAATCATAATAAGCTCCTACAATATCTCTCATGGGCCAGTAAGGTTCAAAGCTGAACTGGGGAACACCGTTGATTTCTCCAATAAAACTGTGTTGTTCATCACTTGGAAGAATGGTTCTGAACCAAAGTTCGAGATCCCTTTTCGGGCCATCCATTTTCCAGTAGGGCTTGGCATGTTCCATATTGAACCATTCATGAACCATTTCAAAATCACGGTCCATATCAAAAGGGCGGATACTGATAGTTATATTTTCATCTTCAAAATAACATGAATACACTGATTCTTTTGTAGCAGGCTTAATCAGCTGATGGCTGTAGAAGTATTTCGTAAGTGGGTTAGGAGTATCAAGGAAAACGGCAGGATATTCCAATGACTCATCCGCTTCGTTGATATTCTGAAGACTGGTGATCAGGTTTCCTTTGGTATACCAGTTTCTTTTATTGATGATATAGCTTACCAGTCCGGTTTCATCTTCATTTTCCAGTTCTTTGAATGCTTTATATACCAGATCGATCAGTTTCTTTTCATCTGCCAATCTGTTACATCCCAATGCATTCACCATCCCTAAAATATTGTTGGTAACGAGATAATAAGTATATTTTGGAGCTAAAGATTCTTCATCTATAATAGACTGACTTTCATCTGCAATCCCCGGAAGGGCTATAGAAACCAGATCTTTTCTTCCTTCTCTGAAAAAGAATCCCTGATTATCCCTGAAATAGATTTTTGCCGGAAAACCATTTTTATCAAGCTCTATCATGACATTCTGCTGATGGAATTCACATGCAAGCCCATAAGTATTCAGAATTCTGACAATAGGTCTTACACAAAGATGAAGATATTGTTTGAACCATTCCAAAGCAATTTTTTCTACAGACTGATCCAGCTTTTCAGCAGTATGGGTGATGATATTCTGAAGCCTTGAAGGTTTTCCAAGAATACCATCCTGACACAGCGCAGCCAAAAGGGTAACATTCTTATTTTTATGCTCTCCCTGGAACGGATTTCTTCTGATGCTGATATTGAATCCATTAATTATTTTTCCATTGAAAGTAACCGCCATGAAAGCCGGATCTACCATAAAATCTATTTCCGGGAAATCTCTCTGCAGGTTTTGTCCCCAATCTGTTTTCAAAAGTCTGCTGATGTCATACCCACGGTGAAGTTCCGGGTAAAGATTAATTCGTTCAGAATTGGTAATTTTTACGTGTAGGGAAAATTTAAACATCCATTTATTGTCTTCACTGTATACTGTTCTTACCGAGGAAGTAGGAGTGAAGTACTCTCCATAATGCCCTAATGCAAAAAGAATTCCCTGCTCTTCCATGATCTGTACATTCTCCTGGCTCAGCAGGTAATCGGCCTCCCATGGATGCATTGGTAAAATATGGTATTCAGGATGCTGATCCCAAAGTTTTTTATGTTCCGGAGTAAGGATCGGATAGATCTTTTCACCCAATTCTTTACTGACAAGGTCTCCATCAGCATTTTTCTCAATGATATTCTCCGGATTGACCAGGAAATAAAACAACTGGAATCTTCCGGAAGTCTCAGGAGAGTATTTCAACAGATCCTCTCCATTGAATCCCTGTTTTGATTTTGGAACCGGATGCAGGATATGTCCAAGAATAAGAGACTGTTCAGCTTCAATAAATGAGATTTCCAGATCATTGATTGCTTTTTTGCTATGGGAAGAGTGGTAAAGATATTCTGTAAGGTTATCAATGCTGTTACTCAATCTGCCCAAAACTGTGGTAGAATCAATTCCCGGGTAAATTCCCTTTGCATATTCAGCGGTAAGGGTCATAAAACCGTAAACATCAAGTTCTGAAACTTCATCGGTATCCAGTACTCTCATCAGAACAGGAAAATCAAAAAGATGTCTTCCACTTTCTGAAAAATAAGTAACAGGAACATACACGTCACATCCTATTGACGAAAAATCGATTCGTATATGAAGATTTGTAGGTGTTTTTTTCAGGTAGGCCGAAATTCCTTCATCATATTTTGGGATCCCAAGATAACGGCTCCAGTTGGTAAACTCTTTCAGGTAGCAGTTGATAAGCGATGTATAGTTTATCTTTTCTGCATATTCAGTAATATCAGTTGACTTCAATGTATTCATTTCCGTATTTTTTTATAATGTTAAGTATTGATGTAATGTCTTCGATGGTCGTTAAAGGATTAAGGATGGTAAACTTCAGATAGAATTGTCCGTTAACTTTAGTCCCTGCTGTGAGGGCATTTCCTTGTCTGTAAAGTTGTGATTTGATGTAAGTATTGATCCTGTTCAGGTCAAATGTTTTGAAAGGGTCTGCAGTATAGCGGAAAACCAATGCTGAAATATCTGAAGAATTCAAAAGTTCAAAATGAGGATCACTTTCCAGAACGTCTACCGCTTCACGGGCGGTCATGATAATTCTGTCAATATAATTTCCAAGTCCTTTTTTACCGATGATACGAAGCGTAAACCAGAGCTTCAGCGCATCAAAACGTCTTGTGGTCTGTATGGATTTGTTGACCTGATTCGGAATTTCATCTTCGTCATGGTCTTTGGGATTCAGGTAATCTGCATAGTGGGTGATCAGTCTGAAATAGTTTTTATCCTTCACCAAAAATCCGCTGCTGCTTACCGGCTGAAAGAAAGCCTTATGATAATCTATCGTTACAGAATCCGCTTCTTCAATTCCATTGATCAGGTGGCGGTATTTTTCCGTTAAGAGGAGCGCACATCCATAAGCGGCATCTACATGGAACCAAAGATTATATTTTTTGGCAATTCCGGAGATATTGATCAGTGGATCTATATTTCCAAAATCGGTAGTTCCGGCAGTAGCGACTACAGCAATAGGGATATTTCCGTTTGCAATTTCTTTTCTTACGGCATCTTCCAGCAATACGCTGTTCATTCTGAAAGAGCGGTCGGTTTTCACTTTCACCACAGCCTGTTCTCCAAGTCCCAGCATAGAGGCACTCTTCTGAATACTGAAATGAGCTGCTTCAGAGACAAAAATCCTGAAACGATGTGCTTCTTTGGGAAGTCCGTCTTTTTTAATGTTATGATTTAAAAATTTAACAGAGAAATGATCCCTTGCCAAAAGCATTCCCATCAGGTTACTTTGGGAGCCTCCGCTGGTAAATATTCCGTCTGATGACTTATCAAATCCTACTTCATTACAGGTCCATTCAATAAGTTTCTGTTCCATCAAAGTCCCTCCCGCACTCTGATCCCAAGTATCCAGAGAAGAATTGATCGAGCTGATCATGGCTTCAGCGGCCACTGCCGGTATCACGACCGGACAATTGAGATGGGCTACATATTTGGGATGATGAAAAGCAATGGCATGCTGTGTATACAGATCGTTTACCTCGTCAAAAAGCTCTTCATAGCTTATAGGGGGAGTATTAAGGTCTATATATTCAAATTGTTTTCTCAGGTCTTTGGGTGAAATTCCACTGAAAGGCTGGTAGGTTTGCTCTAAAAATGCAATGACACTTTGTTGTGCTCTGTGCATGGCATCCTGATATTCGTGAATGTTGATATCACAGAATAAATTTTCCAGATTTGGGAAAAGGGTTTTCTTCTCCGCGGCAATCTGCCCGGTAATAACTGTGTTCATAGATATGGTGTGTTTGTGCGCTTTTTACTTTTTGATTGTCAATACCACCTAAGGGTAGACTGGGTATTTAGCTTAAGTGTTTTTTAATATTTTGTGATTTGATGATTTAAAACTGATTCTTAATTTTTTTAAGTCTAATAAGTAATCGTGTAGCCTACAGAAAACGTTGTTCCGCGGCCCTGATAAGCAAATGCTTTCTGAGGAGCCCCATAGAAAAATACGGAACGTTGTCCCCAAATTGAAGTATACTGCTTATTAAAAATATTCTGAACTCCGAAGTTGATCGTTCCTTTATTCAGTTTAATATCCCCCATAAAGTCGAATAGGGTATAGCCTGTGATTTTCATGTCTGCCAGATCGGTATAGTTCATGGAATTCTGCATCTGCAGTCGTAATGAAAACCTCTTTGTATTCCAGCCTGTGAAGACCATAAACTTGGATGGGTTGGTTGTATAAACCGATTGGTTTTGCCAGCCATTATCCACCGTTTGAGTTTCAGACTGCATCAAAAGAATATTCCCTCCCAATTCAAGTCCCTGTGCAAAACGGTAGCCCAAAGCCCCTTCAAAACCGTAGTTTCTAAGCTTCTGATCAAGTAAAGACACCGTAAAAGCGGCATTGTCTATTTTCAGAGTTTTGCTGGATAACGCATAGAAAAATGAACCCTGTGCATATAATCCTGCTTCCGTACCTCTGTTATGTCTGAACCCGAGTTCAATCTGATCTGTTTTGATTCCGCTTAACGGCTGATCGGCAATATTCATACTGTTCAAGAGGTTCCAACGGTTATTATTTAGCTGATATTTTCCAAAACCATAAGATTTGGCAGCATCAGGAACGGCAAATCCTTGTGAAAAACTGAACCATGTCTGCCACAGAGGAGAAATTTTATACAATAAACTTCCATTCAGCAAGGTCACGTCATAATTATTTTTTCCTCCTTTTACCACATCTGCAGAATTTCCATACCCGAAATGCATATATACCTGCTCTTTAAATCCTACAAAATCATCCAGTTTTACATTGATAAACTGCTGTCTCACTCCTCCGGATAAGGTCAATTGCTTTGTAATATTCCAGTCTGCCTGAATAAATCCTGCAAGGGTAAAAATCTTCGTATCCGGGTATCTTCCTACAAAAGCATCCGCTTTATTGATCAATCCACCGGATTCACTGCTGATTTTGGGATTAAATAGAGCCTGATCACCATGGAAGTTCTCAAAGTCTATGTCTGTACCATAGGTGAAACTGAACGCATTCCATTTTTTGGAAAGTACTGCTTTTGCTCCATATACATCGGTGTTTCCTCTGGCAGAAGCAAGAAATACAGGAAGAGTGACTCCTGCAGGAGGTTTGGGAACTTCCGCGAAAGAGGCTCCAAAGTCTGCTTCTTCACGTCTTCCATAAGCTTGTACAAGCAAATTATGTCCGCCTAAAATATTACGGAGGTTATACTGCAGATTAGCCATAAAACGTTCCGTACGGGGAACCACATCAGAATCAGCACCTCCCAATACATTGATCAAATCCGGATTTTTGGAGGTAAATCCTGTAAATCCGGGTCCGAAAGAAAGCCATTTTTTATTTCTGACCTTCGAATTATAATATTGCAGATCCAAACTCAGATCCTGATCCGGGCTCAGTTTTATACTAAGTCCCCCCAAAAGATCTATGGATCTATTGTATTGGAAATCTGCCTGTTTCACATCCGTAATAATCTGATTTCCACTGGCGTCAAAAGCTCCTTCATTCTGAGTGAAAGCCGCTCCCAATCTGAATTTTACTTTATCATTACCGCCTTCAACAGACTGAGCAATTCTTTTATCCAGATCATCTTTATGAAAACCTGTTTTAAGGCCTACAGAAGTTTCAAAGGCCAGTTTATTCGATGTTGGCTTCTTGGTAATAATATTGATGATTCCTCCTGTAGAATCTCCGCCGTAAATAGCAGAGGCTCCGGATAATACTTCAATTCTTTCGATATTAAAAGGATCGATGGCATCAAACTGCCTGCTTGAAGCTCTTGTATTGTTCAGCGAAACCCCGTTCAGCATGACCAGGACATTTCTCCCTCTCATATTTTGAGCATAATTGGTACGTCCCTGATTTCCGAAATCAAAACCGGGAATCATATTTCCCAATACTTCTTTCAATCCGGCACCGCCTCTTATCTGGGTCTGAAGTTCTTTTTCTCCAATGATCCAGACCGTTCCCGGAATATCACTTATTTGTTTCGGAGAACGTGAAGATACCAATACAACCTCTTTGATATCTTTTGTAGTAATACTGTCCTGCTTGTTCTGTGCAGAAGTAGATGCAGTAAAGGCAGCCAATAGAATGACTGAAAGTGCATATTGCTGTTTCATTTATTTAGAACAATTAAAAATAATGAGGTAAATATAGAATATTATTGATCAAAAAATCAAAATGATATTTATCACATATTTCAAATGAATGTGAGTCCGTTGAGAATAACACTTCAGATAACCCTATGCTTTTATAGTGTTTCAGGCTGTACAGTGTATTTTTTATCAGTCCCAAAATGAGACAAAACACTTTGGAATGGGAAATAAAAATCTTTAGAATTAATGAAAATGTAATATAAAATGAGATTCAAAAATCCAAATAATGGATAAAATGGCAGTCTGGAAAATCCCCAAAATTGTAAGTCAGCGGAAAAATTTTGCATTTTTCGAAAAAATAGCAACACTTTTTTCCATTTCATCAGGATTAAGATCTCCAAAACCTAACCGCATTGCAGTAAGGTCTTTATTCTGATAAAGTAATGTTTTGGGAATAAAGAGATTTTCCCGGGCACAATTCCGGCTGAGCTGCATCAGATTTACAGGAATATTCCATTCCAGCCATATTGCCAGACCTCCGGAAGGCTTTTGAAAACGAACAAGATCTCCCAGATAATCCTGTAGCAACAGACTAAGACTATCCCGTCTTTCCTGATATACTTTCAGTGACTTTTTAAGATAGCGGTTGATTTCTCCTTCCGCAATCATCTCACCGAGAGCTCTTTCCATCAGAATATCTCCCTGACGGTCTATGATTCCGAGATACTTCCTCATTTCCACCATCAGATTTTCCGGAGCCACAATAAACCCGGTCCTGAATCCCGGAGCTAAAGATTTCCCGAAAGAACCGATATAAATAACCATTCCATGGGTATCTGCGCTCGCCAAAGGAAGGATAGGACTTTTATCATAATGGAATTCATAATCGTAATCATCTTCAAGAATGACAAATCCGTATTCATGGGCAAGCTCCAGAAGTTCAAGCCTTCTCTGTGCACTCAATGCTACCGTAGTAGGATAGTGGTGGTGAGGGGTAAGATAAAGCATTCTTATTTTCTGCTTTTTACATGCTTCCCGAACACTTTCTACAATGATACCGTCTTCATCGATAGGAATGGAAACCATCTGAACCCCTGCTTTCATGAAGATCATATTGACAGAAAAATAACTTAATGCCCCTACAAGGACCACATCTCCGGGCGAAAGAAGAATCTCAGAAACGATATAGATACTCATTTCCGTACTTCTGGTGATCAAGAGATTATTCTTGGAAATAGGAAGTCCACGGGACAAATTGAGGTATCTGGACAAATGTTCTTTGAAGAATTCACTTCCGTCATGATTATAATGCCCGGAGATTTTCTGATTAGATTTACGTTTAAGAATAGAGCTGTAAAATCTTGAATGCTTTGCGATCTGAGTCAGTCTGATGTCCGGTACACCATCATTAAAGACATATTCACAGTCTGAATGCTCAAACGGATTATCCAGAATATTTGATGTTTTGAAGCCAAAACCAGTAGTTTTAGGATAGTTTTGAAGACTTTTCTGTTCAAAATCATTCATTTTTACAGGTTTTTCCTGAACTTTTCCAATGATAAAGGTTCCTTTATTCGGAAGACTCTCCGTCCAGCCCTGGGCAGACAATTCCTCATACACGGCTACCGCTGTATTTCTGTGAATCTCCAGCATTTCACTGAAGGTCCTCGTTCCCGGAAGCTTGGTCCCGAAAGGTAAAAATCCTCTTTGGATAGCATTGATCAGCTGATTGGCGATCTGAAGATAGATTGAAGTCTCTGAGTCTCTATCGATTTTTATAAAACTTTCATAAGGAATTCTAACCGGACTATTCATAATATCAAAACTGGCACCATATAACCATCCGGCAATATACTACTTTTGACATCAAAATAAAAATCTATGGAGTTTCATCATCTGCTACAAAGAATAGTACAGCAAGGCAGTACTCATGCCAAATGGCTGAACACCCTTTCTTTTATGGAAAATGCCGGAGCAAGGAAAATATCAAAATGTGAACACCCTACTTTGGTAACCCAGATTCAGCTGAAACATGCTGCCGAAGAACACCGTCATGCCTATTATCTGAAAAAACAGATCGGAAAAATAGACCCGGAACTTTGCAGAACCTATGAAAATGCAGAACTTCTTGCTCCTACAGCTACCCGACATTATCTTCATTCCCTTGATGTCAAGGCCTGCAGGTATTTGCAAAAGGCATTTCAGCTTAGCAAAGAAGACTTAAAATATGCCGCCTATCTTTTTGTAACCTATGCGATTGAAGTTCGTGCGGATGACTTATATCCCGTCTATCAGGATATTCTTACAAAAGAATCTTCAAAAATCATGGTAAAGTCTATTATTCTTGAAGAAGAGGGGCATCTGGAGGAAATGATCAATCAGCTTAACGATTTCTCACAAGACTGGAAAGCTCATGCGGACCACATTCTTGCTATTGAAAAAGAATTACACGAGCAATGGATTCATGCCATTACAGAAGAAGTAACCCAACTGAACTATGCATAGCAATATCTTTTATTTTCAGCAATCACTTGACAAAAGAAAAGAGGAGGGAATCTTAAGGAATTTAAACCCTAAGTCTGAAGAGATAGATTTCTATTCTAATGATTATCTGGGATTGGCAGGAAATAAAGATCTTCAGGATATTCTGCTGCAAAAAGTGATAACAGATCCTCAGCTTCTTTCAGGGAGTACCGGATCAAGACTGATTAGTGGAAATAGTAATACGGTCTCTATCACAGAAATATTTATCGCTGAGAAACATCAGTTTCCGGCTGCTTTGCTTTTCCCATCAGGATATAACGCTAATCTTGCTTTATTTTCTACACTTGCTGGCCGTCATGATACCATTATCGTGGATGAGCAAATTCACCGCTCCGTGCATGATGCCTGCAGAATGTCAAATGCGAAAAAAGTGAAATTCAGGCATAATGATCCGGAACATCTGGAATATGTACTTCAAAGACAAAGCGGACCGTGTTACATCGCTATAGAAAGTCTGTATTCGATGGAAGGAGATTTTGCTCCCTTATTGGAAATTGTGGAGTTAGCCAACCGGTATAATGCAGGCTTACTAGTAGATGAAGCGCATTCTTTTGGGGTTTTTGGTCATGGATTGATTGAGAAATATGAATTGCAGGATCATGTTATGGCAGCAGTAATGACGTATGGAAAAGCGTTGGGAGCGCACGGAGCAGCAATAGTCTGTAATGAGATTATTAAATCTTATCTCGTCAATTTTGCCTCCCCATTCATTTATACCACGTCAGCTCAGGACTTTCAATGGATCAGCATCAAAACAGGATATGAATTTTTAGAAAAAAGCCCAGATCTGGCTGAAAAACTGCTGAAAAACATTGAAATTTTCCGAAAACAGGGATTGCAATCTCCATCATCAGAAATCAGTCCCATACAAGCTCTTCTGATTCCGGATAATCAAAAACTGAAAACTGTACAAAATACATTATCCGAGGAAGGATTTTTAACTTATGCAGTGTACAGTCCAACCGTGAAAGAAGGAAGCGAAAGGCTTAGGATCTGTCTCCACAGCTTCAATACAGAAGAAGAAATTATAAGGCTTACAGAGATTATCAGAGAATTTATTTAAAACGAAAAAGTAAAAAGGACTCACATTCATTCGTTTTTCAAAAGAAAAATATTAATAATAAAGCTGAAAAGAAGTACACCAACCACTATTTGTGATTTTACCCTTTAGCCTTTTCACTTTTTCACCACCCACATTATGAAATTATTTATATCAGGAATAGGAACCGAAATAGGAAAAACCGTTTGCTCGGCTGTTTTGGTGCAACATTTTAAAGCCGATTACTGGAAACCTTTACAATCTGGTGATCTGCATTATACAGACAGTCATAAAATTGCAGCATGGACAGATCATTCAATATGTCATCCGGAAACATACCGGTTACAATTGGCAGCATCACCCCATCAGTCTGCACGGGCAGAAAATATACAGATCAATCTCGATCATTTCCAACTGCCGGAAACAGACAGGTCTTTGATCGTTGAAGGAGCAGGAGGTTTAATGGTCCCACTTTCTGACAACAGATTTATCATTGACCTGATCGATCTGCTGAATCTGCCGACAGCACTTGTGGTCAGGAATTATTTAGGATGTATCAATCACAGTTTATTGTCGATCATGGCATTACAGCAAAGAAATATAAATTTAAAATATCTGATTCTTAATGGAGATTTTCCTGAAGATACGGAAAGAGTAATCTGCAGCTTCATTGAAAAAGAAACAGAAATCATCAGGATTCCGGAAATCGAGAACCCTGATAAAGAGTCTATAAAAGCTGCTGCAAAGCAGTTAATAATAACAAAATTAAGATAATGGATAACAAAACAACAATCAGAAACAACTGGACTAAAGAAGAGATTGAGGAAATTTATCATTTACCTCTGATGGAACTGATCTATAAAGCAGCCACTGTACACAGAGAATGGCATGATCCTTCGGAAGTACAGATTTCAACATTATTATCAATCAAAACCGGAGGATGCCCGGAGGACTGTTCTTATTGCGGACAGGCTGCCCGCTATCACACCAACATCAAAGTACAGGCTTTACTCCCTACTGAAACAGTGATTGCCCATGCTCAAAAGGCAAAAGATAGTGGATCATCCCGTTTCTGTATGGCCGCAGCGTGGCGTGAAGTTCGTAATAACCGTGATTTTGACAGGGTAATCGATATGGTAAAAGGAGTAAACGATCTGGGAATGGAAGTATGCTGCACATTGGGAATGCTTACGGAAGAGCAGGCTATAAGACTTCAGGAAGCGGGACTGTATGCCTACAACCACAATCTGGATACTTCTGAGCAGTATTATGAAGAAATTATTTCCACCAGAACTTTTGATAACAGGATCAATACGATCAATAATGTTAGAAAGGCAGGAATCACAGTCTGTTCAGGAGGAATTATTGGTTTGGGAGAAACACACAGAGATCGTATTTCAATGCTTCTGACCTTGGCGACAATGCCTAAGCACCCGGAATCTGTTCCTATCAATGCATTAGCAAGAGTAGAAGGAACTCCATTGGAAAATAATGAAAAAGTAGATACCTGGGAAATGGTAAGAATGATTGCTACAGCAAGAATCGTAATGCCATCATCTATGGTAAGACTGAGTGCCGGACGTATTGAAATGTCTGAAACAGAGCAGGCATGGTGCTTTATGGCAGGAGCCAATTCTATTTTTACAGGAGAAAGAGAAACTTTATTGGTAACTCCGAATCCCGGAGTATCTGAAGATATGCAAATGCTGCAAACCTTAGGATTAAAACCAATGATGAAAAAAGAAACCTGTTGTTAGAAACAGAAATCAAAAAATTAAAAAGATAAGGGATGAATATCTGGATTCTGATCATAAGTATATTAAAATGTATTGCAACGCTGCTATCTGAGATTTTAAGTTCTTAAATCATACAGTATTTAACGCAATGTCGCAAAATTATAGAAATGCTTTTTATTTTACGATGGCATAGGTACTATCTATGATCAATTAAGCATTTTATCTTCTGTGATCCTGGCTAAGTGCAACGCCTTTGCGAACGTATTTAATATTATAGAGAAGCCATAGCTGACATTGCGTTAAAAATCATCCACTCAACACAATTTCATAGTCACTGCTCATCCCTTATCATCAACACATTTTACAACAATACATGAATACACTAGTAGAAAACAGCCTAAAAGAAAGAGATAAAGCGGTCAACTGGCATCCCTACACCCAAATGAAAACGGCCGATAATATTATTCCTATTGCCAGAGGAAAAGGAATTTATCTCTATGATGAAGAAGGTAAAAAATATATGGATGTTGTTTCCTCATGGTGGGTTACCCTGCACGGACATGCCCATCCTCACATTGCTCAGCGTGTTTTTGAACAATTGAATACATTGGAACAGGTTATTTTTGCAGGCTTTACCCATAAATCTGCCGTACAGCTTTCAGAAAATTTATTACAGCTGTTACCAGACAGCCAGAAAAAGGCTTTTTATTCTGATAATGGTTCTACTGCTGTGGAAGTTGCATTGAAGATGTGTATTCAGTATGCCCATAATCAGGGGAAAAAGAAAACTAAGATTCTTGCTTTTAAAAATGCGTATCACGGAGATACTTTCGGAGCAATGTCTGTAAGTGGAAAAAGCTACTGGACCCAACCTTTTGAAAGCATGTTGTTCGAAGTCGTATTCATCGATACTCCCAATCCGGAAAACCTGGAAAGCCTGCAGTCTCAGATTAAAGATCTGGCAGATGAAACAGCCTGTTTTATCTATGAACCCCTTGTTCAGGGTGCTGCCGGAATGCTTATGTATGATGCTGCCGATCTGAATTATCTGATGGAAATATGCAGAAAGCATGATATTCTTATGATTCAGGATGAAGTTTTTACCGGTTTTGGAAGAACAGGGAAACTTTTCGCAGCAAATCATCTTACCGAGCAGCCGGATATTATGTGTTTTTCGAAAGGATTAACAGGAGGTACCATGCCTATGGGAATCACTACGTGTTCCAACGATATTTATGATGCTTTTCTGTCTGAAGATCATCATAAAACCTTATTTCATGGACATTCCTTTACCGCAAATCCCCTGGCGTGCGCAGCTGCTCTGGCCAGTATGGAACTATTACTTCAAAATGAAACCCAAATGAATATCAAACGTATCACTCACCAGCACTCGGAGTTTATCAAGGTGCTTGCACAACATCCTCAGGTTGAGAAAGCACGTCACATCGGGACTATTATGGCTTTTGATTTTAAAACCGGGCAGGGAAACTCTTATTTTAACGAAATAGGGAAAAAACTATACAATGAGTTTTTACAGAGAGGAATCATCATGCGCCCTCTGGGAAATGTACTGTATCTGGTACCGCCTTTTTGTATTTCAGAAGAGGAACTTGATTTTGTCTATCAGAATATCCTGGAAGTACTGGATCAGTTCAGGGATTAAGATGGTCCGATGCTTTTCTGATAAAAAGACTTTACAGGTTTCCAAGACCTGTAAAGTTTAAATTATGTCTGAATGTCAGAGGTTAAAAATACCATCAGACTTAAGGATTTCTGTCGGCATTTCTTTTAATTTTAATCAATTTTACGGGTATATTATGACTTCAGTTCGTTTCCCCACAAATGCAATGATGATAGAATTGGTCCCAGTTTTTGACCTCTTTCTGTCAGTTTATAATACACCTCAGGCGGAAAGTTGTAAACCTCAATCCGTTCAATAATCATATCATCTTCCAGTTGTTTCAGCTGTTCAGAAAGTACTTTTTTGGAAACCCTGGGCATTTTTCGCCATAACTCCACAAAACGTACTGAATCTTCTTCAAAAAGATTGTGAAGGATTAATGGTTTCCATTTACCGGAGAGAATATCCAGACTTTTTCTCAGTCCACAGTTTTTAAACTCTTCAAAATTCATAGATCTCTTGAATATATTTGGGTAACCTTTTGGTAACCTTCGATTATTATAACCCGGTCTCAACCTAGTTTTGCTGAACAAATGTAAACAAAATGAAACTACAGTTATGGCGTAATGCCACATTAGAATTGAATATTGACGGAATTTCGGTCTTGATTGATCCTATGCTTGGAGAAAAAGGGGCTTTAGGCAAATTTCCTATGACGGATAATGAACTGCTGAATCCTTTGACAGATCTTCCTTTTGGTGAAGAAGAACTGATCGCAAAACTGGCAAAAACAGATGCTGTTGCAGTGACCCATTTACATCCTGATCATTGGGATACAAAGGCTATACAGTTTATTGACAAAAGAAAACCAATCCTGTGTCCTGAAATTATTGCAGATCAGATCATTCAGCAGGGATTTGAAAATGTCATTCCAATCAATAACCATATACAATGGAAGGGTATTGATATTTTCCTCACCCAAGGCCGGCACGGAGTCGGTGAAATAGGAGAAAAAATGGGGACAGTCAATGGATTTGTTTTTAGAAAAGACCATCAATCTGTATATATTGCAGGAGACAGTATCTGGTATTCAGGGATTGCAGAGGAGATCGATCGTTATCAACCACAACACATTGTGGTAGCAGGAGGAGCAGCAAAATTCTCAGTGGGAGAACCTATTATCATGACAAGCGAAGATATTATAAAAGTCTGTGAATATACTCCTGATGCTTCTGTATGGGTAACTCACCTGGAAACAGTCAGCCATTGCATGGAAGACCGCAAGTTTATTCAGCAAAAAATTAATGAAAAAGGCTTGGAACGAAGAGTGATTATTTTAAATGATGGGGAAGAAGTCGATCTGCTTTTCTAAATGATAGATTCACAAGAAAAATCAATTATAAAAAAACAATTGTTTCAAAGGTTAATTTTAACTCCTTTGAAACAATCGTTTTTATTTTTAACCAATTATAGTATTTTAATCTTCCACATATCTGTTTCTTGCTGCTCTCATTCCGAAAAAGAACATCAGCAATACCGCCGCACTCAGAAAATAAAATGAACTGTTCCAGGAAATGTACCAGTCATGCAGTTTTCCGAATACTGGAGGTCCGAACGCTGCGATCAGGTAACCTACCGATTGTGCCATTCCGGAAATTTTCACCGCATTGATACTGCTTTTCGTTCTTGTAGAAAAGAACAGAATAGACAGGCTAAAAGACAATCCGTTCGAAATTCCTATGATCACTGCATTCACATAGATCCATTGAGATTTTAAGAAGACAAACATCATGGTACTTCCAAACATCAATGCACAGATAAACAGGATCATGATTCGCTGATCTTTCATTTTACTGGCAATGATCGGGCAGCAGAATGTCACCGGAATCATGGTGATCTGAATGACAAAAAGTACCCATCCCGAGCTTTCACCCTGCATATGATAATCCCCAAGGAATGAAGGCAGCCAGGCAACCATACAATAGTAAAACAAAGACTGCAGACCCATGAAGATACTGATATTCCAAGCTTGGGAAGATTTAAACATATTAAAATCAGAAGTGCTTAATGCTGTTTTGGGCTGATCCACATTCTTTTTGTTGAAAATAAGCTCCAGCACTAAAACCAATAATCCTAAGGCGGCGATCACCAGCCAGATTCCCAGAGAGCCACGCCATCCGAAACCCGTCCATTCTCCGATCTTCACACTGAAACCTGAAGCCAAGGCAGCGGTAAGATTCATTGATACAGCAAAAATACCCGTCATCAGGCCAATTTGTTTTGGGAAATTATTTTTAACATAGCCAGGAGTTACCACATTTCCAATACATATCCCCAACCCAATGAATAAAGATCCCAGAAATAACAGCCAGAGCGATCCTGAAATCCGAAGAAACAATCCGAAACTCAAAATAATCACGGAATACATCAGAAGCTTACTGATTCCAAAAGTATTGGAAAATCTGCTCACCAAAACAGAACAGGCAGCAAACATAAAAAGTGGAATAGAAGTAAGCAGGCTGACCTGAAAATTATCCAGATTCAACGCTTCTCTCACCTCCCCAAGTACAGGAGCTACTGCAACAATTGGAGAACGGAGATTGCTGGAGATCAGAATAACGACCAGAATATTGATGATCATTAAAACATAGGAGGCATTCTTTTTTATTTCATTCTTCATCATGATAAAAACTTTTGTGCAAAATTAGCACAGTAATTTTGTTTAATTTTGCCAAAGTTTTAACCTGAAACGACATGAATACCAACAACAGTATCGAAATAGATGAACTTCATAAACCCTATTTTGTGTGGTTCGAAGAAAACTGGATCCATGATGATGTTCTTCATCAGCACGATAAAGGGCAGCTGGTGTATGTAGAAAGCGGTTTTCAATACATCACTATTGAGGAAAGGATCTACCTGCTTCCGCAAAACCATGCTGTATGGATTCCTCCTCATGCCGTTCATAAGACCAATTCACATTCTGAAAAGATCAAACTTATGATCATGTTTGCTGATGTGGATAAAAAGGATTCGTTCTACCGCGAAGTAAATGTATTTTCCGTTCCTCCGGTGCTAAAGGAGATGATCAGATATGCCGAAAAATGGTCCAAATTGCTTGTCCGGGATCAGGATGAAAATATATTTCTGAAAGCTCTTTTCAATGAGTTGCCTCATTTTGTAGAACACGCTCTGAAACTTCATATCTGCCTGCCCAAAGATAAACGTCTTGCCAAAGTGATTGACCATCTTCATCATCATTACCGCGAAGAAATTAAAATGGAAGACCTCGCTGACACTGCATTATTATCATTGCGTACTTTGGAACGTATTTTCAAAAAAGAAACGGGGCTTACACTGATCAAGTACCAGCAAATGCTCCGTATCATCAAAAGTCTTGAGCTTCTGAGCTCAGACCATTTTACCATTTCAGAAACTGCCTATGAAATAGGGTATAAGAGTATACAGGCCTACACCCGAAGTTTTCAGTCTGTGATGCAGTTCCGGCCTACAGATTTTCTAAAGAATATTCAATAATATTGAAAGGTGATTAAGAATTTGAATTTAAAAAAGGGATTTATAAGAATGTGAAAAACGTTAAAATCAGCTCTAGAAAAGATTTTAGTTCATTTGAAAAACGTTATAATTCACAATATTTATATTTTCATATAAATAACACATTTTCCATTATGATATTCGTTAAAACAAAAAGGTCTCCAAGAATGGAGACCTTAAAAAAACACAAATGATGAAAAAAAATTATTTCGATCCCCAAATATAAGCAAAATTTATATTATGCAGCGCATTATATGTGCATTTTATTTAAATATTATTTATTTTAAGTAAAAATAAATATCCTTTAACGCTTTTTGAATTTTGTTTAATATTTAAAAATTCGACCCCACACATGGCTACGGGCTGCATCAACAGTGCTTTTATGTTTATTGTATTTTTTGAAAAAAAATAATCTTCCGGCGTAAAAAAAATATTTTTTTTATAAAAAATATTTCAACTTAAATTGAGTTAGTCATCTGAAATGTAAAATTCCGGAAGCGGATTTTAGATCAAAAAATGATTTTAGATCAGTTTGCCAATTGTGATCATACTCATAAAAAAAATACGATGATTTTCATTTATTTGTTTTTTAAATCCATCCCATGAAACAAAGATCTATAGAAGGAGTCCCTCAACAAAGATTTGGTGGTTTTCATGATACAGAAAGTTGTAAATACTTTGAGAGGGCTCTTCTCCCGTTAAAATTTGAAATCCTGAAGAAAAGATTTTTTATGGTTCATCAATGGCAAAGCTATTGTGGCAAAGCTTTTGCTTCATTTGAGCTTTATAATTTCAATGGAAATCCCGTTGAACGTCAGCCCCAGAAAGGAGATTTTATTCGGATCAATATTCCTGGTCCCGGAGAAACTGAAGCCAAGGGCTATGATTGGGTAGAAATTACCAATATCTGCTACTTCCAGGATATTCATTCAGAAAACATTGCAATGACCTGCACTCCTTCCCGAGATCCAAAAAACGGGAACAATAGCCATATTGCTCATTTTTACTCTTGCCGGGCTACTTCCACTTTTATTATTTCCAGAAACGAAACCCATTTGAAAGCAGCAGTATATGGGCGCAATGAAACTCCAAACTTCAATGCCAACGGACTTGATATTCTCAGAAATATAATGGTAGCCGCAGGGGGAATCATGGGAATTGCCAAGATAGAATGGAAACAGCTGACGGATGGCTTTCTGGATTTTGACTGAGGTAAAGGCTGGAAGATATTGCTGTAACTGTAGTTCTAAAAGGTAGTATTAAATAAAATTATTTAAGGCTTCATTTAATCTCTCTGCCTGTTTTCTGACATTATGAAAAGTTCTTTTCGTTTTGATGTAAATCAAAGTTACTAAAAAATCGGTTTTTTATTTTCACAGCTTACATCAATTCTTTGTAATAAAGTTATGGTAATATAACTCTGTTGTTAGCCCTCTAAAACCCTTTATTTAAAGGAAAATTAATCTTCAATTACTTTTTCAGGAAAAATTTAAGCCTTATATTTGCGGTAATGTTAAAATGGTTCTCTATATTATGCTCTATGATGTATGTGCTGGCTACCACCAATGCGGGGGAAGTGCTTAAGGTACCCATGTTTGTAGAACATTATATGGAATACCACGGAAGTCTTTCGGAATTTGTCATGGAGCATTATGACAATCATAAAAAAGATGCAGACTGGGATTTAGATCAGAAACTGCCTTTTATCAATCCGCCTATCGTACTCACTGTACATGCCCAGCTTCCTGAGCTCAGTTTTGAGCTCAAAAAACCTAAAGAAATTGCTGTTCCTGAAAAAAACAGCATCTATCTGGAAAAAGACTTTTCCAATCTTTACCTTTCCAGTATTTTCCAGCCTCCACGGCATTCTTAATTGATTTTAGATTGAAAACCAATGCTTTAAACTTTTATTTAAGGCGCTCAATTCTTGTTACATATCAATAATCCGTTGCCGTTTGTAGCTTTTTAGCCAAAGACAAAACCTTACTTATATAAAGTGTTTTCACAAGTTTAATTGTAATGATTATACAACTCAACTTGTGATTTAGCTAGCTAAAGTGTTTAAGAACCTCTGTCTTAAGCTATTAAAATATTCTTATAAGCTGTTCCGGGTTATCAATTAATAATTTTTTCATGTTAAATAAAATTATTGAGTTTTCTGTAAAGAATAAACTCATCATTGCCTTGTTTACAGTGGGACTCGTCCTTTTTGGAATTTATGAGACCACCAGACTTCCCATTGATGCACAACCTGATATTACCAACAATCAGGTTCAGATCATTACCACAGCTCCGTCTTATGGAGCGGCAGATATAGAACGGCTTGTTACGTTTCCTATCGAGCAGGCCACCAGTAATATTAGCGGTATCACCGAGCTCCGCAGTCTTTCACGCTTCGGGCTTTCTCTGGTGACCGTAGTTTTTGATGACAAAACAGATGTATATTGGGCCCGGCAGCAGGTACAGGAACGTTTACAGCTGGTACAGGACAATATTCCTGCCGGCATTGGAAAACCTGAACTGGGGCCTATTTCCACAGGACTGGGAGAGATCTTCCAATATGTGGTACGTCCGAAAAAAGGATATGAAAATGTATATGACGAAACGGAGCTCAGAACCATTCAGGATTGGGTGGTAAGACGTCAGTTGCTGGGGACAAAAGGAGTAGCAGACGTCAGCAGCTTCGGAGGAAAACTGAAGCAGTATGAAATAGCGATCAATCCCAATAAGCTTCAGGCATTCAACATCAATATCAATGATGTTTTCACGGCACTGGAGAGCAACAATCAGAATACAGGAGGAGCTTATATCGAGAAAAAAGAAACGGTCCTTTTTATCAGAAGTGAAGGACTGCTGGGCAGTACGGAAGACATCGGAAGCATTCAGGTAGCTGAGACTAAAGATGGTATTCCTGTCCATATCAAAGACGTTGCGTCTGTAAAAATCGGGTATGCTACCAGATATGGAGCCATGACCTATAATGATATGGGCGAAGTTTCCGGAGCTATTGTCCTGATGCTGAAAGGAGAGAATGCCAACGAAGTCATTGCTAATATCAAACAAAGATTGGAAAAAATTCAGGAATCTTTACCTGAAGGAGTGGTTATTGAGCCTTTCCTGGACCGCGCCAAAATGGTAAATAATACAATCAGTACGGTAAAGACCAACCTTATGGAAGGGGCCTTAATCGTTGTTTTTATTCTTGTTTTGTTCTTAGGAAACTTCAGAGCCGGATTATTGGTTGCCTCGGTAATTCCCCTGGCTATGCTCTTTGCCATCATTATGATGAATATCTTTGGTGTAGGAGGGAATCTGATGAGTCTTGGGGCGCTGGATTTCGGTTTGATTGTGGATGGTGCCGTTATTATTGTAGAAGCTGTTCTGCATCAGCTGGCTCATAAAAAGCATTTCGGAAAAGACAATATGCTCAGCAAAAAGGAAATGGACGAGCAGGTTTCAGGTTCGGCAACCAAGATGGTCAACAGTGCGGTTTTCGGGCAGATTATTATCCTGATCGTTTACCTTCCGATTTTTACGCTTCAGGGTATCGAAGGTAAAATGTTCAAACCTATGGCCCAAACTGTAGCATTCGCTCTTATTGGAGCATTTATTCTTTCCCTTACCTATATTCCGATGATGAGCTCATTGGTACTGAGCAAAAAGAAAAAGGTAAAAGAAAATATTTCAGACAGAGTGATGTCTAAAGTAGAAACAGGTCATCAGAAGCTCCTGATGAAAGCCCTTAAATATAGAAAAACTATCATTTTTACAGTCCTGGTTCTTTTTGCAGGTGCTGTATTCACTCTATCCAGAATGGGGGGCGAATTTATTCCATCGCTGGAAGAAGGAGATTTTGCTGTGGAAATGAGAATTCTTCAGGGAAGCAATATCAGTGAAACGAAAAAAGTAACAACGCAGGCTTCCGGAATTCTTCTAAAACAGTTTCCGGAAATACAGAAGATCGTTGTAAAGATCGGAAGTGCTGAAATTCCTACAGAACCAATGCCTATGGATGCCGGAGATATGATCATTGTGCTAAAGCCTAAAAAAGAATGGACCTCTGCCAGCTCATTCCCGGAACTTTCCGAGAAAATGAGTAAAGCTTTAAGTGTGATCCCGGGACTGACGACCAGTTTTCAGTTTCCTGTACAGATGCGTTTCAACGAATTGATGACCGGAGCAAGACAGGATGTCGTTTGTAAAATCTATGGTGAAAACCTGGACAGTCTTACGATTTATGCCAAAAAACTGGGAAGCGTCATCAATACAGTAAAAGGCGCTCAGGATCTTTATATAGAACCTGTAGTAGGAGCTCCGCAGGTGGTTATTGATTACAACCGTTCAGAACTTTCACGCTATAACATTTCTGTAGCAGACATAAACAGAGTCATCAATATGGCATTTGCAGGACAAACGGCAGGTGCTCTGTATGAAGGAGAGAAAAAGTTTGACATTGTGGTCCGAATGGATAATGAACATAAAAAGGATATTACAAGTATTCAGAATCTTCTGGTCCCTACCGTTTCCGGAGAGCAGGTTCCGTTATCCCAACTGGCAACAGTGGAACTTAAAGAAAGTCCGAATCAGATCCAGAGAGAAGATACGAAAAGAAGAATTATCGTTGGGTTTAATGCAAGAGGGCGAGACGTACAGTCTATTGTGGAGGAACTTCAGCAGAAAGCAGGCAAAAACCTTAAGTTTTCTCCCGGATATACCATTGCTTACGGCGGTACTTTTGAGAATTTAAATGAAGCAAAAGCCAGACTGGGAATTGCTGTTCCTATTTCTTTAGTCATGATCTTCCTTTTGCTGTTCTTTGCTTTTGGTTCTGTAAAACACAGTTTGCTAATCTATACTGCGATTCCTTTATCTGCTATCGGAGGCGTTTATTTTCTGGCGTTAAGAGGAATGCCTTTCAGTATCAGTGCAGGGGTAGGGTTTATTGCCTTATTCGGGGTTGCCGTATTGAACGGAATTGTACTGATTTCAGAATTTAACCGATTGAAAAAAGATGGAGTAACCAACACCAGCAGAATTGTGCTGATGGGAACAAAGATCAGGCTTCGTCCGGTTTTGATGACCGCTTTTGTAGCTTCTTTAGGATTCCTGCCAATGGCATTAAGCAACGGGGCCGGAGCTGAAGTACAGAGGCCTCTGGCAACAGTGGTTATCGGTGGGCTGATGCTCGCTACTCTTTTAACCTTGTTTGTACTTCCTATTCTCTACGTCTTATTTGAACATATTAATAAAGATAAAATGAAATTCTCTAAAAAACTCAACTATAAAAAGCTGTCTGTTTTACTGGTATTGCTGTCCTTTGGAAGTATTCAGGCCCAGGAAAATATTACTTATGATCAAGCTTTGGAAAAAGCTTTTCAACAGAACGGAACGCTTAAAAATTCAAAATTAATTTCTGAATATCAGGAAAAACTGAAGGCAAGTTATCTGGATATTCCACAATTGGAAGTTACCGGCGGATTTGGGCAGATTCAGGGGGAAGAAACCGATAATTCGTTCGGAATTTCTCAAAGATTCAGTTTTCCTACGGTGTATTCCAAAAGAAAGCAGATGCTGGATGCAGAATGGACGGCAAGTGTGATCAGTCAGAATCTGACCAAGGTACAGCTTACCAAAGAGGTTACAGATGTTTTTTACAGAATTTTAGTGCTTCAGGAAAAGAAAAAAGTATTGGAATACATCAGCCAGCTGTATACCAGTTTTGCTGAAAAGGCTGCTTTAAGGCTAAAAAAAGGAGAAGCCAATATCCTGGAAGAATCTACGGCAGAAATTCAGAAGGAACAGATCAAAGTACAGCTGAGCAATCTTGAAAATGATCTCAATATCTCAAAACTTCAGCTTCAGGTATTGCTGCAATCTGAAAAACCTTATCAGCCTGTTGCTGAAAAACCTACGATGGATATTGGGCTTCAGATCTCAGAAGATAGGGTAAAACAACATCCGGAACTTCAGTACCTGCAACAGCAGATCAAAGTGGGAGAGGCTGAAGTACAGCTTGAAAAAAGCAGACTGCTTCCCGAGCTTCTTGTAGGATATACCAACCAGAGTATGAAAAACATCAACAATAACCGTTTCAATTCGGTGCAGGTGGGTGTGGGACTACCTTTATTTACGAAAGGGCAGCGGGCATTGGCCAAAGCAGCACAGGCAAAAATTGCAATTACTGAAAACCAATACCAACGTAAAGAAATTGAACTCAGAAACAGACTGGGACAGCAGATCAGTAATTATATGAACCAACAGAGAATCATTGAAAATTATGAACAGAAACAGCTTCCAAAGTCTGAAACGATCTTAAAAACAGCACAAAAGCAAATGGAAGTGGGAGAAATTGATTATCTGAACTGGGTCATATTAGTCAATCAGGCCGTAAAAACCAAAGCAGATTATATTGACCAACTGGAAAGACTCAATCAGATCGGAGCGGAACTTAATTTCTTAATTTCAAAATAACAGCGTAATGCATTTCAAAAAAATATCAATATACAGCCTTGTACTGGCACTTGTTTTATCTTCATGCTCAGGAAAGAAAGAAGAAGAAAAGACCGTCTATGAAAATACCAAGTTTAGTAAAAGTGGCGAAAATACCGTACATCTTACAGAAAAGCAGCTTCAGTCTGTAGGCGTAACGACCACTTCCATCCAAAACAGAAATATGGAAAAACTGGTACGCCTGAACGGGAAAGCAGAAATTGCCCCTTCTCATATCAGTTCAGTATCCAGCATTATGGGGGGACATATCAAGTCCATCAATGTGATCAATGGAAGTCATTTCAGCAAAGGACAGGTACTTGCCGTAGTAGAAGATCCCCAGTTTATACAGCTTCAGCAGGATTATCTGGTAACCAAAGCTCAATTGGAGGCCGCGAGACTGAACTTTACCCGTCAGAAAGATCTGAACACAAGCAAAGCCAGCAGTGATAAGACGATGCAGGCAGCACAGGCAGACTATTCTACTTTAAATGCAACATTAAAAGGGCTTGAAGAGAAGCTTCGCATTATCGGGATCAATGCCAGAGGCCTTACGACCGGAAATATCAGGAGTAAAATCAATATTTATGCTCCATTCAGCGGTTTTGTAAGTAAAATACTGGTGAATAACGGGCAATATATTAACCCTGCCGATACGTTGTTTGAACTCATTAATCCAGCCGGACTGCTCTTAGAATTAAAAGTTTTTGAAAATGATGTGAATGACGTGAAAGTAGGCCAGGAGATTCTGGTATACAACAATCAGAAACCTGATGTAAAATCCAGTGCCAAAATCGTAAGTGTGGTACCAAGTATTGAAACCGGAGGTGCGGCAACCGCTGTAGCCAAATTATCTTCCGTGAATTCGGAATTTGTAAAAGGGATGTACATCAATGCTGAAGTGAATATCAGCAGCCGTTATACCCAGGGGCTGCCGAACGAAGCTGTCGTAGCTTTTGAGAATAAAAATTATGTTTTTGAGGACCTTGGAAAGTCCAATTACAAAATGATTCCTGTGGTTACCGGAATTTCGGATGATCAGTTTACAGAAATTATCAAAGCAGATTATTTAAAGGATAAGAAAATTGTACAGAAAGGAGCTTACAGCCTTCTGATGATGCTGAAAAACAAAGCAGAATAGCAACATCCTATTTTTTCTAATCTATGAGAGCAAAAAAGAACTATTTTACAGACGGGTCTTTTTTGCTTTCTTTTTTTTCATACAGTTTCAGTTTTATAAAAAAGGCTTCCAGATCTCTCCAATCCTGATAAGTAAATAAAAACTCTTCCTTATTGACAGGAATATTGGGAGTGAAATTATAATGATCACATCCAAAACACAGATCAATAGCTTCCCATTGATGAGCCTTATAGATAAAAATGGTATGATGAGGTTCAAAACAATAAGCTCCATCCCAATATTTATCTTTTTTCTGTCCTTTTATAATATCAATGAACTCCTGTCTTAATTCCAGGGATAAGACGATCTGCTTTTTTATGATTTCTTCGTTAGGCCTATTATTTTTGAGCAGTGTTCTCCTTTGCGTTATAGGCTTTGTTCCCGGTTTCCAAATATCAATATCTAAATCT
Source organism: Chryseobacterium indologenes (assembly GCA_001013295.1). GTDB lineage: Bacteria > Bacteroidota > Bacteroidia > Flavobacteriales > Weeksellaceae > Chryseobacterium > Chryseobacterium indologenes_B. The sequence goes on along the minus strand of LAZY01000078.1, from coordinate 380,889 downwards.
TCATGATGGGTCAGCAAGACAGTATCTGCTTCTTTAAGGTATTGTGCCAGACTTTCATTGGCATGTTGAGAGAAAACTGATATTGAGCTTACCATTAAGCATAAAATAAATAATCTGCGCATTATAATTGAATTTTTCTTCGGCATCTGTCATAAATAAATCCTATCACCGGATACAGAATTCCCGTATTAGCCACTTTTTCAAAAATATAAAACCCAAACTGTCCATCGAGTTTTACAACTTTCATTCTTTCAAACTGGAATAATAAATCACTTCCGAAAATAAATATGGAAACCATAAAAGCTAAGAGAACAGTAAAAGATAAACCTTCATTTTTAATTTTCCGGAGAGAAAACAAATACCCGATCCCGGCAATTCCCAGTAAAATAAGATCAGTAGTGATATGGCTTGTAATATCCGAACTGATCCCAAAGAGATCACCAATAGCATCAGATAGAGTCTGAGCAGCACTCATGGCCATCATTGCGCCGATCATCGTTATATACATCGCGATATATGAGGAAAAAGCTATAAGCATGACTATTATCCCAACGATCAGTCCTTTATTTCTTTTCATGGTTATTGACTTAGCTGATAAAGATAATAAAAAAGGACAACTAGCCTGCTATCACTGTTTTTTTATTAATGATTTTTCAAAAATATTCAGAAAAGCTGACATTTGACATATTTTCCAATATTACAGGTGTTATTTGATGCATAATTAATTTTAAAATGATATTTTTAACGGGAATAGTTTGAAAGGATTTTTTAGTCGCATTATGAAAGAATTTTTTTGAAAATATGACAACAAAACCTTTACACAATTTCCATATTCCGGTAATGGGACTGGCTTATACAATAGACAGCCCGATTCGTGTTGCCCAATATGGAATATCTTCCGTAATCTCTATCATTGATGATGAAATCCTGGAAAGAATGAAAAACTTTTACAACAAAAAGTTTAATCTTGATTATCTGGGCATCTCAACAAAAACCGAAGATTACAGAGCCAAAAGAATTACCGCCTATCTGGATATGGTGGATGATATTGTGAATGAAAAATTTGAATCATTCAAACAGGAGTTGAGTAAAAACAAAGAGTCTTTAAAAGACTTTATAGCCATACTGCCCAATACCTCCGAACTGAAAAACAGCCTTCAAAACCTTATCAGCCAAAAAGAAAACTGGGGAACTCATATCAGAAACTTTATTGAATCTAATCTGAAACCGGGAAGTATTGATGTCAACATCATGACAAAAGTGGACAAGGACAATTACAGAAAAAACGAACAGCTTCCCGTGATGTACAATGATGCCCATGCATCGCTCCGTGGGTTTGCCATGAGTAAACTATCTTCTTCTATGGTACTTTCTGCCGGAATGAATCCCCGTCTGTACAGCTATATGGAAGAATTTGAAGACTTTTTTCCGGACGAAAACGGAGTGATCAAAAAGAAGATCATCCTAAAAGTAAGTGACTTCCGTTCTGCTATGATCCAAGGGAATTTCCTGGCCAAAAAAGGACTTTGGGTTTCAGAATACAGAATTGAATCCGGGCTGAACTGCGGCGGACATGCATTTGCTACAGATGGAATGCTCCTTGGTCCCATCATGGAAGAATTTAAGCAAAAGAAAAATGACCTGATACAGTCTGCTCACACCCTTATGGTTGCAGCTCTGGAACAGAAAGGGAAACCTGTGGTAACAAAACCACTGGACATGAAAATTACAGTTCAGGGCGGGGTAGGAACTTCGGAAGAACATGATTTTCTGCTTCAGAATTACCATGTAGACAGTGTAGGGTGGGGATCTCCCTTTTTACTGGTCCCTGAAGCCACTTCTGTAGATACCGAAACCCGAAACCTGCTTGTACAATCAAAACAACAGGATTTTTATTTAAGCAACATTTCTCCATTGGGAGTGCCTTTCAATACAGTACGGGGAACTTCGAATGAAATTTTGAAGTATCAAAAGGAAAGCAAAGGAAAATACGGAAGCTCATGCCCGAAAAAACTATTGGCGTTGAGCAAAGAATATTCTCCGGAAGGCACCTGCACGGCTTCTAAAAAATACCAGGATATTAAACTGAAAGAGCTTGAAATACTACGTGAAACCTTAACAGAGGAAAATTATCACAGAAAGAAATCTGAAATTACAGATAAAGCCTGCCTGTGCGTAGGGCTTGTGAATGCAGCATACATGGAGCAGGATCTTGAAATAAAAGGGGAAAAACAGGGCGTTGTGATATGTCCCGGACCCAATATCGCCTTTTTTGACAAGGAAGTTTCTCTTTCAGAAATGGTACAGCATATCTATGGTAACACCAATATATTATCTGATAATCAACGCCCGAATATGTTTATCAATGAGCTGAAAATGTATGTCGATTATTTAAAAAAGGAAATTACAGATTCAGCTGCTCAGATAACGCATTCCCAGACTAAAAAATGGAACAGTTTCAGAAAAAATGTTCTGGAAGGAATAGACTATTACCATAATCTGTTTACAACGTCATCATTTTTCCGAAACGGATTACAGACGATCAGCCTGCAACTGCAGCACTATAAACTGGAGCTTACAGCCATTGAAATACCACAGGCCGAAAAGTAACAGTATTTTTAATTGTATAGATGAGAAAAGCAGCTTTCAACCGGAGGCTGCTTTTTTGTATTGAATTTTTATAAACAGAAGATTTTGTTCTTTTGCCACGAATGCACGAATTCTTTTTTACAAGTGTATTCTAAGACATATGCAAACTATATCTTGTTAAATTGACAAAAGGTTCCTATCTTTTTACCACAGCAAATACTCTATAAACAAGTTTTCAACATACTGCATTAATAATAAAATTATGTTCTCTGCCATTTTATTTGTGCATTCGCGGCATAAAAAAACTCTTGCAGCCTAAAATATAAAGCCATCCGATACCTTTTGCATCATTGTATTTTCTTCAACAATAATCAATCAGACATCATTCAAAATAATCGAGGAACCATCGGCTTTTTCATTTATAATAACTATGATTGGAATGTCTTTTTTGAATACTTTTCAGACCGATTATTCCTTACCTTAGAACTCACTTAGTAAAATTATTTTTATGGAAAAAAGAAAGATCAAAAACACCGATCTGAGCGTCGCTCCTATTAATTTTGGAGGCAATGTCTTTGGCTGGACACTGGACGAAAAGCAATCTTTTGATATATTAGACCAGTTTACGGAAGCAGGTTTCAATTTTGTAGATACAGCAGATACCTACTCGTGGTGGGTAAACGGAAGAGGAGGACAGTCTGAAGAGATCATTGGAAAATGGATGAAAAGCCGCGCCAACCGTAAAGATATTGTTCTCGCTACCAAAGTAGGTTCAGAAACAAAAGAACATGGTTTCGACATCAGTAAAAAGCACATTTTACAATCTGTTGACGAATCCTTACAAAGACTGCAGACTGATCATATCGATATTTATTATACCCATTTTGATGACCATACAACACCTGTAGAAGAAACACTTTCGGCGTATGACGAAGTCATCAAAGCAGGGAAAGTACGTTATATTGCGGCTTCCAACCTTTCCCCGGAACGTTTGAAAGCTTCATTTGAGGCTTCAGAAAAGCATAATCTTCCTAAATATGTAGCATTACAGCCTCATTACAACCTGATGGAAAGAGAAGGATTTGAAAAAAATTATGCTCCTTTGGTAGAACAGTTCGATCTGAGTGTATTTCCATACTGGTCTCTGGCAGCAGGATTTTTGACAGGTAAATACCGTGATGAAGCAGATCTTACAAAGAGTGCAAGAGGAGAAGGAGCCAGAAAATATCTGAACCCTAAAGGTCTTGAAGTCCTGAAAGCTTTAGATCAGGTAGGAGAGAAGCATAATGCCCCTCAAAGTACCGTTGCTCTGGCCTGGTTATTAGCCAATCCTCTGATTACGGCCCCTATTGTAAGTGCTACAAGTACTTCACAACTGGAAACTTTATTCAATGCTCCGAAACTTGTATTGGATAAAGAAGATATTGATGTGCTAAACAAAGCAAGTAACTGATTTTCAGTCTTTATTATAGATTAAAATTAAATCCGTTCAGTATGAGGCTGAACGGATTTTTTATATTTTCCTAATGCTTAAAATGTTGATCAATCTTTAAGTTTTATTTAATCGGAATATTCTTTCAAAAGCTGTCTGTAACTCATTAAAATAGAAGATTTTGAAATAAACCCTATAAAATCATTCGTTTCACTCACTACCGGAAGATTCCATACTCCGGTATCATCAAAAGTTTGAAGGATTTCCAAAGGTTTATCTTCGCGGTGAATAATTGCCGGTGGAGCTTTCATCACCTGGATCAGCGTTTGTGCAGGATCGGTTTCTTTATTGAACAGATAAGGTCTGATATCATCAAGCGTAAGAATACCTTTCAACTTCCTATTGTCATCTACTACCGCGAAAATGTTTTTATTTCCGTTTTTTACCAGTTCAAATAATTCTGAAATAGAAGCATTTTCATTAATCGTCTGTGAATATTTATCGATAAAATCGTCTGTTCTCAAAGCGAATAAAAGGTTCTTGTCATGTTTGTTGGTGAAGATCTTACCTTCATCCGCCAAAGATTTCAGCTCCGGAGAAATAGGAGAAAACCATTTCGCAATAAGATAAGACATCACGGAAACAATCATCAGCGGGATAAAAAGATCATAGCCAAAACTGGATTCGGCAATCAGGAAGATCGCAGTAAGCGGCGCATACAATACACCACTCATTGCACCAGCCATTCCTACAAGAACAAGGTTGGTGACAGGAACATCTGTGAATCCTATATGCTGGCAAACCAATGCAAACAAATAGCCCAACGTTCCTCCTGCAAAGAGTGAAGGTGCAAAATTCCCTCCATTTCCCCCACTGAATATGGTGAAAGAAGTAGCAAATGCTTTTAAAAGCAAAACGAGCACTAAAAATATGATAATCGTCCAGTCTCCAATCTCAAAATATCTGAAAAAACTATTCTCAATAATCGAGTAGGTATTTCCATTCGTAAAAGCTTTTACCGTTTCATATCCTTCCCCGAATAAAGGCGGAAACAGCACACAAAGCAGGGAAAGCACAGCACCTCCAAACATCGCTTTACGCATTCTTGAAAGCTTAAGCCCTTTGATAAAATGTTCCACTTTCTGAGAGATAATCACAAAATAACGGGCATACAGTCCGGTTACCAATCCCAGGATAAGATAATATGGTACATTCTTGTAATTGAAAGGATCTCTTGTATAAAATCTGAAAAGAACGTCTTCCTGCAGCAAAATTCTCGACAAAAGACTGCCGCAGACTGCCGCTACCACTAACGGAATAAAATCAGTAAAAACCACTCCCGTCAACAAAATCTCAAAGGCAAACATTATTCCTGCAATAGGCGCGTTGAATGCAGAAGCAATCCCTGCTGTAGCACCCGCAGCCAAAAGTAAGGTACGCTCTTTATAACTGAGTCTGTATGTTTGAGCATAGTTTGATCCGATGGCAGCTCCTGTAACGGCTATCGGGCTCTCTAATCCGGCAGATCCCCCCAATCCGACTGTAATGGCACTCTGAATAACCTGTGAATACATTTTAACAGAAGCCACAATACTGGAATTCTGGGCAATCTCATACAAAATAGCCCCAATTCCTTTTCGGTCCTGTCCTTTGAAAAGAGTAAGAACAATCAAAGTAGTAAGAACAATTCCTAAAAAAGGAAAAACGATATAAAATAAAATCTGGTATTCAAAATGAACTTTATTGGTAATGAAATAATGAATATTGTGTACCAGTGTTTTCAGGATTACTCCTGCAAGACCAGCCGTACAGCCTACCAGGATTCCGGAAAGCACCAGAAACTGATTCCGGCTCAATCTGTTGTTCAGCCAATGCAGAATAAGCTCATAACTGCGTGCTTTTTCTAATCCGTATTTCTGGAAATCTCTTTTAAATTTAAGAAAACTTAAGTACTTTTTTTTGTTGTGAATTTTCACCGGGGAAAGGTTTTAAAACTGTCATCAAATTGATACAGCAATGTAAATTTATGAAATATCTTACAAAAACCCGTAAAATGATCTTTTCAAAACAAGAGAACTTATCCATGCTGCCCTTTATTTTGTTCCAGAATGGGTTTGCTTCAATTATTTCCGGGGCCAAGAAAACCGGTACAGGCACAGAGTAATGAGGAGGCATTATATTCAAAGGTTCCTGCAAGTTTGATTTATGAGAAAATATAGATTTCTGACAGATGATAAAAGCAGCTTTATACTTTTTAAATTAAATCACAAATGAGCAATGACTCGAATACAAACGGAGTAAAGTAATTTTAATGATTAGTATTTGAAGTTCAAAATTTCTTCAAAATTTAATCATAGCTTTATCGCATGAAAATTTTAATCGTTGAAGACGAAGCAGAACTGGCCAAAAGTATTTCCGAATATCTATCCGGAGAAAGTTATCTTTGTGAATCGGCCGGTACATTTGCTGAAGCTATGGAGAAAATAGAAGCATTCGACTATGACTGTATTTTATTAGACATCATGCTTCCGGATGGCAACGGACTTCAACTTCTGGAGGAAATAAAAAAACTACAGAAAGAAGACGGTGTTATTATTATTTCTGCCAAAAATGCTCTGGATGATAAAATTGAGGGGCTGAAACTGGGTGCAGATGATTATCTCACCAAACCTTTTCACCTTTCTGAACTTATGGCAAGGGTGTATTCCATCATTCGCAGAAAGCAGTTCAGCAGCTCCAATGTAGTGAAACAAAACGAACTTCAAATTGATCTTTTGGCTAAAACAGTAGCTGTAAATGATGAAATAATTTCATTAACGAAGAAAGAATTTGACCTTCTGATCTACTTTATCGGAAATAAAAATAAAGTGATTTCTAAAAGTACACTGGCTGAGCATCTTTCCGGTGATTTTGCTGATATGCTGGACAATCATGATTTTGTATATGCTCACGTAAAAAACCTTAAGAAAAAACTGTACGATGCAGGATGTAGCCATTATCTTAAAACAGTATATGGAACAGGGTATAAGTGGGAGATTTAATGATGATGAATGATAATGGTATATTTTTACAGATCACTCAATTAATAGTAAATTGCAGATAAAAACTGATTCTGCACAGCCAAAATTTAAACAACAAAATTCATTATTCATTTGAAACCTCTACTGACCAAAACCACAAAACCTTTTCTTATCTACGTACTGATTGTACTGATGATCAGTATTCCTGTGTATTATTTTGTGGTAGATACCATCTGGCAGAATGAACTGGACGAGCATAACCAGATTATTGTAGAGAAAACAGCCTACGAATTTAATCAGCTGAAATTATCGGATGAAGCATTGGAGAAAAGTCTTGAATTGTGGAATCACATTCAGCCCGAAACAGATGTTGAAAAAATTTCTGCTGACCAGATCAAAAGTGATACTGCTTACACCTATGAAAAGCACCTTCCTTTTATCTCAGAACAAAAAAAAGAACGGTACAGATGTCTTAAAAAAGTGATCTATATTCAAGGGAAACCTTACCTTTTTACCATCCAGACCAATATTGAAGAATCTCATGAGACAATTGCCGTAATTGCCCTGATTACAGTGTTTTTCTTCGTGATAATTGTAGTAGGACTTCTGTACTTAAACAGGAAACTTTCTGCATCGATATGGAAGCCATTCAGAGGTACTTTGGACCAACTAAAAACATTTAATCTCAACAGTCAGAATAAGATTGCCTTTCCGGCTTCCGATACGTCCGAATTTGAAGAGCTCAACCAATCTCTTTATAAACTGATAGAGCGCAATATATCTGCCTATAAAACTCAGAAAGAATTTACGGAAAATGCTTCTCACGAGCTGCAGACTCCATTGGCCATTATCAAAAACAAGCTGGATCTTTTGCTCCAGGATCAGGACCTTACCGAAAAACAATACCGTCTTGCAGAAGATATGAACAGGGCTCTTACCAGAAGTTCCCGGATCAATAAAAATCTTTTACTATTGGCGAAAATTGACAATAAACAGTTTGATAATACGGAAACAATTTCATTTGATCATCTGCTGGATCAAAGCATCGCCATTCTTGAAGAACATTTTGAACAAAAGAATATTTCCGTACAGGAAAGTATTTCTAAAGATGTAAAAGTAAACGGGAACAGTATTCTGTGTGAAATTCTGATCAATAACCTTATTATCAACGCTATTCGCCATACGTCTCCGAGAGGTGCTATAGCCGTTAGTCTTACTCAGTCTGCTTTTAAGATTTCAAATTCAGGGACTGATAGACTGAACCCGGATTTACTTTTCAAAAGATTCTCAAAACTTTCAACAGATAACAGTGGCAGCGGATTGGGTTTATCGATTATTCAGGAAATCTGTAAGTTTCATCATTGGAAAATCAGCTACCAATTCGAAAACAATCATCACATTTTCACTGTTAATTTTTAGTTAAAAAATAGCCAGACTCCGGCAATTCAAAATTTCTTCTAAATCAGGTTGCACCTTTGTACAGAAAACATACTGAGGTATAAATTTTATTTAGAAATGATTTTAAAAATTGTCTTATTATTCGCAGGAACCATACTTGCCTTTTGGATCAGCGCTATTTGCGGTGGTGGTGCAAGTCTTATTCTGATTCCCATACTGAATCTGCTGCTTCCTACATCTCTGGTCCCTTTCTCTTTGACGATTGGTACTTTTACAAGCTCTGCTTCGAGAATCGCCGTATTCAAACAGCATATCAACTGGAAAATATTTTTATGGTTTGTTCCATTCTCTATTCCTGCGGTATTGCTGGGGGCTTTTCTGATCAAATATGTCAATCCGAACTATTTGCAGCTGATTGTTGCGTTCTTTCTGATTGCCAACCTTCCACAGCTTTTTACTTCTAAAAACAAGACTGAAGAAACAGGAAAAGAATATCCGAAATCGGCATTGGCTCTTATTGGGTTTTCTGCAGGGTTTATTTCAGGGATTACAGGAGCTGTCGGGCTTCTTTTTAACCGTTTTTATTTAAAATTCGGGCTTAAGAAAGAGGAAATCGTAGCAACACGGGCAGCCAATGAAGTCTTTCTCCATCTTATTAAGCTTATCATTTACATTTCATTAGGATTGTATTCGAATACAGCGTTATGGCTGGGAATAGCCATTGCGGTTGCTGCAATTTTTTCTTCATATACGGTGAAATATATCCTGCCACATCTTAGTGAAAATCTGTTTAAGAAAATAGGATATGGAGCGATGGTAGTATCCGGGATCACTTTATTCACAGGAACTTCAGGAAAGATTATTGAACAGGATCAGATTGTACTCACAAATTCATCTACCCAACAGAAAAAGGTGTATTCTATGTCATGGAGAGATACCAAAATGGCCCTTGAATATAAAACCAGTAAAGGATTTGAATTTGAAAAGAGTATCCGCCCGGAAGATTTATCTGAAAATCTTAAAGAAAAATACCATAGTCTGCTGGAGCATTATGATGAAGTTCATATTGAGAAAGTCTATGCTTTCGGGAAAGCAATTACTCATGAATTTTATTGTTATAAGAATAATGTGCTGACCAAGTTTAAAGTATGATAATTAGAAAACTTATGCAAGTCTATTTTAAAAAGCAGATCTGCAAGAGAAGAGATAAAAAAGATAAACAGGATGAGAACAGCAAATAAAGTAGCGGCCGTCACATTGCTTTTCTGGCTCATGAAAATTGTAGCGACCACATTAGGGGAAACACTTGGTGATTTTATTTCCATGACACTCAATTTAGGATATGTTGTGGGTATTCTGGTCACCCTGGTATTTTTTAGCATCATTTTACTGGTACAGCTGAATGTAAAAAAATATATCCCGGCGGTATACTGGCTGGTCATTATAGGAACCACAACTTTAGGAACGGAAATTTCGGATTTTATTGACAGAACTTTAAAAACAGGATACCTTGTAGGAAGCCTGATCCTGCTTTCCGGGCTTTTGATCTCACTCTTTTTGTGGTATAAGAAATACGGAAACCTTGAGGTCTATCCGATTTCTGAACGAAATAAAGAATTCTACTACTGGACAGCCATACTGTTTTCCAATAGTCTGGGAACAGCATTTGGGGATTTCCTGAGTGATAATCTCGGATTAGGATATATGACAGGAGCTTTGGTGACAGGACTGATTATATTGATTGTAATTATGCTTCATTATTTCACGAAACTCAATCACGTTCTGCTGTTCTGGATTGCCTTTGTCTTTACCAGACCATTCGGAGCTACGTTTGGAGATCTTTTAACCAAACCTTTGGCTAAAGGCGGGCTGGACCTTGGAACGCTTAATGCCTCTCTGATCTCCCTATTTCTTATGGTAGTGATGATTTTTATTTCACAAAGAAAACAGAATAAGGAAATCTCTTTCCAAAATGAATAACTCATGTTTCAATAATAACGAAGAAGATTAAAAAGATTAGATAGAATGGATAGAACAAAACTGTTATTTTTTCCGGCTTGCGTGGTCGTTTCGTCCCTGGCTTCTGCACAGACAACTTCTGTGACGGCATCAGGAAGGGTTACCAATAAAAATAAAACAGCATTGCCTTATGCCAATATTATTTTAAAGAAAGAAAAAGACAGCACTTTTGTAGCTGGAACCATTACCAATGAAGAGGGAAGATTTTCTCTCACCGGTATCAAACCGGATCATTATCTTCTGGAGACATCCATTGCCGGATATACTACTCAGATCCAGCCCGTTTTTGTAGGAAGTCTTTCTGAATTTCTGGAAATTCCGATCATTGAACTGGGGCAAAAAGAAGATACGGAAACCAAAATAGAAGCCATTAAGATTACAGCCTCCAAAAAGAATGAAATTGATAATAAACTCGATAAAAAAACATATTCTGTAGCAGATAATATCAGCCAAAGCGGCGGATCAGTATTGCAAAGCATGCAAAACCTTCCCGGAATTACGGTACAGGACGGAAAAGTACAGCTGAGAGGAAATGATAAGGTAACAGTACTGATTGACGGTAAGCAGACTGCTCTTACAGGTTTCGGAAGTCAGACGGGTCTGGATAATATTCCGGCTTCTGCCATTGATAAAATTGAGATCATCAACAATCCTTCCTCAAAGTATGATGCGAATGGAAATGCAGGAATCATCAATATCATCATGAAAAAGAATAAGCAGAATGGTTGGAACGGGAAGGTAGGATTCACAACAGGCTTAGGGTCACTGTGGGTAAGAAAGGAAAATCTTCCAGGTATCAGACCTCAGTATACGATGACTCCCAAAATAAACCCTTCACTATCGCTTAATTACAGAAAAAATAAAGTCAATCTGTTTCTACAAGCCGATAATCTGTATACGGAAACCCTTAATAAAAACGAATTTGTAACCCGGACCTATGATGACGGAACCATAATTAATTCTCAGCTGAAAAGAAACAGAAATACCAATTTCTTTACGTCAAAAGCAGGAATAGACTGGAATATTGATCCACAAAATACATTAACGGTTTCGGGAATGTATGGGAGTGAAAAGATCATTGACCGTGGAGATCAGCCTTTCTTCAACGGAGATCTTTCCCAACGTCTGCGCCTTTGGCAGTTTTTGGAAGATGAACTGAAAACCACCGTAATGGGAACAGCTTCTTATCAGCATAAATTCAAAGAAGCAGGTCATGTATTGAATGTGGGCTTCAACTATACTTTTCACAGGGAAGATGAAAAATATTTTTATGACAATTATCTTCCGGCTTCCACAGGAACAGATGCTTTTAAATTATTATCTGATGAACAGGTTTATGATTTCAACGTAGATTATATAAAGCCTTTAAAATATGGGAGAATAGAAACCGGGATGAAGTTGAGAAGCAGAAGTATCCCCACTAATATGAACTTCATTCCTGGAGCCAATTCAGTGCTGGATATTTCTGCAGGAGGAAAAGCAGATTATAAGGAATTCATTCCCGCCGTCTACGGAAATTATGTCTTCGAAAATGAAAAATGGGAGGCTGAGCTGGGTCTCAGACTGGAATATGTAAGAATTGAATATGACGTCAACCCTAATCACCCGACTTATAAAAGTGACGGATACAATTATACGCAGCCTTTCCCTAATTTCAGACTGGCGTATAAACTTGATGACCACAATAAGTTTTCTGTCTTTTACAACAGAAGGGTAGACCGTCCCAATGAAGTCGACATCCGAATCTTTCCAAAATATGATGATGCTGAGATTATTAAGGTAGGAAATCCTGCTCTGCGCCCTCAATTTACCAATTCCATAGAACTTGGATATAAACGTACTTGGGACAATGGTTATCTGTATTCTGCATTGTATCACCGTTTTGCCAACGGAACGATCACCAGAATTTCGAGTACGGTTCCTGGAAGTACGCTTATTTATGCCATATTCCAGAATGCAGGAAGAAGCTACAATACAGGTCTGGAAGCCATCTGGAACCAGAAGATCTCGGGGGTATATTCATTCAATATCAATGGAAATATTTACCGTAATCAGATCGATGCTTTTTCTGTACAAAACCTGTATCCTCAACCTAATGTCTTTTCTGCAGATAAGCAATCCGCCATTTCAGGAAACATCAAAATGAATAACGTTTTTCGTTTTGCAAAAGGATGGGATGCACAGTGTACTCTTGTATATCTGGCTCCGGATATTATTCCGCAGGGAAGAATCAAATCTAGATTTTCCATGGATGCAGGAGTGAAAAAAGCCATTCAGAAAGGGAAGGGGGAATTGTTCTTCAATGCTTCTGATCTGCTGAATACCATGGTGATCAAAAAATCGATTCAGGGGATAGGATTCGCTTATACCAGTAATGATTATTATGAAACTCAGGTCGTACGGCTGGGTTATAGTTATAAATTTTAAAAAAAACTGAAATTATAAATGTGATTTAGGATGGAAAAGCACTTTCAAAAAGCATTGATTTATATCATGATTTTAAGTTCTGCTTTCAGTAGACTCAATGCTCAGAACTCAAATGATACTGTTACTGTTCAGGAACCTGTGCAGGATAGTGTAACAATGGCCGGCATTCAAAAAAATAAGCTGAATTATAAAAGGCTTATCGTTCCTGCCGCATTGATAGGATATGGAGTGGCCGGTCTGGCAATGGATAACCTGAAGCAGCTTAATAACTCAACAAGAACGGAAATCAACGAACATCAGCCTGCCCGTATGAACCTGGATAATTATACACAATATGCGCCTGCAGCAATGGTATACGGGTTCAATGCAATAGGAATAAAAGGAAAACATAATCTGAGGGACCGTACCATTATCTATGCTTCTTCACAATTGATTGTTGCAGCCTTTACCATGCCTTTAAAGTATCTTGTAAAAGAGGAGAGGCCTGACGGATCCAACACATTGTCTTTTCCATCCGGACATTCTGCCACGGCTTTTTCTTCCGCTCAGTTTATGTTCAGGGAATATAAAGACACCAATTTCTGGCTAAGTCTTTCCGGCTATCCGTTGGCTATTTTTACCGGAGTATACCGGATGCTGAATGATAAACACTGGCTGGGAGATGTGATTGCGGGTGCCGGTTTTGGAATTCTTTCCACAGAACTGGCGTACTGGCTGTTTCCCAAGGTCGATCTTCTGCTTCGGGGTAAGAATAAAACTAAAAATGCCCTTTCATCTACGATGGTCATGCCGTTTTATCAGAATAAGGCAGTAGGGATAGGCCTGGTGAAGACCTTTTAAACTGTGCAAAATATAGAAATCTGCTTTGCAGACCAACAAACAGGAAGCTGAATTTAACAGAATCATTCAGGGTAGTGAAAATAAAGATACGAAAGGAAAAAGAACTGCAGAAAGCAGTTATTGACTATTATACAGCGCTTAAAGTATATTAGACTTTTCCAAAAAAGAGATACGGAATGAAGAACTTATGCAAAATACCGTAAAAAAAGAAAACACAATCAGATCAGACTTTTGACTGACTTATGAAAAACAACGGCTCTCTCAGAATGTTTATACGAGTGATAAAAGCTCTACACCAAACTGAAACAATTTGAACTGGAAAATAATTAATAGCAGATAAGAAAAAATTATTGAACTTTTCTTGAATAGATTAAGGTTCTGTTGGCCCCATTTTCAAAATAGATCCTGTTGGTAAGATTATCGCGGTAAATGGTTTCCTGTATCTTTCCAAAATAGAAAAATTTCTTCTGAAAATCAGGCTTAGGTAAATCAACTTTAGGTAGAAGTGGAGTGCTAATCTTAACTGTATCTTTGTAATACAGACTTTTTATATCATATTCTTTTTTCATTTGTGCATTTATAAAATCGAAGAGAAAGAATATTGCAATGAGAAAGAAGCTTTTTTTCATAACGTTTGGTTTTTTATTACAATATAAGTTTTTTATTTGAAATACATTGATAATTAAATTGTTAAAAATAATCGGTTAATCAATTATCTCAAACGGTTTGAATAAAGTTTACCAAAACGGTGTCAGACAGAATCCATCATTTATACAACTTTTGCCTTACGTACGACCTTTGCTAATAATCCGGGAAAAAATCTTTTCAGGTAAGTGCCGAGTACTTCTTTACCTCCGATTGCTTTCTGGTTTTTCTGTTGTCTGATAGCATTGAGCATTTTTTTAGCAAAAACATCAGCAGGCATCCCATTCATCGTGGCATCATCCATTGTACCTTGTGCAGAGCCGTCTCCGGTGACAGCATGAACGGAAATATCAGTTTGTATAAACCCGGGACAGATAATGGTAATATGAATGTTCTGATTATATAATTCTGCCCGCAGTGCATCGAAAAAACCGTGCAGCGCATGTTTTGCACCGGCATATCCACTCCGCATGGGAGCCCCGAATATCCCCATAAGACTGGAAACAACGGCAATCTGTCCACGACCAGCTTTGATCATGTAGGGAAGAACAGCTTTGGTAAGGGCTACAGTTCCGATATAATCAACATCGATTAGACGTTTATCTACTTCTATATCTGTTTCGATGGCCAGAGAACGCTGAGACAGTCCGGCATTGTTGATAAGAAGATCAATTTTTCCAAATTTTTCTACTGCTTTTGCTGCTATTTCAGGCATATCTTTATAAAGGGCAAGATCCAAAGGAAGTACAGCAAAGCGGTCCGGGCTAAGTCTTGCTTTTCCAGCAACAGCGAAGAGCTGTTCTTCTTTCCTTGACGAAAGGATAATTTTAGAGGTCGTGTTCATGGCCAGTTCTTTCACAAGAGCTTCTCCGATTCCGGATGATGCACCTGTAATCCAAATGACTTTTCCATCAAAATAACTGTTCATATGTGTAGGCTAAGATATTCAACTCTTTTTATAGTCCGGCAATATATTTTCCGGCTTTCATTCCTGAGAAAATGCATCCGCCAAGAAAGGTACCTTCCAGAGCACGGTAGCCATGCATTCCGCCGCCGCCAAAACCTGCTGCTTCTCCTGCGGCATAAAGCCCTTCAATGATTGTATCATCTTCTTTTAGAACCTGCCCGTTAAGATTGGTTTTAATTCCTCCCAGGGTTTTACGGGTCAGAATATTAAGACGTACAGCAATCAGAGGTCCGTTTTCAGGATCCAGAATTTTATGCGGGGCTGCAACCCGGCCAAGCTTATCCCCGAGATAATTACGGGTGTTTCTGATATAATTTACCTGGGTATCTTTAGAAAATTTATTGTTCAGTTCCCGGTCACGGGCTTCGATCTGGGATTTTATTTTTTCATAGTTTAAAAGATGGTCTCCTGAGAGTTCATTCATCTTATCCACTAAATCTTTCAGATTATCAGACACTATAAAATCTTTTCCATGCTCTTTGAATGCTTCTACAGGGCCCGGCGCTTTTTTACCAAAAATTCTTTTCAGAAAAAGAGAGTAGTCTTTATTGGTAATGTCCGGATTCTGTTCAGAGCCTGAAAGTGCAAATTCTTTCTTAATAATTTTCTGAGTCAGGATAAACCAGGAATAAGAATAGCCTGTTTCCTGTATGTATTTAAGGGTCCCTAATGTATCAAATCCGGGTAAGAAAGGAGCCGGAAGACGTTTTCCTTTAGCATCAAACCATAGGGAAGAAGGTCCCGGGAGAATCCTGATTCCATGATGGGGCCAGATTGGATTCCAGTTTTGCAGTCCTTCTGTATAATGCCACATCCTATCCCGGTTGATAATATCAGCTCCGGCATTTTCTGCGATTCCTATCATCTTTCCATCTACATAAGCAGGCACTCCGCATACCATGTGCTCGGGAGCTTTTCCCAGTCTCTCAGGCCAGTTTTTTCTGACCAGTTCATGATTGGCACCAATACCTCCGGAGGCAATAATAATATGGGGAGCGGTATATTCAAACTGTGAGATTACATTCCTGTTGGTAGCAATTCCTCTGTCCTTATGATCGTTTTCCAACACATCTCCTTTCAGTCCTTTTATTCTTCCGTTTTCAATGATCAGTTCCGTTACTCTGTTTCTGAATTTCATCTGAAGCAGGCCTTTATCTCTGGCCTGATAGGCTTTTTCTACAAAAGGTTTTACAACACCGGTACCGGTTCCCCAGCTGACATGAAAACGTGGTACCGAATTTCCATGGCCTGTAGCAGATCCGTCACCACGCTCTGCCCAGCCAACCATAAACATCAGTTTGATTCCAAGCCTTGAAATGTATTCATATTTTTCACCTGCAGCAAACTTCAGATAAGCTTCCGCCCATTGCCGGGGCCAGTAATCTTCTTTGCGGTCGAATCCTGCAGTCCCTTTCCAATCCTGTAAAGCCAGCTCATAAGAATCTTTGATTCCCATTCTACGCTGCTGAGGGGAATTGATCAGAAAAAGCCCCCCAAAAGACCAGAACGCCTGTCCGCCGATATTTTCTTCTGTTTCCTGATCCAGTAAAAGGACTTTTTTCCTGGCATTGGTGATTTCCATAGCTGCAGTAAGCCCCGCAAGGCCGGTTCCTATAATGATTACATCAGGCTGGAATGTTTCTTCCGTTTTCATGAGGTGTTTCTATTAAATCATACTTGATATAAATGTATAAAATATTTGTTTTCCAAGGAGATAAAAGCGGTTCAAAATACATGAGAATTGACCCCCTAGGTTAAAATTATATTATTTATATGCCTTTATTCAATAATTTCAAATTCTACCTTTGCACCCAGACTTTCCAATTGTTGATAATCCTGTTGCAGCCATTTATAGCAGCCTGTCCTGAACAATATTCTGCTGCTTTTACTCAATTCCAGTGCTTGGGGCCCGGACATATCATGTTCTTTTTTCAGCAAAGCAATGATTTTCATTTTATTGGGTCCTATATCGGTAATGTATAAGCTGGCCTGCCTCCAGTCTAAATCGGTTATTTCCTGTTCATTGAATTCCTCCGTCACTTCCTCACAGCTTTCGACCGTTTCCAATACTTCCTTCCAAAAAGGATTTTCTGTGTCTTTATAACCATTGAGATAATCTTTAAGAGCAGCTTTGTCGAATCTTCTGAAATAAACATCTTTTATGATTTCCCTGAAGAGGTCTAAAGATTCAGCAATTTTCAAAGGTTTCCAATATCCCTGTCCATGATAGGCAAAATATACCGGAAACCCAGAAGATTCCTCATTTAAATCAATAAAAAAAGGATCTGAAAAATAATTCGTTGCCAGAACAATCCAATCAGGCTGAAAATCACCCGGTATATTACTGGTCAGTATTTTATTTTCCACAGAATTGTAATGATAACCATCCTGAAAGTAATAAATATGTTCTGCTTTTGCATAATTCTCAGGAAGTAAAAGTCCTTCTAATATCAAAGGCTCTTCGAGAAGCTGCAGAATATCCTGACAGGAAGAGATCCGTTGGAATAAAACATCATTTTCCTGTGCTTTTTTCTGCATTTCTTCAACAGATAGAGTATTTTTATCTTGATCAAACGGAAATCTACGCTGCATCCAATGAAGCAGATCACGGTCTAAAACGGTCAACAGTTCTTCCTGCAAAACACCATATGAGCTCAGATACACCTTAGGATCATTTCTTTTTTCTGAAATCAAAGCAACCTGTCCGCCGGAATCATCGGCTACAGGAATATACCCCGGAAGAAACTCTTCAAACTGATACGTGTCATATCGTTCCTGAATTTCTTCTGCGCTTCGAAATACACGCACTACATCGTTAACGATTTCATCCTCAAATTTTCTTGTAAAAACTTTTATAAATTCAAACCAATGACCGGGCAAACTAATCTTCATAAAATACAATTAACAGGTTCTGGAAACTTCGACTGAAAAAGCCGTTATTCTCCATCATGAGTACTAAAGTACAAAAAGAGAATTCATTCTAAAACATTTCTCTGAAAAATTGTTATTCCTGAAAATGGCCACTATTTTTATCTTTGTGGTGATGAATGAAGTATTATAAATCATAATTGAGAACAACAAAAAATGGAAAAAGAACATCAATACCGGGCATTTGCGATTGCAAAAGATGGAACCAGACAACCTATTGAAGCCGAATCTATTATTATACAGCTTGAAGAGGACATTGAAATTTCCCTTATTCCGCCGCATTCTGTTTTTCAGGGAAAACTGACACTGGCCACCGGTTCTGCTATTCAGGGGCGTGAAAACGAAAGGGAAGGAGCTACCCAGCTGATCATTGAGCCCGGAGCGTCCAATGTTATTCATATCACTCCCAAAAGATACTGATTGCCGAAAAAACTTCTTTACAGCGAATTTCCTTTGTTTGGGTATGGAAAGCTCAATAAAACATTTTTATCTTTGTGAAAAATCGAAGTATGAAGTATTTGCTTATTATTGCGTGTTTTGTCTGCTGCATGTTCAGCCAGGCACAACAAACACAGGATCCATGGAAAGACAGTCAGCTGATGGATCCGGCACTGCTGGCGTCCAGAATTGTAAAGAAGAAAACCAAGGATCTGGTGATCATTTCCGTAGGACCGGAAGCTATTATCAAAAGCTCTGTAGATATTGGACCTACCCGTGAACCTGAAAATCTGGAAAAACTAAGAAATTATCTGAAAGACATTCCGAAAGACAGGGAAGTTGTGATCTATTGCGGATGTTGTCCTTTCGTAAAGTGCCCTAATATTCGCCCGGCTTTTAATTTACTGATGGAAATGGGCTTTAAAAATGCCAAGCTTCTGAATCTCCCTAAGAATATCAAAACAGATTGGCTGGATAAAGATTACCCTACAAATGATTAATATGAAGATCCGTTTTACCGTATTATTTTTAATGATCTTCTCAGGGGCGGTCTGGGCACAAAATAAAATAGAAATAGGAAAAAAAGCTCCTGAAATTGTGATGACTAAGGCAGACGGAACATCCTTTGCCTTATCTTCATTGAAGGGAAAACTTGTTTTAATAGACTTTTGGGCAACATGGTGTGCTCCATGCGTTGAAGAGCAACCGGAGCTCAAAACGCTGTATGAAACTTATAATGAGCAGGTAAAAAACAATGCGTTTGAGATCCTGGGAGTTTCTTTAGATAAGAGTAAAGAAAGCTGGCAGAAGGCTATCGACCGTTTTCAGATCAACTGGATTCAGGTTAGTGATCTGAAATTCTGGAAAAGTCCTGTAGCCAAGACTTATGAAGTAGATGAACTTCCATTTAATGTCATTATTGACGGGCAGGGAACTATTTTAGCTAAAAACCTTCACGGCCAAGAGCTTCAGGAGTTTTTAAAGAAAAATCTGAAATAGAAAAGAATATAAACAATACAAAGAGTGGTAGGTACATTACCACTCTTTTTTGTACCCGATTGCTATTTGTGTAATTAGAATCATCGTCTTATCGAGTCGTTGCCGTTATACAAAAAGGATCATAGAGGAGGGAAATAGGATCATTTTTTATAGAGCATCTCGTTACTCTTAAACTGTTATAAATGTAATCATTTAATTTAAAATATCACTATATGATGAAATAAATTACAGAAAATTTAATATTTAAGCTAGATTCGGAATAAGAAAGATTTAAAAACTCCTGATTTTAAACTTCTTACATAATACTATAAAATTTCATATACACTTAAGAGTCATTAATATACGAGAGAATACAATCTGTTTTCTTTATCAATACTTTTGGTCTTATGAAAAAGAATTTCTATCTCCGTTTGGCGCTCTCAGTTGTTTTACTGATGCATAGCGTAATTTCTATCTCTAGTGGTGATGTCAACAATTTCGGACTTCATTATCTTGATCGTATTGGGTTCAGTCCTTTTGGGCTTTATATTGCCTGGGCAGTGAAACTTACTCACCTTATTTCGGTTCCGGCAATTTGGTTTGACAGGCTCATCAAACCTGTTTCTCTCTGTAATATGCTGATCTTTGTCTTTGGAATTTACTTTGTTCACGGGCAAAATGGCTGGTTTGTAGTAGGAGGAGGGACTAACGGTGTAGAGTTTAATTTCTTATTGATCTTCTGCTTTCTGAATCTTCTGTTCCCTGAAATCCGCCTGAAAATCTTTAACCGCAAGATTATAAATATTTCCGATTAACGCGTCATCTGAAGATTCAGTACAGATAAAAACCTGCAGTTTATAGATGAATAATGGGTTTTCGTAGCTTTTATATTTTTATATTTGGCTGGGTGATATTACTTTGTATTTTTTTAAATAATGATAAGTTTGAAATCAAATAGAAAATCCAAGTTACAGATCCATTTGCTTTTTTGGGTACTGTATTATCTGCTGGAAGCTTATCTTGACTTTTACTGGTCCCGGTATCAGTTTCCGGATTTCAAATGGCAAATTCGACTTCAGAATACCCTGATTCTGGAGCTTGGGTATTTTCTTGTTAAAATCCCACTTGCCTATTCATTACTGTATGTCTACGAAAAAGGATCGGTTAAAAATATTTTCAAATATGGTGTCTACATCCTGATTGTAGTAATAGCTGTTCTGGGGCATCGGTTTTTCACTCATTATATTATTTACCCTTATATCTATACTGTTACAGAAACACTGGATGGAAAACTGCCTTCAGGTTTCATCAACGGCTTTGTTGCTTTCAACTCTTTTATGGATCTTATCTTTATGGTAGGGCTTATCTTTGGAGTTGAAATTACCCGACAGAAAAATGTCCTTAAAGACCAGATTTCCCAACTGAAATCCGAGAAGCTGGACCAGGAGCTGACGATGCTGAAAGCCCAGATCAATCCTCATTTTCTATTCAATACCCTTAATAATATTTACGGAATGGCTTTAAAAAAGGCTGACGAAACTCCTGATATCATTCTGCAGCTGTCAAAAATAATGCGATATAATATCTACGAAGCGGCCGAAAAGAATATTTCTATAGAAAAAGATATTGATAATATTAAAGATTTCATTCAGATCCAAAAGATAAGACATCGGCAGCTTACGGTAGATCTTGTGGTGAATCTGGATAATCCTTCGCAGGATATTTCTCCTCTTATTTTGATTCAGTTTGTAGAAAATGCTTTTAAACATGGTGTTTCCGAAAGTCTCGGGCAAGCTTATATTCATATCATTATTCAATTGCAGAACGGTATTCTTACCTATTTTATTGAAAATTCTAAGGAAGAAAAATCTCATGAACATTCTACCAAAATAGGCCTGAAAAACATCCGAAGACAGCTTGAACTTCTTTATCCTAAACATACGCTTTCCGTTGAAAACAGAAGTGATCGTTATATTGTGAACTTAACTATAGATTTCCATGATACATTCAGCCTCTAAAAAATACAACTGCATTATTGTAGAAGATGAACCCATCGCAGCAGAAATTCTGGAAAGCTTTATTGCAAGAGATCCCCATCTTAATCTGGTAGGGAAATGCGGTGATGCGGTATATGCCAGCAACCTTCTGAGTATTCATGAGGTAGACCTGATGTTTCTGGATCTTCATCTTCCTGTATTGAAAGGTTTTGATTTCTTAAGGAAGTTAAAGAATCCACCACTGGTAATTGTAACCACAGCCTATCACCAATATGCCATAGAAGGCTATGAACTAGATGTTGTTGACTATCTGATGAAACCAATTCCTTATGACCGCTTTCTTACAGCAATAGGAAAATTCAAACATTTAATGGAAGCAGAAGACGCATTACTCGAAATAGCAGATCGTGATTACATTTTTATCAACAGTGGAAAAAAACAGGTAAAGATCATATTACAGGATATTTTCTATATTGAAAGCCTGAGAGAATACATTAATATCCATACCAAAACGGAAACGCTCACTTTTAAGATGCCTATCAGTAGAATAGAAGAAAGTTTAAATCCTAAACTCTTCGCACGTATTCATAAATCTTATATCATTTCTAGATCCAAAATTGAGATGAAGTCTGCCAGCATTATTCAGGTCAATGGGAAAAAGCTTCCTGTGGGGAGAACGTATAAGCCTTCTTTGGAACTTTAATTGAATTAAATATGTTACTGTAATACAGCTTATTGTGTTTAATTACCGCAAGTTATAGATAAAGTAATGTATTTCTTGAACCACCCCGTCAAAAATTCTTTGAATTTTCGCCACCCCTCCAGAGGAGGGGAATGCTTTCTCCTTCGGTTGTAAGATTGTGAAAAATTACGATTCCTGACACCTGCTATCTGCTACCTGTAACCTAGTACCTTTTACCTCTTACACATATTTTAGTAGACGCCATTCCGCCGTTGATATATACATTTCATTATATTCTTCACCAATTATTGAATTTTGGTTCAACAACAAAAATCAATAATTATGAAATACAAGTTGAAGCTTTTAAGTGTGGGGGTCGCTTTTTTCATAGGAAGCGAAACCTATTTCAGCCAGGGAAAGCAGGATACGCTTAAAACCCAAACTATAGAAGGAATTGTCGTTACCGCCCTTGGAATAAAAAGAGAGAAAAAATCACTGGGATATTCTACTCAGGAAGTAAAAGGTGAAGACATCAACAGAAATCCCACGACCAATTTTCTGAATAACCTGTCCGGAAAAGTTGCCGGACTGGAGATCAGACAGTCTACTAATTTTGGAGGTTCTGTGGATGCTGTTTCCAGGGGGTTCAAATCTATTCTGGGCGATAACCAGGCTCTTTTCGTGGTAGACGGTGTTCCTATTATCAACCGGAATATCAACACCACTTCCCAACAGAACGGATTCGCAGGATATGATTACGGAAGCCCTGTTTCGGACATCAACCCGAATGACATTGAAACGATCAATGTACTGAAAGGAGCTGCCGCAACCGCTTTATATGGTTCAAGGGCTCAAAACGGAGCCATTATCATCACTACAAAAAAAGGGAAAAAAAATACCCAGGGAATAGGCCTGGAGTATAGCGGGAGTTTCTCAGTTTCCGCCATTGATAAATCTACCTTTCCGGAATATCAGACGCAATATGGGCAGGGGTATTTTGGAAATACATTTCAAGAGTATCAAAATGCACCTTTTACCCATACTTTTCAGGACGCTTCTTATGGAGCTCCTTATAACCCTGATCTTATGGTGTGGCAGTATGATGCATTCATTCCGGATTCTCAGAATTTTGGTAAAAAGACACCATGGGTAATGGCAAAGTACGGACCGATCACCTTTTTTGAAAAAGCCATTAACCGGACCAATAATATTGCATTAAGTGGTGGGAATGACCGTACAACGTTCAGATTAAGCTATTCCAACACCTATGCAACGGATATACTGCCCAATTCTTCTCTGACCAAAAATAACTTCGGGGGAAATGCTTCTTATAAGATTACAGATAACCTTACCGCGACTATTTTTGCCAATTATATTGTACAGAGCACCAAAGGAAGAAACCTGACAGGATACGGTGATAATATCATGGGGAACTTCCGGCAATGGTGGCCTACCAATGTAGATATTCAGTATCAGAAATACCTATATGATACTTTCAATAAAAATTATACCTGGAACATTCAATCTCCGGTGAATCTTTCTCCCAGCTATTGGGACAACCCTTATTTTACACGCTATCAGAATTACCAGAATGATAAAAGGGAGCGCTTTGCAGGGAATTTCAGCCTCAATTATGACCTTTCAAAACATATTAATCTATTGGGAAGAGTGGGAATTGACGGGTATAATATGATCATAGAAGAAAGACGGGCAGTGGGATCTATTCCGGCTAGTTTCAGTTTCAATCCTATACCACAGTCATCGGGATATGCAGTGACAAATCTCCGCTTTACAGAAACCAATTATGACCTGATTGCTACCTACAAAAACAATATTACGGATGATCTTAATCTTCAGGCATTGATAGGAGGGAACATCAATGTACAGTCTAGTTATTCCAATGCACAGACTACTTCAGGAGGCCTTTATATTCCCGGGCTCTACACCATATCCAATTCTGCATCAAACCCTGCAAGACCTATTATTACAGACACTTCGAAATATATTTACGGGGCTTTTATTCAAGCATCTTTAGGATATAAAAACACCTATTATCTGGAAGGTACCTTCAGAAGGGATCAGTCTACAGCTTTGCCAAAAGGGAGCAATGCTTATTATTATCCTTCCGTTTCAGCGAGTGTGGTTTTCTCTAATTTATTGAAACAGCAGTGGCTGAGCTTCGGAAAAGTACGGGCAGCTTATGCAGAAGTGGGGTCAGATACAGGAGCAGATCAGCTGAGAAACAGATTTATTGTACAGACCTCTTTCGGAAACAATCCTGTGTATTCCTACAATACAACGTTGAGGAATGCAGATCTTCTTCCCCAAAAACTGAAAAATTTTGAAATAGGAACCAATATGCAGTTCTTCAAAAACAGAGTAGGGATTGATCTTTCCTGGTTCAGAAATATTGCATTTGACCAGATCCTGCCTCTTCCGATTTCCTTTTCCACAGGCTCTACTGCTAAAATTCAAAATACGGGAGAGCTTACCACTAAAGGGATTGAACTATCACTGAATCTGGTCCCGTTAAAATTCAAAGATTTCAGCTGGGAAATGATTCTCAACTGGTCTAATCCCAAAACGAAAGTAACTGCATTACGGGAAGGGATTGAAAATATCACGATTGGTGCTTTACAGGAAGGCGTAAGCATCAACGCCTCTCTCCATGAAGACTATGGAAGCATCTGGGGATCTGATTATGTATATGACCCTAACGGAAACAAGATTGTAGGCAGGAGCGGAGCTTATCTTCATACGGATGACACCAATCATAAGCTGGGAAGCTTTCAACCTGATTTTATTACGGGGCTGAACAATTCTTTTACCTATAAAAATTTCAATCTCAGCTTCCAGATCGACTGGAAAAAGGGAGGAAAGGTGTTTTCTCTGGATCAGTATTATGGAACCGGAACCGGTCTTTATCCTGAAACGGTAGGATTGAACGATCTTGGAAATCCTGTCAGAAATACCCTTGCTGAGGGTGGAGGTATCATTTTACCCGGAGTGATGCAGGATCCTAATAATCCAGGACATTATATTCCTAATACGATTCGCCTTGACCGCTCCATGTCCAGCCAGATTTTAGGAACCGATCCTCCAACAGCAGCCTTTATCTATGATGCAAGCTTTATAAAGCTTCGCCAGGTATCGGTTTCTTATACTTTCAATAACAATTTCTTAAAGAGTTCGGGAATCCAGGGGCTTACCGTAGGGTTCACAGGAAGTAATCTGTGGATTATTCATAAAAACCTTCCTTATTCAGATCCTGAAGCTGGATTTTCTTCTGGAAGTATTCAAGGGTATCAATCTGGAGTAATGCCCTCCACAAGGAACTTTGCATTCAATCTGAAAGTTAATTTTTAAAAACTATTACAATGAAAAATACCACTATATTAGGCTCTTTTTTAATGATGTTACTGGTAGGATGCACATCTGACGATGTCAATACTGATCCTCATGTAGCGTATTCTATGAGCCCTGAACCATTGATCACATATGCCGAAAAGGAGCTGAGTGACTATATGACCACTCCAAGTGTCAACGAAAACAACTTCCGCCTTATTATGCAGTACTGGCAGGAGACCACCTATGTAAGTGAAAGCAATTATAACTTTACGGCAAGAAATGTTTCCAATACGGTATGGGCGGATAATTATGTGAATGTCCTGAATAATCTCAATAAAGCCAAAGAACTGATAGAACAGTATCAGCCTGTTCCTTCAGAGCTGGATGCATGGCCGGCCAGGAAAAAGAACCAGTTGGCTATTATAGACATTCTATCGGTATATACCTTTCAGACATTGGCGGACACCTTTGGAGATATTCCTTATAGCCAAGCCCTTAATCAGGCCCAGTTTCCGCTTCCTGTTTATGATGATGATGCCAAGATCTATGAAAACCTGATCACCCGTTTAAAAGTTAACATTAATAATCTGGAGGAGGGAAAAGGAGCTTTTGGGGATGGTGATATTCTCTATGGAGGTGATATAGGAAAATGGAAAAAATTCGGAAATTCTCTTTTGCTGAAACTGGGAATTACCATTTCTGATGTCAATTCTACACTTGCACAGTCCACCATCAATACCGCTATTGCGAATGGTCTTATCACAGATGAATCTCAGAATGGTGTCTTCCGGTATCTCCCTGCCATGTTCAATTTTAATCCGTTGTTTGAAGAACTCGTCATTACTGGCCGGAATGATTTTTTTGGTGGGAAACCTTTTATAGATTATCTGAATGCGACCTCAGATCCAAGGGTAGCCCAATACTTCCAGGATGTAAAGGGCGAATATATAGGACAGACCATAGGAGCCGGCGGAAATTTTTCTGATTTTTCGGCTGCGGGAATTTTTGCTTATACACCAACGACTCCGGGAAATCTTATTACGTATACTGAAGTTGCTTTTTATCTTGCTGAAGCGGCTGCAAGATTTGGAATTGGCGGCAATCCGGAAACTTTATATAAAAATGCTGTTCAGGCTTCCTTTAAAGAATGGGGGCTTACTCATCAGGAAGCACAGGATTATCTTACCATGAACCCCTACAATGCTGCCAACTGGAAAAAATCGATCGGGGAACAGGCTTGGGTTGCCATGTATAACCAGCCTGTAGTGTCGTGGAACTTTTACCGCCGATTAGATTATCCTGCTTTACAGGCTCCACCTACTGCAATTGCCAATGCTGATGGAAAAGTCCCTGTAAGACTGCAATATCCGGGGCTAGAGGCTACAACAAATGGAACCAATTATGCCAAAGCTTCCACTGCTATTGGCGGAGATAAGCTTACAACCAAAGTTTTCTGGGACATCCATTAAATCTGATTTTAATATTTTTTTCATATCAATATTTTTTTGACTTTTATGTAAGAAGAAGCTGTATCGAAAGACCCGGATCAACCGACTTCAGAAACAGCTCTTCTTTTTATTTTAAAGTAGAAAGTAAGTTATAATGGGTATTGATTTTAAACATAAAACAGGATCAGACAAGTCATAAATCGTTAAATAATTCTGCTTCAGAATGACTACAGCAAATTTCAATTCATAGATCAGAATGCTTTATTGGTAGATGTTTTTTGCGGATCATCGTCTGTTTTCTCAAATTTGAAATATAAATAATCCATCATTGAATCATGAAAGTACCCCGATTTTTAAAACTGAAAGGCTTATGCTTTTTACTATTTGTAACAGGAACGATGATCTCTGGTTGTAAAGATGACAAAGCCGGAGAAAATCTTCCGTTGAAAAGCAGCAATGATGAGATGCAAAAGGAATTGATTGACATCAATAACCGGAATACGATTGAAATAAAAGCCGAATTGGTAGGCAATTATTAAAAGCAACAGTAATAATTAGAAATATAATGTGGTTGGTTGAATATTCTCATGGTGAATATGATTTGGCTTAATGGGCAGCAGCTCTTAAGCCATTTTTTATTTGTACTTTTTCTTATAACAAAAGATCAAACGCCGTATTTTTACAGTGAAACAAATTAATGATGCTTACAGATATAATAGACCATCATCTTGATGTAATCTTTTGCGGGATCAATCCAGGGTTAAAATCAGCGGACGATGGCCACCATTTCTCTGGAAAAAGTAACCGCTTTTGGAAGGTACTTCATGAATCCGGCTTTACCTCCTACGAGATTGAACCGATAAATGACAGCCATATTTTAAATTCAGGATATGGACTGACAACTGCTGTCGCAAGAGCCACTTCCCGGGCAGACGAGTTATCAAAAGAAGAATTTGATCAGGCGCTGGACACTTTTAAAGCGAAAATAACAGAGTTTCAGCCTAAATATATTGCGTTTCTGGGTAAAGCAGCTTATAAAGCATTTTCCAAAAAGAAAGAAATCTCATGGGGTCCTCAGTCTGAAGATTTCTGTGGAGCAAAAGTTTGGGTTTTACCCAATACCAGCGGACTCAACCGAGGATTCTCATTGAGTGATCTGGTTTCCGCTTATCAAGAATTTTACCAGATGATTAAAAACTAATAAATATAATTTCCAGATTAAAGGTCACTCCTTTTGAAAACCTTTCAGATCTTATTAGGCTTACTTACATATTTATTATCCTTCACAAAAAAGCGCCATGGCAGAAGGGCATCTTCCTGGGCATACGCAACACCTATACGGGTACTTGCAATAATTTCATCAGGAGTATACTGAATTCCATGATCTTCAATCCAGATTTCATTTCCGGTGAGGTCTTTTTTATTAAAATTCCGGTCGATCCCAAGAGCTTTTGCAGCAGAACCGGGACCTGAAGAGATTGCGGCTCGGGAAGCTGGCATATTGCGTCTGGTTTCCATTATTTCCCTGCCAATAAATGGTTCAACAGCTCTTACCAATACTGCATGAGGTTCATCCTTTACAGAAGTTACTACATTAAAAAGATGATGAATTCCATAGCACAAATACACATAAGAAATACCGCCGTGGCTGTACAAAGTATCGGTTCGATCCGTTCGTCTTCCCCCATAGGCATGAGAAGCTTTATCTGTCACTCCGAAATAGGCTTCGGTTTCAACAATAATACCTGCTGTGACAGCACCCTTAATTTCTGTAAAAAGCACCTTTCCTAAAAGATCCTGAGCCAGAAAAAGAACGTCTTGATTAGAATAATAGGAGAGCGGTAGTTTCAAAAGGAATGTTTTTAGGAGTTCTTTACTCAAAAATAGGATAATTAAAATAGATTTTTGGAAGATAGATGATGCTTTATTAAAAAAAGGTACCACAAAAAGTCACATTTCATTCAATTGTGACTAATTCGGCATATTCATTGTTGCTTTTAATTCAACATCACTTTACATCACTATATAAAATACAGGTTTTGACACTTTTATTCCCCGGATCACTCCGGGGAGTTTTTTATATTGGGAAATATGGTTCTGAATTATGCTAAATGTTCTCTTCTGTAATTTTCAATTTCTTCAGCCGTTTTGATCAAACCATTCCCCAACAGCCTGTAACCATCATCTGTAATCAGGAAGTTATCTTCTATACGGACTCCTCCGAAATTTCGGTATTCATTCACTTTATCATAATTAATAAAGTCTGCGTTTTTATTTTCAGACTGCCATATATCGATCAGTTCCGGGATAATGTAAATCCCCGGTTCAACCGTCAATACAAATCCGGCTTCTAAAGCCTTACCTAAACGTAAAGATTTAAGCCCAAATGTTTTCGTATCCTTTGGGTCTTCTTCAGTATAGCCTATATATTGCTCACCAAGATCTTCCATATCATGTACGTCAAGACCCATCATATGCCCCAATCCGCACTGGAAAAACAGGGTATGGGCATGGTTCTTAACCGCTTCTTCAGGATCTCCTTTCATCAATCCCAGATCAGTAAGACCTTCTACAAGATGCTGAGCCGCTTTCAGATGAATATCTTTGAAACGGATCCCGGGTTTCAGAAGACTTTGAGCATTGTTAAAAGCATTCAGAACAATCTCATACAACTCTTTTTGTTTGGAAGTAAACGTATCGCTGACAGGAAATGTTCTGGTCAGATCACCCGCATATCCCATTGACGTTTCCGCTCCGGAATCATTAAGGAAAAGATCTCCTTCTTTCAGGGTATTGAGACGGTAATGATTATGAAGAATACCTCCGTTGATCGTAACAATAGGAGGGTAAGACATCTGACATTCTTTATTGGCTGCCAGATACTGAATGGCATTGGCTATTTCGTATTCTTTGATGCCTGGTCTTGCCATACGCATTGCCAACAGGTGCATTTCATTGGATACGTTCACAGCTTGTTCTATCTGTACGATTTCTTGAGCTTCTTTTACAGAACGTTGTTTTGCAACTGCTTTGATCATTTCAACAGAAGGCTGCAGTTCTCCTATTTTTATTCCTAAAAGATCAGACAATATGATTTTATTGGATGACTGATAGGGTGGAAGGTAATGCACCTTTCTGCCGGAAGCCTGTGCTTTCAGAATATACTGTGCAAGTGCTGCATAAGGTAAAGTTTCCTGTACCCCGGATTTCAGACTTTTCTCTTTCAGGGTTTCCTGTCTGCCCATCCATACAATATCATCGATGCTCAGTTCATCTCCGAAAATAATAGTTTTATTTTCATCAATATCAATGATCGCGGCAATCCGGGGTTCCTGAATTCCGAAATAATATAAATAGGTACTATCCTGGCGGAAATAATAAGGATTGTGCTCAAAATTCACCGGATTTTCTATATTTCCAAGAAATAATAAGATTCCACTGGCTACATTGCTTTGTAATACTGCTCTTCGGTCCTGATAAGTTTGTACTGAAAACATTTTATGAATAGTTTTTATTTTAAAGGTTAAAGTTACGATTTTGACCTGTTTTAAACCTTACAATAACCTCTGAATTATTTTCTCACACATAAGTTTATTTTTGAAACTGATTAATTGCAGGAGCAACCGGCTTTTGTAAATTTATTTATGTACTTTTATTAGGTCATTATAACATTATGACGATTCTTGACTTTATGTACTATAAAAACGATACCATCATTATACGGAAGTTTACCCCTCAGGAGCTCCATTTATTCTTAGATCTGTTTAAAAATGAAAACGTAACCCGCTATCTTCCTTATAAATCTCCTGAAGAACTCAAAGGGATGTTTGAAAAAGCATTATCAGATTATCAAGAAGGACCACTCAGCAGGTGGGGAATATTTAATACTCAGAATGATGATTTTGTTGGAGTATGCCTCGCCAGGACTTTTGCTGAAAATACAGACCGGACAGAAATAGGGTATATGCTCAGAGAAAACTATTGGGGAAAAGGATTGGGGACCCAGATTTGTAAAGCACTTACCAGCTATTGCCTTACCGCTGATACCAACAAGGATATTGTTGCTTTAACGGACCTTGATAATATCGGTTCACAAAAAGTACTTCTTAAAAGTGGATTCAAAAGGATAGAAAATTTAGTGCGGGAAAACAGGGAATTGGCTTATTTTATTTTACAGGAAAGCTAAAGCCACGCTGTCAAATCTTTGATCTGACGCCTCTTTGGAGAAAGGTGTTTTAGCATTGAGATATTCTGAAAAGCGAGGATCTTCTGAAAACTAAACTGTTTAAAAAACCTTGTGACTCAACATTTTTTTCACCATTAAGGATAGTGAAGTTATTGAGAATAGTTAAGGGAAAAATCAAAGATTTTTAAGGTAACTCTTAAAGCGAAGCTCCTTCTTAATATTCTTTTCTTCTTAATACTACTTAATGGTTCGAAAAAAATTAATAGAAAAGTTAAGATTCTGGATTAAAAATTTAGTGTGGAAAGATAATTACCACCTCTCACGGAAAACATTTCATTTATCAGATAATTTATCATAACTTGCAGGAATTATGATGTCGAAAAGGTGCAAATATGCGTTAAAAGCAATGGTCAGACTAGCAAGAAATTACAATCAAGGCTATCTGCCCACCTCAGTTATTGCACAGGACGAGAACATCCCTAAAAAATTCCTGGAGCAGATTCTTTTGGAACTTAAAAGAGTCAAGCTTGTCAACAGCAAGCAAGGTAAAGTAGGAGGGTATTACTTATTAAAATCCCCTGATGACGTCTCTCTGGCTGATATTTACCGCATCTTCGATGGGCCTATTGCGCTTACTCCCTGCGTTTCTCTGAATTTCTATGAAGCCTGTGATGACTGTGTAGATGAAGCAGAGTGTTACCTTAGAAACGAATTAATGATCGTTCGTGAAAAAACCAGAAAAAGCATGATGGAGGCCACTCTGACTAAGTTTATCAACCAAAAATAATTTTTTTCATTTAAATTCTACTATTTTGATAGGAGTTATAGAATTTTGTATATATTTGCAATACTTAATTTCAATAGGATATGGAAAAAGATCTGAAAAACGAATTTGATACACTTCTGGAAGAGTCTCTGGAAAGCTCATTTCAGAATAATGAGCTGCAGATATTAGCCGACAGGTTTCCCGGTAAGGTTATCTTTTCCACCAGTTTCAGTTATGAAGACCAGGTGATCACTCATCTGATCAAAAACCTGGATATTGATATATTCACTTTGGATACAGGACGTCTTTTTGAGCAGACCTATGAAACCTGGACCAATACGAAAGCTTTTTTCAAAAAAGACATCAAAGCGTATTATCCGGATACAGAACAATTAAAAAAATTTGTAACGGAAAACGGACCGGATTCATTTTATCAGTCGGTGGAGCAGAGGAAAGCATGCTGTACGATCCGTAAAGTACAACCTCTGAAAAAAGCATTAGAAGGGTATAAGGTGTGGATAACGGGCTTAAGAGCGGAACATTCTCCTAACAGACAGAATATGCCGCAAATAGAATGGGACCCTGATAATAAGATCATCAAGTTTCATCCGCTTCTTCATTGGTCTTCAGAACAGGTAACGGATTATGTAAAAGCATATCATCTGCCTTATAACTCTCTTCATAAAAAAGGCTTTGTAAGCATAGGATGTGCTCCCTGTACCAGAGCCATCAAGGAAGGAGAGGATTTCAGAGCCGGCCGCTGGTGGTGGGAAGATGCCAATAAAAAAGAGTGCGGTCTACATATTCATCAATAAAAAAGAAAAAATGTCAAGACATCAATTAAACTACTTAGATCAGCTGGAAGCCGAATCTATTTACATACTCAGAGAAGTAGCGGGACAGTTTGAGCGCCCTGCCTTGTTATTCAGCGGAGGAAAAGACAGTATCGTCCTGGCTCACCTGGCGAGAAAAGCATTTCTTCACGGAAAGATCCCGTTTACATTCGTTCATGTAGATACAGGACACAATTTCCCTGAAGTGCTGGAGTTTCGTGATCAACTGGTAGATCAGCTGAATGTTACTTTAGTGGCAAGAAAAGTAGAAGACACTATAAAAAGTAAAAAGCTGACCGAAGCGAAAGGAAAATTTCCAAGCAGAAACTGGCTCCAGACCTATACCTTACTGGATACGATAGAAGAATTTGAATTTGATGCCTGTATTGGTGGAGCCAGAAGAGATGAAGAAAAAGCCCGGGCAAAAGAAAGGATATTCTCTGTTCGTGATGAATTCGGGCAATGGGATCCGAAACTTCAGCGCCCTGAACTGTGGAATATCTTCAACGGCAAGATTCATAAAGGAGAAAATGTAAGAATATTCCCGATCAGCAACTGGACAGAGCTTGACATCTGGAATTATATCCGCAGAGAAAAAATCGATCTGCCTTCTATCTATTTCTCGCACGAAAGGGAAGTGGTAGACTTCAACGGACAATGGCTTGCCAATTCCGAGCATGTATTTCTGGAACCGAATGATATTGTCACCACCAGGAAAATACGCTACAGAACCGTTGGAGATATGACCTGTACCGCCGCTGTAGAATCTTACGCAGAAACTATTGATGCTGTGATCGAAGAAATTGTTGCCACCAGAATATCAGAACGTGGAGAAACGCGAATTGATGATAGGGTAACCGAAGCTGCAATGGAGGACAGAAAAAAAGGAGGCTATTTTTAGATAAGCAATCAGCAATGAAACAGGTAATAAAATTGACAGCCTTTTACTTATAACACCCTTACATTACTCATTGCCCATTACTCATTACTTATAATCAAAACGGATGGATATATTAAGATTTATAACAGCAGGAAGCGTAGATGACGGTAAAAGTACCCTTATCGGACGACTGCTTTACGATAGCAAAAGTATTTTGCAGGATCAGCTGGAAGTCCTGGAAAAACATTCTAAAAACAAAAATGAAGACGGTGTAGACCTTGCCCTTTTAACAGACGGGTTGAGGGCTGAGAGAGAACAGGGAATCACCATTGACGTTGCTTACCGGTATTTCTCAACACCCAAAAGAAAGTTTATTATTGCCGATGCTCCGGGCCATGTACAGTACACCCGGAATATGATTACCGGAGCCTCCAATTCCGATCTGATGGTCATTCTTATTGATGCCAGAAAAGGAGTGATTGAGCAGACCAGAAGACATTCTATCATTGCTTCTTTGTTGAAACTGAAAAAGGTAGCAGTGGCCATTAACAAAATGGACATGGTAGATTATTCGGAAGAAGTCTTTGAAACGATTAAATCTGACTATTCCAAAATTGCAGAAAACCTGGAACTGAATGAGGTAAGTTATTTTCCGATCTCTGCATTGAAAGGAGATAATATCGTTACCACTTCCTCCAGAACAGAATGGTATAAAGGAAATTCTCTTCTTGAATATCTGGAAGAAGTAACCCTGCATGAAGAGAAAAATAACGGAAGCCGTTTCCAGGTTCAGTACGTGATTCGTCCTCAGACCGAAGAATTACATGATTACCGGGGATATGCAGGACAGATATTGAGCGGTACCTTCAAAAAAGGAGACCAGATCCACATTCTTCCGGCCAATTTAACGAGTGAGATCTCTAAAATTGAAATTCATGGAGTAGAAAAAGAGGAAGCCTTTGAAGGTCAGCCTGCGGTGATTCATATTGCGCATGATCTGGACATCAGCAGAGGAGATGTTTTTGCAACAGAAGAACAGCTTCCTGCTGTAGAAAAAGATCTCGAAGTTCTTTTGTGCTGGCTTGATCAGAAACCCCTGCAACCGGGGAATAAATACCTGCTTCAGCAAAACAGCCGACTGGTGAAAGCTGTGGTAAAAGAAGTAGAGTACAAGATCAATGTCAATACACTCAACAGGGAAGCTATAGAGAATGATATTAAGCTTAATGAAATTGTAAAAGTAACCCTGCGAACGGCACAACCTTTGGTCTATGATAGTTTTACGCATAATAAAACAACGGGATCTGCAATTTTGGTGGATGAAACGTCCAATTCAACGGTTGCAGCCTGTATAATTCAATAGAAAAAATGGCAATTTCCAATCATTTAATTGAAAGAATCCATCACAGCAAGCAAAATAATGTTCATGGATTCTTTGATAAAATAAAGACTAAAAAATGGGTTAAAGATCTGTATGAAGTTCTTTTTCTGCCTCTACATGATTGCTCTCAGGATCAATTGAAGAGCCATTTTGAAGGACTGCACAAAACACTTTCTGACCTTATAAATATTGTAACAGGAGATCAGGGAACTACCGAAAAACATGTTAATCAGTTCTTTGAAGCTTTACCTGAATTATATGATCAGTTGGTACTGGATGCCAAATCGATTCTGGAATTTGACCCTGCTGCCGACTCACTGGAAGAAGTATACCTTGCCTATCCTGGCTTTTTTGCCACTTATGTATACCGTATTTCACACCAGCTGTGGAATCAGAAAGTAAAGATACTACCTCGGGTGATTTCAGAATATGCACACAGCAAAACAGGCATTGACATCCACCCGGGAGCTGTGATCGGGGAGTCTTTCTTTATAGACCACGGAACCGGAATAGTGATCGGAGAAACAACCGTGATTGGAAACCATGTTAAAATATATCAGGGCGTCACTCTTGGAGCCTTGAATGTTTCCAAAGAAAAGGCTAACCAGAAAAGGCATCCCAATATTGAAGATGATGTCATTATCTATTCGGGAGCAACCATTTTAGGAGGAAACACCACAATAGGCAGAGAAAGCATCATAGGAGGAAATGTATGGATCACTCAGGATGTTCCTGCCCATTCTCTGGTCTATCATAAAAGTGAAATAAAAATAAAGGACAATACTTCCTTACCGGAATCTTTAACCTTTGTCATTTAAAACAAAAAATAAAAATGATATTGATATGAAATTTCAGAACGCATTAGAAACAATAGGGAACACTCCCATTGTAAAGATCAATAAATTGTTTAACACAGATCATGAAATCTGGATCAAACTGGAAAAAAACAATCCGGGTGGCAGCATTAAAGACAGAATTGCACTGGCAATGATTGAAGATGCAGAAGCCAAAGGACTATTAAATAAAGACAGCACCATCATAGAACCTACAAGTGGAAATACAGGGATAGGACTGGCATTGGTAGCTGCTGTGAAAGGATATAAACTTATTCTGGTAATGCCGGAAAGCATGAGTATCGAACGCCGTAAGATCATGGAAGCTTATGGAGCTGAGTTTGTACTTACCCCAAGAGAAAAAGGAATGAAAGGAGCTATCGAAAAAGCCAATGAACTGGCAGAAGAAACTCCAAACTCATGGATTCCAAGACAGTTTGACAATCCTGCTAACGTAAAGATACATACAGAAACCACAGCTCAGGAAATTTTAAAAGATTTTCCAGACGGCCTGGATTATATCATTACAGGAGTGGGAACCGGAGGCCATATCACCGGGATCGCCAAAACAGTAAAAGAAAAATACCCGAACGTCAAAGTCATTGCCGTAGAACCGGAATTATCTCCCGTATTAAGCGGCGGAAGCCCGGCACCACATCCGCTACAGGGATTAGGAGCAGGATTCGTTCCTTCCATTCTTGATATTACCCTTCTGGATGGAGTTATCACAGTGGGCAAAGACGAAGCATATGAATATGCGATCAATGCGGCAAAAAAAGAGGGTCTTTTTGTGGGGGTTTCCACAGGAGCAGCTTTGGCAGCCATCGCAAAACATCTACCGGAAATACAATCTAACGCTAAAATTCTCACCATCAACTATGATACCGGAGAAAGGTATCTGTCTGTAGAGGGACTCTTCTAACTCCTTAATCAACGACTTTCAATGAAAACAAATATAAAATCACCAAAGGTTTACCTTATCGGTGCAGGGCCCGGCAACCCTGAACTGAT
This sequence comes from Chryseobacterium indologenes, assembly GCA_001013295.1. Classification (GTDB taxonomy): domain Bacteria; phylum Bacteroidota; class Bacteroidia; order Flavobacteriales; family Weeksellaceae; genus Chryseobacterium; species Chryseobacterium indologenes_B. Next base: position 343,843 of record LAZY01000078.1, on the reverse strand, counting down.
CACTGTAAAAGCCGTAAAAGCAATTTCTGAAGCGGATGTCATCCTGTGCGATCGGCTTGTAAGTCCTGAGATCCTGGAAACATACGTCAATGAAAACACAAAAGTCATCTATGTAGGAAAAGAATGCAGCAAAAATGCATCGATTCCCCAATCTCATATCAATACTTTAATGGTGGAATACGCTCGTCAGAACAAAACCATTGTAAGACTTAAAGGGGGAGATGTTTCCATATTTTCAAATATTCTGGACGAATTGCAGGCTTTAAAGCAAAACTACATTCCTTACGAGGTCATTCCGGGAATTACGGCTGCTTTAGGAGCAGCAGCTTTTGCAGGGATGCCTTTAACGGCCAGAGGATATTCAACTTCTGTACGGTTTCTGACTTATTATAAATCAGAGATCCTTGATGAAGACTACTGGAAGGAACTTGCCACAACCAGTGATACCCTTGTTTTCTATATGTCGAAAGGAAACCTTACAGGTCTTGTAGAGAAACTGAATCAGCTTAAAATTTCAGATGATAAAAAAATTGCAGTCATTGAACAGGCTACAACACCTTATCAGAAGGTGTATACGTCTTCTTTTAATGATTTTGAAGCCAATTTTGGGAGCAAAGTCTTTGCTTCACCTTCTTTGGTGATCATTGGTAAGATCGTTAGTCTTCATGAAGAGTTTTCATGGCTTGAAAATGCAGAACAGGAAGGTCTTTACTTCAAATCAATAGAGAACGGAAGTCTAATCCCAACCCCTCAAAATTTCTTTGAATATGCTGTCTGAAACAAAACTCAATGTATTAAAACAAATATCCGGCGATCTTTCCAGAGACGAAGCGATCTGGGCAAGCGGATACCTTGCAGGCCTTGCCGGAGGAACGGCCCTGACCGCAACACTGCCACCTCAGCATACTGAAACTCCCATTCAGAATGCTGTAAAGAAAATAACCCTGGCCTACGGTACAGAAACCGGCAACAGCAAAAAGCTGGCTACTGCTCTGGCAGGGATCATCAAGAAAAAAGGTGTTCAGGTGAAGCTGGCTGATCTCTCCCAATATAAGCCTAAAGATCTGGGCAAAGAAGAATTCTTTTTTGTCATTATCAGTACCCAGGGAGAAGGAGAACCGCCACTCCTTGCCAAAAAGTTCTATGATCATATTCATGAGAATGAAATTAACCTCAGCAATCTTAAGTTCGGGATTCTGGCATTAGGAGACAGCAGTTATCCTCAGTTCTGTAAAACAGGCGAAGATGTGGATTCCCGCTTTGAAATACTGGGAGCCCAACGTATCCTTCCATTAAAAAAATGTGATATTGATTACGAACAGGAAGCTTCCCATTGGATCGAACATGTATTTGAAACGGTCAATAAAGCTCCCGATAGTGCTCCTCAAAGCAGTACAGCTCCAAAAAAGCCAACAGGCAGAAAAAAATACCAGGGAAAGATCTCGTCCATCATCAATCTGAATGATATTACCTCTGAAAAAGAGACCTATCACATAGAAATAGAAACGGAAGAAGCTCTTATTTATCAACCGGGTGCCGCTTTGGGAATTATTCCGCTCAATTCAAAATCAGTGGTGAATGAAATCATTACGCTGACAGGGATTGATCCTCAGAAACGAATTGAAACGGCAAAAATAACGGACCATGTAGAAGAACTGCTGCAAAGGCACCTGAACATCAGTTATCTGCTTAAATCTGTAGTCGCACAATACGCAAGAATTACTGGTCATTCCATACCAGAGGTACGACTAAGCCTGCTTGATCTTCTTAGAATCTATCCTGTGAAAAATGCCGGAGAATTTGAAGAAGTCATTCAGATACTGACTGCGCAAGCTCCCCGCCTGTATTCCATATCTTCTTCTCTGGAAGCTCATGGCGATACCGAAATTCATATCACAGTTGCCAAATCGGAGTTCTTCATAGACCATGAGAAACACAATGGACTATGTAGTGGCTTTCTGAGTGAATTCAGTGAAGGAGAGGAAGTTGAGTTCTATATTCAGGATGCAGGGCATTTCAAACTTCCTGAGGCTGATAAAGACATCATCATGATTGGCCCGGGAACAGGGATCGCACCCTTCAGATCATTCCTTTGGGAACGTGATGCCACAGGAGCAGAAGGAAGAAACTGGCTATTTTTCGGGGACCGGAATTTTGTATCAGACTTCCTTTACCAGGCTGAACTTCAGGATTTTCTTAAAACAGGAAGCCTTACCCATCTGGATCTTGCTTTTTCAAGAGATACAGCTGAAAAGGTATATGTTCAGCATCGACTGGAACAAAAATCCCAGGAGATTTTTTACTGGCTTGAAGGCGGTGCCTCCGTCTACGTATGTGGCGCTAAAGAACCAATGAGCCGGGATGTGGAACAAGCCCTTCTGACCATCATTCAGAATGAAGGAAAACAAAGTAAAGAAGAAGCAGTCCTTTATCTTGAAGAAATGGAGCTTAATGGAAGATATGCTAAAGATGTTTATTAAAATTAGGTCAGCAGTACCTTAAAAAATTAAAGGAAAACAATTATGAACAATGATAAAGATAGCCTTTCTCCGGTAGAAAGGATCAAAACCGGCAGTAACGGACTTAGGGGAACTTTGAAGGAAAGTCTTTCAGATAATTTTACAGGAGCTATCAGAGAAGACGACCAGACGCTTATTAAATTCCATGGAATGTATCAGCAGGATGACCGGGACAGAAGGGAAGAGCGTGTGGCCAAAAAACTGGAATGGCTGTATTCTTATATGATCAGACTGAGACTTCCAGGAGGCTTTCTGACCCCGGAACAATGGATAGGACTGAATGAGACGGCAGAAGATCATTCCACAGGAACCATAAAGATCACGACAAGACAGACGATTCAGCTGCATGGTATTTTAAAATCTCATTTAAAACCTACTATTCAGAGTTTCAATCTTCAACATCTGGATTCTATTGCAGCCTGTGGAGATGTGAACAGAAATGTAACCTGTACAGCCAATCCTTCCGAATCCCCATTGCATCAGGAAGCCTATGAGCTTGCCGGAAAGATCAGTGAAATGTGTCTTCCCAAGACTCAGTCTTATTACGACATATGGATTAATGATGAACTGATCGTTGACCGGAAAGCTGAAGAAGACCCTCTGTATCAGGACAGATACCTTCCGAGAAAACTAAAAATCGGGATCGCAGTTCCTCCCAATAACGATGTGGATGTTTTCATCAATGATATTGCACTGATCGCTATTATTGAAAACAACAAAATCGTTGGGTATAATATTGCAGCAGGAGGAGGATTGGGTGCCACTCATGGAAATGAAGCGACCTATGCCCGCCTTGCCTCTGTGCTTGGATTTGTAGATACGGAAGAAAAGATCTTACAAGCAGTTTATGAAATCATTACAGTTCAAAGAGACTTTGGAAACAGAAGTGACCGGAAATTATCAAGATTAAAATACACTATTGATAAACTTGGTATCAACCAGTACAGAACCGAAGTGGAAAAAAGAACCGGCTTCAGCTTTGAACCGGCCCGAGAATTTAAATTCGAACAGCGAAAAGACCGCTATGGCTGGATCCGGAATCATGAAGGAAAATGGTTTTATACACTGTTCATAGAACACGGGAGAGTTCTTAATACCCAGGAATATCCTTTGAAAACAGGATTACTAAAGATTGCTCAAACCGGTAAGGCCAATTTCCGATTTACCTGTAACCAGAATCTTATCCTGGCAGACATCCATGAAGAAGATAAAGCTGAAATCGAAACCTTGTTGAAAGAATCCGGAATTTCAGCTTATACAGAAAAAGCAAGCGCTCTGCGTAAAAATTCAGTGGCCTGTGTGGCATTGAACACCTGTTCACTGGCTTTGGCCGAAGCACAGCGTTATCTGCCCTCACTCGTTACCAAAATAGAACCTCTTCTTGAAAGACATGGCCTTTTACAGGATGATATTACCATCCGTATGACAGGCTGTCCTAATGGCTGTGGAAGATCTCCCAATGCTGAAATCGGATTTGTGGGGACCGCTTATGGGAAGTATAATCTGCATATCGGTGGAGATCGTTTAGGAATGCGTCTCAACAGAAAATTTAAAGAAAACATTGGCGAAGAAGAAATTCTTACCACATTGGACGAACTTTTCGGAATCTATGTACAGCAAAGATTGACAGAAGAAACATTTGGAGACTTTTCATACCGCTACTTACAAACCTTAGATTGAATATATGGCTAATTTTCATCATCATCTGAACCCAAACAAAACTACTCAACCTCTTCTTTCAGGCGAGCGAATGTGCATGTGTTGTTGATTCTCCAATAACAATACTTCAAGCTGTTTCAACTTTTCTATTCAACCACAAAAGCCACAATACCTTTTAACACTTAAGTTATCTTAAGTGACAAGTTTGGTGCATATGAAGTACATTTTAGTTTTATGAAAATCAAAGGTTTTCATCTTACGTGAACTTCTATGCGATATTGCATTAAACTTTCTTAAGTGAGTTAAAGTGTTTAAAATAATTAAACTTGTGTGCCTTTTGTGGTAAAAAAATCAAGAAAAGTTCAGACAGCTTCATTCTCACCCTAAAATGAAGAAAAATGAAAAACAAAAAACAGAGAAATTTTCTACCCAAAACAGGCATTATTGCATTTACATTTCTATTTTTTAATCTGGCAGAAGCCCAGCAGCAGCTTATAGAACTAAGCGGAATCATCAAGAATACAGGAACCCGCAAAGGCCTTGATTCCGTAAAGGTACAGATCGAAAATACCGAAGACGCTTCCTTTACGGATCCGCTTGGAAATTTTAAAATAAGAACAAGGGTTACCATTCCTTTTCGTCTGGTCATCAATAAGGAAGGCTTTACTCCTCAAACCATTGAAATTCTTTCGCCTTCCAATAAAATAGCCATAGGACTTAATCCCCAGAATACCATTATCGATGCCGTTGTGATCTCCGCATCCCGGGTCCCGGAAAAGATATTACGCTCACCAATAGCGATTGAAAAGATTGATATCAAAACGATCAGGGAAAGTCCGGCAGCCTCATTCTATGAAACCCTGGAAAATGTAAAAGGATTACAGCTTCTGACATCAAGCCTTACGCTAAAGATTCCCAATTCCAGAGGGTTCAATTCTCCTAATAATTTCAGATTTATGCAACTTGTAGATGGAGTAGACGTACAGTCTGCCACCTTGGGGGTTCCTCTTGGAAATGCCATTGGACCTACTGAACTGGATATCCAGTCTATGGAAGTCACTCCGGGAGCCGCTTCTGCATTATATGGGATGAATGCCATCAACGGACTGGCAAGTCTTCAGACTAAAGATCCGTTTACCAGCCAGGGAATAAGCGTTTATTTCCGGGGTGGAGTCAATCACGTAGACAATATTAATCATAGAATCAGTTCTTTGGGCGAAAGTGCACTAAGGTTTGCAAAAGTGATCGATAAAAACTGGGCTGTAAAGATCAATGCATCTTATTTCAGCGGAACAGACTGGATTTCTAATAATCTGACGGATCAGAATCCCAATTCATTAATCACCGCCAACCCAAATTTTTCACTCTCTAATAATCCTGCCGAAGACCTATGGAATAAATACGGAGATGAAAGAAATAACAGGGTTGCTGTAAAAGTAGATTACAACGGGAAACCTACCACATTCAATGTTTCCAGAACCGGATACCTGGAAAAGGACCTGGTAAGTCCTGATGTGAAGAATATCAAGTTCGATGCGGGATTATACTATCGCTTTGGGGATCAGTGGAAAGCATCGTATGTGTATCGCTATGGTTTATTGGACGGAACGTTTCAAAGAGGAAATAAGATCCGTTTGCAGAATGCTTCCGTTCAGAACCATAAAGTGGAACTTACCGGAAAAGAACTCACTTTCAGGGCCTATGTATCTATCGAAAATACCGGAGATTCTTATAATTTAAAACCTCTGGCAGATAATCTTGACCTTACCAATCTTTCGAATACCAACTGGAAAAATATATTTCAGACAACATTACAAAATAGTATCAATACCGGGATAAACCTTAATGATGCTTTTATCATCGCCCGCCGGGAAGCGGACAAAAATAGAGTAGTACCCGGAACTGCCGCCTTTGAACAATTGAAAAACACCATTATTGGAATCAATAACTGGGATTCTGCCAATGCAGGAATTGCAGGAGCTCCGGCAACGGGAGGCGCCAAGCTTGAACAGAAATCCAGATTTTATCAGGGTGAACTCACTTATGATCTTACCCGGTTGGTCAAAATATTCAACCTCCTTGCAGGAATCGATTACCGCCTGTACAGCATCACTCCGGATGGAAACAATTTTGTTGACTTCAACAGACCTGTTAACGAAAGAAATATCCCTTTAGCCAACGGAACATTCGGTAAAGAGGTGATCTACCAGAAATATGGGGCCTTTGCACAGATTACCAAACTTTTTTTTGATGATAAGCTCAAGCTGAATGCGGCTTTACGGATCGACAGAAATCCTGAATTTGAAGCCAAACTCAATCCAAGGATCAGCATTGTTTATTCACCGGTCAACCAGCATAATTTCAGGGCTTCATTTCAAAACGGATACCGTTTTCCATCGCTGTTTGAAGCACTTTCTTTTGTCAACAACGGAAATGTGAGAAGAGTAGGCGGACTTTCGAAAGTGAATGACGGATTAGGGTATCTTGAAAATTCATATACGCTTGCTTCTATTGACAAATTTACTTCTGCAGTCAATGCCGACGTAGATGGAGGAAAAAGCCAGAGCCAGGCAGCTCAGGACAACAAACAGCTTTTAGTGGCAGCCAATTTGCAGAAATTACAACCCGAAAAAATCAATTCATTTGAAGTAGGTTACAAATCGGTTTTCTTCAATAACAAACTGGTCCTGGACTGGGATTTCTATTACAATATCTACGAAGGGTTTCTGGGACAGGTAGAAGTAGCCGTTCCTAAAAACAGCCAGATAGGAAGCAATGCCGCAGTTCTTGCCATGCTCGACAGAACTAAACAGGATCGCTACAGGGTCTATACCAACAGTAATAATACCTACAAAAGCTATGGTTCTTCATTAGGCATCCGGTATAATGTAACCGGCAATTACAATATCAATACCAATGTCTCTTATAATGATCTTGCCTCCAACACTACTTCTGATCTGTTCATCACCGCTTTTAATACTCCGAAATGGATGGTCAATGTAAGTGTGGGAAACAGGGAAATTATTAAAAATATCGGATTTACGCTTGTCGCGAGATGGCAAAGCAGTTTCACGTGGGAAAGTCCTTTAGCATCAGGGGAAATTCCTTCTTATTATACGATTGATGCTCAAGCTACCTGGAAACTTCCTGAAATCAATGCCAATATAAAAATTGGAGCGACCAATCTGCTTAACCGCCGTTATTTTCAGTATGCTGCAGGCCCTGAAATCGGAGGTTTATATTATCTGGCTTTTACGTATGACCTAAAATTGTAATCAACATGAGTAATGCATTATATCCCATATTCTTAAAGCTTGAAAATCTGTCATTGCTGATCATCGGAGGGGGCAAAATAGCACTCGAAAAACTAGAATCGGTACTTGGTAATTCTCCTGAAACCTCCATAACCCTGGTGGCTAAAGAAATTATTCCTGAAGTAAGATCTTTACAGAACCGGTTTTCCAATATCACTCTATATGAAAGAGCCTATCATGATCATGATTTTGACGATACCGATCTGGCCATTGTAGCAGTCAATGATATTGTGTTAGCCGGAGAAATCAGAGAAAAAGCCCATCAGAAGAATGTATTGGTAAACATTGCAGACAAACCTGAACTTTGCGACTTTTACCTTGGTTCGATTGTAAAAAAGGGAAGCCTTAAGATTGCTATTTCGACCAACGGAAAATCTCCTACCATTGCAAAGCGATTGAGAGAAACCTTTACAGAAACCATTCCTGACGAAATGGATCATGTTCTGGACAATATGCAAAACATCCGCCAGCAGTTAAAAGGGGATTTCAATTACAAGGTTCAGGAACTTAATAAAATAACCACTCAATATCTTTCTGATGGAACAGCCTCTACCTTAAAACCGGATAGGGAAATCGAAAAGCTTATCCATATTACTAAAATTGCCCAGAGAAGATCCAATATCTATCTGGCGATCATAGGAATTATGCTTTTTTTCGGGATATTCGGTCTGGTGGTCTATCAGTTCAACCTGTCTGGTGATATTCAGTATTTTCTCAATAAAGACGGGCATATTTTCTATTGGATGCTGTTTGCCGGATTTATGGCAGAGATTGTTGCGGGATCAATGGGTATGGGATATGGCGTAATCTGTACAACCATATTGTTATTACTGAATGTACCGCCACCTGTTGTCAGCGCAAGTATACATTCTGCAGAATCATTTACTACCGCTGCAGGAGGCTTTAGCCATTACAAACTGGGAAATGTCAATAAAAAAATGGTGTGGGTATTGTTTCCGTTAGCTATAGCGGGTTCGATTATCGGAGCATTGACGCTGTCTCATTATGGTGAACATTATGCTCATATCGTAAAACCCATTATTGCCTGCTATACCTTATATCTGGGATTGAATATCCTTAAAAATGCCTTTAAAGATAAAAAAAGAAATCAGCCCAGAACCAAACGGAGAACCAATCTCAGAGTGTTGGGATTTGTAGGTGGCTTTATCGATTCCTTTGCAGGAGGCGGATGGGGACCATTGGTAACCGGAACATTGATCAAAGAGGGAAGAATTCCCCGTTATGTAGTAGGCAGCTCAACGGTTGCCAAATTCCTACTCACCATCACCAGTGCCGTAACCTTTATCTTCACCATCGGAATCCATCATTGGAATATTGTGCTGGGGCTTCTGCTGGGAGGTGTTTTTACGGCTCCGTTTTCCGCCATGCTCACTTCAAAACTTCCTACCAAAAAGATGTTTGCAGTAGTGGGGGTAGTAGTGATCCTGATGAGCTTGGTTACAATCGTAAAGTCATTGTTTTTATAGGACAGAAAAAATAAGAAAACATAAAGGGTAAATTTGCAGATCGGGCATATTTACCCTTTTTCATTTAAAACTTATTGAACTTTTTTACCGAAAAATGATACCATCATCATTTTCCGTACCTTTAATCCTATGAAAACAAGTGCCGGCATTCTATTATTTAAGAGAGAAAAAAATGATCTGTATTATTTTCTGGTGCATCCTGGTGGGCCGTTCTGGAAAAATAAAGACGGAGGAGCATGGTCTGTTCCCAAAGGAGAACTCCTTCCTGATGAAGATCCATTAGAACGAGCATTGATCGAATTTAAAGAAGAGACAGGAGCCATTTTAGCAGAAGGAGCGTTTATACCATTACAGCCCGTAAAACAGAAAGGAGGAAAAACAGTCTATGCCTGGGCGCTGGAAGGCGATCTCGAAACATCAGACCTTTACAGCAATAAAGTATCCATTGAATGGCCTCCCAAATCAGGCAAAATAATTGAGATTCCCGAAGTAGACCAATGGAAATGGTTTATTTCAGAAGAAGCCAAACAGAAGATGAATCCTGCCCAGACTACATTCATTATTGAACTAGAGGAAATGTTAAATAAATAAGTGATAAAATCTGTTTATTTTTTAATTAAATCATCACATTTGCGTATAAATACTTAATCAAATCCAATGAAAAGTAATTATATTTAAATATTACATTTTTTTAATCAATTCGTAACATTTTCAAACTAAAACCATGAAAAAATTAAACAGAAAATCATTGAAAAAGATTTCAGGAGAGCTGGGCATTGAGCTAAACCTCCCTCTTCCAGTAGGCATCTGCCTTGGAAACCTTATTTCCTTATGCCCTCCGAATTCTCATTGCAGAGCAGATGAAAGATGCTATCCGGATATTGCTGGCCCTTGCATTAACGGTCAGTGTCCTGCGGGGTATTCCTGCCGCTCAGGAGAATGTGTCAGATAAAATTATTTACATTTTTAAACCCCTTTATCCGTTTGGATAAAGGGGTTTTATTTTTATAATGGTCATCCGTTTAGGACTTTATTTTGATTCCAATTACTTTTAAAGCACTGCCCGTTAAATAAATATCATCAAAAACGGTAAGTGATTCTACATCGATGTATCCTGAAGGAAGCAGGTCGTTCTTATTAAAAGATAATTCTATAGAAGGATCATATGAAGCGGTAATTCTTACTTTAGAATACCCATTATAATCTACTTTAAAGCCTTCAAACATACAATTCTGCTCAGCTTTCTGATAGGCAGCATATTCTTCGAAACCTGAAACATCCGTTCTTTTTCCGTCATTATGTTCCAGTGACTTCCATGAAGCATAGTTTTTCGGTTCTTTCAATACATTTCCCTGTTCATCTACAGGAACAAACATTCCCAGAGTGAGAGATTGTTTCAGAAAATTTGCATAGTTCTTCATCAAACTTAATATTTGAAGATCGGCATATCCTTCGTTAGAATAATATTCTATCACGAAAGTAGTCATCGGAATAAGCTTGTGAGAAGCATCAGTCGGCATAATTAGTCTTTATCTTTTTTTGGGCGATAAAAATAATATTTTTATTTACTTTACCCAACGGAACAGATCGAATTGGACGGTATTTATACCCATTCTGAATAACAATAAGATGGTATCTCCTTATTTTTCGGTATTTTTGAAGAACAATAACATGACAATGATAGCGAATACCTTTCTACAGGATATTGATGAAGTTTTTGACCTCTATAAAATGGCCTCCGATTTCAAGAAAACCGTTTCCGGTATACAATGGCCGGAATTTGACCGAAATATGATCGAAACAGAAATCACTGAAAACCGACACTGGAAAATCATAACAGACGAACAAATAGCCTGTGTCTGGAGCATTACATTTGATGACCTTCCGGTTTGGGGAACACAAAATACGGATCCCGCCATCTATCCACAGGATCGCTACCAACCCTAACTTCCGTGGACAAAAGTTTGTAGAACAGATCGTAGAATGGTCCAAGCAGTTCGCGAAAGAAAATAATAAACTCTATGTAAGAATGGATACCACCGCAGGCAATCAAAGGCTTACCGATTATTATTTGAAATGTGGTTTTTCTTATCTGGGTGAGAAAAAGATAGGGGATGCAGATGGGCTTCCTGCTCATTACCATCAGGCTACCATGGGACTTTTCCAGTTGGAAGTGTAAAGGTTTTCTTATCTGATCTTTCTGAGACTTTTATTTTCCATATCTATCAATACCTGGGTGGATTCAGATGCGGAAAATAAAAGTCTGAGGATGGCAGAATTTTAGCTTAAAACGGCTCCGGAAATTGCAGCTGTTTATCTTTCAGTATCTTATAAAAAATCTTTGGATTGTAGTTCAGAAGCATTTAATATAAAATAAGTATCTTTACATACACCAAAAAATTATTAATATGTCATTCATTACAGCAGAAGGAGCCAGAAAGGCTCAGCTAGACTCAGCACAAAGGAAACCTGTGGCCAATGCACTTCTTTCAGGTGCAGAAAATATTTCAAAGTACAATAGCGGCGTATGCCATGATGTAGTAGCCTATACTTTATATATGCATGGAGCCCGCATCAGTCCTGATGACCTGGCACAGTCTGCAGGACAGGGATGGTTAACCAAATTCAATTATCCTGCAGGAGAAAAATGGGATGGATATTCCATTATTCCTAAAGGAAAGGCAATTGGATTCTACCGGCTTGTAGACAAAACTTTTTTCCATTCAGCCATTACTACCGGACATATGAACGAAATCCGTTCTGTAAACGGATTTTCTCTGGGATCTGCATGGTCTGTTCCTGTGGATATGAAATGGGTATTAGGGAAAAGAAATTCGGATGGAACTTTTAACTATGACGGAACTAAAATAGAGGTGTATATCTCGCCTTTATAATAGTTATTTTCAAAAAATAAAACCTTCTTAAAGTCTTTTAAGGAGGTTTTTTTGTAAACAGAATATTGTTAATATATGCGCTATGGCAAAAAGGATGAGCTTGCACCTAAGAGCAAGAAATGGATCAGAATCATCCATATATCATCACTTTCATTTTGAACATTGGCTTTACTTACGGTATCATTCATTCTATATCTGCCCATCTTGTGGATCTTTCAGTAATTAATTAGGTAATATTTTGTGGATATTTTTCCACATGCTTGTGAGAGTTTATTGACAGACAAGGAGAGCTTCTTTATTACTTCTCTGCCTATTTTTGTATCAGTAAATTCATAATGATAAAGCTAAAAAAACCTTGATAAATGACTATGCCTAAAAAATTATTACTTACGGTTGCAATTTCCTTTTCTGTGTTTGGTATGGCACAAACTGGAAGTGTAGGAATCAATACTTCAAACCCAGGATCGACGATGGATATAAATGGATCTATGGCAGCAAATTATAAATCAATAAGTGTAAACAATTATAATCTTACATCCGCTGATTTCCATGTATCTTATAATGGCATTACAGATGCCGTTTTTAATTTGCCAGCTGCAATAAGCGGTGTTGGCAATTTTAAAGGACGAATATATAGAATCCAGAATAATACTAATTTCAATATAACAATAAATGCAGTATCACCTGAAACAATTAACGGTAACACTAATGTATTAATTGGGCCAAACCGAAGTCTGCAATTAATCAGTACCGGCCTTTTGGGGGCTAATTCTACCTGGGAAATTTTAACCGGTGGAACTGACACCAATAGCAGTATAGGAGCCAATAACGGACTTAGTTTATCAGGAAACAATATTCAATTAGGAGGGGTTCTGACTCAACCTACTAATATTGCTACAGGAGGAAATAATATAAGTATTACAGGAACAGGGAAGATGCTTGTGGGAGCAGCAACGCCCCCTGCAGGTGGAGCATCAGCAAAATTAGTCATTGATAATGGCAGTGCTAATGGGGCTTTGCAGATTAAAGACGGAACCCAGCAGCTAGGATATGTATTAACCAGTGATGCTAACGGACTTGCCACCTGGTCATCTACAGTGACAACAGCCTTTGCCAATAACTGGACACCCTATAGCGGTACACTTATCAATCCATTTACAGAAGTTACAGGAGGATCAAGTTTAACGACTGGTATACAAGTAACAATTCCTGCGAAAGGATGGTATTTTTTCCGTTGTGGAATTGCCATAAATTCTGACTGTAACGATTATTTCTTTTATATTAATGGGATTGGAGACGTTTGGAGAAGCTATTGCGGATCAAATACGGCAGCCTATATGTTCCCAAGAGACCAGAATAGGGTGTTGTATTTTGCAACACCGGGCACCTATACCGTCTTAGGAGGAAAAACAAATGGTGTAGTACCCGTAACATTCAATCAGGGAAATCCTAGTTTTTATCTGGATTTTGTCAAGTTCCAAAACTAACTCGCTGCTATATAAGAAAAAAATTGGCGCACATCGATTCTAAAAACATATAATGAAGCAACTGTAAGTTTTTCCTGCAGTTGCTTACTTTTTTATACTAAATAAGAAAATCTCTTATCCATCTCAATTCATATTGTGATATTCATCGGATATATACAGTAACTGTTTATATTCGAATATATTAGTAAATTGATTCTCCGTAAATACACTAGTTGCTTACTTCAATTAAGCATTATTACTGCACTTCGGGCAAGTTCCACTGATGATAAAATTGTATTCTTCCGCAATAAAATGCTCCGGTAAACTAATTTCAGGGATCGCATTCTCTATGCACGTCACAGAATGACATTGTTTGCAGTTGAAATGAACATGATTGTGAAAATGCTCTTCATGGGTACATTTTCCACTGCATTTCGCAAAATTCACCACTCCGTCTACATTGACTATTTTATGAATAGCCCCTTCATTCTCAAGTCTTTCCAATACCCTGTAAATAGTAACTCTGTTGCACAGATCACCTAGTTTCCTCTGAATATCAGAGTGGGTAAGGGCTACATCTGAACCATTAATCAGGTTTAAGATTTCTGTTTTTGCGTGGGTATTTCTAACTTGTTTCATATTTTAATGCAACAAAGTTGCAATATTTAATTTTTTATTTCTAATTTTGCAACAAAGTTACAATAAGAAAAATTAAATCCACTGTTTTTATGAAATCAAAAATTCTTGATGCTGTAGGAATTTCCGCTGCTGTTTTATGCCTGATTCATTGTATTGTTTTCCCTCTGTTGTTGATCATTCCTTTGGGAATATCGCACAATCCCTATATTGACCTGGCTTTTCTTATCATTGGCGGAGTTGTCGTATTCAACGTGACCCAAAAGACAACCCACCAATGGCTTAAGCTTTTATTCTGGCTGTCTCTTACCCTGATCCTTATTTCCGTCATGACAGATCTGATCTTTGAGGTTCATCTACCATTGATTTATTTAGGCGCTGCAGGACTCATTACAGGACATATCATCAATTTTAAAAATCATAAACATTAAATCTATGGCAAAGAAACTGCCTGTAACTGTACTCAGCGGCTTCCTGGGAGCAGGAAAAACAACTTTACTGAATCATATTCTGCACAATAAACAGGGTTTGAAAGTAGCCGTCATTGTGAATGATATGAGCGAAATCAATATTGATGCCCGTCTTATAAAAAATCAGAATACGCTTTCAAGAACGGAAGAAAAACTGGTAGAAATGAGCAATGGTTGCATCTGCTGTACCCTCAGGGAGGATCTGATGACGGAAGTTGAACGCTTAGCCCTTGAAAACCGCTTCGATTATCTGCTGATCGAAAGCACCGGGATCAGTGAACCTGTTCCTGTAGCCCAAACCTTCACTTACATTGATGAAGAAAGCGGAATTGACCTTTCCCGTTTCAGCTATATTGATACCATGGTTACTGTAGTGGACTGTTTCAATTTTATGAAAGATTTTGGCTCGAATGAGCTGCTTACAGACCGTGATCTCACCAATATGGAAGGGGATTACCGCACTATTGTTAATCTTCTGACTGACCAGATCGAATTTGCCAATGTCATTATTCTCAATAAAACAGATCTGATAGATGCTGAAACCCTGGGATTTTTAAAAGCTGCCATAAAAAAACTGAACCCTGATGCTTCTATTCTTCATTCAGAGTTTGGAAAAATTGATTCTCAGCAGATTTTAAATACCAAACTTTTCGATTTTGATAAAGCGCAGTCTTCTGCCGGCTGGCAAAAGGAACTACAAGCCGGGCATCACACTCCTGAAACGGAAGAGTATGGAATAAGCTCACTGGTGTTCAGAGATCAGAGACCTTTTCACCCCAAGAGATTGTGGAATTTTCTTAATCATCAATATCCTGAAGGCACTATCAGGGCAAAAGGTCTGTTCTGGCTGGCTTCGAGACCTGATGATGCCTTGAATTTTTCACAGGCCGGAGGTTCTTTTCGTCTGGAAAAAGCAGGGGTATGGTGGTGCAGTATGCCCATGAGCCATAGAATTCAGTACAGCTCATTTGCCGAAAACCAGGATTTTATAGAAAACAGATGGGATAAGAACTGGGGTGACAGGATCAATGAGCTTGTTTTCATCGGTCAGAACCTGAACAAAGACCAGATGTTATCCGATCTTTATGATTGCCTGATCAATAATTTGGAAAAAGAATTATTTGAACAAAAGAGAACTTTTGAAGATCCCTTTCCTAAAAACATTTAACATCAACGCCTTATGAATACAGCTAAAATATAATCTTTAAAACGATGCATAGATAAACACATACATTTTTTCATACACATTTAACATTTTTAACAGATTTGAAGCAGGGCGGATTTTATTCGTCCTGTTTTTTTATTCTCTGATAAAGATGGATCATGCTGAAAAGCTGTGGTAAAACAATTAAATACCGATTGATTATTCTAAATTTTATAGACACAAAGAATTAGTGATTCGAATACACTATTTTAGGAGGCTAAGTAATGCAGCTTCGTTGCTGATAAAGCTTTGTGACTATGCACTCGCATCTTCAGACCGATTGAAAATCAATACATTCTTAGCTCACTTAAAATAAAGCATACACCAACATGAAGCTTTGCGTGAAACCCTATCTCCACAAATGTTGATTCTAATTGGTAAAGAATATAACTTTTTTTCTATTCAGATGAACTCAACTTTTTGCTTGGTCCATAAAGAGCTTGTTTTATAAAAACGATCACTGATCTGTTGAGAAATCTATATTCCTCCCATTACGTACATATTCTCCATAGTAGGAACTGCACTTCCGCCTTCTTTTTCAAGGGTAATCGCAAAGGCTTGCGCTTTCGGAATATTAGCCAAAGCAATTCGGCTGTCTTTATCTTCAGTATACATTCCTGCACTTACAGGTTTGCCATCTGCAATGGCCCATAGCTGGTACTGCATTCCTGCCGGAGCTTTAGGGAGTTTTTCCGCATTCAGATAGACTTCTTTTGTTGTTTTATCCCAGAAAACGATAGCTTTAGCATCTTCGTGCTTTTCAACGCCTTTCAGCATGACCATCTGCATTTCGGGATTAGAGAACATGTCAAGCTTTTGATTTATTTTCTGCATAGCCTGATCCTGGTGTTGCTTGTCTGTTACCAGTAAAGCCATTTCTTTTTGTTGGTCAGATTGAATATTCATCCAATATAAGTTACCGGCAACGCTTACAAGAAAAAGTGCAGATGCCGCTATTGCATAGGTTTTCCAGGATGTATTTCTCTTTAGATGATCCTGTTGTCTACTTCCCCTGTATTCTTTGGCCTCAGGAATCTCTGCTGAAAGAGCAGGTGTAGCATCTTCAAGAACTTGTTCCTGCTGAATCTTACTCCAGATCTTAGATTTTAAATCAGAAGGAGGAGTTACAGCCTGTGCAGTCGCAAGATTTTCCAAAGTTTTCTGTGCTTCTTCAAAAGCCTCTTTTACTTCAGCATTATTTTTCATCACACATTCCAAAATCCCAGCTTCCTCGGGAGAAGCATGGCCTAGAATATAAGATTCTATAATTCCGGATGATATGTATTCTTTAGTGTTCAATTTATTGGTAGTCTTTTAGCAAATCTTTTAATTTCATCAGTGCATTCCGCATTTTCGTTTTTACCGTTCCCAGCGGTATCTTCAGTTTTTCGGATATTTCATTCTGGGTATATCCCTGATAGTAAGCTAGATCTATAAGTTCCTGCTTGTCAACTTCCAATCCTTCAAGTACATTATTAAAGCCGATATAATCGGATGTACTGTTAACTGTTGAAAGCTCTGCAGTATTATATACGAAATCCGGAAGTGGTTGGTTTTTAAGTTCGTTCTGAAACCCTTTGGATTTTAAGTAATCAATTGCTGTATTTCGTGCAATATTGATCATCCAGGTATAAAATCTCCCTTTAGAAGCATCATACTGATGAATAGAGTTCCATATTTTAACAAAAACATCCTGAATAACTTCTTCTGTATATTCTTTAGATTGAACGATTCGAAGAATGATTCCGTACAACGCACCGGAATAGTGGTCATACAGATAATGAAAACCGTTTTCGCTTTTTTCTTTTAGCAAAACGATCAGTTCGTCTTCAGAATAGGTTGTTTTAATAGCTTTTATTTTTCTATCCAAATGTAATAAAATAAATCATATACACAGTATAATCCAAAATATATTTTATATCGTACATGATTTAAAGTAAATAATTTAAAAAAATTCAAAATGAAAAAGTACATTTCTAAAGCAATACTCATTTCTTGTATTGCCCTATCTATAGGCACATTCAATGCCCAGAACCTGCTTTTCAAAACTAAAAATCCTTATTACTCCCATACTGCTGAAAATCATCTGAAAATAAGTAATTCTGAATGGAAAAAGATTTTAAAGCCTGAACTCTATCAGGTGGCGAGGGAAGGAGCAACAGAAACAGCTTTTACAGGTAAATACTATGAATTTGATGAAAAGGGAACTTACTACTGCGCGGTCTGTGGAAATCCTCTTTTTATTTCAACCTCAAAATTTGCTACAACCTGCGGCTGGCCTTCTTTTTATGAACCTATCCGTAAAAACAGTGTCAGATACAGAAAAGATTCTTCTTATCATATGGAGCGCACTGAAGTATTGTGCGGAAGATGCGATTCTCACCTGGGACATGTTTTCGATGATGGTCCCCAACCTACAGGAAAACGTTTTTGTATGAATTCTATCTGTCTTGAATTTGTTCCAAATAAAAAATAAAACACTACAAATCAGATAATTAAAATAAATTTTATTTTTTTTCAATCCAAAATAAAACCCACCTCGTAAATGACATTAAAAGCACAATTAACCATAATTAAAAAAAATCAACACAATGAACACACAATCAAAAATCACAGTTTTAGCAATGGTCGCTCTATCATTTGCTTTTAGCGGGAAGGTAACTGCACAAACGATGAAAGAAAAAACAGTAATGGTAGGAGGAGCTCCGATGTATCCATCCAAAAATATCATTCAGAATGCCGTCAATTCCAAAGACCACAAAACACTTGTAGCAGCTGTAAAAGCTGCGGGATTGGTAGAAACACTGGAGGGGACAGGACCTTTTACGGTATTGGCACCTACAGATGCTGCCTTTGCGAAACTTCCGAAAGGAACGGTAGAAAATCTTGTAAAACCTGAAAACAAGGCGATGCTTACTTCTATCTTAACTTATCATGTTCTTCCCGGAAGATACAGTGCTAAGGAAATCTGGGCTGCGGTGAAAGCAGGAAACGGAAAAAGTATGATGAAAACAGTACAGGGTGAAGAACTTACTTTCTGGACAAAAGGTAAAGACCTTTATATAAAAGATGCTAAGGGAAACAGTGCCAAAGTAACCATTGCTGATGTAAACCAGTCTAATGGGGTAATTCATGTAATCGATACGGTTCTGATGCCATAACAATTTGTAAGATTTCAACAGCATATTCAGTATGCTGTTTTTCTTTCTCTCATTTATCCTAACACTAAAAAATACTATTATGAAAAGACCAATTCAGGTTTCTAATCAGGGAGCAACCCTTGATACCAGCAGAAGAAATTTTTTAAAACTAAGTGGAGTAGGATTGGCTGTCGCAGGTCTTACTTTAATAGGCTGCGACACCAATGATGATTTTCAGATTATAGAAGAGTCTAAATATGATCTGGGAACAGGAGATGTAGGAGTATTAAATTATGCTTATGCCCTTGAACAGCTGGAAGCTGATTTCTACACAAAAGTAGTCAACAATTTCTATTCGGGGATTTCCAGTATTGAAAAAGAAGTTTTTACAGATCTCTACCATCATGAGGTGATTCACAGAGATTTTTTTAAGGTAGCGATCAGTGGTGCTACAGACCATGTTCTTCCAAAACTAGAGTTTCAGTATCCCAATGTAAATTTCAATGACCGTAACTCGGTATTGGCAACTGCTAAAGCCTTGGAAGATACGGGAGTTGCTGCTTATAACGGAGCTGGAAAATACATTTCCAACCCTGCCTATCTTGTGATTGCAGGCAAAATAGTTTCAGTGGAAGCCAGACATGCTTCTGCAATCAGAAACCTGATCAATCCGGGATCTGCAGATTTTTCAAGAGATGATGTGATAGATGCTAACGGGCTTGATCTTGCAAAAGAACCAAAAGATATTGTAATGGCAGCCGGAGCATTCATTAAAACTCCTTTTACCTGGAAAGAAAGAGGCATCAACTAATCATTCACCTTAAAAACTTACATTATGAATATTCTTAGATTACTGGATAAGCTTTCTCACGATCAATTTTTCACCAAGGAAGCATCAAGACTGGAAGCGATTACGGATATATCATTATTCGGAAAAAAAGCAGCTAAGGCAGCTGTACCCCTTGGGTTGGGAACATTAATGGCTACTTCTGCCAAAGCTGAACCTACAAAAACAGCATTAACGGGTACTGCCTTAAAAAGTACTCTTACTGATGCTCTACAGCTGGCATTGGTACTGGAGTATCTTGAAAATGAATATTACAGCATAGGATTGTCCACTCCCGGACTTATTCCTAATGGAGACAGAACCGTTTTTATGCAAATCTCAAAACATGAATCAGCCCATGTAGGCTTCCTGAAAAGCACCCTCACTTCTTTGGGAACCACTCCTGGAAACAAACCTACTTTCGATTTTACATCCGGCGGAAAATTTATGCCATTTACTGATTATAATCAATTTCTGATCCTTGCTCAGGCCTTTGAAGATACCGGGGTAAGAGCTTATAAAGGGCAGGCCGGAAATGTAATGTCTAATAAAGTAGTGCTTCAGGCAGCGCTTCAAATTCACTCTGTTGAAGCCAGACATGCCTCACAGGTAAGAAGAATGAGAGCTAATAAAGGATGGATTGAGCTTGCCGTCGGAGGAAATATGCCATCAGCAACCAACCCGGTGTATGCTGGAGAAGACAATGTAAACCAGGCAGGTTATAATACAGCAACCTTATTTGGTGCAGCGGCTGGTTCGGCAGCTTATGACGAAGTTTTAAGTGGCAGCGATGCACAGACTATTGCTTCCCTGTTTATAGTTTAGTTGTGATTGAGATGATGGTAAGTGGTGCGTCCATTTCCGGATCTTTCCGGAAATGGACTTTAAGAAAATCAGTTGCAGACCTTAAAAAAACACATTATTCATTCCTTACCAGCTATCCTTTCATATAGATAGAGTACCATAACTGATGCTATGGTACTTTTTATATTTTAGGCGATATTATTCAGCAAAGGCCTGATTATGACTGTGGCTTAAAATAAGCTTCGGTAAAAAGAGAAAGCGATCAACAGATTACCAGTCTTTATATATAATGGATAGGGAATGATCAGGATTTTTTGCGGCGACCTGAAACTTTACGGTCCAGATCTCTGATGTCCTGTCTCAGCTCACGGAACATTTCTTTGAAATTATAACTTTCATAATCTCCGGGTTCAAAGTCTTCCGGGAAAATTCCTGAAGCATACTGCCAGATTTCCACTACTTCCTGAAACGGAATGTCATAAGGCTCATAGAAAGAATTATCTGCGCTTACACAGATCGCATTATCTTTCTTTTCTTTAAAACGTTTATAGGTAATTCCGTCATTTAAAGTGACGAAAACATAGGTTTTCCCAGGCTTCAGTTCATTGATTCCTTCTACATATTTTCCTACAATATAAGAACCGCTTCTGAATGGCGGCATAGAATCTCCATCTGCAGGAAAGGCTCTGTATTTACCATTGGTAAGGAAAGGAAGGGCAATACGCTGGAGACCTTCAATATATTCTACATCACTATAACCTTCCAGGTATCCCATAGATGCTTTTTGAGGAATAATTTCTATGGTATCATTTCCATGGTTGTCTACGGCTACGGGAAGAACAATTCTATTGTCCGGAAGTTTCAGCATTTCATCCATCGGATGCTTCTCAATATCTACAGACAGAAGAAGATCCATGCTTACATGAAAGTATTTGGCGATTTTTATCAGCAGCTCGATAGGGGGCTCAGATATTCCGTTTTCATATTTGGAATACCGTACTCGGGAAATGGTAAGTTCATCGGCTACGTTTTGTTGAGAGAGTTTTCTCCCTGCTCTTAGGAAGCGTATATTATTTGAAAAAATTGACATTGATAAAAGTATGTGAGCAAAAATACAAAATTTGATTTTCGTGATCAATGATAAGGGCAGGTTTTAGCTTAAGAAATGATAAAATTGAGCTGATATTTTTAAAATTTTAGAATCTGACGACTTTTTCGATACCAACTTGCGCCTGATGAAACCCTTTTTACTCCCATTATGACAGGTTTTTTAAGGCTTTGAAGATGAATCATATGAAAACAGCAATTTGTGCAAAATATTAACTCCACATTTTACAAATTGAGTTATGTTTTTTAACATTTAGAAAATCAAACAGATATAGACAATAATGATATTTTCATAAAAATACCTTTATATTAATGGAATATTAAATTATAAAATTATTTAATTATTTTATTCGAAATAATATGTAGTTATTATAATTATTCATATATTCGTGATGTAATAATCATATAAAATTATAGTTATGAAAAACTTAAAAAAATTGGACAGAAACGAGCTAAAAACTATTTCAGGAGAAGGACTTCTTGACCCAATCGGAGGATTACTAGGAGGACTAGGTGGAGTAGTTGGAGGTGTAGTAGGTGGTGTAGGAACTATCGTTGGCGGTGTTGTTACCGGTGTAGGTTCTACAGTAGGTGGAGTAGTTGGCGGTGTTGGTACCGTTGTAGGAACTGCTCTATGTCAGACACAATGTGTAATCAACGGTGTAATCCACATCAGATTATTAAACTGTGGTTCTACTTGCTAATCAGCACACATTAAAGAATTAAAATGCAGACCGCTCTTTTCAGAGCGGTTTTTTTGTGGAAATTAATTGGTTTATTTTTTATTGAAGCAAGAGGTCATTTTTTAATCGCAAAGAAAGAGGATTCAAATGTTTTATTTTAAGAAGCTTAGTGGATGTGCATTTGCTTAGAAAGAATCAATGAAATTGATTCCATCCTTTGCTCCCTTGAAAATATGAGATAAGGGGTTAAAAACTTTGCATTAAATTAAATTCCATAAATACAATATTATGCCCCTCAGCTTTTGAGACTGATCCTTATTACGACTTGATTTTAATCATTTCGCATTCCATTACTTCATCGGAAAAATTGGATCCCAGTCTTAAGAAAACTTTTCCATTGACAACTTTCAGGATTTCAGCCTTTAATATATCTGTAGGAGAGCTTCCTTCCCAGGATTTTCCTTTTATGACAGTCCTGTTTCTCAATTCATAATGACAGTCATCGATCCAAACGATGTCATATCTTGCTTTATAGCCCATTTTTTCATTGGTTTCCGTTTGGGTTTTCTTATTTCTTTCAATAACAGTAATTCCGCTTTCTCCGCTATCTACCTGAAATTTACCGATGTGAGCGGCTTTGCAATAAGAAGTTTGGGCATTCAGGGTCAAGGAAAGGAATAAGAGAGCAGAAAAATATACTTTGTTCAGCATAAATGAGTTTCGTTTTATGGTTATATAGTTTCTGCTAATATAATGAATCTGTATAATAATCAAAAGCAAGACCTGAACACATGTATAACAATAAGTAAAGAATATAAGTTGTATTTCTAATGAAGCTGTTTAAAGTTTTATACACTTAAGTTTTTTCAGAGTCAAATCTTATGAGCAATAAGTACACCTAAGTTTTGTGAAAATCTTTGATTTTCATCTTCTGTGAACTTTTCTACACAATCATTTTAAAACTTACTTAGGTGAACTAAAGTGTTTTAAAATGAAAGCTTTTGTGACTTTTGTGGCTATATTAAGTTTAAACAACTTAAATATTTGAATAAACAAATACATAGATATTAAGATTCTATTTCAAGGCTTTTTCAGGGCATTTTCATTGTAAAAAAAAAGCAAAAAAAGGCTTATAAAATTTTAATACGACACGTTCTGTCGCTATGCGTCTATATCTTTGTATTAGAGATAAGATACAGAACCCCGGGAAGTTACCGTCTTATTAAACCCAATTTTAACCTGAAAAAACAATTTTAAATTATGTACAGAAAACAACTGGTAATCATTTTTATTTTTCTATTTTCCATGTCTTATGCACAGACTGAATTTATTACTTTGTGGAAGCCCAATATCAATGGGACCATCGATAATGCCATCTCTTTTGGAGGTACCGGAACCGACTACACTATTAGCTGGGAAGAAGTAGGATTCCCTCAACATCAAGGAGTTATGAGCTCCGTAACCTCTAGCAGCAGCAACTTTACTGTTATTTCTTTTGGCCCATCTTTAAACCCTAATCCCATTCAGGCCGCTTACAAAGTGAAAGTATCCAATGGCAATGGATTGTTTTATGGATTTAGAGGCAGCTCATATATGGTTATCGGTGGAAATCCGGAACTCTTCGAAGTGAGTCAATGGGGAGACACTCTCTGGCTTCAGCAATTCGCTCAGGGATTTTCGGAATGTCCGAATCTTGATGTAACCGCTACAGATACTCCTAATCTGTCACAGATAAACAATTTATCACAAATGTTCACCGGATGTTCTTCTTTGATTGGAAACGCTTCATTTTCTAATTGGAACACAAGCACCATTACTGATATGAATGGGATGTTTACCAGAGCAAAACTCTTTAATCAGAATATTGGAACCTGGAATACAGCGAAAGTAAAGGATTTTGGGAGTATGTTTGCTTATGCATCGGCTTTTAATCAGAATATTTCTGCCTGGAATACCTCGTCGGCAACCAATTTCTATTCCATGTTCCAGAATGCAACAGTTTTCAACCAGCCTTTAAATTCATGGAATACAAATAACGTAACTAATTTCAGTTATATGTTCTCTAATGCTAAATCTTTTAATCAGCCACTTAATAACTGGAACACAAGTAAAGCAACCAGTTTTCAGAATATGTTTACCAACGCAGAATCATTTAATCAGCCAATCGGAAACTGGGATGTAAGCAGAATGAATGACGCTTATGGTTTTATGATGTTTAATGGTGCTTTACATTTTGATCAGGATATTTCAACCTGGAACATTAAGCTTCAAAATATATATTCGAATTCAATAACCTTCGGATTAAAAAATACGGCTTTGTCATGTACCAATTATAATAAATTTCTGATTGCTCTAAGTAATAATCCAACATGGTCAACATCCACAGTAACATCAGGAAGCATCGATGCAACAGGATTAACCTATTCTACACCACAAGCCATTATGGCAAGAGCTCAGCTGGTGAACAAAGGCCTGAATATTGTTGGAGATACCTATAACGTAAACTGTAATGCCAATTTATCTACTATTGAAACTTCAAAACAAATTAAAACTGCAGCATATCCTAATCCGACAACAGGAGTGATCAATATTGAAACTACGGCCAACGAAAATGTTTATTTATATGATATAACGGGTAAACTCATTAAAAATATAACTTTAAATAAAGGAAACAACCGTATCGATCTTACAGAATACCCATCTGGGAATTATCTTTTAAAAGGTAATACTGTTTCCACTAAAATAATTAAGAAATAAGCTTCTTTTAAAAGAAATTAAGCCGATAATTTAGCCTCAGAGTCATAGCTCTGGGGCTTTTTTATCAGCTAATGTGCAATAAAGTCTCTGTTTATGGGGCAAAAAAAATTGTCATTCCTATATGTTTAACTATTTTTAACAAAAATTATAAAACCATACGTTAGCTTTAAATTAAAAAAATGAGTGATATTAATACTATTGTCAGCCAATTAGAGGATGCTCTCAATATTAAATTGGAGAAATTGGAGAGTGGAACTAAGTTGAGTGGAAACTCCTATACTTCCTACTTAAGTAATCTATGCCTATCTCATTTACATTTTGAAAATTTCTCAGCGCTTGAACCTATTTTTGAGACACTTAAATACCTGACATTAATAGAATGTTCGATTGATGATATACAGGATTTGCACAAGATAAAACTATATTCTCTTACCCTGAATAACTGTACACTTCCCAGTGAAGGAACTTTTAACCTGGAAGTAACAAAGATTAAGGAAACACATTATAATTTTCAATTCTTGAACTTGGAAAATATGACTGTTCCGCATCCCGGTTTTTTCTTACCTATTTCTTACCGCCTTGAGTATATTACATTTATCAATTGTGAAGTCAGCAATATAAGCGAATTAAACCTTCTGCCTGATTTATATTCTCTTACTATTGATAATACCAGCGTTATTGATTCAAAAAATGGGATTCAATATCAGGGAAAACCGGATAAAAGAAGTACCATTATACAATTTCAAAATTTGAAAGTTAATGATTTCGATTCTTTTTTACCTATTTCTACCGGCCTACATTCTATAAGTTTACTCAACTGCGAAGTGGAGAGTTTGAAAGATATTTATCACTTTTCTTCTGTAAAAAGACTTTATCTGCATCCTCCTTTACAGGTTAATGATCTCAATATACCGGATCCGGATCATGATGGAAAACAATTTAAATTTGACTTTATAATGATAATACCGGAACGAATGGTGGATTATAATGCGAATAGAGATTGGGTAATACCAGACTTTGACACAGAGCTTCTGGCATCACTCGCTCCATACGTACCAGCCATTATTGTAGATGGTTATCATCTTATCAACACCCATATTTTAAAGGACTTTCCGATATTAAATCATTTAGATTTTAATAAATGTTCAATAGATCTGGAAGATTATGCTTTAGTAGCTCCAAAAATTCAGGAGGTTGACTTTAGCAGGGTAAAGGTTAAAAATCAGAAAACATTAAGTTATTTTACGAAACTGGAAAAAATAACAATCTCAGGAGATTACGATAGACCTCCCTATATAGCCCTCAGAAAGCTTTTACCATTGAAAGGGCATTTAAAAAAAATAAATATTTATGAGACGAGTGCCGTCCGTAATCTTAGTGAACTAAAGCACTTTACGAAGTTGGAACAGCTTTGTATTTCTGTCAAGTCTATTGAACTTGCACAGGACATCCTGTCTATTGAGTCCCTTAAAGATCTTTATCTGAATATTTATCAACAAAGCCGGAAAACTGAAAGACCTATAATACTGGACTTACAGCACTTGAAAAATGTAGAAAAATTAAGTTTGGATTCAAATGACGATCTCTATTTCAAAGGAATGAGCCATTTGAAATCTTTAAAAACACTTGAGCTGGATGATGATGGTGATCTGCAAGAATTGACCGCTTTACCTTTACTTGAGAAATTGGTCGTAAAAGGAGAGGTTATCAATAAATTCCCTAAACTTGAGCAAGTAAAGATATTGGATTTGCATGTTCCAGAAAATTACGAAGTATCTTCACTTGAAAAGTTTCCCAACCTGGAAAAACTGGAACTGAACCTCTGGTCTGATCAAAAAATAGCCATTAACGGATTAGAAAAACTAAAAATTATTGTATTTCAATATATTAATTTTGATGACATCGTTTCTTTTGAGAATCTGCCAAGTCTTGAAGAATTAGATCTTAGAGAATCAGGAGTTTCGAATCTATCCAAATTGAAAAATCTCACCAGTTTAAAAAAGCTCAATCTGGAAGATAATGACATTGAAAGTCTTGAAGGCATAGAAAACCTTAAGAATCTGGAGCAATTGGCTTTTTATCTCGGTGACATCACAGATCTTACTCCTTTGAATAAATTACCCAAACTTCGTGAAGTATTTATTTGGGATAATAAGAAAAAAGTAGATATTGATGGCCAGCTCAACAAACCAGAAATACGAATTAGAAATGCTGATACTTTTCAAATAAGTATTGATTAGTTTACCTTCGGAAAATAACGACTTAAACCCTCAAATGATCTCAAATTAAATGACTATTCCTAAGAAAAAACGCAGAACCATCACCGTAAACCAAACTGAATATTATTGGAGAAAAGTGTCGGATAGGTGCTTATACATTGAAACAGGACAAAACCCGAATGGTAGAATCAAAGCCTATTTTGAAAAAGGATATTTCGCAGTACCTCAGGTAGTGCGGGCAGTAATTGATTATACGATTAATAATAAACATGATAACAACCCGTTGACTATCGTTGAAAATGGGGATGAGTTATTTAAAACAGAACTTGAAAAGCATCAGCAAAAGAGGAGAGAAGAAAATGAAGAGCAATTCATAAGATCTAATATAGAACGACATCAAAAGGGTTGGAACGAATATCATACTGGTAAAAAATATATCCTTGAGAAAGATTATTTTAAGGCCCTATATCCTCTTATGAACAGCATAAGAATTGATCCCCTGAAAAAAGAACGATGGTCTTTATTTGAAAGTTTTATTTCTGAAGATATTAAAAGTGCAGAATTATTAAACGAAAGAGCAAATTATTACAGAACATTATCCAAAGATACTGATACTCAATATCAATCATATTGTAGAAAAGCAGCATTCAAAGATATTGAAGATGCATTGAATGTAAACCCTGACTGTGCCATAGCATACGGTACATTAGCAGAACTCCTTTATGATGAAAATGACCTGGGTGGGTTTTATTACAATTGGGAAAAAGCATTAGAAAAAGGAATGACTCAGTCCATTGATGATTTTATTAGATTTGACTTAAAGGATACAGACGAGTTTATCAGAATATCCCAAAAATATTTAAAATAGGATAGGAGAGTCCCCAATACATTTTATATACAATAAATGCCGGAATTTTCATCCGGCATTTATTGAATCTGTTTAAAGTTTTATATTGATTATTTTTGACGACAAAAAGCGCAAAAATTTTAAACACTTAAGTTTTTTCAGAGTCAAAAAATTAAGTTTAAACAACTCAATTGCATATTTCTTAAAGGTAAGGTTTATAGTCTGAATACTGTAACCACATATGATTTGGCAATATTCCCGTTATTGGTAATCGTATACGTATCTGAAGCAGTCTTTACCAGAGTATAGTCAAACTGGGTTGCGTTTCCTCCATCTGCACAACCGGTTACGTTAGGAAATTTCACACCCCAGCTTACCGACGCACCCGCTCCTCCTGAAGAAGTGGTAACGACTCCCACTTTATCCCTTGCTACCGAACTTTGATACCCCAATGACATATCAGAGTAAATATAGGTGGAAATCATAGTCCTTCCACACGCATTACTTGCCCTGATGATAAAAACTCCAGAGGGAATATTAATGGTAGAAGGTATCGTGACTGTACCGCTGGCCCCGGGAGCTATACTGGCACTGCTTACGGAATAACTGTACTTTGCAGAAACAACATCTCCGGTTATTTCATCTCTTACAAGGATATTATGATCTGCGGGTACCTGATGCAGCAAATTCTGAATATTGAGTGGCTGATTATCAGCCTCTATATCTAATTTTCTTTGGGGGCTGGTTTTCCCAATTCCAACATTTCCGGCTGATGTCGTGATAAAGTCGTTGAGCTGTTGTGTTGCTGAAGGACTGCCTGAAATAGGATTGTCTTTTCCTCCGTCTACCTGAAATACTCCCTGCACCCTTGCTGTATTAATCCCCAACTGGGCATAGCCCGCAGTAAAGAAAAACCCATACATTATTATAAATAATTTCTTCATAATTTAATTTTTTAATCGGCCATTATAACAATGACCTGTTAAACATCAATGGATTACAGACGGAAAATAGTTAATGTATAAGTACGATCCACATTACCATTATTGACAATCAGATAGCTGCTTGCAGTGGGTTTGGATACTGTATAATCAAACTGAGTAGCTGTCCCTGTACCACAGGTAGCTACCCCTGGAAATTTAACGGACCATACTCCGGAACCACCGCCACCACCTGGGATTGGGGCAATGGTAGAAGAACCAACTACACTTCCTGCAATAGCGGTTGCATAGCCCAACGAAATATCCGAGTAGATAAAATTCGTAATCATATTCACTCCACATGTGTTATTGGATTTGATCACCAGCATACCATTAGGAATACTCGCACTGGAAGGAATAGTAACAGTACCGTTGGTACCAGCCTGTATGGTGATACTGGTTGTATAAACATACCTCGCAGCGACCACATCGCCATTCACGTTATTAATAGTCAGAAAATCCTGATCATTAGAAATCTGTTCAGGAAGGTTAGTAATCCTTAAACTTGCATTATTGGCATTAATATCAAGTTTCTTTTGGGGAGTTGTAGTCCCAATCCCAACATTACCAGCTGAAGTGACAACAAAATCATTAAGCTGCTGTGCGGCAGTAGGAGCACCCGTTGCAGCATTGTCTTTAGCTCCGTCTACATGAAGTACAGTTTGGGGGTTAGTAGTATTGATTCCTACCTGAGCAAAACCCATTACAGAGATAAAGAGACCAAGAGTCGAAATTCTTTTTTTCATAATTTTTTTATTTAAAGGAAGTTTTTAATTTGTGTTTAATAGAACCTGTATCGGGAGACAGGTTCATGTTCTTTATCTTGTTAGTCTATTGTATGAATAACAAGGATATAAGGAGTTCTTCAGTATTTTCTGGAAATGAATTTATTCAGATGCATCCCAAGGATGGGATCGTGATAATATTTTTTTCATTGTGTAAGTTTAATACAAATCTATAGATTAATTGAAATTTAACCAAATTATTGGCTAAAAAATTTATTAAATATTACATATATTTTAAATATATTGAATTTATTCTAATGCATAATGTTTATAAAATTCAGAATTAAAAGCAATAATGATATATGTAAAAATCATTGTCATTATTGAAAAACAGAAGGATTGAGGACAAAATAAAATGCCTTAGTAATAGTGAATTATTAAAGGGAAATTTCTTCAATGAAAAAGTAAATAATATTTATAATTTAACCAATCAGTGTGTAATCTGTTTATGTTAATAAAATAATTAACAGTAAAACAAGAATAAGATTGACGCAATTTGTAAATTTGCAAGCTATATTCGATAAAAAAAACAACCATGAGTGCATCAACATTTGTAATTACAGTAATAGATAACCCAACACCCAACTGGTCGATTTGGAGAGTAAGGAATACCACAGCAGGAGGGGCTAATGATTTCGTCAATACAAGAAGTTTTGTGTTGGATGCAGCCAGTGTATTCTCAAATAAACTAAAAGAGCAACTAAAGGATGTAGATTTGACTTCTGATTCCTGGCATGAAGAAAATGTAGAAAAATATATCAAATATGTCACTTTTTTTGCTGAAGTAAATGAGCAACAATACGATACATGGCCCAACAACCTTGATGAACTTATGAGCGCGGAGTATCAATCCGAGAAAGAAAGAGAAAGTGAATTATGTAAGACTTTACACCATGTATACCTTGCAATAGAATTTACAGATTCCTCTTATTTTGATAATCTGCCGGAAGTTTTTGAAACAACGGCATTTGACTGGTGGGGAGAAGACCCGGTTCGCGAACCTATGGCTTATTGTGTTGATTCATTTAATCCGAACAATTTGGACGAATTGGAACTAGAATTATCAGAATTTATTGAATCGATTAAAACCTCACAATATCCTTAATTTTTATAACTGAATATGACAAAGGGTTTGCAATAGAGGAACACAGGAATTAAAAAATTCATCCAGGTTCACGATCTAATAACATAATATTTACAATTTAACATAATATAAATTATAGGAAAAAATATACTCTAAAAGAATAGAGTATCTAATCGCCTCAGAATCCCTTATTTATCATATTTTTCACCCAAATATCCTACAACGACTTCTCGGAACTCTTCCTTTGTCATAAACTGCTCCAGAAAATCTTCCAGCTTTCCTTTGTTTTCAATTTCCTGGAAATAAACTTCGTGATCCGTACTATACACTGTCGGATTAGTCTGATCAGGATCTGTTGTACAGACAAAATAATGATCCGGATACCCATAAGAATAAAATAAACATATAAATTCCATTTCAGAACCTTCTATGGTCTCACGGATTTCAGATTCCTCCACAAGCCCGTCAAGCTCTTCATAGTCATCTGTATTTTCTTTAAATGGCGTAAAAATCCATTTCCTGAAAAAATATTGCCCATATGCATTCTCATGCTCAGAAAAATAATGTTGCAGAAGATGTTCAAAGAATTTCCCGCTATCATCATGATACAGATCTTTATTAGACTCATAAAACTGATCAATACCATAGACATCCCAGTCTTTATCATACAGATAATGATCAAAACTGATATTCTGCCAGTTTTCAGCAAAATTATTGTCAACACTTACAGCATCTGTATTTCCTCCTAAAATATTTAATTTACTGATAATCTGTTTATTCATTCTTATGATTCTTTCCTTTTTAGTGAATTATTTCTGTTCCACAGTTGATCTGTAATTTCCTCCTGACTGTATTCAAAATACTTCCCGTTTTTATCCTTATGGCTCTGAAACAGCTTAAAATCGTATGCAATCCCATTCATTTTCAGCAATTTAGGATAGAAATCGCTCCCAAAACATAAATAACTGTAAAACAATGCTTTAAATGTCTTATCCTCCGGATCAGGAATTTCAAAAGTTTTCAGGCGACTTACAATTTCAGCAACTTCCTCTTGTGTGAGATTGTTGACCACCTTAGGCTCAGGCAGACTTATGCTGAATGCCAGATTTTCAGCGCCATCCCCTTCCCACCATTCCCAGAGATCAAACTCAGACATCTCTTTTCCGGTCATAGCATGAAGTTTCTCTTCCAGCTTTTTGTACTCAACAGAATCCTCGTCTCCATATTCATCACACCAGTCTGTATAGTCTAAAATAAGCTTTAAAATTTCCGGATAACGCTTTTCTGCAGTTTCAAAATCAGGTTCTATCTCATTTCTCAATTTCATATTCTTATTTCGCTCCAATTATATTATGTTAAATTGAAAGACTGAAAAATATAAACTATTCCCAGCCCGTTTACTGTCATAAAAATAGCTATTTTATCTTGAAAATGAGATAAAATTCACCTTTAAGACTTCAATACCTACTCTCTTCCAATTCCTTCTACATGTCCCAACCTACACAGTTTTTAAATATGAAATCAATTAACATATTTGTTTATAAGTATGATTTAATCACCTGATAAGAATTTTATTATATAAATTTTTCAATAACCATGGAATTAATTAATATTTTATATTATATTTAGAATCAAATAAATATGTGGAGTCTGAAAACCACTTAAAAACAACAGGGCGTATCCGAAAAGCCTTACGAGTAGGAAACTAATAACGAATTAAATCATGGTAACTCAAAATTTACAGTTGGCTTTCGTCGCCAATAATGGAAAAACATATCCTCCGGATTCAGAAATTGGCAGGCAAATGGGGTATATTACCTGGACTCCTTCCAAACTTAGAATTACATTATCAGAAAATAAAATCGGTGAGCTTATATTAACTCAAAATCCTACTGAAAATCTAGGAAACTTAGACCTTCCTCAGGAATTCACCTCTCAGATAACTACCCCAAAAGTCCTTTTTTACGAAAATTTAGGAGCAAAGGGAGAAGAGCAATTAAAGGAAGGGATTGCCATCGGAATGTATTCCACTGATTTTTTCCAAATGCACGTCAAGGGTTCCAAATCTATCGCCCATGGCAGCAGTGTATTTTTGCCTTGGCACCGCTTGTATTTATTAGATTTAGAACGTCAGCTGCAAAAGCATAATCCGGAAGTTTCTCTACACTATTGGAAGTTTGACGAGCCTGCTCCCCATATCTTTAAGGCAGATTTTCTTGGGGAAAGTGTTGTAAAAAGAGACCTGACACCATTTATGACCGAAGGATTCAGTGAAAATTTCGCAAAATTCAATGAAGATAATCCTTTAAAGAACTGGGCTGTTGGCCGGGAAAAACTTATCCGCAGGTTTACCTGGTTCAATAATCAGGAAGAACAATCCGGCTATAATAAAGGAGATGAAGATTTTTACTTAAAAAAAGAATATTTTGTTTACAACAGAAATGATGAGACCAAACGCACAAAGCTTGTTGTTGAGAAAGAATATGCTCCCGGATATTTTGGGAGACCGGATGTAAATATCAATGATTTGGAATCATTTTCCTGGCTGGAGATCAATCCGCACGGAGAAGCTCATACAAGCATTAACGGCTTTTTAAATTATGTACCAACCGCTCCAAAAGATCCGCTGTTCTTTTTCCTGCATTCTAATGTTGAACGGTTTTGGGCAAAATGGCAGGTCATAGAAGATCGTTTTGAAGCACAAAATCCGGACGCTTATCCCAAATTTGATGCAACAGACTGGAAGAATGTTGAAAAGGAATTATGGCCATGGGAAAAAACGAGTACGCCGAACCAATACCGAATGTTACCTCCGGGAAGCAGAGTGGAAAATTTCACACGATCCGTTACAGCAAGAATATTTGATCATAATATTCCTAAAATTGAAGATGCCATCGATGGATTTGGTAAAATAGAGATTCAAAATTACCTAGGTTTCGGATATGATGATTCAGCGCCATACTGCAACGAGTATATAGAGGCTCAGAATGAAAGCACTTTTGGAAGGTTTACAGAATCCTTCCAGGCAATGCAGCCCAATACCGTACACCAAAGAAACAAACAGGTTCTGGCCAAAATTGTTTCTGATAATCCTGATCTGATGACTTCTTTTACCAGCGAAAACACTTCTTTAGAATCATTTGGAAAAAGTGCTGTACGCTCCCAACTGCCAAGTGAATTTATTAATCTGGATGACATGACCCAGTATTATACAGACCTGAAATACCTGGAAGCAGTACACAATTATGATATAAGTCTTTTGGGAGAAGTAGAGCATCAGTTTGACATCATCAGGCTTAAGGTGACTGAAACAACCAGTATTTCAAAAGGTTTAATTGTATACATCCTTGCAGTCATCAACAATGAAAAAGTTCAGGATGATAACATTAAAAAATTCTTTGACCAATCAACCAATATTTTTGCATTGATTAAAGATGAAGAATATTTGGATCTATTGATTACCCTGTTCACTTTCGCATCTAATACTGTCATCAGAAGTATCTGCAACGAAAAGGCTTCAAAAGAAACTTTTGATTTGATCCGGGATCAATCAAACAATGCTGGAGATGTAAGTATCGCCAATAAATACTGGGCTTTACAAAACCTCATCAATAATGCACTAGATACACAATCCTAACACGATCCTTATGTCTACTCTCGACCAACAGATAAAATCGCTTAGAAGTGAAACGTCTACAGACGATTTCGTTCGTTTGATTGATTTATTAAAAGTAACAGATCAAAAGTTCAATGTGCTGTTACTGGTAAATCTTTTATCAGAAAGACATATTATTTATAAAGACAGAAGTTCGCTTTCCTCTCAACGGATGCGGGCTTACCTCATTGAGGCATTCCATCATATTGGGTTGCCTCAGCGGGGACTGCCGTATATCCTGGAAGAACTCGAAACCTCTTTCTATCCCTACATCGTTGCAGCCGCAGCACGTGCTATCAGAGGGATGAAAAAACCGCATTCCGGTGTGGCCGGTTTCTTATGCAAGAGTATTTACAATATCTGGCAAGGCGATATAACGGTAAATTATTCTGCTTATGCAGCTCCATTTAATAAAGAAGAAAACACTTCTGCTCTGGAAGAAATTTTCGAAACATTGAAATGGCAACAGGGAACCGCCCAATATGTATTACCGGAATTATATCACATAGAAAGCAATTTATCAGATTACATCAATGCTAAAAACAAAGCGCTTTTAGCAGATTGTATTGTTGCCATAGAAGCTTCTGCTCAGCCAGATGATGACTGTTGCAGTATTCCTCTCGAAATTTATAATCAGCGTGACAGTTCTCAGAATGCAAATACAGATATTGATCTGAGTGACATAGATTTAGAAGATCAAAATGGTACCGTTTTTAAATGGAGTGAATATTTTTCAGGGAAATACACCATACTTTCTTTCTTTTATACCCAGTGTCATAATCCTCGGAAATGTATTCAAACGATATACAACCTGGTTGATATTCAGAAAGAAATAGCCCAAAATAAAGATTATTCCCCTATTCAGACGGCTGCCATTACTTATGACCCTCTATATGATACGAGCAGTATACTTAAATCTTATGGGGAAAACCGCAAATTCAATTTTGATGATCACAATAAAATGTTCCGGGTAACCTCGGGCATGGAAAAAATGATAGAACAGTTAAATATTGGCGTCAATTATAAAGGAAACGCGGTGAATGTTCACAGAATTGAAGTGTATATCATTAATCCGGAAGGGAAAATTGAATGTTCCTTTTTGCGTTTTCAGGCAGATTCTAAATTGATTTTAGCTGAACTTGATAAAGTAATATATCCCGAAAAAAAGGAAGAAACTGCAGTAGAAAAACCTTCAGTTCTCAATAGAGCCTCAACAGTTGTTCTCCCAATACTGATTGCATTTTTCCCGAAATGTCCAATGTGTTGGGCGGCCTATTTAAATTTAATAGGATTGAGCAGTATTGTTTCCATTAAACATCAACCCTGGTTGATCTATGTATTTATAGGATTCGCAGTATTTAATTTAAGGCGCCTACATACAATTTGACACCATTTATTTTTTTAATTTTTTAACTTCCTCTAATATTGTATTATAAGCTTCGGAAACAGAAATTTCATTATCAAAATATTGATGCAATAATTCAGTATTAAAACCATCTGATATTTCTTTTGATTGAGTTTTTACATATAAATATAACCGAAAACAATTTACATATTTATCAAAAGTTTCAGGATTATTTTCAAAATCTGAAAACTCCTGTAGAAATTCTATAAATTCCTGATCTGTATTAATTTGTAATTTAGACATAATATTATTTTATATAATAACTATATCCACAAATAAGTAATTAAATAGGTAATCTAAAGATATAAATCTAGCTAGTTTTTAAATTTTGAATATTTATATAAACAATAAAAATATTTAAAAAATGGAAAATAATGAAAGGTTAATAACAGCTTGTATATTAGATGAAAATGATAATATCACCGCAAAATGCTGTTTCTTTAATACTACTGAAGAATTAACCAAAGAAATCAATGATTATGTAGTCAATGAACTAAACTTACAAAATGTAGAAATTTACATTGATAATGATGAAATTTTTTCAGAAGATGAGTTAAAAACTTTAGTAGAAAAAGGCTATCATTTTGAATAATGCAATTGTTTCTTTGTCTTCAATATATTTATTACATATAGTCTTCCATTGGGAGACTATTTTACTGTTAATTTATTATAAGTTAAAGTACGACCTTTAATATTGGTGATGAAGTGCATAAATCTTTCATTTGGGCTCATTTTTCTTGAATTATGTCTTAATACAAATTCATTAATGTAAGCCTGTAAATGTTTTCTTGAAACAAATCTATAAACACCTATAATTGCACGTTTTAAATTTCCCCAAAAATTCTCAATACAATTTGTGCTTGCATTCCCATTAACATATTCCTTCTTTCCATGATTAACAATTGAGTGGTTATAATACTTATGTAGATCATTATAAGCTTTCCATTCATCAGAATAAACAGTACCAGCCATTTCAACAACTTTAAAAATTTTAGGCAGTAATTCTTCGCTGTTTACTGATTTAACAACATTTGCTACGACTTTTCCTTTACGTTGCATCAATCCAAAAACAGGAACTTTGTCTATAGTACTTCTTCCTTGTGATTTCTTCACCTTTTTATCGGAATGACGATTTTTATTTTTCCCACCTACATACGTCTCATCAACTTCAACATCTCCTGATAAAAATTGATTATTTTCAAATTTGGAAAACTCTCTTAGTTTATGTAACATTAACCATGTAGTTTTTTGAGTTAATCCTGTATCTCTATGCAATTGCATTGATGATAAGCCACCTTTATGAGTTGTGAAAAACCAAATAGCTATCATCCAATCTTGGAACTTAATATTTGAATTTTTAAATAAAGGAATATGCCTTATTGTAAAGTACTTACCCGTGTTTTTACACTTATATTTATTCTTACATTTATAAACTTTTGAAGTTGCATCAAATGGCGAAATAACATTTCCATTCCAAAATATTTGTTCTAAAAATTCTATTGCTTTTTGTTCAGTATTGAACGTATTCATTAATTCTCTAACAGACTTAAACTTAAATTGATTTAAAATACCCATATATTCTTATTTGAATATATAGTCCGGAAAATGGAGATTTTATAAGATATTTTACGAAGTGTAACGCTAAAGTTTTACTAAAAATTGAAGACTTTAATTATTTCCCGAAAAACTCTTTATATTTGTTAAAAATTATGGATATAGTATATCCTAATAAAACATTTACGAACACATAGAACGCTTGTCTAACGACATTCCTCAAGAAAATCTGGTACATTTAATTGGAGGGAATATGTTAGCAACACTCATGTCATATCTATATGGCATGGTGGCTGCTGCATTTCGACTCCAACGGTTTACCAGAACCTTCTTGATAGAATTTGCTAGTGGTCCCCATGCTTTCTTTATTTACAAACAACTCTTTTTCGGGACTAGAAGAAATTAAAATCACATTTATGATTAATCAGATTATGGATTTCCGTATGGAAATTAACACTTCACAGAATAGTTTTGTGGAGTTTAAACTATTAAACTTTGAATCATGAAAAAGATCATTTATTTATCAATTTTATTTTGTGGTATGTACGTTTCAGGTCAAAAGTCATATCAACAATATAAACAAGAAAGAGAATATGCTCAAAAATATGCTAATGAGCAAAGACAAAAGTTTATTAACGATGTTAATAAAGCCTTAAATCAGTACAGTTCATTAACAGATCAATATTTAACTCTTGTTAAAAAACATAAAAGCACAACATATGTAGAAAAAAATTATCCTAAAATAAGCAAGCCAATGTATGATGTACAATTAAGATTATTGTCTGTTGGGAAATCTATGACTTGGAATCAAAGTGATAAATACAATGAAATACACCATAAATGGCTGGTTATTCAAGATAGTTATGGAGATTAAAAACTTTATATAAAAGTTTTATGAAGTCTAACGTATTAAAAAATCAATTCTAACCATGAAAAAAGTTCTATTATCAGCAGCTATTTTAGTTGCTAATTTTGCATTCAGTCAAATTAATATATTGGAGAATTTTGACAATTCCACAAACTTACCTACAGGATTTTCAGGAGATTGTAGCATAAATAATACTCCAAATTTCTCATGTAGTGGTAATAATTCGTTATCCATTAGTGTAATTCCTTTTGTTCCAAAAACAATGATTTATCAATCAACAAATTCTGTTACTACTGGTAATGATGTAAAATTTAAGTTTAATTATAAAAAATCAATGTCTGATGGAGCTGGAATGACATTAACAATTTCTTATAAACTGTTATTAAATGGATTCTATTATTATGAAGAAGATTTACCACCTATAAACATAGGTAGTTCAGACATTGTTAATTGTACTGAATATTCAGCAACAATTCCCAAAAGTAAAATTACAAATAATAATAGTTCAATAAAGTTTACCTTTAAATTAGCTGTATCAAATAACGCTACATCATTTAATTCTATTTTTATTGATAATTTTAATGTAACTCAACAATCATCACTATCTACACAAGAAATACAATTAAACAATAAATTGTCAGCTTATCCAAACCCAACAAACAAGACTTTAAATATTTTGAATCCTAAAAATGGAGCTAATAAAGTTTTGGTTTATGATGTCTCTGGAAAGCTTGTTATTAATAAATCTTTTAGTTCTAATGAGGACAAAATATCTATTGATGTTGAAGCTCTAACGAAAGGAATTTATATCTATAAAATTGGCGAAATAAGCTCCAAATTCATCAAAAATTAATGAAAAAATCCCACTTATAAAAGCGGGATTTTAATGAAATTTTCATAATTTTGTAAAGTTTTGGAATAATCCAAAGCATAATATAACCACTTATGGACCAACATAAGTGGTTAATTTAAATTTTTTTATTATGAAAGTACAAAAAGTACTTAGGTGGTCAATTACGCGCCGCAATCCCATTACAGGAGTGATTGAAAGACGTAAAAAACCCTATTGTTTCTGGGTTTATGATAAAAAAAGAAACAACAATATTTAATTCCTAAAGATAGGGTAGCTAGTAGGCTACCCTATTTCTTTTGCGAAGATATGCTATCTTGTTTTTA
Source organism: Chryseobacterium indologenes (assembly GCA_001013295.1). GTDB lineage: Bacteria > Bacteroidota > Bacteroidia > Flavobacteriales > Weeksellaceae > Chryseobacterium > Chryseobacterium indologenes_B. The sequence continues at coordinate 304,304 of LAZY01000078.1, read as the reverse complement.
TTACAAAATTTTATGAAAAGTTTAACATTTTTTCTTTATAATTTTTCACTTTTCAGGATAAGCCTTCTTTTTTAATTTCTAAATATTAAATCCGTAAATAATAATTGTTATAAGATTGACTATTAATAGTTTATAAATATTAGTGTAACATTGTATGTAGATGCCTAATTTAATTAATCTTTATCGGCTTTCAAAGCGAAGAAACGGGTTGCTTCCATTTCATTTGGCTTTAATCGGAACATCGATATTAGGACTGAATTATTGGCTGGGTCTACATTCTTCATTGTTGATATTGGGTATATCCTTAACCCTTTTAGCAACTTTATTGAATAGTTTAAGCTTCAAATTATACCACAAATTATTCTACTATATGCGTGAACAAATAGTTCGTCACAGATATTCTTAATACTAATTTTCAGGGTGTTTCCAAAATCAGGTTTCATTTTATATTTTTACTATATTATGTTAAATCACCTTGCATTAAACCTCTTTGGAAAGCCCTTTTCATATTCAACAGTGAAAAATTCGTCAAATTCTCCCGATTGCTCTTCATAATAACGGTTTAATTGGTTGAGAAAATGAGTAAGACTGGAAGCAATCACATTCCGGTCATTATCCCTGTTCCAAAATTGAAGGATCTGCCCTTTATTTCTTGTAAAAATACCTCTCAAATCATAACAGATATAACTTCCGCCACCATTATGAAAAACCGGAATCCAGTTTTCATTCCACCAGTTTTCCATCTCAAAATCGGTCCCAATCATCCCGGTCAGTTCCTGAGCAATCTCAAGAGCTTCTTCCAGAGGAATAAACATTGAATTATTCACAAAGGCCTCATAACAGCTACTCTCCTGCCCATTTTTCCACAGATATAGGATTTTCAGGTCTTCAGGAATCTGAATATTGTATTTCCTTTCAAAATGTTGAATATCATGATCATCTAAAGGAGCATTCAGATTGCTGTAAAATTCAGGTCTGAGTTTTTGTATATGTGAATTCAGTATCTCGAGTATTCTTTCCATCTCATTCTTTCTGTTCATTAAAAATATACAAAATCTTGTCACATGGCAACCTTTATCTTTTTAAAAAGAACTAATTTTACCTTAACCAAAAAATAATATAATATGAAACCTAAAATGATTTGGGCTAATCTGGCTGTTGCCAATCTGGAACGTACCCAAAAATTTTATGAAGCTATAGGGTGTACTCCCAACAATCCGCATACTTCTAATGAGCTGGTGAGCTTTTTTTTCGGAGAAAATAATTTTGTGATCCATTTTTTCCTGAAAAACATACTGGAAACCAATGTAAAAGGTGTAGCATTCGGTGATTCTAAAACCTCTAATGAAATTATATTTACACTTTCTGCCGAAAACGATGAACAGGTTAACCAATGGGCTGAAGACGTTGAAAATGCCGGCGGAACCATTATTTCTAAACCTGAACACTTTGGAAACCATTATTACGGTTTTGTCTTTGCAGATCCTGACGGACATAAATTTAACGTCTTCAAAATGTAAAGATCCTGAAATATGACCTTAAATTTCATTTTCGCCCATAAATCGGGTGTATCTTCAGTCAGATAGCATAGGTACTGGATAAGAATACACCCGATTTATGGGCTTTTTATGAGTTTTCTGTTTTTAGGCTAAAAAGGTCTTATTTTTCAGGGATTCTAATAAAATATTTACCCTTGATGATTTTTATTTCATAGTTTTATAACATCAGAATTGTAAGAACCCTATGGATTATCAAACATTTCAGCCTCATGCTGAGCTGGCACCCCTGATAAAATGCTACTGGACATTGGAGAGCCCAAAGGAAGATCTTCCTCTGTCGCAGACCATTGTCCCGGATGGCTGCATGGAAATGATCTTTCATTATGGAGATCTTTACAGACAATATATTGATGGAAAAGCTGTTGTACAACCAAGAAATTGTGTTTTCGGGCAGCTTACCAAACCTTTGAAAATTGAACCCACAGGGATTACCGGAATATTTTCAGTCCGCTTCCATCATGAAGGTTTTCTTCCATTCACAACCATTCCTATAAAAGAAATGGATGATCAGGCTGTTCCATTAGAAAAACTATTCGGAACTGCCGGAACTGAGCTGGGAGAAAAGGTATTCCAATCCAAAACAGTCCGTGAAAAAATCAATACGGTAGAAAACTTCCTCAGAGAAAGGCTCAATACAGAAGCCATTGACAGAATTGTACAGTCAACCGTAGATATACTTTTGCAGGTAAATGGGCAAATATCCGTGAATGAGCTTTCCAGACAAACCAATATCAACCGCAGACAATTGGAACGGAAATTCTCTTCCGCCATTGGCATGAGCCCGAAACAGCTTTCCAAAACCATAAGACTTCAATCTACCCTCAAGCATCTTCTCAGCAAGGAATATATCAACCTTACAGCACTTGCCCACGATGCTGAATATTATGACCAGGCTCATTTTATCAAAGATTTTAAGGAGTTTACAAGCCTTACTCCAAAAGAATTTTACGGAGATAATCTGCAGATGTCCTCCCTGTTTTATGGTACCGGTTCCTGATGTCGCATTTTTACAATTTTCGGATCGCCTCTATCCTGAACTTTGCTGAAATAAAATAGGACAGCAATGAAAACAAAACTTATCCTCAGCATCATCAGTATCCTGGTGATTGGAAGCTGGGCTCAACAGCAGAGAGAACTCGACAAACTGGAATGGCTTCTCGGCACCTGGCAAACCAAGACACCTAAAGGAAGTCTCTATGAAACCTGGAGCAGAAAAAGCCCTATCGAATTTCAGGGGAAAAGCTATTATCTAAAAAATAAAGATACACTCCTCTTTGAATCTGTACGTCTGATAGAAAAGGATAAAAAGGTACATTATATCGTTTCTGTAAAGAATCATAACCATGACCTGCCTGTAGATTTTGTCTCCAAAGAAATTAAAGACCCGGCTACTCTTCTATTTGAAAATCCACTCCATGATTTTCCACAAGCTATTTCTTATAAAAAACAAGCAAAAGACTCTCTGATTGCGGAGATTTCCGGAAAAATGAACGGGCGGATGGCTCATCAGAAATTTCTTATGAGAAAAGTGAAATAGTAATAGTATATCCCTTACACTATAGAAAACCCCAACCTTAATTAAAGTTGGGGTTTTTACTTTATTTATTTTCTAACCTCATCTCCTTCTTTTGTATCTGATCTTTAAAAATATTTTAAATAGAAAAAGCTAAAAAATAATTGATTTAGCATGTCTGCACATACATTGCATCACCTCTTTTACAATAAATACCACTACCATCAAGTAGATGTCCGGCATCATCACAGTTCTGAAAAGAGATTAAATTTGGAGCTTCTCCTCCACTAGTAGGGCACATAAGCATCGTAATGGGAACTCCACATCCTGATACATATTTCAACTGTTCTCTTTTTAATTCTTTAGCATTAATTTTTAAGTGCTTTGCACTGATTGCATTTTTCATAATATTATGTATTTGAGTTTGGTTGTATTGCTAATATACCACTTTTAGTAATAAAAATTAAGTTTTCCAATAGATATTTCCTACAAATGTGAAAAAAAACATCTTGAACAATAAAAACAAGTAATAATCAAGTTTCGGCGGCCAAAGGCCGCCGAAACCTGATCCATCCACCTTCATCAGGCAAGTTCACTTGCCCACTCTTAGCTCCCTAAAATATTACAGCTACCATCATAAAACTTTGCGTTTAAGAAAATCTCTCGCAAATCATATGATTACGCAGATTTTTTGCCACGAAAGCACGAATTAAAAGGATATATTGATTTTTAAAGTATATACAGATTGTAACTTCTTCTCTTTCTACCACATCAGAATCTCACAAAATCCCTTATTCGTACATCCGTGGAAAAAATAGATCGCGTGTATTTCTAAAATTTTGGGATTTTTTGAAATCTATTCCACTTCAAAAACCGCCTGAATCTCCACCGAAGAATTCACAGGAACAGATGAGGCTCCAAAAGTTGCCCTCGCATGTTTTCCTTTATCTCCAAAAACCTCAACCGCCAGATCCGAAGCGATATTCATCAGATCAGCATGTTTAGTGTAATCATCTTTTGTATTGAAGATTCCTGTAAGCTGTACACATTGCTTTACTCTCCCCAAATCACCTCCTACAGCTTCTTTAAGTACAGAAAGCACGTTAAGCATTGTTACTTTGGTAGCGTCTTTTACCTGCTGCTCATTGACGTCAACACCCAGTTTTCCGGGATTGAATATCTTCCCATCTTTTAAAGCTACCTGGTTGATAAATACAAGATTTCCAGAACGGACAAATGGCTGATAGTTTCCGGCAGGTTTAGGAACCTGTGGAAGCATGATATTTTTTTGTTTTAAAACCTCGTTGAAATTCTGGTGGTTTTCAACAACAGTCTCTTTTTTAGGATGGGTCTCTTTTAGTGCCAGAGCTACTCTCGCAAAGTTTTTACCCTGAAGTTCTGCAATGTTTCTTTCTCCTTTTGTCGATCTTTCAACATCTTTTAAAGAAGCCATACTGGTTACTCCTAAAACGGTATTTCCTTGTGGAATACTTTTGTTAAGCTCTTCTGTTCCGCGGATTCCGTTAGATACCAATACCATCCCGTGTACCGCAAGACTGTTCCAGAATGCCTGAAGGGCAAGCTCCTTTCCGGCTCCACTTCCTGCAGACATGAAGACCGTTGCGGGAACGCCTTCCAGCCCGTGGTTGGTCCAAAGCTGAACGGTTTTGGATAAAAACTCGCTCATCGCTGTGCTGATATTTCCGAAATATACAGGAGAACCAAAGGCTATTCCTTCATAAGCGGTCAATTCTTCTACGGTTGCTACCGGAATGCTTTTCAGATTCGGGTTTTGTGATGCTTTGACCAATTTAATAGAGGAAACCGCATTGTTTTCACTTTCAATTCCTTTGGCTATTTCTTTCGCCAGTTCGTAGGTTCCGCCATTATCTGAATGGATAAGAACCAATATTTTAGCTTTATTTTGTGCCATAATGCTGATGGTGTTTAAGAGTAAAATTAAAACAAAAAAAGAACATAGTTTTTTCATTCTGAATAAGATATATAGATATTATTAATTTCTTTTCTGATGCAGGCTTTCTATTGTGATTCCTTCATCTTTAAACAACTTAAAAAGCTCAAGCTTTTGATGATACAAAATTAATATTGGCGTTTTTATTAAATTTGCCAAAATATACATTTAAAACGACAGCATGAAATGTGGATTGATTGAAAAAACAGAAAGCCAGTTTGTAGATACCATCGAAAAAGAAGCCTATGTATGGTGTGAAAATAACTGGAAGCATGATGATTATGAACATATCCATCATCGGGCACAGCTTACTTATGTAGAAGAAGGATACCAGTATTTTCATATTGATCAAAAGATCTATATTGTCCCTCAGCATCACGTCATCTGGATACCTTCAGGGAAAGCTCACAAAATCACATCAGAAGCCCAAACCGTCAATCTGATGGTATTCCTGTTTAAGACCGTCTTCGATGAGGAATTTTATCAGGATGTTCATGTATTTGCCGTTCCTCCCGTCCTTAAAGAAATGCTGCTGTATGCTTCAAAATGGAATAAGTCTTTAGCGGAAGATGAAGAGCAGGATCTATTTTTTAAGGCGATTTTAAAAAGCCTTCCCAATTTTTGTAAAGAGAGTAATAAACTGGAAATTCCTGTTCCTGCAGATTTGAGACTTATCCCTGTGTGCAATGACATCAATGCCAACTTTAAATACAATCTGGATATTGATTCTTTAGCTGATAAAGCTCAGATGTCTGTAAGAAGTCTCCAGAGAATTTTTAAAAATGAAACCGGTATTACTTTACAGAAATACCTCCAGCTGACAAGAATTTTAAAAAGTATCGAATTGATTGACACCAAAAAATATACTTTAAGTGAAGTCGCTTATAAAGTAGGTTATCAGAGTCTTTCAGCTTTTACCTCATCTTATTTTACAGTGATGAAAACAAAGCCGAAGTCAAATAAAAATCAAGGATAATTATCATGAGACTTGTCCATAGTTTTTTCCATTCAACATTTAACGTTTCTGATAAGGAAAGATTTTTTGTAAACCTTTGGTGCTGGGTCCTGTAATGACTTTGCCATTAATGTTAAACCGTGAACCATGGCAGGGACAATCCCTGCTCAGTTCGGCACTGTTCCAGCGAACTTCACATCCGGCATGAGGACAGGTTCTTTTTAAAAGATGTAAAGTGCCATCAGCTTCTTTGAATAATGCATAAGAACATGCTGAGAGCTCATAAAATAAATGTTAATGTTTTCCTATGATACTTTTTTGAGGGATTAATCATTTATCCGTTGACAATCAGTCCGCCATTCGGATGAAGTACCTGCCCTGTAATCTGTGAAGCATCTGCACTCGCCAGAAAAAGGAAACTGAAGGCTATTTCTTCAGGTGTGGCGTTTCTCTCTAAAGGGGGGTTATTGGGATTATCTTCTTCCTCATCAAAGGTTTTTTCTGTAAGAGGAGTTGCTACAGGTCCCGGAGCCACCGCATTGATCCTGATACCTTTAGATCTAGCCTGTAAAGCAAGGGATCTGGTAAAAGAGACAATCGCTCCTTTCGTTGCTGCATAATCCAGCAGTTCAGGATGTCCCTGATAAGCAGAAACAGATGTGGTATTGATCACACTACTGCCCTCTTTCAAATACGGAAAAACTACTTTTGTAAGAAGGATCATTCCTACAATATTAGAATCAAAAGTCTTACGGATATTTTTTTCCTCAAGTTCCTCAATACGTTCAGCAGGAAACTGAACCCCTGCATTGTTGATCAGAATATCAATTTTTCCAAATGCTGAAATGACTTCTTTTGCAGCGGTCTCACAAAATTCATAGTCATCAATATCACCCTGAAGGATAATGCATTTTTTTCCAAGGTTCTCAATCTCGGATTTTGTCTTTTCGGCATCATCATCACTTGAATGATAAACAATAGCAATATCTGCTCCTTCCAATGCAAAGAGAAGAGCCACTGCCTTGCCGATGCCGCTGTCTGCTCCGGTAATAAGTACAGCCTTATCTTCTAATTTCCCCATCTTTTCATTTTTTATTTTCCGGAAACAGGTTTGTACATTTCAGACTGCCATTCGATCACTCGACAGATTCTGCTCGTCGTTCCTGTGATCAGGGTGTATTGATTTTTGCGTTCCATTGGTTTTATTTTAAGATTAAAAGCCTGTTGAGTTCACTTTTAAAGCATCCCAAAATAAACTCTGTATAATATAGCTGGGCATTCAGGGCTTGGGTTTTGGGATGCAGTTCAAGTTTTTTAGTCAGGATGACCTCACCTTTATAGGAGAAGGAGAAGTAAGCAAAAATTTTATATTCGGAGTTCCGGATCGGCGTACAATAGCCTGTGGTTGAGATGGACCAATCAGATTCAAAAAGTTTGGCAACATTCAGAGCCATTGTTGCTGCAATATTTTCGGAAACGCAGTCGCATTCTTCAGCTTCCGGTCTGTTGACCTTCAGAAGTCTTACTTTTTCCTGTAATGTATAAGTGGTAATACCGCCTTTGTAAAACAGAGAAGCATTCGGCATCTGGGAGAAAGCCAGCTGTAAACATCCTGAAGTGACACTTTCTGCAATAGAAATGGTTTCATCTATCGTCATCAGTGACTGGCTTATATATTCGAGAAGATTCTTTTGAAATTCCATAGTATTATATTTTAAATGAGGGTTAAAAAAAGTTAGTTTTGAAATGAAAAAGAAGGTAAAAAAGCTGCCGAAGGATCAACCGCAGCTTTTCTGTATAAGTGGTGTAAAGGTGTATTAAGAGTTTCTTTCCATTTCCATGTCCCAGACTCTGTGTTGCGCAATAGCATTAATGAATTTATCTGTTGGGTTATCATCTTCCCAGGTAATAATCCCCGGGTCTTCGTGCTTTTTCTGGTCCACATTACTATTATGATAAAGCACTTCCGTATCATTTCCGAAATAGATGGGTTTACAATGTTTATAAGCCTCATTGATAAAATGTAATACCAGGTGTTTATTTTCAGAAATCATGAGTTCTTTTACAGAATCTTCTCCTGAACAGATAAAAAGAGCATCAAAACAGACACTGCCAGTACTTGTCAAAGAATGTTTTGGGGTAAGTTCCGATCCGTCATTAGCCCTTATCCCGGCAAGATTTGGGGCAATAAGTTCTACTCTTGCTCCTTCTCTTTCCAGTTGTGTTTTAAGATCATTTAGAGATCCGCCATCTGCCCCACTCGCAAGTATAAATCCTATTTTCCTGCTTTTAATAGTATTTTTAACGGTGTTTGCCATGCTTAATGCTTCGGAAAATTTTGTATGAGGATCTCTTTCTTCACTCTGGAGCTCTATGACATTGGTGTCTGCTGGTAAACTCTGATTGGGCCATTCCAGTTTTTTTACTTCAACTCCAAGCTTTTCAGCTACTCTCCAAGCCAGAAACATATCGATATACGCCAGCTGTCCTACCAGTCTTTCTCTTACTTCAGGGCGAGTTACTTTCGACAGCTCAAAGATTAACGCATTCTGCAGGTGCATCTTCTCTGGTGTCGACTGGCTGTTGTAAAAGAGTTTAGCCTGTGAATAATGATCTACAAAGCTTTTACTTCTTTCCCTTACTTTAGCTCCTGAAACTCTTTCCTGCTGGGTAGCAAAGCCCCCTTCAGACATCATAGACTGAAAAGGGCATCCGCCACCGATGGAATTAGGATCATAGCTGCTTTTTCCTTTCACTATCTGTTGTCTCATATGTCCGTCCCTTTGGTTGTTATGAACGGTATTGATGGATCTGTTGATCGGAATTTCATGAAAATTCGGAGATCCCAGCCTTGACAGTTGGGTATCGGTATATGAAAATAATCTTCCCTGCAGTAGCGGGTCGTTGGTAAAATCAATTCCAGGAATAATATGACCGGGATGAAAGGCCACCTGCTCAGTTTCTGCAAAGAAATTATCCGGATTCCTATTGAGGGTTAATGTTCCGAAGATTTTTACGGGAATTTCTTCTTCAGGGACTAATTTGGTAGGATCGAGAAGGTCAAAGTCAAATCGATGTTCATCTTCTTCAGGAATCAGCTGTACCCCAAAGTCCCATTCAGGATAGTTCCCATTTTCAATAGCTTCCCAAAGATCTCTTTTATGAAAATCAGGATCCACTCCTGAAATGGTCTGCGCTTCGCTCCAGGCAACAGAATGTACCCCTAATCTGGGTTTAAAATGAAATTTCACAAAATGTACTTTTCCTTCTTCGTTGACGAATTTAAATGAATGTACTCCAAAGCCTTCCATCATTCTCAGGCTTCTCGGAATAGCTCTGTCACTCATCAGCCACATGATCATATGCATACTTTCAGGCATCAGAGAGATAAAGTCCCAAAAAGTATCGTGTGCAGAAGCCGCCTGTGGCATTTCATTATCCGGTTCAGGTTTCACGGCATGGATCAGATCCGGAAATTTGATGGCATCCTGAATAAAAAATACAGGCATATTATTAGCCACAAGATCATAGTTTCCTTCATCAGTATAAAATTTGATGGCAAACCCTCGTACATCTCTTGCCAGATCTGTACTTCCCTTACTTCCTGCTACGGTTGAAAATCTGACAAATACAGGCGTTTCTTTTCCTAATTCGGTTAAAAATTTAGCTTTGGTATAGGCTGCCAGACTTTTGGTAAGCTTAAATACGCCATGGGCCCCTGAACCCCGGGCATGTACTACTCTTTCAGGAATTCGTTCGTGATCGAAATGCGTGATCTTTTCTCTTAAAATAAAATCTTCAAGCAAAGAAGGACCTCTTTCACCAGCTTTCAGAGAATCCTGATTATTGTTAATCTTTAAGCCCTGGTTGGTGGTCAGTTTTTCATTTTCATTAGAAGTGCTGTGCCGTTTCAGCTGTTCTTCTTTTTCATTATTAGAATTGTTGGTTTTCATATTCATAATCTTTTTAGGTTGGTGTATTTTAAAAGCAGTTTATATAAGGGTTTTTACAGGCTAATCTTCCCTGTTTTCCAGAATATTGAGGATCCTGTGGATATATTCTTCTTCTTTCAGGACTTTATAGTAGGCCGTCTTGGCATATAAAGTTAAGGAAGGTGATTCTATTCTTATCTCAGTTTCTATATCTGCGGAATCCATTATATTTTTAGTATGAAATTCACGTATATGAAGAAGATAGTCTTCTATATAATGGTCTATTGATTTCTTAAGGATCTCACATTTTGCATTATTCTTTATCTTTTCTAAAGACTTGATCAGAAAAGCGGTGACTCCATAAGTATTAATGATAGGCGGAAATAAAGATTCGTTTTCTATGGCATTGTTTTTATTATTCAGCCCGGAATGTAGGAAAGTATCGTTTTCAAAAATCATATTTCGGGAATGGCTATTAATTGTTGGGTGCTTTTAAATATGGTTCAAAATAATGGAGGTCATCTTTGTCTTTAATGGAGAGATAAAACATGATCTGCTCCGGTTCTTTTAATCCTATACTGCTGAAACAGTCGAAATGAGCAATGAGTGCCTGAATATTTTCAATGTCTATATTTTTTAAAATGACAAATAATAGAAAAACATTATCCTTTATTTCTTTGGCATACACTGCCGCGCCGTCTTCAAACCATTCTCCGTTATTGGAAATTTTGATGAAGTCTTTATATTTCAGTGTTTTTATAATTTTCTGACAGTCCATATATTTTGATTTCATGGTTAAAATAAGCCATATAACAAAGGCTACATGGCTTATAATATGCTTTAGTCTTCTTGTTCTGCATCAAAATTGATGGCTGTTTCTGCAATCTCCGTAAGCTCTGCATCAGTATCTTCTTCTTCCTGAAGAGTTCTTTCAAGAAGGTCTGCCGCTTTATCGTGTCCCATGGTAATGGCCAGCTGGGCCAGTCCGCCATAGGTAGCGATTTCGTAGTGTTCTACTTTCTGTGCCGCAATAATCAAGGCTGCATCTCTTGTAGAAGACCCGTCTTCGGTAGATTTGATGATCTCCTCTCCTTCTTCAATAATCCCTTTTATGGCTTTGCATTCTTTTTTTTCAGGTTGTTCATCAATCAGTTTAAAAACTTTTTCCAGACGCTTTACATGTTTCTGGGTTTGAAGATGATGATCTTCAAAAGCATCCTTAAGGTCTTCAGAACTGGCTGCATCCTGCATTTTTACCAACGCCTCAAGAATCGCGTTTTCGGCATAATAAATGTCTTTAAGCGCGCTGACAAAAAATTGATGAAGCGGAGCGTTTTTCATTTCATCCTCATTGATGACTGTCTTGTCTGCCGTTCCTTTTTTAGTAGCAGGAACTGCAGCATTTGTTTCTAAAATTTTATTTGGCATAATGTGAAGTGGTGTTTTGATGTTGAAAAGATTGCCTCTTTCATGTTTACTGAAGAGGCAATCATGGAAAAAGAATTATGAATTACGTCTGCCTCCGAATCCGGATCGTCCGGAAGATCGTCCGTCTCCGTGAGATGCCTGTCCTCCCATTCTGGCTATTCTTGTACGGTCTGCTTTGCTCATTGCAGCAAAACCTCTTCTTGAAGAGCCGGAATTTGAATTTGAACTTGAACTACGTCCCGAGCTATTATTACTTCCTGATCTGGAACCTCCTCTTCCTGAGTTTGAACCTGAGTCTGAAGAACGTCCGCCACCATGAGAAGCTTGTCCTCCCATTCTGGCTATTCTTGTACGTTCAGCTTTACTCATAGAAGCAAAACCTCTTCTTGAGGTACCATCTCCTGATGATGACCTGCCTCTGCCGCCGGATCTGGAACCAGAACCAGAACTCGAACGCCCACGGGAGCCACCGGAATTACCTCTTGAACCGCCTCTTCCGGAAGTAAATCTTCCCTGGCTGTCTCTTTGTTGGTTTCCGTTTCCTCCTCTGGATCCTCTTCCGCCGCTACGGCCTCTTTGATCATCGTCATAATCATCATCGTAATCATCGTCATCATAATCGTCGCTGTTGTCATATTCATCATCATCGTCTTCGTCATATTCATCGAAATAATCTTCATATTCTGTAAAATCATCGTCGTAATCTTCATCTTGCGATGCATCGTTATAACCATGGTCATATCCTAATTGGTACACTTCCTCAAGGTTTTCAGGTGAGTGTGAATGCCCTCTTGAGCTACGGTTTCTTGAATTTCTGGTGTTCATAACTGAATTTTTTATATTAATATTTAAATGATCATTACTGTCCGCGACTATTATTAGACGGCAATGGTTAGGTGTCGGTAATATTACATTGAATGATAAAAGCAAACGCTTTTTATGTTCCTCTACTAAGAAATGAGAATTGTCTTGGAATTATATCTCAAAGATACAGCTGAATAACTCGTTTTTTTATGACCTGAGTCATGTTGGTCCGTATTAATATAAAATTTTCCGGTCTTTTAAGGTTAAAGTGCCTTCCTTTTCCATCTTTTTTAGAGTCCGGATCAATTTTTCTACCCGTCCCCCCCTAAGATTGACAATCTGTTGTCTGGTAAATTGTATATGAAAACATTGGTACAGAAGATCTTCGTCGATATTCATGCATCTAATCATTTTATACGGGGAAAAAACATAAAAACCGTTTCTTTAATAGAGAATTTTACGGTTTTCAATTCTAAGAATTTTGTCTTTTTCCATATGCTTTATCGTCCTTATAGCAGTTTCTACACAAAGACCTGTAAGGCTTGCCATCTGCTGTCTCGTCAAGGGAACCATGAAAGAATAAGGTGTTACATCATCCTGAAAACTCTTAAGATAATCCATCAATCCCTTCAGCCGGATAGCCGGATTCTGTGAAGAAATATTCAGCATCATAATGAATTTGTAATAAAGGCGTTGAGAAAGAAAGCTGCTGACTTCCATGCACATTTTAGGGGAATTATTGAGTAGGTTAAAAAAAATGGATTTATGAAGGCGCAGCACACTGCATTCAGTAAGAGCTTCTGCATTCATGGGATAAGGTTTATCTATAAAAAGTATAGATTCTCCACAACTTTGTCCTTCTGATAGAATATTTTGTATAAACTCCTTCCCTTCTTCATTATAATTATTAAGTTTCACCTCTCCTTTAATAATCTGGTAATAATAATTCGGAGTATCTCCTTCACAGAAAATGTTTTCTGCAGGCTTATAGTCTCTTACTTCCGCTCCCGCTGAATGTAAAATGTTTTCGTCGATAACCATAATAGCTGTTTTTTGGTGTTGTTTTCTTCTTCTTTTCTTCTTAGTAAAAATATCATTGGGAACTGATATAAAATGAATGCAAAAATCGAACCTTAATAATTATCTTAAAGGTTAAAAAAGGTTAAAAACATTATTTAATTTTAACATTTTTTGCTTTATATATTTATATTTAACATTAAATTATTTTAATTATTACATTATTGATACCACATTTTTCTTTATATTTCAAAACATATGTAGATAAAAAACCGCTCTTATCAAATAGAACGGTTTTTTTATATCTATGGCCGGGTTTTGTTTATTTAGGATCGTTTCTTCTTCGGAGTCTTAGCGGTATCCTGATATTTCTTTGAAGAAATACTGTCTGTACGCATGGTATCTGAAGGGAGAGGTGCCGGTACCGGAGTAATGACGGTGGCTGTGTCTGTCCTCATAGTATCTGTGATGATACTGTCTGTAGTGATGGTCTTTTCTGTTCTTTCTTTTTTACAACTCAGGACTACGAGTCCTATAATTGCAGCTGAGATGATGAGTTTCATAATCGTATATTTTGCGGTGTGACTCATCAAAAGTAACTCATTATCAGTATTTTTATTATGACTTAAATCATAATGCTTTATTATTTATTATTTTGCAAATTTTTTCGTTCCTGCTACACATAGTATAACCCCAACAGTGACTCCCAGCATTCCCATGCTTACAGGCTCATGCAAAAGATAAGCAGCAAGGGCCAATCCAAAGAATGGTTGTAAAAGCTGAAGTTGCCCTACAGTGGTAATTCCTCCTTGTGCCAATCCTTTATACCAGAATATAAAACCAATAAACATACTGAATAAAGAAATATATCCCAGGCCAAACCATCCTTTAAAACTTACCGCTTCCAGATGGGAAGGGAAATAAACAAAGAGTAAAGGGAGCATAACAGGAAGAGAGATCACCAATGCCCATGAAATAACCTGCCATCCGCCTAAAGTTTTTGAAAGTTTTGCTCCTTCTGCATACCCCATTCCACACAGGATCACCGCCAGAAGCATCAGGATATCTCCAGCAGGAGACGCTGAAATCCCCTGAGAAAAAGCATAACCTACTACCAATAAGCTTCCGATCACTGAAAAGAACCAGAATACAGGATGCGGCCTCTCTCCTCCACGGAATACCCCAAAAATAGCAGTAGCTAAAGGTAGCATTCCCAAAAATACAATAGAATGAGCTGACGTCAGATACTGTAAAGCAAGAGAAGATAATAACGGAAATCCTATGACACAGCCTATTGCTACCAATACCAGGGAAAACAACTGCTTTTTGGCAGGCCGTTTCTCTTTATACAGCAAAAGTACAGAGAGAGCAAGTACTCCTGCAATCACTGCACGGGCAATCGTTACAAATATAGGATCCATTTCCATCACGGCCAGCTTGGTCGCAGGCATTGAACCACTAAAAAGCAATACTCCTATGAATCCGTTGATCCAGCCATTGACAGCCTGATCTTTTGAAATTGTATTTGTCATCATTTTTTTAAGCTTTAATTGAATGATTCAAAATTAGAAAGGAAAAACAAATAAACACAGTATCAGTTTTGTATATTTGCATGAGCACAGTTCAATATTATGAGTAAAGAATTTTTGTATACTGAAATTTCAGACGGTATTGCCAATCAGATCAGAAACGGAGTTTTAAAGGCTGGAGATAAGCTCCCGTCAGTAAGAATGCTTTGCCAGGAACATCAGGTAAGCATGAATACCGCCAAGCGTGTTTTTCTGGAACTGGAATCTCAGTCTTTGGTCGAATCAAAACCTCAGTCCGGTTATTTTGTAAGCCAGCTGCTGTCTGTAAAGCTGCCGCTGCCCGAAGTAAGCCGCCCGTCCCTGATCGCCAATAATGACGAACCTGACGAACTGATCAGTAAAATATACGAAAATATGGGCAAGAAAGGTCTTACCTTCTTCTCAATAGGAATTCCATCTGGGGATCTTCTTCCACAGGCTAAACTGAAAAAAGAGATTGTAAATGCTACCCGGGAACTGAAAGACGGCGGAACGGAATATGAAGAACTTCAGGGAAATCTTAAATTAAGAAGGATGATCGCAGTACGTTCTCTTCAATGGGGCGGTAATATTAAAGAACAGGACCTGGTGACCACCAATGGAGGAATGAATGCTCTATCCTTTTGTCTTATGGCATTGGGCAAACCCGGTAACACTGTAGCGATAGAAAGCCCTTGTTATCCTGGAATTTTACAGTTAGCCAACGGATTGGGCTTAAAAGTACTGGAGCTTCCCACCCATCCCACTACAGGAATAGAAATTGAAGCCTTAAAAAAGCTGATACCTAACATTGATCTATGTCTTTTAATTCCCAATTTCAACTCTCCTCTCGGAAGTTGTATGCCGGATGAAAACAAAAAAGAAATCGTGAATATATTATCGGAAAATAATATTCCGCTGATTGAGGATGACGTCTATGGAGATCTTTATTTTGGTTCTTCCCGTCCGAAATGCTGTAAATCTTTTGATAAGGATGGCAACGTACTGTATTGCAGCTCAATTTCCAAAACACTGGCTCCGGGGTATCGTGTAGGCTGGATTGCTCCGGGAAAATATAAAGATAAGATCATGAAGCTGAAACTTCTTCATTCGACCTCTTCCATTTCGATCGTGAATGAAGCGGTTGCGAATTTTCTGAAATCAGGAAAGTATGAAAAACATCTTCAGCAGCTTCGCAAAACCCTTCAGAGCAATTACCAGAACTATGTACAAACCATTGCAGAGTCGTTTCCACCGGGTACAAAGACCAGCCGCCCGCAAGGAGGACTTTCTATATGGATAGAATTTGATAAAAAGATCCGTACTACTGAACTTTATGATCTGGCTATTAAACAAAATATAAGTATCGCTCCCGGAAGGATGTTTACTTTTCAGAATCAGTTTGAAAACTGTATGCGGCTTTGCATAGGCCTTCCATGGTCAGAAGAAACACAGGCAAAACTCAGACAGGTTGGGCAGCTGGCCAAAAAGATTTATTTGAAGTAAGGAAGGTGGAGGCTGGAAGACGGATGTTATAGCAGTCTTAAGAATATTTTAAGCCGGTATCTATTGATTGTTTAATAAATACTTACCAAAGTTCTTCTATATTCCATAGAACTTCCTGCCTCCCTCTTCCAGCTTCCAGTCTTTTTTATTTATTATCCGGTACAAAATTTTTTCTGGCCAGTTCTTTTCTTACACGGCTTAAGCTCTCCGGAGTAATCCCCAAATAAGAAGCGATCATCCATTGTGGAACTCTCAGCAATAAATCCGGGTACATTTTGATAAACTTCATATACCTTTCCTCCGCCGTTTCTCCCAACAAAGAATTGATCCTGTTCTGAAGACTTCTGATATGTTTCTGAAGAAGGAAATCACTTCTTTCGATACTGTTCGGAAACTGTTCTACAAGCTTATTGAAAAAATCAGGGTGCAAAAACAACACTTCCGAATCTTCCACCGCTTCTATGTAGTAGATTGATTTTTCATTAAAGTAAAGACTGCTTCGGTCAGAAATAAGCCAGCTTTCCGGAGCAAACTGTATAATATGCTCCTTCCCGTTCTTATCGATCGAATACATTTTCAAAAGCCCCTTTTCTACAAAAAATATATGCCTGCATATTTCGCCATACTGCAGAAGAAACTGATTTTTCGGAATCTTTTTCACTTCATAATGCAGGCTGCAGGTATTCACGTTCTGCAGTGGGACATTCAAAACTTTGGCTAAATAATTATTGATGTTTTTCATGATACAATCTGGCTTAAAGAAATATCCTGGTGTGAAGCGTTATTTACAGGCTTTCCGTTTTCTATAACGATCAGCTGCGGACTTTCATGTCTGATCCCGAAGTCTTCAGCGATTTTATTTGAAATAGGTCTGTAGGCCAGAAGGTCTAAGTAATACAATGCTGGCGGCTGATCAGAATTTTCAACTTCTTTTTCAAAATTCTTCAATACCGTTCTGCTGATAAAGCAACTTGTAGAATGCTTAAATACAGCAATTTTATGGTGGTGAGACTGCTCAATGGCTTTTGCCAGATCTTCTTCGGATTCTATCTTTTTCCAGAAAGATTTTTGCTCAGGGGATTCACTCTGTCCACCGAATATTTTATCAAAAAAACTCATACACTAAACTGTTTTAAATGATGATCAAGATGCTTATATTCTAAAAATTCCCAGTCTTTTTCAGTCATGTTCCCGAATAATCTGTGGCGGTCCGGAAGTCTGTGGCCATCACAAGCTTTCCGAAACTCCTCCAGCGTTTTCAGTAGATTGGTTTTTGATTCATCGAAATCACACTCAAAATTAACGATTAGTTTTTGAAAAGTAGGCATGTTTCTGGGAATTCCGTTATTGAAAACATACATTTCTATTTTGGTAACGATTCCTATTGTCTCAAAAAAGACGTTGATCTTCGGGAGTTCAATTTTTTTTAGGGCAACCTGGAGCACCAGATCACAATGGGTAAGCATCTGACATACATTCATCTTCCCCCATTTTCCTGGAGAATTTTGAGTCAGTCTGGAAATCCTTTCTATGATTTCCTTATAGTATATTGGATGATTAAGACTTTTCTTTACCAACCTTTTTCTTTCTTCAGATTTTCAACATGGGCAAAATGGTGATTGCAGTGCCAGGCATATAAGGCAAGACTTTCTCTAAGCGTATAGCTCCTGTTATGCTCAGGATGACGGAATATTCTTTCAAACTGTTTGTTTGTAAGGCTTTTAAGAAGAGTTACCCACCTTTGGTGAGTTCCTTTCAGCATCCTCATAGCAGGTTTTACAGGCATATGAAAGCTGTCCTGAAGCTCAGCCCATTTGGCTTCGTCATAAGGCTTAATAGTTGGGTTATCTTCTGTAAGTGCCAGTTTAAAGCGGATAAAACTGTTGATATGGCTGTCTGATAGATGATTGACAAGCTGTCTTACCGTCCACCCACCTTCTCTGTAAGGAGTATCCAGTTGATCATCTGTAAAATGTTCAATGAGATTTTTCAGTCTTCCGGGAAAATCTTTAATCACTTTGATATATACATCCAATGTGGTGTCACAAATATTCTCCGGAGCTTCAAACGGTCCTATAGGAAACTTTTTATTCTCTAAATCGCTCATTGGTCAGGTTTTTAATTTTTTCAATATTGCCGATTTGTCCGGCTCCTCATTTTCGGATACCGTTTTTCAAATGGCAGATTCTGTAAATTTATCAAAAATTCGAGAATCTAAAATGAAGAAACCATTAATTGTACGTATATAAAATAACAAAGGCTCCAATTCTATGAAAATGAAGCCTTTATTTTTTTACGTTATCTGTTAATATCCATGCAGATCAACATCTTCTGTTCTCTGCAGGGTCACTTTTCTACCCATTTTCTTTTGAATAACTCTGAAATGCTGCAGTTCATCATCCGTCAGAATTGTAATAGCCGTTCCTTTTTCATTGGCACGCCCTGTTCGTCCGATCCTGTGAATATAATCCAATGGAGAACGTGGCAATTCGTAATTGATTACATAAGGTAAAGACTCAATATGAATCCCACGGCCAATCAGATCTGTTGCGACCAGAATCTGGGCTCCTTTTCCTTTAAATTCTTCCAGATTATTTCTGCGGGCTCCTTGCGACTTCTGACTGTGTATAGCTACTGCTTTAATTTTATTCTTTTTAAGCTTTTCTACCAGATTATCTGCAGATCTTGTAGAGGAAACGAAAATCAAAGCTTTTTCTATGTTCTTTTCTTTGATCAAATATCGTAAAAAAGGACCTTTCTTCTCCGGAGAAACATGATAGGCCAGTTGCTCGATATTATCAATTTCAACTTCTTCTTTTTTGATCTCAACTATGACAGGATCGATGGATAAACGTTCTTTCATTTCAGAAACTTTATCATTTAAAGTCGCTGAGAACAAAGTGGTTTGCTTTACGACAGGCATCATCGCAAAAAGCTTATTCATCTCTTCACCAAAACCTAGCTGGAACATTTTATCCGCTTCATCAATGACCAGATGCTGAATTCCTGATATACTCAGAGCATTATGATCAATCAGGTCTAATAAACGTCCCGGAGTAGCAATAAGAACTTCCACTCCAAACATGCCTTTCATCTGAGGATTGATAGAAACACCACCATAAACGGCCATTGTACGGATTTCCCGCTTCAGATTGTCTGTAAAAGCTCTGCAAACCTCATCAATCTGAATCGCCAGTTCACGGGTAGGAACCAATATTAAAACCTGAACATTTCTTCCTTTTTTGACTTCAGAATTTTGTAATTTTTCTAAGATCGGCATCACAAAACAGGCTGTTTTTCCGGAACCTGTCTGCGCAATTCCCATCAGATCTTTTCCTTGTAAAATGACAGGAACCGCTTGCTCCTGAATGGGAAAAGGTTTTAAATATCCCAATTTCTTAACAGAACGAACAATATTGGGGGATAATCCTAAAGACTCAAATGACATAAAAACTATTTATTTGTTGCAAAGATACGTTAAAAGGCTGGAAGCTTGGTGATGGAAGAACGAAGTAATAATGCTTCTTTTAAAAGAGACAGTACGTCATTGTATCACTAAAAGGAACTACCAACTTCTTTTTTAGCTTCCTGCCTTTATTTTTTTTTGCCGATTTGTCCGATAATTTGGATTTGGACAAATTTTTGTGGGTTAGTTTTGTAAATTTATCAAAAATTCGAGAAATCAAAATATGAAAAAAGCGTTAATAGTAGTCGATGTACAGAATGATTTTTGTGAAGGCGGAGCACTTGCAGTACCTGGAGCTAATGAAATTATTCCCTACATCAACGTTCTGATGGAGGAAAATGCATACGATCAGGTAGTTCTTACACAGGACTGGCACCCTGCCGGACACAAAAGTTTCGCAAGCAATAATGGAAGAAATGTTGGAGAAAGTATTATTCTGAACGGTGTTCCACAGTTTATGTGGCCAGATCACTGTATTCAGGGAACTTTTGGTGCAGAATTCCACAAAGATCTGAATCAGGAAAAAGTAACTCATATCATCCAAAAAGGGAAAAATGTTGAAATTGACAGCTACAGCGGCTTTCAGGATAACAATCACTTCATGAAAACCGGATTGGACGATTTCTTAAAATACCATGATATTCAGCTGGTAGAAATTGTAGGACTTGCCATGGACTATTGCGTGAAGTTCACCGCTCTGGACGCTGTTGCCAATGGCTATGTTACCTGCCTGCATTTTAACGGAACCCGTGCCGTGAATGTAAAACCTGACAATGGCAGAGATGCGATCTATGAAATGATTGAAAAAGGAGTAACGGTACTTGGATAAAAAAGCATACAATAAAGATATACTTCAATAGATTAAATAGAAGAGATCACTGTATGTAAAACGAAACCGGGGTTTATCCTGTTAACAATACAAAAAAGCGCAGAAACTAGTTCCTGCGCTTTTTTATTCTTTTACCTTTAAAATTATTACCTGGTAATAATGATTTTAATCAGAAGCCTGAATCTAAAATTCAGAGCTTATCATTATTCTAAAGCATTTTAAGGTTGTTTACTTCCAGTTCTGTAAGGATTCTCCAGTGTCCTCTTTTGATGTTCTTCTTCGTCAACCCGGCAAACATTACTCTATCTAAAGATTCTACTTCATATCCTAATCTTTGGAAAATTCTTCTGATCACACGGTTCCATCCGATGTGGATTTCAATTCCGATCTCATTTTTAGGCTTACCTTCAATGTACGAAATCTGATCTACCACTGCTACTCCTTCGTCAAGACGAATTCCTTCTGCAATAAGACGTAGATCTTCACCCGTAAGTTTCTTATCCAATGTTACATGATAAATTTTCTTAGCATCAAAAGATGGATGCGTCAGTTTTTTAGTCATGTGTCCGTCATTGGTAAGTAAAATAACTCCTGTTGTAGAACGGTCTAATCTTCCTACAGGGAAAAGTCTGTAAGGAGAAGCATTCGCTACAAGATCCATTACTGTTTTTCTTGCTTTATCGTCTTTTGTAGTAGAAATATAACCTTTTGGCTTATTCAAAAGTACGTAAACAGGTTTTTCCGGAGTGATATTTTGTCCATCAAATACTACTCTGTCGGTTTTTTGTACCTGGTACCCCATTTCTGTAACTACCTTTCCGTTAACTTCTACAAGTCCCTGCGTGATCAGCTCATCAGCCTCTCTTCTGCTGCAGATACCTGAATTGGCAATATACTTATTAAGACGGATGCTGTCTTTATGAACGTCTTTTTCAATTTTGTTCAGTCTTCTTTTCTGTACAAAAGATTTTGCTCTGTCGTCTCTTTCTTCACCGTTAGAAGGTCTTCTTCCGTATTTCAGGCTGCCTCTTTCGTACTTATCTCTTGTATCGAAATTTCTTCCACCTCTTTTAGGTTTTCCGAAAGATTTTTTCTCATAGCTCTCACTTTTGTTCGTAATGTAAGCTCTACTTTCAGATTTTGGTTCAGAATCATCACCAGCGTTATTAAAACTTCCGGTATTTTTCTTGAACGGTTTCTTTTCAAATCTTGAGTTGGATCCTGAATGTTCGGGACCTTTTCTTGCTCCGTCTTTAGAGAAAGGCTTTTTAAAAGGTTTTGATCCTGAAGAATTTCCAGATCTGGAAGCACGAGAATCATCAGAACTTTTCTTGGTTGAAAATCTTGGTCTCTTTGGTCTGTCTGAATTATTATTATCTCTGCTCATTCTAAAAATTTCTGCAAAGATAGTAATTTAGTTACGAGTTAAAAATTAAGAATCATAACTTTGCAATATAGTTTACTTTTTTAACCTTACATATAATTGAAGATGATAACAATATTAAACGATAATTTCTCGCAATTGAACGAGTTCCTTCATGAAAAAACTTTCAGTAAAATTTTTATTTTGGTGGATGAAAATACTCATGAATACTGTCTTCCTGTTCTTTTGGGAAATATGGAGACGGATCTGGGGTTTGAAATTCTGGAGATTGAGGCCGGTGAAGAAATGAAAAATATCCAGACGGCGAATCAGCTTTGGGAAATTCTTACCGAGATGCAGGCAGACAGAAAAGCATTAGTCATCAATCTTGGTGGCGGTGTGATTACAGATATGGGTGGTTTTGTCGCTTCTACTTATAAAAGAGGAATACAGTTCATCAATATCCCTACTACCCTTTTATCGATGTGTGATGCTTCCATAGGAGGAAAAACAGGGATTGACCTGATGCATTATAAGAATATGGTGGGTACCTTCGCTTTTCCTGAGCAGATCTTTATTTATCCGAAATTTTTAGAAACACTGCCATTTAAGGAACTGAGAAGCGGATTCGCTGAAATGCTGAAACATGGATTAATTGCCGATAAAGCACATTGGGATCAGCTGATCCAGATCCGTAAACTGGAAGTAGAAACGGTGATCCCGCATATTCAGACCTCGATGAATATCAAACAGGATGTGGTAGAAAAAGACTTCCATGAAAGCAATATCAGAAAAACCCTGAATTTCGGGCATACAATAGGTCATGCTGTTGAAAGCTTATGTTTGCAACAAGGAAATCCTATCCTTCATGGAGAAGCGGTGGCTATGGGAATGATTGCCGAAGCTCACCTGACTTATCTTGAGAATCTGATTTCTGAAGAAGATGCTAAGATTGTTATAGAAAATATCCAGAGATATTATCCTTACCTTGATATCAGCGATTTTAAAGATGAAGATATTACTGCTCTGTTGCTGAATGATAAGAAGAATACAGACAGTAAGATCAATTTTTCTTTGCTTTCGGCAATTGGATCATGTACTTATGACCACCAATGCAGCCAGAAAAATATCCTTGATGCCATCCATTTTTACAGAAAATTGAATGATGCTTAATGTAATTTTAGTGATTTATTCTATTTTCCAAACCGATTTTTAACAAAATTGTCAATTTAGATCATTTCTAAACAAATGTTTAATTGAATTTTTAATCAACTAAAAATCAATCATATAAATTAAAACCCACTTACTTCACAAGTGGTTTTTTTGTTGATTTCACTCCTGAAAAATATTTTTGGCAAGCAATTTGAAAGATACTCTGCGTTCAACTGAAAACGTTGACAAGTAGTAAAATTTAAAATTAAGAAAGAGTAAAAAATTAAAAATTTAAAGTTATGAAAAAGTTAATTTTAGGATTAGCAGTAACTGCAGGAACATTAGCGTTCGCACAACAGACGCCTTCTTCTAATCCGGTAACATTTGGGGTAAAAGGAGGAATGAACGTATCTTCACTTTCAAAAACTGAAGGTTTAGATGACCAAAAATCTAAAATAGGGTTCAATGCAGGTGTATTTGCCAACATCCCGGTAGCATCTTCATTCAGCATCCAGCCGGAGGTAATATACACTCAGTATGGTGAGAAGTCTGATTATAGATTTGGTAATACAAAATTTTCAAACTCAACTAAACTAGATTATATTGCAGTACCGGTAATGTTCCAGTACAATGCACTTCCTAACCTTTATTTAGAAGCAGGACCTGAATTCGGTTTCATGGTAAGCGCTAAAAACAAAGTTAAAAACGAATCTAACGGAGATTCTTCTACTACTGATAACTACAAAGATAGATTGAATACATTCAACTTTGGTATCGGTATTGGTGCAGGATATTATTTCACACCTAACTTAGGACTTACTGCAAGATATGTTGCTGGTTTAACGGATATTGCTAAAGACAGACCTAGTGGATCTGACGCTATAAGAAACAACGTATTCCAGGTAGGATTGGCTTATAAATTCAAATAAGCAGCCAACATTCACTAACAAATTTTTATATTCAATAGAAAGATCAGGTTAATTTTTTAGCCTGGTCTTTTTTTATGGTCTGCTGCTAAATAATATTAAGTTTTTGGTATTACCTGTTAAAAATTATAAATTATGTTAAAAAAACACAATATTTTAAAATTAGTACATTTAAAAAAATAGAACCACCTCATCTGAAAAACAATTTAAAACACTGATTTAAAGCATATTTAATATTATTTTAGTTTTGTTTTAAATTTATGGCACGCCATTTGATGATAAACAAAATGTTAAATAAAACTTAAAATAACTATTAAATAGAATATCTATGAAAAAGATTCTTTTTGGCCTTGCTCTTGTAGCGGGTACATTCACTTTCGCTCAGAAGACTTCATCAAAGACTGCAGCTTCTTCTCCTGTTAGATTTGGTTTAAAAGCTGGTCTTAACATTTCCAGCCTTTCTGATAGTGATTCAAAATCAAAAGCTGGTTTTTATGGTGGAGTTTTTGCTAACATCCCTGTAGCTCAAGACTTCTCTGTACAACCAGAAGTATTATATAGTGGTATGGGAGCAAAATATAAAGGAAACACTGACCTTAAAGCTAATTTAGATTATATCGCAGTACCGGTTATGTTCCAGTACAACGCACTTCCTAACCTATATCTAGAAGCAGGACCTCAGTTCAGTTTCTTAGTAAATGCAAAAGCAAAATATAATTCTAACTCTGTAGATATTAAAGACGGATTAAAAACTTTTGATTTCGGACTAGGTATTGGTGCCGGTTATTACTTCACTCAGAACATTGGTGTTAACTTAAGATATGTTGCTGGATTAACTGATATTAATAAAAACAAACCTAACGGTGCTGACTCCAGCAAAAATGGAGCATTCCAAATTGGATTAGCATATAAATTCTAAGCTTAAGACTTAGCTTTAATAACAAACTTATTACCGGATTATTTATTTAATCCGGTTTTTTTGTAGTCAGATATTATATCTTTTAAAATTTCAGGAGCTAACAGATTAAGATAAGGAAACTTATGAAAAAACAATAGGATTTTCTTATCAATAATTTTATTTTTGGCAAGGAATTTGCCTCTTCTCTAACGATTGTACCTATTCCAAAATGTTTCCAACTTAAAGATTCTGTTTTTATGAAAGATATGCTGATCCGGCTAACAGGGTTACTATATCAATGCAGGGTTATTTGAAAAGAACTGTACTCAGAGAATAGATACAAAACACGGAGAAATTCTCCTGTAACAAGTAAAATACATTTTGATTTCAATAGAAAAAGTCAGGTTTATTCGTTTAAGCCTGACTTTTTCGCATTTATACATCAATCTAGTATTCCTGTTTTCCTGGAGCAAGCGCAAAAATTGGGGACTAATACAAATCTCTACTTTTATTGAACCAACAGGTTATTTTTTAATAGTAAAGAAAGATGATTCAAATGTTTTTATTTTAGAAAGCCAAAAAGTGTGATTTTGTCGCTGAAGAAGCTTCATGGATATGTATTCACTTAGAAAGAATTAATGAAATTGATTACCATCCTTTGCCCCCTTGGAAATATGAGATAAGAGGCTAAAAACTTTGCGTTAAATTAAATTCCATAAATACAATATTCCTCCAGCTTTTGAGACTGATCTATTTTCTATTTTTGAAGTAATCACATGTCAATGGAGGGCCTTCATGACTTTTGTCAGGTTTTATATTTGTGGTAAAAGTTTTGCTGCTCTTATTGCAATTAAATTTAAAAACTTTTAATCATGAAGAAATTCTTTTTAGGAATGGCAGTTGCTGCAGGATGCCTTTTGGTAAATGCTCAGGAAAAAACGAAATCGCCCTCTCCTTCTCCTATCAGTTTCGGAGTTAAAGCAGGATTCAATGCGTCTACTCTTACCAGATCAGATGGTTATGACTATGATAATAATGACAAAATGAAGGCTGGTTTTAATGCCGGCGTATTTGTTAATATACCGGTAGCGAGCAAATTCAGCGTTCAGCCGGAGCTTATTTTTAATCAGCTGGGTTCCAGAACGGAATATAATTACAGAATGACTAGTGGAAATTATACAATGCGTCAGAATTATGATTATACCACGACTCTGAATTATCTTGCGCTTCCTGTAATGGTTCAGTATAACATTCTTCCACAGCTTTATGTAGAGGCAGGTCCTGAATTCGGATTTTTATTAGGCGGAAGATCAAAAGGAGATCTTACAACGATAGAAACAACGGGAAATTCAGCATCTATCAGCCGTACTGAAAACTATTCCGGAAAAATCGCAATGGATCTTTTCCATAAATTCAACGTTGGAATCGGGGTTGGAGCAGGATATTATTTTACTCCAAAATTCGGGGTAACGGCAAGATTTACGGCAGGACTTACAGATATTTATAAATACAACAATGATGATAAGGTTAGAAATAATGCTTTTCAGGTGGGTGTAGCTTATAAATTCAAATAAGATATTTATTATTTTCAGTTTGGTACCGGGCATTGTCATGTCCGGTATTTTTTATTTCAGGATACCTCTTCAGATCGATTGAAAATCTATCCCTTCTTAGCTCACTTAAAATAAAGCATACACCAACATGAAGCTTTGCATGAAACTCTACCTTCACAACTGTTGATTCTAATTGGTAAAGAATATAACATTTTTTCTATTCAGATGAATTCAATTTTTTGCTTGGTCCACAACCTTTGGTACTACCCAAAAAAAAGTTTAATCCCGAAATTTTATTTCATTTAAAATTTTATTTTTTCAAATTAAGAATGTTTAAATTATAAACAGAAATGCTTTTTTACTTTTAAAATGTTTACAAAAAAACGAACTGAATGGTATGTTTTTTTATAAAAAAGGGATAAAAGCCTAAAAGAAAACTATTGTAAAAACCCTCGTTAAAGCCCTTCAAATAAGACTTTTTCAACTTTGGCAAGCAATTTGCAAAATAATTCAAGTCTGATTGAGAAATCACCCAGTACGCAAATAGTAAAATTAAAAAATAAAATTATGAAGAAGTTATTTTTAGGATTAGCATTCACTGCTGGTACGTTAGCATTCGCACAGGAGGCGCAAGAAACTAAACCAGTAAAAACAGTTAATGAATCAGCTCTTAAAAACAATGTTCAACCGGTTAGATTCGGGATCAAGGCAGGAGGAAACTCAGCTTATTTCAGTGAGCAGAAATTTGGAATGAATGCCCAAAAACTAGGTTTTCATGCAGGAGCATTCGTCAATATTCCGATCTCTAAACAATTCAGTTTTCAACCGGAAGTATTGTACAACCAAATGGGGGCAAGAGATGTAGCTTATTCTACTGAAGTTACTTCAGGAGCAACTACTGTAAAAACAAAAGGAGAAAGTAAAGTAACGATGAACTATATTTCAGTTCCTTTAATGCTTCAGATGAGACCTACGGATAAATTCTATGTTGAAGCAGGTCCTGAATTCAGCTACTTTATCAATGGGAAAACAAACAGTGAAGCTACAGTATCTACTACTACAGGAGGAGTTACTACCACCACATCGCAATCTCACAAGAATGATATAGATAAGGATAATATCAACAAATTCAATTTTGGTTTAGGCCTTGGTCTTGGATATGATGTTACCAACAACATCGGAATCAGTGCAAGATATACCAACAGCTTAACGAAGATCGACAAGAGCAGACCTGCTGCTGAAAACAACAACAGAGTTTTCCAGTTAGGTGTGAACTATAAGTTCTAATTAAAAAAGAAACCAATTTTTAACTCCAAGTGCAGATTTCTGCATGATACAAAATAGCCTGAAGAATTTCTTCAGGCTATTTTTATTTTTACAATTTACTCAAAAATCCGGGGATCGTCGCTAATCACTCCATCAATTCCCATTTCTTTCAGTTCCTGCAATCTTTTTTTGGTATTTACAGTCCATGGGATCACTTTCATCCCTAATTTGTGGCATTCCTGTATCAATTGCGGGGTAACCAGTGTATGATTGGGACTATAGATTGTAGGAGTAAAGCTTAAAAATTTCATATCGCCTGCGACTCCATTCAGATGGTCCGGGTACAGTTTGAATTTCTCCAGAGGGATATTTTTAAAATAAGCCTGTTGCTGGGCCAGTTTCTTATCATCAACTTTTTCTACCAGTAAAGCGGTCATGATTTTAGGATATTCTTTATGAATAATTTCCAGTGTTCTGGGATCAAAAGACTGAATAATAACCCTGTCCTGAATCTTTTTTTCAAGAATGATCTTCATCATCAGATCTACAAACTCCTTCGGTTCCGGATGAAATACATTGTCAGAGAAAGGACGGGTTTTAGTCTCTATATTATAAAAAGGTAAAGGTCTTTTCAGTTCACGGGCATAGCTTTCAGATGCATCGATAACGTCTGAGAAAAGGGGTTTCTGAGCCTTCATTTTCTTCTGATCGGGATACCCTTCCAACTTCTTTAAGCCTACATCAAATGTCTTAATCTTTGCGTAAGGCATTTCATAAATTTTGTAATAAAAACCAGAATCCTTAGGAATATAAGTACCATCAGGCTTAGTGATCAATTCCGGGGAAAGAAAAGCATCATGGGAAAGAATTACCTTTTTATCTTTTGTAATGGCCAGATCCATCTCCAGAGTTGTGACATTCATTTTCAAAGCATTCTTCATTGCCGGAATTGTATTCTCAGGATACAGAGATTTTCCACCCCGATGCGCCTGTTTATCAAAAGACTGCGCAGTATAAAGTTGGGCAAATGCCAGAAACAAACCGGTAAAAAGCACATTTTTCATTCTTCAGATTTTAATCCTATAAAATTAAAATTTGCATATATACTGTATACTACAGGAATATTAAGCTTTTGCTACATTTCATTGGGTTTTGAGATGCTTTGTTCCTTAGAATGACTTCATACAAAAAGAGCCAGACAATGACTGACTGGCTCTCTATTATAGTGTAAGAAATATTAATTGAATAATTCTATTTCCTCTCCTTTTCCTACCGGATATTCTTCTGTGAAGCATCCAAAGCAGTGGTTGGAAGATCCTAAAATTTCTTTGAGGTTGTCTATGCTCAAAAATTCTAAGGAATCTACTCCCAGATAGTTTTTAAGTTCTTCTGTAGACATATTCGCTGAAATCAGATCATCTTTTGAAGGAGTATCGATTCCCAGATAACAAGGGGCAATAATTGGCGGAGAAACACTTCTGAAGTGAATTTCTTTTACTCCTGCATCTTTTAGGATCTTAACCAATCTCTTGGATGTTGTTCCACGAACGATAGAGTCATCAATAATAACCACTTTCTTATCCTTCATTTCAGAAATAATCGGGTTCAACTTAAGGTTCACTACCCTTTCTCTCATTTCCTGAGTCGGAACGATAAAACTTCTTCCGATATATCTGTTTTTGATCAAAACAGGACGGAAAGGTATTCCTGAAGCTTTTGAAAAACCAATCGCTGCCGGAACTCCGGAATCCGGAACACCAATAACAAGATCAGCATCTATAGGAGCCTGTTCCCAGATTTTCTCTCCAGATTTCTCTCTGATCTCATAGACATTGATATTTTCTAAGGTAGAGTCAGGTCTTGCAAAATAAATATATTCAAAAGAACATATTCTCTGCTTGCCTTTCGCTTCATCCATCATATAAGAATGAAGTTTTCCAGGCTCATTTTCGTTTGTATAAATGATCTCTCCCGGCAAAATATCACGTACATACTGAGCGCCTACAGCATCTAATGCCACAGATTCTGAAGCTACCACATAAGAATTCTCATTGATGGCTCCTAGAACCAATGGACGGATTCCATTGAAGTCTCTAAATGCAAAGAATTTATTTCGCGTCATTCCTACTACGGAATAAGCGCCTTCAATTTTCTCCATCGTCGCTTTAATAGCTCCACGAAGACCAAGGTCCAGGTTTTTCTGAATAAGTCTCAGGATCACCTCAGAATCGGAAGTTGCTCTGAAAACTACGCCTTCAGCTTCCAATTCAGCTTTTAATTCTTTCGCATTGGTAAGATTACCATTGTGTGCTATAGAAAGTATAATCTGATCATATTCGTTTTTCGCGAAAAATGGCTGGAAATTATATTTCTTTTTGTCTCCTGCAGTGGTATAACGGGTATGCCCAATTGCAGAATTTCCCATAAAAGTTTCAGGTTCCTGAATGTCTTTATAAACGTCTAAAACCAATCCTTCATCTTTCATGTTGGTAATCTTTCCATCTTTTAAAACGGAAATACCACAAGCTTCCTGGCCTCTATGCTGTAATGCAAAAAGCCCGAACTGTGAAAGAGAAAATGTATCCAGATCATTATCCGAATACAATCCGAAGATTCCACATTCTTCGTTAGGAGCATCCAATCTTTCCTCTTCCTGAGTTCTGAAAAGATTCCTTCCGTAAACCTGGTTTTCAAACTGTTTTAAATATTCACTTTTATGAATGTCTAAACTTTTCATTTTTTCTAATTGTAGATCTTAGAAGTCAGATTTCAGATTTCAGACTAAAAACTAACTTCAAATTTTAATTTTGTTTTAAACTAACAAAGTATTTTTCGGTGCTGATATCCAGCATCTGAAATCTTATTTCTGTAAAAGATTCTTAAGACGGTTGTAGATTTCCACATACGCCTCAGTTACTTCTCCTAAATCTCTTCTGAATCTGTCTTTGTCCAGTTTCTTCATCGTATCTTTATCCCAAAGTCTGCAAGTATCAGGAGAAATTTCGTCTGCTAAAATGATCTCACCGTCAGAAGTTTTACCCAATTCGATTTTGAAATCTACCAGAATGATATTGATCTTGTCAAACAGGTCGATAAGGATTTCGTTAATATCTGAAGTAAGTTCATACATTTCGTCAAGCTCTTCATAAGTGGCAGCCCCTAAGAAAACAGCGTGGTGATCGTTAATAAGCGGATCTCCCAATTCGTCTTTTTTATAGCAGATGTCGAAGATCGTTACCGGAGATTTGATTCCTTCTTCCACTCCTAATCTTTGGGCCATACTTCCTGCAGAATAGTTTCTTACCACCATTTCCAAAGGAATGATTGATACTTTTCTTACCAATTGCTCTCTTTCGTCCAATTGTTTGATGAAATGAGTTTTGATCCCTTTTTCATTTAAGTATTCAAAAATAAGAGTAGTGATCGCATTGTTCATTTCTCCTTTCAGGTCTACCTGACCTTTCTTTTGAGCGTTAAATGCTGTAGCATCGTCTTTGAAACGTACTACTACTTCATCAGGATTATCGGTTGCAAATACCTGTTTTGCTTTCCCCTCGTACAACATTTCTTTCTTTTGACTCATAATTTTACTTTCTAAATTGTAGTTAGATTTATTGATTTATTTTATTATTATTCCTGTTAAGACAGCCAGTCCAAAACTCAGCAGTGTACCAATCAATACATATTCTGTGAGCTTTCTCTGTTTTGCCTGTGCAAGATCACTGAATCTGAAAACAGATTTGGCAGCGACCATGAAACCTACGCCTTCCCAGTGATTCACCATAATAAAGGTAAAAACCAGCAGACGTTCTAAAATTCCGATATATTTTCCGGCACTTGATAAAGATTCGGTTTGAATCGTGTTGGGCCCATCCGGAGCAGGTGTCCAGGATGATAAAAGGAGCCTGATGAAAATAGAGGCCGGCGTCGTCAGAAACAAAGCTGCCATAAGTATTTTCAAAAATTCCTGATTTTGCAAAAAGCTGAAATCAAATTCACCGAAATAAAAAGAAACTCCTGCAATCACTAAAACATGCAGCAGCTGATCGATGAAAAACCATTTTTTCTTTGTCTTTACGGTTTGGAAACTCAGCTTTGCAGCATCAATGATGTAATGGGTGATTCCCACCAAAACAGCAACCCACCATAGCTGTAAATCCCAAAGAAAAATAAAGCTTAAAACGGTGTGAATCAGAATATGAAAGTATAAATATTTACTTTTCAGTTTATAGTTCTCCTTATCAGCAACCCATGAATTTGGCTGAAGTATAAAATCTCCGAGTAGATGTGCCAATATGAGTTTGATAAAGATCATGCCTATAGTTCTGAGATTTTCTTTCTGAAATACTGGTTGGTTTCCACGATGAGCTCATAGTTGGCTCGCTTCAGTCTCTGGCTGATAGAAGACTGTGAAATAGCAAATCTTTTGGCAAGATCTTCCTGGGTTATATCCTTGTTCATGATCATCTCATGAATGATTTCTGCAGTAGCCATCGTCCAGTTATCAAAGTCCTTGGAAGACCATTTCAACAGGATATTGAGATCTCTGTCTACCGCATCACTGGATGTTTTGATCGCAACAGTATGCCCGTCGCTTTTCAGATCATTCAGTAATCTACCGGAATTTACGTAAGCAGTACCATTAGATTCAGTGATCTTTTCAGAAGAAAAACTCTCTTCACCTATGCCTATGGCCATTCTTACATCCAGGTTTTCCTGACTTTTAATAAGAGATTTTATGGCTAGAAAATGCCAGAAAACAGAGTCAATACTACATTTGAACTGAAACTCGTCTCCCCTGTAGATCTCCCATGTGTAAGGAGCGCTCCCCCAGGTTTCGAGAAGATTTTTAAGTCTGGTAATCCAAACTTCTGTGTCCGCATGCTGTGAATTTATAATATCACCGGTAATGACCGCTATCATACTGCAAATATAAGCATAATTACTTATAAATAAAAAATATAAGCAGAAACACTTATAGATATTGATTATTAGTGAATCTGCTTATATCGATGATGTAGTAAACATAAGGTTTTTAAGGCCTTAGGCAAAATCGTAAAATGGCAAAAAGGTAAAATAATGTGATTTTTTTTACCATGATTGAATATTAACTCAACTTTTTATTGTTTTTTTTTATTCGAGGAGCTTTTTCCTGCTATCCGCTCATACTCCTCGCTCCTGTCTTTCCCACTGCTCGCTGTGGGGTAACCGCTACTATCAGGGCTAATAACTTTGACAGGTTAAAAAAACTGTCGAGGTTGAGCCTTACTTTTTAATAAACTGTTTTACCTGATCATCCAGTTTAAGCATATACATTCCTGTCGGAATTCCCTGTACAGAAATATTTTTCTTGTTTCTAAACGGATTTTTCTCAGTATAGATTACTTTACCTGAAAAATCAAGGATTTGAGCTACCTGTACCTTTTCTATATCTCCGCTCACATAGATGTTTTCATAAACAGGATTCGGATAGATCTTAATTTCTTTATCAACAGAAGCAATCAGTTCTGAAGTAGACAGGGTTCCAAGGTTCTGACAGTAATTAGACGGATAAGAATCCCATTCACTGATATTGAATGTAGTAGCCGGATGACTGATATTGGTTTTTCTGTACAATGAAACATTGCCATTCGTATTGGCTACATATTTGGTTCCAATAGCATCCACGGTTACAAATTCATTATAAGCAAGCTCTACATAATTGTCTCCTTTGAAAGTCATAGGATCTGAAGACGTTACAAATCTCGCCTGGCTATTGGTATAGCATGATAATGTGGAGTTAGGATTCAAAATAACGAAAGTTTCATTATTGCCTACTTTACCTTCCAGCTCATAGGTGTCGGCCCGATAGTAATTCCCTTGAGAATTCTTAAGCAGGATATTGATTCTATAGTCATTCAGGTTCACTTCATGCCCAGTCCTATTGGTAATTTCAAGAGCATTATTACTCACCGTTTGAGTATTTGTACCGGAGATATATTTTGTAATGATAAGATCTTTAGCATAAGTGTCTGATGCAATAGTAGAAGCTGTTACGGTATTACTAACCGGAGACTCCAGATAGCCTTTGTCATAAGCTTTTACTGTAAAAGTATAAGTGGTAGACGGATCCAGGTGATCTATACTTATAGAGGTATTCTTAGTTGTTGCAACAGGAGTTGCCGCACCATTCATATAAATTTTATACCCTAAAACATCCGTTTCGGGTGAAGCAGTCCAGTTGAGATTAACGAAATAAGCACTCTGTTGAGTTGAAGTCAATGATCCCGGTGCCGTAGGTGCTATCGCATCCGGTGTTTCTGACCAAATCATGTTTACCCATTCAGGATGATCAATGAACGGATTTCTGTTGTTTTGTATTCCATATATCGCATTATTCCGGTCAATTTCTCTTTGTGAAACAGGATCTGCAGCATTCCACTGTTTCAGCATTTCAATATAAGGAAGATCCATTGCCCTTTCTTCCGTTCCGTCAAGCGGACACTGATCTGTTGTAGGATTTATATTTGTAGATGTACTGTATGCCGTATTAAACGAACCAAATTTGCCTTCATATCTTACAGCAAAATACAATAAAGATCTTGCAATATCTCCTTTGAATTCATCAATAGGCTCATATACTCTTCCTGTATAAGGATAATTAGGAATGGCAGACTTAGATATTTTCGAAGTATTGGTAAAAGTATAATAATTAGTAGTGCCTGCTATACCGTAAGGATAGTTGCTTCTTAGCTGATTGATTCTGGCATCAGCAGGTATGATAAAATTCAAATCTGAAAACATAGGGTAATCACTGATGGTCCTCTTCTTATTGTTTTCATACCAAATCGTGGTAAATGTACTCTGTGGCATCATATGCTCCTTATTGTATCCGGAACCTTCAGTACTTCCTCCGCCTAACTGACTAACAATATATTCATATGAATCCGGTCCTGTAGGAATTTCAGAATAAATATCCAGTAAATACTCTGTATTGCTGGAATCATGGTCATAGTATTTGTCCAGATCAGTCTGTGTATAAAAGAGCTGAATCCCATCATAATGCCAGTTGATATTCTTCTGAGAAATAATATCATGAAGTTTGGTTTTCAGTGCATAACCTGTAAGTCCCGTCGTTCCGTCGTAATATCCTGCAGGAATCTGTGCAGAAATAGAAGAGGAAATTAAAATAATAGGAAGTAGAATTTTTTTCATGCCTTAAAAATTGGGCGACTAAATTAGTGAAATAAAACGCGCGAAACACCGAATATTTTATTAATAAAACATTAAAAGTGAAAATATAAAAAATTGAAAATTAAAATATTGTGGATGAAACACTATGGATGAAATAATTTTTTTAGCATTCCGCCAATTTGGTTATCTTTGGGAACTAACTATTATCTATATGAATACAGAGACTATTGACAACATCAAAATGATAGCGGAGACAGCTAGAGAATTTGCAGAGAAGAATATCCGACCGAATATTATGGAATGGGATGAAAGCCAGACTTTCCCAAAAGACTTATTTCACCAATTGGGAGAAATGGGCTTTATGGGTATCGTAGTTCCTGAACAATATGGAGGTTCCGGCTTAGGCTATCACGAATATGTTGCTATTCTTGATGAAATTTCTCAGGTAGACCCTTCAATTGGTCTTTCTGTAGCAGCGCACAATTCACTTTGTACCAACCATATCTATGAGTTTGGAAACGAAGAACAGAAAAATAAATGGCTACCTCAATTAGCTACCGGAAAAGTAATCGGAGCATGGGGATTAACAGAGCACAACACTGGTTCAGACTCAGGAGGAATGTCTACTACTGCAGTGAAAGATGGTGATGACTGGATCATCAACGGTGCTAAAAACTTCATTACTCACGCTATTTCGGGAGATATTGCCGTAGTTATGACAAGAACAGGCGAAAAAGGAGCTAAGAATAACTCTACCGCTTTTGTTTTAGAAAAAGGAATGCCTGGTTTTACTTCAGGGAAAAAAGAAAATAAATTAGGAATGCGTGCTTCAGAAACCGCAGAATTGATTTTCGACAACGTTCGCGTACCGGATTCTCACCGTTTAGGAGAAGTAGGAGAAGGTTTCAAACAGGCGATGAAAATTTTGGACGGTGGAAGAATCTCTATTGCAGCTTTGAGTTTAGGAACTGCAAGAGGAGCTTATAAAGCAGCCTTAAAATACGCTAAAGAAAGACACCAGTTCGGAAAATCAATTTCTGAATTCCAGGCGATCAACTTTATGCTTGCTGATATGGCAACTGAAATTGATGCTGCAGAACTTTTGATCCAAAGAGCGTCTACCTTGAAAAATGCTAAGCAGAAAATGACGAAAGAAGGTGCTATGGCAAAATTATACGCTTCCGAAGCATGTGTAAGAATTGCAAACAATGCTGTTCAGATTTTCGGAGGTTACGGCTATACTAAAGACTTCCCTGCAGAAAAATACTACAGAGATTCAAAACTTTGTACAATTGGTGAGGGAACTTCTGAAATCCAGAGACTGGTGATCGGAAGAGATATTACAAAATAACCTAAAATTCAATACAGATGATTAAACAGGCACTTTTAGGTGAGTTTCTGCATGAAGCGGAAAACACCAGAAAAATTTTAAAAGCAATCCCTGACAGCGCTCTGGACTGGAAACCGTCTGAAAAGAACTGGACTACCGGGCAGCTTGCTTCTCATATTGCAGAGGTCTACAACTGGTATGAACCTACCTTCAATCAGGATACTTTTGATATGGGGGAATACGCGTATGATAAAGGAGATATTTCCAAAGCTGAAAATATCGTTGCTAAATTTGAAGAAAATGTTGCCAAAGCACAGAAAGTGCTGGAAAACTCTGATGAATCCACTTACTTCAACGAATGGAAAATGGAAATGAATGGAAATATTCTATTCCCTCCTTCTCCAAGAATCCAGGTGGTGAGAGGTTTTCTGTACAATCATTTGTACCATCACAGAGGCGAATTGGTCGTTTATTTAAGATCGACAGGAAATGCGGTTCCCGGATTGTATGGGCCTACTGCTGATGACAAAATGTAATTGACTATTATCATAATAGAATGAGGCTGTTTCACTTTTTGAAACAGCCTTTTTAATTTTTATAATTAAACCGAAAATTTGATGATGTTCACTGACAAACAAAAAACAGACATTTAAGTATCAAAAAAAATCTTGATTTTATATCATCATTTTCAAAAATTCCTATAAAAACCATTGTCTCAATCGTAGAAATTAATAAAAATATCACATTGATTTGAATTTTTACCAATAGATTATTCCATTAAACATTTTAGTTTTTCTTTTATTAATAAGCTTATTCAATTATATTCAATGCATTGCATAATATTTTAAATATAAAATCAAAAATAATCTTAAATATTTTTGATTTCCGTAACGTATTTTTTATTAGCTTTGATATTCCACAATCAAAACTTGTATTTAATATGAAAAAACAATTAACCCTGATTGGAATGCTCCTTATTAGTGGTGTTTCTTTCGCACAGACTGACCGTCTTTGGTCTGAAAGCTCAAAAAGAGCTTCCTCAGAGATCTTTGAAAACAAAGCAAGCATCGTCAATCCAAAGGTGTACAGCCTGAATATTGAAGGATTGAAAACAGTTCTTGCCAAAGCACCTAAAAGACTGGCAGCCGGCGAAAAATCCGAAATCATCATTTCTTTTCCTAATTCTGAAGGCAGAATGGAAAATTTCAAAGTAAGAGAGAATTCTAATTTTGCCCCGGAACTGGCAGCAAAATATCCGGACATCAAATCTTACGTTGGCCAAGGCCTTGATGATCCGAATTCTACAGTTTATTTCAGCGTTTCCCCACTTGGGCTATCTTCAATGGAAATTTACGGCGACAAATCCGCTGTATTTATTGAACCTTATGCCAAAGACCTCTCCACGTACGTAGTCTACAAAAAGTCTGATAAAAAAGATGACCTCAGCAAGTTTGAGTGTACCGTAGTGGATGTAGCCAAAAAAGGCGCAACCAGTTCAGGGCTTACGGCAAGACCTAATGCCGACGATGCTAAATTGAGAACCTTTAGACTGGCGTTATCCTGTACAGGAGAATATACGACCTATTTCGGAGGGACAAAAGCACAGGCACTTGCAGCCATGAACACCACCATGACTCGTGTAAACGGGGTTTTTGAAAAAGATTTTGCAGCAAGAATGGTCCTGATCGCCAACAACGACGCCGTGATCTATACCAATGCTTCTACAGATCCTTATTCTGCCGCTTCAGGAATGAGCAGCTGGAACTCTCAACTACAGAGTACGCTTACTTCTGTCATCGGTGAAGCCAATTATGACATCGGGCACTTATTCGGGGCTTCCGGGGGTGGAGGTAATGCAGGCTGTATCGGCTGTATCTGTACCAACGGATCAAAAGGAAGTGGATATACTTCTCCGGCAGATGCGATTCCTTCGGGAGATAATTTTGACATCGACTATGTAGCTCATGAAATGGGACACCAGTTTGGCGGAAACCACACCTTCTCTATGAATAACGAAGGAACAGGAGCCAATATGGAACCTGGTTCAGGTTCAACGATCATGGGATATGCCGGAATTACCAGCCAGGATGTTCAACCTCACTCTGATGCATTCTTCCATGCTATAAGCATCCAACAAATCACCAATAATATCAAAGCTAAAACCTGCTCTGTTAATACAAGTACTGGAAATTCAATTCCAACAGCCAATGCAGGTTTAGATTATACAATTCCGAAAGGAACACCATTTGTACTGACCGGAACCGGAACAGATGCAGACGGAGATTCTTTAACGTATATCTGGGAACAGATGGACAATGCATCTTCTTCTCAGACAGGCGCAAGCTCTGCAGCCAGTGCAACAAAAGCTTCAGGACCTAACTTCAGATCTTGGACG
Organism: Chryseobacterium indologenes; assembly: GCA_001013295.1. GTDB lineage: Bacteria > Bacteroidota > Bacteroidia > Flavobacteriales > Weeksellaceae > Chryseobacterium > Chryseobacterium indologenes_B. Next base: position 265,720 of record LAZY01000078.1, on the reverse strand, counting down.
CCAACCACTTCTCCTGTGAGATACTTCCCAAGAATGGCATCCATCCTGACTGGCGCTACCACTACCGCTGGTTCAGAAATTACCGTAGAAGCTCTTTCTTCAGTAGCCAGAACATTAAACTTCAGATTTACAGTTCGTGATAACAGAGCCGGAGGTTCGGGAAACAATTCCGACGACGCTGTCATTACAGTGAATTCTACTGCGGGACCATTTGCTGTAACTTCTCAAAATACAGCAACAACTTACGCTGGCGGAAGTTCACAAACCGTTACATGGGATGTAGCAGGAACTACAGCTAATGGAGTGAATACAGCCAATGTAGATATTCTTTGGTCAACAGACAGCGGAAATACATGGACTACTCTATTGGCAGGAACTCCAAATGACGGTTCGCAGGCTGTGACGATTCCTAATGCTACTACTACAACAGGAAGAATTATGGTAAAAGGATCCAATCATATCTTCTTTGATGTCAACAATGCCAATATTTCTGTAAACGCAGGTTCAGGATCATCTGACACCGTTGCTCCTACAGCACCTACCCTTGCTGCTTCGGGCACGACTTCTACAAGCACTAATCTTTCATGGTCAGGCGCTACAGATAATGTAGGTGTTACAGGATATGACGTGTACATGAATGCTTCACTGATCGGTTCTACGGCCTCTACTACTTATACCGTAACAGGATTAGCTCCGTCTACTACTTATTCTTTCACTGTGAAAGCTAAAGATGCCGCAGGAAACACATCCGTTTCAAGCAATACAGTAAATGTTACCACTCTTGCAGGAGGCGGAACGGTAACTTATTGCTCTTCTTCAGCATCCAATACTGCTGATGAGAGAATCGGAAATGTAAAATTCGGAACCATCAACAATACTTCTACAGGTACAGCCGGCTATGAAAACTTCACTTCAGTTTCTACCGATGTAACAGCAGGAAGTACTTACACAATTTCTATCACTCCAACCTGGACTTCTACAAAATATAACGAAGCTTACGCTGTTTATATCGATTATAACGGAAACGGAAACTTTACAGACAGTGGAGAGCTAGCCTGGACGAAGGCAGGATCTACAACCAGTCCGGTTACAGGATCCATTACCATTCCGGCAACTGCAACGGCAGGAGCTACAAGAATGAGAGTGATGATGAAATACAGCACGATCCCGACTTCATCTTGTGAAGCATTTACATATGGACAGGTTGAGGATTACACCGTTAACATTGCATCTTCAGGAAGAGCTGTTGCTTCAGAAACAAAAGATCTGATCACAGACATCAAAGTATACCCTAACCCGGCAAGAGAAGTTCTGTATATTTCTAATACAACATCTGAAGAATACAGAATCTACGATATGGGTGGAAAACTGATCAACTCAGGAAAACTTCAAAGAGGCGCTATCAATGTAAGCAATCTGATTAAAGGTGCTTATATGCTGCAAATCGGAGATATAAGCAAGAGATTTATCAAAGAATAATACTATTAAAATTAAACGATGTTAAAGCTGTCCTTTTTAAGGGCAGCTTTTTTTATTCATTGATTTTCAGAATCTCAAAAAAAACAGACCGTAAATATTTCTTAAATAAACACTATCAATAAAATAATTTTCAACAATAATGCTATATTTTAATTAAAATCACACAAAATTGATTTTTTTAATTTAATTTTACCTCCGTACTGTTTACCCACTGGTATTGTAGAGGGCACTGTCATCGTTTTTTCAGATGATGATTCCGCCACTTCTCTTGATTCTGTTCTTTAGATACCACAGTACAGCTATTTATAGAAGTCCGCACCAATATTCCACTGTATGAAATCATTTTTACAAGAAGACCATCATGCAGGATGATTAAGAAAAGAATATGTTTCAAAAGAGGTATAACGATCATCTCCTCTCAATACCTCATTATTTTTTTAAAATTTTAAATTTTTTATATGAAACATTTATTTAATTATCTTTTTTTATTCACTTTCGCTTTGTCTTCAATGGCCTGTAGCTCAGACAGAGAAGAGGAAGTTCAGACACCAGGTGATGTCACCACTGTATTTTATAAATCGGCTGATGAACTTGCAGTAACCTACGACCCGAACGGAAATGTAAATGCAAATCTAAGAAGCCAGGTATTTGATCTGTACAAACAGGGGAAATGGAGTGAATTGGAGGCACTTTTCAAAGCTAATAATCTGAATGGCGGATGGCCACCGGCAAATGGAGGCTACAATATCGTTGATGATGTTCCGCTTCAGGCAGGGCAGAAATTTGACAGATATAGCGGAGCTGTAGGCGCTTATACAGGAAACGGTGTTCCTACTTTAGGAGGAAGTTTTACAAGCCCGATCATCAACGGATATGTGTACACCTTCACCCAAAGAGCACTGAATCAGGCTGAAGACAAGTATGATTTTTATTACGAAATCGATGTCCTGAACAATGCAATGCAGTTCAAGACTCAGACGGCAGACATTATTCCATGGTTTAATCAGGCAGGAAAAGGAAAGCAGGCGATGTGGAAAATTCCTATTGACATCAATACCGGCTATCAAAAAACATGGAACAAGCTCGCAGAAGAGGGCTATATTAAAGTGACGATTAAGAAGAGCCCAAGTGGAAAATATCCTAACTTAGTCGGCACAGTTATTCAGCCTTAAATAAAATCCGGATGTATTCAATATCAAATAAAATAAACATTAGCAAAAAGGCCGTACTTGCCCAAAATACGTTCATCAACGATGAAACCATCCCGTCTGTAAGCACCACATTTATCTGCTGCAGTTGTGGTCATGAAAACCGTATTGAAATCACACCTTACACATCAGGATTCCCTATTCTAAAGGTATACCAGGAAGATCAGGTACTTTCCGAAAATGAACTATTAAAGAATGGAATGGTTTCCGAAACACCCCAAACGATGTCACATTTGGGAGCGCTCACGGTCAATAATCTGCCAACGTTATATTTCGGAACCGATTGCTCCTCCTGTCATTCAACATACATCTGCATTTTCAGCTATGGAGAAAAGCAACCGGGATTGACAACCTTGAATATCTCGGGCATCTGGGAATACGAGAAGAAATAATGAATTTGATTGATATGTTTAAACAAAAATCCACAACCTTTTATAGATTGTGGATTTTTACTTACTGTGCAGGAAACTTTTGTCTGAAACAATAAAAGTATTCATTATTATAATCCTGCGGGTATTGTATTAAAGATTATCCCATCGTTAATACATTTTCCACCGTACATTTCACATTTTACAAATCCTTTTCTATCTTTGTGGTAAATAAAAAAATTCATGGATAAAATTGATAGTCTGAACCAAGTAGCAGAATTCCATACTACTTTCAAAGCCCCTATTTTAGATACCCCTCAAATTCCTTCTCCTGAAAGATGCAATCTCAGAGTAGAACTTCTGCAGGAAGAATTAAACGAACTGAAGCAAGCGATCGCTGACAACAATATTGTAGAAATTGCTGATGCACTGTGTGATTTACAGTACGTTTTGAGTGGTGCCGTACTGGAATTCGGTCTTGGCAATAAATTTGTAGAGTTATTCAACGAGGTTCAGCGTTCCAATATGTCGAAGGCATGTGATAATGAAGAGCAGGCAAAGGAAACGGTTGAATTCTACAAAGAAAAGGAAGTAGAATCTTTTTATGAAAAGTCTGGTGAAAAATATAATGTATACAGACAGGCTGATCATAAAGTATTAAAAAACAAATACTACTCTCCTGCTGATTTAAAATCAATCATTGAGAAATAAAATATGAAGAAATTTATTACAAATCTTGTTGCCTTTTCAAGTTTATTTTTAGCTGTCCAGCAATTCAATGCCCAGAAAGTAGTAGTCAACCGTGAAGTGAATACTGAGAAAGACGGCAAAATGCTTTTGGGACATCAGCTGAAAGAACAGTTCCTGAAAGCACCCTATGCAGACTGGTATGTAAAGGAGCATGATGAATATAGTCTTGACCAAAAAGCCATCAGCGAGCTGAAAAAAGAAAAAATAGGTTCTTATGATGTCGTTGTTTTCATGGGAACATGGTGCGAAGACAGCCATAGAGACATTCCAAGACTGATGCGAATTCTGGAAGAGGTAAACTACCCGGACAGTAAGCTGACCATTATCGCCGTGAACCGTAAAAAAGAATCTCCTACCGGGGATGAATCCCTTTACAATATACAGAAAGTACCTACCATCATTGTAAAAAGATATGGTAAAGAAGTGGGACGAATTGTTGAAATGCCTACCACAGGTTATATTGAGAGAGATTTGGCTCAGATTTTGAAAAAGAATGATTCTTCTGTTATCAAAGAAATTTTTAAATAGATTTTGAGAAATTATAAAACAATTCTATCGTTTGCGGCAGGTGCAGGAGCTATGATTCTCCTGTTCTTCGGTCTTAAATCCTGCCTGAATCTTGGCGGAAAAACTGAAAAGTCAGATTATTACATCCTGACCAACCAGATTTCCAAGATGAATAAGATGGTGGTGATGGAACAGAATACCTCCAGCATGCAGAAAACGAAAATGGGCTATGAAGTCTTTGGGAAAGAGGTTTCAAGCAACAGCATTATTACTTATACCAAAACCAATGCTCAGGTGTCTTATGATCTTAATAAAATGAAGATTGAGGTGGACTCCATCAACAAGAAGCTTGTGATCACAGAACTTCCGGATGCAGATATAAGAATCACTCCAAGTGTTGAAATTCAGTCTTTAGACGATTCTTTTTTTAATAGAATTTCAGAAAAGGACATTAAAAATGTAACTGAAAAAGCTAAAGAAAGTGCTATGAAATCTATCGACCAGAATCAGTTGAGAAGTGAAGGTCGTAAGCAGCTGATGGAAAATCTGAATAACGTTTTTGTACTGGCAAAAGCACTGAATTATACGATAGAGGATAAAACTGGGAAAATTGGTATTTTAGGACTTTAGGATCAATTATTCCTGTTTGGCAAATGCTTTGAATGATATATAAAAATTTAAAGTTATGGATTCAAAAGGGAATAATAAAAAGAAAGCCTCTGCCAATGCCGCAGAGACCAAAAAGCAGAATCAGGATTTTCAGAATATTCCTGCTTCATCACAAAAGACCAACCCACCTGATATTGACAAGGATGATGTACAGAAAGCATCAAAAAAATAAATCAGGAAAAACGGATAATACCAAAGATAAAAATTGATCGTTCAGGTTTTGTAAAAAATAAAGAATAGATATATTCAGTTTTAAATCTCTTATAGATTTCTTTAGAAGTCATCTTATAATCTTTAAAACAAGAATTCTAACTTTATCATATTCTTTATAAAAAAAGAGATTCCGTCTTATCATGAGACGGAATTTTATTTTAATTGATAGATAATGTGAACGCATGGATAATTCGGATCAAGTGCATTTTCTGGTTAAGCGGAAAACTGAGTTCATCTGAATAGCAAAAATAGTTTAACCTTTACAGATAATCCTGGAGATAGTTTTTTCAACGCAAAGTTAAAGTTATAATGATTCAATGCTTGATTTTAAGCAGCAAAGAAGGGCAACTTTGTCTTTGAAGAAGCTATATGGATAAACATGCGCTTCATCAGATCGATTAAGAATCGATCCTCTCTTAGCTCTCTTAAAAATAGAGCATACCCAAAATAAAACTTTGCGTTTAAGAAAATAATGGGCTCCTAAAAAATATGAAGAACCTGCATAACCAGAGAGATTTCAAAGCTCTTTTGACGTTGCAAAAACTTATATAGAATATCCTTAAAAGCGAAAAGTTCCGCCTCATACGAGACAGAACCTTTCTTCTAACTATCTAAGTGAACTTTGTTGTCTATTTAAACGATCGTTGATTTTCCGATCTTTACATTTTCAAAATTATAATAGGACTTCTCGGAATATCTGATATGATCTGCAATAAAGCTTCCTACTTCACTGGTAGAATAATATTGTTTTGTATTAAGATCAATGGTCACATATTTATTTTCAATGGCATGCTCTACAGATTGTCTTAGCTTATTAGCGGCAGGCTGCAGATTAAGATGATCCAGCATCATGGCAACACTAAGGATGGAAGCAATAGGATTGGCAATTCCCTTTCCTTTTGCCTGTGGGTAAGATCCGTGAATAGGCTCAAACAAGGCATTCTTCTCTCCTACTGACGCTGAAGGCAATAATCCGATAGAACCTCCAATTACACTTGCTTCATCGGAAATAATATCTCCAAACATATTTTCTGTCAGAATAACGTCAAACTGTTTAGGATTAAGGATTAGCTGCATAGCTGCATTATCTACGAACATATAATCCAGTTGTACTTCCGGATATTCCGGAGCAATTTCCTGGCAGATCTTTCTCCACAACCTTGAAGTATCCAGCACATTCGCTTTATCAATAAGGGTTAGCCTTTTACTTCTCTTCTGGGCTTCCTGAAAGGCCATGTGAGCAATCGGGACAATGTCTTCACGGCTGTATTTGCACACATCGTAGGCGTATTCACCTTCCGGATCTGTAAATTTTTCCCCGAAATAAATTCCGCTTACCAGTTCTCTGAAAATCTGAATATCAGCTCCTTCAACAATCTCTCGTTTAAGCGGACTCTTTTCAATCAGTGAAGCATAAGTTTTCAAAGGGCGGATGTTGGCAAATAATCCCAGTTCTTTACGAAGCTTTAAAAGCCCCTGTTCCGGTCTTACTTTAGCTTCAGGATTATTGTCAAAAGCAGGATCGCCAATCGCTCCAAAGAGTACAGCATCTGATTCTTTACATATTTTCAGGGTTTCATCAGGAAGAGGATTTCCGGTCTGAAAAATAGCTTCAGCACCGATCAAACCATACTCAAATTGAAATTTGTACTGAAAAGCTTCAGCGATTACATCCAGTATTTTGATGCTTTCACTGATGATCTCCGGGCCTATTCCGTCTCCCGGAAGAACTGCGATTTTAAAATAATTGTTGCTCATTTGTTTTTTGTGTTTTTAGTTCAAATTCTGTGATCGCCTGTTTTTTGCTGATTAAAAAATCAATATCGTCATAGCCATTCAGAAGGCATATTTTTTTATAAGAATCAATCTCAAAGGTCTCAGTCGTATCTTTGAAACTGATGGATTGCAATTCTACATCAATAGCAATTTCATTATCAGGGTTTTCATTAATTCCTTCTAAAATTTCTTTTAAAAACCCTTCAGAAACCTTTACCGGAAGAAGTCCGTTGTTGAGCGCATTGCCTTTAAATATGTCTGCAAAATAACTCGAAACAATTACTTTAAAACCATAATCTGTCAAAGACCAGGCAGCGTGTTCACGACTGCTTCCGCATCCAAAGTTATTTCCGGCCACTAAAATTTCACCTTTGAATTTTGGATTATTTAAAACAAATTCAGGATTCGGTTCGCCGGTATGAATATTAAACCTCCAGTCTCTGAACAGATTCTCTCCAAAACCTTTTCTGTCTATACTTTTTAAAAACCTTGCCGGAATGATCTGATCCGTATCTATATTTTCTGCCGGTAGTGGAACTGCCCGGGATTTTATTACAACTAATTTTTGCATATATTTTATTATTGGTCATAAAACCACAAAAGACACAAAAGCTTTTACACTTCAGTTCACTTATAAAAGCATAAAAGGCCCCCGTATAAGAAGTTCACATAAAGACGAAAATCAAAGATTTTCAAAAAACTTATGTGCTCTTTTATGTAGATCAATGATTCCTGATCTCATATAAACGTCATGATCTTTTGTGTCTTTGTGGTTAAAATTCTGTTTAGTTTAAGCTTTCAAAAGCTGAGATTCTACCTTCTATTGCAGCTTTGGCCGCCGTTAACGGACTTGCAAGAATTGTTCTCGCGCCCTGTCCCTGTCTTCCTTCAAAATTCCTGTTGGAGGTGGAAACACAATATTCACCTTCCGGAATCTTATCATCATTCATCGCCAGACATGCTGAGCAGCCAGGCTGACGAATCTGAAACCCTGCATCACTGAAGATTTTATCCAATCCTTCCTCATAGATCTGCTTTACAACCTGTTGTGATCCGGGAACAATCAATGCTTTTACGGCTTCAGATTTGCTTTTCCCTTTGATGTATTGAGCTGCTGAACGGAAATCTTCTATTCTGGCGTTGGTACAGCTTCCTATAAAAACATAATTGACTTTGATGCTTGAAAGTGCCTGGCCAGCCTCTAATCCCATATACTTTAAAGCCTTTTCTTCTGATTCGTTTTGGGGTACAGGAATCGTTTCATTCAAAGAAATTCCCATTCCAGGATTGGTTCCGTACGTAATCATTGGATAAATATCCGCGGCTTCAAAGCTTAGCTCCTTGTCAAAAATGGCTCCTTCATCTGTTTTCAGGGTATTCCAATAGGCTGTTTTCTCTTCCCATTCTTCCCCAGTCGGGGCAAATTTTCTGCCTTTTACATATTCAAAAGTCGTTTCATCAGGAGCAATCATTCCTCCTCTGGCTCCCATTTCAATACTCATATTGCAAACGGTCATTCTTCCTTCCATCGACATTTCTTCAAATACATTTCCGGCATATTCACAGAAATACCCGGTTCCACCATCTGTCCCGATCTTTGAAATGATATACAAAATCACATCCTTAGGCTGAACGTTTTCGTTCAGTTTACCATTCACGGTAATTCTCATGGATTTTGGCTTGTTGAGCAGCAGGCATTGGCTCGCAAATACCTGTGCCACCTGGCTTGTTCCAATCCCGAAAGCAATAGATCCAAACGCTCCATGGGTTGAAGTATGGCTGTCACCACATACGATGCTCATTCCCGGCTGCGTAATTCCAAGTTCGGGAGCAATGATGTGAACAATACCCTGATACTGATGCCCAAGTCCGAAGAGTTCAATATTATTTTTGGTACAGTTTTCCGTAAGCTGCTGAACCTGATTTCTTGAAAGCTCATCACGGATTGGCTTTTCCTGATCGAGTGTAGGCACATTGTGATCTGCTGTTGCCACGATCTGTTCCGGTCTGAATATTTCCAGATTTCTGGCTTCCAATTCTGCAAATGCCTGAGGGCTGGTCACCTCATGAATCAGATGCTTATCAATATAGATGATCTGTGGACCGTCAGGAATTGTTTCAACTACGTGAGCGTCCCAAACCTTATCAAAAAGAGTTTTTTTATTGTTGTTCATTTTTTACTTTATCTTGATTTTAAATCAAACCTATCCTATCTTTCTGCTGAAAGCCTCCATGATAAGGTTCAGATCGTCATTTCCTATTTCTTTTTTAAGGTCTGCAATTTTTAAGAATTCCTGATACAGATAATCCAGTTCATTTTTGGTCACATCATGGCCAATATGCTTGAATCTGTAAGCCAATGCTGAACGTCCGCTTCTGGCAGTAAGCACAATGGAAGAAGCATTCACGCCTACTTCTGCAGGATCTATAATTTCATAAGTCTCTCTGTTCTTAATAACACCATCCTGGTGAATTCCGGAGCTGTGTGCAAAAGCATTTGCTCCTACAATCGCCTTATTCGGCTGTACAGACATCCCCATAAGGTCGGAGACCATTGTACTCATTTCATTCAGCATTCTGGAATTGACGCCTGTATACAGATTTAAATCTTTATGCTGTTTCAGGATCATAACAACTTCTTCTAAAGCGGTGTTCCCCGCTCTTTCTCCTAATCCGTTGATGGTACATTCAATCTGACGTGCTCCATTGATAGCTCCTGAAATAGAATTGGCAGTTGCCAGCCCAAGATCATTATGACAATGACAGGACAGGACTGCTTTTTCAATTCCTTTTACGTTTTCTTTCAGGTATTTTATTTTCTGCCCATATTCTTCAGGAAGGCAATATCCTGTTGTATCAGGGATATTCAATACCGTCGCTCCTGCTTTGATAACCGCTTCACAGACCTGTGCCAGATATTCATTGTCGGTTCTTCCTGCATCTTCGGCATAGAATTCCACATCTTCTACATAGCTTTTTGCATATCTTACGGCTTCTGCAGCACGCTCGATAATGTCCGCTCTGTTAGAATTAAATTTATATTGAATGTGAGAATCGGAAGTCCCGATTCCGGTATGTATTCTTGGTCTTTTCGCATATTTCAATGCTTCGGCGGCAGTATCTATGTCTTTTTTATTGGCTCTTGTCAGCCCGCAAACTTTAGCATTTCTTACCAGTTTTGAAATTTCAGAAACAGATTCAAAATCTCCAGGACTGGAAATCGGGAATCCTGCTTCTATGATATCAACCCCCAGTTCATCAAGCTTTTCAGCAATAATCAGTTTCTGTTTTGTATTCAATTTACATCCAGGCACCTGTTCTCCATCGCGCAACGTGGTATCAAAAATTTCAATTTTTTCGGAGTTCATAAATAAAAGTTTTTTACTTAATTTTGGCTCAAAACTACAGCTTGCTATATTTTTTTCATTTTCAATTTTTCTGAAAATTACAATATTCAACTGTTGAAGAAATACTCATATCTATTTATTAATCAGTATTATACTATTTAAAAAATTACAATGGCAGAATTGCAGAAAGATTTTTTGTTTGTATTGGTAAAGTCATTGACCATGTCAGAGAAACGACAGTTTAAGCTGTATGTCAACCGTCTCGGAATCAACGTAGATGCCAAGTTTCTTCTGCTGTTTTCCGAAATTGATAAAATGAAAGAATATGATGAAAGCATCATCATAGAGAAAAAAATATCCACGAAGCAACAACTTTCTAACCTGAAGGCGCATCTTTACAAACAGATTCTGGTAAGTCTCCGCATGAACCCAAGTCATCAGAATTACAGGATTCAGCTTCGGGAGCAGCTTGATTTTGCTAATATTCTGTACCAAAAAGGGCTTTATAAGCAAGCCTTAAAAATATTGGACAAAACGAAGCAGACTGCATTGGAACTGGATGAAAAAAGTATTGCCTCTGAAATCATCGACCTTGAAAAAGTAATTGAATCGCAATTCATTACCCGAAGTTTTGATGGCCGTGCAGAGGAACTGATCCGGGAATCCAGAGAGATCAGCAAACAAAACCGTTATACGACGAAGCTCTCCAATCTTTCATTGAAATTATACAGTGAAATGCTTACGCATGGCTATGTGAAAAATGATTCTGACCGGGAAGAGGTTCTGAGTATTTTCAACGAAGAAATCAAAAATATAAGGCTTGAAAAACTGAATTTCACTGAAAAACTATGGTATTTCAAAGCCCATGTCTGGAAAAACCAACTGCTTCAGGATTATAAATATACATTGAAATATGCCTATCAATGGGTAGATCTGTTTCACAAAAAGCCAGAAATGATCTACAGCCATCCGGTTTGGTACATCAAAGGCAACACTTACCTGCTGAAAATTCTTTTTTTGTATGGAAATATTGATATTCTGGAAGAGCATTTTGAGAACTTCAACAAGATGGTCAATGCAGAAAATTTTGCCCAGAACGAAAACCTTCAGTCACTGATATTTCTTACCCATTACAATACCCTGATGAATATTCATTTTGTTAAGGGTGAATTTTTTACCGGGACAAAGCTCATTCCGGAAATTGAACTGAAAATGGAAAAACTCAGGGAACGAATTGATGAACACCACTTTATGATCCTTTATCTTAAAATGGCGGCCATGTTTTTCGGAAGTAAAATGTTTGAAAAATCGATTGAATACTCCATGCGGGTGATAGAATCGAAAGGCAACGTACAGGAAGATTTGCTGTTCCATACCAGAATTCTGATTCTGATGGCCAAATATGAGTCCGGAAATGATGAAGATTATGATGAATTCATAGCCTCTACGCTGAAGTTTGCAAAAAAAATGAAAAAACCGGAAGAGTTTCATTTTGAAAGCATTCAGTTCTTTAAAACCCTGAATAACCAGGTTCCGGATCAGAGACAGAAAGCCTTTGAAAATTTTGATAAAAAGCTTGAAGAATTTTCTGAAAATGAGTATTACAGAAGGTCCTTATTCTATATTGACATTCACGGATGGATCAAATCTAAGGTTCAACATGTAGACGTGATTGAAATCATCAAACAGAAAGTGAAATATAAAAGAAAAAGCTAGCTTGAGATTCAACTCCGGCTAGCTTCCTTTTATCTCTCGCAGATTGGCAAATTTTGCAAATGAATGCCCATAAAAGTATAAAATCTGCGCTATCTGTCTGATATGTTCGACTAACTGTATTATTTATACATATTTTCTATAAAATTCAGTGCATTTCTGTGGCTGATTTTCTCTACAAGCTCAGAGGAAAATATTTCTTCAATCTCTCTGTTGATTGCCGGAAATGCTGAAGCATTGGAATGTTCAGGAAAGAAGAACGGATGACGGGAAGTATCGGGGTGATCTTTCCAATAGAAATAGTCTGCTCCATAAGCCATATGATCTTCCGCCCCAAGGTCAAGTCCGTATTGAATATGGTCATATAACCTTTCCGGATGTTCAAGATCAACATAATCTTTGATAAAATTAAGACCTATCAGCCCTTTTCTGCTGATCAGTTCTTTGGCCAGTTCATCAGGAAGATTCCTGTTATTTTTATAAATACTTCTATAATTAGAATGGCTTGCCAGGATAGGAATTGAATAATTCCGCTGGGCTGTATAATTGAATATATCATACGCCAGCTGATCACTTGTATGAGCCAGATCAATTGCTATCTTTCTGTCTGCGATATAATCGATCAGTACTTTTCCATCATCTTTAAGGCCTGCTGTAGCATTGTTTCCGCCACCAAAACGGTTTTCTAAATGATGGGTAATCCCGATGTACAATACTTTCTGAGTATTTTCAATGATGGTTTCCAGTTTTTTGAATCCGGAATCCAGGCTTTCATTTTCCTCGCAGAAAGAGGAAGCGTTTTCGATGGAAGCCATCACTCCTACCCGACTTTCATTTTCTGAAGCCTGATGACTTTCAGGAGTAAAAAGGAAAAAATTTTCGTTTCTGATTAAATCTGAAAATATTTTACTCTGTTGCAGTCCATATTCCGTACTGTTTCCCCCTGTTCCTGAATAGATGGCCATCACCTGAAGTTTTACATTTCCTTCTTTTAAATAAGGCAAAGAACAGCCTATTTCTCTATCGTCAATGGTTGCGTCTGGTCTTAATAAATAATATAACAGATCACAGTGTAAATCGATGTTTATTGTATTCATAGCAGGAAGCAATTTATAGCTTTTATTACTTGTTTTCAATTAACGCATTATTGATAAATTCAATATCTGTATTTTCAAAAATATCTAACAACTGAGGCACAAAATCTCCGAAAGTTTTATATTTTTTACGGTTGGCATTATATTCCTTTATCTTTTCTTCTAATTGTGGCAGGAAAATAAAGTTATTTTTCAAATGATAGTCTTCCAGCCTTTGAGCTCTTTCCGGATCTTTCTGGATTCTTGCCGTCTGAATTTCCCCCAGCCTCACCAAATGCTCAGCGACACAAATCTGATAGTCTCCATAACCTCCGGTTTTGATCATAGCCTCTTTTAATTTTGACTTTTCAAAGAGATCTTTGAATTTTTGAAGTCTGTCTTTATGCTTATAAACCTCTTTATTAACGAATGAATGACCAAATTCATGAACGCTTAGAAATCTTGCCTGAAATTGGTTATCATACCCGAACTCTCCCGGTTTTTCCACCTTTACAAAAGGACTTGCCACTTCATAAATATTCTTTTTTCCGGATTTTAAAATTACCTCTGCGGCAATCCCACGTCCTTCATTATTTTCTATAGGCCACATCATCATGGGAGAAATCAAAATAGTATAGGCATTGAATCCTTCTCCATAAAACTGTTCCATAGCATTGGTGAACCCGGCAGGAATCTGTTTGTTGTACTCCTGTATTCCAGCGTTGTAAAAGTCTTTATTTTCGTTAAAAAACTGTGCAATATTCTCTTTAACGTAGAATTTTGAGAGCTCAGAAAGATAATTTTTAATTAAATCTGTAGCTTCTCTGTTCTGTTCTTTGGTGAGATTGTTGTTTTCAAATTTATAATCATTGATCCAGTCTGTCGCCGGAAATTCTTTATGATACATCAAAGGGGTCATCAGAATATCATTCCATGAACCGTATTTTTCGATCAGAATATCATTGAGTTTTGCTGTTGAAACGGCAATATCTGAGTTTTTCAGGCGCTCATATTTTTCTAATGCTTTTTTAACAATGGGCTGGTAAACAGAACATTCTTTAATTTTATAGAGTTCAAAGTCTTTATTGTTCTTTCTATGTTCTGCTGAGAGGATCTCTGCCAGGAAATACGTTTCAATATTTTTGTTGTAGGTAACGGAAAATCTGGAGTTATTTTTCTGTGAAAAACCGAATATGGAACTCAGTGAAACAAAAACTACGAATATCTTTTTCATCTTTAATATTAATTCTCATTCTAAATATAGGCTAATATAGTATTTTATCTAAAAAATGCGTATTTTTGCATCTTAAAATTTCTTAGTAAACAATGATAAAAATTACACTTCCAGACAATAGTGTCAAAGAATTCGAGGGCGCAGTTACTCCCCTAGATGTGGCAAAATCTATAAGCGAGGGATTGGCTAGAAATACCATTTCCGCAATTGTTAATGACAAACAAGTAGAAACGACCACACCTATAACCACGGATTCTACGGTACAGCTTTTGACCTGGAACGATGATATGGGTAAGAAAGCTTTCTGGCATTCTTCTGCTCACCTTTTGGCGCAGGCTATCCTTGAGTTTTATCCTAATGCTAAGTTGACCATTGGTCCGGCCATCGAAAGCGGATTCTACTATGACGTAGATTTCGGGGATGAAAGCTTATCTGAAAAAGATTTTGAAAAGATTGAAAAGAAGATCCTTGAAAATGCAAAGAAAGGCTCAACATTCTCTTTATATCCGGTATCTAAAGAAGATGCTCTAAAAACTTATGCAGACAATCCTTACAAAGTGGAACTGATCTCTAATCTTAACGATGGGGAAATCACTTTTGTAACGCATGATAATTTCACAGATCTATGTCGTGGAGGACACATTCCGAATACCGGAATTGTAAAAGCGGTTAAGATCCTTAATGCAGCAGGAGCCTATTGGAGAGGAAATGAAAAGAACCCACAGCTGACAAGAGTCTATGGTATCTCTTTCCCTAAACAGAAAGACCTTACTGAATATCTTGAAAGACTTGAAGAAGCTAAAAGAAGAGATCACAGAAAACTGGGTAAAGAACTTGGAATTTTTGCATTCTCTGAAAAAGTAGGTGCCGGGTTACCATTATGGTTGCCAAAGGGTACGGCTTTAAGAAGAAAACTGGAGAATTTCCTTTCAGATGCACAGAAAAAAGGAGGGTATGAATTCGTAATGTCTCCACATATCGGGGCAAAAGAATTGTATGTAACTTCCGGACACTGGGATAAATATGGAGAAGACAGCTTCCAGCCGATCAAAACTCCAAATGAAGGAGAAGAATTCTTGCTAAAACCAATGAACTGTCCTCACCACTGTGAAATTTATAAAACTTCACAATGGAGCTACAGGGATTTGCCTAAGAGATATGCAGAATTCGGTACTGTTTACAGATATGAGCAAAGTGGAGAGCTTCACGGGTTGACAAGAGTTCGTGGATTTACTCAGGATGATGCTCACTTATTCTGTACTCCGGATCAGCTTTCTGAAGAATTTGAAAAAGTAATCGATCTGACGCTTTATGTGTTCAAATCTTTAGGTTTTGAAGATTTTGTGACTCAGGTTTCATTAAGAGATCCTGAAAACAAACAAAAATATATCGGGTCTGATGAAAACTGGGAAAAAGCAGAAAGTGCGATCATCAATGCTGCAGAAAAGAAAGGCTTAAAAACAGTAATAGAATACGGTGAAGCGGCATTCTACGGTCCTAAGCTAGACTTCATGGTGAAAGATGCTTTAGGAAGAAAATGGCAGCTTGGAACGATCCAGGTAGATTATAACTTACCGGAAAGATTTGATCTTCACTATATCGGAAGCGACAATGAAAAACACAGACCGGTAATGATCCACAGAGCACCATTTGGTTCTATGGAGCGTTTCATCGCTATTTTGCTGGAGAACACTGCAGGTGATTTCCCATTATGGCTGAGCCCGGATCAGTTTATTATTCTACCGATCAGTGAAAAATATGTAGATTATTCAAAAAAAGTTTCACAATTTTTAGAAAATCACGATATTAGCGGTCAGATTGATGACAGAAACGAGAAGACAGGGAAAAAGATCCGTGATGCGGAATTGAAGAAGATTCCTTTCATGCTTGTGGTAGGAGAAAATGAAGAAAAAGAAGGCACGATTTCTGTAAGAAGACGTGGTGAAGGAGATCTTGGAGTGATGAAACTGGAGGATTTCGTTGCTTACTTCAAAAAGGAAGCAGCCATTTAATATTAAAAGATTGAAGGATTCAAAAAACAATGGAATCTTTCAATTTTTAAATCTTAAATCAATTAAATAGTAGTTAACCAATAAAATTATAATACAATAGCACAAAGATTTAACAACAGGGGCCCACAGAGACGTCCGGTACAAGAGGACGCTCACTTGATCAACGATAAAATTCGTGTGAGAGAGCTTCGTTTAGTGGGCGATAACGTAGAGCCGGGAATTTATCCAATTGACAAAGCAAGACAGATTGCTGCGGAACAGGAATTGGATTTAGTAGTAATTTCTGATAAGGCTGAACCATTTATTGCAAGAGTATTGGAATACAAAAAATTCTTATACGAGCAAAAGAAAAAACAGAAGGAACTTAAAGCTAAGCAGGTGAAAGTGGTGGTAAAAGAGATTCGTTTCGGACCTCAGACTGATGACCATGATTATGAATTTAAGAAAAAGCATGCTGAAAAATTCCTTGAAGAAGGTTCTAAGCTAAAGACCTACGTATTTTTTAAAGGACGTTCAATTATCTTTAAGGACCAGGGAGAAATCTTACTTTTAAAACTAGCTCAGGAACTTGAGCATGTAGGTAAGGTAGATCAGCTTCCTAAGCTTGAAGGGAAAAGGATGATTATGATGATGAGTCCTAAAAAACCAGCGAAATAATTCAGTTATTATTTTACATATGAAAGCCTCAAATTACTTTGAGGCTTTTTTTATAAAAAAATTTCATGGAAAAGGTTCCATAAGAAAAAGAAAGAGGGGCTATATAAGCATCATTTGTATTTTATTTATCACCCCTCTTTCTTACAGGTTTTAGTAGTTTTTACCCTTCAAAATCACCACAGTCATGCTCTTTAAAAAGAGGCAATGCCTTCCTGGTGGTAAAATATTTAGCGATTCTTTTATTATTGAGTTCCAGTTTCTGACCTTCTATTACCAACTCATATACGGGAGCTTTATCGATCTGAGTTAAAATATAGGTTCTGTCTGCTGTTTTTAGAACTGTTTTGCTGCCTTCGCCAAAAACAGAGAAATCACTTACTTTAAAGACATCTTTTTCATCACATACATTAGTCCATTTAATGGTATTCTCTGTTACGGATAAACTTGCTAAATCGCACGAATAACAGTTTCCGGAGAATTCTATACCATATTTTTCATATACATTTTCATTTTTGGTATCCAATACATCAATAGGCACCAGTTGTGAAAAATCTCCCGGCACTTCTACTTTTGAAATGGTCTTTACTTCCGGGGTATGTATGGAAACGGTATCCGTCTTTGCCGCTGTAGAATCAACTTTGTTTACTTTTTTATCGGTAGCAGGCGAACATGAAGCCAGCAAAATGATCACAACTGAAAAGCTCGTTATTACGTTTTTCATCTGATATAAATAATTAATAGTCCTTAGTTTATTGTTTGCAAAATTCCCGAAAATATATCATTAAATATATCCCTGTTTTCAGCCATTTATTGCCCATATCCACGGGTTTTATTGGTGGTGACTCTGAATACTGATACATTTGCCTCAAAATATATAAAATGAAAATTTTAAATCCATTCTTCATATCATCTATGGTAGTCTTTGTGGGATGTAGCCAGCAAAATAAAAACTCAGAAACTAACAAAGCAGGAACTGAAGTGACTCAGAAAGCTATAACATTCGCAGATTTTAAAAAGATAAAAGGAGTAGATAATGTGCAGGATGTTCCGTTTCAATTATTTACCAAGCTGGATTCTGTGCAGTTTTTTGTGACTCCGGGTAAAGATGCCGCTCATATGAAAGTTGCTTACAATAAACTTGATAATTACTATGGTTTCGAAGAGTTTGATGACTTCTACTCTATTCATTACAGCATCAATAATAATATTTCGAACAGCATTGAAGCTTTTGTACTGAAATCTGAATTCACAGCATCATTTGATCTGAACTTAAAGGGCGTGGATCTTTATGAAATCCGAAGCAGTACCCTGAAAGAGACTAAGGATTTTAAAAATAAATCATTCAGTCAATATGGTACGATAACGGAGGTTTCGGAACAGGAATTTAAAATGGCCTCCAGCAATAAAATTGACGAAGTTTTGGTAAAGAACCCTCAGGTTAAATTAAAAGATAACAATTGGATCTATACTGAAAATTCAAAAGAAACTGTGATTACACAACATAAGAATATCCCTACAGAAGACGGTCTTTTATCCAATGAATATATTGGACAGTCTCCTTACCTTCATCTGGAAGTTTTTAAGGAAAGTTCGGAAGGGACCTCAGAGGTCTATTATTCTTTTTATACGGTAAAGCCAAGTGCTGATTTTGCGCTGTTTACCGGCGGCTATCCTCACATTCTGCCCGGTAAAAACACGGTTTCTTACATAGCTTCGAATAACGATGTGGGAAGTAATTTTGAGATCAGTAGGTATCTGGAACAAAATCATACTCAAGAAAACCTTTTATATGTAAACTTCACCAATTTCAAAATTAGTGACGAGGCAAAAGCTTTCTGGAAGGATGATAGAACTTTTTATGCAGAAGTCTACCCTATCAATTCAGCGGCATCCACCAGTAAAAAACAGAAAGCGGCTTTCATAAAAATACAGCTGAAGGCTGATCTGTTCAATTAAGAATACATTTCCTACTATTTGAAATAGGGTAAAAACCCCTGAAATCAGCCAGTGTGTAGCGAGAGAAAGTCTAATATCTTTGCCCCAGTTATTTAAAGATATACCATGAGAAAAGTAAATTTAACATTCCTTTTTTGTTTACTAAGTTTTATGACGTTTGCACAATCATTAAAGGTAGTTATCAAGCAGGATGGAAAAGTAATTGAACCTGTAAATGATGTTTATGACCTTAAAAAGTCTCCTTTTGTATTTGAGTTCACCGCTAATAATCTTGAAGGTTTTTTGGTGGGAGCCACTACCAATAAAGATATTTATGCAGGAGCTCTGGGGCTTTTCAATGCGGAAGTCCCATGGTTTCAGAGTACAGGGATGGCGGAGGAATTATATAACAAAGACAAAGAACTGTTTCTGATGGATCAATCCCCTTCCTACTGGTATTATACCGATGTGAAAGATCATCGGTTTGATAAAAATCCCAAAGGAAATTTAAAACAATGGACAGCGACCCGTACTATTACAAGGTTTTATGATATTATGGTGGACCAGCCTATCAGTTTAAAAGATTTCGACGGAAGAGTTTATCTGTTCATGTATCAGCCTGAATATAACGAGGAATATGATTTAAAAGGAAAGAAAAACCTGTTCCAGGCTGCATTGAGATTCAAAGATTAATTTATTGAACACCTAATTTTTAATTTATATAGAGAAAAGGTCTGCTTTTACGATGTAAGCAGGCCTTTTTGTTGATTTTATCCCAAAACTTAAATTAATCATGCAGATGCTGAAACCTTAACAATGTTTTTTGCCATTAAAATTTTTAAGAGGACTTGTTCTATAGTGAGTTTTTAACAGCGGAATTAAGATTTGAGGGAGTTATTTATGATCCGGGATATTTGAAGAAAGCAAAGCGTGGAATCAATTTCACTGATTCTTTTTAAGCGGGCGTAATGTTTCTATACGTTTGTTCTGCGGCTTTACTTCCTCTTTCTTTTATTCGTATCCTATTCGATAATTAAACCGTATTCTATGGCTAATTTAATGGCTGAGCTAAGATTGGAAGTCTGGAATTTTTCAATCAGATTTTTTCGGTGGCTTTCAACGGTGTGTGGGCTGATAAAAAGTTTTTCTGCCATTTGATTGGTGGTCAAACCTTTCGCTGCCTCAGCTAAAATTTCTTTTTCTCTTCGGGTCAATTTCGGAACCTGATTGAGCCCGTCGGCTGATTTTTTCTCTAAAACAGACCTGGTTTTTGAACATAGAAACCGTTTCCCGGCATATACGGTATCAATACCCTCAAGAATTTCAGTGACTGAAGCATTTTTCTGAATGTATCCCAGGGCGCCTTCAGCCAGCGTACTATTAATCACAGGCAATTCATTGTGAACACTGAGCATAATAATCTGGAGGTTCCCGTACTTTTTCTTTAAAGGTTTGATGAGCTCGATGCTGTTGATGTCTGCCAAATTGATGTCTAATAATAAAATATCTACAGGCTGTTTTTTCAAACCTGCATTCATTTCTGAAACGTTTTTGAAACAATCTACAACATCTATAGTATCACTATTTCCTAAAATATTCTTCAACCCTTCCAATAGAAGCGGGTGATCGTCTGTTATGGCTACTTTTATCATTTTAATAAATCGGAATTTGAAGTTCTATACTGGTTCCAATATTCAATTCTGAGGTGATATTCATTGTCCCTTTTAAAAATTGGACTCTTAATTCTATATTATGAAACCCAGCTGTTTTTCTCATATCTAAGTCGGTACGGTCAAAACCTTTGCCGTTATCCTCTACTGTAAGGTTTAAAACCTTTTCTTCTTCACTGATCTGAATAATAATTTCTGAAGGACTGGCATGCTTGATGGCATTGTTGACCAATTCCTGAATGATTCTGTACAGTATCAGCTGTTTTTCCTGTGATATGGAATTTGTATACCCGATAAATTCAGTATGAATGTCCAGTCCATTATTGGATATTCTGGAGGCAAATTCCTGAATGGCTACTTCCAGACCATATTTCATTAATAAGTCGGGCATCAGATTATGGGCAACCCTTCTTAACTCCTCCACTGCACCATCAATCTGATCGATGGATTTTGAAATTCCCTCTTCTATTGTTTCGGAATGATGAGGATCTAAATAAGACAGCTGAAGTTTCGTTCCCGAAAGCAAGCCTCCCAATCCGTCATGAAGATCCCGGGCTAAGCGTCCACGCTCCTGCTCCTGCCCCTCAAGCAATGCCGTAAGCGTAGATATTTTTGAATTCTGCTTTTCTTTTTCCAAAGCTAATGCATGCAGTTCGTCTCTTTGTTTAATCGACTTTACACGCTGTTTATAGGCATAAAGCAGTAAAAGGATCAGAACGATGAAAATGAAAATAAAAACAATGTAATAGGTATTAATCTTTTCCTTGAATGCCAGCAGCTTTTTATAACTGTTGATGTCGTTGTTCTTCTGCTGTGTTTCTAATTTGGCCAAACGAAGCTGTTGTTCTTTTTTCTCAGATTCCAGTTCTGAAAATTTCAGACGTTCACGTTGGTTTTCTTCTACCAGTTTTAAGTTGTTATACACCTGTTCACGCTGTGCACGAAGGATATTGATCAGCTTGATCTGTTGTGCTTTTTTATCACTTTCCAGCTGCAGTTTTATATATTTCTGTTCCTGTCTTTCTTTCTCAAACTGAGACTCTAATCTTTTGGTAATATCCAGTTTTTCCTGATCGTAAACGCTTTTGTATTTATCTACATAACTTTTATAATAAGTCAGTGCTTCTTTGTAATTGCCCTGCTCTTCACTCACTCTGGATAAAGACTCAAGAATAGAAAGTTCTATATTATGATTTCTAACAGGACTTTTCCCTATTTCCATAGAAGCTTTCAGAAAATAAGACTTAGCGAGATCGTAATTTTTATTCTGTATGGCAAGCTCTGCCAAAATTCCAAATGAAGAAGCAATATGGATAGCATCACCCGTCTCCAGGCTTACCTTGTTAGCCAATTGAGCATATTGCATGGCTTTATCCTGATTAAACTCAATATACAGATTGGCTAGATTAATGGCCGCATAGGAAAGGTTGCTCTTATTAAGCATAGACCCTTTATTCTTATTGAAAGTGGTAATCGCCTGTACATAATATTGTTCTGCTTTATTTCTAAACTGTAGATCAGATGGGTTTTGAACATGCTTCTGTTCGTACATATACCCCATTCTCATATAAGCATCGAAAATCAGATTAGGATCATTTTGTTTGGATGCTAACAACAGAAACTGCTTACTGTATTTTTCTTCCAGCTGAAACTCGTTCAGATCAGCATAAATTGCAGATAATTCTTTGGCTGTATTTCCATATCTTCCATAGAGTGTAGAAGTTGTGGGTGAATTTTCATAATAATTAATTGCTTTGAGATAGGCAGCAACAGCATCAGTGATTTTATTATTACGTGTGAGAATCCAGCCTCTTGCATATTCCAGGTACCCTTTTGCTTCGTTACTGTTTGTTTTTAAGCTGTACATCTTTCCCATTTCCAGGCTTTTTGAAGATTCAGCTTCTTTATTGTCAAGCCGGTAATTCATTGCCTGAACCGCGTACAAAATAGTCGCATATTTTCCATCGGCCTGCTTCGTTGCAAGGGAAATATTGGTCGCCAAAAGCTGATAAGATTTCGGCTTAAAATTATGGAAGAATAAGGCAGTGGCATATTTGGGAGCCAGATTCAACTGCTCCTCTATTTTGTTGGAGGCATGGTTATATTCCTTTTCTAATTTGCTTAAAACATCCTGTGCCTGAACAAAAAACGGACAAATAAATAAAGTAAATATAAATAGTAACCTGTGCATCAAACCCTTATCTTTATGAAGTTTTGTGGTAGTAAAGAATGTAAATATAGGTAAAATACCTGCTACTCTATTTCACAACTATGTTGTTTAGCGAAAGAATTACTTCCCGCACCAAAACTTCCAATCTCAATACTATACTCCAGGTTAGGGATTTTATCGAGAAAAAAAATGTTTTTATCTAATAACTTTCCTTTATTTTCAATAGTCAATTCTGCCAGATTGGTAAGATTGATTAAATTTTGCAAAGATTCTATCACTCCGCTCTGAAATAGATGAAGATATGTAAGTGTTTTGACCTCTGAAATGGATTCTATCATATTCTCAACATTTTTGCAAAGGCTCAGATCCAGCTCTTTTAATTTTTTTAAATTGGCAAGCCACGAGATTGATATTAAAGACTTAATTTCTGACAGGTATAATGCTTCCAAATTCCTGAAATGAGCGAGTGTTGACCAGTCACAGGAGGCACTTCTTTCAATGGATAAAGTATTCAGGATTTCATTTTCAGGAAACTGATAATTTTCTTCTGTAAATTTTTCAATGAAGATCGTCTCTAGTGTTGGATACGTAAAAAGATTCACAAACCGTTTGGAATAAGGTGTGAAAATCTCCTCTAATCGCGTAAAAACAGTCCAGTCAATCTGTTCTTTGCCTTTGTATGTACATTTTTTGATTTCGAGGCGAACAGCATTTTTCAGGGCATACAAAATCTCGCTTTGATGAATATCAAAATTAGAAAGGTGAATGATATTGATATTTCCGAAGACTTCTTTGAATTCAGGAAGCCTAAAAATAGCTGCATCACAGGTTTTCCCATCCAGAATAAGATTAAAAATCTGTTTTTCTGTCATCAATGCTAAAATATCCGTGGCAGAATCTCCGCTTTCTATCATCATGAAGCGGTCTGGTCTTTCTTTCGCCGTGCTTCCTATGTACATCTACAATATTTTTCTCTTTTATCGTGTATTTTAAATTTCAGATTAAGTATATTCTAAACAAATGACTGCCTTTTTAAGCTCTTTGTCATAAAATAAAAATACTTGGTCTGCCGAATTTTGCTGAAAATCATAGCCTTCCAAACATGCAATATAATCCATCAGGGTTCCATCAGGTTTAAAGGGTTTTTCAATGAGGTTTTCACCTCCGAAATTGCATTCTTCTAAGGGGAGCGCATTCGTATTAAGTTCTTCAAAAACACCGAAAATCTTATTCTGTAAACGTTCCTCAGCATATTCTGAGTAATTATCTTTCTCCAGCTCTTCAACCGTAAGGTTACGTAAACGTTCTAAACGGCGAATATCATCAACCTCCAAACCCGGCCGATTGAAATCTTTATCATAAAGCTTATTGTGTTTTTGGTAATATTCTTTTTTCAATTGATACATTGCTTCATTCATATTGTATTCAATTTCTAAATCTGAATAATTGTTCCCATAATCTTCCGGAGAGATCTCTGTATGTGCTGAGAAATAATTCCAATCTGCATCAAACTTATATTTACCGTCAATCACATCAAAACCAAACATATCCGCTTTGGTATATTCTGTATGGAATTCCAGAGTGTCTTCTCCAACACAGCCATCGTAAATTTCCTTTACAGAAACAATATGCAGCCATTGATCTTCTGCTGGATCAATTATCTTTAAATTAACTGAACAAATCGGAAGAAAATATTTCTTATGATTCTCAATATCATCATAAAATACGTCTTCGTACTCCGGGAAAATTTTTATTAAATCGGTCATTTTACTTTCTTTTTCTTATAAGTGTTAATTGAGTTCCTTTTTTAACAAGGTCAAAAACCATTTCTTTTGATGGTTTGAAAATTTGTGTCGGCGCATCACAAAAATCGGACTTGCAAATGCTGTCAACTTCCATTTTTATTTGGTGAGCTTCTGTAAAATAATATCTTCCGTGTATTCTGGTAAAGCAATCATTTCCACATTCCCAGCTATCATAACTGCTGAATTTTTCTGCATCTAAAAAATCTATAGCATGGAAATTTAAAATGAATGCCGTATCTATTCTCTTCGACAATTCATAGGTATTCTCTCCCTCCGAACTGATAAGCCCTCCGTAATTGACAATCCAATGGATATTTTTCAGCTCATTCGGAAAATTTGTTTTTTTTCTTTCCGGCTCTTTGCAACTAAAGATGATAATCAACAGGACACTTAAAAACAGGAAAGCTAAATTCTTTTTCATCATTGTGTTTTTTTATAATTATTGAGCCAATTACTCTATTTCCAATAATCAAATTTTGTATTCAATTTTTCAAAAGCTATTTCTTGCTTAATGAGTTTTTCAAGTTCGTCAAAAGTCAACAGTCCCTCTGCTTCAAACTCGCTGCCATTAGGTGTTTTATAGGTATATTCAAAAATATCGCGTTGGTAAAGGTTCTCCAGAATTTCAACTTGTTCAGCTTTTAAATACTTACGATGGGTTTTCAGCTGATTGTATAGGTTTTTCTTGATTTCCTCTTCAGAATCATCATAAGCCATAGAATATTCATCTATTTCGGTTAAAGATTCCAGAAGTTGTCTGAAGATAAAATCCTGCAGATTTTTAGCTAAAATTTCAGCATCTGAATCGTGACCAAAAAAAGTGATGGGAATTTCACCATTATTCTCCATATCCAATTGGAAAACATACAAATCTCCGGCTCCATTTTTTGCGAGAGGAACCATACGGTATTTTGGATTAATGTCGTATACTTCATGATTAATCATTTCCCTGATTCCGCCATGATAGATGATGGGATCCCAAACTTCAATATCATTTCCAAATAAAAGCAAAGGCGGGTTTTCCTTTAAAGTGGGAAAAACACTGGTATACCATCCATTTCCCTCTGCTCCCCAATCCAGCATTTTATCATCATACAATTGTTTATAAAGCTCCGGATAGGTAAAATTAAATTCTTTTTCTAAGTCTTCTAAAGTATTCATAAGCATGTTTAAACAGTTTCTCTAAATATTCCTGGTATTTCCCAGGCTATCTTTTTCTTCTTGTAATCAACTTTTTCATCCGTTTTAGGATCATGGCTCAACACCTCAGGATAAGCATTATTCAGAATGTTATGAATTATCTCTTTTAGCTTCCCGTTTGTTTCGGTACAAAATCTAAATTCATTTTTTTAATCCAAATCAGTTACAATTTCCTCGCTTCCAAAATCGTTTTCTATCCATCCATGAAATCCCATACACATTCCGTCTCCTTCAAGAGTATTGAGTTCTTCAACCACTTCGCCATCTTTATAAAGAACAATATTGGTTTGCAATTCTGGATTTTGTGGCTGGATCAAAAAATAACGCTTCTTTATCAAAATCGGCAATAGTATTCTGGTCTATATTTATTAATCTAGGTGCATGCATTGCTAGAATTCATTTCAGGTGATTATATTTTGGCAAAAAAATTAAAGGTTTGTTGAGTAATGAGTTTTGGGTTTGGATCCGATAAATCATTAATATGCTCTTCGTACAATTCGATTTTTATGATTTTAATATCCGCAGGTATTCTGTAGACTTCATCCTTTGTATAATTATACCCTCGTACGTTTGCACTTTCTTTTCCGGGAATTCTTTTGACCTCCGTATAATATCTCAGGGTAATGGTATTCCCATTTTGTTCTCCTTTTTCAAAACGGATTTTCCTCACCTGATTAATGGTATGCCCACCAGAACTGATGTTTCCCTGTATACGAAACTTTAGTGTTTCGGCATTTTTGGAAAGCATGAAAATCTTAGGATCAAGACGTTCAGTAACTTCTTTATGAGTTCTATACGCATGCGCTACCCCAGCCTCCGAAATCTCGTTGATAACCCGTTTAGGCTCGGTATAAATGGCAGTAACCTGTAATTTCTGGGCATTGCCTTTACAGCTCAATACTGCAAAAAGTGAAGTCAAAATCACGAAATGTTTCACCCTCTTATCTTTAATCAATTTTTGAGTTAAAGATAATCAAAGAGGTTGGCTCAAAATATCCCTGATAATGGTGGTTTTTTGACGTCTGGTATAGATTAAAGTAACGTACAAAAATAAAATACAGCAAGACCCAGGACAGTGATTCCCGAAATCAGGAAAAGAAAGAGGTAGTAAAGTCCTGTTTTTCTTTTCTTTCGTATGGAATTAATTATAAAAACAATAAGTGTACATAGGAGCCCTGCTCCAAAAAAAATTATTAAAACAGCGAGCAGCAAAGCTCTTTCCAGGTTTAAATCGGCGGATGAAAGCATATTTTAAAGTTTTGAAGATGGAAGATGGGAGAAGGAAGTTATAGAAATCGTATAAAATAACTGTTTGTCTTTTTTAATACAATTTAATAGGGTTTAATCTTATCTGATAATGATTGAAAGTAGCTCCCAGCATTTTTCTTCCAGCCAATTATGCCCAAGGGAACAAAACACTATCTCATTCTTTATATTCTTTTCCGGTATCAAGATCAATATAGTAATAACTTGTTTGTCCGGAACTTAATTTCACATTCACCAAACCATCTGAATTAATAGACTGATAGGCCTTTGAACCCTTATTTTTCTTATTCTTATGATCATAGAGTGTATACAAGCCATCTTGCTCTTTTTGCAGTGCATAGATCTGTTTTTCTGCATCCAAAACAGAGATCGTATAATATTCAGGCTTTATCACCCAGATTTTTTCACGGCTGTTCCACAAGCCCATTGTTCTTACCTGTTTTGCGTCTTCAATCCTGATAAGGTACTGATCATTCATCCCCGTGTAAGAGTTTATTTTACCAAATTTCCAGTTTTTATCAACATATGGGTGAGGTAAAATCATTTTTCTATCGGGCCAGACCAGATTTCCAACCTGATCAAGAACTTTAAAATTATACGTATCAATAGAATCTGTGACATTCCCTTTGGTATCAATATAAAGCCAGTCGAACGCCCATACCTCATGATCATAATTAAAAACACCTAGCAAAAAATAAGGCGAATGGGTAATCGAATACACCAAAGAGGCTTTTTTAATGAACTCAATCTGTGAAGCGGTTGCCTTTGTAATTTCCTTTGGGAATACCTTTTCATATTGTGGAAAAGGATAAACATCATTGGTTTTACTATCTGCTAAAAGCTTGGGAACTTCCGGCTCATACCGTTCTTTATTCACGTCTTTCAACTCTATCTTTTCTGTTCCAAACATGATTGAAAGGGCTTCTGTTCCTTTCAGTCCGCTGTGAATTGCCTTTTTTTGCCCCAATCCATATATTGAAAAGGCATTATTGGAAGCTTTGATGAAGCGTTTATCTTCCAGCAGTTCATCAATATTATTTTCAATTTTATCTAAATGGCTTTTTTTGATTGCGTAAAGATTTCCGTTCCAGAAAATGTGATTTTCATCTATTGCTGTAAAATTCAAATAATAACGATCCTCAAGATAGGGTATATCATCGTGTAGCAAAATCTGCTTATTTTCCAGCACGCCTATTTCAATTTTATGATAGGTCTGTTCTTTCTTGATGTCACTTCCTAGAATATTCCAATCCCATTTCCAAATGGGCATTTTCTTTTCATATTCAAGGTCTTTTTTATAAAATGTAAGGCCATTGACAACATTCAGATCGATTGGGCTGGATGAAAAACCCAAAACTTTATTTCCACTTTCGTCTATTACGGCATATTCATTCTTTTCATTTTCAACAACAGCAAAACCTGTAGATGTAAAAACTGACGCATTTTTAAATTTTTGACTGTTGACAGGTTTCAAACTTATTTTATCTACATAGACAAAGTCATTATTCTTAGTTAAAAACGGAATACTTTTTATAGTCTTTATTTTTAATGAAATTGTGGAATTATCTTTCTTTTCCTGCGTGCATGCCGTCGCTGAAGTCAATATAAAAAGGATACTGCATACTATTGTTCTCATACTCCGAAATTTTATTCATCCTGTTCAGCAATATTAGAAAGAAGTGAAAACTACTGCAATCCCCGTTATCGGCTATATTTTAGACTATACAATTAATGTTTTATCTCTTTTACCCAACCTATATAATTCTTTATACCTGTTGTTAAATTAACGTTAATGATGCTTTCTGCTGCATTTTTATTTTAATTTAAATGTTATCTTACATCAATATACAGTGAAAATTTTCCATCTACATTCGTATTTAAATAAAATAAAAACAAATCAACTATTGTATTAATCATAAAAAAAGAACTTATGAGCACACTTACATTAAAAGACGGTACAGAGATCTATTACAAAGACTGGGGAAAA
Source organism: Chryseobacterium indologenes (assembly GCA_001013295.1). Classification (GTDB taxonomy): domain Bacteria; phylum Bacteroidota; class Bacteroidia; order Flavobacteriales; family Weeksellaceae; genus Chryseobacterium; species Chryseobacterium indologenes_B. Next base: position 236,681 of record LAZY01000078.1, on the reverse strand, counting down.
GGACAAACCATTTTCTTTCATCATGGATGGCCATTGTCAAGTGATGACTGGGATGCGCAGCTATTTTTTTTCCTGGAACAAGGATACAGAGTGATTGCCCATGACAGAAGAGGTCACGGAAGATCACAACAAACCCCTTACGGACATGATATGGATACTTATGCCTCTGACGTAGCGGAAATCGTTGAAGCTTTAGATCTGAAAGATGTCATCCACATAGGACACTCTACCGGTGGTGGTGAAGTCATCAGATATGTGGCAAAACATGGTAACGGAAAGGTAGCCAAAGCCGTTTTGGTAAGTGCTGTAACTCCAATCATGGTTCAGAACGAAAATAACCCGAATGGTGTTCCTATTTCTGTTTTTGATGATATTAGAAACAATACGGCTAAGCATAGAGCACAGTTTTTTATTGAAATCACTTTCCCTTTTTACGGGTACAACAGAGAAGGAGCCAATGTATCTGAAGGCATTCAGAGAAACTGGTGGAGACAGGGAATGAGCGGCTCTATCAAAGCACATTATGACTGTGTGAAAGCGTTTTCTGAAACGGATTTTACTGAAGATCTCAAAAGCGTAGATGTTCCGGTATTGGTGATGCATGGTGAGGATGATCAGATTGTACCTTTCGAGACTACAGGAAAAGTAGCAGCTACCCTGCTTAAAAACGGTAAACTGATTTCTTATCCGGGGTTCCCACACGGGATGCCGACAACGGAAGCTGAAACGATTAACAGAGATCTTTTGGCATTTATTAAATCTTAATTCAGATAAAAAAATATTGACCGGAATGCACGAATACTCCTCTATTCGTGCATTTCTGTCTTTAGATCCTTATCTTTTCCCTTTTCAGGCTTAAAAATCCTTTCGGGTGTCATTTTTTTTTCGTACTTTTGCACACTATTATTCCTAAAGTCCTTAGGAGTAGCCAAAACAGATATTGATAACAAAACAATAAAAAAGCAAAACAATGCCAAAATTAAAAACGAAATCAGGTGCTAAGAAACGTTTTGCTCTTACCGGATCTGGTAAGATCAAAAGAAAAAACGCTTACAAAAGCCACATCTTAACTAAGAAAGAAACTAAGCAGAAGAGAAATCTTACTACTACTTCTTACGTAGCTAAAGTGGATGAGAAAAGCGTTCAACGTCAATTAGCAATTAAGTAGTTTTTATAAATCTATATTCGGTTTATAAGAATTCAAAACAAATTCAAAATTTTAACCCTGAAATGGTGCAGCTAAGTGCAATGAAACAGATTGTCGCACATTTCAAAAAAACAATTTAAATTATGCCAAGATCAGTAAATGCCGTAGCTTCAAGAGCTCGCAGAAAGAAAATTTTTAAGCAAGCTAAAGGTTTTTTCGGTAGAAGAAAGAACGTTTGGACTGTAGCTAAAAACGCGGTAGAAAAAGCAATGCAATATGCTTACCGTGGTAGAAAAGAGAAGAAAAGAAACTTCAGAGCACTTTGGATCACTCGTATCAACGCGGGAACCAGAGAGCACGGAATGTCTTACTCTCAATTTATGGGAGCTCTTAAAAAGAACAACATTGAGCTTAACAGAAAAGTTTTAGCAGATTTAGCAATGAATCATCCTGAAGCTTTCAAAGCTGTTGTAGATCAAGTAAAATAATGTAGAATACTATTTTGTTATCAATATAAGTCCCGGGATTTCCCGGGATTTTTTTTGTTTACGAATGTTTTATTTTAGAGAGCAAAGATGAGTGAATTTGTTGGACCATACTCAAAAGCTGTGGTAAAACAATTGAATACCGATTGATTATTCTAAATTTTATACACGCAAAGAATTAGGGATTCGAATACTCTATTTTAGGAAGCTAAGTAATGTAACTTCGTCGCTGATGAATCTTTGTGACTATGCGCTCGCTTCTTCAGATCGATTGAAAATCGATCCCTTCTTAGCTCACTTAAAATAAAGCATACACCAACATAAAGCTTTGTATGAAACCCTATCCCCACAACTGTTGATTCTAATTGATAAGGAACATAACATTTTTTCTATTCAGATGAACTCAACTTTTTGCTGAAGAAGCTTCATGGATATGCATTCGATTAGAAAGAATCAGTTTCATTGATTCATTCTTTGTATCCTTGATTTTCGGGAAATATATTTTAACCTCCGTTCTATTTAATAAATTTTCTAAAAAATCACCATCAAATAAAAACGAATGGAGAAAAAAATTAAATAAATACTTAGATTGAATGAATTTCAAACTGTTATAATAATAAAATTCACAATAAGATATATTATTATTAAAAAATCAATTAAACTACGATAAACCATGTAAAATCATCAGTAAAAAATCCTTATTTATCATTATATTAGCAATCTATAAAGAGAGCAATAAAAATGAAAAGAATCACAGCCTTTTTGCTGACTTCCATTGCAGTACAGAGCATTGGTGCACAAAGTTTTATTCAGGCTTATCAGGACCGTGTTAATATGGTTACTCAGGCTAATATCAATACGAATCTTCAGCAGTTTGCCAGTTTTGGGGTAAAAGAAACAGGAACTCAGGCTAATGCCAATACGCTGGATTGGCTCAAAAGCAAATATCTGTCTTACGGATATACGGCCAGTGCAATGACAGAGGATACATTTACGTATAATAACAGCGATTCAAAGAACCTGATCATCACCAAAACCGGAACTCTTTATCCTAATAAATACGTGATTATCTGTGGACATTATGATACCATCACGGGACAGGGTGTAAGTGATAATGGAAGCGGGACTTCTATTATTCTGGAAGCCGCAAGAATTCTGAAAGACGTTCCTACTGAATATTCTATAAAATTTATTCATTTTTCCGGGGAGGAACAGGGATTGGTAGGAAGTAAACACTATGTAAATAATGTAGCCTACGAAGCCGGTGTCCGTAAAATGGATATAAAGCTCGTTTTTAATATTGATCAGGTGGGTGGCCAGATAGGCAACAACAACAATACAATCAGGTGTGAAAAAGATACGGGAGGTGCAACATCTACTAATAATGCAGCCTCCAGTGCAGTAACTCAGGAACTGGTTACATGTACCGGCCTCTACTCTCCTCTTCAGACTTTTATCTCCAATACGTATGGCTCTGATTATGTTCCTTTTGAAGCAAAAGGATACACTATTACCGGATTTTACGAACATATCAGAAGTAATAATGAGCATACAACGGATGATAACTGGGACAATATTGATCCGGTATATGTCTTCAACGTAGGAAAAGCAGCGGTAGGTGCCCTTCAGCATTTTGCAGTGGCCACTACAACCAATAATCTTTTAGGGACTTACGAAACTTCCGGAAAAAATACTTCGGATGCCATTAAGGTTTATCCTAATCCTGCAAAAGATACCATTAATATTGAATTTCTACAAAAGGTAAAACCATTCTTTAAAGTGGAAGTGAGCAATATGACAGGTCAGATTGTATTGAATACCGAAAATCAGGAAAAAATCAATACCACAGGGCTCAAAAACGGAGTTTATATGGTTACGGTAAAGACTGATAGTGGAAATACTTCCAGAAAAATCATTATTGAAAAATAAGGAATAGATACCCCGGATTAAAATAAGATTTTATATCAATTATATAAAAGCCTTTGAAATGTTCATGTTTCAAAGGCTTTTTTATTTTAAAAAAAACAAACACTAGGGCAAACATAATAAATATATTTTATTTTTAAATTATTTTCAAAACATTAAACACTTCATTGTGATTTATTCACTACATTCGTATCACCAACTAAAAATAAATTATATGAAAAAACTGACCACATTATTGTGCATCTCATTGGCCGCGCAAAGCATCAGTGCCCAAACATTTATCCAGGCTTACAAAAACAGAGCTGATCTGGTAACTCAAACCAACATTACTACCAATCTGCAGGAATTTGGCAATCTAGGTGTAAAAACTACCGGATCGCAGGCTAACACCAATACTCTGAACTGGATCAAAAACAAGTATACTTCTTATGGATACACTGCCAGCCAGATCGAAGAAAGTCCGTTTACTTTTGGATCTACCAGTTCTAAAAACCTTATCATCACAAAAAAAGGAACCGTTTATCCGAATAAGTATGTGATTATCTGCGGACATTTTGATACGATCTACGGCCCGGGAGTGAATGACAATGGAAGTGGTACTTCCATTATTCTGGAAGCAGCAAGAATTCTGAAAGATGTTCCTACAGAGTATTCTATTAAGTTTATTCATTTTTCCGGGGAAGAACAGGGACTCAGAGGAAGCAGTCACTATGTCAATAATGTAGTCTATCAGGGAGGCGTCCGTAAACTGGATATAAAACTCGTCTTCAATCTTGACCAGGTAGGTGGTGTAAAAGGAAACAATAACAACACTGTATATTGTGACGAAGATCAGGGAGGTCTTTCGTCAAACAATGCAGCGTCTACCGCTGTTACTCAGCAGCTCAGAAACTGTACGGCCCTCTACTCGCCTCTTCAGACTGCTGTAGATCCAGCTGAGGATACCGATTATATTCCTTTCGAGCAAAAAGGTGAGGTAATTACCGGCTTCTTTGAAAGAATAAGAAGTACCTACCCTCACACCATTAAAGATACTTTTGCCAATGTAGATCCTGTATATGTATACAATATCGGAAAGGCAACGGTAGGTGCATTACAACATTTTGCCGTTGCGACCACAACATCGGGAACTGTAAAAGCTTCAGTAAAAAATCCATTAAGTACGGCTAAGATCTACCCTAATCCCGCAAGCAGTATTTTAAATATTGACTTACCGGATGCTAAAGGAGCCAATTTCAACTTTGAAATGACCAATTCATCCGGAAGATCTGTACTTAAGGTGAATAATGATACGAAAATCAATGTGTCTACCTTGGAAAATGGAGTGTATGTAGGGGTATTAAAATCCGGTGATCAGACAGTTGTGAAAAATATTCTGATACAGAAATAACAAATCAGGGTAAAACCTGAAAATTATAAAGAAGAATATAAATAAACCTAACAGGTTTCGGAAACCTGTTAGGTTTTGCTTTTGCTGTATTATTTAAAGCAGTTCAATAATCTGCTCCTCTGTTTTATCTTTTAAATCAATGATTTTTGTTGGAATCAGTTTATTGGGGGAAACATCTCCTGCAGGTCTGATCCATTCTTTCACTCCAAAAAGAAAGTTCAGCTTTGTATTGGGAGTCTGAAAATCAATAAGTTCTCCAAAGTGATTAGGATGTCCTTTTTCCGGTATCTCCCCTACCACTTCCGCCAGTTTGTTATCAAGAACAATAGCTCCAAACATCATAGCACTTGAAAAGGTATTTTTCCCTACAACTACATAGGTTTTTCCATTGAATCTTAATGGATTTTCACCAGCTTTCACAATTCGGGATTTGATTGGAAAAAAATCTCCATTTTTTAGGCTTTCATATTCCGGAACCATTTTATGATCTGCTTTTAAAACATCTGAGTATTCCTTACTTTTTTTCCATCTTCCCTGATAAGAATTGTAATCTTTTCCGGAGAAATAACTGATAAGGAGATTCCCAACTCCTGAGTTTCCACCTGAGTTATGATGAACGTCAACAACCAATGACTGTACATTATCTTTTTTGATCAGAGTAAAAATACTGTCAAACTTCACCTTCCATTCATCAAGAGAATAAGTATGCCTGTCATCAAATGTATTGACTTTCAGATAGCCGAAGTTCTTTATTTTTCTATAATCAATTGGGGCGAAAGCTTTCTGCTGTGCCGGCTGATTCTTTGCAGCATTGGCTTTCAGCTGCTCCAGGGAAATACTTTTTACCACGGTTTGAAGTCCGCTCTTAAATTTCAGATCATAGTTATCCGTAATAAAATAGCAGTATTTATTGATCATAATCCAAAATTTATCCACTGCCATCGGAACCCTTTCTTCTTTCGCTCCCGGAATTGTTTTTGCACAAGTCTCCAATACTTCTCCAATCGGAATTTTATTCATGGAAATCAATTCATCACCAATATTCAACTTACTGTCTGAATAGTTTTCTGTCAGCAGCATCTTCCCATTTTCATATTTAAATTTTAACGGAAGTACTTTCATACTTTTTTTAATGCTGTCTGTCACACAATAATCAGACATACTGCTGTGTTCATCATTTAAAGTGACGATCAAAGGTTTCGCAAGGAAATAAAAATCCTTTTGAGTCATTCCATCTTTTAAAGCCTTCCGGATGTTTGAATATTTCTTCTCAAATTCTGATTCTGAAATTTTAGTAAAAGGATTGACATGGGCATTGATAATCTTTTCTTTTATAAAGTCGACATCCTGCTCAAGCTGCTGCCTGGTAAACTTCTGAAAATACATTTCATTGCATGTTTTTTGAGCAAAGATGGAATTGGCAAGTAGGGCCAGTAATAGCGCTAGCTTTGGTTTCATTAGGAATTAATTTTTGTGAGATTAGTAATAGTATTCCTTTTTTTGTTACGACGATGGCTGTTGGAAAAAGCTGGATAATAAACCAACAGAGCCGGAAATCATCCTGCTCTGTTATTATTTTTCTATCTTATCCATTTAAAATGACCTTTTGAATTTCAGAAACCATCCTTTCTTTAATCCATTCTCTATCTTCATGGGATAAATCATTGAGCAGATTTCCATTATTTTCATTAAAATCGGTAAAAACATCCTGTAAAAACTCTTCTTTTATCTCAGAAAGACGAACTGAATTATTTATGTCAAGGGCACCTACTTTAGAAACAACACTTTCCAGTCGATTCTTTGACACATAGGTTCTTAATTCATCTGTAATGAAAGATAAATTTTCCGTTTTGGAAGAAATATCTGGAATAAATGACCATCTTTCAGCTTTATGAAATTTTTCTTCTTCATCAAATTCCGGATTCTTTAGTTTGATAATCGGCCGGCTGGATAATAATTCTGTATCTTTCAGGTCATATGGTTTTATCACTACGCCTTCGATCAGGTTCTGTTCCAACACTGGAAGTCCAAACTGTGCAGGAATTGGAGAGTTGATACGGGTATTAAAATTCAACGCTTCATTAAATTTACCGATCAGCAAAGGTTCTGCATAAGGAATTTCAAACTGAGTAAAATAAGATACCGCCGATTCGTAGTCTAAATAGTATTTCATTCCGGTTTCATTCACAATAGCAATGTCAAATGCATAGAAATGAATATCCGGGGTATAATAAACCCCCGTTTGTATGGCTTGCAAATTTTCTGCTGCGTCTACCTCAGGATGAGGATATTTTCCCCCAAACAATTCTCCATAAACGATATATCGGGAACCGGGAATCGCCAATCTCAGATGCTCAAATAAACGGATCATTGTATCCTCTAGCCTACCAACAACCATCTGGAAGCCAAAGAAGTCATCAGTCCAATTAAGATATTCTCTTCTTTTGGCATATTTCAATTGGTTGTCTTCATAGGAAAAACTAAAGTTGGCTCCGTGGATCTTCTCTGTAACCACCCATTTCAGTTTCTCCATTTTCGACATATCTCTTTCATTAAGCCCTATTTTCTTCAGGGAATCTGGCATCTTTTCATATCCGGAAAATTCATTCATAAGTTGAGTTGGTTTTATTATGGTTATTATTTGAGGGCAAATATATACATTAGAGAATGGATTTAAACTATATTTATTTTTCTTTAGCCATACCTATAAAAAAACAAGAGTAGTTTATTACTTTTATTTGTTTTAATAGTTTTTAATTTTTGGGGGTATAATCATATAGCTTTTTTATCAAAAACTTCCCATTTATCTTTGCTATAACGTAATATATTCTGGAAATAGGTTGTTCTCGTTTTTTTTCTGAAATAGCATTCTCCTTTGTATTATAAAGGTAATCCTCTATTAATTCCATTTTTTTATCTGGGTTAAAACCAATTGATAAAGAGTCTTTTATAAGTTTATGTCTACCTTCATCTTTATCAAACTCATAATGATTGTAGATAATATGAGTTTTTTTCTCGTTTTCTTTTCGTGATAATGTTAATGTTGGGCTAGTATAAAGCGTAGGATCTTTTTCCAAACTTTTCATATTTACAATTATAAAATTCGATTCTTCATTTTTATACAAAGTTGTTAATACTTTTTTTGTATCGGACTCATATAAACCATAATGGCTAATCCGATCATTACACGCCATCATCAAAATGTCAAGATTTCTTTTATCTTTTTTTGCGGCTTTATATAAATCAGGATCACTATCAAGACACGCCTGAATTCCTTCTTTCTTTAGTTTGCCAAAATAACTACCAACTTCTTTTAAAATTTTTCTTTCCTTTTGTTGTGAGTTTATGCTATTTGAATAAAGCATTACGAAGAAAAAAAAGACGTAATGAAATATTCCGAGGATCTTGTGAGTGTTTTTCATGATAATCTTTGTATTGATAAATATAGATAATTGTTAACAAAAATGCCACACGAAAGGATTCGTGCGGCAGCTTGGGTTTTTATTATTGTTCACGGATTAAAAATCCGCAAGATCGGATCAAATCCATTGTCTTTATTCTTTTAACTCAATTTTATTACTTTCAATCTTCCCAGTAAATAATTTATATCCACTAAGCTTTTCCTTTTGAGAGGTTGTTAGATATGTATAGATACAATCTTCTATATTAAAAGAAAAAGAAACATTATATTGCTTATCATCTTCTATATGGTAGTAGTAATACATATACTTTCCATTAGTTATATTATGTAAGTCAAAATAAAATTCTTTTTGAATCTTTTCTCCTGCTTTTAAACGAATAAGATTATTAAAAACATAATAATTGATTTTCGCATCTTCAAATGATTTGATATTGTTTTTTTTTTGCCATGTCTCTACTAATAGCTCGAATTTCCTCTTTTCTTTCGCTAATTTCTTTGCATCTCTTTCCGCTTCATTAAAATCATCTATTTTTCCGCTGGTTGCAGTGGATTCTATAATCTCATTATTTTGTTCTAATTTAATATTTAATCCTAAAGTTGGATATTTATATGTATACTCTGTAATATCCAAACATATGTTATCAAAATAAGGACGTAGTGATAAAGTATCTATTGGGATTATTAAATCATCATTGCTTTCATTTATCAATGTAAGATTAGCTTTTTTATTTTTATGGTCAATGTTCAACTCCATTTTCATTTGTGCATGAAACTGATTGAGTAATAATAAATTTAATATAAGAAAAATTCTTTTGGTTGTATTCATATTAGATTATTTTGAATTATACATTTTGTGCCATTCCCTTAATAATTGCTTTAAATAGGGATCAACTTTATCCATCGCTCTTACATCTATATGCTTATAATACTTTCTTACTGCTTGTTCACCGGTTAAATCACCGTATCTTGTTGATCCGTGATTGATTTCCCAACCAATTCCTATAACTTCTTTAAAGTAAGTGTACGTATTATCACGCATATATTGCCCATCACTATTACGATATAATTCAAAAAATTTATTCTGAAAATGTAAATCTGTAAATGAATGTGTCATTTCATGTCCTATCGTAAAAGCATATTCTAATAAATTTTTGTTTTCACTCATATTAACTTCAATTATGTTAAAAACTGCTTTACCAGGTGTATTTAAAGAAGAATTTTCTACAAATTTGAGTTTACTTTTCCCATTATTAGTTTTTGTATATAGCTCATTAAGTGATGTTCCTTTTGAACTTACGAGTTTCGACCAATCATCAAATTTTGCGAATATATTTTCAGGATTGTCCCAGCCTGCATTGATTAGCTGTTGTCGTAAACTTAAAACTGCTCCCAACTGTATAAAAGAATCAAGATCACCTAATTTAATTCCCATTTTCCTTGCTAAACTTCCAATAGTTGTTGAGCCTCCATTAGACCTTCCTCTGCCTCCCCATATACTACTCTCAGCAATAAAATCCACATATAAACTTTCCCCAGCTGAATAAAAAGAAGAAGGTGTCATAGAAAATACTGTTGATTTTTGATCATCATCTGGTGCTTGGGGCTTTCTGCCATCAGGATCTATAAAGCTAATCGGGTTATTATACGCATAATGATAAGGCGTAAATCGTCTGCTGGTTTCTGCAAGAGGATCAATGACTCCCCATCTTCCCAGGTCAGATAAATTTACATTATCCCCAAATATAAAACCTCGTTTTCTGCGAGGTTTTATATTTTATTGGCTAAAGCTAAGGCTTTTTAGTAAGGAATATTATTTTGAATTTCTTTTTGAAATGTCCATAATCGACCATTTGTTATCCTTTTTATTTCTTTTTAAATAATAAATGATACCTTTATTTCTATCCGAAGTAGAAAGAACAACAAATCCTAAATCTTTATTAAGTATAAAATCATAAATCCTGAAAAAATTATTACTTGTAGGCTGTACCTTTCTTATATAAAGTTCTACAGAATCATGCTTAAATTTTAATTCATTATCCGTAAATATCCCTTTTTCATCATATAAAACCACATCACCCTTATAGTAATCTGATAATGAAGAATATACAGACCCATTATTGAAAAATTGATTTACAAAATCATCCGTTTTAGAATAATTAATTGATTTACATGACAGAACCAACAAAAAAATTAAAAGCAAGATACTACTTATACAAAAATTATTTTTTTTCATAGAAAAGAATTTAGTTTTGATAACTTAAAAATTAATTTTTAAACGCTCCTGATAATGAGTTAAAATTAATTTTTACAAAATTTTTAAATACATCAGATATATTAGGTCCATAGTTGCCAATATACAAACTTTGTTTTACAGAAGGATTTGGAAAAGATGAGCGTAAAACTTTATATTCAAAAAAACTACCAATCTCATTTCCAAAATCATTAACCAATGGAGTATCTTTAAACATAATATTTCGTTTTGTAGAATCTCCCCAATGTGAAGTCTCATGTCCTGTAACCATAATCATCCAAAAAGTATTAATGAGCCCTTCTAATGTATTTGTATTTTTATTTGCTTTTTCATACCAATTTACTACTTTTTCATCAAAGTCTATTACATTTATAAGCGATTTATCTTGAGTTCTAGCAAATGGTAAATCCCCAATTCTCAAAATTGCACCTCTTCCATACTGAAAAATCTCGTTTAATTCATTAATTGAAAAACCACTGACATCACTTAAATCTTTCATAAAACTTTCGTTCTGTGACATTTTTGGTAAAATATTTTTCACTAAATTATAAAAAGCTGGAAATTTCTTTTTGTACTCCTCCTCCTTATCTTTTGAAAATTTAAAATTAGGGCTACTTTTTAACAAATCACCAATAGTTAGCTTTTTTTTAGTAACATTTCCACCACCACCTCTTTTCACATTTCTATTAAGGGCATCAATCGGATCATCAAAACCCAAGAAATTTGAAAAAGAACCTGATCTTCCGCTTAAATTATATTCCAAAGCACCTCCAGAGGCAAAAGACATTCTTTCCTCATCAGGATTCATCGCCTTTCTGCCATCGGGATCTATAAAGCTAATCGGGTTATTATACGCATAATTATAAGGTGTAAATCTTCTGCTTGTTTCAGCAAGAGGATCTATCACTCCCCATCTTCCCAGGTCAGGCATATAGAATCTCGCTCCAAAATCAAACCTTCCGGTTTCCTGTGGTTCTTTGCCTCCAAACTTATAATTCAAATAGCCTCCTAAAAGACCTTTCTCCTGGCCAATATGACTTAATCCAAATGGATAATAATTATTGCTATCTACAATTTGAGGAGCACCTGCGCTGTTTTTGCGCATAGTTCACTCTGGTATTTTCAAGATGATCTTTGCATTGATAAATATAATTGTTTTCAAGTTGAAATAAAAACCACTGCAATTTTACAGTGGCTTTATTTCTACTTTATTTGGGCACAAGCGTGACGCTTGCGCTATCGAGGAAACCAACACGTCTGAAACATTACCTAAATTTTATCTCAAATAATCAGAATTAATAAATCCATAAATTAACATTGAAAAAATATAAAGAAAATAAACAATAATTATAAATATAGGAATAGACGAAATAAAAATATTTTTATGATTTCTATTTTTTTTGCTTTCATTAAAGTTATGGATAGAAATAATTAAAAAAAGTATTATTCCAGGTAGAAGCAAAAAAAAATTGAAAAACTGAGCTGTTCTAATGTAAATATGCTTAACAGATAATTCAGAATTTTGACTTATATAATTCACTGATAAATAAACTATTATAAACAACAAAAACAATATTAAAGTTATAATCGGGTTAAAAAAGGTTATTATTTTTTTCATAGTATTATTTTATTTACCATTTGTTAAAAATTTTCTTCCATTAAATACAGATCTTTGATCGGCCGGTGTATCCATTCTACCACTCGAAAAAATTTCATTCAAATTACTTCCTCCATATACCTCAAGGGTTGTCAATCCAATAAATCTTGACCAGCCGCCCCACATAAAATTGCCTGCATCCATTAAACTGTAGATGGTATTCGTATTTCCAAATCTGAAGTGGTAGGAAGAGTCATTTTGATAAACATTTATACCATTAAGATCTAATTTTCTAGATAAATAATGCGCAGAAAAGTCGGCATCACCCATAACAGATTGAGAAACAATAAGACCATAGGCTGCAATTTTAGCACTTGGGGCTATAACAATATCACCTGTTTTTGCCTGTATTAATAAATTGATTATCAAATCGTTTTTACTAACTTTACTAATAGCAGTTAAAAATTCATCCCAATCAATTTGATAATAAACCTGATCTCCAATATCATATTTTTTATTTCGTGCATTTTTATCTACACTTTCAGAATCATTAAAAAACAATTGCATTCCACTTTCATCAAAAAATCTATTAGGCTTTTTATTTCTAACTATATTAATAACTTTTCCATCTTTGTCTACTGTTATATTATCAGCTATTTGAGAAAAATTAAATTGAGAAAAATTGGGAAGATAATATTTACCCCTGCTTTCACTTTTATTTGAGCCTCCACCTCTTTTCACATTTCTATTGAGAGCATCAATCGGATCATCAAAACCCAAGAAATTTGAAAAAGAACCTGACCTTCCGCTTAAATTATATTCCAAAGCACCTCCAGAGGCAAAAGACATTCTTTCCTCATCAGGATTCATCGCCTTTCTGCCATCGGGATCTATAAAGCTTATCGGGTTATTATACGCATAATTATAAGGCGTAAATCTTCTGCTTGTTTCAGCAAGAGGATCAATGACTCCCCATCTTCCCAGATCAGGCATATAGAATCTCGCTCCAAAATCAAACATTCCGGTTTCCTGTAGTTCTTTGCCACCAAACTTGTAGCTACTCCAGTTTCCAAAAATTGCACTTGCCCAAGGACCCTCAATATGGTTTAAACCGAAAGGATAATAGTTGTTGGTATCTAAAATTTCAGGAGCCCCTACGCTGTTTCTGGTGAAACTGACCCATTTTTTATAAAAAGGCTGCCTCACTTTTGGAGACAGCCTCAGTTTTTATTTTTTTGTTGGTGACCAATTCTTGTCTAAAGCCTTTTTTGTATAATTGCTTAATAGTTCTTTTTCTGAAAGTAATTTCTTTTTGATTAAAATATTTCCCTCATTAGAAACTTTAAAATCTTCATGATAATAATCTAAAACTTTTTTAAGTTTATTATTAAAATCTTTTTTATTACCAATAGCTTGAACCTTATAATGATCACCATCAAATATCAAAGGTTGATATTCAATATAGGTATTTTTATTATAGAGATATAGTATGATAAAACCACTAATAAATAGTAAAGCGACAATATATATTTTCTTTTTAAACATAATTTTATTTTTTATTTCCATTTAATATTAGTAGAGTTAAACCAGTAAGGTCTAATTACAATTGTACCTGTCACTATAGATTGCCATTTTGATTCTAATTTAAATGGTCTAGCATCACTATATTGAACTAAATAATTACCATCATCATCAGAGATACTACCATACCCTGGTATATATGCTGCCATACCTGGATTCCAATTATAAGGATCATACCATCTATTTTCAATAATTCCAAATATGGTAATAGCATCTCCATTTCTAGAAAGATTAAACTTTCCTTTTGAGGTTAATTGGCTTACACCACTTGCATAATATAATTCCGAGAAGAGGCTTGGATCAATTACAGCATCCCAATAATCATTAATGACTATTGATTCTCCGTCCTTCATCTGTATAGCTGCATTATATAACTGATCTTTAAATCTGGAATGGTTTCTATCTAATCCATCATTGAATGCTCCGTAGGACTCCAAAGTAGTTAAGTTTATACTTTTTATTCCACCTTTACCATCTAAAAAATATTGTAAATTATCTGCTGCAAAATTTTTACCTTTTTTTCGAGCGTCATTAATCATCCTTTTATATCTATCTTCAATTTTTTTTATTTTTTTTGGATCCCCATCTTGTAAATACTTCATTATATCTTTAAAAAGTTGAGTTTGTCCAAAGGTTAATCCACCACCGCCTCCTTTCACATTACTACTGAGAGCATCAATCGGATCATCAAAGCCTAGAAAATTAAAAAAAGAACCTGATCTTCCGCTTAAATTATATTCCAAAGCACCGCCAGATGCGAAAGATGTTCTTTCCTCACCTGGAGCTATCGCCTTTCTGCCATCGGGATCTATAAAGCTTATCGGGTTATTATACGCATAATTATAAGGCGTAAATCTTCTGCTTGTTTCAGCAAGAGGATCAATGACTCCCCATCTTCCAAGATCAGGCATATAGAATCGTGCTCCAAAATCAAACATTCCGGTTTCCTGGAGTTCTTTGCCTCCAAATTTGTAGCTACTCCAACTGCCAAGAAGGCCTTTTCCTGTCCAATATGGCTCAGCCCAAACGGATAGTAATTGTTGGTATCCTTACAAAAAGCTATTCAATTTCACGCTCTAAATATCCAATAACTTTATCCCAATTTTCACTCAAATAAAACATTCCATAATATTTTACACCTAAAATAGTTACAAACCTTAGTTTTCTTTTAGAGTAATTATTCAAATTTATGATTAAAGTATTTATTTCTTGTGATAATTCTTCATTCCCCTCCCTCTCAGCAGTGAGTTGTCTAATTTTATAAATTCCTATTAGATTTTCCTTTTCAAAATTATTACTATTACTAATCTTAATTTTATATTCTTGAATATCTCCCAGAAATTTTCTTTCTCTTTTAATCAAGTTAAAAGCCTCTTTAATTGTTAGCATATTTTACTATTTTAAAATGATTACAAATATTAAAATAGTACAATTGAGTACATGTACAATTGCTATTGTCCAGGTCTAGGAAGTACATATTCTACTTTTGCACCATAAACAACACCAGGAACAAGCCATTCGTCCTCACCTAAAGTGTGGGGATTAGGATTTGCTACACCTACCTTAAAACTTTTTGACATTATAATTCCAGGAACTGCTGGTCCAAAAGCGATTCCTGTAGCGAAATCTCTAGCAGTTTCCTTACTAGTTGTCCAATACTAAGATTGTTTCCTGTCGCATGATCAAGCATGTCACTATGAGAACCGCCAAGTGAACTTATTTAACCTACTCTTGCTGTTCAATAATTAAAATCTAATACAATCTAATTTCCTAATAGTTAGATATTAAAACCATCAAATCACTAGCTTTAGAACATTACTAATATTACCACTCGGGAATTTTGGTAAAAATAATCCCTAATATTATTGAGTAGTCGTCATTACTAAAAATTGTACAACTTGCTTCTTCCCCCTCGATAGAAGAAACCATAATTTTATCCATTTTAGTGTTTTGAAGCATATCAACAGTTGAACCTAAGCCAATATGATCTTCTTTTGTCAATTCACTAAATTCTAATCTGTCTTTATAAATTTCAAGAATGTGTTTAGTATCTTGTATAAATGAAGTGAAAATTAAATCAATTATTTTATTTTTCAAAAAGTATTCTTGGATTAATAATAGATTATTTTTTAGAAGATATACTTCGTAAATTTTTTTGTCAATATTATTCATATTTTAGTTTCTATTGTTAAAATTATCTTATATAGGGAGCCCATGTTCCTGGTTTTCCCCAAGGCTTTATTACCTGAGCTCCATATACCGGACCAAATACTTGCATTTCTTGCTCCAAAGCTGGTGCCAGCAAGATGCTCGCACTAGCTAAGGGGATAATCAATACTCTAACTTATTATATTACCATTTTCATCAAGGTTATCTTCTAAACACCCAATAACTCTATCATAATTTTCACTTAAATAGAACATTCCAGAATAATTTCGCCCCTTAATAGTCACTCCTTTTAATAATACTCCAGAATCATTTCTCAACCCAGTAAGTAATTGATGTAGCTGCTTTGCAAGTTTATGATTTTTTTTATTAAGAGCCGTCCCCTCTCTAATACTATATACTCCAATCATATTTTCCCTGTAAAATCTTCCATCGCTTAATTTTATATGATAGTCATTAATTTCTCCTGATAGATTAGTATTTTTCTTTATTAAGTTAAAAATATCCTCTTTTGTTTTCATTTTATCATCGTTTTACATGTTCTACATTAGCTCTTATTACAGGACCAAAAATTAGCCATTCATTCTCTTGCATTTTCATTCCTGTTTCAGATACATTAGGAATCGCATTAACTCCAATTTTAAATCTTTTTGATAATATCACACCATCTGATTTTCCGCCAACTCCATGGGCAAAATATCTTGCTGTTTCTTTATTTGTTGTCCAAGACGTCCAAACTGAAATATTATCGCTCATTGCATGATCGTCCATATCCCAATGTGCTTTATGAATATTACCAGGTCTTAATCCATTAGGTATAGCAATACCAAACAATGCTTCGTTATACATCATAGCTTGTTCTTCGGAATGGGAAGACGATGAAACACCTCTGTATAGTAATATCCCATTTCTATTATTATCACCTATAGAAATTTCTCCAGATAGAGGTATATCAATAGATTCTGTTATCGGCTTAGAATTTGCAGAAAAATCACTATCTCCATTTAACATTAAAGGTAAACCCCATACGCCTAATCTTGCATAAGCCGCTATTCTTACTGCGGTTGGACCAAATTCTACTGGAGGAGCAACGCCTTCAAATGTAGCTGCACCAGCAGAGACAACGCATATAGCTGCTCTTTTACTTTTTCTAAAAAGTCTTCCAAAGAAATTCCCAATTTTTTGTAGTAATCCTGGCCCAGTTTCATTTTTGGTAACATTTCCACCACCTCCTGCTTTCACATTTCTATTAAGGGCATCAATCGGATCATCAAAACCCAAGAAATTTGAAAAAGAACCTGATCTTCCGCTTAAATTATATTCCAAAGCACCTCCAGAGGCAAAAGACATTCTTTCCTCATCAGGATTCATCGCCTTTCTGCCATCGGGATCTATAAAGCTAATCGGGTTATTATACGCATAATTATAAGGCGTAAATCTTCTACTTGTTTCAGCAAGAGGATCTATCACTCCCCATCTTCCCAGGTCAGGCATATAGAATCTCGCTCCAAAATCAAACATTCCGGTTTCCTGTAGTTCTTTTCCTCCAAACTTATAATTCAGATAGCCTCCTAGAAGCCCTTTCTCCTGCCCAATGTGACTTAACCCAAATGGATAATAATTATTGCTATCTACAATTTGAGGAGCACCTGCGCTGCTTCTGGCAAAACTTACCCGTACATTTCCTAAATGGTCCCGGTATTGGTAAATATAGCGGTTTTCTGCGAAACTGTAAAAGCCTTCTGAAGTGACTACAAAATCCAGCTTCCATTCAGGATTTTCCGGTATTAAAATTTCTGATTTTTTGTAAGCCTGCTCTTCATAAGCTGACTCTGTTTTGCAAGTCAGGCAGGGTAATAATCCTCCAAAATCACTGTAAGCATATTGAAAGCCATCCAGATAATCCGTCATCGTTGTAGTTATCGTGCTTCCTCTTCCCTCCCGTTGGCTGGTATACATTTTTCTCAATTTAGTTCCGTCAGCACGATATAAATATCCAAGGTTTATATTGTTGGTATTTCCTAAAAAGGTCTGTACAATACTAAATGTATTAGGAAGATTCAGAAAATTATAACCGATGGACTGTACTCCTTTATCCGGCATCGTTTTCATATTCCCGTTTGTATCATAAGCAATCGCATTATTCCCGCCTTCATAGCCGGTATCATTCATCGCATTTTCGATCACTTTATCCAGACGGTTTCCCGTATATCGGTAGTCCAGGTCATCTACCATTGTCGATGTATTTCCCGAGATCGCAAAGGCATTTCTTTTCAGGGTTTTGATATTCCCGTTCAGGTCATAGGTGACATGCTCGTTGTATTTGTTATTGTGAGGAATGGTGGATGCAGGTTCAGAGTAAATGGCATCTTTAAGCCGGTTCAGCGGATCATATACATACGAATATCTTTTAAGTATCCCATCGGAAGCTATTTTCCAGTCTATTTCCGAAATATTTCCATTACTTTTCCCCGCAGCTACATTGGTATATTCAGGATTCTGATATTTTACCTCATATCCAAAAAGTCTATTTCCAAGGTTGACAGGATCATTGATCTTAGTCAGCACCCCACGGATGTCATATCCATAGTCTATGGTTTGTAAATCATTTCCTACTTTCTTTTGGGAAAGCTGTGACAGTTCGTTATAAGTATTTTCTGCTAATATTTCTGCAGTACCTCCATCTACCTGATGGGTCTGCTTTTTAAGACGGTTTTGATGATCGTACTCAAAGCTTTGAGAGATTATTTTTTCAGGATCTGCATTGAGTCTTTTATGGTAAACTTTGGTCTGTTTGGCCACACCGGCAAAATCCAGCTCGGATTCTGTTTTAGTATAGCCGCCAAGATGATTGATACTGTAAGATCCTACAGCTCTTCCTTTGGTATCATAATAGATGTAACTTTTAGTCCAGTTATCATTTTCTATATTCTTGACCAGGCTCAGGGTAGGCATTGCTTTAGTATTAACAGAAGCATTCTGAGTATCTGTGATCACTGCCTGTCCCAATATGGATGAAGGAAAAGATGGATTGAAGCCATATTGTGGATAGGTGTCATAATAATTTAAAGATAATAAGGTTACCCACTTTGACGAATTGGGATAGGTGCTATCCGGATTATCATAATAGACGCCCATACCTTGCCTTTCGAAAAGAACCGTATTGATTCTATTGACAGTGTTTGAACCATATCCGTTGACCAAGTTCTGTTCCTGAGACCTTTCTCCTCCTGTACATACTCCGGTAATAGCCACTCTTCCTAATAAGTCATATTTGGTGTAAAGCCATTGTCCTTTTTTCTTTAATTCCGCATCCTGGGTAGCAACAAGTCTCTCCTGTTTGTCGTAGACCATATATTCCCAACCTTTCCCCGGAAGCTTTTTCTCTACAAGTCTGCCAAACTCATCATAACGGTATTGATAGCAAAGATCATTCAAAGCAGTCTGATCCGGAGCTGCATCACCAACCGCCAAAGGAGGCAATACATAAGCCAACTGCCAGTATTCATTATACAGATAATAGGTATCTATATCCCTTGTTCCGTCATGTTTCCTGACAAGAATTGTTTGTCCTTTCCCGTTCTGAAATTCAGTTGTGGTATTACCATCCGGATCGGTAACGGAAGTTTTCATCAACTGGTTGGCGGGGTAGTTTCCTGATAAGGTAATTCCAGAATCTGTTCTTCCTTCGAGCCACTGAGTACTGACAACCCACTTTTTCACGTCTCCATCCTTATTGGTTCCATAGGACATATTCACAGGTTTTTGGGACCAGCTGTTTCCTGTCGGTACCAATTGATTTACTCTTTCTGTATAAATATTGTCATAGATTTTTTCAGAATAGATCCTTTCGTTTCCATATCCTGCAGAAGAGGCATTTCCCAATGGATTGCTATAAATGGCTCCATTCTGTGTTCCTGTCTGGGGAACCGGAAGGTAAGTCTTTGCAAGCCGCCCATACTGATCATATTCTATATGAGAGACCACATCATGCTGTGCAGGGGAAGCCTTTACTGCAACAATCTGCTTAGGTCTTCCTAAACCGTCATAATATTGAACAGTTTCTGCTTTTTTGATGCAATCCGCATCCAAACAGCTTTGAGTATACGTGTAATTTTTAGTATTGGTAGGAATCGTATTCTGGGCCTCCAAATTCCCGAAGGCCAGCAATATCCCACCGATAATTAGTATTTTTTTCATGGTTTAATGTCTTTTATTCTTAAATATCCTCTATATCAATATCAGGGTTGAGATCGTCTACCGGATAAGTCACATCGATATTAATAATGGTTCCGTTAGGAATTGAAGTAGCAGATAACGATTTTGCTCTTATATTCCCATTACTATAGATGCTAATCGTCCATTGTCCATAAGTAAGCTTTCTACTTACAGAAGCTCCTCCGGACGAAAAACAATTATCTGACATTTTTCCAATCGATTTTCCTGTTGTCCAGACAAGGCTACTGTCAAAAGGAAAGCTCAACTGCAATCTGAAATTTGAAGCATCCGGCATCGTAAGAGACCCACTGTTTAATGTAGCAATATCATAGCCTTTGGAAATGCTGCATACTAAAGGCCTGCATCCTCCTATTTGGTTAGCTTTGTTCTGACCATTGGTATTAATATCTTGTTCTGCCTTCTGATTGGCATCAAATTTACTTACTGTTGAAAAATAGGTGTTGGCAGGAACAGTATACATACACCTGTTAGGCAGGAAACCAGCGCCACAGTTATTACTTACATATTCCATAGCCATTGTATCATTTCCATATACCTGAGGAGAATAATTATAGCTATAGGAATTGATAATTTTACCGTCTTTATCCAATACTTTTGAAACCCTATGTGCAATATCATATATGTAAGTTTCTCTTAGTCCATTTGCTGCCGTTTTCGATGTAACCCCGATTAGTGGGTCATATGTAAAAGTCTCAATCTGGTAATTCTTTAATCCAGGGTCTTTTCTGGCATTCTCCAGCGCCTGGATAAGAGCGGCTTCATTGGAAGGATCATTATCGTCTGCATCTGAAGCAGCAATAGCCGCAGTTACTGTACCTAAGCCGGCAATGTCCGAATAAGCTGCTCCTGTTATTTTCATGATAGGCTGTGTCTGGTGATATCCCCACACCGTTGCCGTAGGAATACCGTTTTCAGCTCTGGATTCCCTTAAATTTCCTTTGTCATCATAATTATCAAAACTCATTTTCTTCGCAGTATTCTGATTCTGCTGATTTAATGTAAGTACAGAAGTAGGATATAAAGTAGCAGGATCATCTAACCTTGTTTCCGTTTTTCCGATGATCTTTCCGTCATTTTTCACTTCTACTTCCAGAGGAATCCCTACCAGATTGGCATTGAGAAGCTTTTGATTGTTCTTCTCTTTGGCATACTGCATATTTTTCTCAATCAGAGTTCCGTCATAAAGTGTTTCCTTACTGTATACCAGATTATTAAACTGATTGTCGTAATTATTTTCTGTACTGTTTATTAATGTCTGACTGCTTCCATTGACGTAGTCTTTCGTTATTTTGGTTTCTTTCTTTATAAATACTCTTTTTACAGGTACTCCACTATTCTGTATATTAGCAATAGGCTGATTCCCCATTTCATAAGAAACTTTCGTTTCCTGAAGGAGATTGCTACCCTTACCATATACTTCTTTTTGCTTTAATAATCCTGCCCTTTTCAAGAATCCACTAAGGTCTATCAGTTCATAATGTACTCCTGATAACTGATCTATTTCACGCTCATCGTAAAAAATGTATTTCACATAGCTATTATCAATTTTATCAGTAACCTTTACGTTGTTATAAGCAATTGTTTCACTAGGTTTATCCCCATTTAAAAAATGTATTTCCCCAAATTGATCTTCCTGAACAATTTGTCCGCTGGAAGTTAACGGATCTGAAAACTTATTATACTCATAAGTTACCCACTTAGATGGGGTCGCTGCCTCAGCATCATAATTTCTGATGCTTTTTATTCTTAGTCCATGACCAAAAAGGTTTTTATGTTTTCTTGCATCTTTAACCGCATAAAATTCTAATTTGCCATAACCTCTTAAATTACCTCTAATAAGTCCTTTATTTATAGATATCAATCCGTATTTGTAAACTCTGATATTGTAACAATCTGATGAATTGGAAGTGTCTTTATACGGGGTATAGGGTAAAACATTGCCACCTAAGTCAAGCAGATCTACATCTATAAAATAAGGTACTCCCGGTTTAGGCGGAATCGTTTTCGGGTAGGAATTCAATTCGGTTTTTACATATACATCACCTTTATAACCTGTCGGAAAGTTGAAGCCACTACCAGTAGAGGACTGAGTACTATCAAAGGTCCAGGTATAAATTTTATCCAGGTCATAATATTCATAACAATTTTCATTGACACATTCATTATATGAATTTCCTCCTTCTATAGAATTACTTTCAAATTCATATTCTATTCTTCCCCCCGTGGGTAGTATGATGCTTTTCAGGGTATTGTCTGCTACCGTATTCAGGTTGGTTGAGCTAGGCAGTATTAAGGCTCCTTCAGCTAAACTGCAAGGATCATAGGCATTCTTATATCCATAAGTATCTACACCGGAAACGCTACCTGGTTCGCCATAAGCTTTATTATACTCAAAAGAGTATTTCTGAATAACATTATTATTTTTATCCAAACTGGAAAGTCCGGTTAAGAACTCCTCTCCAGAAAAAGCATATTGACTGATAATTTGATTGTTTTTATCCTTCAATACCAGTTTATCCATCTGATACCAATCTCTGTCTCCTTTATTCTTTAAAGAATGAGGCTGTCCGTTGGGTTGATATACAAACTCGATATTTCCATAATTGGCAATATTAATCTTTTTGATTTTATTCTCCTGTAAGGTTCCAACAAATGAACTGATCAATTCGGTAGTGGTTTCATATTCAAATGTTGCCACCTGCTGGTTTCGGTTATTGGTGATGGTGGTCAGTAAGAAAGCACTGTTATTGACTTTCTCTTTACTTGTGGGATTATTTCCTAAGGACCAAACCCGCACTCTATCAATATCTATTTTATTAAACAGAAACGTATTTCCATTCTCATCCGTGATACTGAAAGAGGCAATTTTATCAAGATTACTACTGTCTTTGGTAATCTGTATTTTGTTCTTTGATGGCTGTATCTGTATGGCTATGGGCTGACCTGTACTTTGGTCTTTTGAAATATAAAATCTTCCCGTATTTCCTAAAAAATTATAATAATAGACCACAGATGATATTTCACCGGAAATATTATCCGTAACAAAATCCTTCTCATTATTCGTCCTGTTTTTAATAATAGAACCACCATATTGAAGACTCCAACCTTTCTTCACATCGCTGGCCATCTTAAAAGCAGAAGCTCCTTCCGTCGAATAGGAAAGAGAGACGCCGATATTGATGCCTGACATTGCAGAAACATTCAAAAGGGGTAACCCAATTTGAGGAACCCCATTGTAAAGATTGGTTTCTGAATTGGTTAAATGATTATTTTTTTGAAGCTCTATTGCCTCCTGCCCGGAGACATTGATATTTCCTAAAAGAGTACTAAGTAAAAAAGCACTCAATAGTATTTTTTTCATGATTATTAGTTTTTATTTCTTAATCAGCTTTGCATTCGCTGTTTTATTATTATCCGTTTTAATCGTTACCAAATAAGCCCCCTGCACCAAAGCCTGGGTATTAATCTTAGCCACATTATTCTTCGTTTTCAAACTCTGGAGCTGTCTTCCACTCATATCATATAACAGAATATCCGCTTCTTTGAAATCAAAACCGATTTCTACATAAGCATAGTCTGATACAGGGTTTGGATAAATCTTGATGTCTTGTTTTTCGATCAATTGGTTCACTTGCTTGTCTCCAAGTTTTACAATCTTCCAGTTCTCTTTTCCAAGTTCTGTTGCACTCGTTCCGGCTAAAATAATAGAGCCATCTCTGTTCAGTTTTAAATCTGAAAGTCTCTCTTCTCTTTGTCTTGATTCTCCTGTTATGTGTTTTCTCCACTGCTCATTCCCATTCTGATCCAGATACAGCATCCAGAAGGTTTCATCATCTTTTTCTATTCTGCCTTCTGCCTGGGTATAGCCCCCTAAAAGAATTCCTTTGGAAGATTTGTCGTCTGAAGAATGGATTACACTCATTCCCATCAAAACATCACGGTTTTTGAAGTTGTAGGATTTCTGCCACTGTTCTTCTCCTCTTTCATTCAAAGAAATCAACCAAAGGTCTGTTCCTTCTTCAATGCCTACTGTTTTGTTGCCTGATCTTTCTGATCTGGATTCTCCACCAATAATATATCCGTTTGAAGTAAGGGCTAAAGTTCTGATATGATCATCTCCTTTTCCGCCATAGTTCTTTTCCCATTCTACTTTTCCGTTTTTGTCTAGCTTTACGATCCAGTAGTCGCCTTCACCGAAATTGCTGCTTTGTTTGGAGGTGGCAGATGTTAGGTTGCGGGTAGCAGTACTTTCGGTTGAGGATTTACTTTCGGGATTTCTTACTCCAGAACCTGTATCTCGAACCTCGGAACTTCTGGAATAAATTCCCAGCAATGCACCTCCGTCTTTCGTTGGAATCATTTTTTCAACTTCATCCAGCCCTTTTCCGCCTAAAATCAGTTGTGAAAGTTCTTTTCCATCTTTATCCAGTCTCGTAATCCAGACATCTTTGGAACCATAGCCTTTGGAGGAGTTTTGTACATTTCCGGCCACAAAAAATCCTAAATCTGTAGTTTGAATGACTGATCTCGCCTCTTCATCAGATGAAGTTCCCAAGGTTTTCTGCCATAATTCATCACCAAATTCATTGATTCTGATCAACCAGATGTCCGATCCACCTTTGGAATCCTCTTTTTTATCCAGACTTTTTCCGGAATAAGAAGTTCCGGCAAGAAGGAATCCACCATCCTGAGTGGTAACTGTTGCTTATAAATAATCATGATTCTGCCCTGAGAAATACTTTTCCCAAACTTCATCCCCTTGTTGATTGAGTTTCACCAAATGGAAATCGTAGCCGTTGTTTTGCTTACTGCCTGAAGCCTGTTGCTTATCGCTTTGAATAGAGCTTCCCGTGATCAGATATTGCTGATCGATTGTGGTGGTAACCTGGCTTAGAAAATCCTGAGTGGAGGATTTGATGTCTTTCTGCCATACCACTTCCTGAGCGGACATACCGAGGAACATGCATAATGTCAATGCACTGAAATAAACTTTTTTCATTCCTGTGTTGTTTTTTGAGTTAACAGTTTTAGTTTTTTTACAAATTTATCTTGTAACGCTTAAAAGTAAAATTAATTGTATTCAATACAAACAATTATGACTTATTAATACGTATTCAATAAAAATACCTCAATTTTTATAATCTTATGCAAAGATACCATTATATAGCGACAAAATATGTCGTATTATAATTAACTTTTAGGGATTTAATTCAAGAGGAAGGCTTGGTACGAAGAAGAAATCATGAATCAAAGAAGCAGAACAGTTTTTTTATAAACTTCTGTTTAAATAACAAAATGATGGGGAAATTATACGCTGCAAAATCATTTTCTCATTTTTCTAATAAAAAAACCTTTGAAATAAATCAAAGGTTTACTTATCCCTGTTCAGAAGAATTTCTTCTATATCCTTCAGCAAAAACCCTTTCGCTTTCAGTAAAATCAGGAAATGGTACAACAGATCAGCTGCTTCGTTTTTAAAGAGATCCTCATTATCATCCTTAGCTTCAATTACCAGTTCTACAGCTTCCTCTCCTACTTTTTGGGCCACTTTATTAATCCCTCTCTGATATAATGAATAGGTATAGGAGCTTTCTGTTTTAGCATCGATTCTTTGGGATACTTTTGCTTCCAGCTCATATAAAAATCCTTTAGCTTCTTTATTTCCGAAGCAGCTGAAACTCCCGGTATGGCATACTACATTCTTTGGAACGGCTTTAATCAGAATAGTATCCTGATCGCAATCGACAGCAATACTTTTTACTGTTAAAAAGTGACCGGACTCTTCTCCTTTTGTCCACAGTCTGTTTTTGGAACGGCTGAAAAAGGTAACAATCCCTTCTTTTTCTGTTTTATTAAATGCTTCTTCGTTCATATAGCCTAACATTAAAACCTGCAAGGTTCTGTCATCCTGAATAATGACAGGCACAAGGCCATTGTCTTTAGTGAAATCAATTTTCATCGTATCTGGATTTTTTTGGTTTTTAATTCTTTTTTTAATTCCTGAATTCCTATTTCATTGAAATGAAAAACACTGGCTGCCAAAGCACCTGTAGCTTTTGTTTCATCAAATACTTTAACAAAATCAACAACTGCTCCGGCCCCTCCTGAAGCAATTATAGGGATACTGATACTTTCTGAAACCTGTTTGGTAATCCTAAGGTCAAAACCGTTTTTAGTGCCGTCTCCATCCATAGAAGTCAACAGGATCTCTCCTGCTCCCAGAGCCGCTGCTTTCTGAGCCCACTTCACTGTATCCAGCTCCGTAGCTTCTCTACCGCCTTTAATATGAACAAGATCTGCATTCCCTACCCGTTTTGTATCGATTGCAACAACTACACACTGGCTTCCAAATTCTTTTGCGAGTACAGAGATCAGCTGTGGGTCTTTTACTGCTGAAGAATTGATACTGATCTTATCTGCACCTGCTTCCAGAAGTCTTCTAACATCCTCAACAGAGGAAATTCCTCCTCCTACCGTAAACGGAATACTGAGTTCTTTTGCAATATCTTTTACCAGTTCTACAAAGGTTTTCCGGTCTTCAAGAGTTGCCGTAATATCGAGGAAAACAAGTTCATCAGCTCCCTCACGTTCATATTTCTTTGCGAGCTCTACAGGATCTCCTGCATTTTTAAGGTCTTCAAAGTTGATTCCCTTTACGGTACTCCCATCTTTTATATCCAGACAGGGGATAATTCTTTTTTTAAGCATTTTCAATAAAATTTTGAAGTTGTTGCAGGCTTATTTTTCCCTCGTAAATGGCTTTCCCTATAATGGCGCCGGAACATCCAATATCTTTCATTTTATACACGTCTTTGATGCCTGAAATACCACCGCTAGCAACCAACTGTACTGAAGTCTTATATAAAATCTCAATATAGAGTCCTGTTGAAGGTCCTTCAAGCATGCCATCCTTTGAAATATCAGTGCATATGGCTGTCTGAATCCCTTTTTTCTGATACTGAAGAATGAAATCAACAACATCTTTATCACTGCTCTCCAGCCAACCGGAAGTTTTGATTTTCCTATTTTCAAAATCTGCTCCCAGAATGATTTTATCGGAACCATATTGCTCAATCATTTCATAGCAAAATTCAGGGTTCTGAACCGCTATACTCCCCAGAGTAATTTGTTTTGCTCCGGAATTAAAAGCCGTTTCTATGTCCTGCAGCGTTTTTAATCCGCCTCCGAAATCAATATGCAATGAGGTAGAGCTGGCTATATTTTCCAATACCTTCTGATTGACAATATGTTTTGATTTTGCCCCATCAAGATCTACCAGGTGAAGATATTGAATTCCAAAGCTTTCAAACGCTCGGGCAACTTCTACAGGGTCTTCATTGTATATTTTGCTGGTGTTGTAATCACCTTTTGAAAGACGGACACATTTCCCGTCGATAATATCAATAGCCGGAATAATTTTCATTTGTTTATTTTTTAATTTACTGCCTTTTACGGCTGTTATTTTGTGGAAGGAATATTTTAATTCATACGATTCCTGTGCCGTAAATTGCATATTCACACTATTATAGACTGATAAAGTTGTTCAGTATCTGATTCCCTATACTTCCCGATTTTTCCGGGTGAAACTGTACTGCATAGAAGTTATCTTTCTGTAAGGAAGCACTGAACGGCAGAATATAATCACAAACTGAAGTCGTGAACTCTGATAGTTCACAATAATAGCTGTGAACAAAATAAACATCCTTATCCTGCCCGATTCCAGAGAACAATGGAGAACGCTGCGCTGAAACGGTATTCCAACCCATATGTGGAACAATATCTTTGACTGGGAACTTTCTTACATTAATGTCAAAAATTCCCATTCCTTCCGTATCGCCTTCTTCATTCCCTTTACACATCAGCTGCATTCCCAGACATATTCCCAGGACAGGCTGTTTCAGAGTCGGAATAAGCAGATCGAGTTCTTTCTCTTTCAAAAGTTTCATGGTGGATGAGGCTTCTCCTACCCCCGGAAAAATTACTTTATCGGCTTTCAGAATCAGTTCAGGATCGTCTGTAATCAATGCTTCTGTATTTAGTCTTTTCAATGCATTCTGAACAGAATTTACATTTCCACCGTTATATTTTATTATTGCAATCATAATTTTAAAAATAATTTATCGATGATCTGGCTTTAAAACTAAACCCTCTCAACAATCTCTAACTTCTAATTTCTAACTTCTATTATCTATAAACTCCCTTTTGTAGAAGGCAAACCATAATTAGCATCAGACTGATTCACCGCCATTTTAACCGCTTTTGCAAATGCCTTGAAAATGGATTCTATCTTGTGGTGCTCATTATCTCCTTCTGCTTTGATATTCAGATTAGATTTTGAAGCATCTGTAAAGGATTTGAAAAAGTGAAAGAACATCTCTGTAGGAACATCACCAATTTTCTCTCTTTTAAATTCTGCATCCCAGACCAGCCATGGTCTTCCGCCGAAGTCAATCGCTGCCTGAGCCAGGCAATCATCCATAGGCAGCAGGAATCCATATCTTTCAATTCCTTTTTTCTTCCCTAATGCCTTGATAATAGCTTCTCCCAGGACAATACCGGTATCTTCTATCGTGTGGTGCTCATCTACTGCCAAATCGCCGTTTACTTTCACCATAAGATCCATATTTCCGTGTCTGGCGATCTGATCCAGCATATGATCAAAAAAATGAAGCCCTGTGGAGATTTCAGACTTTCCGCTTCCGTCTATATTGACTTCAATTTCTATCTCTGTTTCATTGGTTTTCCGACTTACTCTGGCTCTTCTGATTCCTGATTTTAAGAACTGATAAATCTCTGTCCATGAGGTTGTACTAAGACTCGCTTCCTTATTAAAGTTTTTATTTAGAAAGATAGATTTAGTTCCCATATTTTTAGCAAGTTGAACATCAGTACTTCGATCACCAATTACATAGGAATTTTCAAGATCATAATCTCCATAAATGTATTTTACCAACATTCCGGTTCCTGGTTTCCGTGTCGGAAGATTTTCGCTTTCGAAACTTTTATCGATTAAAATATCATTGAAAACAACACCTTCATTTTCGAAAGCTTTCAACATTTTTTCGTGAGGTTTGATGAAATCTTCAAAGGGAAAGCTTTTCGTCCCCAAACCGTCCTGATTGGTCACCATTACCAGTTCATAATCCAGTTCATTTGCTATTCTGGCAAGATTCTGGAATACTCCGGGATAAAATTCCAGTTTTTCCAGAGAATCGACCTGAAAATCGGTGGGCGGCTCAATAATTAATGTTCCGTCTCGATCAATGAACAATACTTTTTTCATAGAGATTTATTTTTTAAAAGGTTGATTAATTTTTCATTTTCCTGACGGTTGCCGATATTGATTCTGATACACCCCGGTATCGCAGGATCTCTTCTGCTGGTTAAAATTTCCTCTTCCAACATCTGCCCATATACCTTTTCCACATTTTTCATTCTGATCAAAAAGAAGTTGGCATCGGTTGGAAAAACCTTATCAATACATTCTATCCCTTCCAGCTGGCCTTGCAGCCAATCTCTTTCTGTCAAAATTTTGTTTATGTTTTCTTCAAGTCTGTTCTCCTCATCCAGACAATTAAGAATCAGTTCCTGGCTCAGGACATTGACATTATAGGGTGCTTTTACGGTATTAATCAATCTGATAATTTCCTCAGAAGCGTACGCCATTCCTACTCTGGCTCCCGCAATCCCCCACGCTTTTGAAAAGGTCTGAAGCACAATGAGATTCGGGTATTGATCCAATAATTCAAGACTTGATTTTTTCCTGGAAAATTCGATATAAGCTTCATCTACCACAACAATCCCGTTGAAATTCTGAAGATAAAATTCTATATCTTCCGTACTGTTTCCTGTTGGGTTATTAGGTGAGCATAAAAAGAATATTTTAAGGGGTTCATCATTGATTATATTCAAAAAGTCATCTTTAACAATTTCAAAGTTTTCATTTAAATTAAGCTGTACCACCTTATTCTCATTGATCGTAGCATAAAAACCATACATTGCAAAGGAAGGATTCATCATCAGAATAGCATCTTTCTTAGGCTCACAAAATATTTTAATAATCAGATCAATCAGTTCATCACTGCCGTTCCCTATGGCGATGTGTTGTGGAGAAAGGTTTTTTAGGCCTGCCAATTTGTTTTTAAGCGTTTTCTGAGTAGAATCAGGATAACGGTTGTATTCTCCGAACGGGCTTTCGTTAGCGTCCAGAAATGTGGGAGTATCAAATTCATTATGATCTCTGAAACTGATGTAAGGCTTTAGTTTTAATATATTGTCTCTTACTAAACTTTTGATATTGATGGTTGTATTGTCCATACTATTGATTTTTATTTTTTAATGGTATAAATGCTTCAAAATAGACTTGCTTATATTCCTTTAGATGATATATCTTGTTGTATTTAAGGTGTAGGAAAATCAAAGATTTTCTTTTATTTTTGGGCCACGAATGCACGAATTTTTTCATCTTATTCGTGCATTCATGGCGATGAAAATTTTCTCATAAATAAAGATTTTTGTGTCCTAGCGTTTTCCTGCTATAAAGATTTTAATCGTATTGATACTGCATTTTTGTGGGCCAGCAGTCCTTCTGCTTCTGCCATGATTTCTATGGTTCTTCCTAAATTCTGAAGACCTTCTTTTGAAAGATGCTGGAACGTAATTTTCTTTACAAAACTGTCCAGAGAAACTCCGCTGTAATTCCTCGCATAGGCGTTAGTAGGCAGTGTGTGATTGGTTCCGCTTGCATAGTCTCCTGCACTTTCACAGGAATATTTTCCAAGGAAAACGGAGCCTGCATTCTGAACTGCCGGAATATATTTTTCAAAATTTTCAATAGCCAGAATAAGGTGTTCGGGTGCGTAAAGATTACTCAGATCCATTGCCTCTTCAAGGGTATTGATCAGAATAAAAGAACTGTTTTTCAATGCTAAACCTGCCATTTCATTTCTAGGTAAGTCTTTGATTTGTTGTTCAACAGAAGCTATCGTTTCATCAAAAACTTTAATATCCGTCGTTATAAACATCACCTGACTGTCACTTCCGTGTTCCGCCTGAGAAAGAAGGTCAGCAGCGCAAAATTCAGGAACAGCCTTCTCATCTGCAATAACAAGAACTTCACTTGGTCCTGCAGGCATATCGATGGCCACTCCGTAACGCTGAGCATATTCTTTGGCAGCTACTACAAACTGATTTCCGGGTCCAAAAATCTTGGATACTTTAGGAACGCTTTCTGTGCCCAATGTCATCGCTGCAACAGCCTGCGCTCCTCCCGTTTTAAAAATTCTGGAAACCCCACAAAGTTTCGCCGTATATAAAATAGCAGGATTGATATTTCCCTCTTTATCCGGCGGCGTACAAAGAACAACTTCTTTACATCCTGCCAGGTTGGCAGGAACAGCAAGCATCAGCACTGTTGAAAATAAAGGTGCTGTTCCCCCCGGAATATAGATTCCGACCTTCTCTATGGCTCTGGTTTCCCTCCAACAGACTACTCCTTTTGTGGTTTCAATTTTTTCAACTTCCTGCTTTTGTGAGGCATGAAACTTTTCTATATTTTCTTTTGCCTGCTGAATAGCTTGTTTCAGTTCGTCCTTTATCTGGGTTCCAGCGCTTTCAATCTCTGCTTCAGTTACCGCCACACTTTCTGTTTCTGCTTGGTCAAACTTTTTATTGAATGCAAGCAAAGCCTTGTCGCCTTCGTTCTCTACTTCATTAAATATTTCCGTAATGATACCGGATATTTCTTTTTGTTCTAAAACTGGACGTTTTACGAGGTTATTCCAGGTGTTTTGTGCGGGATATTTGTATAGTTTCATTGTATTATTTTAAAATCTTTTTTTGAATCCTTAAATTCCTTTTTAAGTTGTTAATCTATATCGGCTTACCTACTTTTTAATAGTGCAAAAGCGCAAGGTTTTTAATTCTTATATTTTTTAAGGCGTAATAAAATCTAAGATTTTCAGCGAGTGCATGAGTGTAATTTTGTGCTTTAAAACCGTCTTAAATAACCATTTTATCGATCGGAATGATTAAAATATCCTGTGCTCCGTTCTCTTTCAGTTCATCAATCACTTCCCAGAAGCGCTCCTGATCGATTACGGAATGAATACTGCTCCAGCCTTCTTCTGCCAATGGAATCACTGTGGGACTCTTCAGTACCGGCAAAACATCAGCAACTTTTTGAATTTTGTCATTAGGAACGTTCATCAGAATGTATTTCGAATTTTTAGCCTTTAAAACGGCTTTGATTCTGAACAGGAATTTTTCGAGAATAGCTTCCTTTTCAGGGGAAAGTTGTGGGGTTTGGGCTAGTACCGCTTCTGATTTCAGCAGGGTCACGGTTTCTCTTAAACCGTTTTTGAATAAGGTGCTTCCAGAGCTTACAATATCACAGATCCCATCTGCCAGTCCGATATTGGGAGCAATCTCCACAGAACCTGAAATTACGTGAATATCAGAGGCGATGCCTTTCTTTTCTAAGAAGTTTTTTAAGGTATTAGGGTAAGAAGTGGCTATTTTTTTACCTTGAAAATAAGCCGGATCATCAGTTTCAATTTCTTTTGGAACAGCGATAGAAACACGGCATTTTGAAAAGCCCAGCTTCTCAACGATCTGGATATTCTTCTGTTTTTCAACCAGAAGATTTTCACCTACAATGGCAATATCCACTACGCCATCTTCAAGGTATTGTGGAATGTCAGAATTCCGGAGGTACATGATCTCCATCGGAAAGTTATCTACGGATACTTTAAGCTGATCTTTCCCGTTGTTGACAAAGATTCCGCAGTCTTTGAGGAGCTGTAAGGATTCTTCGTAAAGCCGGCCGCTTTTCTGGATCGCAATTTTTAGTTTACTCATTTCGTCTTTTTTGAGGTCCGAGTAAATAAAAACTGATCTGTTTGGAGATTTCTAAGAAGAATTCAGGAAACAAAAAAACCGTCTATTTACTCAGACGGTTTTTAAATATTTTTGATTTTAGCACAAACAAATATCAATCAATTCCGCCTAACAGAGATGATGATAATAATGATGTAATGCTAAAAAAGTTGGTTTCATTGTATTGAATTATGATGCAAATGTAGGATTTATTTTTAAAATGCAAAGTTTTTTTTAGATTATTTTTTGATAAAGATTCATCAGTTCTTTGGCGATAGGTTCGTCATTGAACTTCTGAACAAACTCAAAACCCTTTTCTGCACGGCGTTTTCTTTCGGATTCATTATCCCATAAAAATTTGATTTTCGCACGGATGTCCAAGTCATTATCCGGGTTGATGTATACCGAGTCTTTTCCTCCTGCTTCAGGCAGGCAGCTCGTATTGCTGGTCACGACTACTGTATTGGAAAAAAGGGCTTCAATAACAGGAATTCCGAAGCCTTCAAAGAAGCTCGGATATACAAATATATCTGCCAGTTTATAGATCACGGCCAGTTCATCCATCGATACACCCTCCAGAAACCTTACCTGCTTTTCCATCTTGTTTTTCTTCAGAAAGGTCTCTATTTTCTGATAATATTTGGTCTTTCTTCCTACCACCACCAATGGAATTTCAGTACCACTGATTGCCTTTACCACATTCAAGAGGTTTTTACGCTCTTCAATAGTTCCTACATTCAGAATAAATCTTTCAGGAAGCTGATATTTCTCTTTTGTCTGCTGAATCAGTTCCGGAGACTGCTGTTCTTTAAATGCTTTATGACAGCCCTGATAAATGACCTCAATTTTGGTTTCGGGAACTTTCAGAAATTCCACAATATCTATTTTCGTCTGTTCTGAAATAGCAATAATCTTATCAGCCATGTCAGCTGCTTTTTTAAACTTCCAGAAATGGATCTTCCTGTCAAAAAATGAGTAATACTGAGGGTATCGTACAAAAATCAGATCGTGAATAGTGACAATCTTCTTAATGGGTGTTTTATCCCATTTCAAGGGCAATTCTCCTGATAAACCATGAAAAATATCGGCTCCTACCTTCTGCGCGTCCTTCCCCATCTTCAGCTGACGGGACAGACTTCCTTTTGAAGTCTGAATAAATTTTACATTTGAGCGGTCCAGAATATCTTTTCCCCGCTCAGATTTATTTTTATTGAGCAGTAGGTATTCATTGTCCGGAAAGTATTCGGAGAGTATTCTGACAAGGTCTCTTGAATAATTCCCAAGACCGGACGTATTATGGAAAAAACGTTTGGCATCAAAAGCAATCTTCATCGTTCTATCTGTTTTTGAAATTCCTGAAATGTCCCAAATGTGTAACCTTTACCTTTCAGCCAGCCAACAAATGAATCAAATCTTTCTACCATATCTTTTCCCGAATTCTTTACCGTAAAGCCAGGAAGTTTAAAAGCTTCATCCTTGATCTCTGCAAACTCCCACGGATGAAAGTAAATATTGAGATATTTATCTTTTTTTAAGGTATCTGAAGCCAGTTTTTTGTAGAGTC
The DNA here is from genome assembly GCA_001013295.1 of Chryseobacterium indologenes. GTDB lineage: Bacteria > Bacteroidota > Bacteroidia > Flavobacteriales > Weeksellaceae > Chryseobacterium > Chryseobacterium indologenes_B. The sequence goes on along the minus strand of LAZY01000078.1, from coordinate 202,038 downwards.
CCAAAGGAAAATTATGAAAGCTTAACCAGAATAAAGGAATTCTAAAGTTAGGCGATACGGATGCCGGAACCTGTGTTACATTTCCTTCTTTGAAGTAGGTTCTGGATACTTTTAAATTGTTATATCTTCCCGGTAAAAAGGTAGGATTGATGGAGGAATTGTAAAAATACCCCGCCTTTTCCACTTCTTTTTCATCTACAGGCATCATTCTCGGCATTCTCAATCCGGTTACTTTTGTGGAAAATAATTCTTCCAGTTTTTCTCTTGATTCTTTCAGATGTTTATCTTCAAATTCTGAATGAAACCATGTATGAGAAGCCAGTTCATGCCCCTCTTTCAGCAATCTCTCAATAAGATGCTTACTGTTTTCAGCAAAAACTACCGTTGAGAAAAAGGTAGCTTTGGCATTATGTTTTTTCAGGATGTCTAAAATTCTTTCTAATCCTGTCTGTGAAATTGAAATTTGCTTTTCAAAGGGAATTGCACCCTTATATTCTAATGGCATATCAAATTCTTCAATGTCAAAACTCAATAAAACCATTCTAAAAATTTTTGTTTTTAATAATATAATTAGGTCTGTCTTTCACCTGTTTAAATATTTTTCCTAAATAAATCCCCATGATTCCCAAAATAATCAGCTGAAGTCCTCCAAAGAAAACAATAGTCATGATCAATGAGGCCCAACCGGAAATCTCTGTTTTTGCAATAAATGAATGAATGACATACGCTCCGTACCCAATCACTGAAAGTGCTGAGAATAAAAAGCCCAGATAAGCTGCCAGATAAAGCGGTTTTACACTGAAAGCCGTAATTCCCGTAAAAGCGAAAGTAAACATCTTTTTAAGGTTATAGCTGCTTTTCCCTGAAAGTCTTTCTGCTGCAGTAAAGTCGATTCCTATTTGCCTGAAGCCCATCCAACTCGTCAATCCTCTGAGGAATAGATCATCTTCATTAAAGTTTCGCATTACTTCTACAGCTCTTGCATCCAATAATCTGAAATCTGAGCCGCCCCCTTTTGTTAAATTAACGTCAGATAAGCTCGAGAGAAGTTTGTAAAATAAGTCTGAGGTTTTTCTTTTAAAAAGGGAAATCTCTTTAGGATAGGTTCTGAAAGTAAAAACCACATCATATCCTTCTTCCCATTTTCTGATCAGTTCCGGGATCAGTTCCGGTGGATGCTGAAGGTCCCCATCCATAGAGATCACTGCATTTCCGTGGGCATTATCCATTCCTGCTTTTACAGCAGGCTGATGTCCGAAGTTTCTTGAAAACTCAATGAATTTTACTTCCTCATACTGATTGGAAAGTTCTTCCAGTTTCTGCTGGGTATTGTCACGGCTGCCGTCATTGACAAATATGATTTCAAAGTCATAGTTGTGCAATCCATCAAAAACCTCTTTGATTTTCTGATGGATCATCGCCACATTTCCTTCTTCGTTATAGGCTGGAATAACGATTGAAATTTTCTTCATATTGACTAATTCAGGCTATAATTTTTATCAAAATCTTTCGTCAAAAGCTCATACGTCACTCTCAACCAGATCACAATACAAGGTACTGCTTTTAATGAATATTTGATGATATAATTCTCTTTTACAAATTTCGGGAATAAATCTGAGGTTGAAAAACATGTGAAAATGATCACAAAAATCAAGAGCCCGATGATAAGGGGTGTTCTTTCCTTCTGAAGGAAAAACCAGATTAAAACGCCTACTACCGCAATAATGTATGTTGGAGATTCTGAACTTGAACTAAACAGTACTAAAAACAGTAATGTCGATGCCAGAATCATCAGTTGGAAAGCGTAATGTTTGTACTGCTTAATTCTTACATAAGGTAAAGCAAACAATGGCAATCCGAATGCTAAAAATACCAGATTGGAAATGGATGCATCCCCAAGAATTCTTCTTACAAAGCCCATCAGTGAAATATCCTGCATGTTTCCAAGTACCTGATTTTCATTATTTTTCTCTACAATAGACTGAAACCAGTCTGTATAGCACTGGATCACAAATTGTGGACTTGAATACGCCATTGGAAGTACGAAAAACAAAATGGCAATTCCAATTCCTGAAAGAATAAATCGGGTCTTATTTTTAATGAAGAAAAACTGTGTAAGCCCTACAATTCCGTAGATCTTTACAAATATTCCTATTAAAATGGCCGTTACCGATTTTACTTCTTTTCTTTCATAGATGTATACTGCGGACAGTAATAAAAGCCCTGTCAATGCCACATTAAACTGCAGACTTAAAGCTGCTGTAATGTACTCCTGCAGACAAAGCAGTCCAAAAATCGCTTTTTTAGCATCTGAAAACGGCAGTTTATAGACTCCGTAAATGAAGATAAAAGTATTGGCAATATTCCAAAGGGAGATCCCCAGCCAGTCCGGCATCATTGCAAACGGAGCAATCAGGGCACTGAAAAACACGCCGTAATGGTTTAGATCAAAATAGAGATCAGGATAATGGATAAATAAATTTTTCTGATGTATGGTATTGAAGAATACGTTTTTAAAAATCAGATAATTATTGATCGCATAATCTCCTCTCATGTATTTGGAAATCGCAGTAACAACTGATATAATAAGATAAACCCCAAATATATATTTAGGGTTTAAAAGTATTTTAAGAAATTTATCTTTCAAGATTGCGGTATTAGCTTAAAAATTTAATCTTAAACAGCTACATTATTATCTCTCAATGCATCATTCAGAGATGTTTTCTTGTCTGTAGACTCTTTTCTCTGACCAATGATCAATGCACATGGAACCTGGTACTCTCCAGCCGGATACTGTTTTGTATAGCTTCCAGGAATTACCACTGAACGTGCCGGTACTCTTCCTTTGATTTCGATAGGTGTATCTCCTGTCACATCAATAATTTTTGTAGAAGCGGTCAGTACTACGTTTGCACCCAATACGGCTTCTTTTTCTACGTGAACTCCTTCTACAACAATACATCTTGAACCGATGAAACAGTCATCTTCAATGATCACCGGTGCTGCCTGTAACGGCTCCAATACTCCACCGATTCCTACACCACCACTCAGGTGAACGTTTTTACCGATCTGTGCACAGCTTCCTACTGTAGCCCATGTGTCAACCATTGTTCCTGAATCTACATAAGCACCAATATTTACATAAGAAGGCATCATGATTACTCCTGAAGCTACGAAAGATCCTTCTCTTGCAATAGCGTGAGGTACAACTCTTACTCCTTTTGCTGCATAATTTTTCTTTAAAGGAATTTTGTCATGAAATTCAAACGGACCTACTTCAATAGTTTCCATCTTTTGGATCGGGAAATACATTACGACTGCTTTCTTTACCCATTCATTTACCTGCCATCCGTTTTCTGTAGGTTCAGCTACACGAAGTTCTCCTGAATCTAATAAAGATACTACTTCTCTGATCGCTTTCTGGCTGTCTTCATTTTGTAATAGTTCTCTATTATCCCAAATGTTTTCAATAGTTTGTTGTAACGACATGTTTCTTATTTAAATTAGTTTGAAAAATTATACCCGCCAAAGATACAAAAAAGTTCAGCAAAACGATTTTTAACGTTATGCTTTTAATAAAGGCTCAGCATACGTCCCACCTTCTTTTTGTAAGCCAGATAGATTTGTCCATGCTGTTTGATCAGATGTTCCTCTTCAAGACGGATCTGAATCTGCATTAAAATACTTCCAATGAGTGAAAAAAAGAATGCAATAACAGTAGGAAAAGCTAAGAGAAATCCTATTAAACTTGCCGTCATTCCCAAGAATACCGGATTTCTTGAAAACTGAAACAATCCATTGGTAACAAGTTCGGTTTTCATCTGATCATCAATCCCGATTCGCCAGGAATCTTTCATTTGAAATTGAGCCATTACGACCCAAATAAACGCAAGAACCATCATGATTATTCCTGCGTATTGAAACAATTCGGCTTCCCAAACCGGGATTTTAAAGGCATTTTCTATGGTTTCCGGAAATAATAGGAGCAATAGGGTGTATATAAAAAGAGCCGCTAAAATCAGCTTGAAGTACCAGCCGATCAATGCATAAGCAGAGTCATCTTTCGGTAATACATTGGGGTTTTTGCCGATTTTCTTGCCAACCGCTATACTGATTCCTAAAAATGAGACTGCAAAGAATAAAATAAAGTAAATAGGAATAAAGAATCTGATAAAATCTGCCATGATTAATTTGTTTGCTGCAAATTTCAGAACTATTGAAATGCAACCCTATTGCAATGTTTGGTTCGGGTAAAATTTCAATTATTTATACAATGACAAAAGCAGAGGCAATACGTCCCATTTTCAATTGAAAGAGCGAGGATTCTCCTCCTCCGGATGGGTGGCAAAAATTCTTTGAATTTTTGACGGGGTGGTTTTACCACGACATCTGTAAGTTTTGGCTAAAGCCAATTGATGGTTTGATTTTTTTATTAAACGGGCTAAAGCCCGTTTCTATTAAATTAAAACCATTTAATACACTATAAAACAAATATTTAAAAATTTTATCTAAACCATAAATTTAACATTCATCTTCGTTCTTTTAAATTCAGTCAAACTCATTTTATGCTGCTTCTTAAAGAATTTATTGAGATGGCTTTCATCTGAAAAACCAAACTCGGTAACAATTTCATTGATCCTCGTATCACTGAAAAGAAGGCGGTGTTCAATAAGCCTCAATTTATAGTTCAGAATATAATGGGTAATGGTTTCTCCACACTGATTTTTGAAGTAAGTGCCGAGATATGTTTCAGAAAGACCAAATTTATGGGCAATCACAGAAACTTTAAGCAACGCAGGATCATGGATATTTCCCTGGATATAATTCATAATATCCAATATTCTTTTATCTGTATTGGAACCCAGGTGTTCTGCCCGCATCTTTGAAATATTTCTCGCGGCAATTACAATCAAAGCATTCACATAATGCAAAGTCAGTTCTTCCTGGTAAATATCGGGATGATGGAGCCCATGAAGTAGGGAGGTTACAATAGATTCTACCAAAACGATGTCAGGTTTATTCTGTAAAATACAGCCGGAAAGATAAGAAGCTCCATAAAGCAGACATCCGATTGAATTAATATTATTCCACTTATAATCCTTTACGTATTGCTCGCTGAACTTAACGAGCAGGAGTTCTGTTTTTTCTTCAACTTCCAGATAATGCTGATCATTAGGAGTCAGCAGAGTCAGACTTCCTTTGCTATAAGAAGCAATATTGTCGTTGATTGTAAAAGACCCTTTTCCTGAAATAACATAGACGATCTGAAAAAAGGAGAACTGGCTGCTTTTTAAAGGACAGCTTTCTGTTTCATGATATTCAACTTTTACCAATTGATCTATATTCTCTCTTTTCATGTGGTAAAAATACTTATTTATCATTAAAATGTACTGATTTTTTACAATTTTTCTGTTCAAATTTGCTACGTAAAATTATTAAAATTTATGAAAAGATCAATCTATGTGCTGGCACTCGGGGCTTTTGGCATTATCACCACCGAATTCGGGGTTGTGGGTATTCTTCCTACCATCAGCAGGCAATTCGGAGTATCTATTGATACAGCAGGATGGTTATTGAGTGCGTTTGCTATCACCGTTGCCGTTTCCTCCCCTTTTATCACTTCTTTCACCAGTAAAATAAACCGAAAGTTTCTTTTATGTCTTGTGATGAGCATCTTTGTACTTTCCAATCTTATCTCTGCTTTTTCCACCAACTTTACGATGCTGATGATTGCCCGTGTATTACCGGCCATCCTACATCCACTGTTCTGGAACATCTCCATTGCTATTGCATTTAAAGAAAAGGGTGCAAAGGGAGTCTCTACGGTAATGCTCGGACTTAGTCTTGCTACCGTTCTCGGTATTCCCATGACGACTTATGCAGCTGATCTCTTTCATAACTGGAAGGCTTCCTTTCTCCTGAGCAGTGCTATCAGTTTAATCGCATTTATTGGATTATTGTTCTTTATTCCTTCGATGCCTGCAGAAAAGGAAAAACACGAACAGAATCAGCTAACGATTTTAAAAAATCCTCTTTTGTGGATCAATCTGATTTCAACTATTGGTACATTGGCTGCGATGTTCTCCAGCTATACCTATCTTACTGCTTATCTTGAAGAAATCACCCGAATGAATGGCGCTCAGATCAGTATCATGTTGTTGCTTTTCGGGGGAATGGGAACTCTTGGCAACTGGCTGATGGGAATCGCTTTAAACCGCAATGTGAAAATCACAACAAGATTATTTTTACTCCTTCTCATTTCAGTACAGATTCTGGCTTACTTCCTTGGCGGAGTTTTTGTCCCTATGGTTATCATTGTTTCTTTTTGGGGGATGATTCATACCGGAGGCTTTTTAGTTTCAAATATCAGAACTACACAAAATATTCCTCATCATGCCCTGGAATTTGTTAACAGCCTCCTGACATCATCTTTCAACATTGGTATTTCATTAGGTGCATTTCTTGGAGGAATTGTAAGCTCTTATTATGGAGTGCAGCATGTTCTTTCAGTGAGTGTTCTGCTTCTTATAGTCACCTTTATTCTAAGCTTCTTTTCGTTTCCGAAACCTGTTGTAACGGATGAAGAAAATGAAGAAAGTGAACTCGCAACATCAGTTTGTGAACATATCTAATCAATACATCTATAGAAATTGTATTGTGAATGAAAGAGGGTGTCTCACTTTTGAGACACCCTCTTTTAACAAGTTTTGGCTGCAGCCAATGGAATAGATTTTATTATATCGAACGGGCTAAAGCTTGTCCCTATTGAATAAAACAGGTGAAATTATGAAACAACTTTCTTTCTATTTATTCTTCTTCTCTAAGAATAAATTCCATTGTTTTCTCAACATGTTTATCTTTAATGATTCCTATTGCATATTGACGATTGTGTTCAGAATTATATTTCGCCAGATATGCCTGATTGATTTCTTCAGTAAGCTGATCTATATCGTCTGGAATTATTGCTTTTATGGTATAAATGTGGTTACCACACTTAATCTTGCCTGTCGGATCTTTCAAAAAGGTATTGTACCAGCTTCTTTCCGCCATTCCCCAGGATCGTGCAAAAATTCTGTCACGGACTGTAACCATCCATATTTCCAGGAAATCAGGTCTTTCTGATCCGGCCTTTATTCCGATAAGATTGTTGGATTGGACATATTTCAGAGCGTTGTTCTTATTCATAGCTTAATCTTTTTATAAAGCTAGGAGAATGGAAAATGAATAAAAACTTTTTTATATACATCAGTCAAAATCTGATGTGGATGGACTTTTTACTGATGCAGACTATTTTTAGAGCATCATCTGGCTGAGAGCATTAGTAAGACATTCTTTATAGCTTTTAGCCACTGTAATTTTCAAATCACCATATACCAGCTGATTATCTTCAAAAGAATCAATATTGGTAAGGTTGACAATATAGGAATGATGGACCCGCATGAATTCTTCCGGCAGGCTTTCGATAAGATCTTTGAGGCTTTTGTAATAAATGTATTTTTTCTGGTGTATGGTATGTACTTCTACATAATTCCCAAGGCCTTTAATGATCGTTATTTCTTTAAAGAAAAGTTTAATCAGCTTTTTATCTGTCCTGATGAAGGCAAAGGTTCTGTTCTTCATGGATTATTGCAAAGATTTCTTATAAAACTCTTTGGGCGTGAAGGTATGCTTTGTTCCAGTATTTCTCATTCAGAGAGGAGATAATAACACCTTTGGAAGTCGAGGCATGAATAAATTTCACTTCCCCGTCAGGTCCAACATCATGAACAATCCCTACATGGGATACTCTGCTTCCGCCCGCTGTAGCAAAAAACAGAAGATCTCCGGGTTTTACATCGCTGATGTCAATATTTTTTCCTGCTTCAGCCTGATCAGAAGACCGTCTTGGAAGGTTAAAATTATTTTCTTCAAAAACCTTTACGGTAAATCCGGAACAGTCGAAGCCGGATGATGTATTTCCGCCAAATTTATATGGGGTACCAAGGTATTTTTCAGCATCTTTCAGGACATCATTGATAGATCTTGCCACTTTACCATCAAATCTGGAATCCAGCTTTCTGAGATTTTCAGGTCTGGATACTGTTTTGGATCCGGATTTCTTGTTGGCAGAAGCACTTTTGGAAGCACCACAGGAAGCCACAAAAGCAGAAGCAACCAGTACAACAGCCAGCTGCTTTATTCTCATTTTTTTCTGAAATAATCCCGTTCCCATATTCATCTGATTTATACTTGATTAAGTAATTCCTGACAAATATACATTTTATATTTTAATTATAATATAACTATACTACAACTATATTATAAATATATGTTAAAGTTTTGTTTTTCAGTATTTATTGGTATATTTGAGGCCAACTTCGATGATATGGCCACCTATGAAAGTCTAATCAAGATCAGAGGCGCTGTGGGCGACCTTGTATTTTATAATCTGAACGGGAAAAATGTGGTTCGGAAGAAAAGCGGGTTCAATAAAGCGGCCTTTAAAAAAAATCCGTCTTATGAGAAGGTAAGGCAGAACAGTTCGGAATTCGGGCATTGTTCTAAAATAGGAAAAGTGATAAGAAAAAGTCTGGATCCGTACATCAGAGCTGCCGGTGATCCCCTCCTCTACCAGAAGTTTGCCAAGCTGATGACTGAAATAAAGGATCTGGATATGGTTTCCGAAAGAGGTCAGCGAAGTGTTGAAAACGGATTAAAAACTGAAGCAGGAAAGAAGCTTCTTACCGCATTCCGTTTTGGCGAAAAGAAAAATATAGCTGATGCTATTAAAATTCAGGGACAAGCCTTATCTCTGGATAAAGAAAATAAGGCGGACAAGGCAGTTATGATAACGATAAAACTCGATTCTGAAAATTATACGACAGAATATGCAGAGGAAACTATTGTTAAGGATCTGCAAGAAGTCCGTATTGAAAAGCATTTTTCAGAAGATGATCTCCTGCTCTATTTTTTAGTATTGATGAATGAAAATCACGAAATAATTCAAATGGGATTTCTTGGATAAATAAAAAAGTCTGCATTCAGTATGCAGACTTTCATTTTATTTCTTTGTTCCTTTCCAGGTTCCTGATTTTGCAGGAGTGGGAAGAGAATTGGACCATGTTCCGTTTCCTTTTTTATCGGTGCTCAGTGTTCCTCTGAAATCACCTCCTGAAGAAGGAAAGCCTACTTTTGCATTAAGATCTCCTGTTTCACTTAAATTTCCGGAAATACTATAGTTTTCATTATTAGTATCGGAATGCATGGTTCCTACGACTTTACCATTGGTATCTACCACGAAGTTCCAGACTCCCTTATCACTCCCTTCATAACTACCAGACCATGTTCCTACATAATCATAAATAGTATCATCATTTGAGCTGCAGCCGATAAATAAAAATGCCGTTAAAAAAAGTAAAAAAAGTTTCTTCATAGTTTCAGTAGTTTATATCCTAAAATTTTCTGTTATTCTCCGCAACGTTTCGTACCTTAAAGATAGGCTGCAGAGCGTACTATTTAATATGTATTATTTTTTGTTCCGTGCAAATCTACTAATTTTTTATTCAAATTATCTGAATTTTAATTACTCGCCAATATGTTTATTAAAAACCAACATATTTCGGCTAAAATACAAATATTTTTCAAACAAATTTAAGCTATAGAACTTTTGAGTTATCCTTAAATGCATATAATTTAAAATTTACCTTGATTAATTCATTTTAATTTTAAAATTTCCTTAATAAATCATTTAAAATAATTTTTTATTTATTTTCATATAATATTTCTTACATTAGTGAAAAAATAAACCTATTCAAATTTTAACATGAAAACAAAGACATTCTTTTTGTCCGTACTGGTAGTGTGTGGTAGTTTAAGCGCCCAGGTAGGAATAAACACAAATAATCCTACTCAAACTTTAGATGTAAATGGCCTGGTAAGGGTAAGAGGACTTTCAAATGCTGAAAATCAAATTGTTGCAGCCGACTCTCAAGGAGTCCTATCATTGATCTCCCCTGAAGAAATTTTTTCTCCGAAAGCTTTATTAAATAATTCAACAACCTCTGCTGAGCAAAGACTTACAATATATGAAGGAAAATGCTTTTCACCTTCTGACAATGCTTCTTCCTGTACAGTCACGTTAAATCATTATACTTCATGCCTTGGATTCGTCAATCCTGTAGATACTAAAATTATAGTAGGCCAAAACCTTGATACCTCAAACGGAAGATTCCTAGGGACGTGGAGGGCCCGGTATGTGGACAATAAAGGGTACATTAATGGTGTTCAGCCCACTGCTGATCAGAAAGCCCCTGATTATCCAAGAATTACTTATCTGAATCCGAATGCCGCCAATTATTTAGGAGTTGGTGACATTGGCGGACAGTGCAATGCTGATATAATAACCACGATCAACCAATCTACAGGGGAAATAAAGGTAGAATCTGTAAAAAGAAGTATGTATTCGCATCTTATCTATCTTCTGGGAGTAGCCAGATCCAGAAGTTTATAATAAAAATCTGATTTCATCAATAACAGTCGTAATGTATATTGCGACTGTTATTATTTTTACCTGCAAAATTATAAGGAAAGGAAATCGTAAGAGTCACCATAAAACTACAAACAGAAACCTGAAGGAATACAATTCGCCCAGCTAAGGGATGCTTTTATGGATTGGAAGGTATACTTTTTAAATAATTATAAGCTTTGATATATTTGGAAAGTCTTTCGGCATCTTTCTCCAGCACTTTATTTAATCGGCGAACATCCATATTATCTTCAAGATCATTTAATTTTACTCTGATCGCCAAATCATTCCCGGCAATTCTTTCAATGAAATCAGAATAGCGCTCATTATTTTTTCTTGTAACCAGCTCTAGAGCGTTGATGACAGTTTCCGGAAATCCTTCTTCTTTCAGTTTTTCAAAAGACCAATCGGTGTCTTCTACCAGATCATGTAATATGCCACAGATCATTTCGTCTTCTGTTTTACCTTTCATCATTACTCTTAATACGTGTAAAATATAAGGTTTCCCTGATTTGTCCGTTTGGCCTGCGTGCGCTTGTGTGGCAATAGAAATTGCTTTTTCAAGTAAATGTAAACTCATTGCTTTTTTATCAAATATAAAAAAAGTTCTGTTAAATGAATATTCTATACTTACTTTTTATCCTACTGACAGGTAGTTGTCATGAACCTTTCTTAATTTTACATTATAAGTTGAACTTAATAATTAATACAGATTGAAATGGAAAGACAGACTATACATCTGAACACAAAAACGGAATGGAGGCAATGGCTGGAGCAAAATCATCAGACAGAACAATCCGTATGGCTTGTCTGCAACACTATAAAATCTGATTTGCCTACCGTCCATTGGAGTGAATTGGTAGATGAAGCCCTTTGTTTCGGATGGATTGACAGCACAAGAAAAACAGTTGATGAATATTCATTTGTACAGTTGTTCAGCAGACGTAAGCCCAACGGTACCTGGTCGAAAATCAATAAAGAAAAAGTGAAGAAACTTATAGATAATAAATTAATGATGCCAGCCGGGTATGACACCATTAAAATAGCTCAACAAAATGGTTCATGGACGATATTAGACAGTGTTGAAGAACTGATCATTCCGGAAGATCTGGAAGAAGCATTTAGGCTCCATCAAGGCGCAAAGGAGTATTTTCTAAGTCTTAGCAAATCCGGAAAAAAGATCATCCTGCAATGGATTGTATTGGCAAAACGTCCGGAAACCAGAAAAAAGCGTATTGATGAAATTGCTGAACAGGCAGCCCAGCAAAAGAAACCCAAACAACTTCAATAATCGAGGCATAATCAAATTCATTTATAGATCCTTTTACAAAGATTTCTAGTTTGAATTGGTATTCGTTTTTAGATTCCTATTATATATAAGGAAAGCCGGGACACTCACAACAAAAGTTTCTTATTTGGTTAACTTTATATTCTTCATCCATTCGATAGCATACCTGACAGGTTCATCAGAGCTTGAGAAAGCGGTATTATGTCCTAATTTCGGATACAGTTTATAGTCGTAAGGTTTCCTGGCAGCCTTTAAAGTATTTAAATATTCAATAGACAGATTAACGGGAACCTGTATATCCTGACCTCCAAAAATCCATAGTCCGGGAATCGATAATTGTGAAAGGTCATTATAAGGATCTGTATCTACAAACTCATATTTATCCGGATCATTCATGATATGTTGTCGTGCATCTTCTTCTGTATGGGTATCCCAGAATTTTGAATTTCCATTGGTATAAAATTGAAACCGAAGCTGTTTTTTTACAGTGATAAGTGCCCCACTGAATATGGTCATAAATTTAACATTCCTATTTTTTCTGGCAGCTAAAGGGATGATCCAGCCTGCCTGACTCCCACCAATCAACCCGATTGGAATCTTATTACCTACCAAATTTTTAGATAATAAATTCACTGCAGCACTCGCATCTGATGACAAAAGGTTGAGATTTAAAGAATCAACATTATTAGTTCCTACTTCCGGTCCTGCATAAGTACCCCCGGACTCTCCCACTCCTCTTTTATCATACGTCAAAACAGCAATCCCGTTTTTTACCAAAAGGGTTGCAAATTCTGTCATTCTCTTTTCCTGTCCGGAACCATGAACAATGACAACAGCCGCAAAAGCATGGTCAGGTTTAAAAATTGTTCCCGCAAGCGAAACTCCTTCACTAACAAATTTTACTTCTTTGACCGTAAAGTCTGAAGACATCGCCGACACCGGATTAGTAGCAAAGAAAAAAGTTATCATAAGAAAAGCCCCCAATAACTTATTTGAAATAAGGCCGTTTTTAAAAACAGCTAATGAATTGAGAATATTTAATTTCATATTCAGGTTATAGTTTTCTAAAAAGAAGGTTTACAGTTCTTTTTTAGGTTTTTTATTCAGCCTAAATGTACAAAAAGTTTCGGGTCTTCTAATTCTCTAAAATAATACGCTCAAATAATCTTTCTTAGATCAGTCTCAAAAGCTTGGGGGAATTATTTATGGAATTTAATTTCACGCAAAGTTTTTAGCCTCTTATCTCATATTTTCAAGGGAGCAAAGGATGGAATCAATTTCATTGATTCTTTCTAAGCGAATGTATTTCCACTAAGCTTATTCAGCGACAAAGTCGCACTTCTTAGCTTCCTAAAATAAAACATTTGAATCATCTTCCTTTGCGATTACATACATTAAGGTCATAAAAAAAGAACTGTAATTCAAAACATTACAGTTCTTTTATATATTGTGGAGAATACGGGATTCGAACCCGTGACCTTTTGACTGCCAGTCAAACGCGCTAGCCAACTGCGCCAATCCCCCCTTTTTGAAGCGGTACAAAAGTAAGTATTTTAATGATATTTGCAAATTTTTGTAGAATCTTTTTTTTAAAATTATCTTTGGTAATTAGATACCGTTTTGCACTGATCTAACATCTTATTATTAAAGCGCTGTCATTCTGAACATAACGAAGTGAAATGAAGAAGCTTCATAAATATATACTCGCTTAAAAAGAATTATTGAGATTGATTAAATATTGCCGTATCAAAATAGGAATTTACATTTACAAAAAGTTCTGATTGATTATAAACTTCTCAAATTTTACGCATGAATAATGTTTATAATCAAAAACAAATAAAAGCGGAATGACTGATCTATATCATGTCAGAAAATAATTATCCGTATTCCATATATCCATTTATTTTATTCTATTTCACTCCTATAACAGATTATAAATTAAAATATTACATAAAATTAATAAGGCTGTAAAAATGGGCTGTAAAAAGGCTTGGGTAAAGGAATTACAAAATCACGTCATGAAGATTTAATACTCTATTCAAAAATAAATTTTCATCTTTGCAGCCTCAAACTCAAACACGCTAGTTTATTTCATGAGCATTATTTTTAAAAAGCGTCTAATTATAGCGCTTGTATTGCCTACGGCCGCCCTATATTACGGGCAGAGTACGAAGGATTCGCTGGAAAAATCTAAATCCATTGACGAGGTGATGTTGGTAGGTAGAAACCTTTCCCAAACAGCCAAAGAAAGAAAAACTCCTGTTGCCGTTTCTACCATTAAATCGGCAGAAATCCAGGAAAAACTGGGAAACAGAGAATTCCCTGAAATTATGAAGTCTACCCCATCTGTGTACGTTACCAAAGTAGGTGGCGGATTTGGAGACAGTAGAATTAACATGAGAGGTTTTGATGGGGCCAACATTGCAGTGATCATCAACGGGCAGCCCGTAAATGATATGCAGGGAGGTACCGTGTATTGGTCTAACTGGACTGGATTGGCGGATATTGCCAGCTCTATTCAGATTCAGAGAGGTCTGGGAGCCTCTAAATTTGTTGTTCCTTCTGTTGGAGGAACGATAAACATTACCACCAAAGCTACCGATTCTGAGCAAAAAGCAATGATAAAAGGAGAAGTAGGTAATGATAACTATTCCAGACTATCAGCGATGTACTCTTCTGGATTAAAGAACAAGTGGGCAACAACAGTACTGCTTTCCCGTTGGCAAGGTGATGGTTATATCAACGGAACAAAAGGAGAAGGCTATTCATGGTTTTTCTCTACCGGATTTAAGCCGAATGAAAAACATGCGTTCAATTTAATTGCAACGGGTGCACCACAGGTACACGATACCAGAAGATCTTCTGCAACCGGAGCTAATGTAGCTACTTTACAGCAATTTGAAACTTACGGAAGAAGATACAATCCACAAACCGGGATGCTGAACGGATCTCAGTTCAACCTGGCACCTAACTTCTATCATAAACCTATTGCCTCATTAAACTGGGACTGGAACATTAACGATGCTTTGAAGCTATCTACAGTAGTGTATGGTTCTTGGGGACGTGGTGGTGGTGGTACCGGGCTTAACGGTTCTATTAAAAATGCCAGCGGACAAACCATGAATTTCATGAATTATGGCGCAGGTGGTGACGGTACGATCAATTGGGATATGATCTACCGCTACAACAGAGGTGGCATGGTGACTGACTATAATGGAAATACTTTCCAGAAAGGAACCTTTAATGCTCCAGCAGGATCTCCTGGTGACTACAATGGACAATATGTAGCTACTTTGAACGGGACGACTGGAATTGTAAGAAAGCAAAGTATCAACTCTCACGACTGGTATGGGGCTATTGCAGATCTTAATTACAAGAAAAATAACTGGACTTTTAACGGAGGTATTGATCTTAAAACGTATAAAGGAGCCCTTTATGACATCGTTACTGATATGTTAGGGTCTGATGCTTTATTTGTTCCAAATACAACTAATGCTCCTAAAGGATATTATATCAACCAAACTGTAAAACCAGAGCCTCTTACGAAGCTAAGCAACGCTCAGAAAGTATCGATCTACAACGAAGGATTGGTAAGATGGGCAGGAGCTTACGGAATGATTGAATATAGCAACGAAAAACTAAGTGCTTCTGTTCAGGGATCGGTTTCTCAGCAGTCTTATAAGAGAAGAGATTATATGCTGTATACTCCGGAAAATCAGGAAACCAAATGGTATAACAAAACGGGTTATATCGTAAAAGGAGGAGCTAACTATAATATTGATGAGCATCACAATGTGTTTTTCAATACAGGAGTTATTTCGAGACAGCCTTTATTCAACGCATTATTCCCATCTAACCAGAATATCTATAACGATGCGAAGAACGAAAGAATTTTCTCTATAGAATTAGGATATGGGTTCAAATCCCGTTATATCGACGTTAATATCAACGCTTACAGAACACAGTGGGATGATCGATTTATTTCCAGAACATTCAATGCAGGAGCGGCAGATGTAGCCAACTTCCCTCAATTGAAGCAAGGAAATGCTTATTTCTACAATGCGCTGAATGTTGGGCAGCTTCACCAGGGTATTGAATTGGAAACTAAAGCAAGACCATTTGCTAACCTGAGACTTAGAGGTATGGTATCACTGGGTAACTGGAAGTATAAAGGAAATGCAAACTTCAACATCATTGACGTTCAAAGCAACCAGGAAGTTTCCGGAGCAACAGGAATGATCAATATCAAAGACCTGAAGGTAGGAGATGCAGCACAGACAACGGCAAGTATCGGTGCTGACTATAATATTACGAAAGCATTCAGTATTGATGCCAACTGGGAATATTATGACAAACTGTATGCACAGTTCAACCCTATCAACTTCCTTACTGAAGCAGCAAGAGAAAAAGGAATTGTGAAGTTACCGAGCTATCAGTTATTTGATGTAGGAGCTTCTTACAAATTCACGATTGATCAGAAGAAGTCACTAACATTAAGAGCTAACGTATATAACTTATTCAACAAATATTATATTTCTGAATTAAGCTCTAATATTCATGCTACTGATAAAATCACTAGTGGTCCGGATGCAGGGAAAACCTATCAGGATGCAGGTAGAGTTTACCAGGGAGTCGCTGATGGCAATACAGGATTCTTAGGTTTCGGAAGAACTTGGTCTGTTGCAGCCACTTTAAGATTCTAATACAATCTCATTTAATAATGAATCCAACAACCCCGCCAATATTTGGCGGGGTTGTTTCTTTATAAACTTAAATATTTAAAAATTGCACTCAATAAGATAAAATTTAAAAAATCAATAAAATTCACAAAATTCAGCATATTTTAATAACAAAAATTCACTTTAAACGAAAATTATTCGTTAAAATAAAAATTAATCATTATATTAGTAATTACTAATCAACAAAATATGATATTATGAGAAAAACAATTCTATTTTTTTCAGGAATTCTTATGCTCCTATCTTGCAGCGGAGAAAGAGAATTGGAAAATCAGAGTCAATCCAGAAATGCCAGAAGTAGAAGTTTAAGTAAAACCAATACTCTTTTCTATAAATCGCCTTATAAAGCAGGTATCACTGAGAATTACGGATTAATGATGCGTTATATTAATAAAACAAATTATACTTTGGTACTGACTCCTTATGTAAGTTTTATTACTGAAAAGATGCAAAAATCTTTTACCTCACTTACTCCTATCAGTGGTTATCCGGATCTTACGACCACTTCCATTCCTTCATTTAATATTGGTCCCAATCAGACTATCAATAATCAGTCATGCGATATGGTTTTACAGCATTCGCTTTCCAATCCTTGTCCAAGCTCTCCTATTCTTTATGATTTTAGTATTTATTCCCCTACCGACATTACTGCTTTAGCGGAGAATTCAAAAATTCATTATTTTAAATATGAAATATTTGCAGGAGAAAGGGTGATTCAATCCGGTTATCTGAAACAAAAATTCATGGATGATTATGATGATGTTTCAACAATTCCAACTTTTGATCCGCAATGGATTCCGCTTGGAAAAGTGACCGATCTATATAGCAGTTTTCAAACAATGACCATGTATAATGCGGCTACCAGAGAGATTTGTCTCACCAATGAGCCTGGGACTCTCAATCCAGTTCTTAGCGAAATCAACTTTACAGATCCTTATGCAGGAACTTCACATACTTTAAAATATTATACGACTGCATCTGATGCAAGAATTGAATTACAATAAAGTACAATATTACAAACGGGTCACACTTTTCAGGATGACCCGTTTGTAATCTAATGAATGATCTCTATTATTTTGAATTCTTAACCTGTAAAGCCCTCTGATAAAAAGACTGACTGGCAAGCTTCTCTTCGGCTTCATCAATAGCAGTAAGCAGATTATTTGTATTGTCAGCAATGTCTCCCAGAACGGTAGACATCAGTTCCCAGACCGGTTTCATTTTTTCAATAAGTTCCTGACCTTTTGACGTCAGCATAAATAATCTCTTGCGTTCATCCTGTTTGTCTTTTTCCCATTGGATCAGTTCCAGTTTTTCAAGTTCTTTGAGTAGAGTTATTGTGGAAGGATGGGTATATCCGATCTCGTTGGCAATCTCTACAACACTGGCCACCTTTTTCTGATAGATCGTAAAAATAACCGGAAACCATTTCAGTTCAAAATCGATTCCGAAAGCTTTATAGATCATAGCGCCATCTTTTCTCAACTGTTCACTGAGCCGGTGCAGCCTTGTAGATATGGCAAGAATTCCTGCTTCGTTGATCACGTTCATATTCAGTCAGTTTTAAAATGGTAAAAAATATCGTCAGCACTCATTAAAGGGAATTGGGTTGGAAGATTTTCTTTTTCAATCTTTGTAAAATGATTCCTCTCATAGAAACGCTGAGCTGCTTTCAATACCGTTATAGTTCCTAAATATAGGTCATCGATACCATTTTCACGGCAGAAAGAAATTAAAATTTCAAGTAAAATCTGGGCGATATTCAGTTCTTTTCCTCTGAATTCCTTTTTCACGAACATTTTTCTGATGGCCCCTGCCCTTTCGTCAAATTTCACCAAAGCAATAGAGCCTACCAGCTCACTTTCTATAAAAGCACCCCAAAAGTTTCCTCCTCTCTCCTGATAAAAAGGTTCTATCTGTATCAGATCCGGCTGATCATCTACACTAATGGGAATATTGAACTCCTTCTGCTGAATCGTAAGAATCAGATCTATTGCCTGTTCTGAGTACGAATTGCCTATTGATTTAATTTCTAATTTCATAAGATTCAAATTAAAGTATAAAACTACGTAGTTAAATACATATATGCAAGTGATTTTATTTCTTTTGAACAATTTTAACATACCTTAAATAAATCCAGACTCAAATTCCTCTATATTGGAATATTTATGTATTTTTCTACAGTAGAAAACGTTATAATCCCCATTCTTCCCAAATGGTATTAATATAAAATGAAAATAGAAAATCTAAAACCCTTTGACGGCCAGCATTGCGAAACTACAGCAACAGGAACGTTACTGCAGCAAATCGGAATTAACCTTTCTGAACCCATGCTTTTCGGGCTGGGTGAAGGACTGGGTTTCATCTACTGGAATATGAAAACGATGGACTCCCCCTTTATAGGTGGACGTATAAAACCCGACTTACTGACTCAGAATATTGCCAGAAATTTAAACCTTGAACTCACCGTTAAAGAAACTTCTTCTCCGCAAAAAGCCTGGGCTCAGGTAAAAGATCTCCTTGACAGCGGGCAAACTGTAGGATTGAAACTGGATTGCTACCATCTGGAATATTTCTCCAATCCCTTTCATTTTGCAGGACACTATGCCGCCATTTACGGGTATGATGATCAAAATGCTTTCCTGGTAGACACCAGACAGCAAGGCGGACTGGTACAGACATCTTTAAAAAGTCTGGCAAAAGCACGGGCTGAAAAAGGACCTATGGCTTCTAAAAACCTATATTACATTTTACAGAAAACAGATCAGGAATACGATCTGAAAAAAGTGATTTCTACTGCCATCAGAAGCAACGCTGCCGAATATCTGAATCCACCTATTACGAATGTCGCTTACAAAGGAATCCTGAAAACAAGTACTGAAATTGGCAAATGGTTTCGTACAAGTAAGGATATTGAAGGTGAGTTTAAGCTATCGGCCATGATGATGGAAAGAGCCGGAACAGGAGGAGCTTTATTCAGAAATCTGTACTGTGATTTTTTGAAAGAAAGCCATGAACTGCTCAAATTTGCTCCACTCAAAACAGGCTATGAAGCATTTACAGAAATTGCTGAGCTCTGGACATCCGTCTCCTATTTATTCGAAAAAGTAAGTCAGACACAGGACATCCGGTATATTGAACAGGCATCAGATATTTTAAAAAACTTATCAGACAAAGAGAAAAAGGCTATGGAAATATTGGCAACCGTTTAGCCTGATCTTAAAAACCTTCATCCATAAAAAAACGTGTGTCATTGCTGACACACGTTTTATTGTTTACTGCGAGAATACATTCTATTTCCAGCCTCCGCCTAAAGCCTGATAAAGCTCAACAGCCGCTTTCATTTTACTGTATTGTGCATTGGAAATATTAAGTTCTGCATTTAATGAATTCACACTTGCATTCAACACTTCAAGATAGTTTGCCATACCATAGTTCACCAATTCCTGAGAATAATCAACTGATTTTTTGTAAGCATTCAGTTCTTTTTGTTTTAATTCGATGAATGAATCCTGAACAGAAAAAACTCTGATCGCATCCGAAACCTCTTTTCCTGCCGTAAGTACTGTCTTTCTGAAATTCAGATAAGCTGTTTCCTGATTGGCAAGACTTACATCATAGTTCGTCTTAATCGTTCTTTTGTTTAAGATAGGCTGTGCCAACCCTGCCACTACGTTTGCAAATAATGAATTCACACTGAACAGGTGATCAATATCTACAGACTGAAGTCCTCCGGATCCCGTCAATTTTAATGTCGGGTAGAATTGTGCTTTCGCTGAATTGGTCAGTTCAAAAGCATTCATCAAATTGTATTCTGCTCTCATGACATCGGGACGGTTGGCCAATAATTGCGTTGGATACCCAAGTTTCAGATCAATCGGAATTCTCTGTCCTTCCAGTGTCGATCTTTCAATGGCATGTGAAGGTTCACCCATCAAAAGACTCATTGTATTCTCAAGCTGCTGAATCTGTGTATCAATATCGATCAATAAAGATTTTGCATTGAAAACAAGGGCTTCGCTTTGCTGCACCGCTACCTCAGTAAGCGTTCCGGAAGCTTTTAAAGCTCTCGTCGTCTCTAGATTTTTTTCACGTACCGCAATGGTTTCTGTGATGATCTTTTTCTGAGCATCAAAAGTCAATAGCTGATAATAAGCTGAAGCAATGGAAGCCACCAGACTGCTCTTTACAGCCTTGTGCGCTGCAACAGTTCCCAGATAAGTGGCCAGCTGCGCTTTTTCCTGTGCTCTCAATTTACCCCAAATATCGGCTTCCCAGGTAAGACTTCCTGTAATATCAAACTGATTCACATACCGTCTTTCTCCAATGATCTGCCCAAACTGGGTATTGATAGATTGGGTCTGGAAAGTATAGTTGGGACCAATAGAAAGTGTAGGCTGATAAGCTGCCTTACTTTGCTTCAGGTAAGCTTCAGCAGAATTGATGCTCTGTAAAGCAATCCGAATGTCCAGGTTGTTGTCTAAAGCTTTTGAAATATGTCCCTGAAGTATAGGATCTGTAAAGATCTCCTTCCATGAAACATTGGCAATGTTTGCACTGTCTGAAGGAAGCATATCAGTACGGAAAAGCTTTTCGTCTACAACGTTCTTCGGTCTTTCATACTCTTTTCTGGCCATACAGGATGAAATAGCACCGAGTATGAAAACTGAAAAAGTAATTCCTTTTATAATGTTTAATAAACTCTTCATTGTTGTTAATTAGAAGTTAGAGTTTAGAAATTAGAAGTTAGCTTTTAGATTGAATTCTCATTACCAACTCCCAATTTCTTAACCTTAATTTTATTCTGCTAAGCTGATCTCTTCTTTCTTAATAGGTTTGATCTTTTCCTGTAGGGTTTCAAAAATCACATACAGTACCGGGATTACAAAAAGCCCTAAAACAGTTCCGATCAATAGTCCGATAGCCGCTCCGGTTGCAATAGATCTGTTACCTACCGCACCGATTCCGCTTGCCAGAACTAATGGTAACAAACCAAATATAAAGGCAAATGATGTCATTAGAATTGGTCTTACTCTGGCTTTAGCTGCATTGATGGCAGACATGACAATCGTTTCGCCGTGATGTCTTCTCTGGACGGCAAATTCGACAATAAGGATCGCGTTTTTCGCCAATAATCCTACAAGCATGATCAGTGCAATCTGGAAATAAATGTTATTTTCCAAGCCCATAATCTTCTGTCCGAAATAAGCTCCCATTACCCCAAGAGGAAGGGAAATAACAACGACCAGCGGAAGGATATAACTTTCATATTGTGCAGAAAGGATGAAGTAAACGAAGACCAAACTCAGACCGAAAATCAGAAGTGTCTGAGATCCTGAATTCAATTCTTCTCTTGTCAACCCGGTAAATTCTACTGCGTAGTTCTGATTCAGGGTTTCTTCAGCAACCTGTTGTACAGCAGCAATAGCATCCCCTGAACTGTATCCATCAGAGTTTGCCCCCGTTACCTTCACCGAAGTAAACAGGTTATAACGGCTTACAGATTGTGGTCCGTATGCCTTTTTTAAGGTTACAAACTGAGAAATAGGAGACATGATTCCTGAACCGGTTCTTACATAAAGTTCGTTCAGATTTTCAATGTTCTTTCTGTTTTCAGGAAGTGCCTGAACCATTACTCTGAATTGTTTTCCGTATTTGGTAAAGTCGGCTGTATAAATCCCTCCAATATATCCCTGCATGGTAGCAAGTATATCATTGACAGATACTCCAAGCTGCTTGCTCAGAGGAACATTGATTTCCATCTGATACTGAGGGTATTTTGTATTGAATGAAGTCTGTGCAAACTGAATTTCCGGTCTCTGCATCAGTTTACCGATGAATTCATTGGTTTTAGCATCTAAATCTGCATACTCACCTCCTGACTTATCCAGCAATACCATCTCAAAACCGGCACTGTTACCAAACCCTGGTACACTTGGCGGTTGAAAGAATACCACTTTGGCATCAGGAACAGATCCTACAATCCCGAATAGTTTTTTGGTAATATCTTCAGAAGTCTGACCGTCTTTTTTTCTTTCTTCGAATGGCTTCAGTTTCACAAAGGCAAGACCGTTGTTACTTCCGTTTCCTGATAAGAATCCTCTACCTGTAGAAATGGTTACATTCTGTACACCCGGAACTTTCAATGCTTTCGCCTGAAGGGTTTTCAATACGTTGTAAGTTCTTTCCATAGAAGCTCCCGGTGGAAGCTGTACGTCGGTAAAGATTATCCCTCTGTCTTCTGTAGGTACGAAACCTTTCTTCATGCTGCTGCTTGCCCAGAATAAGATCCCTCCTGTCACCGCGAAAATAACAAGAGTTACCCATTTATGTCTTAACAGGAATACAAATCCTCTTCCGTAACGCTCAGTGGTGGTTTTAAAAGCAATATTAAACTTATAGAAAAATTTCTGCAGTAAGTTTAAATTCTTATACTCTGCATGATGCTCTGCGTGAGGTTTCAGGAATAATGAACATAAAACCGGACTCAACGTTAATGCATTAATAGCTGAGATGATAATTGCAATGATCAGCGTAATACCAAACTGTTGGTAGAATACCCCTGTAGGACCTGTAATGAATGTTACCGGGATAAATACCGCTGCCATTACCAATGTAATAGAAATAATAGCCCCTGTAATCTCATCCATCGCTTCCACGGTCGCTTTTTTAGCATCCGAAATACCGTGCTCCATCTTGGCATGCACTGCCTCGACGACTACAATGGCGTCATCCACCACAATACCGATGGCCAGTACCAATGCGAAAAGGGTTAACAGGTTTAATGAATATCCGAAGAGATTCAGGAAGAAGAACGCTCCTACAATAGATACCGGAACCGCAATGGCCGGAATCAGGGTAGATCTGAAATCCTGAAGGAAAATATACACTACAATAAATACCAGAATAAATGCTTCAATCAGTGTGTGAACCACTTTTTCAATGGAAGCATCAAGGAATTCGTTGGTATCAAAGTTGAAAGTATATTTAATTCCTTTAGGGAAAGTACTTTCTGCAGATTTCAGATAAGTTTTGATATTTTTAATAATCTCCTGTGCGTTGGATCCTGGTGTCTGGAATATACCCATACTGATGGAAGGACTGTTTCCGTTCTCCCCGATTCCTGTATAAGACTGACCTGCTAGTTCTACTTTGGCGACGTCTTTCAGCATCAGGTTCTGTCCGTTTGCAAGAGATTTGATGATGATATTATCATACTGTTCTTTATCGTTGAATTTACCTACATACTTGATGATATATTCAAAAGAACTTCCACTGTTCTGACCAATAGAACCTGCTGCGGCTTCTCTACTCTGCTCATTAATTGCATTGGTAACATCTGTAGGAGTTACACTATAGGCCGCCATTTTTGCCGGATCCAGCCAGATTCTCATGGAGTAGTTTTTACCCCCGAAAACGTTGGCATCTCCTACACCATTTACCCTTTTCAGGTTAGGAATAATATTGATATTCAAAAAGTTTTGAAGATATACATCATCCAGATCTTTATTTTCAGAATAGAATGACATATACATCAGGGCACTGGTCTGCTGCTTCTGGGTTACAACTCCTGAACGCGTTACTTCAGATGGTAAAAGAGGTGTTGCTCTTGCCACACGGTTCTGTACGTTTACCGCAGCAATATCCGGGTCTATTCCCTGTTTG
This sequence comes from Chryseobacterium indologenes, assembly GCA_001013295.1. Classification (GTDB taxonomy): domain Bacteria; phylum Bacteroidota; class Bacteroidia; order Flavobacteriales; family Weeksellaceae; genus Chryseobacterium; species Chryseobacterium indologenes_B. The sequence goes on along the minus strand of LAZY01000078.1, from coordinate 177,842 downwards.
AAGAAAACCTGGATCTGGGCAGAACCGTCATTCCCGGCACTGGAAGTGATATAATCCATTCCTTCTACCCCGTTGATCTGTTCTTCCAAAGGTACTACTACACTTTTCATCACCGTCTCAGCATTGGCTCCTGTATAGTTTGCAGAAACACTTACTGTGGGCGGTGCAATGTCCGGATACTGTGTAACCGGTAACGAGATCAGTCCCAGCACACCGAGAATCACAATCAGAATTGAGATTACGGTGGATAAAACCGGTCTGTTAATAAAGTTTTTTATCATTAGAATTTCGGTTTTATTGATTCAACAAGACTATCCATTTTGATTGGTTTCGGCTTCACCGCAGTTCCCGGTTTCAAGCCTCCGATACCGGCTGCAATCACTTTGTCACCTTTATTAACTCCCGATTTGATAAGAGCCAGATTGTCGATCCTGTCAAGCACATTGATTACAACATTTCTGGCAGTATCTCCTTTTTCTATTTTGTATACATACACAATACCTTGTTGTTCATAAGTAGCACTTTCAGGCACTACCAACACATTGTCATAATGTTGCGGGAATCTGATGGTACCACTGTTTCCATTACTCAACAGTTTCTGAGCATTAGAGAAAGCGACTCTGAACTGTATGGTTCCTGTTGTAGGATCAATCTGTCCGGTAATCGCTTCAATTCTTCCTTTTTCAGGATAAAGGCTTCCGTTGGCCAACTGAAGTTCCACCATAGGAAGATTTTTAATCTTTTCAGGCATAGAAACACCTGGTGCCTTTTCAAGGAAATTGAAGTATTCTTTTTCATTCATTGCAAAGTAGGCAAAGATCTCTGAAGTATCGGAAATCGTCGTCAGAGGAGTCTGATCAGATGGTCCTACCAAACTTCCCACTTTCAAAGGGAGTCTTCCGATCACCCCTGAAATAGGAGCACGAATAATGGAATATTCGATATTAGCTTCTACTCCTTTATAATTGGCTTCAGCCTGTCTTTTGGCAGCATTCGCCTGTTGTAACTGAGCCTGAGCCTGAGCAAGATTAGCCTGAGCCGTCTGAAGCTGTACATTACTGATAATGTTTTTCTGAACCAGAGGTTTTAGTTTGTTGACTTCAACCTGTGCTGCATTTACAGAAGCCTGAGCTGCTGCAATACTGGATTCCGATGCGGCAATCCCTGCTTTGGAAGCTGCAGCATTTTCGCTCAGAATATTGGTTTCCAGGCGGAACAAAGGCTGCCCTTTCGTTACATATTGTCCTTCATCTACCAATACCTGGGTGATATATCCCTGTATTTTGGCACGTACATCATTGTTTACTCTACCCTGAATGGTAGCCGGAAACGTCTGATAACCTACTATATTTTTTGACTCCACAGAAACTACAGGATATGGCTTGGCACCATCCTGTTTTGGAGCTTCTTTTTTGCAGGCTGTGAGTGAAAGCGCTGCAATGGAAAGTATAACTAGCTTATTATTCATTTTATAGTTTATTAAGAGATTCCTGAATATTTTCTATGTTTTTGTTTAAGAGTGTTTTGTAATGTTCTATTCTTTCATTGTATCCATCGTCTTTACTTTTTTTAAAATTGTTTAAATCATCTAATAGTCTTAGTTCGTCCTGCATTTTCTGGACAATTTTTTCGAATCGAATTTTTTTGTATTCGTCATTGATAAAAAAATACCGTTTCCGCTCATCCATCTTGTTGTGATCTACAATAAGCTGAGCGTTCAATAGCAAAGAAATACTGGTAGAAACAGAGCTTTTGCTCGCAGCAAGCACTTCAACAAACTCGTCAAAAGTAATTCCTACTTTCTCATAGTCAAAAAGAAGGTAGGAATAAATCTTTGATGCTAAAGGGGGCAAGCTAAACACGGTGCCATAGAATTTTACGGCATCCTGAAAAATTTTTTCATCAATTTCTATACTTTGGTGCATACTATAAAAATTTGAACAAAAGTAAATATTAGTTCAGAACCAAACGAACAAAGCCGATAGAGTTTATAAATACAAGCCGTTTTAAAAATTCAATGAAAGTTGATTTAACTTTTTGCTTAAATAACAATCTTCTCAAATGCTTTTCTCAGGCCATCTGCCAGAACAACCTCTCCACAATAGGAATATCCTTTGCTTTCAAGGATTTTCAGCATGGCAATATTATCGTAGTTGGTATCTACCTTAATACTCTGAATATCATGTGATCTGGCAAAGTCTTCGATATGATCAAAAAGTTTTTTCGTCATTCCCTGACCTGCAAATTTTTCGTCAATGGCTACCCTGTGAACCACTACAAATTCTCCGTCGCTGAGCCATGCTCCTTCAATTTTGCTGTAAGCCGGCTCGTCATTCAGAATCAATGCTGCATATACTGCAATATCTCCGTCTACTGTCAGAACATATCCGAAACCTTTCGCAATATCGCTTTCTACCGTTCCTAGGTTTGGATAGCCGTTCTGCCACTGCGTACTCCCATCCTGTTTTCTTCTTTCAATAGACTGCTGGATAATTCCCCAAATAATGTCTCTGTCTTCAATTTCCGCTTTTCTTAGTTTGATCTCTGAATTCATGTTGTAAATTTTGATTAAAAAACATAAAGTTAAAAAGTTAAATGTCTGAACTATTTATCTTGGATTATCTGAACTGAAGTCCGTTTTTTTATTAACGCAAAGTTTTTATTTATAAAACTTAAGATTTTAAGTGAGCAAAGGTTGCGACTTCGTCATTGAATAAGCGAATGCTTATGCCCCGCTTAATGAGAATCAATTTCATTGATTCCTTCTTTGCTTCCTTAAAAATATAATATAGAGTTACTAAAACTTTGCGTCAAATTTAAATCTGGCCAATACCAACTTCTGGTTCTGATATAAAATAATAGTTCTTCAAGTCATCTTTTAAACATTTAATTTTTTAATAATTTAAAGATTGGTTTAATTAAAAAACCGAAAACTAATTAAAATTAATTTTCGGTTCGAAGTAGTAAAATTTAAAATTATGAAATTGTTTATTGATTTTCACTTTGTTGAAGATAAGCATCAATAATTTCAAAGGCTTTCTTCTCATCTTGCAAATCTACCATTACTTTCAGCGAAGTAGCTGTAGGTGTTGTGGTGAATGTAAGATAGTTGTTTTCAACTGTATTTGTAATTTGCGCATCATCCAATTTAGACTTAACCAACTGAATTTCTGAAGGTTTGTCACTTTCATATACCGATACTCTCGTGCTTCTTTCCATACTCTAAATGTTTGAATATCTAAATATACAATGTTTTTTTGATAATTACAAATCTTTGTTTTTAAATCTTATTAATATTGTTTTCAATCTTGTCTAAAGCAAGCTGAATTTCCTCTTTAGTCACATTCAAATGAGGTCTGAAACGTAAAGACTGATCTCCACATGGAAGAATGATCAACCCATCGTTGAAAAGCTCATTCATCAACAGGTTTCTCTGTGCAGCGGTTGGAAGGTCGATGGCACACATCAGCCCTCTTCCTCTTGCATTGGAAATTTTCTCAGGATACTTTTCAGCTAAAGCTTTAAGGCTCTCTAATAAGAAATCACCAACTACTCTTGCATTTTCAACAAGGTTTTCTTTTTCGATGACTTCCATCACCAACTGGAAACGAAGCATGTCGATAAAGTTACCTCCGAATGTAGAGTTGATTCTTGAACTTTCTCTGAAAACGTTGTTCGGTACTTCGTCAAATTTCTCTTTGTTGGCCAAAACTCCGCAAACCTGAGCTTTTTTCCCGAAAGAAATAATATCCGGTTTTGCTGTAAAGTGTTGGAATGCCCACATTTTCCCTGTAATAGCAATCCCTGTCTGAACTTCATCAAAAATAAGTAAGATTTCATTATCATCACAGATTCTTCTTAATCCCAGCAGGAATTCATCTCTGAAATGATTGTCGCCACCTTCTGCCTGAATAGGTTCAATGATGATGCAGGCCACTTTATCAGGGTGCATCAGAATAGCCTCTTCAATCTGAAGTAGAGCAAGGTTTTCGTTTTTGATGGTTTCTTCAAGGTTTTCTTCTGTGATCGGGAATTTCAATTTTGGATTTAAAATTCTCGGCCAGTTGAACATTGGGAAATACTGGTATTTTCTTGGATCGGAAGTATTCGTTAAACTCAAAGTATAACCGCTTCTTCCATGAAAAGCCTGTTTGAAGTGGATACAGATTCCTGCTTCTGTTTCAATTCCTTTTGCAAAATTTTTGCGGGTCTTCCAGTCGAAACATGCTTTCATCGCATTTTCAACCCCTAAAGTCCCACCTTCAATAAAGAAAGCATATTGTAATTCTTCAGGAATAACCACTCTTTCGAATACCTCAAGGAAATGAGCATATTCTTCTGAATATACGTCAGCCAGAGTTGGCTTGTTCACAGCCATTCTTCCCAGCCATTCTGATCTTTCCAGAAGATAAGGATGATTGTACCCGATTGATGCTGATGCAAACATAGAGAACATATCAAGATATTCTCTTTCTGTAAGTTTGTCATATAACCACGAGCCATGAGATTTTTCGATGTCCATTACGAAATCGAAACCATCTGCCAAAACGTGTTTTCCTACTGTTTCTTTAACTTTATTTACTTTTATATCCAATGTTTGTTCCATAATAAATTGTTGTGTGATTTAATAAGCGAATGATCAGATGATCAAAGGTCTGAGCCATCTGATCATTCAGGTTATTAATTTTTATTGTTTTTAGATGCTTTAAGTAAAGCTTTTATAAATCAAATTTAATTCCTTGTGCTAAAGGAAGTTGTGCGGTATAATTTATAGTATTGGTTTGTCTTCTCATATAATACTTCCAGGCATCAGATCCTGATTCTCTTCCGCCTCCGGTTTCTTTTTCACCTCCGAAAGCTCCTCCGATTTCGGCTCCTGAAGTTCCAATGTTTACGTTCGCAATACCACAATCTGAACCTGCATGAGAAAGGAACAATTCTGCTTCTCTTAAGTTCTGGGTCATGATCGCAGAAGAAAGTCCTTGCGGAACATCATTCTGAATAGCGATCGCTTCTTCTAACGTTTTGTATTTGATTAAATATAGAATTGGGGCAAATGTTTCATGCTGAACAATCTCGTAAGAGTTTTTCACTTCAGCAACGCAAGGCTTCACGTAGCACCCGGACTCGTAATCTTTACCGGATAAAACACCACCTTCAACAACGAATTTTCCGCCCTCTTTTTTACATTTCTTGATCGCTTCTTCATACTGGTTCACTGCGTCCGTATCGATCAAAGGACCTACATGGTTCTTTTCATCCAATGGATTTCCGATCTTCAGCTGCCCGTATGCTTTAGCTAATCTTGTTTTTACTTCATCATAAACACTTTCGTGAATGATCAATCTTCTTGTGGAAGTACATCTCTGTCCTGCCGTTCCTACCGCTCCGAAAACCGCTCCGATAATTGACATATCAATATCTGCTTCTTTCGTGATGATAATAGCATTGTTTCCTCCTAATTCAAGAATTGATTTTCCGAATCTTTCTGCTACTTTGGAAGAAACCATTCTTCCTACTCTTGTAGAGCCTGTGAAAGATACCAAGGCAACTCTCTTATCATCTACCAGTTTCTGCCCAATTTCATGATCAGCGATCAATACGCTTGAAATCCCTTCAGGAAGATTGTTTTCCTTTAAAACTTCAGCCATGATATTCTGACATGCAACAGCACAAAGCGGAGTTTTTTCAGATGGCTTCCAGATCGTAACGTTACCGCAGATCCATGCCAATGCTGTATTCCATGACCATACTGCTACCGGAAAGTTGAATGCTGTAATGATTCCCACTACTCCAAGCGGATGATATTGTTCGTACATTCTGTGACCAGGTCTTTCAGAATGCATTGTATACCCCTGAAGCTGTCTGGAAAGTCCTACTGCAAAATCACAGATGTCGATCATTTCCTGTACTTCTCCAAGGCCTTCCTGTAATGATTTACCCATTTCGTAAGAAACAAGTTTACCAAGGTCTTCTTTATATTCTCTTAATTTCAATCCCAGCTGTCTTACGATCTCTCCTCTTTTAGGAGCCGGGATCAGTCTGAATTCCTGAAATGCCTTTTGAGCCGTTTCAATTACTTTGTCATAATCACTTTCTCCGGAAGTTTTTACTTTGGCGATCAGCTTTCCGTCTACAGGAGAGATGCTTTCAATCACCTTTCCTGAAGCAAAATATTTTCCGCCTACTGAGGTACCTTTATTTTCTTCTTTAATACCTAAGTTTTTTAGTGTTTTTTCGATTCCGAAATCCTTTACTTTTTTTGACATAAAATCTTACTTTTCGTTCTCTCTAAAGATAAAAATATTATGCGAACCTCAAAACTTTAATTTTTAATAGGCTTTTTATTTGGACTAATTATAAACATGCTTATCTTTGTAGTACTAACTTTTGACATTCGGAAATGGAAAATAATACATCAAACGAAGAGTTTTTAGAACAAAAAGGTAAATCAAAATGGAAGCAATGGATTAAGCGTTTTGGAATCGGAGGGATTATATTTTTCACCGTAAAAGGCATTATTACATCCAGTTTGATCTATTTTCTTGGAAAAAATTTCTGGACTGTCATTTCAAAATATTTCTCAACTATATTTGAATAATTCAATTAACAATATAAAAAGAAAGCAGAGAAAAATTTCTCTGCTTTCTTTTTATAATAAAGTAAGTGAATTGTTATTTTTTCATTGAAAAGTTCAAAAAACGGGTCTTTTTTATGTTTTCTGCAATTTAAAATCCAGGATAATTCAGCGATTTTCATTTCTTCATCCTCCGAAAACACTTTTAAAACCTCAAAAATTGACCTTTCTCTATTCGTCCTTCTTCTTTCTTCCTGCATTGACCAGGCTCTGATGTAATAGATATTCAATCTGCCCATTCACACTTCTGAATTCATCATTGGCCCATTTTTCAAGAAGTTTATACGTCGACTCATCTATTCTTATGACAAAGGTCTTTTTACCTTTGGCCTCGGAAGAGTTCTGAGTTTTTTCTACTTTCATGTTCTCAATTTCTCTAAGATGATTATTCTCAATTATTTCAGTGCAGATTCTCCTACATTAAAATTTTACTTATAAATCCTTTATTCTTAATTGTAAAGTGTTCCTGCATTCAGAATAGGCGTTGCCGCTTTTTCTCCACAAAGAACTACCATTAAGTTGCTTACCATTGCAGCTTTTCTCTCGTCATCTAGTTCTACAATATTATCTTCAGAGAGTTTTTTCAGGGCAAGGTCTACCATTCCCACGGCACCTTCCACGATTTTTGTTCTTGCTGCCACAATAGCAGTAGCCTGCTGTCTCTGAAGCATTGCTCCTGCAATTTCGGAAGCGTACGCCAAGTGAGAAATTCTAGCCTCCTGAATCACAATTCCGGCTTTTGAAAGACGATCTGTAAGTTCCTGTTCCAAAATAGAATTGATTTTATCCCCTCCTTCTCTTAACGTGATTGGAGCATGATCATCTTCTAAATTATCATAAGGAAAACTCATGGCCAAATGTCTTACAGCTGCTTCACTCTGCATTTTTACAAAGTCTGAATAGCGTTCTACATCAAAGGCTGCCTTGTAAGTATCTCCTACTTTCCATACAATCACAACAGCAATTTCAATAGGATTACCCATTTTATCATTCACTTTCAAAGTCTGTCCCTGAAGGTTTTCGGAACGTAAAGATATTTTCTGTGATGAATATAAAGGATTGATAAAGAACAATCCGTTCTCTTTTACACTTCCTACATACTTTCCGAAAAAGTTTAACACTCTGGAGTGGTTGGGCTGAATGATCATTAAGCCTTTTAAGAAAAAGCATGACAACAGAAAGCAAAGCATAGCGATCACAACGAAAGTAATACTCTGATCAACACCACTGATAAAGAAGTAAACTGCTGCTGCAAACAACGCCAGGCAAATGACTAAGGTAAGATAACCCGACATAGGTTTTAGTGTTTTTTCCATGATTGAATTTTTAATTTGATATTATTTTGATATCATAAAGATAATAGTAAATTCTGAATTGTGAATGATAATTTTTATTTTTTTGATGGATGTGGTCCGGATTGCCTGATCAGCGAGAAGATTTTAATTGCCACGCATGCACAAATTCTTTTATATATCATACATTTCAAATTACGCATTACTTCATTTCTCTGTATCCTGCATCTATAAAATAGAAACATCCGGATATAAAAAATCCCGGAAAATATATTCCGGGATCCTGTTGTTTATGTCTAAATTTTTATTTCTTCGTCAGCTTTTTAAACTTGAAATAAGAAACAGCTGATAAAGTAATCATGGTTGCAATTCCGATGTATACCCAAGCTGGTACAGGTACCGGATCTCCTGCTGCGTAAGAGTGAAGACCACTCAGGTAATAATTTACTCCGAAATAAGTCATTACCATCGAACAGAATGCGAACATCGCTGCTACGTGGAATGCCCATCTGCTTCTCAATCCAGGTACTAATCTCATGTGCAATACAAATGCATAAACCATGATGGAGATGAACGCCCATGTTTCTTTAGGGTCCCAGCTCCAGTATCTTCCCCATGATTCGTTGGCCCAGATCCCTCCTAAGAAGTTTCCTACGGTAAGTGCAAAAAGACCAATTGTTAATGACATTTCAGATACGACTACTAATTCTTTCAAGGTCGTATCATGATGAATCTTATAAGTATCTTTATTGGAAATAATATAGAATACCAATGAGATTACGGCAATGATCATTGAAAGAGCAAAGAAACCATAGCTTGATGTAATAATCGCTACGTGAACGATCAGCCAGTAAGATTTCAATACCGGAACAAGCGGCGTGATCTGTGGATCAAGTGCTGAACCTCCGTGAGCAAATCCCATCATAATTACAGCTACCATAAATCCGGATGCTGGAATCAGAGCGTTTACACCAGCTTCGCTTTTAGGATTCAATAATTTTACCGTTGCTAATGCTGCTCTCTGCTCCAAACTAGGTTTTCTAAATCCAAAATAGAACATCAATCCGGCAGTAATACCTACCCATGAGATGAAGATAATAGCTTCATATCCGTTACTCCAAGGAGCATGTCCTGAAATATACCATCTTGCCACAAGACCCAGGAAATGACAGATATACCCAACTAGTCCAATATAAATAGTTGCTTTGATCGCTTTCTTTAATATTCTGTTAGGTTTGAATAATTCAATAAATCCTAAAACAAGAATAAGTCCGCCAATGATGGTATAGAAAATCAATAATTTGAAGTTAATATCCGCTTTATTCATGAAAACCTCAAGATCAACTTTAGATTTTGCAGGAACTACTGCTTTCCCCCATTTTTGCTGGTAGTCTGAAAGCTTTGTCAATTCTGTATCTGCTTTACTCCAGTTGCCTGTTTTTTGTGCTGTTAAAACTTCAGCAAAATAAGGTCCCATTACCTGCTGAGATTCCATGTCCGGTTCAAATTTCTGATCCAGCCATGAATGCCATGTGTGATTGGCATCATTCTTTACAGGAACAATTCTCATAAACTGACCGCTGAAGAATTCGTTGAAGATCTGTACTCTTTCGTTTACAGCAATTACTTCTTTATCATAATTGGTCTGTTCAGCAGGTTTCTTACGGAAAGCCGTATTATAATCATGCTCAAGAATGTATGTTAAATTACCATTGGCATCCGCAGGGAAAAGGTTCATCAACGAAGTATATCCGTCTTCATCAGCTTTCGTTTTATTCTTCAGTTCGTCTCCTCCTTTAGGTCCTACTTTGATGATAGGAACCATTGTCCAACTTGGAGTATCTGTATTGATAGAAAGGAACCATTGGTTAGCAGTCAGAGATTTTCCGTCTGTTCCTTTAAAGCTATCATGTTTGTAAAGTTTTCTTAAAATATCTAAAGCCTGAGTATTGATCGGAACAATTCTTCCTTCAAAACTCTGAACTAAAAGATACCCGAATTTTTCTGCATGCTCTTTGCTGATTTTATTTCTCGCAATGATCTCATCCGGAGTAATGGATCTCATTTTACTCATTGGGGTTGCCAATGAATTCTGTTTTGGAGCAGCACCATCAAGCGGTTGAGGCGCCGGAGTATGAGAATGATTATCTCCCTCTACATGAATGTGCTCTCTGCTTCCGTCTGTTGTACCATGAGTTTCAATTTTCTGTGCATTCAACCCTAAGCTCAGGAATATTAAAAGCACTGCTGCAGCCTTCTTTTTGTTAACATCTGTCAGCATTTTACTTAATTTCCAGAAGTGTGTTCCTTTCCAGAAGAAGATCACAAACATTCCTAAGAACAATAATGCATATCCGATATAAGAAATCAAAGTTCCCCAATAATCATGGTTTACCGACAATACGGTTCCCATTCTGTCCGGATCAAAACTTGACTGGAAGAAACGGTATCCTTTATAGTTTAGAACGTGGTTCATATAGATTTTATAAGGTGTTTCTTTCCCTTCATCAACAATTTTCACGTGGCTTTCGTAAGCACTTGGAGAGCTACTTCCAGGATACGTTTCCATTACGAAATCGTCTAATTTCAATGCGAAAGGAGTATTATATACCTTTGGTCCGAATCCAAGCATAATGTTCAATCCGTCCATTGTAATTTGTTTGTAAGCGTTTGGATTTCCTTTTTCTACAGAAAGGTCAACCAATTGTTTTGTTTTTGGTCCTTGTAATTCAACCTGAAGCATATCCGGAACATTCGCATCTTTCTTTCTGTCCCCTTCAATTGCTATCAGTCTTCCTTTTTTAAGACCTTCAGGCACTACAAGCTTCAATTCGTTGATTGTATATAAACTTCTCAACGCCAATGGCTGGAATTCATCTTTCTTGGTAGTTCCGGTTGCCTGCGTTGCCATGGTCATATAGTTTGCATCAACAGGAGTTTTGATTGATAGTTTACCGCCATCATTTCTGAATTCTACAGCACCATCGATAGCTCTGTTGAACGTTACTAAAGTTCCGTTGATGGATTTTGTTTCTCCCGGTTTGATGTAGATATTCTGTCTACCGGTATTTCCTGTGGAAACCAGATGAAGATATTCAGTTCCGTTAGGTTCTGCAATCAGGCTGTCTTTTTTTCTTTGAATATATTCTTTTGCGAAAACTTTTACTTCTTTTCCGTGGAAGTCATAGGTAGCCTGCAGATCTTTGTGCAATGGAGACATTAGATAAGGAATATCCTGATAGTTAAGGACATCACCTTTTTCCTCTATTTGGATCTTAAGGAAAGTTTTATCCGTTATGATCTCATTGGAGGTCTCTCCTTCTCTGATACGCATCTGTCCTTCGAAACTGATGTATCTGGTAATGGCACCACCGATGAAAATGAAAACAAAGGCAAGGTGAAAAACCAAAACCGGCCACTTATCTTTTTTCCATAGTCTGTATCTTCCGATATTTCCTATGAAGTTGAGAATGAGCAGGACCATGATCAGTTCAAACCATTTTGCCTCATAAATTAATGCTTTTGCTGTAGGAGTTCCGTAGTCGTTTTCTAAGAACGTTGCATAGGCCATTGCGAATGCGTACACCAGTAACAATACAGCCATTGTCCTGGTTGAGATAATAATATCTTGGAGCTTCTTCATGATTTATATGTACTTGACATGCAAAAATAAGGATGATAAACTATAAAGGAGGTAAAAAAAGCTGTTATTTGTCATTTTGGCCTCTGTTTTGCTTATTTTGAAACGTTCTTAATAATCCCAAAAATATTAGGAAAAATTCAATTTTTAAAAACGTTAAAATTCGTATTCATATTACCTATCCGAATGATTGAGAAACTCTATTTCTTATTTGTCATTTTCAAAACAATCCACTGGAATAAAACCCGTTACAACTCGCACCTGCAATCCGCCTCTATTTCTGATTTTATTTCTACTATGAACGTATCAATTCCAGAGAGCGATTCATCCATTTTTTTCACTTTAAAAAACAAATCCAATGCTTCTCTTTGGTACCCGTTCATCATGATGACTTTATATTCAGCCAATATATCCGCATCAGCTTGAAATTCTACAGAGCTTTCTATATCAACTTTGCCCTTTGAATGATTTTTCGGCGGGGTTTATAGAGACTGAAATCGTTTTAATAAGAAATTTATGATCTATTTTCAGACATTATGCGAAAATTATCTATCAATTAATATAATTTAACAAGTTTGGATTTGGAAAAACAAAAAAAAATGCCTTATTTTATTTCATACAATAACGAAAAATATTCTTTTCACAATTTTAAATAATCGCAGTAAAAATCGGGAATTACAAAATGTTTTTTGAAGAAAAAAAGATTCTTTTAGTATTGAAAAAACGTTAAATTTGCGACATTGATATTATGGACAAAAAGACACAAAAAAAACCGACTGAATCGCCTGATAAAGGCAGAATTTTATCTAAGCCACGTATCTTTTTCGGGCTTAGTTTTATCCTTTTCTCTGCTGTCCTTGCCTTATCCTTCATTTCTTATTTAATGAACTGGAAAGCAGACCAAAGCCAGGCAGGTACTATGCTTGATAAGAGTATAAAATCTTCAAATATTTTTGGTAAAGCGGGCGACTGGTTAGGAAATATTTTCATATTTGAAAGTATTGGTATCGCCTCATTTATTATTGCCTTTTTATTTTTAGTAGTAGGTACGCTGATTCTGAAGAAAAAAACCTTTAAGCCATGGAAAACAATCGGGCATTCCCTGTTTTTCATTTGCTGGCTTCCTATTTTCATGGGAACCCTTACCAAAGGACAGGGAGTTTTAGGAGGAGTATATGGGTATCAGATCATGGATTACCTGAATGCGATTATCGGAACAGTAGGTTTGTGGACGGTATTGGCTGCGAGCATTCTTTTGTATTTTATCCTTGAATTTAATCTTCGTCCAAGCTCAATCAAAGCAAAACTAAATACACTCAATGAAAATACCATCGGAAAAGTAAAATCTATGATGCCGGATTCTGATGAAGACTTTGAAGCGGATGAAGATCTGAAAGAAGAAATTGAGGAAACAGAAGAAGAAGTTGCTCCTAATGTTACAGTAAGTGATATTACAACTCCTGCTTCCGGGAACCCGATCAATAAAATGAAAGAACCGGAGCCTGTGATAAATGCTCCAAAAGTACAGGTTGCCGCCGATATAGAAACCATTACCACTCCTAATCATACTTCTTTTGAAACTGAACCTAAAGAAGTTTCTCAACCTGTAAGTCTGAATCTTTCTACGAAACCCATCGTTCCGGTATCAACTCCGGAAGAAGCTTTCGATATTAGACCTTCTACTCCATCCCCTGTGGTTACTCCTTCCGTTTCCGCACCGGCACAGGAAAACATTAAATTTAACGTAGAAGTTGCTCCGGTAATTGATATTCTGGATGATTCTGACAAAAAATCCCAGGAGCTTGTAGAAAAGCATGGGCTTTATGATCATAAGCTGGATCTTGCCAAATTCCAGATGCCTCCTGTAGAACTGTTAAAAGATTATGGAAGCGAAGAAATTTCTATCAACAAAGAAGAATTAGAAGAAAATAAAAATAAGATTGTTGGACTTCTGAAGAATTTCAATGTAGGAATCGCTGAGATCAAAGCAACGATAGGACCTACAGTTACGTTATACGAAATTGTTCCGGAAGCCGGAATCAGGGTTGCTGCCATTAAAAAGCTGCAGGATGATATTGCACTGAACCTTTCTGCTTTAGGGATCAGAATCATTGCTCCGATGCCAGGAAAAGGAACGATAGGAATTGAAGTACCGAGAAAGAATCCTACCATGGTGTCTATGCGTTCTGTTATTGCTTCTCAGAAATTCCAGAATACAGATATGGATCTTCCGGTGGTTTTCGGAAAAACGATCTCCAACGAAATCTTCATGGCTGACCTTTCGAAAATGCCTCACTTATTGATGGCGGGGGCTACAGGACAAGGTAAGTCTGTTGGTATCAACGCGATCCTGACCTCTCTCCTTTATAAAAAACATCCGAGCGAACTGAAGTTCGTCATGGTAGACCCTAAGAAGGTAGAACTTTCTTTATATTCAAAAATTGAAAGACATTACCTGGCTAAACTTCCTGATGCTGAAGAAGCGATCATTACAGATACCAATAAAGTAATCAATACCCTGAATTCATTGTGTATTGAGATGGATACCCGATATGATCTTCTTAAAAATGCATTCTGTAAAAATTTAAAAGAATACAACAAGAAGTTTACGGAGCGAAAACTGAATCCGGAAAACGGACACCGATATTTACCTTATATCGTATTGGTAGTGGACGAGTTTGCAGATCTTATCATGACTGCCGGAAAAGAGGTTGAATTACCGATTGCCAGACTGGCACAGCTTGCAAGAGCCGTTGGTATTCACCTGATCGTGGCAACACAGAGACCGTCTGTAAATGTAATCACGGGGATGATTAAAGCTAACTTCCCGGCAAGAGCAGCCTTTAGAGTAATTTCAAGTGTAGACTCCAGAACCATCCTTGACTCTCCAGGTGCTGATCAACTGATCGGTAAAGGAGATATGCTTTACTTCAACGGAAATGAAATTTTAAGACTTCAGTGTGCCTTCGTAGATACTCCGGAAGTTGAAAGAATTGCGGAATTTATTGGGGAACAAAAAGGATATTCATCCGCCTTCCTTCTACCAGAATATGTTTCTGAAGATGCTAACAGTTCAGCAGCAGGTTCTTTTGATCCTAACGAAAAAGATGCCTTATTTGAAGAAGCTGCAAGAATCATTGTTTCTACCCAACAGGGATCTACATCAATGCTTCAGAGACAATTGAAACTGGGCTACAACAGAGCTGGAAGAATTATGGATCAGCTTGAAGCCAGCGGTATTGTGGGAGGCTTCAACGGAGCTAAGGCAAGAGAAGTCATCATCAGTGATCTTCATTCTTTGGAACAGTTTTTGGAAGATTTGCGTAGCTAAGGGAAAAACAGATGATTTCAACCCTTTAAAATTTAAAATATCTAAAAGATTAAATAAGAAAATGAAAAATATTATTTCAAAAGTTATATTAGGAAGTTTTGTTGTAGGTGCTGTAGGAATGGCAAATGCTCAGAAGATCGATGCTAAAGCTAAAAAGATATTGGATGATATTACCGCCAACTACAATTCTAAAAAGAATTCTTACTTCAAATTTTCTTTTGGAAGCGGCCTGAACGGGCAGGTGACAAAAACGGAACCTGGTATCTACTATGTGGCAGGAGAAAAGTACAAACTGAAGATTATGGATACTGAGCAGATCTTCGATGGAAATAAAATCTACAACATCAATTCGGATGATATGGAAGTAACAGTAGCAAAACCGAATGGCAGCAGCACCATGTTCTCCCCTATCAACTATCTGACCACTTACAGGAATGATTATAATGTAACTTATAACGGTAAGAAAATGGTGAACGGAGTAAATGCCGATTTCATTAAACTTACTCCGGTGAAAGCAAACGGAATACAGTTTGTCTATCTATTTGTAGACTCTGCAAAGAAGCAAATGGTAAAACTGGAGCAGCATGGAAGCAATAAAGATGTAGCCGTGATCGCCATTAAAGAGTATAAAGAGAATCAGGAACTGGATCCTATGATGTTCGTTTTCGACAAGAATAAGTTTAAAAACTACGTCGTTACAGAACTTTAAGAACTTAAAAAGCAAATTTGCAGTTTTGCAGTTTTGCTTTTTTATGATTCAGCCTAAAAAAAATAACAAAATATGAAAAGCCACAAGTAAACTTTGTGGCTTTTTGATTAATTTTGACGCATGTTAAAAATACTAGACCGATATATCATAAAAACCTTCTTTGGACCGTTTTTCTTTATATTCAGCGTATTGTTTTTCATCTTTATTGTAAACATTATCTGGGTTCAGCTGGGGCAATTTATGGGTAAAGGATTAAGCTACTGGCAGATCCTTAAACTTCTTTTCTATCTTGGGGTAAGCGTCATCAGTATGGTGCTTCCGCTTACTATTCTTCTGGCAAGCATCATGTCTTTCGGAGAATTTGGGGAAAGATACGAGCTTGCAGCGATGAAAGCGGCAGGAATTTCTCTTACAAGGGTAATGACCCCTCTTCTGGGAGTGGCTACCGTCCTCGCCATCATCCTCTACTTCTTCTCCAATAATATCAGCCCGGATTTTCAGAAGAAAGCGAAAAATATGCTGTTCAATATTGCACAGACCAAGCCTGCGCTGAACTTTACTCCGGGACAGTTTATTGACCAGATCCCGAGTTATATGGTAAAGTTTGACAAGATCTATGGTGAAAACGGAGAAAATATTGACGGGGTTTTTATTCACAAAAAAGCAAATACTTACGAAAATCAGCAGTCTATTGTAGCTGAAAAAGGAAAATTTGTGCCTGCTGCCAATAAGAATTTCCTGAAACTGGTTCTTTACAACGGCTATGTATTTGAAGATGCTTACGCAGGAAAAGGAGATAATGTAAGACAGAAACAGCCGGATCAGGCTATTAAATTCGATACTTTAGTTTCTCACTTCGACATCAGTGAAATCATTAATAAAGCGATAGAAAAAGAACAGATTACAGATGATTACCGTTTCCAGAGTTATAACCAGGTCAACGAAACCATTGTAAGAAGTAAGAAAGAAAACAAACAGTTTTTTGATAATGTAGGTTCTGAAGTACTGAATCAGACCAATTCTGTTGTCAGCTACATGGACAAAGGAAACAGGCCTAAAGTCGCTCCAAAATCTCAGATCAAATTGGATACGGTAAAAGGAAATAAAAAGCTTGACATCATCTATTTTGCCCACAACAGACTGGATAATCTGAAATCAACACTGGAATCTAAAAAGAATGAAGTAAGCAACAATGTAAAATACTTCAGTAAAGTAGTGATCTACCAGCAAAGAATTATTTCTTATTCTGTAACTTGTATCATCTTCTTCCTGATCGGAGCCAGTTTAGGATCTATCATCAGAAAAGGAGGAATGGGACTTCCGGTTATCATCGCTATCGTTATTTTCATCATCTTTTATGTGATGAATGTAGGCGTGGAAAACATGTCCTGGAGTGGAAAAATGAATCCTTATCTGGCTGCATGGCTTCCGAATTTCATCCTCTTCCCTTTTGGAGTCTGGATGACGTATAAAGCCCTTACCGATTCACAATTGTTTGATGCGGAAAAATATAAGGCATTCTTTAAACCTGTTACCAAATTATTTGCGAAGGATAAAGAACATAAGAGATACCAGTAATCTTTTTTTATAGTACAGGCCCGGATCTTCCGGGTCTTTTTTATTTTAAAAACCGGAGATTTTGATATATAAAAAAGAGGTTTCAATAAAGAAACCTCTTTTTTCTCTTAATAGCTAATACTATAAGCTTATTTGGTTGCACTTATTAATTTAATTATTGTGGAGAATCTGGAACATCATCACTTGATTTTGCCCAAAGTATTAGATAACCATTTTTAGTTTCTTTTAAATCGGTACGTTCCATTTTTATCAAATCACTTTTGATATAATATTTATCTTTCTCTTTGTAAATAACAGCCAAAGGATCTGTAGCTGATTGATTATTATCAAAAATAAATAATTTATTGTCTTTGACTTTGTAGTTGATTTTATAATTAAATTGAATATCTCCACTAAATCCAAATTCATTATTATCCTTAGAAATATTTATGTAGTAGTTTCCCTGTTTTTCGCTGTCGATATTATAAGGATAAAGCCAGTAAATACCATCCCAGTTTATTTTTTGCGTTACCGTTGAGTTCGTAGATAAGTCTTCTACTTTTTCATTATCTTTTTTAAATACTACTACATAATTTTTTGAGGAATCAAGATCTTTAATATCAATGATTATAGATTTATAATCTGGAACCGTAATCAGATCTTTTTCCAAATCTAAACTAAGAAGATGATTTTTATCTACTTTTTTAATCTTGGAATAATTTTCATAGTCTGCGGGACAGCAGGATTTCAACTTATTCTCTGTCATACCTCCGTAATATTTTATAAAAGTATTATATGATTGATTATAAATTTTTTGTTTATTCGTTTTTACAAAATTTTGAAACCCAATATCATTGTAAATCTTTTCAAATAAGGGAAGAATTGATCCTGAATTTATTTTTTTTGAAATAGTATAATTTATAGGTAAATAATTTGATTCTTTTTCATTCCCCATAAAATTAAAACTAACATCATATTTTACATTAATATCAATCTTATGATTACTTGAAACTTTTATGTTTTTTCCATCAATATTATCCGATTCTAAAAATTGTTTAGTAATATAGATTGTATCATGCTTGTTTATAACTTCATAGTCTTCATTAATGCTTTCATCTATTGATGTTAGTTCACCAATTGATACATTCAAATCATTATTAATTTTAATGTTTAAATAATTTTTTGACTCTGTTTGGAGTTTTCCAGATGATTGATTAATTTCTTTCTTGTTATTTTTTTGGCAGCTAAATATTGAAAAAAAACCAATTAATAAGCCGATTAAATATTTCATATTTGATAATAACTTCTTACTAAATACATTACTTTGATTTTATCCTACTTTTATGAATATATCCTTCTTTTCCTTCTTTAGTCTTTACTAAAAACCAATCCCCAGTATTATCCCAAACTTCAATATGTTCTCCTGATTTTACCTTTTGTAGAACCTCAGAGGAGGTATTTTTATCTTTTCTTAAATTGGTATAGCCATCTGGGTCAACAATTTTGTTGAGAGAGTACTTTTCTTTCAAATATTGTGAAATTTGGTTTATTTCAGAATTTGCAATTATATAACTTTCATATCCATCTGTTTTATTTTCTTGTATCTTCTCTTTTATATTATTTTCTGTAGTTATTAGAGTATTCAAATCTTTTTTTGAAATAATATAACCATTATCAACCAGTAATTTAACAGCCCTAAAGTCTTCTTGATGTATAGAAAGGTTCATTAAATCACTTAATTTTGAAACATCAACTTTATATTTAGTAATAAAATATTTTAACCAACTATTATCAATATAATATTGTACATCAAAAAAAGTTTCATTATTAATCAAATATGATAAATTCTTATTGTCAAAATCTTCTATTAAAGGATTCTCATTCTCGTATAATTCAAGTTTTTGTTTAAAATTTTGAATTTCTACATCTTTTTTATCTAGATCCTGGGGAGTAAATTTTATTACTGCCCCTTCGTTAAAAATATCAGTAAACTTTGTTTCTTCCATATAATGATTATTATATTGATATTTTTTGAGATCAATATCATTTTTTTGAACAATTGTATTATCGATAGTAGTACCATCTATTAACTTTTCACTATTTTTAGATGGTTGGGTATTTTCTTTCTGGCTATTTTGACAGCTAAATATTGAAAATAAACCAATTAATAAGCCTATTAAATATTTCATAACTGATAATTTCTTACTAATAAATCACTTCGATTTTATCCTGCTTTTATGAATATATCCTTCTTTTCCTTCTTTAGTTTTTACTAAGAACCAATCCCCAGTATTATTCAAAACCTCAATATGTTCTCCTGATTTTACTTTTTGTAGAACCTCTGAGGAAGTATTTTTATCCTTTCTTAGGTTTGTGTAGCCGTCTGGATCTTGAATCTTCCAATATTCTTTTTCGACCTTAATTATATAACTTTTAAAAAAAGGTTTATATTTCGCATTATAAAGTAAAAGTTCATTCTTATCAAGATTAGTAATTGTGATTTCATTCATGTAATTATATAAATTATAATAAACAACTGTTTTACTCTTCCATTCTGTATCGTATGAGGGAGAAAAAAAAGCTTCAATTTTACTTGATTTTTGTTCTATTTGCTTTTTTAATTGTTCAATTGTAAAACGGTCTATAGAGTTTTCACTTATCAATAGTGCATCCTCGTTGATTTGAATTTCAACTATATTGTCTTTAAAGTATTTTTCATTTGTTAAGAAAGCAGAGGGTAAACTTTGAATAATATATTCAGTAAGCTGATCTTGTTTGTATTTGGATTCTCCTTTAATAAAAAAATAAGGTTTATATAAAAACAATTGAAATAAATATAATTCATAATTTTCTAGGTAATACCCTAAATTCTCATTATTAAAAACTTGTGACAAGAGGTTATAGGATCTTATGTCATCAAGCTGTTGTATTCTGACTAACAATAATTTGATAAAAAATATCTGTTCATATTGATTTTTGTCAAAATTTCGATTACTTAGATATTTAAAAAAGTCTTCTCTAAATGTCTTATCTTCTAGTGAGCTTATACTTATTTGCTCTATATATTCTCCATTGTATTTATACTTATTAAAATCTAAACCATCTATAAATGATTTAGAAATATTTACTCCATCTTTTAGCTTATCATCTATATGTACTATTTTTTCCATTTCTTTATTTTTTTCAATACTTGTACTTTTCTTGTCTTTGCATCCTACTATCAAAGACAAAAAAAATAATAAAAAGAGTTTAATATATTTTTTCATACTATTTTTTTATTGTTACTTTTCCAGGTTTAACATTTGGATTACTTTTTTTATAACTCACCCACCAATCATATAATGCTTTTGCATCACTATCCCAAACTCTTATACATCCTTGTGTTCTTTTTAACTGTTTTATTTCATACCCTTCCTGTCTCCCACCATGAATCCTAATAGCACTCCTTTTGCTTTTTGCTGCTTCATCATTATTCCCATGAATTGGTTCAAAAACTAAACGTGGATGGGGTCCATAAGATTCTCTGTTCTCTTTATCAGAAGAATAAAATGGGGTGCTCTCATTTATTTGAAATTCTCCGAAAGGAACGTCAGCATTAGTTTTCATATGATCCTCACCTGCTATTCCTTCTAATAGACAATCTTTAATAGTTAATACAATTTCTTGATTATGATTATATACAAAAATTTTCCCTCTTCTACAATTAGATCTAACTTTCGTTTTTTCTAAATGTGTACACTTGTTTTCTGTGTACTGTTCAGTAATTATAATATTCCAAGTTCCTTTATCCAAAATAGGTTTTGTCTCGGATTTTTCTTTTTCGCACTCAAACGTTTTTGCGGTATTTAATTTTCCTTCTTCATAAAATT
Source organism: Chryseobacterium indologenes (assembly GCA_001013295.1). Lineage (GTDB taxonomy): Bacteria > Bacteroidota > Bacteroidia > Flavobacteriales > Weeksellaceae > Chryseobacterium > Chryseobacterium indologenes_B. The sequence goes on along the minus strand of LAZY01000078.1, from coordinate 156,807 downwards.
TTGTAATATTCTTCTCTATTTCCCAAATATAAGTTTTACCTGGACCATCATATTTATTTTCACCGTTTTCATACCATATTTTCATTTCATCATATAGTTCTTTAAATGCTTGTACTTTGCCAGAACTCTTTTTTACTTTTATATTTTTATGGATTTTCCCTTCATATAAAAAAGATGGATTTTGTCTGTAGCCGTAATGCCTAGATTTACTTAAATCTGTCAATTTCCCATTTTTATTATATGCCAAAGGGTATTGATTATCAAAAACAACATGGTTGGGTTGATTTCCTTTTCCAACATCAACAGGCATTAATATTGATAAATAGAAATCTGTAAGGGTGTTTATTTTATCTTTCTTTTTTGCTAAATATTTCTCAACATAATCTAATTGCTGTATTGCGGTCATTTTTAATAAATCAGCTCTTGTTGTTCCAACGGATTCTGCCGCAGAATCTCCAAATTGTATTAATCCAACATAATTTTTCCCTTTTCCTGCGGTTGGTGAAAATGTTCTTCCTGTTTCCAACGCCATTCCTGCCATTAAAAGATTAGGATCTTTACCTAATCTTTTAGCTATTTGTACAACCTTTTTCCTAAATTCACAACTTACTTTTCCTCCCCAAATTAAGTCTTTATATTGTTCTTTACAGATACAACTAGAAAGAGTTTTCCCTTGTTTCGACTCCTTCACCATTACAGGACTATTCCCACTCTCCACCTCCGTAGGCTTAGCATCTACACTCACAGGCATCACAGCAGAAGTTACTGAAGTATCATTGTGTATTACTTCTATAAAATAATCCTGTCTTGCATTGTCACTTCCACCATCTTTTGCTTTATCAAACATCTGTTTTGTGAGCTGTACATTATTGATATAATTGTTGTCACCAATTAAAACACAATCTTTTTCAAAAATTATATCATTGGTCCAACTAAAATTATCTTCCTCCCATATTTTCACCTTCACTTTTTTGTCTTTCATCTCCTTTGCAACAATCTTTATTCTTACAGTAGTCCCTACTTTCGAAGAATGAATTTTGCTACCATTATTATCCACAAATTCAGCACTTAGGATCTTTCCTTTAGAATCATCAGCCTTTTTACCACCTGTGGTTACGGGAAACTTAGGAGAATCCGATTTAGGTTTTGGCTTCTCCGGAGCAGGAGTAATTTTAGGTTTTGTTGGCGAAGGGGTATTTCCTTTTGGAAGTTCTCTTTTTCTTGGAGGTTCTGGGTTATGACTAGGGTTAACTACATTAACGTTAGGACTTGCTTTTTGTATATGTTTGCTAACCACATCAGCTGTTACATAATATTCGTGAGTGGGTCCCTCGCTTTTATCACCTGATGCAGTGCGTGCATTGGCAATCAATACAGCCATTGTGTAAAAAGGTAATCTGAAAACAGCTTCTGCCATTCCTTTTTCATTCACTCTGCTAACAACAGGGACAGGGTTTATTTTATTCAAAGCATTTACTGTGGGATTATGTCCTTCTCCCTGAGCATCATCTTCCCAAAGGGTAAAAGCAATATTCATCCCGAACATCTCTACACAATAGGCTCTTGCAATAATCGTATCTTTATAACTCAGCTTTTTACCTTTTGAAATAGGTTTATAGTTAGTATCCAGAAGTTCCACCCTGGTTATTTTAGGTTCTTTAGCCCGTTGTGGGTGTACAATAAGTTCTCCTTTATCGTTTCCTTGCTGTACTACAATCTTTATACCTTTATGGAGCAAACTTTTCTGTCCAAAAATATAAGGAACTGTTTGACCTTCCTTATCGCTTCCGCCTTTCCGCCAGCCTGTTTTGGTCTGTACCATCACTTCCCAATGTGTCTTGGGTACTTGCAGAGGGTTTTTAATAGGTTGCAAAGGATTCAGCCACCCATTTATTGTAGAAACAGAATACATTTCCTGTTTACCTATCACAGGTTTATTGTTTCCGATGATTGTTAATTTTCCCATATTTGTGTTTGTGTTTATTCGCAGATATTTACATCTTCTTCCTGTTCATCCTGAAATTCTTTGTAGCCAAGCAGTGGATTGATGTTCTGTTGTTGTTTTGGATCTGCATTCCTGATATTCTGCTGGGTTACCTCCGCAGTTTGCCCATGTTCTTTTACTGTAATTTTACCTCCTGTTGTACACATAAGTTCAGAAAGTTCTGTAAGACAGCTTTTGTTCAGTACTTTGGTTTTCTCATAGGGTTTTTGCCATTTTCCTGCGGGAGCAAAAGCACAGGGCAAATAACCGCCTGAACTTGGTTTAAGTTTGCATTGACCAAAACTAGGTCCAGGTGGAGTGAATTCGAGATCATCTTCTGTAACGGCTAAATAATCCGTTTGCCCTTCCTTATTATTCCAATAATGTTTCTGGTGAGAGGTTACCTTAAACTGTGGAAACTGATTCCCTTGATTGCACTGTGCTTTTCCTTTTTGGATCACGAAATATTTACCATCGTGAGGGGATGAATTTTCTGACATCGTATTGTGATTTTGGTGTTTTTCAAATGTAATGGTTATCTGTAATTCTTTCTAATGAAAAATCTTCTCTTTGGATATTTTCATGCCCGAAATATTGAAATCTTGCTTCAATTTTATACAATGATAAATGTTCTCTGTGAAAAAGATATTCTGCAAAATGTTCACAATCTACAGGTTTCTTTTCCCTATCTGTTTTCTCATCAAAATTGGAATCTGTAATATGTAAATCTTCCAGATTTCGACTGTCAATAGAAGTACCTTTTTGCTGGATCTTTACTCTTTCATCATCTACAATATCTTTAGGTAATAGTATATTTTGAAATTCAAATCGTATCGGCTGAGCATCAAAGATCCAGGGATAAACATCATAGTACACATCTGAACTTGTCCAATTTCCTAATTGAGTTCTGTAGAATGCCCCAAACATAAAAGAGTTAAATAATGTATTTTTAAACTTCCGTAAAATTATTTCTGGACTTTCAATGATACCTTTCATCTTTTCAATATAATCAAATGAATATTGATCTGGAAAAAAGTTCTTTATGGAATCTAATTCAAAAACAATATCTTCTGTTCTTTTTGTCAATACTATATCAATAAGTTTTCCTTCAGGATCTATGATATATCGGATTGGATAGATAACCTCTATACACATTTTGGCAAGGGTATCCACTTTGGTATCTGAAGTATCCTCATTTTTTCTGAAATCAAATGCTGAAAACAGAAAGTGATAATACCCGTTTTTAATTCCTTCAAATTCTAGTCTTACTTTGTTTTCATATTTGGCAAGGATTATATCATCGGAATAGTTGGTCTGGGTAATTTGATAATTTCCCTCCCAAAGTTTAAAATCAAAAGAAAATCTCCCATTGGCAGGAAAGTCATAAAAACTTTTGTTCTCTTCCCTGATCTTCTTATTGATCTCATGGATCTCCTGTGATGATGGAATATACATTTTCATTCCGGGGATAATATCACCTTCGAAGCGGTCAGATAAAGAACAATTCTGGTTATGGTAATCCTTTAAATATTTTACGTTCTCAATATGTAGTTGATCACAAAGATCAGCAAGGGATTGCCCTGGCTTGACATAATAAATCATACTTTTTGTGTTTTTATATCACTAAAGTTAGATAAAATATAATACTTAGAAGTCAAGGTTAACAGTAAATTTTGAAAATTGTCGTAGAACTACGATTCAAATAATAAAGACTGAATGCTTTTTAAATAAAAAAGCCTCCTACTTCTGATTACGCGAATGTAGGAGACATGTCTTTTCTATATAAAAAAAATCAAATTTTGCGGTCTGATCATAGGTTAAAACTGATAAACAAAAGCATTAATATTCATCCCGGCACCTACTGAAGCGAATAAAACCACATCATTCTTTTTGATCTCATGATGTTCCAGTTCTCCTTTTAAAATCATGGTAAGCAAAGACGGAATGGTTGCTACACTGCTGTTTCCTAATTTATGAATCACCATAGGCATTATATTTTCAGGCATTGGCATTCCATACAACTGATAAAACCTGTTGACAATAGCTTCATCCATTTTCTCATTAGCCTGATGGATAATAATTTTACTCAGTTGATTGATGGAATAGCCACTGCTGTCCAAACATTTCTTCATAGCATCAGGAACATTCGACAGCGCAAATTCGTATATCTTCCGCCCATCCATTTTGATGTATCTTGTATTTGGGCATATTTCGTTATTATAAGACTTTCCAAAATACAGATAGTCTTTCTCGTTGAGGGTATAGGAAGCAGAAAGGTGGGATTTTATACCTGCATCATCCTCGTTATTCACTTCCAAAATAGCAGCTCCGGCTCCGTCGGCATAGATCATACTGTCTCTGTCATGAATATCCACGACACGGGAAAGCGTTTCTGCTCCAATGATCAGGCAGCGTTTCGCAATACCAGCGCGGATAAATGCATTAGCCTGTATCATCCCTTCAATCCATCCGGGACACCCGAACAGTACATCATAGGCAACACAGAAGTTATTTTTTATTCCCAGTAAGTGCTTTACTCTGGCTGCAAGACTGGGTACCATATCAGATTGTACGGTTCCAAAGCGGACATCTCCAAAATTATGGGCAAATATAATATAGTCCAGCGTTTCAGGATCTATTCCGGCATCTTCTATTGCCGAGCGCGCTGCAATGAGCCCCAGGTCTGAAGTAACCTGTGTAGAGTGTGCATATCTTCTCTCTTCAATCCCTGTAATTTTCTTTAACTTATCTGAAATAGATGCATTATTGTCTTTCAGTAATATTCCCTCTTCATTCAGGAAAATATGTTGATCAAAAAAGAGATTGGTTATTGTTTCGGACGGAATGTAGTTTCCTACACCAGTAATCTTCGTCATCATGTTAATGTTTAATTTTCTGTTTTTAATAAGATCACAGAATTGTTTTATAAGTATAACGAAGTAACGCAAAAAAATATGAATATATTACTAACTCAGGCATTATTATATTAAAAATCGAAAATAACTTATATGCAAGTCTTATCAATAGTACTTCAGAAGGTAAAAAAGCCCTGATTTTCATAAAAAAAAGAGGTCCCCAACCGGAAACCTCTTTTTAACTATTTTCAAAAACTGAAAATTATACTTTCATAATTTCAGCTTCTTTTGTCTTAAGATGCTCATCACAAAGCTTTACATATTTATCAGTATAGTTCTGAATTTCTTCTTCTACTCCTTTCACCACATCTTCAGAAACTCCGTCAAGCTTTTTAAGTTCTTTCAAACCATCCTGTCTTGCATTCCTTACTACAATCTTTGTTTGCTCAGTTTCAGTTTTAGCCTGTTTTGCAAGCTCTTTTCTTCTTTCTTCTGTCAATGGCGGAACATTAAGGATAATGTTTTCTCCGTTATTAGAAGGAGCAAAACCTAAATTGGAGTTGATGATCGCTTTTTCAATCGCATTGATGGCAGTTCTGTCCCAAGGTTGAATAGAGATGGTCATTGCATCCGGAACAGAAACATTGGCAACCTGGTTGATAGGAGTCATTGCTCCGTAGTATTCTACCATTACATCCTGAACCATCGCTGTAGAAGCACGTCCTGCTCTAATTCTTTGAAACGCATGATCCAAGTGCTTTACAGCTGCATCCATGTCCTGTTTTACAGATTCTAATATAAGATCTAATTCTTCCATTATTATAGTATAGTTTGATAAATTGCACATTAATTAATACCTACTGAATACAACCTGTTGAAGTTTCCCAACACCTGCTTTTAAAGTGTTTTCTTACTGTTTCTTTACTATTTTTTACTATTCAGTGGTGCAAAAATAATGATTGTTTTCGATATTTCAGTAAGCATTTATATTTTTTGAAGAAGTTAGCTTTTTCAAAAGAATAAAAGGAGCCAAGGAAAATGGCTTATTGATTACTGGTTGTTATATTATTTATTATTTTTACTTAAATTAAAAACAGTTTAGATATTCCAATCTAATACAGGGAGGAGATTCAGAAACAACCATTCCCATAAAAATAAATTATCACCTTAAACAGACAAGATTCAAAGCAATATTATGGAAACACACGATTTGCGGTTAGGAAATTATATAATGGATAAAAAAGATGAAAACATAGAGTATGTATATCGCCTGCATAATCTGGGAGATGATATGTACATTAATGATATGCATCCAGACGCCTGCCTCCCTATTCCTTTAACTGAATGGTGGATTAAACAGTTAGAATTTAAACCAATGCCAGAAAGTGGACATACTCCAAACACTTTTGAACGGGATGATTTTCAGATATGGAATAAAAATGGTGATTTTTCAGAAATAATTTATCTTAATAATCAGAATTCTATTGTAATAAAATATGTACATCAACTCCAGAATCTGTTCTTTGTACTTAAGGGACAAGACTTATAAAGTTGAATTAGCTAATTCTATGATCAATCCATGAAAATAGTCTATAATTTAAACTAATTATAGACTTAAACCTGTTAAAAATAAAGTCTCATTTTTTTTGTATAGTGAATTAATTTAACATCGATTCAATCTCTTTATCAAAACATTTTAAAAATGTCTCGTCAACTTGTTCAAAATCAACTTTGGCAAAAAACTCGTTTATTTCTTTGGTCTGAGAACGATCTTGAAGGGGAATTAAAAATTTTCTATAACTCTTAAATAAGTAATTTTCTGGCTGAATAATAATTATTCCTCATCAGTGTATTGCATAAAATACCGGATCTACAAACCTCTATTCTCATTGACCAAAATTCAGGTACAAATACCTACAGAATATTTCAGAGGTTTTCACGCTTATACACACCGTTTTTTATTTCTTACTTTACAATGTTCTTTTTACAGAACCAATTCGAATCAACATAACAGATTCTGAAAGGTTAGGTACAAGAACAAATATTGTTTGTAATGATGAAATACCCTGAAAGCAATTTCATGAAAACCAATAACTCTTAGCCATTTTATTCTCTAATTTTAAAACATTCAAATCATGACAAATCCATCTTTAGATGCCTATCAACAGGTTTTTGGTCTGGCGTGTCTGGCCAATCTGGCTGGAAATTACAACGGCAGCTGCAGCAAGTTACAGGAACAACTTCAGTATGACTTATCTTTTTATTTCAATAACGTTCCCCCTGTTGCAGCAGGCCATCAAAAAAACCTTCAATAGCCAACCCTTCAGTGACTCCGATACTGGGAAACTGGAATCTTGTGTGGGGGCCGGCACTGATTGAAGAAACCGATGAAAATCACCAGCCGACCGGAGTTGCAGACAATGCATTATATGTCGTACAATGTGATGCCTTTGCTTTTCCGGGAGGTCCTATATTACCTGTCTACGTTGTTGCGATTGCAGCTACCAACCCAGCCTCACTTTATGACTGGGAGACAGAAGATTTTTCAGTATCGGAAATTGTTAACTGGATAACCTATGATCCTTCAGAAATCATCACATCAGACTATAATAAAAATGATCCGTATATATCAAAAGGTACTGCCACAGGTATAGGTATACTCCTTGGGCTTACCAGTCCTGAAACCGCAGCCGCTCCCGGCACTACTCTTCAGCATTTTCTGACGGGTTTAAAACCTGATACTGAAACAGGAATTATATTTTGCGGTCACAGCCTCGCCGGAGCATTATCTCCTACCTTAGCACTTTATCTTCAGGAACAGAAGCAACTTGAAGCTTTTGACATTTGCCTTGTCTACTCCACTGCCGGGCCTACACCAGGCGAGGTCAACTTTGCCAATAGATTCAACAATACATTTCCTGCACTGCCGTCTGGCTGGAAGTCTCAACAGGGAGATTATCAGAGCTGGAATACCATGCATTGGAATAATTTCGATGTTGTCCCTCATGCCTGGCAGGAAAACGATCTTGAAATGATTGCAGGTTTATACGGCCAGTCACCCGATCCATACACTTCCGGTATCTTGAAAGCGCTACGGGACTTTGCCATTATTGATTCTATGAAATCAGGGGCTCCTTATACCATGATCAGAAACCAATCATTACCTGGCAAACTTCAAAACGATGGATCTTCAGGCAAAATTAATATCCCACCCCAGTCTATATATGATTATGTTTCACAGTTAGCGCTGCAGCATACTTATCTTTACTATGGTCGTGTTGCCAGCGATGAAACTCCAGCGATAGAAGGAATCATCCTATCACAACCGCTCCCGGTTCCGAATACAGGTTTAGTAAATGGAGTAACCCGTGTAACGGATGAAGATACAGTTTTGAAAATAATCGACCAGATTTTTCAATGGATTGAAGCTCATATTCACTTAGCAGAAAAACAATCAATAGCCAACGAATCAAATGGATAAGCCTAAGTCAATGATAACGGGCAAGAAATAAATGAATAAAAAAACCACTTGCCGTAGCATTAATTGCCGTGACAAGTGGTTTATATTTTATAGTGAATTGACTTCTGACAGGGAAAAAGATAAATAATGAAAACCGTTAAATTTATATTCTCCGACTCCTATAATCCGCTACCTGCACAACTCAATTACAAATCAACTAAAGTACCTACATTTTCTCCTTCAACGATTCTTTCCAGATTCCCATCTTTATTCATATCGAATACAATGATAGGTAATTTGTTTTCGTGACTCAGGGTAAATGCAGTCATATCCATTACCTTAAGGTTTTTCTCAAATACTTCATCGAAAGACAAAGAGTTGTATTTTACAGCATCTGCATTTTTCTCAGGATCACTGTCATAGATTCCGTCTACTCTTGTTCCCTTCAGAATAACATCAGCTCCTATTTCAATTGCTCTCAAAGTAGCTGCTGTATCTGTTGTAAAATAAGGGTTTCCTGTTCCGGCACCGAAGATTACGACTCTTCCTTTTTCAAGGTGTCTTACCGCTCTTCTTTTGATGAAAGGTTCAGCTACCTTATCCATTTCAATGGCAGACTGAAGTCTCGTTTTGATTCCTGCATCTTCCAATGCTCCCTGCAATGCCATACCATTGATCACAGTTGCCAGCATCCCCATATAATCTCCCTGCACTCTATCCATTCCTTTTGCAGCACCTGCTACCCCACGGAAAATATTTCCTCCTCCGATGACGATCGCTACTTCACAGCCTTTCTCAACTACTTTCTTGATCTCAGCAGCATATTCCTGCAGTCTTTCGTTGTCAATACCGTACTGTCTGTTCCCCATTAATGCCTCTCCACTTAGTTTCAGAAGGATTCTTTTATATTTCATCTTTTATTTTTAAATAACTTTTTATTAGCGTTGTTTCCCCAAAATTTGGTTTTGCAAATATAATCATTAAAAATATTGATAAAAGAAAAATATTTAAATAGAAATAATGTAAGAAATATTTTGAAAAGTACGAAAAAGGATTATTTTTGCATTAATTATAAATTGAGTTGAAGAAAATTATCATTTTTTCATTATTTCTATCAGGAATTGTTTCTTATGCGCAAACAGGAACAAATGTTTATCCGTTCTTAAATGTACCTGTATCTGCAAGACAGGCCGCTTTGGGTGGAGATGCAATTTCGGTTCGGGATTATGATGTTTCCTTTGCTATTGCAAACCCAGCCCTGTTAAATAAAGATTCAGACAAACAGCTTTCTGTAAATGCTACGGCTTATCTTGCCGATTCGAAATACGGAACCATAGCGTATGCCAAAGATTTTGAAAATGGTCATATGGCCACTATCAATGCCAGGTATATGAGCTACGGAAGTACTCCGAGAACGGATGACAGTGGTTTTCAGGACGGAGAATTCAAAGCTTCGGATGTTGCTATTGGTGCGGGATATGCCTATCAGTTTGAAGAAGACTGGACGATTGGTGGAGGACTTAATTTTGTGACCTCAAAAATTGACAACTATACTTCTTCCGCTATCTCAGGAACTGCGGGAATTACCTATCATAACAAAAAGAATAAGGAGGTCCTTTCCCTTGTCATGAGAAACTTCGGTTTCCAACTGAAATCATTCAATGGAGAGAGAGAAAATCTTCCCTTCAGAATTGATCTGGGATACACGAAAATCATCAAAAACTTCCCTCTTGCCATCACCATTACGGCACACGACCTTCAGAAGTTTGATATTTCTTCGGAATACAACAAAGACGGGCAGAAAGTAAACGCAGGCAGAAAAATTGCAGACCACTTCTCATTGGGGGCAGAACTTTTCCCGGAAAAAAACTTCAATATCAGACTAGGATATAATGTAAAAAGAGGAAATGAACTTGCAGTGGCAGATCAAAGAAACTTCTCCGGACTTTCTGCAGGATTTGGGGTAAAAGTCTCAAGATTCCGTATCGATTATGCCCATGTAAGATACCACAACTCTTCGAATGTCAACCAGATAGGAATCTCTATGGACCTTTCCAGCCACAGAGGTGAGTAATTCCTTTCTTGAAAATCTTAAAATAAAGTAAGAAATTTCTTCCCTTTTCTTGATTTTTAAGAAAAAATCTTGAAATTTGCAGTATGAAAAAACCTGTAATAGCTATCGATGGGTACTCGTCTACCGGAAAAAGTTCTATCTCTAAAATCATTGCGGATCAATTAGGACTTATTCATATGGACACAGGAGCGCTTTACAGAGGTGTTACCTGGTACGCATTGCAGCACTGCCTGAATGAAAACGGTGAAATTGATCTGAATACCTTATTCTCTTCATTTGATCAGATTCAGCTTGAATTTAAGAACAACGACGGGACACTGGTCCTTTTCCTTAATAATACTGATATTTCTAAAGAGATCCGTACCAATATTGTTTCTGACAACGTAAGTCTTGTAGCCAAGCAGAAAGAAGTAAGAGATTTTTTACTGCAGTCTCAGCGCTCTTTGGCAGATAAAGGCGGCGTTATTATGGATGGACGTGACATAGGGACAGTAGTTCTGCCAAATGCGGACTATAAATTCTTCCTTACTGCCAGTATTGACGAAAGAACCAACAGAAGGTTTCTGGAACTGAAAGGACTGGGAATTGAAGCAGATAAAGAGCAGGTAAAACACAACCTTATTGAAAGAGACAAAATCGACAGCGAGCGTGAAATAGCCCCACTGAAGCAGGCTGAAGACGCCATCGTTATAGATAATTCCGAACTGACCAAAGACGAAACAATTGAGCTTATTTTATCTCACATCGAAAAGATTTAACAATTTTTAATAGGCTTAAAGCCTCCTTTGGTATACAAATTGTAAGTTTTATTACTGTAAAAACTAATCTATTATTAATTATTAAAAAACTTAAAATGTCTAGAAAAGGAAATAATACAGCAGGTATATTGGCAGGACTTCTTGCAGGTGCTGCGGCGGGTGTAATCTTAGGTATGCTTTACGCACCGGAAGAAGGAAAAGAAACCAGAAAAAAAATCAAAACTAAAGCGAATGATCTTAAAGATCAGGCAAAAAACAGATACGATGAGGTTTCTGAAAAAATGAAAGACCAGTACAGCAATATTTCTTCTACTTTCAAAGAAACAGCAAACAGCGTAGCACATACTGTGAAAGACGGATATGATAAATACAAAGATCAGATTGTTTCTAAAACTGCAGATTTGGCAAAAGATGTAGAAGCAGAACTGAATGATCTTAAAAAATAATAAGTAATTTATCTTTTTAAGTAAATTACGGAAAGGAACTTTTGTGCGAAAGTTCCTTTTTTTGTAACTTTAAAAAAAAACAATGATAGAAACTATTAAAGAATATGCCTCGAAGAGAATCGATCTTCTGAAAATTGAAGCTACTGAGAAGTCTTCTCTTTCTGCCGGGCTCATTACCTACTTTGTAGTACTGCTTGTTGCTTTTGCTTTTTTTATTATCCTTTTCAACTTCGGGATTGCTTTTCTTATCGGTAAAGCATTGGATAATTACTCCTACGGTTTCTTAATTGTTGCGGCATTCTATGCATTGGTAATGGCTTTTGTCATTTCATTCAAGAACAAAATTGTGAATACTGTTGCAGATCAGGTTATTAAATTTTTAAATCATTCAAGCCATGGGTAGAAAATATGAAAGCATAGAAGAATTGAGAAGAAAGAAGAAACTGCTTCAGGGTGAAATCAATGATCTGGAAAATCTTCTGACCTTCAAAAATACAAAGGAAAGTCTAAGTGCATTTACCAACGGTCTGAGTGATCAGTACCTGCAGGAAAAAATAGATGAAGACGGTGATGAAAAAGTGGTTCTGAGAAAAGATGTCATTGCCAAACAGCTTACTTCTGAAGTAAAAGATCTGCTGATCAATAAAAATACAGCTGTAGGAATTGCCAGCTCCGCATTCAAAGGAGGAAATATCACAGACAGCCTTGTGAAGCTCGGCGTCACAGCTTTGGTAGGCAATTATGCCAAAAAGAATATGAAAAGCTCCAACTGGAAGAAAAAACTGATCGGGGCAGCCCTGATCTATCTTGCTCCTATTGCATTGAAATACGTCAGAAAAAAAATGGAGGTCTATCAGAAAAATAAAAGTGTTTCCAGTATGGAACAGCTGATATGACAATTTTTATAGATGTCAGATGTCAGACACCAGATTTCAGATGTATTGGTTGAGTGATTAATTTTCTCAAACGTATTAAAAGTCTGAAATCTGGTATCTGAAATCTAAAAGTCTATTTTGAAAACAATTGTCCTAAAATAATCCCGGCCGCCATAGATACATTCAGGCTTTCTGTAGACTGGGATTTTCCAAACCTCGGGATACTTATACTTTTTTGCAAAAGTTTCTCCGTTTCAGGTCTCATTCCGTTTCCTTCGTTCCCTAAAATCAGGTTGATCTTTTCCGGTTTATCAAAAGTATAGATATTCTCTCCTTCCATATCTGTTCCGATATTTACATTTTCGGTTTTAGAAAGATATTCCACAAGATCGGTATAGACGATATTCACTCTGGTAAAAGATCCCATGGTAGCCTGGATGACTTTCGGGTTGTAGAAATCTACCGTATCTTCACTGCAGATGATCTGTTCTATCCCGAACCAGTCTGCCAGACGGATGATTGTACCCAAATTTCCAGGATCCTGAATCCCATCCAAAACAAGCTGCACATTCTTATCAGCCCACTTTTCTTCTTCTGCCAGATAACATACGGCAACAGAATCTTTTGGGGTTTTAAGAAAACTGATTTTTTTTAACTCATTCTCAGAGATATGGGTCACGGGGATGTCAGTACGGTCCAATTTTTGCGGATCGGTTGATAATATTTCTTTAACTTTAAAGTTAGAATTGAAAAGTTCACAAATGATTTTATTACCTTCAACCAAAAACAAATTGTATTTTTGTCTGAACTTCTTTTTATCTAAAGATTGTAAAACTTTTATTGTATGAGCTGTAAGCATTATAAGAATTCTCCTCAAAAATATTATAAAATTATCTCATTTGCAACATTTGTTGGTCTCCTTTATGCTTGTAGTACGACAAAAAAGGTTCCGGAAGGCGAATATCTGCTTACCAAGAACAGTTTTGAGTTCGGGGATAAGAAAGAATTTTTTGATGAGGAACTGAAAGATTATATTCAGCAGAAGCCTAATAAAAAGCAATTTCTCTTTATGCCATTGAGTCTTCTTCTGTACAATATGGCCAATCCGAAATACGACACCATCCTTAATGAATATATGACCTATCCCCGTGAGATGAGGAATCAGAAACTGAGGGACTCATTATTCATTAGATATAATATGCAGGATAATGTAGGAAAAGGGCTTCTTTTTGACCGCCTCCTTCACAACTGGGGAACTCCTCCTGTTATTCTGGATCAGACCAAAAGTGAAAAAAGTGCAGAGTCTATTAAAAAGAGGCTGACTTACAGAGGATACTGGGATGCTGATGTAACCTATAAACAAAAGCTGGATTCCGCTTCTAAAAAAGCTGCGGTTAATTATTTCATCAAGCATAACGAACCTACTCACATTAAGGACTATTTTTACAATATCCCGGATCAGGGGATCAAAGGATACTATACCTACAATCTCAACAGAAGTCTTGTGAGATCCGGTCAGGTTCTCGATCAGACCGTCCTTGAAAAAGAAGTGACGAGAATTACAGATCTTATGAGAGAATTCGGTTTCTATAAATTCAATAACCTTAATGATGAGGTTTATTTTGTAGCCGATTCTCTGAAAAGTAGAAAACAGGTTCCGCTCACCCTGGAAATCCACAAGGATTCTTTAGACAGTCCTTATAAAATTTCAACTTTTGGAAATATTGATGTCGCTATTGTGGATCGGGCAAGCGATTATCCTAAAAATACGAAGAAAGACAGTTTAAGGAGAATAAGATTCCATACGATGAATGATAAATATAAGCTTTCATCGATCTGGAGAGCTATCATCCCGGACAGCAAAAAAGTATTTGACCAAAGCAAGCTTGATGTCACCAAAAGAAATCTTTTGGCGATGAACAACTTCAGTATTGTGAAAGCGAGAGACTCCTTAAGACAAGGAGGAATGAAGGCTCCAAACGACAGTATTGTAGATATTCTGTATGTACTGAAACCTCTTCCGAAATACGAGCTTAAAGTAGGAACTGATGTCAATTATTCCCAGGTATTAAATCTCGGGATCTCTCCTTCCATAGACCTTACGACCCGTAATGTTTTCAGAGGGGCAGAAAACTTGTCTACGAGTCTTTCAGGAACGTTTGGATCCATCAGAAGTACAAAGGATATTGATAAAAGGGTTGCTGCATATGAGATGTCGGCACAGGCCTCCTTAAATTTTCCAAGGCTGTTACTTCCTTTTAATTATTATAGGTTCCTACCTAAACGCTATACCCCTACTTCATCAATTTTGCTTGGGGCATCTATACAGAACAATATTGGTCTTGGAAGGGTGATCTTCAACACGGGACTGAACTACCAGGCGAATGTTAATGATCAGGTATATCATAAGCTTACCTTATTCAACACCCAGGTCAGTCTGACTAAAAATAAAGATGCTTATTATGATTATTTTGTGAATGACGGGGTGGTAAGAGATCAGGTATTCGAGGGTTATTTTGACCAGCATTCCGGCCTTAAAGACAAATATAAAGCAGGACTCATTTCCTCTGACGAGCTTGCCACCAGAATTCTTAATGATGCAGATTATCGTGCAGGACTCGATCAACAGGGAACTGATCTTTTAACCGCATTCAGAGGAACCTTGGTCAACAAAGACAGACAGACACAAGATGTACTTATCTCGTCTATGATCTATAATTTTGTCTATAGTGAGATCGGTAAAAAAGAATATCCAAATGCGTTCTATTTTAACGGAAAAGTAGAATTGGCAGGTAATATTTTAAGTCTTTTCAACAAGAAGGATAATAGTGGCGGTGTTGTTACGGGGCCACAAAGAACTATTTTTGGATTACCTTATGCACAGTTTGTCAAGTTTGACATTGATACCAGAAAATATTTCAAATTCAATGGAAACCAGACCCTAGTACTGCGTCAGTTTATCGGAGTCGGGATTCCTTATGGAAATTCTGAAGATATGCCGATTATCAAGTCTTACTTCAACGGAGGATCGAATGATATAAGAGCATGGGTAGCATTTGGCGGATTAGGACCTGCAGATTCTCAGGTAGATGAAAGAGTTCGTACTTATATGACCGACAATGTAAAGCTGACAACGAATATAGAGTACAGAATTCCGTTCAACAAAATGTATGAAGGGGCTTTATTTACCGATATAGGGAATACCTGGAGTCTTCATAACTATAATGATGGATATGGAGATGAATTCAAATTCAACAGATTCTTAAAACAGGTGGGTATCGGCAGCGGATTTGGTATAAGGATCAATATCGCCTATGTAACGGCAAGATTCGATTTCGCTTATAAGATCTATGATCCTAATAAACCGGAAGGTGACCGATGGAGATTTAAAAACTTCCAGCCTTTCAAACCTACTCTTAATATTGCGTTTGGTTATCCTTTCTAATCAGGAGAAACGCCTAAGATAAAATATACTACAGCAATCACACGGGCGAGGATTTCCCTCGCCTGATTTCTGTAAAAACTTTCAGGTTTTGTCACATCCTGAGCATCAAATCCTAAAGCATTCATGTCATTATTTCTCGCAAAAAACAAAGCCCGGAGGTTGTGGTAACCCTGCGATACGATGATGACGTTTTTCTTTTTGTAAACATCTTTACAACGAAGGATGCTTTTATAGGTATTAAAGCCTTTCGGGTCTTCTATGATAATATCTTCGGGAACTCCTTCCTGATAAATCAGATAGTTTTTCATTGCTTTCGGCTCATTATAGCCACGGCTTTTTTCTCCGCTAACAATAATTTTTTTGATCTTTCCGTGATGGTATAACAGAGCAGCCGCATCCATTCTTTTGGTAAAATAAGGATTGGAAAGCCCTGATCTCATCTTGGGAGAGGTGCCGAGAACCAAAGCGATTTCCCGGGGCGGTATTTTGGAGATTTTGGTATAGGTACGTCCGTTGGTAAGCCCAAAAACCCAGACATTGCAGAAACATATCATTAGAATTCCCAATTCCAGTGATATAAAACCCAACTTAAATATGTTCCTGATCAATCTCAACTAAGATCAAAGTTAAG
Source organism: Chryseobacterium indologenes (assembly GCA_001013295.1). Lineage (GTDB taxonomy): Bacteria > Bacteroidota > Bacteroidia > Flavobacteriales > Weeksellaceae > Chryseobacterium > Chryseobacterium indologenes_B. Next base: position 140,279 of record LAZY01000078.1, on the reverse strand, counting down.
CTTTATTTTTTGACTTTTCACTATCGACATACAAGCCAATATATGTCCCTGCCCTTCCTCTTTCTCGGTAAGATACTCATTTTCCAGTAGTTCCACTTCTCCTTCTTCCAAAGCACATTCACAACTTCCGCAAATTCCGGATTTACATGAGTACGGAACAGGGAATTTCTGTAACAGAAGCTGCTGCAGGATCTTATCTCTGTTGTCAGGAAGCTGAGTTGTATATTTTTCCCCCAACATGGTAAATTCTACCTCTATATTTTCAATAAGAGGAAATTCTTTTTCCACAGGGTAAATATCATTATTAAATTCTTCAAAAAGTTCAAAATGAATGTTCTTTTTCGGAATTCCATGGTGATAGCAGGCATTGGCCAATGTTTTAATCATTTCCCCTTTTCCACAGATCAATACTTCGTCTACGGCATCCCAGATCGTGGATTCTTCGTCTGTATCATCCAAATGCAGAATCTGGTTGATGATAAGGTGAAGCTTCTTTTCATCCAGTCTGCCATAGAAAAACTGATCTGCAGTTTTTTCCTGTGAGAAGAAGTAAAAGATCTGAAGCCTGTCTCCACAAGTTCTGGCAAGATTATCCAGCTGATCACGGTAGATCAGATCTTCTGAGCTTTTATTTCCGAAAAATAAAAATAATCTTGTTCTGTGCTCGTTATGAAGGATGTTTTTAAAATGGCTTAAAATCGGGGTAATTCCGATACCGGCAGCAAAAGCAACAATGGTTCTGAATTCACTGGGTTTGGAGACTAATGTAAATCTTCCTGCAGGCTCACTTACCAGTAATTCATCCCCTACATTATAATTTTGAAACAGCTGTGAAGTAGCTCCTTCAGGGGAATTAACTTTTATCCCTAAACAGATTCGTCGTTCATAAGGAGCCGAAGTCATTGAGTAATCATTAATAACTTCCTCATCATGTGATTGGAATTTTACACTTACATACTGCCCTGCTTCAAAGCTGAAATTTTCTTTTAAATGCTCTGGAATATCGAACTCCAGAGAAAAAGTATTTTTGGTCAGCTCTTCCTTTTTCGCTATTTTTAACCGATGAAACTGTATCAGTTTCCCTTTGTAGATTTGTTGTTCCATAACTTCAATTCAAAAATAGATAAAAAATAATTTATGAAAAAGATAATTTTATCCACGTTACTTCTAACGGCACTTTACAGTTGTAAAAAAGAAACTCCCTCAACAGTACAAAATGTAACTCCTGTTGAACAGTCTCCAGAAGAGGTTGGTAAATTCCTGGCTAAAAACAATGATACATTATATGTTACGAATTTTTTTGCAACATGGTGTGGTCCCTGCATGAGAGAGATTCCGAGCTTTAAAAACAAAATGCAGGAACTAAAGGATAAACCTGTGAAATTTACGTTTATCAATCTGGATGAAAAAGAGGATTGGAATACTCACGTTAAAGACTTTGTCACAGAAAACAACCTTGCAGGGAATGTCATCTTACTGGATGGAAAAAAACTGGACCAGAATTTCTTTTCGAACAGCTTCAAAACATGGGCCGGAGAATCGATTCCTTTTACATTTATGAGAAAAGGAGATAAAACGGAAGAATATTCGGGAATGATGACTGAAGAAGTATTGAACTCAAAAATTGATTCATTCTTAAAATAAAAACAGACTGTATGCAGTCTTTCTGAATCATGTCAAAAAGATTTAAAATCCTGTGTTTACTATTGCTGATCGCAATCATAATAGGTGCGCTCATTAATCTAAATACAGGATTTCTTAGTTTAAGCTTTCAGGATTTCTTTCAGGATTCTCCACAGAGTCAGATCGCCGAAATCAGGGTCAATCGTGTTCTGGTCATGCTGCTGGCAGGAATTTCCATTCCTACCTCCGGCTTTCTGATGCAGGAATACTTTCAAAATCCATTGGCCGGACCGGATATTCTGGGAATCACTTCAGTAGCCAGTTTATCTGTGGCTTTTTATATTTTCTTCTCACACAATATAGTACTGCCAGAGTTTCTGCAAAACAGTTTTCTGAGCTTAGCCGCTATCGGAGGAAGTTTTGTACTGATGCTGGTATTATTATCAATGTCCAGTAAATTCCAGGATAAGTCTTATCTTATTATTTTCGGGTTTCTGGTTTCCGCTTTTGCCGGAGCAATTGTTTCTTTACTTCAGTTTTATGCAGAGAATCAAAGTCTGAAAAACTATATCCTCTGGTCTTTCGGAGCCAATAATATGGTGACCAGAAATCAGATCTATGTTTTATCGACTTTGGTATTAACGGGATTATTTTTTTGTTTTAAAACGATTAAACCCCTTATAGGAAATTCTTTAGGCACTTCATATGCACAAAGTTTAGGGGTAAATCTGAAACATCTGAAGTTTCTGATCATCATTACCTCTACCCTGCTCTCTGCTTCTATTACTGCTTTTCTGGGGCCTATTCTGTTTATTGGAATTGTGGTTCCTCATTTCTGCAGAATGATCTATAATCCATCCCAATTATGGCAGCAATGGATTCTCAATATGTTTCTGGGAATGCTCATCATGTTGTTTTTCTCTGTAATTGCAGAAAAGACACAGATCCCTTTGAATGTGATAAGCTCGGTATTTGGAATTCCTGTAATTCTGATGATGCTTCTAAAACAGAATAAAGTCTGATTTTTTTATTGGAAAACGTTAAGACGTAAGTTTTTTACTTACAGTCTGCTCCTCTGAAACAAAATAAAGTGTAGCCTTCTTCTTTGTTGGATAAACGCAAAGACGCAAGGCTTTTTACCTACAGCATGTTTTAAGGCACAAAGATTTTATCTCCGATAAAATTGAACTCCGCTTATAATTGCTGAAAATCTTTGATTTTCTTGCGCCTTACAATATGCGCAATATGATAAGTCTTTGCGCCTTTGCGTCTTCCAACAATATATTTCCTATTGACAACATCCATCAAAGTATAATTTTTGACAAAAATCCTTACTCTATTTAAAAAATGATGATTATTCAACAATTCATATATTTATAAAAACACCACAAATGACAGAAAATGAAATATCAAAAATTGTTTTTGAAACAGGATTAAAGATCCATAAAAAGCTCGGGTCAGGTTTGTTTGAGCATATATATGAAGAATGTTTATTTTATGAATTGACAAAATCCGGATTTCCAGTTGAAAAGCAAAAACTACTTCCCATCATATATGAAGATCTAAGAATAGAAAATGCATTTAAGCTAGTAATACTGGAAATCAAAACAGTTGACTATATAAGTCTTATCCATAAAGCTCAGCTTTTGACCTATTTGAAGATGAGCAACTGCAAGTTAGGGTTATTGCCCAACTTTCAGTCTGATGTATTTAAAAATGGGGTCATGAGGATTGTAAATAATTTATAAATCAAAAATTCAAATAAAAATTAGATAAAGTCAAATTCATTGTATCTTAAAATAGTATTTTTGTAAAACATTTTGCACCCTTTGTGTTTAACCCATCCTAAACATGCATCTACAGATCAGCCAAGCCAATATCGGATATAATAAAACTTTAATTTCCAACGCTCATGCGGATCTTAAGCTTGGTGATGTATGCCTGCTGATCGGTAATAATGGTGTAGGAAAAACCACACTGATTAAATCTATATTGCACCAGCTTCCTTTACTGGGTGGAGAGATCTTAATTAATGGCAAAAACGTAAAAAAACTTTCTGTAAAGGAAATTGCAGAAAACATTGCAATAGTTTTTTCAAAATCTGTGATTCCGCAACATTATACGGTGGAAGACCTTATCTCTTTAGGGAAATACATCTACTACCCTTTTTATTTTGAACTGAAAAAAGAAGACCGTGATGAGGTTATTCATATTATTGAGGAACTGGATCTGAACCAATACAGACATACTCTGCTTAAAAATCTTTCTGACGGAAATCTTCAAAAGGCATTTATCGGCAGGGCAATAACACAAAATTCTCCTATTATTATTCTGGATGAACCGACCACCCATCTTGATGAAAAGAATAAGATTATTATTCTTAAAACCCTTAGAAAACTTGCCAAAGAACAAAATAAAATCATCCTGTTTTCTTCACATGACTGGAGGCTTGCCAAAGAATTTGCAGATAAAATATGGTATGTAAAGGATCAACAGCTGTATTCTGGTATTGTTGAAGATGTTTTGATTCAGCATGGTGAGTTGACCAATGCTTCCCTATTTCAAATCAATGAGCGCTTTATGCCACCTCATATCTCTGCCCCCCAGTTTCATAAGGAAATGCTGTATTCTTTGCTTCAAAAAAACTTCCAAAAAGACCTTTCTTCTCTTCATTTTGAATTTCAAAACGGTTTTTGGGTAATTAGTAAGGATTCCGCAAAGCACAAATGTGAATCTTTTGAAGAAATCATTAATTTCATCGTAAACATTTATTAATCCGTACTTTTCTTTGATTATTTCACATACTATGCATGCATAGTATTATGCTAATCATACAATTTAATCCATTTATTATCAGATTATTAACAAAATTTAACGTTAATAAATACTATGCATGCATAATATTTACTAAATTTGGGTAAAACCATTAGCGCAAAAATTGATGGATCATAACAAGGAAAAAATAGAAAACGTAGACTTAATTTTAAAACAGACCTGGTTGGCTGTTTCAAAAATGTACACAGAACTGGCTCAGGAACATGATTCTACAGCAGTACAGGCCCTCACTCTTCTTAAAATTGATCCCAAAGAAGGTACCCGAAGTACCAATCTGGGTCCTAAGATGGCTATAGAACCCACTTCTTTAACAAGAATTATCAAGCTCCTGGAAGACAACGGATATATCTATAAGGAAAAGACCACAACAGATAAAAGAGAAGTGATCATCAAGCTTACAGATAAAGGGCTGAACTCAAGAAATATGTCCAAAGAGGTTGTCGTCAACTTCAATAAAAAGGTGATGGAGAAAATTGCTCCGGAAAAAATGGAAGCCTTTAAAGATGTAATGACGGAGATCATGAAAATCGCAAACGAATTATTAAATAACAGAAAATAAATGATAATGAAACCGTAAGGTGACATATGATCTTATTAAATAATAAAAATTTACATATGAAAAGAAGAATCAAACATGTAACGGTTCTTGGTTCAGGAATTATGGGTAGCGGTATCGCAGCTCACTTCGCCAACATCGGCGTTGAAGTGTCACTTTTAGACATTGTTCCTTTTGAACTGACTGAAGCTGAACAGAAAAAAGGTTTGACCAAAGATGATAAGGCAGTAAGAAACAGAATTGCTACCGAAAACTTTGAAAAACTTAAAAAAGCAAGTCCTGCACTTCTTTATTCTCCAAAATTTGCAGACAGAATCAAAGTTGGAAATTTTGACGATGACTTACCTAAAATAAAAAATACGGACTGGATCATTGAAGTGGTTGTAGAAAGACTTGATATTAAAAAGTCAGTATACGAAAAGATAGAGCAATTCAGAAAACCGGGAACATTAATTTCTTCTAATACATCCGGAATCCCTATTCACCTATTGACAGAAGGCAGAAGTGAAGATTTCAAAAAATACTTTGCAGGTACCCACTTCTTCAATCCGGTAAGATACCTTCCTCTTCTTGAGATTATCCCTACCAACGATACAGATCCTGAGATCATAGATTTCTACATGAACTATGGTGCTAAATTCTTAGGAAAAACTACCGTTTTGGCAAAAGATACTCCAGCATTCATTGCCAACAGAATCGGGGTATTCTCTATGATGGACCTTCTTCATAATGTACAGAAACTAGGTTTAACGGTTTCTGATGTAGATAAATTAACAGGTCCGGTAATTGGACGTCCAAAATCTGCAACATTCAGAACAGCTGATGTAGTAGGTCTTGATACTTTAGTAATGGTAGCCAATGGTGTTCGCCAGAGCGGTGCTGAAGCTAACGATTTCAATGATGTATTTGCTCTTCCCGGCTATATCCAGAAAATGATGGATAACAAATGGCTGGGTTCAAAAACAGAACAAGGATTCTATAAAAAAGTGAAAAACGCAGAAGGAAAATCTGAAATTCACGGATTAAACCTTGATACACTGGAATATGAACTTCAAGGAAAATCTTCATTCCCTACTTTAGAATTAACAAAATCCATCGATAAGCCAATTGATAGATTTAAGGTGTTAATCGGAGGAAAAGATAAGGCGGGTGAACTATACAGAAAATCTTTAGGTGCATTATTCGCTTATGTATCTCACAAAGTACCTGAAATTTCTGACGAAGTTTATAAAATTGATGACGCTATGAGAGCTGGTTTCGGATGGGAAAACGGTCCATTTGAAATCTGGGATGCTGTAGGGGTTCAGAAAGGTATTGAACTGGCTAAAGATGCAGGATATGAAGTTTCAGACTGGGTAAAAAATGTAGAAACCTTCTATAAAGTAAATGATGAAGGACAAAGCATCTATGTTGACAAAAATTCAGGAGAATACAACAAAATTCCTGGACAGGATGCCTTCATTATCCTTGATAATATAAGAAAAAATAAAACCCTTTGGAACAATTCAGGAGCTGCCATCGAAGATCTTGGTGACGGAATCATCAATTTCGAAATCCGCTCAAAAATGAACTCCCTTGGAGGCGAAGTTCTTGATGGATTAAACAGAGCTATTGATTTAGCAGAAAAAGAATACGACGGATTAGTGGTAGGAAACCAAGGCGCTAACTTCTCTGTAGGAGCCAACCTTGCAATGATCCTTATGATGGCTATTGAGCAGGATTGGGACGATTTGAATATGGCAATCGCTTATTTCCAGAAATCGATGATGAGAGTACGCTACTCCTCTATTCCTGTAGTAGTTGCTCCGCACGGAATGACTTTAGGAGGTGGTTGCGAAATGACCATGCATGCAGACAGAGTAGTTGCCGCAGCAGAAACATATATCGGACTTGTTGAAACAGGTGTTGGTGTAATTCCTGGTGGTGGTGGAACTAAAGAACTTACTCTAAGAACTTCCAGAGAATTCCATAACGATGACGTAAAAAATAACAGACTTCGTGATGCATTCATGAATATTGCTATGGGCAAAGTAGCAACTTCAGCTTATGAAGCTTATGATATGGGAATCCTTGAAAAAGGGAAAGACATTGTTTCTGTAAGCAAAAACAGACAGATTGCCGAAGCTAAAAAAGTCGCAAAACTATTGGCAGAACAAGGATATACTCAGCCTATCGAACAGAAAGTAAAAGTTTTGGGTAAAGATGCCTTAGGAATGTTCTACGTAGGAACAGACCAGATGTTAACAGGAAACTATATTTCTGCACACGACAAGAAAATTGCTGACAAACTAGCCAACGTTATGGTAGGTGGAAACTTATCTGAACCAACAGTTGTTACCGAACAATATCTATTGAACCTTGAAAGAGAAACCTTCCTTCAGCTTTGTGGTGAGAGAAAGACTTTAGAGAGAATTCAGTATATGTTACAAAATGGGAAGCCATTAAGAAACTAACAGCGAGCTCCGTAGGAGCGAACTGTTAATAGCGATTGAATAATTTTAAAAATCAGAAAGCCTCGTAGAGGCGACCTGTTAATTTTTATGGCAAACACATATACCCAGATTTATATTCAAATTGTTTTCGCAGTCAAAGGAAGACAAAATCTGATTTCAAGAGAAAACAGAGAAGAATTACATAAATTGATTACAGGTATCGTTTCCAATAGAAATCAAAAATTATTCGCAGTTTTTGCAATGCCTGATCATGTGCACATTCTTGTAAGTATGAATCCGACAATATCAGTTTCAGATTTAGTAAGAGATATTAAAGCCGGTTCTTCAAAATTCATCAATGAAAAAGGATGGATAAATGGAAAATTCAATTGGCAGGAAGGATACGGAGCTTTTTCTTATTCTAAAAGCAGTGTTGATATGGTTGTAAAATATATTTTAAACCAGGAAGACCATCATAAAAAGAAAACATTCAGAGAAGAATATTTTGATTTTCTCGAAAAATTTGAAATTGAATATGATCCGAAATATGTATTTGAATGGATTGAAAATTAACAGGTCGCTCCTACGGAGCTCCACAAATTGCAAAACAACATAAGCTATAAACAGTTTACCTCTACGAGGCAAAATCTTTCAAAAACAATTTAATTAAACAAAAAATGAAAACAGCATACATCGTAAAAGGATTCAGATCAGCAGTAGGAAAAGCACCCAAAGGTTCCCTGCGCTTTACTCGTCCTGACGTAATGGCGGCTACCGTTATTGAAAAATTAATGGCTGAGCTTCCGCAATTAGATAAAAACAGAATTGATGACCTTATTGTAGGAAATGCAATGCCTGAGGCGGAGCAAGGGTTAAACGTAGCCCGTTTGATCTCCTTAATGGGTCTAAATACAGATAAAGTTCCGGGGGTAACCGTAAACAGATACTGTGCATCAGGAAGTGAGGCGATTGCGATTGCTTCTGCAAAAATCCAGGCTGGTATGGCAGATTGTATCATTGCCGGTGGTACTGAGTCGATGTCTTATATTCCGATGGGCGGTTATAAGCCGGTTCCTGAAACGGATATTGCAAAGACTAACCCTGATTATTATTGGGGAATGGGCTACACGGCTGAAGAAGTAGCAAAACAATACAACATTACCAGAGAAGAGCAGGATCAATTTGCTTTTGAATCTCACATGAAAGCTTTAAAAGCGAATCAGGAAGGCAAATTTGCGAATCAGATCGTTCCCATTCCTGTAGAATATAACTTCCTTGATGAAAATCAAAAACTTCAGACAAAGAAATTTGACTTCTCAGTTGATGAAGGGCCTAGAGCGGATACTTCTTTAGCTGGTTTGGCTAAACTTAGACCTGTATTTGCCAACGGAGGAAGCGTAACTGCTGGAAACTCTTCTCAGATGAGTGATGGTGCTGCTTTCGTTATGGTAATGAGCGAGGAAATGGTAAAAGAATTAGGGCTTGAGCCGGAAGCTAGATTAGTAGCTTATGCAGCAGCAGGTCTTGAGCCAAGAATCATGGGTATGGGACCAATCTACGCAATTCCGAAAGCTTTAAAACAAGCAGGATTAGAGTTGAATGACATCGATTTGATCGAGTTAAACGAAGCTTTCGCCTCTCAATCTGTAGCGATCAAAAAAGAATTAGGCTTAAATCCTGATATATTAAACGTAAACGGAGGCGCTATTGCTCTTGGACACCCACTTGGATGTACAGGAACCAAACTTACCGTTCAGCTTCTTGACGAAATGAGAAGAAGAGGCAACAAGTACGGAATGGTTTCTATGTGTGTGGGAACAGGACAGGGAGCTGCGAGTATTTTTGAACTACTTTAAGAAATTTTGAATCATGGATTTTAAATTTTGGATTGATGCAAAAAGAAAATTTAATCAAAGAAAAGACATTTAATTTTGCTTTAGCAATTATTGATCTTTATAAAATTTGTAAATCTCAAAATGAATTCATCCTTTCAAAACAATTATTACGAAGTGGGACTTCTATTGGAGCAAATGTTCAGGAAGCTTTAGCTGGATTTTCAGAGAAAGATTTTCTTCACAAAATGTCAATTGCAAGTAAAGAAGCAAGAGAAACACAATATTGGATTCATTTGTTATCACAGTCTCAATTGGTAAAGTTTGATGAAATAAAATATAAAGAAGAAATACAAAGTATTGTAAATATTTTAACATCAATTGTCAAAACACTTCAAGAGAAATTAAAACGTAAAGCATAATTCAAAATCCATAATCAAAAATTCAAAATTAAATAACTAAAAATTTAAAATAATAACAAATGGGCAACATAGTAAAGGGCGGGGAATTCCTAATCAAACAAATTCCTGCAAACGAAATTTTCAGCATTGAAGAACTGAATGAGGAGCAAAAGATGCTTCGTGATTCTGCAAAAGAATTTATCGACAGAGAGGTGGTTCCTCAAAGAGAGCGTTTTGAGAAGAAAGATTATGCATTCACTGAAGAAACAATGCGTAAGCTTGGTGAAATGGGGATGTTGGGAATTGCTGTTCCTGAAGAATACGGAGGTCTTGGAATGGGCTTTGTAACCACAATGCTTGCCTGCGACTATCTTTCCGGAACTACAGGTTCATTAGCGACTGCTTATGGAGCACATACCGGAATCGGGACTTTGCCAATCGTTCTTTACGGAACTGAAGAGCAGAAGAAAAAATATCTTCCGGATTTAGCTACAGGGACTAAGTTTGGAGCTTATTGTCTTACTGAGCCGGATGCAGGTTCTGATGCCAACTCTGGAAAAACAAAAGCAAAACTTTCCGAAGACGGAAAACATTATATCATCAACGGACAAAAAATGTGGATCTCTAACGCAGGATTTGCAGATACATTCACATTATTTGCTAAAATTGATGATGATAAAAACATCACAGGTTTCGTGATCAACAGATCTGAGCTTGAGAATCCTGAAAGCTTAACTTTCGGAGAAGAAGAGCATAAATTAGGTATTCGTGCTTCTTCTACCCGTCAGGTATTCTTTAATGATATGAAGATTCCTGTAGAAAACCTATTAGGAGAAAGAAATAACGGTTTCAAAATCGCTTTAAATGCATTGAACGTTGGCCGTATCAAATTGGCAGCGGCTTGTTTGGATGCACAGAGAAGAATCTTAAACCACTCTATCCAGTATTCTAACGAAAGAAAACAGTTTGGGGTTTCTATTGCAACTTTCGGAGCGATCAGAAAGAAGCTTGCTGAAATGGCAACCGGAGTTTTCGTAAGTGAAGCTGGTTCTTACAGAGCGGCAAAAAATATTCAGGATAAAGTAGACGAATTGGTAGCTGGTGGAATGGATCATCAGGCGGCAGAGCTGAAAGGTGTTGAAGAGTTCGCTGTAGAATGTTCAATCCTTAAAGTATTCGTTTCTGATCTTGCTCAGCACACTGCTGATGAAGGAATCCAGGTGTACGGTGGTATGGGATTCTCTGAAGACACTCCTATGGAAGCGGCATGGAGAGATTCAAGAATTTCAAGAATCTACGAAGGAACAAACGAAATCAACAGGCTATTGGCTGTTGGAATGTTGATCAAGAGAGCGATGAAAGGAGAATTAGATCTTTTGTCTCCTGCAATGGCGATCAGCAAAGAATTAATGAGTATTCCTTCATTCGAAGTTCCTGATTATTCAGAATTTATGAGCGAAGAGAAAGCAATTATCGCTAACCTTAAGAAAGTATTCCTTATGGTTTCCGGAGCAGCTCTTCAAAAATTCATGATGGATATTGAAAAACAACAGCACTTATTGTTGAATGCTTCTGAAATCCTTAACCAGATCTATATGGCAGAATCTGCGATATTAAGAGCAGAGAAACATTTCTCTCCTGAATCTGTAGAAGCTGCTATGGCTCAGTTGAACCTTTATAAAGCGGTTGAGAAAATCATCACAGCGGCTAAAGAAGGAATTGTTTCTTTCGCTGAAGGAGATGAGCAAAGAATGATGCTTTCAGGATTAAGAAGATTCACGAAGTATACCAACCATCCGAATGTCGTAGCTTTAACTGAAAAAGTTGCAGCTCACTATATTGAAAAAGGAGCTTATTAGTCTCTGATAACATAAATTTGATTCAAAACGTCCCATTTTGGGGCGTTTTTTTATATATTTAATTGATAAAAACCTGATCCTTATTAATGAAGCTAAAATTATATGCTCTTATTCCACTTCTCATCTCCGGAATTGTTTTTTCACAAAGGAAAAACAGTGATACTTTACGGTGCGGTGGTCTTCTGGAAGATCCGGTTGTTTACAAAATAGTGGATGCTTATGGAAATAAGCCGGAAAAGCCTAAAGAAACATTCATCAAAAACGACTCTATCTTTTGCGGAACAGAACTGATGAAGAACTTCGAAAGAAAAATATGTGATCATGCAAAAATCATTCTTAAAAACTATCCTTTTCTGGTAGATGAAATTAAAAAACTGACACAGGGTCATCCTGATTATTCAAAGCTGGAAATATTCTGGATAGACAGAAAAAAAGACAGAAAGGATAAGAGCTTACAGCTTTACAGAGAAGAAGCATTAAAAAAGTGGAAGCTTAAAGGCAACCATTCCTATTTTTCAGCGATCATTATTTCAGATAAAACAAATGATAAACACGAAAAGATAACTCTTACAATCAGACTTCCCATGCAAGTCATTACAAAACATTACAAATTATGATCTAAGGATCAATAATTTTTACTAATTTTATTTTAATTTAAAACTTTTAACCCTAGCAGCACTAATGAAAACACTATTATTTCCCCTACTCTTACTTTCCATTACACTTACCGCACAGGAAAAAGAAAAACCTGAAGCCCTTCCTAAGAAAACAGATACTTTAAAAAAGGATAATAAGGAACAGATCTCCGGAGTTGTGGAATCCAAAACAACCAGACAGCAGAAAGATTTCTATAAGATACTCATCAAGAAGCCAAAGGACTCCCCTGTTTATATGGCATTAAAAGAACATGATAAGGATTATTCAAAATATAAAATTCTGAATTCCATTACCCCTGAAAAGCCCAAAACGAATCTCGATAAAATTCCTAAACCTACCAAATAACCATCAGATAACCATTCACAAAAAACTAATATACTATGGGAAAATTTATTATTTCAAAAAGAACAAACGGAGATTTTCAATTTAATCTTAAGGCCGGAAACGGACAGGTTATCCTAACCAGCCAGGGATACAGTACCAAATCATCCTGCGAAAACGGGGTCAATTCTGTAAAAACCAATTCACAGGAAGACACCAAATTTGAGAGAAATACAGCCAAAGACGGCAGATGCTATTTCAACCTTAAAGCCGGAAACGGACAGATCATAGGCACCAGCCAGATGTATGAATCTGATAACGGGATGGAAAATGGCATCGACTCTGTAAAAAACAATGCTCCGCATGCATCTGTGGAAGATGAAACCGAAGGATAAACTCATCTGAAATAATCTTAATAAAAATGTCTTATTTTTTTAAGGCATTTTTTATTTTTGTAGTCTATTTTCTCAGAGAAATGACAAAAGAAGAACTACTGAATAAAGCAATCAAGATAGCCGATAAGGCACACAAAGGTCAAACTGATAAATACCATGCTCCTTACATCGCCCACGTCATGCGTGTGATGGAATATGGTAAAACAATGGATGAGAAAATTGTAGGTGTACTGCACGACGTTGTAGAAGATCATCCGCTGGAATTCAGCCTGGATTATTTAAGAACCGAAGGATTTCCTGAATACATTATTTTCGCCATCAGTTGCCTTACAAAATTTGATCCTGAAGAGGATTATGACGAATTTGTGAAAAGAACGGAAAGATCTCCGCTGGCAGTTGCCGTAAAGCTGAACGATCTGCGTGATAATATGGACCTTAGAAGAGTAAACAGAGAGCTTACTCCCAAAGACATCAAAAGGTTTAATAAATACCTGAAAGCCTATCGTTACCTGATAGAGAAATACTAATAAAAACACATGACTAATAACCTACCAAAAATTTCATCAGCTTATCAATCCAAGTTGATCTCTGCTGTTGTATCCGTATCCGCTTTTTTTCTGATGTATCTGATACTGATAGCGGCCGCTCTCCTAATGGTTTTCTTATTGGGATATGGCGCCATCAAATTATTAAGTATACAATTCAATTACTTTACAATGCTTGGCGCTGCGGGACTATTGAGTGTGGGTGTTTTTGTATTTATCTTTCTCGTTAAATTTATTTTCAGAAAATCAAATTACAGTACACGCCATCTTATAGAGGTCCATCGGTCTCACCAGCCTGAGCTGTTTGCGATCATTGATGAAATTGTAGTAGAAACAAAAGTAAAAGCTCCCCAAAAAGTCTTTCTTTCTCCGGATGTGAACGCCAGTGTAAGCTATAATTCTGTTTTTTGGAGCATGTTCCTGCCCGTAAGAAAAAACCTTACAATTGGTGTTGGGCTGATCAACTCAACAAGTGTAGGAGAATTAAAAACAATTCTGGCCCATGAATTCGGGCATTTCTCCCAAAGAAGTATGAAGTTGGGAGGCTACGTCAACCAGGCTGAAAAAATTATTTTCGAAACCGTATACAACAACAAAGACTATGAAAATTTCATCATGGAGTTTTCAGGAAATGCCATTTTTAAATTTTTTGGTCTGATCTCGGTCAGCTTCATCAATGCTTTTCAGTCTGTTCTTAAAACGAGCTCCAATTTCCTTTTTAAAAACCATGCTTCTCTCCAAAGAGAAATGGAATACCATGCTGATGCCATCTCAACCTTTATTACCAACCGAGAGGAACAGACATCATCTTTATTAAGGCTGGAACTCAGTGATGTTGCTTTCAATCATTCTTTCAACTTCTATATTGAAAGCCAGCAGAAGTATCTTCCCAAAGATCTTTATAAAAATCAGGTTTCTTTGATGAAAATTTTATCCGAAAGAAACGATCATCCTTATGTAAACGGACTTCCTCAGATAGATCCTGAAGATCTTACCCGTTATAATAAATCAAGGATAGAAATTGAAGACCAATGGACCTCCCATCCCGATATTTTAAAAAGAATTGAAAGGATAAAAACCAACGAAACCCAAAACATCCCCTCGGATCACAGGTATGCAAAAGAAATTATCAATGGTTTTGATACAATCTGTGAAACCATGACCGCCAAATACCTGACTTTATATGGCGTAAAAAATGTAGGAGAAGTCATAGATGATGAACAATTTGTAGCACTTTATCTCGACAAAAGCACCTATCAAACTTTCAGCGTAAGCTTTAACGGATATTACGAAAGACATCATCCCGTTTTAGAAAATATCGAAGCTGTAATTGCCGATTCTACACCGGATCATGACCGTGATTTTTTCAGTGATAAAAAAGTCTCCCTGGTCTATGTAAAATCCGGAATAGAAAATGATCTACAAACGCTGCAATATTTAGCTTCCCATCCAAAAGAAATAACAACATTCAGGTTTGATGCTATTTTATACAAATCCAAAGATGCAGGAAGTCTTATTCCCAGACTAGAAAAAGAACTGAAAAAGGTAAAAGAAGAACTTCAGGAAAACGACAAAGCTATTTTCCGCCACTATTACCATATTTCCGGTGAGGATGTGAAAAAGGACCTTTTCAGTAAATACCACACATTTGCAATACTGGACAAGGAATTTGATGATTTTCAGAAAAGCCTTAATGAGTTCACAGGATATTTACAGTTTATGGCTGTTACTTTACCTTTCGAAGAGATCCGTAAACACAGAGCCAAGCTATTGAAAGCTGAAGAACCTTTCAAACAAAAGGTCAGAGAACTTCTCGAAAACTCTGCTTATAAAGAGGCCTTGAATGAGGAAGATAAAAATCTCTTACAGCAGTTTGTAGATTCTGAATATATCTATTTCAATAAAGACCGGTATATTGACCATGAAGTAAGCTCAGTATCTTTAGTGATTGAAAAATACCAGGCTTTACTTAATGATCATTATCTCAATTCTAAACTGGAGTTATTGAATCTTCAGTCAGCTTTGCATAAAAATTAATCCGCACCCGGGAAATCATAAGTCTTCACATGATGATCTGTACCGTCGATATTGATATTCAGAGCCAGGTAGATAAAATGTAAATTTTTGTTCCCTTTGGCTTCAAATTCACGTTGCCACAGATAGCCGCTCACAATTCCGAAATAATCATCGATCTGATAACCGAAACCGCCATAGACCCTGTTTCTGGCAAAAGTAGGCGTCATAGGACTTACAAAAAAGATTTCATCGTAAGCATTCGCAAATACAGTTCCTTTCTTAATGGTCTTGGAATTTAAAGGCACACTTACATTCAGACGGTAACGGTAGCGCATTCTCTGTGAGGTCTGATCAGTTTTAGGCTCGTAAAACCAGCTCTTTTCAACACGGAAACGGTTTTCAAATTTCACGATGCCTTTTTTAAAGTCAATGACATCCTGAAGCCATACCCTGAACTCTTCCCTGCTTAAGCTGTGATCTTTATAATTGACATATCTTCCGAGTCCCACAAAAGGTTTATGATTCTTGGTAAGATTATACCCCAACCCTCCTTTTATCTCATAATAATCGGGATAGGTATAATCCTCGTTACCACGCAGCTGCCCTTCTGCATAAAGGAAAAACTTCGGATGAAACTTGTAGGTTAGGGTCACTGCATTGAAGCTGGAAATGTGTTCCTGAGCTTTGAAAAAAGAAATACCAAGTAGCAAACCTAAGCCTAAAAGACGTTTCATAAAAAATTTTTGCAAATGTAATTTTTTTAACAATTTGTTAATATTAAGTTTAATTCACATTCAACTTAACATCTAATTAACATTGATTGTATATGAAAACCCAATATGGAACCACCTTTGCGGCATTGCTACCCCAAATGCTTCTGTATATTTCGTATTCGTAAGATTATTAATCAAAACATATACGGAATAGTCTTTTTTCGCAAAACTAAGCTTTTCATCAAGAAGATTATACGTCCCAAGATTCACCCTTTCATTGTATCGATAAACAAGCTCATTGGTAAAGTTTTTCAGGAACTTCACTTCCAATTTGGAAATCAGCTGATGCCTCAGGTTATCCAGAATATACCTTGAAACAAGACCATTCTTTTCCTCATACTTACTGTCAATATAAGTATATCCAACCGTATATTTCAACCAATCGAGCGGTCTGTGACTCCATTCTGCCTCAATCCCTTTGGTCTTAATATCTCCCACATTCTGCGCATACCAGACCTTATCACTCAGATCTGTTTTGACCCAGTCGATAGAATTACTAGAATTCCTTAAAAATCCACTGACTTTAGCCAAAATATTTTTGTTCTGATACTGATAGCCCACTTCGGATGAAATAGCATTTTCAGGGCGTAAATCCGGATTTCCCTGCTCGGTTTTACTGACGTAATAAAGATCTGTAAATGTAGGTACACGATGTACTTTTGCTATATTTCCATAGACTTTGCTGTTGGGAGTAAAATTATAGCCCACATCAAGCCCCGGATAGAAGAAGTTTCCTTCTTTGGAATAATTGGCCCATGAAATTCCCGGGCTGATATT
The DNA here is from genome assembly GCA_001013295.1 of Chryseobacterium indologenes. Taxonomy (GTDB): domain Bacteria; phylum Bacteroidota; class Bacteroidia; order Flavobacteriales; family Weeksellaceae; genus Chryseobacterium; species Chryseobacterium indologenes_B. The sequence goes on along the minus strand of LAZY01000078.1, from coordinate 123,257 downwards.
TAATTTTTTATCCAGTAACGAAAAATGGTGTTCAAAGAAAACCTGGGAAACAAAACGGTTTCTTTCCCCTAAATTACTGCTTACCAAAAGTTCTTTTCTCAGTTCCACTCCAATACCTGTAGTTCCCAATCCCCACTGATAGCTGGAATTCACTTCACCACCTACGTTATTTCCAATGTGCATATTTCTGTAAAATTTAGGATCCCATCGATCATAAAGATACATGTCTTGCCCTCTTCTCCAGTATACATTAGAATTAAGCTTCAGTTTTCCGAACGTCTGTTGATGCGCCAGACTTACTATAGAAGCCTGAGTCTCTTCATACTGTTTCGTAGCATCCTTGGAAGCATAAAAACCATTGGCTCCAAATTTCTTTTCGGAAAAACCAGCCTGTAGCCTCAGATCTCCGTTCTTAATATTCAGTTTTCCCTGATAAAATACGTTTCTGATCTCATAATCGGTATTGAACATATAGCCTTCTGAAGAAGCAGAATTGGCCTGAAGTGAATTGGAAAATTTTTCATTTCCTATCTGAGCATTGAATCCAAGACCATAAGAGCCATAATCTCCGCCTTCAGCACTTATTTTAACCTTTTTACCCGGTGTTGTTTTTGTAATGATATTGATGACTCCTGCATAAGCATTCTGTCCGAACCGACGGGCTGCCGGCCCTTTGATGATTTCAATCTTTTCAACATCTTCCAGATCCACAGGAATATTCATATTATTATGCCCTGTCTGGGAATCATTCATTCTGATCCCGTTCAGTAACAAAAGAACCTGCTCAAAAGAGCTTCCACGGAAACCAATATCACTCTGTACCCCATTGGCTCCTCTCCTTCTGATATCCATTCCCGGTACCTGCTGAAGGATTTCATCAATACTTTTTGCCGGTGAACTGGCAATTTCTTCTTTGGTGATTACACTGATATTCTGGTTGGCACTTTTATAAGGGGTAGAGATAAATTTTCCCTGAAATTCAATGCTTTCAATATCCGTTGTCTTCTCCTGTGCATTTACCCAAAGTAAAGATCCCAGAAAAAAAGCACTTCCTATCTTTTTGATCATAATCGTTTCCGTAGTTTTCTTTAATAACAGGATTCAAAAGTAAGGGAGTTCAACAATACAGGCAAATGATACTTGTCATAAAAACAGATCATTTCCCATGTGATTTTATAATGTCTTTGACTGTTAATCATACGAATCTCCTGTTTACATCATGATACAACTTGTATTGTACTTTCTTGGATCAATCTCAAAAATTATAGATTCAACAAAAACGAGGCACACAAAGTTTTGGGATTAGTAAAAAATCTAAGCTATTCTTGGTTGAATAAAACAGACTATTTTTTTGACGCAAAGATTTCTATTCTTTATGTTATATTTTTAAAGGAGCCAAGAAGTACGACTTTGTCGCTGAAGAAGCTTTATAGATATGCATTCGCTTAGAAAGAATCAATAAAATTGATTCCGTCTTTGCTCCCTCAATAATAGAACGTAAGGTTTTAAAAACTTTGCGTTAAATTTAAATTATATCAACACCAACATCTGTTCCACAACATTTGATAATGCTCCCTAAAAAGGCTTCATTCATGGCTGAAAATAAAAAAAGCTATCTCGTGGAGACAGCTTGTGTGAGGGAGTAATTATTATCTTTTTCTCATTAAATGTGTAACCAGATCTCTGAATAATTTTCTCATTGCTCTATTACAAATTTAGGTGTACAATTTTAAAAAATTTTAAAACATAAAACAATACCTTATAAAAAAAATACAATGTATTGGACAAAATCACACAAGACCCTGTAAAATAAATACAAAAACAAGAATAAGTCCACAAAATGCATTGGTTTTTATTAATTTTTGAAGTTGCTGTTCCAAATTTTCACCGCTAATTAATACTCATTATAACAATTTTTAACAATAAGATATGCATAAAATTTTCACTAAAAATTCGTAATTTTGTGGGTCTTAATTTTACAATGAAAGTATTCTTTTTTCCGACCGTATTTTTGACAGATACCCTCAAATTCAAGAATAGTTTTAAAGTTGTATTGATGACAAAAAAGCCTGGAATATTCTATGGCAAAACACCATTACCGATGCTTATAATACAAGCCGGTTACTTTTATGAATAAACAAAATATGGCTAACGCAACCGATATTGATATAAAAAAACAGATATTCGTTAAGAATGCCCATCTTAACAATCTGAAACATATAGACGTTCTGATTCCGAAAAATAAACTGATCGTGATTACAGGAGTTTCCGGAAGTGGTAAATCTTCTCTTGCTTTTGATACGATCTATGCGGAAGGACAGAGAAGATATGTTGAAAGTTTGAGTTCTTATGCCCGTCAGTTCTTAGGAAAGCTTGAAAAACCTAAAGTTGACGATATTAAAGGACTGGCACCTTCTATTGCCATCCAGCAGAAAGTAATTTCGTCTAATCCAAGATCAACGGTAGGAACCTCTACAGAGATCTATGATTATATGAAGCTTCTGTTTGCCAGAATCGGAAAGACCTTTTCTCCGGTTTCCGGTGAAGAAGTAAAAAAAGATTCTGTTACTGATGTTGTAGATTTCATTAAGGCCTCTAAAAAAGAGACTTCATTCCTGTTGACCGCTCCTCTGGAATATGACGCAGACAATTTTAAGGAAACTCTGAATGTTCTGAAACTGGCAGGTTTCACAAGACTTGAGATCAATGGAAATGTAGCCGGAATTGAAGATCTGGAAAGTTTTGGATTCGCACCTGAAAAAGGAATGCTCATCAATCTTGTGATTGACCGTTTTTCTTATGAAGAAGATGAAAGTTTTCTGCAGCGATTGGCCGATTCTATCCAGATGGCATTTTACGAAGGACGTGGATACTGTTCATTAAAGAATGTAGATACAGGAAAAGTAAAAGAATTCTCGAATAAGTTTGAGTTGGACGGAATGGAATTCCTGGAGCCAAATGTTCATTTTTTCAGTTTCAACAATCCATACGGAGCCTGTCCGGCCTGTGAAGGATACGGAAAGGTAATCGGAATTGATGAAGATCTTGTCGTGCCGAATAAAACCCTCTCAGTCTATGAAGATGCAATTGTATGCTGGAAAGGGGAAACCATGAGCGAATGGAAAAAGGATTTTATCAAAAAGGCAGGTGACTTCCCTATCCATAAGCCTTATCATCAGCTGACCAAGGAACAGAAAAACTTCCTGTGGAAAGGTGATGGAAAGGGTAATTTCCCATGCATCAACAATTTCTTCAAAATGCTTGAAGAAAACCTTTATAAAATCCAGTACCGTGTAATGCTTTCGCGTTACAGAGGAAAAACCCTATGTCCTACCTGTGAAGGACTGAGACTTCGTGAAGAAACAAGCTGGGTAAAAGTTGACGGACACAACATCCAATCGATGATCGAACTTCCATTGGATGAACTGGAACCAATAATCAATGGATTAAAACTTTCTAAACATGACCAGGAAGTAGCCAAAAGATTATTATACGAAATCACGACCCGACTGGAATTCTTACTCAAGGTCGGTTTAGGATATTTAACTTTAAACAGAACTTCAAATACGTTATCCGGAGGGGAAAGCCAAAGGATCAATCTTGCAACCAGCCTGGGAAGTTCTCTGGTAGGTTCCATTTATATTCTTGATGAACCTTCCATCGGTCTTCATTCTAAAGATACGGAAAACCTGATCGAGGTATTGAAAAACCTTCGTGATCTGGGGAATACCGTGATTGTTGTAGAGCATGATGAAGATGTAATGAGGGCTGCAGACTATATTATTGACATTGGACCGGAAGCGGGTTATCTTGGTGGTGAACTGGTATTTGCAGGAGATTATAAAGAGCTGAAAAAAGCCAATACACTGACCTCGGAATACCTTACCGGAAGGTTGGAAATAAAAGTCCCGGAAAAGCGCAGAAAAGCAAAAGAATGGATCCACATCAAAGGAGCCCGCCAGAATAACCTTAAGAATATAGACGTAGATGTTCCTTTGGAAAATCTGGTTGTAATCTCCGGTGTTTCAGGAAGTGGTAAATCTACTTTGATGAAAGAAATTCTGACCAACGATATTCAGATTCAGCTGGGAATGGGTGGTAAAAAAGGAGATTATGATTCTGTAGAATTCCCGAAAAAGCTGATCAAAAATATAGAACTTATTGACCAGAACCCGATCGGAAAATCTTCCCGTTCAAATCCTGTGACCTATCTAAAGGCTTATGATGACATCCGTGATCTTTTTGCGAAACAAAAAGTAGCGAAAATGATGGGTTACAAGCCGAAACACTTCTCTTTCAACGTAGACGGCGGAAGATGTGACGAATGTAAAGGTGAAGGTGTAATCAATGTATCCATGCAGTTCATGGCAGATATTGAACTGGAATGTGAAGTCTGTAAGGGAACACGCTTCAAAAGTGAGATTCTTGAAGTAAAATTCGATGAAAAAAGTATCTCAGACATCCTTCATATGACCGTAGATGAAGCTTTGGCTTTCTTTAAAGATAATAATGAAGAAAAGATCGTTACCAAGCTGAGACCATTACAGGAAGTAGGATTAGGCTATCTTCAGCTGGGACAGAGTTCTTCTACGCTTTCAGGTGGTGAGGCACAACGTGTAAAACTGGCTTCTTTCCTTGTAAAAGGGGTAACTACTGATAAAACCTTATTTATCTTTGACGAACCTTCTACAGGTCTTCATTTCCACGATATTCAGAAACTTTTGAAGTCACTGCAGGCATTGATTGATCTGGGCCATTCGGTCATCGTTATTGAGCACCAGCCTGACATCATCAAATGCGCCGACTACATCATCGACATCGGCCCTGAAGCAGGAAAACATGGTGGTGAAGTTGTATTTGCAGGAACTCCTGAAGATCTGACAAAAATCAAAAAATCTTACACCGCAAAATACATCAAGGAAAAACTTGAACATTAAATATAAAACAGAGAGCCATTGAGCTCTCTGTTTCTTTATGTAAACTATTAAAACTTCATGTTTTTAAGATAGCGTATTATACAGAAAAGGGCTTTTTCTTATATAAGTAGTATCCGAAATCTGCGAGACTAAAAAGGTTGCAAGATCTGCAGCGCTTATATTACTGCCTTTACAATCAATCAGACTGGTATCAGTTGGAAAATGTTCCTCCGTAAGATCAATCAATGGTAATCTTACCAAAGTCCAATCCAGACTGCTTTCCAGAAGCAGTTTATACTCTTTTTGTTTATCTGCCGTCGTTTCAGGGTAGTTTTGGTACATCCAGTCTGTAGCCATTTTTATCCGTTCATTCTTTTGATCAGATGAGATATCTACACTCAAACCGGTAGTGACAATATAGCGTTTGGTTCCATATTTATTCATCGTCCGGATGATATTTTTTGTCGCATCACTGAAGATTGACTTCTCTCCTTTTGGTTGCCCTAGTGTACTCATAACAATATCGCAGCCATTGATCAGTGAATCGACTGCTGACTGATCTCTTGCATCCCCTTTTACAATATTAATGAGCGGATTCTGAATATTGAAATTTTCAGGATTTCGTAGTAAGAGTTTAAGGGAATAGCCTTTCTGAATAAGGTTTTGTACCAGATATTGACCGGACTTTCCGGTTCCACCGATTACGGCAATTTTATAGGTATTCATAATGATTTTCTTAAATGTTAAATATCAATAGCCATCTCAATACTATTGACCATTGACAATGACTTACCGCCATTGTTTTAATTTTTATATAATAGAAGTATAGGGTTCACGAAAATTGAACCTAAGGTTTTCAGGTTTTAAAGAAATACCTGAACGAAGTACTATGTATTAAGAGATTTTAATGAAATAAAGATACTCAATTTTTTACATTCCGATACCAATATTTTTCATTTTCCAGAAATATTAATTCCGTATTTATAAGAAAAATTTCAGATTTTTGTAATAAACCTGTTCAATGATGAATTACAAACAACCAATAGCTTTTCTTCCCGCCCTTCTGCTCTTCACTCACTGTTCAGTCAAAAAAAATGTAGTGTCAGAAACTCATTATGAAACCAGACTGGATACATTGACTTTAGTTGACCAAAGCAGAAACCGTAAGATTCCTGTTGCCTTTTACAGCCCGGTCACAAAAAAGCCATTACCTAACCAACAGGTTGTTATTTTTAATCATGGCTATGGTTTTAATAAAGGTGGGGATTATTTTGTGTATTCTTACCTGACTGAAAAGTTGGCCTCCAAGGGATATTTTACGGTGAGCATCCAACACGAACAGACAACAGATCAGCCTTTACCTACTGAAGGGAATCTACAGGTAGTGAGAAGACCATTCTGGCAGCTTGGCTCGGATAATATCCTGTATGTTTTGAATGAACTTAAAAAGACGAAACCCCAGCTCGATTACAAGCATCTTATATTAATTGGCCATTCTAACGGCGGTGATATGGCAGCTTTGTTCAGCAATCAACATCCTAATCTTGTCTATAAGCTGATCACCATGGATAACCGGAGAATGTTCCTGCCAAGAACTTCTATTCCTAAGATGTATACCCTCCGCTCCAATGACTACCCTGCTGATGAAGGAGTTTTACCTGGTGAGGAGGAGCAGAAAAAGTATCAAATGACCGTGCAGGCCACATCAATCAACCATAGTCATATGGATAATAAAGGAAATGAGGAAGAGAAGAAAATCCTAAATAATTTTATACTGAAATATCTGGATGAAGGGTAATCATCTATTTGTTTTCAGCTTTTCTTATCAATCAGTAGATGATCTCCACAAGTTATCCACAACAAAATGTGGATAACTTGTGAATTTTAACATTAAATTCATATTTTGTATTGAAAATATCACTACATTTACTATGTAATAAAAAAACGAAGTGGAAACTTTATTTGCTTTTCTTACTAGTATTGAAATTGCAATTAAATTTGAAATAAAAATTTAAGCACAGCATTGTCGGCTGTGCTTTTTATTGTTGTCTAATTAAAAAAATGAGATGTTTTATCTACTGAATCTGCCCCTAAAGGGCGGATTCTTTTATTGATAGAGGATATTAATGAGCAATACAGCGCCTGATATTTATTATCATTACTGAATAATTTGTAAATTTATTTTTTTAAGGCCCTATAGTTCAATGGATAGAACAAAAGTTTCCTAAACTTTAGATCCCGGTTCGATCCCAGGTGGGGCTACGAGACAAGGATAAGCTGTTTTCTTATCATTTTTTTTATCATTCACGCCATCTAATCCATTGGTTACAAGAGATATACTTCTTAATACTGAATTTAATCTTGTAGTTCGATATTCAATTCCTGTAAATTCAAGATTTTCTGGATATATCGAACTAATTATTTTCTTTTTGCTTCTACACTACTTGATTGGTATAATAATGATAAATTAGATATAACTGATAGAGCCTTGTTTAAGCGATCATCAACTTTTCGGAATTACGAGTCGCAACTAAACAAGAACAATGTTGCTCATCTGAAATTAATTTTGAACAAACGATAAAGGATTAAATTTTCAAATGAATAACAGGCTTTATGAATTAATAGTGAAAAAAATCAACGTATTTTAATCTCTTTTACTTCTCTTTTATCCAGATTAGTTTTACTGATTGTAATATTTAACAAACCATTTTTATAATTGGCTTTTATATGTCCCAACGTGATGTTATCAGGGAGATGGAAACTGCGGGAAAATGAGGAAGCAGAAAACTCTTTTCTGACAAAATTTTCCTTTTCTTCTTTTTTCTCTATCCTCTTTTCAGCACTGATAATTAGCGATCCGTCTTCCACTGCTACCTTAAAATCCTTTTTCTTAAAGCCCGGAGCTGATACTCTGACTTTATAGACACCATTTCTGTCAATGATATTAATGGTAGGTTCCATTTTCATGGATTCATCTAAAAATCCGTCCTTATTCCAGAAATCTTCTATTACACGAGTCATTGAAGATTGAGTGGTTTTTTCTAAAGTTTTCATAATAAAATTATTTTAGTTTAATACTCCAAAGGTATTATGGGAACAGCATTCCAACCATGATTTCAGTTAGGATTTCAAATGATCCTGATCACTATTTCTCCAATTATCTAAAGTTTTAATAATCAAGGAAGCGGCCACTTTCGGATCTGAGCATTTAATAATTTTGTATTGTATTCCGGAATTTGTAATAATTGGTAAATCAATAAAAAACTCTTCCGCTGATTTTAAAATGAGGTATGGAATTCCCAATGAAATAAGTTTCTGGATAAAACTATGTGAAAGTTGATTTTCCTGGTTTATGATAATGACAGCATCTTTTGCCTCTGCAAAATGAACTGTATTTTCATCCAAAGGATCTGTTATGATGGTAATCTTGTGTATCTTACGATTAGCCAACGCAAGAAGTTCTTTTTCTTCCTGATTTATATTATAAACTATCACTTTCATAATGTCTTTTGAATAATCAAATGTATAGAACCCAACAGAACTATTCAATGTATGAAATCATTATAAAAAGTGACAGATATTAGTTTTTCAATTTTTGAAGACGTGAAACGTCCAGTATCGTAATCTTGCCAGCATTTCTGTCTATTAAATTTTCTTCTTTAAAATCACTGAGAATTCTGCTTACTGTTTCAATAGCCATTCCAGCCATAGAAGCAAGGTTTTCTCTTGAAATTTCAAAATTTTCAGTCTGAGGATGTTTTGTGTGAAGTTTAAGTAAGACTTCTGCCATTCTTTTTCTTACTGAAAAATAGGCAAGCTGCAATAGCTGCTCCTCATGACTGATAACATTTCCGGCAAGAATCTTAATGAATTTTTCTGCTACATCAGGATATTTGTAAAACAATTGATCGATAACCTCTCTGGGAACTGAACATAGAGTGGCTTCTTCCAGAACTTCTGCAGTTTCCTTGTATTCCTTTCCAGCAAATAATGAGGTAATGCCAAAATAATCTTCGGCTCCATATACTCCGGTCATAAATTCCTTTCCATCTTCTGTCATTTTTGTTGTTTTTACAGAACCGGATATCATTAAATATACTGTACTTGCTGCATCTCCTTCATAATATATTACCTGCTTTTTTTTAAAAGACTTAATTTTTCTTTCACTAAAAGCTTTTTGTAATTCTTCAAGTCCATGTGATGTCTGAAATAAATTGGTAATTTGAGTAAGATTGGAACTGTAAATATTTCTCTGTCGTTCCCTCTTTTTCAGACGGCTTTCTATAGCATTCAGAAGTTCTATATCATCATAAGGTTTTGTAAGGTAATCATCTGCCCCCATTTCTATCCCTTTCCTTATTTCCATCCTATATGCTTTTGCCGTTATAAAAATAAAAGGAATAAGCGCAGTATCTTCTCTTTTATTTAGAAGGTGCAGTACACCATAGCCGTCAAGCTCCGGCATCATGATATCACACAGTATGACATCCGGAATATGTTTTATGGCCAGATCTATGCCCTGTTTACCATTAGAAGCTTGATATACTTGATAATTGGCAAGTTCAAGGATCTCAGAAGTACTTTCACGAATGTCCTCATTATCCTCTATAATCAGTATCTGTATTTTTTCCATCTCAACTCAATTGGAATATTATTATCAATTTTTAGGAAATGATAAAGTAAACTCAGTTCCTTTACCGAAGGTGCTTTTGAAATGTATCTTTCCATCCATAAGTCTGACGTAGCGGTCTACAATATTAAGACCTAAGCCGGTTCCGGGAATATTTCCTGTATTATGAGCGCGAAAAAATGGCTGAAATAGAGCAGAATGATCATCTTCAGGTATTCCTATTCCATTGTCCTTTACCGAAAATATATATTGATTTTCTTTTATTTCTGTGGAAAACTCAATCAGGGTATGTTCTCCGGAATATTTTATAGCATTACTCATCAGGTTCATCAGACAATTCTTCAATAAATTTTGATCTAAATTAATTTCACTTTCTGATCCTGTGTGCTGGTAAATTATAATTTGATCTTCTTTGGTGATAAGCTGCATTTCTTCCGTTAGTTCTTCTGAAAACCTGATGACATCAAATAGGCAGTGATTAGGATGTACAATCCCTGCTTCCAGTTTTTCCAATGAAAGGAAATCATTGAGAATGCCGTTCAAACTCCCAATAGCGGTCTTTATTTTATGAAGGTGCTTTACAATCTGGAGACTGTCCGAAATCTGAAGGTATTTCTCTATCAAAATAACAGACAGCTGCATAGAGCTTAAAGGCGTACGAAATTCATGAGATGCCATTGATACGAAACGGCTTTTCATACGGTTAAGTTCTTTTTCTTTTTCCAAAGATACATTAGCTTCTTCCTTCGCTTCTTCCAGCTCATGAAGCATTTTTTTCAGCGATTTTGTACGGTTTTCGACTAGTTCTTCCAGCTCTAACGTATACTTTTTAAGAAATTCTTCCGCTTCTTTTTCTTTGGAAAGATCATGGATAAATCCTGTGTAAATAATTCTTTCCTGAAACTGAACTTCACTCACTGCAAGCCTGAATGGGAATTGTGTACCATCTTTTCTTAAACCTTTTACTTCTCTTCCTTTTCCGATGATTTTTTTTTCGCCGGTAGTCTGATAATTGAGTAGATAACCATCATGCCGGCTCCTGTCTGGTTCCGGCATTAAGACTGAGATATTTTTCCCGATTAATTCTTGTTCTTTGTAGCCAAATATTTTTAATGCAGAAGGATTCAGGCTTTCTATTCTCCCCCTGTCATCAATGGTTATAATACCGTCAATCGCCGTTTCAATAATGGCTTGCAACAGTTTGGCACTTTCCATAGTTATCGTATTATGCTGCCATATAAAGTTATACATTTTAGCATAATGAACATATATGATCTATAAAAATGTTTTCGTATTCAATATTATTTCTATTATAAACAATTATATGTAATAATTAATTCAAATATTCAAAAATGAACATGACCATTTTCAGGAATCGTTAATAGTGGAATTTCCAATTCTACAGCCTGTCTTGCGGCATGGCTTCCCAAAAATAGTCTTTTGAAAAAACTTTTGTCATGATGGCCCATCACTAACATATCGATGTCTTTGTATTTTAATATTTCCAAGCCGTAATCTATATTTTCACTATATATACAGTTATAACAAATTTTACCATTCAGGTTCTTTAGAAACATCTCTTTTTTATGTTCATAATCAACATCCTGGATCACATCATTATTGCTCTGAATAATATGGGTAATTAAAAGTTCAGCATCAAAGTATTTGGCAAATTCAATTAATAATTGAGCGGTTTTTATGTCTTTTTTATTCAGATCTGTGGCAAAAGCGATCTTCTTAAGCCCATTATATTTATGGTTTAAGGGAACTAAAAGAAGCGGATACTTTGTGTTTTCAATCATCTGTATGCTGTTGCTTCCGAAAATAAAACGGGTAAGCATTCCTGCTCCCTGCATACCCATTACAATAAGAAGCGGCTTTTTATCGGCTGCCGTATTGTTAATCACATGAACTGCATCGCCTCCCTCACTTCCATAATGTATTGAAGGATGAAATGGGAAAGCTTCATCTCCCCATACAACTTTTTCTCTGTCTTCCAGTGTCTTTGCCAACTTTTTAAGCTCTTTTGTATTTTCTTCATATAAATCTGGATATTCGTATACAGACCACGCGATCTGCCCAAGCATTGGACTTTCAATCGGTAACCCAAAGGCATGGCATAAATCGATGTTGGCCTTCAGGGCATTGGCTAAATGCAGAGCATAAAAGGCAGCATTTCGCGCTGGCTTTGAATAGTCTGTAGCGACTAAAATCGTTCTCATAATCTGATTATTTATTTTGGTTAAACATATTTTCTAATGAATCATCTAAATGGTAAATATCTTTGTATAATACAGGCTTTCCATCTATTATAAGACAGGTCAGATAGGTTATAATAATCGGAACAGGCTGCTTTAGAACGAAATCTTTTCTTTTATACTCTGACATTGCACTTTCTAAAACAGGAATCTTGCTTACTGAGCCATCGTCTTTTAATAGGAGAGCTGCGAGCTCTTTAGCATTTTCAACACGAATGCATCCGTGACTCAAAGCTCTATCATCTTTATTGAATAATTGTTTCTGAGAAGTATCATGGAGGTATATTCCATAAGAGTTTTCAAATCTAAAAACCACCGCTCCCAATGCATTATCACAACCGAATGACTGTCTTACACTATATCGGAAAGGGTTTTGACGGATCTCTTTTAGCTTTGATGAACTTATTTCAACCTGATTTCCATTTTTATCATAAACTGAATAATGATGGTCCTCTAAATATTGAGGGCTTTTTAAGATTTTAGGCAGCATTTCTTTTACAAAAATACTTTGAGGAACCTTCCAGTCAGGCGCTGTCGTAAAATAAGTAATACTGCTCCTCAAAACGGGTGTTCTAGTGGATGGTTTTCCTATAATCACTTTAAAATCAAATACATTACCCTTGTTATAAAGTTTCAATGTATAGGAAGGAATATTTACCAGAATATAGGAAGTATCATTCGCGTCAATCCATCGTAATCGCTCCATATTGATCATTATTTTTTCAGATTCACTTTCCGGAGCTATACAGTCTTCTTCTTCATACAGTGTATTTAAATAGTTCTGGAAGTCCGTATATTCTTTTATTTTAGGTTGAACCTCGAGGATTGTCTTAAGAAAATCTCTCTGCTGTCTTGCATTCTGCAATATATCGTCGGATCTAAATCCATTAATATCATTGGAATCAATATATGATGATTGGTACAAAGGGTTGTATTTTCCTAAATGCAGATGATTGATGAAAGTGATAAGAGCATCCGTCATCAGAATATCGAATTCAGCTTTCCCCCTTTGATTCTCTTCAACGGGAGTATCTCGCAACTTTCTTAAATTCTGAAGAGAAATGGCATCCCAATGATAATCAGACAAAGACAGACCAAATCGATAGGAATATTCCAAGAGTAACATTGCTGTTTCAGGCTGATCTGATTTTTCTGCGGTAATCCACGCATATTCAGAATTAATTCCGGCATAAAACCGAATAACCGATTGAGGATAATGCAGTTTTGAGAGCGTACCATTGTCTTTTAGTAAAGAAGAAATCTCCTGCGCTGTTTTCACATCCTGAGCTTGCGTAAATATTGCAAAGCAAAAAATAATGGTGAATGTTAAAAAGGCTTTCATAATCTGAAGTTTATACCACAAATTTCCTAATTATCATACTGTGAAATAATGACTGTCATCACTAGAAAAAATGATATCGCTATACTTTAATCTATTTTTTATCAAAGCTCGCCAAATGCTTATTATGATAAATTCGATTTAAGGTTTTATACGCTTAAAATATTGCCTGGAAAACTCCGGGTATATGGAATGTAAAAAATGAACTGGAAGTTAATTATGAATATGATTTTTATTAATCCTGGATAAATACATCAGAAAATGGCTTGGCCTTTACATTCATATATCATAGAATAAATTAGCCGATAAAATTGGATCTAAATACGATATATCTTTTTTGAGTAACAGCTATTTCCATATTTCATCAAATAAGTGCTTTGCATTTTCCTTAGTAAAAAGTCCTGTTCCTTGGGTCATTGTAGTGGCAGATCCACAAGCAATTCCCATAGAAAGGACTTCTTTACAATTACCCCCTTTTACCAAAACTGAAACCATTCCTGCAACCATGCTGTCTCCGGCACCAACAGTGCTTTTCACTTCTACAACCGGTGCTGCGATCTTAATTTTTTCACTTTCTGAAAATAAAACAGCTCCCTGAGAGCCCAACGATACTACCACAATCTCAGCTTTACCCTGTGAAATAATAAGCCGGGCAGCTTGATCTATATCAGTTTCTTCCAGTTTTTCTTTTCCCACTAAAAAGGCAAGTTCTCCAATATTAGGTTTTAATAAAAATACCCCTTCTTCTACCGCTGTTTTCAGAGCTTCTCCTGATGTATCGATAATTACATTAGTTCTCATTGCCTTATAGATATTAACAAGTCTTCTTAGAAAATTCGGATTTGTGCCTGGTGGTAAACTACCGCTTATGACAACAAAGTCAGGACAGGGATTTATGGTAGGCAAAATACTTAGAATATCTTTTTGCTGTTCCTGCGCCAGCTCTTCTCCGGGAAACCCAAATCGATACTGTTTGTTGGTAGAGATATCCAAAACAATGAAATTTTCCCGCGTTTCTGAAGTAACATGGAAAGGGAATATATTCAGTTCCTCGTCCTTAAGCAACTTTTCAAACAATCTTCCAGTTTTTCCCCCTGAAGTAAAAAAAATATCTGAGACTACTCCCAATCTTTTTAAGGCTCGGGATACATTAACTCCGCCTCCTCCCGGTTCATATATAGGAGAATTACAACGCAATTTCTTTTCGGGAACGATGCTTTGAACACTGCTGCTTTTGTCTACTGATGGGTTCAGTGTTATTGTTAAAATAGTTTTGTCCATTTTTATTATTCTTTAAGCTATACGCGTACATAGCTATCCAAATTTCAATAATAAAATACACACCACCAAACTTTTATCCTGATTAACATCATGATTCATTGTGATGTTGATCATCTTATATTCTGCGAAGTTGCTGGAACTTTAAAGTATAAAATCGTATAACAAATGAAAACAAATGCAGAATTACAAAAAAATGTTCAGGATGCCATTAAAAGAGAGCCATTATTGCATACAGCAGAAATAGGAGTAACTGCAAAAGACGGTGTCGTTGCCCTTACTGGAGTAGTTGATCATTATGCAAAAAAAATAGAAGCCGAGAATGCTGCAAAAAAAGTTATTGGAGTAAAAGTTTTAGTGGAAAACATTATCGTTAAATCTCATGATTCCTTATCTATAACTGATGATGAAATTGCCACAGAGATTTTAAAAACTTTTAAATCCAATGCATTGATTCCAGAAAACAAAATAAAAGTGATTGTAGAAAATGGTCAGGTAACTTTAGAAGGTGAATTGCAATGGGATTATCAACGGGAAATTATTCAAAATGCAATCCGGTATCTTTCAGGTGTAAAAGGGGTAATCAATCATATTAAAATCATATCAGACATAATGGATGATATTAAACAAAAAGATATTGAGCATGCAATGAACATGAACTGGGCACTTTATAATAATGATATTCACATTCAAGTATCCGGCGCTACAGTGATTTTAACAGGAACAGTAAATTCATGGCATCAAAAAGAAGAAGCCGGCCGCATTGCATGGAAAACTCCGGGGGTAAGATGTGTAGATAACAGGTTATTTGTGGATTATGAATATTCAAAAAATAGTTTATCATCGTAGATCTGACTCTTCTATTCAAGCTGTATAGCAGCGAATTGTTAAATTACAGCAGACTTTGTTGTAATAATGAATAGCAATTAAGTTTAAAACTATTCTGTAAAAGATTCCCAAAAACAATCTCTAAATCCCATTCAAATGTGTTTTTCAGCAATTTCAAGTTTTTCAGCAGGTATGGCACTCACAGCTGTTGGTATAGCATGTATAAAAAAACACGGCATTCTTCACAGCATCTTTTTGCATGTATTCCATTTATTTTTGGAGTCCACAGTTTCAAAGATCTTTTATGATCATTACATACTATCTGTTTGGTGTTTTATCGCGGCGATCATAAGCATATCTGTTTATATAATTGTGAGTGAAAAAACAGATAAAAAGCAAAGAAAGTATCATGAAATTTATGTCAAATAAAGTTAATTTAGCTATATCAGAAAAGATGAAAAAATACAAGCTCGGGAGATTAGGCATGGTATTTTAAATTTATTAAAAATGGATTTCCCCAACTTTTCAAGAGATCACTATATTTCTTGAACTGAATACTTACAGATGTCTTTTCATTTCCATTTATTTTGCTCAATCTCATTCTTTTCATGATCAGCAGCTATTCAAACAGAACCAAATAGCGCCACTTGAAGCCAAGTAGCGCTATTTTTTAATAAATATTGATAAAAGTTTAATCTTGAAAATCCTAACAAGAAAAAGATGTTATTTAAATCTTAAATACAGGGAAATAATATCAGATTTCATCCCAACAGATTTCGTGTAATGCCCGTATCTGATTTCAAGCATATTCAGCCTTTCTATACCAAATAAACCGTTTTTCGGACTGATTCTGATCCCTGCTCCGTAAAAATTACTGCTGAATTTTGAAAGATCATAATTACTGGTATAAAAATCATCAAAAGCCGTATGCTCTTGATAGGGGGCAAAATATTTAGCCGCAGTCTGAGAATAATACCTGTAAAAAGGACTTACCGAAACAAAAGGCGAGATTTTCACCGGTGTTTCCAGGCTGAAAGTATTGGATCTTAAGCCCCAATCATCGGTATAATAACGGTAATATGCTCTCAGAATAACTTTGTCTCCAAGAAAATAATTCGCTCTTACGCCCAAAGGAATTTTAAACCGTTTATCCGGCAGAGCTTCCTGATGAACTGAATTATCATTGAAATAAACTCTGTGGAAAGGCAGGCTCAAATATCCTGTCTGCTGAACACCATCTGCCAAAAATTCAACCTGAAAGTTCTGATTGATGATTTGTGAATATGATAAAGACAAAGCATACGTATTTCTTCCGCTTGTGCCGTAGTTCTCGTGTTCTCCTCCTGTACTTCCATTGGTTCTCAATTCAATCGGGGCAATCAGTTTTACCTGATCCAGATAAGCCTGGAATTTCGCCGTAAACTCTCCCATTCTGTTCTTTGTCTTTTGTGAAATTCCAATGTTTGCTCCATACGATGTGTAATCGAACTCGAAGGAAGTGGAAACACCTGCCATTAAAGTGGTTCCATTATTCGTATTTTCACGGCTCCAGCTTAACGCAGGATAAATTCTGTTGTCTGCGTGGGAAGCGGATGAATTGGCTTTCAGATCAATCATATCCGACGAAGCAGAAGTATAATGATCAATCCCGACACTGAAATCGAATTTATTTTTCCTGTCTTTCTTATCATATTTTACCATAGTTACGTCAATGGTATTAGAAATATCAGTCAGCTTTTCTATGCCAATTCCTCCCGTCACTGCGGAGTTGTTTCCGTTTTGTTTATAATAGCTTGAAACCAAATTAGCTTCATCAAAAGTCAGTTTTTTAGGTTGCTCATTGTTTGTATTTTCCTGTGCTTTTGCGTTGAAAATTCCAAAAAGAGCAATAACACTTACGATTAGTTTTTTCATTCTTAATCACAATTATATTTTACGATTACTCTTTTTAGTTACACCCGCAACCACCACCTACTTTTCCTGCATTCGCGCCCGAAGATCCTTCTCTGTACGATTGAAAGCTCAGTTCAGTTTTTTCAATCTTTCTGTTTCCAAGGGCCATTTCTGCGTCGTTTAATTTGTTTTTTTCGTACTCTTTTACCGTTGTGCAGGACTGTACTGAAGCAACTGTGATAAGGAAGAAGCTGAATATTTTTATAAGGTTTTTCATTTTAAATTAATGTTTTGAGATGAATAAATTTTGTCCTGATCATCAATAATGATACATTCCAGATGATTGATCTGGTTGATCATATTGAGTGCCATATCAATTCCCATAATACTTACGGGAGTTGCCATTGCATCAGCAATTTCTGCGTTGGGACAAAAGATCGTAACACTTTTTACGCCCGAAACAGGCATTCCTGTTTTTGGATTAATGGTATGAGAATACTTTTTACCGTTGATAATGACGAATTTTTCATAATTTCCTGACGTTGCAACCGCCATATTGGTGATATTCATATAAGAAAAAGGCTGTTTTGCATTATCAGGATCAGCAATTCCGACAGTCCAGGGTTTTCCGTCTGCCTGATTTCCCCAGGTCGTTAAATCTCCTGAAGCATTTACAATTCCGGCAGTGACACCTCTGTTTTGAAGCATTTGTTTTGCCATTTCTGCAGCATACCCCTTCCCGATTCCCCCAAAACCGATCCGCATTCCTTTTTCTTTGAGGAAAACGGTTTGCTTGTCGCGATCAAGAATAATATTCTGATAATTAACCAATTTAAGATGATCTTTAATCACTTCAGGATTGGGAAGCTCTTTCATTTCTTTGTCGAAATTCCAGAAACTTTTATCGATTCCGCCATAGGAAATATCGAAATAACCGTCCGTTATTCTGCTGATTCTAAGACTTCTTTCAATCAGATCAAAAATCTCCCAATCCACTTTTATGGGTTCGATTCCTGCATTTCTGTTGATGAGATTGGTCTGGCTTTCCTCACTGAATGTTGTCAGAAGTTTTTCAATTCTCCGGATTTCGTCAATCGCTTTGTCGATGTGCTCATTTGCAGAATTTTCATCATCACTTACAACAGTAATTTCAAAAGCGTTCCCCATTAGTTTCTGAGGTCTTTTGAATTCTCTTAACATACCTTTTATTTTTGATGTTCTTTGATATCTCTGATCTCTTTGCTGAAAGCCAGTGCATTTTCTGAAGGTAAACCTTCCCAGCTTTTCAGAACTTTTCCTTCTGAATTCAGCAACAATGTATAAGGAAATAATCCTTTTTGATTGTACTGCTCAGCAAGCGAAGCGTTTTCTTTTTTCAGTTCAGAGGACAACTGATTCTTTTTATTTCTTGGAAAATCTGCATTGATATAAACGATGAAATTTTCCGTCTCCAACTTTTTAAATTCATCGGTTTCGATAATATTCTTATGAAGCTTAATGCACGGAATACACCAGTCTGAACCTGAAAAGTTCAATAAGATAAGCTGTTTATTTTGTGAGGCTTGTTTTTTGGCATTGTCCAAACGGCTTTGCGCATGAATGCCAACAGCGAGTGCAGCCATTAATATGGCTGAAAATAGTGTTTTCATTATTCTGAAATTAATAATATAAAATAACTAATGATCTTGATCTGTGAATACAAATCAAATTAGGACTGAATTATGAAAAAGAAAGCCTTGGCGGTTCCCATACGGAGTTCAAAAATCCTTTATAACAAAGATCTTCGTCTTTTGAAGGGATTTTATGAAATTCTAAAGCATCAAAATGATATGGTTCCGTTTCAAAACTGAATTCCGGATTAATGGTAAAAACCAGAGACAAAGGGGTGGAATGAATAATAAACGGAAGTTTCTGATCTTTTCCATAGTCTCCGTCTTTCACAGGATGATCATAATGTGTTTTTAGAAATGCAGTAAGTGTCATATCCGGATTCAATTCTTTGTGTTCGAAATAATGTTCGACCAGTTCCGGGATTTTCAAAAGCTGATATAATTCGGTTGTGGAAACCAAATATAAAAATAGCAACAATATGGAAATCAACTTTTTCACTATTCAAAATTATGAATATTTTATTACAAATATTTTTTTATTTTCTTCCCCAATGTCTTTTCATCAACTTATAAACCTCGAACCACAAAACCGAAATAGTAGCTACAATCAACGTCATTCCCAATTCTTTTGCTTCAAGCGGACTTACACTAAAGAATCCTGATACCGGCTTCACATAAAGAATGAAAAGCAATAATACAAGAACCAACGCGGAAATTCCCGTCAATAAAAAGTTACGATTTTTAAAACTTTCAAAAATACTGTAATAGAAAGACCGGTTTACCAGACTAAGTAATATATTAGCAAATATCAAAGTACTGAAAACCAATGATCTTGTTTTGGATTCATCATTCCCCAGACTAACAGAATGTTGATACATCCATAGTATTCCTGCGGTAATGACTAATCCCTGAATAATACTTATCATAAGTTCTCTCCAGTTCAGAAATGTATCTGAAAGCGCTCTCGGAGGTCTGTGCATTGCATCTTTTTCCATAGGCTCATTTTCATATACAATGGAACAGGTGGGTCCCATAACGAGCTCAAGAAAAATAACATGCACAGGAGTGAAAATATGAGGAAATACCCAGCCCAGAAACAAAGGCAGAGAAACTGTGAGTATAATAGGAATATGAATGGAAATAATATACTGGACCGCTTTTTTTATATTCGCATAAATTCTTCTTCCTGCTGCGACCCCAATTACGAGCTTATCCAGATCATCATTGGTAATGACCAGTGCTGCTGCTGATTTGGCAATTTCAGTGCCCTTATTTCCCATTGCCACACCAATATGAGCGGCCTTTAAAGCTGGTCCGTCATTCACACCGTCACCCAGCATTGCTACTACGTGCCCCTGAGCTTTCAAGGCAGAAACCACTTCCAGCTTTGCTTCCGGAAACATCCTTGTAAACAAAGTGGTCTCTTCGGAAAGCTTTATTAGTTCTTCCTCTGAGCATTCTGCAATTTCACTTCCATTAACGGGCGAAGTACGACTCTCTATTCCGGCCTGCAATGCAATGGCTCTGGTGGTATCCGCATTATCTCCGGTAATAACCTTTACCTGAATACCGGCATCGTAGATATGTTTAAATACCTCTTTTATTCCTTTTTTGGGAGGATCATAAAACACAGTTAATCCTAAAAATTCAAATTTAAAATCCTGCTGTTTATCCGGGAAATCATTTCCTTCAAAATGAGATCTGGCAACACCAAGAACCCTGAATCCCTGTTCTCCGAAGTTCTTTATTAACTTTCTTATTTTGTTTTTTTCTTCTTCTGAAAGATTGGAAACACTGATGATAGCTTCCGGAGCTCCTTTAGCAGCAATAATCCGGTCTTTCTGTTCGTTTTCAAAAAGATGGGTCATCATCGGCGGTTTGCCTTCCAGCGGATATTCATGAAACATTTGATAGTCTTTCCTCTGATCAGGTTTTCGGTTCTGCTCATAGATTTTATGCAGCGTTATTTCCATGGGGTCAAAAGGTACAGGCTCACTACTCCACATCGCATAATCAATAAGGTCATTGAGCGCTGTTGTATTGAACTCTGTTTCTTCATAAATTCTGTCAGAACGGAAATCATAAAGATGTTTCAGCTGCATGGAATTTTCTGTAATCGTACCTGTTTTATCTGTGCAAATTACGGAAACGCTTCCCAGGGTCTCCACAATACTGCTTCGCTTAATAATAATTCCTTCCCGCATCAGCTTCCAGGCTCCCAAAGCCATAAATGTTGTGAAGGCTACAGGAATTTCTTCAGGAAGCACGGACATTGCCAAGGTAAGTCCACTGAGTAAACTGGTCACAAAATCTCCCGTTTTAACAAAACTGAAAATGCATACTGCAAGAAAAATAATGACTCCGATAACAGCCATTCCCTTTACAAAATTCCGGATCTGAAGCTGTAAAGGAGATATTTCTGTTTTTATACCCAATATAGACTGTCCTATTTTTCCTACTTTGGTTTCTTTTCCTATATTTTCGACCTCAAAAACGGCAAGCCCGGAAACAGTGATTGTTCCGCTGTATACTTTATGATCTTCAGATCTGCTGTCCTTGAAAACAGAAAAACTTTCGCCCGTAAGGGAAGACTCATTGACAGAAAAATCGTTGCTGTGAACAATTCTTCCATCTGCATTGATGAGGCTCCCTTCTTCGGTAATGCACAAGTCTCCGACTGCGATTTCAAAAGTGGGAATATCTATGATCTTTGAATCCCTGATTACTTTACTCAAAGGTTCATTCAGCTTTTCAAGTTCTTCAAGCGCCTTTTTGCTTCGGTTATCCTGGTAAAAAGAAATGGCAGTAACTCCAACAATAGCTGCAAACATAAATAAAGCCTCGCCATAATCTCCTGTAAGCACATAAATGAAAGAAACACATATAAGAAGAATCAGCATCGGTTCTTTAAGGATATTGAGAAGAAGATCTGCCCATGATTCTTTCTTAACTGCTTCGAGGCGGTTATATCCGTACTTTTTTCTTGAATCGGCTACTTCAGCGTCTGTAAGTCCTTTTAAGTCTTCCGGTATATTGTAATTCATAGGAAATGGATATTATATTAAATTTACTGATTGTTTTTATTATATCAGAGTAATATTTTCTGTTTTTTCTATTCAATCTGTTTTTTCACCTCTTTTACCCATTGTTCTATTTCTGACTTTTGGATGTCAGACAACTTTGCATTCTGATGAACAACAGTATAAGATATAAGCGGCATTTCACCTTCTCTGATGGTTTCTGCCACTTCATCAAGTTTCTTTAATTTTTTTTCTTTTGAGTAGCTGTTAAATTCATCAAAATTGAAATGCCTTTTACCTGAGTTTACATGATCTGCCAGCCACCATTTTACAGGCTGTATATTATTGTACCACGGATAAGACGTCGTGTTGGAATGACAGTCATAACAGCTCGTTTTCAATAATCCCTGTACGTGTCCGGGTACCACATAATGTTTTTCAATCGCATTTTCCGAAGGAACTGCTGCACTATTTTTATCAGTATCAAAAAACTGAATTACAATCAGAAACAGAACTATAAAACCTGTTCCTATTTTCATTAAGGATGATGTTTTCATAATTTGTATTTATTTATAAATTCTTTTATTTTACTATAATTTTTATTCATCTGCAGTGTTCTTAAGTTTCATAAGAAGTGTATATGCATTCCTGATGACTATTTTTTTATTTTTAAAATCATCAGCATTCATGATCTGTACAAATCCGTTTTCTGTTTCACCTAATGTTACAGGAGTCAATCGGTAGGTCTGCTTTTTTTCTTCAACGAAGACAAAGTCTTTTCCTTCAAAATTGACAATACTCTCTTCAGGAACTGCATTGGAAAAAGAAGTACTGGTCTCAATCTCGGCATTCATATACATTCCCGGTACAAGGCTCTGATCATATTTTTCAAAATGACAGTGTACTTCAGCCCATCCGCCTGGATTAACATCCTTGCTGATCAGCAGAATTTCACCATAGTATTTTTTATCAGGTTCGGCATTGGTATAGGCGGAAAACCTCTGCCCTTTCTTCAGATTCGCCAGATCTTTTTCATATACTTTAAGATTAAGATGAATATCATCCGGGTTGATAAGTTCAAAAAGAACATCGGAAGGATTCACATATTTCCCTATATTCACGTTGACCTTGCTTACAAAACCATTGATACTGCTATAAACAGGTACACTTTTCTGAATATTCCCCGAATTCAGAGATTCAGGATTGATATTGATAAGACGGAGCTGCTGTGCCAGAGAATTCATCAGGATTTTCTGGCTGTTCATTTCAGACTGGGCCTGCTGCATTACCTTATCACTGGTGGCCTGACTTTGATTAAGAGTTTTCTGACGGTTATAATCCAATTGAGCAAAATGATTTTTAGATTTTGCCATTAAATAATCCTGCTGAAGCTGAATAAACTGCGGATTTTCTATGACAGCAATCACCTGCCCTTTTGACACCGGCTTTCCCGGAAGCAGGCTGCTCGACTTTAAATATCCGCCTAAAGGTATACTGACAGAAACCAGATTTTGTGGTGGTACATCTATCATTCCGTTAAGTTTTAAGACGGAAGAGATTTTCTGCAGAGAAAGTACTGTTGTTACTACAGTTGCATTTTTCAGTTGAGCATCGGTAAGGGTTACAACGTTTTCATCTTTGGAAGATACCGCTGCGGGTGCCGGCTCCGTTTTTCCATGATCTTTACACTCATAAAACATGAGCAATCCTATTATTGACAGGGAATATGATATAATTTTAAATTGACGTTTCATTGTTATGGATTTAAAGTAAGATATTCCAGCTCTATAGCACTCTGATTCAGTTTCCAGACTGCATCGGTATAGCTGTTTTTTAAAGTAACTGCCTGATTGATGAGGATGACAAATTCCAGATAATTGATCTCTCCTGCAAGAAACTGTTTTTTAGCTGTTTCAGTAATAACATCGGCATTTTTTAATTCTGCACTTTCATATTGTGAAACAATATCAAGGTCAGCCTGATAAATCCCGGACGCCTTTCTGTACTGATTCTGCAGATTGAATTCCATGTTGGCAATATCACTTTCCACAACAGATTCTGCAATTTTTGCAGCCTGAATTCTGGCTTTCTGCCCACCTGAAAAAACAGGAACTGAAACACCAAGCTGTACAGAATGAAACTGTGGGGTCCCATTGTACACTTTATCATCCGCGCCCATTCCTCTGAAGCTGTTGAGATTATAGGCCAGCTGAAGTGCGGGAAGCATCTTTGCCTTTTCAAAGGCTATCTGCTGTTCAGAAATATTTTTCTGTTGTTGCAATACTTTAATAGCCGGATGTAAACTAAGCTCTTCTTTAAGGCCTCCATGATAAATTTTCTGATCTTCCGGAAGAAAATCTGTCTCTGCATTTAAAAGCCACTGAAGCTGATACCTCAGCACTGAAAGCTCCTGGTGTAATTGCTTTAACTGAATTTCAATAGAAGATTTCTGATTGGAAGCTGTAGTTTTTTCCAGGATATTACTTTCCCCTGCTTTCAGACGGATGTTCGCCTTATCCAGAAAATCAGTGTAAAGCTTCAACGTTTCCTGAAGAAGTTTTTCCTTTTCTTTTCCGTAGAGAATATTGTAAAAGGTAAGACTTACGGCTTTCTTCAGCTCATATTCTTTAAGAGAAACGTTTAGCAGAGATTTTTTCCATTCTTCGGTGTATACGTTCTTCTGCTTTTTATATACGGTAGGAAATGCGATGTTCTGGGATATTCCGAATTTTATATCCGTCAAAGCACTGTTGATCTGCCCATAATCTACTGTGACTCCCGTCTGAGGAATATCAGATGATGATCTGATAAGGGCCTTTGTATATTCTGATTTTAATTTTTCATTTTTAAGATTTCTGTTATTTTTCAAAGCAATATCAACAGCATCCTGCAATGTAACAGGAGTCTGGGAACTGACAAGCCCTGCAAAACCGAAGCAGACAAAAAAAGCCAGAGCGGAAATCTGTTTTTTATTTTTTATTTCTTTCATTTTTAAATCCTTTTTCAATAGTTACATACAATAATGGTAAGACAAACAGGGTCAGAAAAGTTGCAACCATCAGTCCACCAATAACCACTGTTGCAAGAGGTCGTTGTACTTCAGCTCCTGCTCCATTGCTGACGGCCATCGGAATAAACCCCAGTGAAGCAACAAATGCTGTCATCAGCACTGGCCGAAGCCTTGATTCTCCACCATCTATGATGATTCTTACAATATTTTTAATTCCTTTCTTGTGAAGACGGTTAAACTCTGAAATCAACACAATACCATTTAGCACTGCCACTCCGAAAAGAGCAATAAACCCTACTCCTGCGCTGATGCTGAAAGGCATTCCTCTAAGCGCCATCAGAAATACACCACCAATAATCGAAAGCGGAATCGCGGTGTAAATCAGCAAGCTTTCTTTAACAGAATTAAAGGCCAGGAAAAGCATGACGAAAATAAGAGCCAGAGCAATGGGAACTGCTATCATGAGGCGCTGTTTGGCATTATTGAGATTTTCAAACGAACCTCCATACGTCATATAATATCCCGTAGGAAGTTCCATTTTCCGATCCACCTTCTGCTGAAGTTCTTCTACAATGCTCTGAACATCCCGGTCTTTTATATTAAAGCCTACTACAATTCTTCGTTGAGCATTTTCCCTCTGAATCTGGTTGGGGCCGTTTTTCACTTCCACTTTGGCAAGCTGAGACAGCGGAATCTGATTTCCAAAAGGTGTAGGAACCAAAAGGTTCTTAATATCGGTAACATTTTTCCGGTCTTTAGTATCTAGGCGTACCACCATATCAAAGCGTTTTTCTCCTTCAAAAACCAATCCGGTACTTTGCCCTGCAAATGCAGTATTAACTATCCGGTTGATGTCCGAAACAGATAAATGATACTGGGCAATCAGAGGACGGTTGTATTCGATAATTACCTGCGGCATTCCCGAAACAGGTTCTATGTAAAGGTTTTGGGTTCCTTCCACTGTTTCTATAATTTTTCCAAGCTTCTGGGCATATTGTGAAAGAACATCCAGATCTTCTCCAAAAATCTTGATTACAACGTCCTGTCTTGCTCCGGTCATTAATTCATTAAAACGCATCTGAACAGGATATTGAAAACTGGCCGTAATTCCCGGTACATCTTGCAGCTGTTTACCCATCTTATTGGCCAGCTCAGGAAAAGTAGACGCTGAGGTCCATTCTTTTTTATCCTTTAAAATAACCATCATATCGGATGCATCCATAGGCATCGGATCGGTAGGAACCTCCCCGCTTCCAATTTTTGTAACCACCTTTTCCACTTCGGGAAATCTGGATTTGAGAATGTGTGCTGCTTTCTGGGTACTTTCAATCGTTGTTGTCAGATTACTTCCGGGCAAAACCCTTGTATCTACGGCAAAATCACCTTCTTCAAGGGAAGGAATAAATTCACCCCCCATTTTGGATAAAATGAAGACAGCAGTTATAAACAAGATTGCCACTACCCCAAAAACTATTTTGGGTACTCTGAGAAGTTTAAGTAAAACTGTAAGATATATTTTCTCCACCTTTTTCATCATTCTGTCTGATAAAGTAGGTTTGTCACTTCTTTTTCTCAACAATACCGCACTCATCATCGGAATATAGGTGAGTGAAAGCAAAAATGCTCCAAGCAGTGCAAAAGCTACGGTCTGCGCCATAGGCTTGAACATTTTCCCTTCGATTCCCTGCAGGGTAAGGATCGGGAGATAGACAATCAGAATGATAATCTGTCCGAAAACGGCGCTGTTCATCATTTTTCCTGCAGATTCAATAACGACAGTATCCATTTCCGATTTTCCGACAGAGAAAATCTTTTTAAACTTTGAATTATGACTGAACTGATGTAAAACAGATTCCACAATAATCACGGCTCCATCAATAATCAGCCCAAAATCCAACGCTCCAAGACTCATGAGATTTCCGCTGACTCCAAAGAGGTTCATCATGCATATTGCAAAAAGCATCGCCAAAGGAATAACAGAGGCAACCAGCAAACCAGCTCTTATATTTCCAAGAAATAAAACCAGTACGAAAACTACGATCAATGCTCCTTCCGTAAGGTTTTTTTCTACTGTTCCGATGGCATTGTTTACCATTTTGGTTCTGTCCAGAAAAGGTTCTATCACGACTCCTTTTGGAAGTGTTTTCTGAACCTGGGCAATTTTCTCTTTTACATTTTTAATCACCTGGTTACTGTTTTCACCTTTAAGCATCATAACGACCGCTCCTGAGACTTCTCCTTCATCATTGAAGGTCATGGCTCCGTATCGGGTAGCAAAACCCGGCTTTACTTCTGCAATATCTCTTATAAACAGCGGGACATCATTTGTTTTTGTAGCAATAGAGATATTGTTAATTTCTTCAATGTTTCCGACCAAACCTTCACTTCTAATGTATAAAACGGTAGGCCCTTTTTCAATATAGGCGCCTCCTGTATTTTGATTATTAGCTTGTAGGGCATCGAAAACATCATTAATGGTGATTCCATACGCATTCAACCTATCCGGATTGACTGCAATCTCATATTGTTTTAACTTTCCACCAAAGCTGCTGACTTCAGCAACCCCTTTTACACCTAAAAGCTGCCTCCTTACAATCCAATCCTGAATGGTACGAAGTTCCGTGATATTGTATTTTTTTTCATATCCTTTTTCAGGTCTTACTACATATTGAAATATTTCACCCAGCCCCGTAGAAATAGGTCCTAGTTGAGGATTTCCTATTCCTTGTGGAATGACAGCCTGTACCTGCTGCAGTCTTTCGGCAACCTGCTGCCTAGCCCAATAAATATCGACATTATCTTCAAAGACAATGGTAACAAGAGATAGCCCGAATCTGGAAAAACTGCGGATCTCTTTTAATCCTGAAATATTATTATTGGCCTGTTCTATTGGAAAAGTAACAAGTCGCTCTATATCCGTTGCTCCAAAAGAAGGCGCAATGGTAATGACCTGTACCTGATTATTGGTAATGTCGGGTACTGCATCTATCGGTAATTTAGTGACCTGATAGGAACCAATTCCCATAAGCCCTAATACCAACAATGCAATAATGAGTTTATTCTTTACAGAAAACTCAATGATTTTTGTAAGCATAAATGATTGATTATTAATCTTAATTATCGATATAAGTTCTAGATATTCTGAAGCACACGATGAATACATCTGCATCTTTTGCAGATATTTTATGGCAAAGCAGAATACCCTCAATCAGAGAATGATTGAGAAAATTAGATTAAGATTGATGAAATTTTGGAGGCTCCCAGATAGAATTAAGAATTTCCTTATTGTAAAGCGCGCTTTTGTAAAAAGTCTTCTTGATTTCGATATGAGTACATGCCTTCTCTATGCAATGAAAATCTAAGGAAGGGTTAATAGTGAAAACCACAGACAAGAGGCTTGCATGTGATACAAAAGGCAATTTCTGGTCCTGATCATGGTCACTGTCTTTCACAGGATGATCGTAATGGGTTTTCAGAAAGGCAGTAAGTGACATTTCCGGATTCAGGTCCTTATGCTGAATATAATGCTCAATGAGTAACGGCATTTTTAAAAGCTGGTATAGTTCGGTTGTAGAAACCAAATACAATGATAGCAACAATATGGAAATCAGCTTTTTCACTGTATCAAAATTATGAAATAATTCATTAAGAATGATTTTAAATAAGCCAAATTATTACTATTATATTTTCTTATGTTATACCCTTTCTGATCAGCTAATTGCCACAGTCTCTGATGATCTGTTTCATAATTCTAAGAACTCATTCTTTCGCCACCCAATTTTACAGTTTCACCTGTTTATTGTATTATTAGTTTCAATATTTTACTTTCTTTGTAAAAATGATTAAGAACGAAAGAAAAATATACCTGTATAGTGCCCTGCTGATTACACTGGTCGTCAATTCAGCAAAACTGATGGCTCTTAATAGTGATGGGATTATTGCCCGTTACTGGCAGTTCAATATTTGGGAGTATGGTTTTCAATTTATCTACAATTTGATATTCTGTCTCGTCTTGTTTTATCTTAATCTTTCTGATGGTAAATTTTTTAGTGAGTTTAGAGAAAACAAAGAATATTGGAAACTTTACATATTCAATATTGTAGTGGTTGTAACTGCCATTATATTGGGAAGCCTGATCCATTCTGTGTGGTTTGGAGTTCTCCAGTTTCCCGGAGGCAGAATAAGAGGATATTTTGTCCGGTTTTTGCTCAGCAGTATCATGACTGCCGTAGTGATCCGTCTTATTCTTCTGATGCGTGAAAGCAGAAATAAAGATCTTATCAACCAGCAGCTCAATTCTGCTTATCTTACAGGGCAACTGCAGTTGCTTCAGGAACAATTAAACCCGCATTTTCTGTTCAATACGCTGAGCAGTCTTTCTGCCATTGTAAGGGAAAATTCCTCTTTAGCCCAAAACTATATTCAACATCTTTCCAAAATATTCAGATATACTCTGCTCCGTTCAGGAAATGATCTGGTAACTCTTGAGAAAGAGCTTGATTACTTGAATTCTTATATTCAACTTGTAAAAATGCGGTTGGAAAATACCTTTGAGATTCAAATTAATCTTAGCGAAAACATTTTAGGTAAAGAACTTCTTCATTTATCACTGCAACCTCTGGTGGAAAATGCTGTTAAACATAACAAGGCTACAGTTTCATCGCCTTTAATCGTAGAAATTTATGACGAAGATAAATGGCTTATCATCCGAAACAATCTTCAACCTACTATTATTGAGGCAGAAGGAGCCGGACTTGGACTTGTCAATCTTAATGAAAGATATAAACTACAGTTTCATAAGGAAATAGAAATTCTTCAATCGGAGCAATATTTCACAGTAAAACTTCCTTTATTATGACACAGAATTTACATATTGTAATTATTGAAGATGAAGCTGCTACTGCAAGAAATCTGGAATATATCCTACAAGAGATCGATCCCGGGATTGAGGTTATTACAACATTACAAAGCATTGATCAAGCAGTAGACTGGTTTGAAACGAAAGATAATATTTATGATTTGATATTTTCAGACATAAGGCTCTCGGATGGGTTATCATTTGAAATTTTCAGCAGAACGAAAATATTAAAACCTGTCATTTTTGTAACCGCCTATAATAATTATGCTATCGAGGCTTTTCGGAACAATGGTATTGATTATGTTTTAAAACCTTTTGACAGGGAAGAAATACTACGGACTTTAATTAAATATAATACTCTTATTGCTTCCGATGCAAATAACGAACTGTCTAAAACAAAGTCTGTGGTTCACGAGCTTCAGTATACCACAAAACAATATAAAAAATCATTCCTGATCCATTATTGCGGAAGACTT
This sequence comes from Chryseobacterium indologenes, assembly GCA_001013295.1. Lineage (GTDB taxonomy): Bacteria > Bacteroidota > Bacteroidia > Flavobacteriales > Weeksellaceae > Chryseobacterium > Chryseobacterium indologenes_B. Next base: position 93,141 of record LAZY01000078.1, on the reverse strand, counting down.
ATCCCCGTGGAAGCAGCTAAAATCAATTGGTTTTACACAGCCAACGAAATAGTGTATGCATATCTGGCTGATAGCAGGCAATATGTTGTGGAATTTACATTAGAACAGCTGGAACGTGAACTTAATCCTTCTCTTTTTTTCAGAGCAAACCGCCAATTCATTATCAATAAAACTGCTATAGACGCCGTAGAATATTTTTTTAACGGAAGACTGCTTGTGAAAGTACATCCTTTACCTCAGGAACAGATAATCGTAAGTAAGGCAAAAGCCATGGATTTTAGAAAGTGGCTGGATCAGTGATAATTTCACCCCTGGATTTAGCAGGTTCACCTTTTTTTATATTAAAGTAAATATTGGGTATTGTTACATTTGTTTCATTAAAATTAAAATTTTCCAAGATGCTTTTAAAACAAAAAAAACAATGGCCGCTTTTTGTAATGGCATTTCTATGTATGACATTTACAAATGTATTGGCACAGGCAAAAAAATTAAAGGACAGTACTCCGGAACAGCGTGCAAAGATGCAGACGGAATGGATGACCACTAAACTGGCTTTGAATACGTCACAAATTCAGCAGGTTTCTGCTCTTAACCTTCAGTATGCCCAAAAGAATGAACCTATTATTCAGAGTGGCGAAGGTAAACTCTCTAAATTCAAAAAACTGAAAGCTTTACAGAAAGAAAAATCCAATGCCCTGAGCCAAATTCTGGATGCAGCACAATATAAAAAGTATCAGGAAATCAAAGATCAGATAATTCAAACATTAAAAGAAAAAAGAAGATGAAAAAACTATTTTATCCATGGCTGATGATTTTGTTTATTACCATTTCTGCATGCTCTCAAAGCACTAATGACACTGACGAAGCGACTCCTATTCAGCCAAAGCTTGGCAACGGCTTTCAGGGACCTATTCAGAAACCAGCATCAGGATATGGTGCAGATGGCAACTATGAAGTGGCTGAAATTAATTTTAATAATCCACAATATGCAGGAACACAGGTTTCTATTTTCTATCCTAAAGGAACTACTTCTCCCAGACCTACCATATTCTTTTCCCATCCATTTGGTGGCGAGGACAAAGAATACAATATAGACCTGTATAACTTTATTGCCAAAAAAGGTTATGTTGTAGTGTTTGTACCTTACCGTACCGTTGATATAAGTGTTGATCACCGTTACCAAACCCTATGGGAAGGCTTCGTAAAAGCTGCCACAGATTATCCTAATATTATTGATACTCAGAAAGTAGGATTTATGGGGCATTCTTTCGGCGGTGGGGCAACTATTGATCTTGCCTATAAAGCGTTTACAGAAAAAGGTTGGGGACAAAACGGACGTTTTCTTTTCACTATGGCTCCTTGGTATTCTTTTAATTGGAACAGTTCATTAACTACCCAACAGCAATTACAGAGTTTTCCTGCCAATACCAAAATGATCACCCAGGTCTATGACGAAGACGATGTCAACGATCACAGAATGGCAATTGATATTTTTAAAAACATTAATATTTCTAATACTGAAAAAGATTTTATTTACTTCAAATCATCTACCATTAATGGATACAATTATGCAACAGATCACGCAATGCCAAGTTCCCGAAAAGCCTTTGATGCATTGGATTATTATGGCGTGTACCGTCTTTTGGATGCTATGATGGATTACAGCTTTAACGGTAATGCCAGTGCCAAAAATGTGGCTTTAGGTAATGGTTCCGCGGCTCAGGTTACCATGCCTTCTTATAACGGGCAATCGATGGCTCCACTGGAAGTTACAGATAATCCTACTCCTAAATATTTGCAAATCAAATATCAGTTTCCATGCGGAAGCAGTACGAACCCTAGAATTTCTTACTGTAATTAATATGAAAAACAGCTTTCGTTGAATAAAACACAATTAAAATAATAATTAAAAAGGCTTTCCCGCTATCTGGAAGGTCTTTTTAATGATCAAAACTATTTATTTTAGCGGGTTCGAAAATATAATCAATTAATAGTATATTGTGTTCAAAAACAATTAACAATGTCTGTCAAACATCAGGTTGAAAACCAAACAAAAAAAATCAAAAAATTCTTTGGTCTTTTAGGTCCAGGACTGACAACGGGAGCTGCAGATGACGATCCTTCAGGCATTGCTACCTATTCTCAGACAGGAGCTCAGTTTGGCTATGGTCAATTATGGACAGCCCTCTATATGCTTCCATTTATGACTGCCGTGCAGGAAGCCTGTGCAAGAATAGGAATGGTTACCGGTAAAGGACTTACAGGTGTTATCAAAGAACATTACAGTAAAAAGATACTTTATAGTTCTGTAGGATTGGTTGTCATTGCCAATACGATCAATATTGGAGCGGATATTGGAGCCATGGCAGCTGCCGCACAATTAATTATTCCTGCTGATATTGTTATACTAATGTTGTTTTTTACTATTAGTATACTTACATTAGAGATTTTTACAAGCTATCGGGTATATTCAAAAGTTCTTAAATGGTTGGCTTTATCTCTTCTTGCTTACCCCCTTACAGCTTTTATTATAGATCAACCATGGAAAGAAATACTAAAAGCATCTATTGTTCCTCATTTCGAATTTTCTTTCAATTTTCTGTTCATTATCACCGGAGTTTTTGGAACAACTATTACACCCTATATGTTTTTTTGGCAGGCATCCCAGGAAGTGGAAGAAGAAAATAAAAGGGGGCTTATTCAAGATGGAAAACCCAAAATTGGATGGCGTCATATTCATGCAATGAGAAAGGATAATAATATAGGAATGGTTATCTCTGAATTTACAACATGGTGCATTATATTAGTTGGAGGAACTGTTTTGCATAGCGCTCATATAACGGATATTAATACTGCAGCTGATGCAGCAAAAGCTTTAGAACCTTTAGTACAATCGTTTCCCAATTCAGGATTGATATCAAAAGTCATATTTGCTGTTGGCATTATAGGTCTGGGACTGCTTGCTGTCCCAGTACTTTCGGGTTCTGCATCTTATGCAGTTTCCGAAGCTCTTAATTGGAATGCAAGCTTAGATCTGAAATTTACAAAAGCTAAAGGCTTTTATATGATTATTATTATTTCCACTCTTATTGGACTTTGCATGAATTTTATTGGAATTAACCCCGTGAAAGCCCTTGTTTATACCGCAGTTCTCAATGGTGTAGCTGCAGTTCCCCTCTTGTTTCTTATCATCAGAATATCTGCCAGTGAACATATTATGGGAGAATTCAAAAGCAGATGGCTTTCAAAAGGTTTATTGTGGGCAACTTTTTTCTTTATGGCTACAGCATCAGTTGCTATGTTTTTTACGATCTAAATAGATCAGTAAATACAGTAGAAGTGAACAGCTAATACTAACCACTTTTTGTATAATTAGATATTAAAGTAGGCAGGAATATAATTGAATGTAACAAATTATATTCTCATTATAATTATTGACTAATAACCTATTGTTTATTGGTTAAATCTTCATCCAAGGATAAAAGACAAGCAAAGCCAACTAAAGATTTATTATTCCAAGGCTGATTGTTATTAATTTTTATTAAATTACATAATCATAAACGAAAAGAAATTGTTGATATAAATGAAGCGTGTAAATCTTATTTAACCTGACTCAAACGAATCAAATCATCGATAAAACTGTTTGAAGATACGCTCGTCTTGGTCAAAAGACCGACATTTGAAGATTTTACTCTTCGATGTCTGTTTTTTCATTCTATAATCCCCTTGCTTTCAAATGTTTCCCGACTTTGGAGGAAGTTTAAAGGAAATGATCTATTCTAATTATCAGAAAGGATAAGAACAGTCTTCATATTTTGCAGTTCTCCGAATACATCAGATACTTAATTTTCCAATTATATTTCCGAATTATTATGTCCTTCTGGCACGTCTAAATATTTTTCAAAAAAACAAAAGGAAACGGAATAATTGCAGTTTTTTTTAGGGAGAAATCCGTTTGTTTGTAGTCTTTTAATGGAGCTAATATTATCCTGTTTGGTTTTATTATATAAAATATTTTATTATTACAAATGAACACACCCAATTTACTTGTCGTTTTTATAAGATTAAAAGGGAAATTTACTTAAACATGTTCTATAAAATCAATATTTATTAAATTTTGATTTTAAATTAGCTAAAAAAGGATTAAAAGCTTCACTTTGTTATTATAAAAATTTTTTCCTCCATTTTGCGACCGTGTTCCGACTCAATTTAAAATGAACAGCCAATTGAGAGTTGTTAAATTGTTGCTGTTTCTGATAATCCAAAATTTCAATAATGTCGGAATTTTTATAGGACCGATGTCTCTGGTTTTCAGATTCTGCTTTTTTGTCGGGAATTCCGAAGATTCTTTTGTTTAGCGCAATGATGTCAATGGCGGATAAATTTTGCTTTTCCAGTAAAATTCTGCATTCTTCTTTTTTTTCAGGAAATTTATCTTCCAGAATATCCGCATAAATTGCATGGTAATTGATTGTGAATTTTTCCATAATATTTTATAAACTCAATCATTCTTAAAGTTTACCCGTAAAAAATTGGTTATACCAATTGATGTTTTCAGATGTTATGATCATATTCTTACAGGATAAAAATTTAAAAATACCCAAACTTTCCACCTAATTTTGTTGTAAAGATTTATACCTTTTATTTTTAAGATCATACTATTGTTTCTTGCTTTCACAAGATCACCATATAAACCCTTTTCATTACAATCAGATATTTGAGTTTTTATATTTGCTTACCCATTTGTATAATGTTGTTTTCGGGATTCTGTATCGTTCAATCACCTGGGCTTTCGTCATTCTTCCTGTTGCTATCTGTTCAAGTACAAAATTTATAATTTCTTTGGTATAGATATTTTTGCGAAATTGAGGCAATTCTGTATTTTTTTCTTCTTGTTTTACGTTTACCGTTGATGGAGCATACAGCATCAAATGATGACTGTAAACCCGGAAGAAATCATATTTTAAAAGCTTGCTCCATTTGAGGAGGATATTTGTCGGAAGACTTTCTTTGAGATACATCTCACAGATTTTCTGATCTGTTTCCTGGAAAAAATTACTGATGCGGGGCATTTCTATCTCAAGTTCTGAAACCCTTTTTTCAATCATTTGCCCTATATGAATATCTTTGAAATTCATTTTGCGTTTTTTATTTTTTCTTAATAATCATCATTTGTAAATTCACACCATTTAGGGCTTTCAACAAGTTCATTATCTTTCTTTAAAAATGAACTAACATTTCCTCTCCAGGTTTGTTACTGTATAGACCAAACAATATTGAAGTACTAGACTGAATATTTAGTGATGCATAAAGAAATTAACCTTAAAACATTATTAATGCTCTTAATAAGATGTTGTAAATTATAAATTTTTAGAATTAATCTTAACATTTGAAAGATTTATCCTACATTGTACTTTCGCAAAATTATCCCACTTATTTCAGATAAGAAATAATGGATACCTATTATTTTTTATAGTTATAAAATTCAGATGTCACTTATATTTTACCTTGTCAGGATGATATAAACAGGTACATTTCCTGGCGTTTATCAGTAAGTAAATGGGTATTAGATACAGCATTTAATGCTATCTGAGCGAATTTTATCTATCTCCAGAATCTAAACACCCATCAATACTTTCTATTCCTAATAAATTTTCTTTAAAAAAATTCGGGAAATCATCTGTTGGGGCTATTTTAAAAGTCTTTCTAAGTTTTTACAAAAATCTTCAGCTCAATATGAAGGGGTTTATGATGATAATTCCGATATTTGCGGCTGAATTTGAATGAATATTAATGGAAGAATTTGAAGTCCCGGTAACTTATAAGGGTAAAGAACACATTTTCAACGGCCGACTGGCCACATTCACGTATGGCTACAAATTTTATGTAGATGTGGATGGTATTGAAGTGGTTTTTGAACGGGACGATGAAGGAAATTTGCGGGCAATGCTTCCGGAAAACACTTCTGAAAAAGCGATAGAAAAAGGGCTTATCGAAGCTATTATTGAGGTATTTAATGCTCTTTAAATCTACCTTTTTTATGGTTGTCCTGAGTTATCCAATATTTTTCTGGATTTTAAAGATGAGGCTATTTTTTTGATTCGGAATATCATTCAGTTCATCAAATAATTCTAAGCCACATTTTTCAAGCACCTTTATTGAAGCCAGATTATCAGGTCTTACTACGGCAAAAATCTGATTCTGTCCCAATTCTTCGAATCCATACTGAATGGTATGCATTCCTATTTCTGTAGCATATCCTTTATTCCAGAAATCCTTATCTATACGGTATCCCAGGTTCAGTTTTACCACATGCCCGTATAACCGATAGTTTAAGCCTCCAAAACCTATCACCCAATCAGGGTTCTCTTTTTCAGAAATTGCCCAAAATCCGAACTGATGTTCTCTCCAATGGTCTGTTAAAGCATCAAAGGTACTTTTTGCTTTCTCAAAGCTCATCGCTCCATAAGGATTGTAAAGGTTGGTTTGGGGATCGGCATTGATTTCAAAATACCGTTGAAAATCTTCTTGGTTCGGAGTTTTAAACATTAATCTATCAGTATATTTCATTGGAAAGAGAATTTTACTCTTCTAAATATATGACAATTAGCGAGATGATATTTTTATTTAATGTTAATTTTTTTTTATCAATGTAAAGTTTCAGATAAAAAATAACTGCCTTAGCCCTTTTGAAGTTTTTTCTTTTTCCATTTTTTCTTCTTCTTAAACTGCTCTCTCAGCATATTAATATAACCTGTCATAAAAAGGATACAGCCCACTGCAATCGAAATGTGAATCCAGAAACGGCTTGAAAAATTATTCTGCCTGTAATATTCATAAGCCGAATTGCCAAAGAAATATCCAGCTCCGATCATCAAAAGTGGAACGACAATATAAAAAATACTCACTAAGGCAAATATCTGAAGATAATTGGTATGCAAGGTAAGTGCATAATCTGTAACTCCTATCAAAATGAGTATCACCAGAAAAACAAACAGCAATTCTCCTATCACCAGTATTAATTTTACATGGGTAATAAGCCTGACCTCATCATTGCTTTCACTCACAACTATTTTCACTTTTTCCTGAAGCTTAGGAGCCATTGAATATTGAAATCCGGTATCAACAGGGGCTTTAGCCTGATGCCGGTCTGGTTGATATAGGTTACTATTGGATAATATAAAGGACCTTTATTACGTCTGTTTTTTACTGTTTTATAATCTACAACAATAGCTTCCTGATGATCATCCGGAAACATATGATCTTTGGCTGTATGAGCCAGATATACAGACACCGATGCTCCAAAGGTTACAATCTGATAAACGACAAATCCTATCACAGCAATGATCAGTAGTTTGGGAAGACTTTTTATCTTCTTTTCTTTCCTCCACCACTGATAAGAAAGAAACAGAATAAAAAGCAATGTAAAAATGCTTAGGTAAACAGATTGATATTCTTTAATGTAGGCTCCGAACATATTATTTACAGCTTTATTTCATAATCCATTTTAAACAGTCATATTCCGATAGCGGGTTGAATAATAAATTAATATTATAAAAAATAAATTATATACTGCATTGATGAGATCCCCATAATTATATCCTTCAGGAAAAAATTCAGAATTGAAAGAATGTTCCGAAATGCTGACGACTATACTTATTACCAAAAGACCTAGCCAAAAAATTATAAAACTCCCTGTATTTCCCTTCAGATTATCTATCACTTTTTTATCTTTTATAGAGTATGAATAGATATAATTAGAAATGATTTTCTCAGTGGTAAATTCTTCGCTAACGCTATGGTCCTTATGATAATACACCATAATCTCAGACTTTAGGAATATCTTTATTAACACTACTACTCTTATCCATGAACTTAATACTATGATTATTGTGAATAAATTGAAGAACAGGATAGTACACATAAGTAAATCTTTTGCTCTTCACACTATCAACACCAATGATATTTGCTTTTACTTTGGTTCCATAGATGATAGGCAAAGAAGATTTATATATTCCATATAATAAATAAACGCCTATTATCAGAAGTATAATTCCAAAAATGTTTTTTAGCTTCATTGAATATACTTTGAACTTAATAGTGTTTTATTCGTATCAGATAATATTAATTAGCTTTTCTAAAAACAAAGTATGCTTTAATAAAGAAAATAAGAAGACCAGCTAAAAAAAATGTGATGTATATATTAGGAGCTTGAATTTCAAATTCCGACTTTTCTTTATAAACTTTCACGTTGACCTGCTGTCCAAGAGCATGAGTCTTTTTTTTAAAATTACCTTCTGCTATTCTTACAGACTCTCCATTTTTTAATTTTATTTTATATTCAAATCTATATTTGCCATATCCTGTATGCATGCTATCCACAGATACAATATTTCCATTATATGATTGACCCCAATAATTGATCAGATAGCTTTCCTGAGTATGAAACAGAATATTTCCAATGAGTAATGCTACGGCAACAATTAAAATAACAGTGGATGAACAACCACTCTGCCTGGTATGGGTAGTCATATATTTTAAAGTATTTCAAAAAAATAATTAAGGGTTTGCACCTTTTACTATATTTCTATGCCATATTACTTGTAGATCATTTTCTGTTGAATTTTTAGGAGCATAAAATATTATATCATCAACCTGCACTAGTTTTTGATTCCCTTTATTATAGTATCTTCGAAGAATTCCTTCATTCTTATTAAAACCATCAATACGTGTTAATGAAATCAGTTTTCCATCACCCAATATTTCCAATTTATAATTTTCAATATCGGATAATTTACGTGGTTTATCATTTATTAATGAAATTCTATGATTAATATGATTTAATGCTTCTTCTTTATCCAAATAGCTTGACTGATATAAATTAAACAATCCACTTCCTAATAAATTCATATAATTTTCTCCATGTTGATTTTCAAAATCAGATTTCAAATTCTCATAGGCTTTCAAAAGATTCTTTTTCAGAGCAACACTATCTTCGATATTAAAAGTTTTTCCTTCTCGCCAATCAACTAGTTTATAAGGAGTATTTGCCTCAAATTTTGCCTTATAAATAAGCATCTTTTTATTAGTATAGTCTCCCTCAGGCAGATTATATTGATATACAACTTTAGGGGCCGTCAAATTCCCATCTTTCCATGAAGTTTCTTCGATTTTCAATTCAAAATTGACATTGTTTTCTAAATTTTCATTTTGTTCGGACGCATTCAGATACCTGGGAAAAATCTGAATTTCAATAGTTTGTTCTCCTTTTTGAGGAATACATGAATTAATTTCAGATAAATAACTATTTAAATAATTAACATATTTATTCGCAATAGGAATTCCATTTATAAGCACAGTAAAAGAATATGCAGTATTAATCCTCATTTGATATACAGGCTCATTCTTAAACCTTTCCAGTTTATTAATTTCTTTCTTAATATCATTAGTATTATTCATGTTTTCTTTTTTATTATTCTGGCTGCAACTTAAAGTTGAAATTATTAGTGCAAAGCAGCAAATTATATTTTTCATGTTAAGAAAATTTTAGTATAGGTATTCTCCATTTTGTAATTTCCCATTCATATGAGTCTAAAACTATAACATCACCTGCAGAGTTAAAATGTACTCCACTAGATTCGTTAATCTCTTTGTCTTCTTCATCATATGCAATTCCGGCATCTAAAGAATATTTTAAAATCAATCCTTCAAATTTTATCTCAGGTTCTACATGGAGTAATTTTAAGTTACCGTCTATTTTTGTAACAAATTCCATAGATACTCCGCTTTCAACTGAAGCTGAAACATAGGCATATCCTGTATATTTTGTAAAAGCTAATAATGATGGCTTTCCTTTAATTCTCATTTCTCCTACAATAGAAATATCTATTGAGAATCCTACTTTCGCTGGAGAATCATCTTCATCATTTTTTAGCCTATCTTTATACTTACTACCTTCAGCTGTATTTATAGTACCTTTTAAAGTTCCAAACGCTTTTGTTGTAACAATTAAGTCTAAATTTATATCAAAACTATCACCTGCAATCGTATCAAGTGAGTCTAGAACGAAAGCAATTGCAGCAACAGCAGGGTGTGTTCTATATAACAACTGAAACAAATCATATTTTATTTCAAAGCCAAAAAAGGGATCGAAATCAATAACACCTTCAATCATAGTCCCCATGACAGGCTTATCGAGATCTTTAGGCCTCTCTGCATACCACCCTACTGACAGGGCAATACTAGGAGGTATAAACTCAAAATTCCAATTTGATTTTTTAGAATTAGCTTTCTTTGTAATTTTTTCTTTACGTTTTTTTATCTTTTCATTTTCCTCATTTGGACTTTTCTTTTTTGCATCTCCATCTTTTCCATCAATAATATTGTTTATTTTATCTCTAATATCAGCAATTTTCTTAATGAAGTCTACAATCTCGCTATAGCCAGAAGTAAGATCTAAAGCACCATGCGGGCGATCAAACTCTGCAATAATCCCCAACTCACAATCAATAAGCCCATTTGCTAAAGCATTTTTCGGTTCCATAAGATCAAAAGCATTTGAAAGTTGCCCTCCTCTGCTATTTTTTCTTTTAGATTGGTCAATAATGTCTTGCTGATTATCAATTCTAGCTCCTAAATTTACTTCTTTTTTCCTTTGTCTATCTATTTTTCCTTGCCATTCTCCCTTATCATTTCTATTTGCTTTTTTCTTTTCTTCCGCATATTTTTTTAGATTTTCAGCAGTCCCTTCCAACTTACCTTGAAGTCTCTTTTTTTCATCTTCAGCTTCTAATGCTTGTAATTTCCATTGATCATGATACTTTGATCTAACCTGATTGAACTTCTCTTTATCATAATTAAAACCTAACTGAATAGTCCATTTAGTATCAGGATATATCATCAGATCTAAGTTTTTATGATAAGCACAAGTATTAATTTTTACAGGAAATTTCTGAACTGTTGCATCACTATAGGGCCAGAAGGTATAAGCTAAACCAACAAGAGGGCTTACCGTTCCTCCAAAAGTATAGTCATAACCTATTTTCATTTTGATTTTTTGATCAGGTATTTTGTCAAATTCAAAAGGAGTCTTTTTTTCTAAAATTTTAAAGGACTTTTGTGCAGAAATTTTCGAAATTCCATTTATAAAAGTAAATTTATTACTAATATGACTTGCTGTAACTTTTGAATCATCATTTTCATCACCTGAAGACTCTGTCTTTTTTTCACCACCAGCGAAATACTTATTTATATCGGCCAGACGCCATTCGGATCCATACTTACCTTCTCCTTTTATAATGCGTGACTCTATTGCATTGGTATTTATAACATGATTTTGATGATCATTCTGGGTATTATCAAATGAACATTCATCTGTCTTAGCATTCTCAACAATAATCTCAAATTCTTTTTTAGCCTCATCATTTCCAACAACAAAAGGAAATATTAAATTATCCATTGTATTAATTGCATCCTGACTATTAAATAAAAGAAGCTCTTTCTGCTGGCCATCTTCTTCAAATTTTGCAGTAATTTTTTCATATCTGCAATGATGGAAAGCTTCAAAATTAGTTTCTACATTATCTACAAAAACAGGTTTATTTCCATATTCGGGAATTCTAATATCTGGCGTTGCACCAGCGGATACCTTTAATGTGGCTGCCGTCATTTCTTGTTTTATTCCATCATAGTGTATAATTGGAACTATAGTAATAACTCCTGTTTTCATCATACACCAGGCAGGATCAATGTAGATATCCAAAACAGCTTTTTGTACATTCAGATAGTCTTGCCTTTTCCCATCTCTATCATTTCCTAAATCATTTAATAAATATCCTGTTACAGCTTCTGGTGGTGGCTTTATACTGCTTTCATTTGAGCAGTCATAAATTTCTACTTCTGTAAGGAATAAATCTTCAGACTCATAGACCTCATATTGCGGATCTTTTGGTTTTGGTGGTGGTGTATTTTTATTTTTACTTGCTGTAACCTCAATACTCCAGGCATAAGAATTTGCTTTCAAGGTCTCTCCATTTGCTTTTAACTCAACAGCTATATTTTTCCCATACATACTTTGGGTATAAATATGTAACTGGACTTTACTGCCTGAGGCAACAGGCCCTTCAATTTTTACAGGATGTTCAGCATCTTTAAATCCATACCATTCCGCAGTTTTCACTTTAGAATTTTTAGGAATAGTATGAATATAAATTCCATTTTTAGGACTGCCAGTCGGCTTAGAGTCTTTTTTATCCCAAAATGGTTCAATCCAGGCAAATCCTCCCCCATAAACATGAGGGTCAAGTCTCATATTTTTCAAAACAGGTCCTGTTGTAATATCTTCATTTTTACCATTAGGTACACTTGTTTTCTTTTTAGCAAGACTCCAAGCCCAAATGACGGAAGCATAATCAGTTTCAAGTTTCTGTAAATCTCCATTCAAAACGGTCAAAGCTTTATCCTTTTTTTTACGAAGAGCCTCCGCACGTCTTTCTGCAGTCTTAATATTTTCTCTGTAGCTTACCTCCGCATGAGTAACACTTTTCCCTTCATAAGTTTCCATGTTCTGCCAATCACCTCCTTGATTATAACGTTTCATTGCCTGTTGATAAAGCAGATCTTTTTCTTGACCCAAAGCAGAGGTTAACTCAGTTTTTTCGGTAGTAAGTTGATTGATTTTATCCTGAAGTTCTTTTTTTTTGTCTTCATATTCTTTTATTCCAACAGTAAAAGAAGCCCCCTCAGGAATCGTTAAAGCTCTATATTGTTCACTATAGTCAAACTGTTCAGAGTTAAGTATAATTGCTGTTAAATTTGTATTTTCCATATTGGTTATTTTAAGGCTTCAACATATCAGTCATTCTTATAGCTTTATTTATATTCACAAACGGAAATAATTCAGCAAGCACCTCCTTATCCGCATTCTTCACATTCTGAGCAGAAGCTTCAGCGGTCTGTCCGTGATTAGTGATCGTAATACAATCCGGGCCTCCGACAGGGCAGGTGGCTTTACTGTCTTCCAGCAAAGCTTTTCCATTATTGTCCTGCAGCGTGATTTTTTCATAATAGCCACTCCATTGGGTGACTACTGCCTGGCAGGGATTATTATTCATTTTCTTGCAGGAGCCGAAAGTATTTTTCTCGAAAGTGGGTCCTATATCTACATGGGTGGCCATCAGTTTTTTGCTGCCATCCTTCTCATTGATGTAGCGTTTGCTTTGCGTTTTTACAGCAAGTTTATCAGGAGTTGTCCCAAATTTGCATTGGCAGGTTGCTCCGTGGCAAACTAAATGTTTCTCACTCATAGTAATATTGTGTTTTTTTGGTTTTTATATTTTACTGTTCATACAACTGGAAATCAATCCTGTATTCAGTATTTTTTTCAAAAGTTGAGCAATAGCCGGTAATTGAAAATATTTCTTTTGTCTCTTTATGCAGTTTGTACAGAAGATCTATTTGTCCTTTAGGATTGTTTTTATTAAATAGATTTTCTTCTTCAGAACCTGTTATTTTTAAGGCTATTTTATCCCCTCTTGTATATTCTCTGCTCAGCGCAAACTCAGTTTCATATCCCACCTCCTGCGATAATCCTGAAAAGTAGATCTGTAGAAAATCTTTTTTCAAAAATTGAGGATACCCTTTGTAAATTGGCAGAAAAAAGAGCTTATAAAATATATTTCTGTCAAACAGTTCTTTTCTCAGATTAAGATCGGTATAGGCAACATCCATCTGCTGTAGGATCTGATCTGTTATTTCAGACTGATAGTATTCTTTCAGTTTGGGAAAACTATCCTTTTTCCAACGGTTTGCTATCTGCTCTTGGTTGACCAATTTGTCAAGGCTTCCATATTTTCCAACTGCAATCTGCAGCGGATATAAAACCTGCTCTGCTTTTTCAAACAGCTGTTCTATGATTTTATCGATCTCCTGATTGTTTACGTATGTTTTTTCCTTAACAAGCTCAACATAAGATGCCGTTCTTTTTACCCTTATTTTATAATGAATCTGTAGATCTTTAGGCTGAAATTTGATGATAACCCCATATATTTTCTCACTGGAGTGTACAGGAAGCTCTAATGAGGCACTTTTCAATAATTTATGATACCGGATCTTAAACTTATGTGAAGGAATATAAATATATTCCACATATTTGGGCAGAGACAGGGTCAATAATTCCTGAAGGCTACAGTATTTATTATGGAAATCAACCAATTCTTCCGGAGCCAGTTCATATTCTTCGGAAAGTTTTGTAAGGTCCAGAATTCCTTCTACTTTTACTCTTGTGTATTCTTGTCTTGCAGGATCTTTCATTTTAATTATAAAGAAATAACATTCAACCGGAAATCTTAAAACTTTTCTAAATCGGAAAAACTTAAATCCTGAATTTTTGGCAATGCATTGATCTTTATCTCTTTTTTCCTTTTGTTTAAGATTTCATCAGAGCCTAATTCTTGCTGAAACTCTATTTTCGTTTTGGCTATTAAGTCAATTATTGTTTCAAAAGTTGTATTTTTTCCATTCCAGAATACTCTTGATATTTTAACCAGTTCAAAATTATTTTTGTTAAGTCTGAATTCATAGCTGCTTTTCCGGTCATTAATATTGGTAAGCATTTTTAATGTACCGTCTTCAATAAAAAGCCCCGGAATCGGATTCCCATTATGTTCTCCTTTTTTATTGGCCGGATATTGGCTTTCGATCAGTTTTGTGGAAGAAACCGCTAGTTGAAGTTTCTTATCTGGTTGGGAGAGAAATATCTGTACTCTTAATGGTCTGGTATCATCTTTTACATCCATTTCTACCACTATCCTATCGTTGTGCTTATCTTTATTTAAATCCCCCTCTTCTTCTTGTATCTGAGCCGTACAATTGTCTTTATTAGCTACTTTTTGTGAATACAAACTAGTGTTTGCCAAGAAAAGAAATACAACAATGAATGATGATATTTTTTTCATATTTCTTTTTTTATTGATCAATAAAAGCTTTGCTATTAGGAGATTATTTAGCCAAAGGATTATCTATTTTTTGATAATTCTTATAAGTTATTTTTTTTAAACTCTCTTACTATTCAATTATTTTTTAGTTTTCCTTTCTTCAAAAGAAGCCTCGGCTACTTTTCTGTTTTCATAGTCTGATTTAGACTCATAGCCTATTTTCAGATACTCTAGTTTTTTAGTGGCAGTATAGGTCAGTTCATAATACTGAAGTCTTCCATCTTTGCATTCTGCTCCCGGTGCACGGTAATCTCCCCCAAAAGTATCGGTTGTATTACCCGAATCATTTACCCCATCAATATCATCATCCACATATTTGAACTTACCGGAATATGGAAGATCTGCACGGTAAGAGTTGATTTCATCCACCTTCATTCCTGCCTGTACCGGAAAACCATTAAGGTTGACTGCTCCCTGATAGACTTTGAATGGATAGATGTAGTTTTTAGGAGCAAACCTATTTTCAACTTCTTTAATCATCGCATCAGACATCGGAATCCTTCCATTACGATATTTTTTCTCATCAAACTTTTCCCAATCTCTTGCATGATTTAACATTTGTTGTTCTGCTTCTTGGCTATCCAGATTAAGAAAGAATATATTGACCCAGGCAACCATTCCATCTCCATTCTCAAAATTATCTACGGCGATTCCTAATTGATCCCATACATAGGTGCCTTTATCTTTTTCCAGATATGCCATAAACTTTCTATCAGGCTGTCCTAATACCTTTATCCAGTCATTAACCGAAGTTCCTAATTCTAATTGCTTTCCATTATAAGATAGGCCACAGGAATCTATTTTTATTGCAGCTTGGGATAAATCAACAGGTTCTTTTTTCATATTTTGACATTGGAAATTTAATATTGTAAATAACAGTACTGAAAAGATGATCTTTATTTTATTTTTCATTTTTATTTATTGCTAATAAGGTATATGGTGTAGAGGCTATTGTTATAATACCGGCTTATCATTATTTTATCATTAAATGGATTTTTCCATTGTTTTAATTTCGCCTGCTCTAAATTATCATTATAATATTTAAAATTCATTGTTTGATCACCAATTTTCAAACGGTAATACGCATAACCGTAAGGATAAAAAGAGAAAAAAAAGTGATTCCCGGAACTGCTGTTACCCAGAACCGCCTGATCATAAAGCTTCAGATTCGTTTGGATTTCAGACATTCTCTTAGCCCAGCGTGAATCAAACTTTTTTTTGTCTGCATAATATTTTACCAAATCATAGTCGTATAAACAATATTCTTTATCATTATAGGTAAACAAAATATATCCTGAATTCTCAAAACCATAACATGATGTATAATTTGATTTAATTTTCTTTTCCAAAATTTTAAATTTTATACTATCTGCTTTTTTATTTTTTATACTGTCATGAATTTTAATATATTCGGGGGAACTGTCTAAGCTTTTCCATACAGAGTCCCTGATAAGAGATCCATTAATTACATCAATTTTTTCCTCTTTAACCCATGGAAATGAATATTTATAAACCTCTTCACCATTATACACATAGATATTTTTTTTATGATCGATCTCCATGCTGTAGAAATCAGATCTTGTTCTCCATATCCTTTTAAAATCACCATCATAGACAAAAAGTGAGCTACTTCCTATTGCGTAATAATGTTCCGAATCATATTTTAAAACCACAATACTATCATTAATGGAGTCCATTTTAAAATTAACAGCGGATAATTTTGGAAAAGACTCCATATCAGGATGCTTATCTTTTTCCGGTATTGAATAATTACAATTTAAAAGTGACATCAGAAAAAAAAGACCTATTATATTCTTTATATAAGTTTTTATCATTTACTTTTTTTTGCAAAAAACTCCATGATCTCCTTTATTTTCTTCACACTTTTATCACTTATTGCCTGTACTTCATGATGTGCATGCTCATATACCGTTCCATGGCTTAGCTTTTCTATAAATTCTTTTGATTGACTATTCACCCAAGGGATAAGATATTTGTCACTCCATCTTGCATTAGGAGAAGATGGGTGTACAAAATATTTATTCGCAACAAAATCAGCTAAAGCTGGTCCACTCATACCGTTTTTATATTGTGTTCCTACATCTTTTACAGCTATTTTTGCCAGCTCAGCACTGATCTTATTAAGTGGATGTTCATAGCTGTCTTTTGCCAACTGTGAATGGGAAGGGCAATCTCCATAATTTTTATCCAGGTGAGACTGAGCTTCGGGAATAATATTATCAAAAGAGCCTAATACAATATTGACCACCAATTTTGGGAAGAATGCCATGACCTGTCCTGTATACCCCATTCCTTTCTGCAGGGTTTCAGCAGAGGTTGATCCCAGTTTTTCAAAGAAATCTCTGGACATCCATTCTTGTTTATCTGTTTTCTGATACTCTTTTGCCAAAAAGTCCTGGAAAGTAAGGAACTGATTGAACCACACAAGCCATGTAGCATATTCAACCCCAAGATAATTAGTACTTTTTTCTGCTTTATCAGATTTCTGTCCATCTGCAAGATCTTCCAGTACGCTGAGAATAAATTTTTCAGCCAATGATCTCTGACCTGGAATTCTTCTTTTGTATTCTTTAATTTTAGGATCAAATAAAAGATCCCCCATCTTCGGTCCAACACTTGCCATGGTATCATCTGTGAGGAAACGTCCACTTACTATGGGGATTTCTGTATGCTGTTTTCCTTTATAATAAGACACCCAAGGATAGGCATCTATTCCTAATCTTCTCAAAGAAATTTCCACAAAATTGGTATGAGAAAAATAATCTTCCAAAACGTGCAAAGCTGCCCCTAAACATCTGAAACCTTCTGGCTTCCCTCTTTTGGACACAGCCAGTTTTAGCTGTTGTTTCATATACGTAACTGAAGACGGGCGGTCTCCGGGAAAATCTTTCCAAAAAAAGTTTGACATATTTTTAGTCGGATCTATTTTCCAGGATTGCTTATTATCTCCGGCATAAAGTGCTTTAGTTTCACCTGTTCCTTCATAGGTATAAGAAATAATGTTTCCCTTATCATCTTTGTAATTAGATTCATCTTTTAGTTTGTAAGGATTATCAATATGTTCTTCAGGACGGTAAATTCCAAGTATATCTTTCGTAAGTCCACCATACTCTTTATCAAATGTTTTCTCCAGAGTTGCATAGTCATCTGCAGGATTTTTTCCTGCATCCTTTAGTGGATCAAAAACAAATTCTTTAATGGCCAGAATCTTAATCAATTTCACCCATCCTTCATGAGATAACTGCATAGGACTCAATTCTTTGATCACTTTATTCTTCTGTGCTTTGATGGCTACATTTGTTCCTCTAACTGTAAATCCAACAATGACCTGTGAGAAATCTCTTAGCCAGTTTCCATAGTAGATTTTACGAACATCCTGTTCTGAATATAGTCTGGATTTAGGGTCTGCTAAAGCCTCAAATTCAATATCTCCATGGGCAAAAGCTGCATTTTGATTATGCTTACGGTTTCTTCCGGCTCCATAATTGGAAATATCATCACCTGGTTCCTCTGTATAGTGCCTTTCTTCATTTACATATTCTGTCACTTTGGTATGCAGGGTAGTAAAATCGATGATAAGATCACCTTTGAAGGAAGGCAGCTCCGCTTTTGCATAATTCAGCTGAGATTCATTAAAGATATCAAACCTAAATAAGCTGTAAGCAAATTTCGCTCCTTCATCCTTTACATCCGTATCCGGGATTCCGTTGGTGGCTAATTCAGTACGAAGCAGGTTGTCAATATGGTGGCCGTACTCTTCCACCAATGCCGCCATCAGTTCTGCTCTTTTATCGTTATCTTTTACAGCTTCTTCCACAAACCTTTCATTCACGATGATCTTTTTCCGTTTGTTGCTGTACCCTGCAGGCCCGCCTCTTCTTCCCACTAAACTCTTGGAAACAATAATTTCAGGAGCCTGAATTTTACCATCTCTCAGATCTCTGTAAAGTTTACTCAATGCTTCTGCTTCAATTTCATAACCAAAAATCTCTGTCATAAAAAGCATGAAGGTAATCTCACCCAATTCCTTGGCAAGACTCATCATCTGATCGTGAGCATAGGTACTTTCCAGTTTATATTCACTCTTCTGAACATCTATGGGAGGAGGAACAAATTTTTCCGGATCCCCATATACCACACCGCCTTCTTTTCCAATCTGGATAACCTTACTGCCTATATTTTCAATCTCATCATTAGAATAGATTTTATAGTTTCCACCGATGATCTTGGTAATATTCCCTTTAACAATTCTGGTTCTGCTCATAATTATAATGAGTTAGAAGTTATTGCTTTTTTCAGCACTGTTATTTTTTACAATCTTATCAGAATGGTGTTCGTTGGTCCCTGTACTTTGGGTAACAATCTTACCTTCACTCACCTCATTCCTCTCCTTCTTTGTCTCACTAAGGACATCTCCGTCTATAATCTCCGTCAGCTTCCCAGTAATCATCATACTTGCATCTCCCACCACGGAAGTCATTTTCATAGCGCCTACACTTTGTGATGAATTCATAGTAATGCTTTCCGTTTTATTCATTCCAACGATATTGCTCTGGTCAGCCCCAACAGTAGTATTCATATTTTGCCCAACATTCACGGTAAGGTTTTCCCCTACATTGAAGGTCATATTTTTAGGAGCGGTCACAGTAATATTTCCTTTACCATCCATCAGATAAGTGTTTCCACTCGGATCTTCAATGAAAATACTGCCTTCTGTATCATTAAAGATGACTTTATTCCCACTTCTGGTCTGGATCGATTTGATATGGTTGTCTACTCCACCTCCTAATCCTACCTGCCCATGGAACATTCCTCCCATCGCAAAAGGAAAGTCCGGGTGGTGGTATTCGAAACCTACCATAACCTGATCTCCCACTTCGGGAACCGCTACAAATCCTCTGTTCTGAGTGATCTGATCTGTCCCCCCTGCATCCGGGCTCATCATTCTGATAAACTGAGTGGTATTATTTTTTTGCCAGTCAAACTGTACCTGTATACGTCCCTGATTCAAAGGGTCTGTATTGGAAATAACGGTAGCAACCTGTGGCTCTGCTTTAGGCACATGGAACTCCGGGCGCGGAATAAATCCGGTATCGGCTGCAATCGCTTCAAAATGGCCGTCATAATACCCTCTGGCATCAACTTCATGAATAACTTCAGTAAGCATCAGCTTGGTAAAATAAGACGTATCACTTGTATCCGTTTTACGCATTTCCAGATCTACAATACATCCGGGATATAAAAAAGGAACGGTCATGTCTCCTGAGGTGATGAAGACCTGTGCGGCCTTACTTCCTGTAGTCCCTTTCTGGGATGAGTCTACATCCATAAATGTAGATGCATTGATAGGAGCAATTCTTAATGATGGAGTTTTAAAAGTATTTTCAGAGATCTCATATGCTCTTCTTGCAATATCTGAGGTATGACTAACTTTAGAAGCACCGGTAGTCAGCTTTTCATGCTGGCTGCTGTTGTATCCATAGAATGTAGGATTAACGTGCTGAGCCTTCATTTTGATTTTTACATCGCTTAGATTACTGCCATAGACAAGCTTTACAGGTTTTTCCTGTGGAGGTAACTTTCCGAAATGAAGGATTTCCCCATCATAAAAAAACTGTTCTCCGTAAGATTCGGCTATTCTTGCCAGATAATTATAATGCGTCTCTTCATATTGTGAGCTGTAAGGAACATTTCCATAGCGGGCATCTACCCGGAAATCAAATTTCTCCTGTCCCAAACCTTCTTTAATTACCTCACTGGCAATACTGTTCAAACTTATCGGCTGGGCACCTCCAAAACTTTGAATATGAGGAGCCGCGTCTAAAAGAATCGTTGGGCTAAAGCCTGTAAGAACGATATTTCCAAGGCTTCCTTTTTCCTGACTGAAACCAACTTCTGTAATAACGCCTACAAAAGTCCTTTCCGGACCGCTTTCAACATCTTTATATCTGAAAATAACCGTGATTCTTTTTCCTAAAAAGCTTTGTGCTTCTTCCAGATTGTGGTTTTCTGCACTTCCTAAGGTATCGTGAGCAAGGATCAGATCAAATTCATGATGCTTTACTGCGCTTTGCTTGAGTTTGAAATGTTTGAAAAATCTGATGGCTTTACCTTCCACAAAAATTTCCAGTTTCACCACTCTGTTAATTCCTGCAACAGCGTTTTCAGGAATTCCCTGAGCATTAAATATTTTGGAAGTCGGCTGTTTCGACCATACTTTGTCTTCACTTACTGTAGGATCGTTGGTATGCAAAGTTTTACCCATAAACTTTGCCTTATTGTCTATTTTATTTTTAGGCAGATTCTCATTTGGTTTCTTAATCATGATATAATTTTTTTTGTGATGTGTTTATATTTTACCTGTTGTTTCAGGCATAAGGTCATTTTTTCAAAACAGTTCAGACTTATTACGTACTGACCCCAGATGTAATCTGTCAGTCTAAAACTGTTTGTAGAAGCTAATATCAGCAACAAACCACCCCAATCTTTTCATTTTTAACAATATCATTTTCAATGGTTTGTTCTATTATTTGATTTAACTATTTCATGGCTTTATATGGCTAATATATCACCATAAAAAATCACGGCAAAATGAAATAGGAATTTTTTGAAAAATTGTAGTAATTCTACGATTTTTGATCAAATTAAAATAATATGATATAATGAATAGGAAAAAGACTAAAAAAAAGAGTTGAAAACCTCTGAAACTATTTAAAATCCTCAAAAAACAAGAAACTCAGGCACAAGCATTACCTGACGGGTAGCCGGCAGATACAACAATGGGATAATACAGATAAAAATACGCTCTATTTATTGGACAGATATTAATTTGGATATAGAAAATCATGTCTTTCTGAAAACGTAGATGACAACATATTAAAAACCAACCATTCTATTAAAAATCAACCTTTTACCCCTTGCAGAACTGAAAAAATCTGATTAGTTTTATTCCAGCTCATGAAAAGAGCATTTCATCAATCCCGAACTGAGGTATGAGAAAGTTTATTTTGTTATTTCTGATTATTAAAATAAGTCCGTTCTCCGCACAGCAGGCCGAGGCAGAACGCTTCAGTGCAGGAATAGATTCGATCCGTATTCAGCTAAAAATACCGGGAATGGCTGTTGCGATGAAACAGGGAAATAAGGTTCTCCTTAAAAAAGGTTATGGATTTGCTGATCTTGAACAAAAAATTCCCGCTACTGATCAGACCACTTTCAGGGTTGCTTCCGTTACTAAAACATTTACCTCAACTCTGGTCATGCAGCTTGTAGAGGAAGGAAAACTGAATCTGGAGGATCCGATTAGTAAATATGATCTGGATTTAGGCAACCATTCAATTACTGTAAAGCAACTCTTAACCCATACATCAGAAGGTGTTCCGGGGCATTATTTTCAATATAACGGGTATCGGTACGGATTACTTGGAACGGTCCTTGAAAAAGCTTCCGGCATACCTTTTTATCGTTTACTTACAGAAAGAATACTGATTCCTCTGAATATGAGCTCTTCTGCTCCGGCAATAGCATTGGACCAGTTTTATGAATACAAGAACAAATATCCCACAGTAATTCCTTTCTTTGACCATACTTTCAGCCGCCTTGCAAAACCTTATGAGCTTTCTTTCTCAGGAAAGGTTAAAAGAATTGAATATCTGAATGAATTTGGGGCATTTGGCGGGCTGGCAACCAGTGTCGGCGATTTATTGAAATATTCAGATGCGATTGATCGTAATCAGTTGGTTTCTTCAGCTTCACAAAAACAGATTTTCAGCCCCAACCGGACGGTTTCAGGATCTCTTATTCCTTATGGTTTGGGATGGTTTGTGCAATCCTATAAAGGTGTTGACTATTACTGGCATTATGGACAGACCAATGGTGAATCGGCTCTTTTTGTAAAAGTTCCTTCTCTGGATCTCACACTAGCCGTCCTGTGCAACACCGATAAACTCAGCCAGCCGTTTCCTCTTGGTGATGGTGACCTGATGGTGTCTCCTCTAGCCAGTCTGTTTTACCATTGTTTCATCAACAAAAGTAAAGATTCCGATCCTGAACTGGAAAATAAAGAATTAATCGGGCAAGCCTCTATAGCCATTGTAAAAGGTGATACTCTGAAAGCTCAAAAAATATATGAAGTATATAAAAAGAATAATAAAACGAACAATAATCAGGTCCCAACCGGAAAAATAATTGCAGGTATACGAAATGTAGGCGTCGATAAAAATATTGTACAGCCATTCACGCTTTCTCAACCTGTTTCTGTGAAAATATATGGTGTAGGTGAAAGATGTTCCGGAGACGGCAGTATATGGTGTGACTATGGATGGATTGAGGATCACTCCGGAAAAAGGATATGGCAGATGCAAAAGCAGCCTTCTGTAAATGCTGGCGGCGTATTAAAAAACCAGAAAGTCACTCAGGAAGTTGTTTTGCCTAAAGGAAAATACAGTCTTCATTATCTGTCTGATTCGGGGCATGCCTATAATCATTGGGACTCACTCCCTCCCGATCACTTTTTCTGGGGAATTCTGATCTTTGAAAACTCTAAATAACTGAGTCGATTTAAAACTGGACACTGGAAGTTATTTTTTTAATTTCTATAACTCCCAGCCTTCAGTTTAAAATTATTATTCAAAAACTACATAATTGACTTTATCTACTCCTGTATTTCCTGTTTTTTTGTGATAGGCATATAGTACCAGTTCATAATTTCCTGCCGTACTGATAGGATGGCTCCCTTCAAACAGATTGGTCGCCACCAGTGACATATCAACATTTTTAATGAACTTCCCATCTTTTTTAAGAATCCCTTTTACTTCAATTTCATCAGAATTCCATACTCCGCCTTTATCAATCACACAGCCGCACATCATCACAATATTCGCCTGGAACTGAAACGGTTTATCTTTAATGGTATTTAAAGCGATGTACTGATGGGTTCTTGGTTTCAGAATATCAATAATGTACCCAGGAATTTCGAGAATAATACCTTCTCCCAGAATATCTTTTCCGGGAATCAGCCAAAGCTCAGTGCTTACGACCGCCTGTGACTGTCTGCTGTTCAATGGGGACACCACTTCGATATTGACGAAGGTTGGCTCATCTATATCGATACTGGCAATGAATCCTGCTGTTTGTTCATCAGCAATGGAATTTCCTCTTACCTTAGGTGTTTTCATAATAAGATCAGTGTTTCCAGTACTTCCGATGGTATTTCCTTCTGCCAGGATCTTCTGATTCAGTTTATTTCTGATAATAACATGAGCACCACCCAGTGAACTTCCTATAAATTTGGCGTCCCTTGCTTTTGCCCGTATCATGACCTTAGTCTCTGTAGCTGAAACCATCAGGTTGGCACAAAGAAAGGCGGCGATGAGAATAACTGTTTTCATGATTGTATTGATTGTAAATATTGTTGTTTAAATCTGCTGTAGAAGGATTCACTTTTCAATTCCTGGTCTATATCATCCAGGTAAGAAAGAATGGTAAGGTCTTCTGAGATGAGTTGAAGTATTGCTTTTTCACAGCTATCCCAGATCTGCTCCAGCTGAGGCAGCATATCGATTGCCTTGGGAGAAAGTGAAATGATCTGTTTCCGTTTGTCTGTACGGTCTTTTTTGATCAGCAGATAGCCTTTATCCGTCATTTTTTTCACAATAACCACTACTGACGGATGTGAATACCCCAGAGGTTCAGCAATATCAGTGATGGAGATTTCTCCTTTCTGCTGCAACAGCATCAAAACGAGATACCAATTAGGCTCTACATCGATTCCGAATTCTTTATAAAATTTTCTCACATCGTGAGACATCCGGTCACTTATTCTTTTCAGCCTGCTGTCCAGTGCTTTATATCCAAGTTCTTTAATAAAATCAAAATCCATATTGAAATATTTGCTGTAAATATACAAAAAATATAGTCAACTATATAGTTAACTATATTTATTTTTAAAAAATACCATCAACGAATTAATAAACAATAAGTTACAATGAAAAACAACAAGAAGTTTAAACTTATTTTAGACGCTATTTTTTCTATTCAGAGCCCAAAAATCAATATGAAATAGCTCTATTTCAATTTTTTACGATATGCTCCCGGAGTAAGTCCACGATATTTTTTAAAAAGCTTGGAAAGGTGGCTTTCATCACTGAACTGAAGTTCATAGGCAATTTCGCTCAGACGTACGCTGCTGTATTTCAAATAGGTTTCTACTAATTTAAGTCTGTAATCCAACAGATACTCCTGATATGAAATCCCGGTTTGCTGTTTAAAATATTCCCCGAAATAATTTCCTGAAATTCCAAAATAGGCAGCAATTGTCTGGATATTGGTTTTATCCCGGTCTTTTATATGCTCTTGAATGTATGCAATGATTTTCATGATGGAAAAAGCTTTTCTGTTTTCCTGTAGATCAGAAGTCTCACTTTTAATAATATTGCGGGCAATAAGATTCAGCAAAATAGAGATACAATTGCGGATAATGAGATAATCCTCCGCCTTATCTCTGAATTCTCTGGCGATCTGCATAATCAGAACTTCCGCCAGTTTTTCATCATCATTATTCCGGAATACACATCCTGCTTTCGCATGATAATTATTGCTTATATACTGCAATTTATACAGATTTTCACAGCTTTCAATACGGTCTGCTTCCAGACGGATCTTATCAATAAATTCTATCGGACATTGTATGGTAACCAGTTCTGCATTTTCACTTTCAAAATGGTAGACCTCCTGTTGTGGAACAATAAACAGTTTATGCGCCGTGAAATCAATATTCCGTTCATCATACCTAAAACTCCCCGTTCCTTTGGCTACATATACAAATGACAGAAAAGCCTTTGTTTTAAGGGTAAACTTTCCACTTTTCAATTTTATCTCCTTCACGTCGATGCCTTCAAGATGTAAACCTTCCATTGTTCAGACTTAATTTTCCTCTAAAAGTACAATTTTACCAGAACATTAAGAGGGTATTTTTGCATAAAAAATTATGAATATACATCCTAAGCGGTGGCAGGCCCTCAATTTTCTGGTAGCCGGAGCATTTCTTTCCCCATTAGACTATTTTATTGTCAACATGGCATTGCCATCCATAAAAAGTGCGTTCAAAGCCAGTGATCATCAACTTCAGATGGTAGTTGCCATTTACGGACTTACTTATGCTGCATTAGTGGTTTGTGGTGGGCGGCTGGGAGATCTTTATGGCCGTAAGAAAGTCTTTACAGTGGGATTATATATCTTTTTACTGTCATCACTTGCCTGTGCTTTCTCTCCGGATATTACGTGGCTGATCATTTCACGATTGTTTCAGGGCATTGGGGCATCATTGCTTGCTCCGCAGGTATTGGCTTCCATCAGGGTTTTATTCAACAGCCAGGAACAACCGAAAGCTATCGGGATTTTCAGTTCAGTATTCGGTCTGGCGTCTGTGGTGGGACAATTACTTGGCGGGCTCCTTCTCAGTATTCATTGGCAACATTTTTGCTGGGAAATGGTGTTTCTTGTGAATGTTCCGGTTACCCTGATCTGCATCCTGGGAATTCATTTTACTATGGATAATGATCATCGTGAAGAAAAGGCCGGAATTGATTTTAAAGGCTCATTATTATTGGTTATTGCTCTACTCCTGTCCATATGTCCCTTGATCTTCGGGCAGAAATACGAATGGACGTGGTATATATTCGGAATCATGCTTATCGGCATCCTTTTACTGACAGCTTTTTTGAAATATGAGATATATCTGTTCAAAAAGAAACGGCCTACCCTTATAGATCCTACCCTTTTACAACATACTCCTTTTACATTAAGCCTTCTGATCATATTCTTTTATAATTTCACAGCAGGCCTGTTTATCTGCTATCCTTATTATCTCCAGCAGTTTCTGCATCAAACGTCTATGCAGACAGCACTTGCCATCGTACCGTATGGAATAGCCTTTTTTGCCGGGCCATTCATGATACCGAAATTAAAAATACCTTCTTATCAGATGATCTATACGGGTCTGGGATTGCTGATGGGTGGATTTATTCTCAGTGCCCTGGCTTTTTATTTCCTGAAGAATCCCTCTTTGATCACAAGTATCACATTGCTGATAGCAGGACTAGGGCATGGTACCATTATGCCTATCATGATGCGAACCGCTATTTCACTGGTTTCTAAAGATAAGGCTGGTCAGGCTTCAGGTCTGGTGAGTATTGGTATACAGGTAGGAAGTGTAACAGGAGGAGCTGTGATTGGTACTTTATTTTTCAATATGATTAAAGCTCTGGGATTCTCCAGTGCTTTTGCTATCGCTATTGGAATGATCGGCATCTTTCAGATCATTGGAATAGGAATGACAAGTCGTTTAAAAAAACATATTCAACTCTAAAAAAATTAGAAGAACATTCAAAAATAACATACCTTTAAATCTATGAACAACACAGAAAAAATCACTAAAGAGATCACGGAATTTCATGAAACTATTGAACAATGGTTCCGGGGAAATTCTGAAAATCAGGACGTACTTTATCAGAACCTCCTTTCCGGATTTTCAACGGAATTTAAAATGATTAACGGAAACGGTGATACGGTTACATTAAACATGTTTTCCGAATGGCTTCCGACGGTATTTGGAAAATTCCCTGAACGCAGCGTTCAGGTACAGGATATAGAAGTCAGCCATTCCGATCATCATGGGTTGGCAACCTATACAGAGATCCAGGTTACCGGAGATTCAGCCAACAAACGAAAATCATCGGCAGTCTTTCTTTTGAATGAAGAAAAAGCGTTATGGCTTCATCTTATAGAGCGTTGGATAGAATAACAAATAATCTTAGCCACAAATGCAGCCATTTTTCCTTGCTGTATTTGTGGCTTTAAGATCAATACCAAAGTACTTCTGGTTTTGTAGGATCAGTTGTCAGGCATTTTCTTATTCTGACCAGGGAGAATGCAGAATACAGTCACAGAAGTTTTTCTGTTTGAAATTTGGGATCATAAAAGCGCAGACATCTGCTTTAATATTGCCGAAAGTCGTTTCTGTCTTATGCTCAAAACCGCCAAAGAAAGCAGGAATGATCTTATTCTTAAAATCATCTCTCGGGAAAGCTTTTATAATCTCTTCTCTGTGTTCATCGCTTAGATGTTCATATCCTTCTCCCATCACATCCAGTCCCACTCCTGAATACATTAAAGCCACTTCGTTCTCTTTATGCTCAGCAATTCCAATAGTGGTGTGCAGAGCGATTGTATCCCATACCAACTGTAACTTATCCTGTGCTATCCCATAACCTCTTAAAAAATCACGGGCAGCATTTGCTCCGTCTACCTCAAACCGAAGATCGGGGCTGCTGTAATGAGAAACAAGCCCAAGATCATGAAATACAGAAGCCACATATAGCAATTCCGAATCGTGGGTCATACTTTTACGTTTGGCATTCAATGATGAGAACAGGAAAACACGCAGGGAATGATTGTAAATAAATTCTGTTCCGTGTTCCAACAGAAGTTCTGTGGCTTCTGTGGCAATTTTACTATCCGGGATTACGATTCCGGCAACTTCTTTCATACGATGTACTGACATAGCTCGAATTATTTTTTTCAAAGGTATTTTGATTATAACCTCAGAAGAATAGCAATACATACGGATGAAATGTCAAAATTTCGGTCAGATTTCAATACCGATATTGATGAAATGGCTGCGATAGTTTACAGGTGCTATTTCTGTATTCTTTTTAAAGAAATGACTAAACTGTTCAGAGGTATGAAAGTTCAGCTGATAAGCAATATCTTTTACAGAATATGAACTGAACTGAAGCAGTCTTTTGGCTTCCGCAATGATTTGTCCGTTGATGATTTCCTTTGCACTTGCATTGCTGCAACGTTTGCACAGCTCACTAAGTCTTCTGGGAGTAATATTCAGCATTTCAGCATAATCACTTACGGCATGGAAATGACGGAATTGCTCACTCAGCAGTTCCATAAATCTTCGGTAAATAATATAATCCTGACTGTCAAATGTTTTTTCTTCCACCAGTTTAATATTCGCCAGCTTAATCATCATGATTTTCAGATAAGCGGCCATTACATCGATCTGGTTGGTATACTGCTCCTTTTCAGATTCTGCCAGCAGACTGTTGCATAAAGACCTAAATTCAGCCATTTCAGACTGAATAGGCTCTAATCGTTGATTGGCAGCAGCATTATTAAACAGAACTGCCTTACAATTGCTGGCACTGGAAGGCGCTTTTTCCCAGAAGCAATCGCCAAAAGAAATCCAAAACCCATGAACCGCAGATTGTTTTCCGAAATGATACACCTGTCCTTTAGACCATAAAAAAATGGTATTCTCTTTCATCTCAAAAGACCGGTCATCTACAGTAAGAATTCCTTTTCCTTCTTCGACAACCAAAATACCATGATAATGAAGCCTGATAAAGTTTCCGAGATACGGAATATTTCCTGTCATCTGCTTTACAGCGAATGACTGATCAATAAGAGATTCATTTACAATATCTAAGGCAGGTTTCATTAAAGAAAAGTTTTAATAAATAAAGGTAAGGTTTTCAGAAGCAATAATTTTACATTTCTCTATTCTGGAGTTTCGAACGGCAATATTAATTTTCTTTCCGGAATGAAAAAATGGTAAAAATGCGCTAAGAGATGTCAAAATTACCCTGAAATACTATTAATTTTTATTTTTAAATACTTTCATCTGTCCCGCAATCACTGTCAGCAGAATTCCGAAACAGGCAAAAAGACCATAAGAATATCTGAGATCAAAGGCTTCAGCTATATATCCGATCAAAGGAGGTCCCATGAGAAATCCTAAAAATGAAATACTGGATACAAAAGACAATGCAATACTTGGTGCAACGGTACTCACCTGCCCTACAGCGCTGTAAACCGACGGTACACTCAGAGAACCGCCCAATCCGATGATCATGAAAGCAATGATACAAATCCATAGCTCCGGAAAGAAAACACTCAGAAAAAGTCCGCTACTCATCAGCAGTCCACAGCATTGAAGTACAGTCTTTTTTCCTAGTTTTTCGATCACCCTGTTTCCGACGAACCTTCCTAAAGTCATCATTAAGATAAAACTTGTATACCCCAATATAACAAGCTTTTCCGGAGCTTTTACAATGGTTTGAAAATAAACCCCACTCCAGTCGAACATAGCCCCTTCAATAGCCATACTTAAAAATCCGATAACACCTAGCCCCACTAATGTGGGATTGACTGATTTGAAGACTGACTGCCTCTGCGGTTCTACTTTATGAATGACATTGGTCAGATGATCTGTGCTATAGAACCAAAGTCCAGCGACAAGAACAAAAGTGAAAACAAAGTGATACAAAGTCCCCACATTGATATTGATCGCCAATAGCCCCACAAGAGCTCCTACCAGACCGGCAAAACACCAGGCACCATGAGAGGAAGACAAAAGTGTTCTTCCGGTCATCTTTTCAATTTCAATCGCCTGTGTATTCATCGCTATATTGCACAGGTTCCCGGAAACTCCAAAGAAAAACAATACAATTCCCAAGACCCAATATGAAGGTGAAACGGCAATCAGTAAAAGACAAAAAGGATACAATAAAAAGCACGTTTTAATAATCCGGCTGCTCCCAAACCTGCTGATCAGTTTACCTGCCGGAACCATCGTAGAAAGCTGTCCTATAGGCATGAGAAGCAAAAGGGTTCCCAGCTCCGCTTCATTGATAGAAAGTTGATTTTTAATAACCGGAATACGGCTCGCCCAGGATGAAAAAACAAGACCATGAGCAAAGAAAAGTAAAAAACAGGCTGCAGGCATTTTCGTATTGTAAGATTCTCTATCGTGCATTTTGACAGGCATTTTATTTAAATTTCCGGTTGCAAAGTTAGGCACAGTCTTTCAAAAAAAGATATTCCATTTTTGATATTTTATATTCCATTTTAAATACCTTATGAAAAAAGAAAAATTAACTGCTTACATTTGATCACGGGAATTTCCCTCATCAAAGTAAAAGTATAACAGCTTCCACTTTATTTTTTGTAAGTTAGCTCTCTGAAATAAGGAACACCAACCATGTTAAAAAAAACACTCTTGCTCTCTGTAGCGCTGGCATCAATACTCAGCTGCAAAAAAGAAGAAATTTCACAAAAACCTTTATCACAAAATACGATTCGACAAACTAATACGGAAGTTCAGACACCGAAAATCCAGGACGAGACTCCCATTGAAACCGTGAAAACTTTCTTCAAATGGTACAGGGATAATGAAAATCAACAGGATTCGTTCAACACCGTAAAAGGCGGAATCAATACTGAAACAGGTGATACAGCCAATTATTATATTGATTTTAATGAAGTGGAGAAAGAAATAAAGTTCCTTAGCAACACGGGATTCTTTTCGCCCGGCTTTTTAAATACCTATAAAAAGCGATATAAAGACGGAGACGAGTATTTCAGACAAAACCCTGCCAACGATGGTCCGCCCGTCAATTTTGATTACAATTACTTCTTTTTGACCCAGGAGGATTACGAGTCTGACCTGAAAAATACAGACCGGATAAAGTTTACGATAAAGCCTGTAAATGATCAGTTATGCTACGTTGAATGTCATCTGGAACATTGCGGAATGAAGCTAAAATATACCCTTATCAAAAAAGATCAGTGGATGATCGATACTATTCAAAATATCAGCTAGCATTCTTAAAAAATGGAAAATAATTTTATTTTAATATCCTTACACCTCACTTTTCATTAAATTTGATCTATCAAAACGTAATTTATGAAGACAAAATGGATCCCTTATCCAACCATTTTAGAAGGAGAAACCGTTGATCTGATTCCTTTGGAGAAAGAACACTTTGAAGAATTGTATATCGCAGCAGCAGACAGAGAACTTTGGGAATTGGTCCCTACAGACTGTTCAGACAGAACCCTTTTCTATCAAAACTATGAACTGGCTTTATCACAGAGAGAAACTGAAAACCAGTACCCTTTCGTTATACGGCACAAAAAAACCGGAAAACTGATTGGTTCAACCCGTTTTTTTGAGATCTTTCCTTCCGACAGGAAACTGGAAATAGGCTGGACCTGGATTATCAAAGATTTCTGGGGCACCTCCGTTAATCTTGAATGTAAATTACTCTTGCTTACCTTCTGCTTCGAAGTATTAAAAACCAACCGGGTACAGCTGAAAACAAAGGATAATAATTTCAGATCAAGAAAAGCGATTGAGAAAATCGGGGGTGTATTTGAAGGTGTTTTCCGTAAAGACAAAGTTTTAAGTGACGGAACAACAAGAAATGCTGCTTACTACAGTATTCTGGATGACGAATGGGAGCTTGCAAGACTTAAAATTGAAAATCTGATCAGGGAGAAACAAGATTCTGTTAAAACCCTATAAAAATAAAAGACAGTATAGCCATCCATGATGATATACTGTCTCTTACTTTAAAACCTCCCCAAGCTGAATCTCAGCTTTATTTTTTTATAAATTTCTTCGAAACGGAACCTCCTTTTTTCAATTCTCCCTGAAGGATATATCCTCCTTTCGGAAGTTTTGAAATGTCAATATTTTCAGGATTTTCTGCTGTCAGAACAGTTCTTCCGTCCAAGGAGGTAACCTTTATCTTTTTAATACTTTCTTTTGAAGCTAAAGTAATAAAATCTGAGCCCGGATTCGGATATACGGATACTTCATCTTTTTTAACGTCTGTATCAATGGTTGACAATGCTCCTGCTTCCGGATAGGAAACACTTTTTGTCACATTGGTCGTTCCATTGAAAGTAAAGGTGTTGATGGCAAAATTAAATACAATTCCGGCACTCTGGCTTACCCACATATACGATTCATTGGTATAGGACAATCCTCCCGGATTTTGGGTAGCAGTACGCATTCTTTTTATTCTCACAACATTAGGATAAGTTCCCGTAGGAGTCGTGATCGTACCATAGCCATCTACAGTATAGGCTACCTGCCCTGTTTCGGTTGAATTTCCCAAGCCACCGGTAGTATCGATCTGATAATTATCGGTAAACTGCTGCAGGTACGTAACCGGAAATTTAAAATCAATCAAAGGATCTGAGTACGTCATAGTCACATCTCCCATGGTGGGTCCGGAATATGTTCCCAGCATTAGCGCTTCAGTATCTGAGATAGAAGTAAAATCATAGGTATCAGAAAGTGTCGGTTTGGTAATCCTGTTGGCTCCCGGAAACCTGAAGCAGTTCGATTGCCCGGGACAGGCATTCATGGTAGACGTAGAAGTATTAGCCCCTGTATAAGCAGAAAAATTCCAGGTTACATTCGCTCCCGAAGGACCGGCAGTTACAGTAAGCGGAACATCACCGGCTTTAAATGTAGCAGGTATACCGACTCTGTCAATAGCAGATTTTGTTATAGACGGCTGTGCATAAGCCGCTATTCCTGCCATGAGAAATAAAATAGAATTTAGCTTTTTCATATTGGATATTTTTAAATTGGATAGGTATCTCTTTTTCCTACAAATTTATTTTTAGTTCCAAAAGGTGTCAATCCTGAAAAAAAAGTATTTTCATCTACCTGAAAGCTGGTATTTTTTATCTGACAATTATTCACTATTTTACTGAATGTCTGTCTGAAAAAAATATCCGGCATTTTCTTGCCGGATATTTCTATTTTTTTAATTAAATGATTGTCTGTAGCTTAAAGGCGTTTCTTCTGTTTTCTTTTTAAACAACTTATTGAAAGACTGCGGATGTTCAAATCCCAGTGCATAAGCAACTTCAGATACCGAAAAACTGGTGGTGGTAAGGTATTCTTTTGCCTTTTCTATCAGCTTTTCATGAATATGCTGCTGTGCATTCTGCCCGGTAAGATTCCGGAGCATATCGCTCAGATAATGTGGGGAAAGATGAAGTGCAGAAGCCAGAAATTCTACTGTAGGAAGCCCTTTGGTAAGTGTTTCCTGTTGATTGAAATAATCTTCCAATATCCCTTCCATTCTGGTCAGCAGATCACTGTTGATGGTTTTTCTAGTAATGAACTGCCGTTTGTAAAAACGATTGCTGTAGTTGAGAAGCACTTCGATATAAGAGATAATCACATCCTGACTAACCTCATCAATGGCCGTATTCAGCTCATTGCTGATACTATCCAAAAGCCCTGCAACAATTGTTTTTTCCTGATCAGACAAATGCAGGGCTTCATTCGTATCATAAGAAAAGAAACCGAAATTCTTGATATTTTTCGCCAGAGGATAGCTCCTGATAAAATCCGGATGCATCAACAAAGTATAACCGGAATACTCCGCATTTTCATCCGTTGAAAGTATCTGCCCGGGTGAAGTGAACATCATTCCCCCTTCATTAAAGTCATAATAGCCTCTTCCATACCCCATCTTTCCTACTTTGGAATATTTATACGAGATCTTATAAAAATTCAACATAAAACTCTTGCCCAGCATATCTCTACTGACAGCCATTTTTGTATTATCCACAAGGCTTACCAATGGATGAAGCGGCTTAGGAAGCTGCAGCAGATCATGCATCTCTGATAGGGATGAAATTTTCAGAGGGCTGTTGTTTTTCTTTTCCATGAAATAAAATTAAGGTATTTAACAGAAAAAGAACGTCTCAAAAAACAATAATTACATCAACCATTCTAAGTTCACGAAAAGCCTTTTGAGACCATCTTTATACTAAACCAATTATATAAACTGCTTACCCAATTGTTCTCTGAATGCTTCAGCACCCAATTCCAGACGCTGTGCGTATAAGGCTTTTGCATCTTCTCCTGCTACATATCTCAATTGCTTTTTATTGTCTGTAGCAGCTTCATAAACAACTTCAGCAATCTGTTCCGGTGTTGAAGCAGCCTCCATCATGCCTTCCATCTTAGAAAACATCCCATTTATCATTCCTTCATATTCCGGACTCGTTGCTGAATCTAATGAACGGCTTACAAAATCTGTTTTGATTCCTCCGGGAGAAACCGTTTTAACATCAATTCCGAACGGATTAAGCTCAAAGGCAAGACTTTCACTCCATCCTTCCAATGCCCATTTGGTAGCGTGATAAAGAGAGTTTAAAGGGAAGGCCATCAGCCCGCCTATGGAGGTTGTAGAAATAAACATTCCGCTTTTTCTTTCTCTGAAATAAGGAATGAATGCCTGAGTAACCCGGATTACTCCTAACAAATTCGTATTTATCTGTTTTACGATCTGATCATCTGTCAAAGCTTCCAGGGGCCCCATCAGTCCATATCCTGCATTGTTGTAGACTACATCAATATCTCCCAACTCCAGTGCCTGATTTACCGTTGTTCTGATCTGCTCCGGATTGGTAACATCCAACGGAAGCACGGTTACATTTTCCAAAGAAGCAAGATCTGCACCTGCATCCGGGTTTCTCATGGTAGCAATTACCTTCCATCCTTTGTTCTGAAATAATTGGGCAGTTGCTTTTCCTAATCCTGTAGAAGCCCCTGTTATAAAAATTGTTTTCATTTTTTTTCTGATTTAAAAATTATAGGACAAAGGTCTGCAATCAAAAAGACGGTGAAGTTGCCAAAACGGATGAAGCTGTAGCCAAAATGGATTTTTTAAAACGGATGCATTCATCGTTTTTTTGTAAGTTTGTCCGATCAATTTTTATGGCAGAATATATCCTCGAAAATATTAATTTCAGTACTCTTTCTGTATATGATCTGCTGAAACATACTACAGAGAGTTCCTTTGTAGGCATCACGGACTTTCATGAAATCTGCCCCGTTGCCATTGAGAACAATACAGGCATTTTTACAAAGAAATCTTCACTTCAGGATTTTCCGATGGTCACCATAAGCAAGATTGGCGACTCGGTTCTTTGTTCCTGTACCTGTGATAATCCCGATGAAAAACTTTGTGCACATCAGGCAGAAATCATTCACTCCATTCTGGAAGAAAAAAACTTCCGGATCTTTTTTGATGATCTTCTCCGCAGAAAGATTCTGATTCCCAAAGCAAAAGGATATGGCCTGGAAAATGAACCGGATCTTGATGCCTACTTCCAGGTAGAATATCAAGACGGAAAAATCGAAATCCTACCGAAAATAAAAGAAATGCTTCCGGTAGATGACATCATGTTTCAAAGGGATCTTCTTCCCCAGCATTCTTCAAAACTGGAAGAGCTTGCCCTATCAGATACAGGCAAAAAGCAGATCCTGGTGATTGGAAAGCACCGCTATTACAACCATCTGATCTTTTCACTGATGGAAGCAGAGATCACACAAACCGGGAAAATTAAGAATCCTGTTACTCCCGTAGATGCCATGCAGCTCATATGGAAAGCAGAAAAGCCTCAGGAGATTAAATTCTATACGGCGATCAATTCTTTTCAAAACAATTACAATGAAGATTATAATCCGGCAGAGCTTGAGGCATTAAAACTTATTGCGCAGAATCCGCTGGGATTAGAAGTATATTATCATGACCGGGAAATTGCAGAAACGGTGTCTGCAAGGTCACTCAGTCTTATTGAATTAAACACTTTAGATGCAGAGATACAACTTACTGTATTTAAGAAAGATCCTTTTTATGAAATAACAGGAGAATTACAATTTAATGACACTTCAATACCTTTTAAGAATGTCGTTCTCCGAAATGAATACTTTGTCTATAACAACAACATTTTCAGCCTGGTAACACATCCGGACATGCTTAGGATCATCAGGTTCTTTAAGGCTAATAATGAGATTTTGCTCATTCATTCTTCAAAATATGAGGTTTTTATGCAAAATATACTGCATATCCTTGAAGAACGTATTCATATCAACTACAGCTATATACAGACCGCAACACAAGTACAGCTTGAAGATAAAAATTATCAGATAGAAAAGGTGGTTTATCTTCGCCAACAGGATAGTTATATCGGGATTACTCCTGTCATGAAATACGGCCAGGTAGAAGTTCCGGTGTATTCAAGGAAGCAGATCTTTGATACGGATCAGAATGGAAATCCTTTCAAAATAGAAAGAAATGATGCTGCCGAGGCACGCTTCACTTCTTTGATCATGCAGCAGCATCCTGATTTTGAAGAACAGATGGATGGCTACCAGTATTTTTATCTTCACAGGGATAAATTCATGGAAAACAACTGGTTTCTGGAAGCCTTTGAAATCTGGAGGAATGAAGGAATAACCATCCTTGGTTTCAATGAATTAAAAAACAATAAACTCAATCCTCACCGGGCAAAGATCAACATTCAGATCACCAGTGGATTAGACTGGTTCAACGCTAAATTAAAGGTAGGATTCGGACAAAAAGAAGCCACCTTAAAACAACTTCACAGAACCCTCCGGAATAAGAGTAAGTTTGTACAGCTGGACGATGGCACTTTAGGCATACTTCCTGAAGAATGGATTGAGAAAATTGCCACTTATTTCCAGGCTGGAGAAATTGATGAAGAATTATTGAAAATTCCGAAGATCAATTTTACAGAGATCTCTTCTCTTTTTGAGAAAGAAGTACTGAGCAAAGAGGTTCAGAACGAAATAACAACGTATTCATCGCGATTTTTAAAGGTTAAAAATATCCCTGAAGTCAATATTCCTGCTGACCTGAAAGCTGAATTAAGAGATTATCAGCACGAAGGCCTCAATTGGCTGAACTTTCTTGACGGATTCAACTTTGGCGGCTGCCTGGCTGATGATATGGGATTGGGAAAAACAATTCAGATCATTGCATTCATTCTGTCACAGCGGGAAAAACGGGGTCATACCACCAATCTTATCGTGGTACCTACTTCCCTGCTCTTCAACTGGCAGGAAGAGATCAGCAGATTTGCCCCTTCCCTAAAAGTTCTGCTGCATTATGGAGCTGACAGACCTAAAACTACCGCTCATCTCTCTGAATATGAAGTAGTACTGACCAGCTATGGAATGTTGCTATCTGATATTCAGTTCCTGAAAACATTCAATTTCAACTATGTTTTTCTCGATGAATCGCAGACCATTAAAAATCCGAATTCAGAGCGGTATAAGGCAGCACGTCTTCTTCAGTCACGAAACAGGATTGTATTGACAGGAACTCCCGTCGAAAACAGCACTTTTGACCTCTATAGCCAGCTTTCTTTTGCCTGTCCGGGACTTCTGGGTAGCAAACAGTATTTTAAAGACATTTATGCCATTCCTATCGATAAATTCGAATACAGTAAACGAGCATTGGAACTTCAGCAGAAAATAAAGCCATTTATTCTCAGAAGAACAAAAAAACAGGTGGCTAAAGAGCTCCCTGAAAAAACAGAAACCGTCATCTATTGTGAGATGAATGCGGAACAACGCAAAATTTATGATGCTTATGAAAAAGAGCTTCGTGAGTTTATTGCTGCAAATGACGAAGATGATCTTAATAAAAACAGTATGCATGTGCTTACCGGCCTCACCAGGCTCCGACAGATCTGTAATTCTCCCGTTCTGATCAAAGAAGGATATTCGGGTGAACATTCGGTAAAAATCGAGATCCTGATGGAACAGATCCTCGGAAAATCAAAAGATCATAAAATTCTGGTATTCTCTCAGTTTGTCGGGATGCTGGACCTGATTAAAGCTGAACTGGAAAAACACGGGATCCGGTTTGAATATCTTACGGGACAAACGAAAGACAGAGGTGAAAAAGTAACCCATTTTCAGGAAAACAAAGAAGTTCGGGTATTCCTGATCAGCTTAAAAGCAGGCGGTGTGGGACTTAACCTTACCCAGGCTGATTACATCTATCTTGTCGATCCATGGTGGAATCCTGCCATTGAAAATCAAGCTATTGACCGCAGCTACCGTATAGGACAGACCAAAAACGTCATCGCCGTCCGGATGATCTGCACCAATACTGTGGAAGAGAAAATACTGACATTGCAGAAAAAGAAAAAACAGCTGGCTCAGAATCTCCTCAAAACAGACGGAACAAAATTCCAGGGATTATCCAGGCAAGATCTTATGGATCTGCTAGGCTCTGAATCCTGATGTAAATACCCATTTACTTTTTCAGCCACTTTTACATGAATGTCTGATCCATGTAAGAGTGGCTGAATGCAATTGAACTGCTTTACTATTCTCTTATTGATAATTGATTTTTCGATCCAGATCAATTGGATTATTAAATCTTTTGATATTCTGTTTCATCCGGTCATTTATTTCACGCCTGTTGGCAGAGTTCACTTTGGTTCCGTCATTCAAAAAGAACTGATCTCCTTCTCTCCCATTTCTGAGAAAATTGATAGGGGATTCGTAATAAGCAAGCTTTGTGCTTTTATATTTTTCCCATGTGGTGGGTACGCTCATTTCTTTAGACATTTTAATGAACATATTGTTGACAGGTTTGTCCAGTTTAACAGACTTCACCAGATCAAATTTATAGTCATTCTTATCATCATACAGTTCCACGATCAGCCCCGGCAGCCCATGGAATTTATACGGACCTTCCTGAAAAGGGATTTCTTTGGTAAACCATGCCGTCCAGTCTCTTCCGCCATAGTGAGTGGTTGCTTTTTGCAGGGTCAGATCTTTGACTTTTTTGCTTTCGTTCGTCAGTTTCCAGTTTTGGGTATCTTTGGTCTGTAATTTCAATACAGTAGCTTCCAACAGATCGTATTCATCATAGAGCTCCTCGCCTGTTTTATGGGCAACAATCGTAGAAGTATTGAGTTTGGCATCTTTGGGAAACTGAATATTATTACTGATCAGAGAATCTGCAATAAAAAAATCTCTCTGATAATATTCACTTCTGTCCGGATAGACATCCAGGTGAAAGTTTTCTTTGGTCAGAACTTCGGACGATGCATCTTTCTTGTAGACAACATCATAGATAAAACGTTGGGTTTGAGCCTGGGCCCAGAATCCGGCAGCGATTCCGGAAGTAAGTATTATTTTCTTCATGGTAGTAGATTCTCTGGCTCATTATCAAAGGGCAAGCCTGTATTCAAGGGCTTTTCACAATAAAATAATGGGTTCCAATTTTTCTGTAAAAATAGATTCATTTTCTCAATGGCAGAAGAATCAGACCTGATAAAATTTTGATAAAATTCAATCGAAAATGTTAAAGATTTTCTCTTAGACCTTAACAATTTACCATTAAATAATATTTTTAGTTAAAGCAATCTTAAATCAGGTATTTTTCAGCACATAAAAAAAAACCGACAGGATAGAAACCTGCCGATTAAAAAAACAAAAATTGATATGGATATGATTAGATATGTGTTTCTTATTTTTTAATGATCTTTTCAGTAATCACTTTTTTATCTCTGGTCTGTATCTTCATCAGGTAAGTTCCAGGAATAAGACTGTCTGTATTTACGTTCACAGAGTTGCCTTCCATGATCTTTTGCCCCGATGTACTGTAAATTTCATATTTTTCCAGAGCTTCTTTCATTTTAATCACTAGATTTCCTGTAGTCGGATTAGGATATATCTGAAGTTTTATTGACGAATCTTTAGTGACTTCCATCGTTGACAGCATTTCCGGTTTTACATTGATGGTATAATCTTCTACCTGGCCGATAAACCATCCATTAGGACAAGGTCGATTTTCCAATACCCCCATCGATGAACTTGACTCATATGCTTTTACCAGCCTGAAACGGGTTTCGCCCAATAAAGCATTTAAAGGGATATTGATATTCCCGAATACCGTCCCGGATTGCTCATGAGCCACCGGATTGGAATTGTCCAGATACCCCAGATTGAACGCTTCATCCGCATCAAACTGATTATTCTGATTAAAATCAATATAAGCATAAGCTGATACTGTAGACTGCCCATGAGTACCTCCCGTCACCGTAATAGGATAAGAATTACCACGGTTAACATTGAAAACCACGCTCGTAAAATTCTCAAGCACATCCGAATTGCCATCAAGAGCACTGTTATTAACCATTCCGGCAAATTCTACTCCACTGATCTCACTTACTGTAAGGCTTGTAATGTTTTCAGTTCCACAGTAAGGGGATGGAAAATTGGGTGTATTTCCTGCAATATTCACGGTATAATCTTCTGTCTGCCCCGCTCTTAATCCCGCATCACACGCTGAGTGAATTGAATTAACTGCATTGGGGTCCGAATAGGCCATAACATTCGTATTTTTAAGAACTCTCATTTTTGTAATGCCGTTGGCCGCATTAGCAGGGATCACAATGGTATTACTAACTGTAAAGGCATTGAAAGGATTGGCTGCTCCCAACCTTCCGATATAAAAGCTTTCTCCTGCATCATCAAAACTACCATTCTGGTTAAAATCAATATAGACCATTACATCACTAGGGAACGTACTGGATGGCCCCTTTACAGATATGGGATAAGAACTCCCTACCTGCAGATCTGCTGATAATGCAGTAAAATTTTCATAAACCGTTGCAGACCCGGACTGAGCCGATGATGAATTGTTGATCCCTCCAAAAGTAACATTAGTAATCATATTACTGTCAGCTCCATACTGGAAAGTAGGTTTACAATATTGCGATTGTGCATCCATCAGTGAACAGAAAACAACAGCAGAAAAGGTAGTTAGTTTTTTCATATATTCTTAAAAATTTATTGAGACAAATTTATATTTATTTAGAATCAATAAAAATAAGAATTGAATGATTTTTATCAGTTTATTACAATATACACGATTTTTAATACACAACAACTAAAATAATTCAATTTTAATAGAATAAATATTATTTTAAAACTACAGATATTCAGTTTATTTAGTATAATCCGGAGAAAAGCTGACAATTTGTGATAAGATTTAAACTTTTTTGCCACAGATACGCGAATTCTCTTTATACGTGTATCCGTGGCAAAAAAACTAGCAGATAAAGTTGATTGTACAGATCTTTATCCTGATAAATGATCGTGTCTCAACTCAAATTCTCAATAAGCATTGCTGAAGCTCCCCCACCACCATTGCAGATCGCAGCAATACCATATCTACCTTTTTCCTGGCGTAATACATTCACCAGAGTTGTCATAATCCTGGCTCCTGAAGCCCCAATGGGATGTCCTAATGCAACCGCTCCACCATAAACATTCACTCTATCAAGGTCATACCCAAGAATCTGCTGATTGGATAATATGACAGAGGAATAGGCCTCATTTATCTCCAGATAATCAATATCAGAAAGGTTAAGGCCAGCCTGCTTCAGGACTTTGTTAATAGCTATAGAGGGCGAAGTGGTAAACCATTCAGGAGATTGAGCGGCATCAGCATAGGCAATAATTTTAGCCAGAGGACTAAGTCCATGTTGTTGTATAGCTTCTGATGAACCTAACAGAATAGCTGCAGCACCGTCATTCAGATTACTGGAGTTCGCTGCGGTCAATGTTCCATCCTTTTCGAAAGCAGGCTGAAGCAGTGAAATTTTCTCAGGAATAAGTTTATCAATATCTTCATCTCTTGTGATCATTGTGGTTCCTTTCTTCCCTTTGACCGATATACTGATCAGTTCATTACTGAATTTATTTTCTGAAGATGCATTCTGGGCTCTTTGATAAGAAAGCAATGCATAATCATCCAGCTGCTGCCTTGTATGTCCATATTTTTTTACTCCGAGTTCTGCTGCACTTCCCATATGAAAGTCATTGTACACGTCCCACAGACCGTCTTTTATCAATCCATCAGTAAGTGCAGCATCACCCAATTTTTTTCCCTGGCGGAGATAAGCATAATGAGGGACATTGCTCATACTTTCCATCCCACCTGTCATGACGATATTTTCGAGTCCCAATTGGATTTGCTGTGCTCCGATCATAGCTGCTTTCATTCCTGAGGCACAGACTTTATTGACGGTTGTAGCATCTTTATCTACCGGGATTCCCGAAAAAATTGCGGCCTGCCTTGCCGGTGACTGCCCCAATCCGGCACTTAATACATTTCCCATGTATACACTGTCTATGTATTCCGGAGCAAGCTGTATGCTTTCATACGTGTTTTGTATAGCCTGAGCCCCCAGCTGAGGAGCTGTAAATCCGGAGAGACTGCCCATAAATCCTCCCACAGGTGTTCGCTTCGCGGCGATGATAAATACTTCTTTCATGTTATTTATTTTATAAAATACCGATCGGTATATTCAAGGTTAAAAAAATTCTGGTCTGCCTCATCAAGGCTTATACAAATATAATAAATTATACCGATTGGTATAATTTAATTCAAAAAAAATGTCTTCCAAATTTATTGTAAGACATTTTTGTTTTGTTACATTCTGCTCAACTGATCGAGCTTTTTCAGCAAAGTTGGAATTCTAAAGGCTCCATGCATCTGCTCCACTTTATTTTTAATTTCATCTACATCCGCTCCTTTAGCGGTGATGAAAAGAGGTGTTTTACTTTCTCCGCGGATGACACTTCTCCTTTGCATATCAGGTGATGTAAATCCGTTTTTGGCAATTCCCACAATAGGAAATTTTTCTTCCAGAGCCTGATAAAGGTGGCCTCCCAGCCCGATCTTTCCTTCATTATCCAATGTCACGTATCCGTCTACAATGATAATGTCTTCCGGTTTGAGTGTTATCTTTTTTAATAAACTTAGAATACAGGGTAATTCTCTTTTATAAAATGCTCCGCTTTCATATTCTGAGCTGATGGATGTCTGCTCTATAAAAACTTCTACCTCTTTTTCTGAAGCCCAGTCTTCAAAGGCGATACACACCGTATTGGCAAAGTGGTCATAATAATAGGTATCAAATGCGTAAATCATATTTCTTTTCCTTAAAAAAATTCTCCAAAATGCCACAAAATCCCGGAAGGATCATGTACAAAGCATTCTTTTCCCCACTCCATAATTCTTACAGGAGTAAGTCTCACATTTTCATATTTATCCGTTAGTTGTAAAGACAAAAGTTCCTTCCAAAATTCGTC
This sequence comes from Chryseobacterium indologenes, assembly GCA_001013295.1. Classification (GTDB taxonomy): domain Bacteria; phylum Bacteroidota; class Bacteroidia; order Flavobacteriales; family Weeksellaceae; genus Chryseobacterium; species Chryseobacterium indologenes_B. The sequence continues at coordinate 49,308 of LAZY01000078.1, read as the reverse complement.
AGTATTCTGTACTTCCATAAAGATCATGGTATTGTCAACCCAGTCTTTAGCATAGTAATCCTGAAGATAAAACCCTATTTCTTCCCGTTGAAACAAAGACAGTTTGGGTTCCAGAACCACTTCCTTAAAACCAAGATCCCGGTAAAAACTCCGGCTGATCTCAAAATTCTGTGCGCCGATAAAAGGTCTTATTGATTTTAAATGGGATGTCATCATTCTTTATTTTTCCAGATATGGTAAGTTATTTCAAATTTAATTTCCCCTTTCCCATGGGTTCCTGTTTCTTTCCAGCCAGACATACGGTAGAATGTTTCAGCTCTTGTGTCCGGAGAAGTTCCAAGCCATACGCTTTCCTTATTGTGATCAAAATATCAGTTGAGCATCATATCATGAAGTTTCCTCCCAATCCCTTTATTTTCAAAATCGGGGTGTACAAATAAGGCCCAGATATTATTTTCTTTCAGATCAATAATAGAAAAACCTACAATCTGATTTCCAGCTTCTCCTACCCAGCCTTTGCCTCTTTCAAAGAGAAATTCTTCACAGTCTTTATCAGTAACCAATCCCGGATCCGACAACGTATTTTCCTTCACTGAATTTCTTACAATCTGAATTTGCGGAATATCTTCAGGTTGGGCTTCACGGATTATTATATTCATGGTATTACTGGCAGGTGTAGAGATATTTAAATGGTTACTGTTATAAAAATATCCGGCAAAATACTTTTTTAAAAAATTGCCACTAATGCACGAATAAGAGAGAATATTCCTGTATTAATGGCTTTATAACAGTTTGCTATTAAATTCTTTACATTTTTGTATTGAAAACTTTATGCTTTCGGCTATTTTTTATCAACTACAATTCTTTCTGCTCTGTTGGCAATATCCCATGCAGTGGTAAAAATAAGCTGAGTTCTTTTTTCCAATAACTGATAATCAATTTTCTCCGGATCATCTGTCGGTTTGTGGTAATCTTCATGGATCCCGTCAAAGAAAAATGCTACCGGAACATTATGCTTGGCGAAGTTGTAATGATCTGAACGGTAATACAATTGTTCAGGATCATTCAAATCATCATATTTATAGTTAAGTTCCAGATTATTGGTTCTCTTATTGGCTGCTTCATTGATCACTTTAAGCTGAGAGCTCAACATTTCAGACCCGATCACATAAACGTATTGTTTTCCTCTGTTGGCAGGATCATCACGTCCGATCATATCGATATTAAGATCTACTACCGTATTGGCTAAAGGGAAAACCGGATTTTCGGAATAATATTCAGAACCAAACAATCCATGTTCTTCTCCTGTAACATGTAGAAAAAGAATGGATCTTTTTGGTCCTTTTCCTGCTTTTTTAGCTTCCTGGAATGCTTTCGCCATTTCCATTACGGCTACTGTTCCACTTCCGTCATCGTCAGCTCCGTTATAAACCACTCCTTTTTTGGTTCCTACGTGATCATAGTGAGCAGAAACAACAACGATTTCCTCAGGTTTTTCACTTCCTTCTATAAAAGCCAGAATATTTTCAGAATCAGGAAGGTTACCCCCACCTCTTTTCTTCATAAATTCTGAAGGTACTTTCTGATAAAAAGACCCTAATGCCTTAGGACCGGAGATTCCCAGACTTTTATAGTAATTAACGATATACTCTCCCGCTTTTTTCTGTCCTTTACTTCCGGTATCTCTTCCTTCCATTTCATCAGAAGCAATTACATAAAGGTTTCTCTTTAAATCTTCTGCTTTGATCATCTTATAAGCATTGGAAAAAGCCTTGTCATGCTTTGTTGAAACAGGATGAGACGCCCCATCAGACGTTTTTGCCGTTCCACAGCTAGTTAATACAGCAATGGCAAACAGCGGAATAAGTAGTTTTTTCATAGAGAATAAATTTCTTTTAAAAATAGCAATTTTTATTGAATCTGCGCATCCGACCTAAAACTTACTGAACAGACAATAAACAAATCAAATAATTGATGAATTACTAAAAATAAAACATAAACGATATTGATTTTTTATTACATTTGAAAAAATTACAAAATTGATGAAAGAAATTCACAGGTTTACCCATTATTCCTTCTTCACAGAAATGTCCGAGTTGGCATCAAGACATGGAAGCTTCGATCTTTCTCTAGGGCTTCCTGACTTTGATATTGATGATCGGCTGAAAAACTTTTTAAAAGAATCTGCCGATCTGAATACTTATCATTACGAACCGCTTGCCGGAAATCCTCTACTCATTGAAAATATAGTTGCTTTTAACGCAAAACGTAAAAATAAAATTTCTGTTACTGCTCATGAAGTCACCGTTGTCCCATGTGCAACCTTTGCTTTATATACTGCCCTTAAATCTATTTTAAATCAGAATAATGAAGTTATTATTATTCAACCTTCTTATTATACCTACGGACCTGCTGTTGTGATGAACGGTGGAATTCCTGTATATTATGATCTCGAACAGGATTTTAGTATAGACTGGGAGATATTTAAAAAATCAATCTCAGAGAAAACCAAAGCAATTATTATCAACTCTCCTCAAAATCCAACAGGGAAAATCTGGAAAAAAGAAGATTGGGAGCAACTTTATGAATTGATCAGGGACCAGGAAATTTATTTGATCTCAGAGGAAATCTATGACACGTATTGCTATGATGAAGCAGAACATTACAGTTCGATGATTCATCCAGGCCTCAGAAACCGGACGTTCTGTATTTTTTCTTTTGGCAAAATGTTTCATACTTCCGGCTGGAAGGTCAGCTATATGCTGGCATCTGAAGAACTGACCTCACTATTCAGATGTCATCAGCAATATATTTCCTACAGTGCAAACGCCCCTGCTCAATATGCTTTGGCAAAATATCTGGAAGTATTTGATCCTGAAATGAATAAAACAATAATGCAGAAAAAAAGAGATATTTTCAGTGAGCTTCTCAAAGATACACCTTTACAGATCAAGCAACTGGCTGAAGGCAGTGTTTTCCAGGTCGTCAATTTCAGAAATCTCTCCAAGACCATGACGGATGTAGAATTTTCAAAATGGCTGACGGTTGAGAAAAAAGTAGCGTGTCTGCCGATTTCAGCATTTTATAACTCTAGACAGAATTCAGACTATGTCAGATTCAGCTTTGCAAAGAAGGATAAACTGATCATCCAGGCATTGGAGCATCTAAGAAAAAATCTTTAATTGCGACAGAACTATTTTTGAGCTATCTATCTAATTCTCATAAACATTTCAAAAAATTATTCATGATATACAACTAAAAAGCACCGCAGATGCGATGCTTTGATTGATATTTCCATTAATATTACAGAGCCAGAACCCTTACATCAATTCTTCTGTTTTTGGCTTTACATTCATCAGTGTCATTAGCTTCACAAACCGGATGTTGTGATCCATACCCTTCTGCTTCTATTCTATCAGCTGGAACACCTAATTCAAGAAGTTTCAGCTTGGCGGTCTGTGCTCTGAGGTTAGAAAGTTGCAGATTGCTTTCTTCGTTACCGCTATTGTCTGTATAACCGCCCAATTTTATTTTAAGATCCGGATAAGCGTTTAGTATTTCTGCAAGATTATTCAGCTGTAATTCATATCCAGCTTTCAGATCGCTGGATCCTGTTTCAAAATAAAGATTTTCAATGGTATACCATTTATCAGGGTCCAAAACAGATTTATCCTTTTTGTTAATGGCATTATAAAGATTGTATATCTGACTGCCATCTCCTAATGCAATGGTTTTTCCGCCTTTCAGTTTTATTTTTTGAATATTTCCGGTTTCGTATACAAAATCTCCGTTTTCATTAAGATGACCTTTAACTTCACCTGAAGAAGGTGAAATAGTTTTAAGATCAACATTTACCGTTGGAGTTCCTGCATTGGAAATTCCGGTTAAGCTTTCTATTTTTGCTTTTCTGTTTGCTTCAATCTTATCTTTATGTAAAACCGCTAAAGTAGGGGCAATCACTAAGGAAACAATTGACATCAGCTTAATCAAAATATTCATTGACGGTCCGGAAGTGTCTTTAAACGGATCTCCTACAGTATCTCCCGTTACGGAAGCTTTATGAGGTTCTGAACCTTTGTAATAGGTCTGCCCATTAATATCAACTCCTTTTTCAAAGGATTTTTTAGCATTATCCCAGGCACCTCCTGCATTGTTTTGGAACATTCCCATCAGAACCCCACTTACAGTAGCCCCTGCCAGAAATCCTCCCAATACTTCAGGGCCAAAGATGAACCCGATCAGTAAAGGTGAAATAATAGCAATAGCACCAGGCAACATCATTTTTCTGATGGAGGCATCGGTAGAAATAGCCACACATTTTTCATATTCAGGCTGTGCCTTTCCTTCCAGAATTCCCGGAATTTCACGAAACTGTCTTCTTACTTCTTCTACCATTGCCATAGCAGCCTGCCCTACCGCCGTGATGGCTAAAGAGGAGAAAATAAACGGGATCATTCCCCCTACAAATAATCCTGCTAAAACATCCGCCCTGTATATATCAATTCCGTCGATACCTGCAATCCCAACAAAAGCAGCAAATAATGCTAATGCCGTTAAAGCAGCCGAGGCGATGGCAAACCCTTTTCCTGTAGCAGCGGTTGTATTTCCTACTGCATCCAGTATGTCTGTCTTTTCACGAACCTCTTTAGGGAGTTCACTCATTTCGGCAATACCTCCTGCATTATCAGCAATAGGTCCAAAGGCATCTATTGCCAACTGCATGGCTGTAGTAGCCATCATTCCTGCTGCTGCAATAGCCACCCCATATAGTCCGGCACATAGATAAGATCCGTAAATACCTCCTGCCAAAACAATAATCGGAAGTAATGTAGACTCCATTCCTACGGAAAGTCCACCGATAATATTAGTCGCATGGCCTGTGGAAGACTGTCTCACAATACTGGAAACCGGTCTTTTTCCCATAGCCGTATAATATTCTGTAATAATACTCATTAAAGTTCCTACAACCAAGCCTACCATAATGGCTCCAAAGACTCCCATTTTAGTAAATTCGTGTCCTCTTAAAACCATTTTCTCAGGAAGGATATAGGTAACCAGAAAATATGAGGCGATAGCCGTAATGACGATACTTCCCCAGTTTCCTAAATTCAAGGCATTTTGCACACTGGAAGTAGATGAACCTTCATTATCATTGATCTTTACAAATAAGGTTCCTATCATGGAAAAAATAATTCCTGTTCCTGCAATCAGCATCGGTAAAAGAATCGGGGCAAATCCGCCAAAGGCATCATCAGAAACTGTTTCTCTTCCCAATACCATTGTTGCCAGAACAGTTGCTACATAAGACCCGAAAAGGTCTGCTCCCATCCCTGCCACATCTCCTACGTTGTCTCCCACATTATCAGCAATGGTTGCCGGGTTTCTAGGGTCATCTTCCGGAATTCCGGCTTCTACTTTTCCTACGAGGTCAGCCCCTACATCTGCTGCTTTAGTATAAATACCACCTCCCACTCTTGCAAAAAGAGCGATGGATTCAGCTCCTAAAGAAAATCCGGTAAGTATTTCGATGGTTCTTTCCATCTCATGTGAATCTACTGTTGCATCCGGGGCAAAGATCTGTTTAATGATCAGGAACAGCCCTCCCAGTCCTAAAACAGCGAGTCCTGCCACTCCCATCCCCATCACGGAACCTCCTGTAAAAGAAACCTTAAGCGCTTTGGAAAGTGAGGTTCTTGCAGCCTCTGCCGTCCTTACGTTCGCTTTGGTAGCAATCTTCATTCCGATAAATCCTGCTGATGCCGAAAAGACAGCTCCTACAGCAAATGCAATTCCAATGCTCCAATGTGAATTGGCATTACTGGAACCCATTACAGCCAATAAAATGGCGACGACTACGACAAAATAAGTTAAAATTTTATATTCGGCTTTTAGAAAAGCCATGGCACCGTCAGCAATATGTCCGCTGATCGTTTTCATTTTTTCATTTCCGGCATTCTGTTTACTCACCCAGTTGCTCTGAAGAAATGTATAAAGCAAAGCTACGACACCAAAAGCAGGAATTAAATAGAACAAATCCATAGTTTATTATTTTATATTAAAAAAATGTAATTAGTATCATAAATATAATGAATTTATAAACACATAATAAAATTCCCCTATAATAATATAATATTTTGTAAATTTGTTTATCACACTTATTTGAATTAATTTATTATGAAAAGAATACTCTATACTCTTTTTTTGACAATAGGCATAAGTAGTTGCCAAAACAGAGCTCCAAAAGAAAAGGCTGAGATTCTCTATTTCGGGGGTCCCATTCTAACTATGGAAAACACTCCTGATCAAGTTGAAGCAGTAGCGGTAAAAAATGGGAAAATAATTTTTGCAGGCACAAAATCAGATGCAGACCGTTATTCAGAACCATCCACTAAAATGATCAACCTAAATGGAAGAACCCTTCTTCCCGGGTTTATCGATGTACATGGGCATCTTACTTCAAGAGCAGGAACGATGGATGCTGTAGATTTATCTCCTGATCCCTACGGTACAGTAAATTCAATTAAAGATCTACAAATTGCGATAAGAAATTATATAAAAAACAATAAAATCACTGATCAACAACCTATCATAGGTAATGGCTATGATGATGCTATCATGGCGGAACACCGCCATCCGACAAAAACAGAACTGGATGCCATCAGTAAAACCAATCCTATTATCGTTATTCACGCCTCCGGGCATGCAAGTGTAGCCAACAGTGCTATGCTAAAACTTTTAGGTATCACGGAATCATCAAAAGATCCTGAAGGAGGTCACATCGGAAGAGATAAAAAAACAGGAAAATTAAATGGTAAATTAGAGGAAAATGCAAGTTTTACAGCATTGCTCAGCTTAACGGAAAAGATGAATAAGGGCAAAGATACTCAGGGCCATGCTATGGAGAACTTAATGAAAGCCCAGAATGAATGGCTTAGTTACGGGCAAACCACTATTTGCGACGGAAGAACCATGGGAGAAAGTATTGCTCTTTTACAAAATGCAGCAGCTCAAAACCTCCTTAAAGCGGATGTTGTCTACTTTCCAGACTACGAATATTCTAAAAAGGACCTCAATACATTCAAGCCTAAGTATATGAAGTACGAAAATCATTTGAAATTGGCAGGATTCAAATTTTCTGATGACGGCTCCCCACAAGGGAAAACGGCATGGCTTACCCAGCCTTATTTAGTTCCGCCAGAAGGGCAGTCTAAAGATTACAAAGGGTTCCCGATCTTCACTGACGAAACCTTATATGATGATCTGAAAACACTTTTTCAAAATCATATAACCGCACAGCTGCATGTAAATGGAGATGCAGCCATCGATCAGGCGATACGGGTTATTAAGAGATTAAAAGATGAAAACATTTACCAACCGGAACTTCGGGCAACATTAATTCATGTACAGAACAGCCGTCCTGATCATATTCAAAAAATAAGAGATCTGGGAGTAATTCCTTCTTATTTTTCGACTCATACCTATTTGTGGGGAGACTGGCATTATTCAAGTGTTTTTGGCCCTGAGCGAGCAGCTTTTATAAGTCCTGCCCACTCAGCATTAAAGGCTGGAATTATTTTTACAATCCATCATGACTCTCCGGTTACCCCCCCTGATTTAATTACAGCAGTATATGCAGCGGTAAACAGAAAAACCCGATCAGGAATGATTTTAGGCCCCAATGAAAGAATTACTCCTCTTGAAGCTTTGAAAGCGATTACCATTAACGGAGCTTATCAACTGCAGGAAGAAAATAGAAAAGGGTCTATCAAAGCAGGTAAATTAGCCGATTTTGTGATCCTTGATCAGAATCCTTTAACTATAAATCCAGAAAACCTTAGAAGTATCAAAGTTCTCGAAACGATAAAAGAAGGTAATACTGTATACAAAAGAGACTAAGCTTATTTAGTGATAACACATTCATTATGAGAAAAATTATTATACTTATTTTTGGTCTTTTATCCGGAACATCTGCTTTTGGACAGGGTCATTACACAGGGTCTTCCTTTAATCCCAATGATTATTTTGCGCCACATCCGGGATGGATCATTCCTGTATGGTATGGTTATGCCAATATGGATTATCACAATGCTTCAGGTCAAAGATCTGACCAGCTAATTAATCCAGCTCCGGGAAATCCTACTGAATTACATATAAAACAGAATGTGAAAACCAATTCTTTTATCCTGATGGCAATTTACGGAGGAAAAGGAAAGGTTTTAGGTGCTAATTGGGGAATGATGATCATCCCTACCCTAAATAGCCCTACTGCCAATATTGCACTTGATTATTACTCCAGTCAAACAGGATCAGGAAATTACGTTTTCACCAATAAAAGTATCGGATTTGGAGACATGTACATTCAACCCATATGGCTATCCTGGACGAAAGGAAAATTTAGTTATGCTCTGAATTATGGTGTTTGGGCCCCTACAGGAAAGTACAAGCCCCATGATCTGGATAATGGCGGACATGGATATTGGTCTCATAATATCCGTGTAGCCGGCAAAGTGAAGCCTACTTCTAAGACTAATATAAGTATTGCGACTACCTTAGAAATCAATCAATGGCAAAAAGATACCGATTTTAAAGAAGCGAGCCATTTTACTGTAGACGCCGGAGGTTCATTTGTTTTAGATTCAAGAGGTGACGAGATAGGTCTTTTTGGTCATTATACTACTCAGGTTGGTAATGACAAAGGAAAGAATGGAGGCTTTGCCACTGATCAGATTGCAGGAATTGGTGCATTTGCCTCTTATTGGATTGTTCCTATGAAGATTGGATTGATGGGAAGAGTCACTCAAAACTTTGCTGTGGAAAATAGGTTTGGGGGAACAGCTATTCAGGTTGGACTTAATTTCTTAATTCCAAGCACAGCACATTAATGGTAAAAAAAGTACATATCAAATACTTATATAAGGAAATAAAACGGCAGATGAAAATTCATCTGCCGTTTTTATTATGTTTGGAAAGGAAATTTTATCCTCCGAATTTATCTGCATAATCTGTTTGAGAAGCTTTGATCACTTTTCTTGCATGTTCAGCACCGTAAACCTCCTGGATTCTGCATTTTGCAGGTTCATCCGGTAAGTTTTTATACGTCAGGAAGTAGTGCATCAATCTTTTTACTTCTGCTTCAGGAAGTTCAGCAATATCTCTGAAGTGTCCGAAAGCGTGGTCATTGATCATTACTGCTACAATCTTATCATCAGCTTCTCCTCCATCGATCATTTTGAAACCACCAATTGGAATTGCTTCCATTAATAAACCTCCTGCATGAATATTGTGAGAGCTTAAAACACAAATATCAAGTGGATCATGATCTCCCATTGTCACATCAGTAGCACCTGCTTCAACAGCAAGCTTCATCACTTCTTGATCACAATATGTTCTTGGAACAAAACCATATAAAGCCGGGATGATGTTAGAGAATTTCTGTGGCCTGTCTACCTTTAAATATCCTGTTTCTTTATCTACTTCATATTTAATAGTATCTGAAGGAACAATTTCCACAAATACATTTACAACATTTGGCGCATCTTCTCCTGCAGAAATTCCGTGCCATGGATGTGCTTTAAAATTTGGAATCATTATTTATCTGTTATTTTTTAAGTTATTATTAAAATTTCTTTTCTTAGGTCTTCCATGGTTGCTGCAATATAATCATTGCCTTCCATGTAATTCATGATGAAAATAGTCTTGAACTCTTCCAGTTCAGCATTTCCTTTCAATCCGTCATAGGTTCTGTGAAGCAGTTCTATAATTGCATTTTTAGAGTCTACGATATTTTTCCATGAGTTCTTCGTCACATAAAGCTGTTGTGAAGTATTATACTCAAACTCATCATTGATAGTCTTTTCTGTAAGGAAAATAAATTCATGAACCGCCAGCCCTTTATCAAACTTCTGTACAAGATTCGAAGGTTTTATCCTGTCTAGAAATAAAGTCATCCTTTCATAGGAATGCGCCTTATTCTCTGAATTTGATTTTACGCTAAGCAGTTTGATTTCCTGATTTTTAAGGGTAATGTAGGAATGTACAAATTGTCTGAGCAAAACCAGAAAAGGAATTGCGATAATCAATGCAAATGCATAGGGTAAATATCCAGAAAGATTCATCATAATTTTAGACTGCAAAATTACTAATTATTTTCCGTCTTGTAAAGAGTTTTTAAAGATATTGACTTTAGAATTCTGTATATAGATCATAGATAGGATAATCAGGAGGTAAAAGCCAAGCATCATTCTGTTGACCAATGACGGAAAAACAAGAAATCTTAGAAAAACAGTTCCATAAATAATTGCAAAAAACAGGAACTGAGCCTGGTTTTTCCTGTTTTTGAAAGAAAAGTTATTGGCAAGAAGAATAATTATAAAAAGCAAGAAGATCGGAAAATAAGAAGAATTGAATTCGAACAGCAACTTACTTTTGATAAACTGAAGATAATCAGGAAAATGAAACGGATCAGGCTGTGAGACAGGGTAAATCTGAACCTTAATAAACTGATTCATAAATAAAGTAGACCAGGAAACCTGATTAAAGGCCTGAATCAGAAAGAAAATAAGAAACAAATATCCAAAGGAAATCAACAACGGAGCGATCTTAATCTGGAGGTCTTTTCTATACAGATAAATAAAAACGGAAAGGAAAAAGTACAAAATAAAGTATTCCGGCCTTGTCAGAATGCATAACATCGCAAAAATACATGCAGCAAAGAAATTTTTCCTGATTCCAAAGCTATAAAAGCTTAAAAGCAGCAATAAACATGACAAAGAGTCTGGAGAAGCATGTCTGCTCGATTCTAAAAGAGGTTTGAACAGGGAAATCAGGATGGTTATAATGAAAGCAAGGGAATAATTTCTTAAAATCCTGATCAAAAAGCTGAAAATCAGAATAAGAATCAGAGCATAAGAAATGATCGAAATCATAAAAGTAGAAGCGGAAGCACTGAAACCAAGTTTGAAAAAGAACCAGTTGGTAAAGTTATAAAAAGGTTTTACCGCAAAAAGCTGTAATTCTTCTTCATAGGCTTTAGGGTTTTCAACCAAGGTCTTATAATAGGTACTTTCTCCCTTTGCCATTTCCTCCACATAGGGATCTACTGGATCAAAACCCGCAAAATGAGGATTTCTGTCTCTCAGTTCATCATATACTTTCTGATGGATTTCTTCAATCTTCATATCAGGATATTCTGTTTTATAGATCAATCCCATATAAGCTTCCATATCAGTATTGTAATGCTGGTGGGTATACAAATAGTATGACATGATACAGACGTAGATCGAAAATATAAAAACAAGAATATTTTCCCTTTTTTTCATACAGAAATATTATAAGAATACAAATGTAGAAAAACTATTTTTCTAAATCTGTATTCTTACAAAACCTTTTGTGATAAAGGATAAGCTTAGATTAAAGTTCAAACAATGCCGGTCTTTGGGTCACCTCATGATAGCATACGCTGTTTTCGTCAAAGAAATGATAGACAAGACTCTTTCTTGTTCTGTTTTTATCGGTGTGAGGCTCTCCGCCATGAAGAATATTGGCATGCCAGATTAGCATATCTCCTTTTTTCGCTTTGAAAACTTCTTTTTTTAACCCTAATTCTTTTACTTTATCTTCCAGAAATGTCTCATAAGCTCTGTAACTTTTCTTACCGATTTTTAAAGCGGTTCCCTCATTATCATAATCAGAATTAAGGAAATAAGGCAGTTTATGACTTTTAGGAATGTAATGCAATGCTCCGTTGGTTTCATCTACATCTTCCAGGGCAATCCATACTCCCAACAGTCCTCCCAGTGGATATGTCGTCATATGAATACTGTCTGAATGGGTTTTCTGCTGGCTTCCGTTAATAAAATTGATACTTTGGAAAAGTTTAGATTTTCCATCCAGTAAAACAGATAAAAAGTCTAACAATTCCTTGTCATTTCCAATATTTTTAATGATTTCCGAGTGATGAATAGCAAACATCAGCTTTCCTCCGTAAATAAATTTCAAGGTTCCGTCTGCCATCAGCTTATCAATCTCTGTATTGATTTGGTCGGCGGTCTCAGGAGTAATAAAGTTTCTCAGGATCATATATCCATTATCATCATACTGAAGAGCACTTTCTTTATTCTCTTCTGATAATTTCTTAAAAAAAGGAGTTTCTGTAAGTTGAGTATAGTCTACCGACCTGTCACTGGCGGGAAGGTGAGCAAAGTCTTTACTGGAAATACTGGAAAAATAGCTCTTATTGATTCCGTATTTTTTGTACAATGGAATATTATGCTTCAACTTACTTTTCTTAAATAAGTTATACAGCATATATGAGAATTTGTAATGACGAATCTGTTGTAACATAAATGTTTTAATAAGGGTTGTATAAAGTTACGGAATATTCCTTAATTAGAACCAATCTAAACAAAGCTTTCTTTATAAAAAAGGTTTAGCATTCACTGTAAGATAACCAAGTTTTTTAAAAAGGTTCTTTTTCGAGTTTTCAATGATTCCATAGGGCTTTAATTCCGGACGAAATCCTCTGAAAAACTCTTCTATATTAGGCAACTCTCCTCCTTCAAAATCAAAAGTATGAGTTTTAATCGTTTCTTTGATTACATGATCGATCAGTACTGATGCTCCGGATAATTTCACATAATCTTTATCATTGAAATTACCCAAAAGTGCCACCATTTTATCATCCGAATATGTTGCAATCATATTAATGATCTTGTGTTGATAATAAAAAGCGGTGAACTTAAGATGATTCAGCTGGTAAAAGTGCTGAAAAATCCTCATAAACTCTGATAAATCATTGTCTTTATTCAAACCTATTGTATTCGCTTCTATAAACGTTTTTGCTTCATTATATGAGATAACTCTGATTTCAGATTCCTGTATAACCTCCTCACTGAGTCTGAGCTTTCTCTTTCGTTTCGGGGAATATCCGGCATAAATCTTTTCATAAGAGCCTGGATAAAGCAGAAAATTCTTCTTAACCCTGATTTTTGTATGAAACCGATTGACATCATTAAAGGAATAAATCCTTATCATATAATTCTTTTCCAGGTATTCTAAAAAAGCCTCATTAACGTCAATATTATCTTTGTTGGAAAAAACCCCCAGCTGCTGGCAGAGTTTCGGATTGTGAACAATTTTCAACCCATATTTCCTTACATAAGGAACAGGCATTACCGCTTCATAGTCTTTATAAACCAGGGCTTCCCATTGTTTTTTTGAAGTAATGTCTAGAAATTCTCTGGCAGCACTGTATTTTTTCTGCTCAGAATTCTCTAAACACTGTGTATACTTTACAAAATCAATTTCATGGTATTTCAATCTTCTAATCATAATAAACCTGCATCCGAGAAACTAAAGTAAGAATCCTGGGTAATAATAAGGTGATCAAGAAGCTGAATGCTTAATGTTTTTCCTGCTTCTTTTATTTTTTGTGTAATAGAAATGTCTTCCCGGCTTGGTTTCAGACTACCGGATGGATGATTATGAGCAATGATAACTCCCGTTGAAAAATGATCCAGAGCTGTTTTAAATAAAACCCTTACATCGACTACAGACTGGTTTATACCTCCCTGTGTCAACTGTGAGACATGAATTACCTTATTGCTGGTATTCAGAAAGATAGCCCAAAACTCTTCAGTTCTCAAATCTGAAAGCTTATTTTTTAGTATTAAATAGGCGTCATTACTGTTTCCAATTGTAGTTTTTTCCAGAATTTCCTGTCCTGATTTTCTTCTTCCTATTTCTAAAGCCGAAGTAATAGAAATGGCTTTTGCCTCACCAATTCCTTTAAATTTCATCAGGTCTTTAACGGAGAGAAGACTTAATTGGTGCCAGTTGTTATCTACCGAAATTAATATTTTCCTTGCCAGTTCCACCGCACTTTCTCCTTTATTTCCACTTCCCATAATAATTGCCAGTAATTCAGAATCAGAAAGTGAGCCTTTACCTTTATGTAAAAGCTTTTCTCTGGGTCTGTCATCTTCGGCAAGAAATTTTATAGTCATGGAGATTTGAGATTATAGATTAATAAAATGCATATAAAATGATCGGTTGCTTCGATTGATCAATATATTGAGCAGATTTTTTAAGTGCATTTACTGAAAGCATGGGACAGCCTAAACTCAGGCATGCCGGGTTTTCAGATTCTGTATCCGGAACACATCCTAAAGCATGAAGTACAATAGCTCTTTGCATCGCATTGCTGTTGGTAGAATCTAATCCTTTCAAGCGATAGGCTTTTCCAAATTTCCCAACATAACTTTCACCAATTGAGTATTTTCCTAATGAAGACTGATAAGAGCCTTCCACATTACTGAACTGTAATCCATTGGATCTTGGGACAACAGAACCTGAGCCATGAGAAACGACTGCTTTTTGCAGTATTTTATTATTTTTCAGATCATAGATAAAGTAACGGTACTTTCCTGAAGGAATTTTAAAATTGATAAAAACCGCTAACTCCTGATTGTACTCTTTTCCTTTGATATAATCTTTAATTTCGAAGATCTTTGACTGAGGCAAACCTGAAGCATTCAAATGCTGAGAATCTGCTTTTGAACAGGAAATTAAAAATATAAAAAGAAAAATAAAGTGTTTCATCATTTGGTGTGTGTTCTGCTATTCTATAATCATTCCGTCTTTCATGACGAGCTTCCGGTCTGTGATTTCAGCAAGATTCGGGTTATGCGTTACAATGACAAAGGTCTGATTGTACTTATCTCTCAGATCAAAAAATAACCTGTGAAGATCGTCTGCGTTTTTTGAATCCAGGTTCCCTGTTGGCTCGTCGGCAAAGATAATCTTTGGTGAATTGATTAAAGCTCTTGCTACGGCAACCCTCTGAGCTTCTCCACCGGAAAGATGATTGGGTTTATGATTCAGTCTCTGTTCTATTTTCAGATCTTCAAATAAAGCATATGCTTTTTCGATAGCTTCTCTCTCATTGGCCCCGGCAATTCTTGTCGGAAGCAATACATTTTCCAGTGCTGTAAACTCCGGAAGAAGCTGGTGAAACTGAAATACAAAACCGATATTCTGGTTTCTGAATTTTGAAAGCTGCTTATCATTCATATTGATAAATGATTCTCCTGCAATCGCAATTTCAGTGTCATATTTACTGGATTGAGTCGGGTGATCAAGGGTTCCCAGAATCTGCAGCAATGTAGATTTACCTGCTCCCGACTCTCCTACGATAGAAACCACCTCTCCCATTTTGATATGAATATCAACTCCTTTCAGTACCTCTAAATTCCCATAAGATTTATGGATATTTCTCGCTTTAATCATAATTCAAAAATAGTAATTTGATTTTGAAAATCCATAAAGAAGAAGCATGATAATTCCAAAAACTTAAAGTATAATAACCGCCAAATCCTTCAAAATGAAAAGTTTTATCATTTTCTGCTATCTGACATTAAAAATCACTTACAGTTTCTTCTATTTATTAGAAAAAAGTAATAAAGAAAAATTCATTTTGGCAGGAATCTTATTTCAACAGTTCATCAAGCTTTTTAAGCATTTCTTTAAATTCCGGTTCACTATAGCTTACTGATGCATAAACTACTTTTCCACTTTTGTCTATGATATAATTTCTGGGAATATATTCTTTCGCAAAAAGGGAATAGATAGCCCTGTCTTCATCTGCATAAATAGGAAGTGTAAATCCTTTTTTAGCTTTAAAAGCTTCTATCTCATTTTGAGAATGCTCTCTGCCTATGACCAGTAAAGAAAACTTTTTATTGTCTTTATACTTTTCCCATACTTCATTCTGTAAATGGGGAAGTTCCTGCAGACAAGGACCACACCATGTTGCAAAAAAATTAACAAGTACAACCTTCCCTTTTAAATCGGATGATTTTAAAACACCTTTCTCAGTTTTAACGGAGAATGCCGGAAAAGGTTGGTTTTCTTTGATTTCCTGGCTCAATACGAGAGCACTTGCAAGGACAGAGAAAATGAGCAATGCTTTTTTCATTTTATTTAGTTTTCGACCTACTATTTACCATTAAATATACTTATTTTCTCAATGTAAAGACAAAAACCGCAAACAAAAAAACCTCCCGTTTGGGAGGTTTTGATATTGTATATACTGGAAATTACAGTAACAATGTTAATGGATTTTCTAAATAGGTTCTCAAAGTTTGAAGGAACTGAGCACCTGTAACACCATCTACTACTCTGTGGTCACATGCTAATGAAAGTTTCATAGTGTTACCTACTACAATCTGACCGTTCTTCACAATTGGTTTCTCGATGATTGCTCCTACTGAAAGGATAGCAGAGTTGGGTTGGTTGATGATACTTGTAAATGTTTCGATTCCGAACATTCCAAGATTAGAAATAGAGAATGTAGATCCTTCCATTTCATTTGCCTTAAGACCTTTATTCTTAGCTCTTGAAGCCATATCTTTTACCGCAGCAGAAATCTGAGTGTAATTCATCTGATCTGTATTTTTCAATACAGGAACTACTAATCCGTCAGGAATAGCCACAGCTACACCGATATTGATATTTCCTCTGTGAATGATCTTATCTCCAGCCCAACTTGAATTTACCTGTGGGTGTTTTCTTAAAGCAATTGCAGTTGCTTTGATAATCATATCGTTGAATGAAATCTTCGTATCCGGGATAGAATTGATCTCTTTTCTCGCTTCAATGGCTTTATCCATGTTGATTTCAACCATTAGGTAATAGTGAGGAGCAGAGAATTTACTTTCAGAAAGACGTTTTGCGATAATATTTCTTACCTGAGAGTTTGGTTCTTCTACATCTACACCTTGTACAAAGCTTACAGCAACCGGAGCAGCAGCACTTGCAGCCGGAGCTGAAGCAGCTGGTTTTGCAGCTGGCTGATAGTTTTCAATATCTTTCTTAACGATTCTTCCGTTTTCACCTGATCCCTGTACAGCATTGATATCAACCCCTTTATCCTGAGCCATTTTCTTAGCTAATGGAGAAATAGCTACTCTGTCAGAAGATGAAGTATTAGCAGCCGGAGCAGCTTTTTCTTCTGTTTTAGCTTCTGCCTTTTGCTCAGCCGGTTTCCCTGATGCCTGAGCAGCTTTAGGAGCTCCAACTCCTGAAACATCTGTACCTGCAGGGCCAATGATTGCCAATACGGAATCAACCGGAGCAGCACCACCTTCTTCCACACCTTGCTTCAATAGTACTCCATTGAATTCAGATTCGAAATCCTGTACTGCTTTATCTGTTTCGATCTCAGCAAGAAGATCTCCTTCTTTTACGGTATCCCCTACATTTTTGTGCCATTTAGCAACTTTACCTTCTGTCATTGTATCAGAAAGTCTTGGCATGGTAACCACTTCTACTCCTGCCGGAACTTCTGCAGTAGCAGTTTCCACAGTTTCTGCTTTAGGCTGTTCTTCTGATTTTTTTTCTTCAGAACCTGCACTGGGAGCAGCTGCTCCATCTGTCAATCCTGAAATATCTTCTCCTTCATTACCGATAATTGCCAAAACAGAGTCTACAGCAGCGGCAGCACCTTCTTCTACACCCACGTATAAAAGGGTACCTTCTACTTCAGATTCGAAATCCTGAACAGCTTTGTCAGTTTCAATTTCAGCTAAAATATCTCCTTCCTTTATTTTATCTCCTACTTTTTTATGCCATTTCGCCACTTTACCTTCCGTCATAGTGTCGGAAAGGCGGGGCATCGTAATTACTTCTGCCATAATTATTTTTTATTTGAAAATTTAGCAATCTGAAAATTTGAAAATTAAAAAAGGACATACTCTATCATATTTCCAAATTTTCAAATGGTCAAATTAACTCATTATCTTTTAGTTTTCTAACTTGTCTAAGAATGGATAATCTTCCTGAGCATACACATACTCATAGATTTTCTCAGCGTCCGGATATGGAGAGTTTTCCATGAATTCGATGCACTCTTCAACAAAGTCTCTGGATTTGTTATCGATAGCTTCCAATTCCTGTTCTGTAGCCCATCCGTTTTCAAGGATTCTGTGTTTTACCAGTTCGATTGGGTCATCATTTTTGTGAACAGCTACTTCTTCTTTAGATCTGTATGGTTCAGCATCAGACATAGAGTGTCCTCTGTAACGGTAAGTTCTTGCTTCAATGAACGTTGGCCCATCACCTCTTCTTGCTCTTTCAATAGCCTCGTAAGCAGCTTCAGCTACTTTTACAGGGTCCATTGCATCTACTGCAAGACAAGGCATTTCATATCCTAATCCTAATTTGTATATATCTTCGTGGTTGGCTGTTCTTTTTACAGAAGTTCCCATTGCGTACTGGTTGTTTTCTACAACAAATACTACAGGAAGCTTCCAGTTCATTGCCATGTTGAATGTTTCATGCAGAGAACCTTGTCTTGCAGCACCGTCTCCGAAGAAACAGATGTTTACTGCTTTTCTGTCGAAATATTTATCTGCAAAAGCAATACCTGCTCCCAAAGGAATTTGTCCTCCAACGATACCGTGACCTCCGTAGAAACGGTGTTCTTTGCTGAAAATGTGCATAGATCCACCCATACCTCCGGATGTACCTGTTGCTTTACCACAAAGTTCAGCCATGATTCTCTTAGGATCTACTCCCATCGCCATTGGATGGATGTGGCATCTGTAGGCAGTAATCATACTGTCTTTCGTAAGGTCCATTGCATGTGTGAATCCGGCAGGAATAGCTTCCTGACCGTTATACAAATGTAAAAATCCTCTGATCTTTTGTTTTAGGTAAAGAGAACGGCATTTGTCTTCAAACCTTCTCCACATTGTCATATCTTCATACCACTTCAGGTATACCTCTTTAGAAAATTCTTTCATGTGTTAGCTCTTGCTTTTTTATGATGAAATAGTTGAGCAAAATTATGAAAAAAACTTTGTTTTTATTCTATACATAGATAACTTTTCGATTTTTCTGTAAAATCTATTTGCAGGCGGAATGGATTATTCTTAATTTTCGACCCTCAGAAACACTCACGGAACAGCATTCTATCTATTGATTTTCGGTTGAAAGGTCTAAGAAATCAGCCTGCCCGTATAGCTTACCTGAAATAATATATAAAGCAGGTAATTCAAAAAACTTTATATTTTCTGCTCTTTATTCTTCCATCTTTAATTATTGTTAACATAACTTTTGGTTATTTCAACAACCTCTTTTCCGGGGAAAAAACGGTCAGTTTTAAGGCTCCATCTTCAATATTGTTAACAAAATCACCATATAATTTCGCTGACTGAACTTTAATTTCTTTCCATTCCTTATCCGCATGAATCCTTCCCTATATCAAATCCGGCACAGCTTTTAATCTGATGGAAGAAACAGACCTCTAAAATTATAAATTTTAATAAAGATTCAACATTAAATTAAAAATAAACAAATAATATTGTTTTACAGTTGAAAAATCAACAATATTTCCAACTATATTTTCCACATCAGCCCAGTTGATTCCATTTGTTTTTTGAGGTTATAGTATTATATTTGGAGCTTAAACCTGAATATGGAAGAAACGCCGTCTCCCCTGCTGTTGAAAATCTCAAAGATCATTTCTGATTTTTTCAATCCTCTGACTTCCCTTATTATCTTTTTTATCTATATGAGTATCAGAGAATACACCCTCAAAGATTCGCTTCTGTATTTCCTGCCTGTATCCCTGATGATTATTGTTCCGGTGATCATATGGTTGGTATGGAATGTAAAAACGGGAAGGTATACCAATATGGATGTATCCAACAGGGTTCAGCGGAAAACATTGTATATATTTATTGCAGCCTGTATAATAACTTATCTGATCTTTAATTATAGCAGAACGGGATCTATTGATCTTGTCATGCTGTTTATTTTAATCTTGCTTTTCGCCCTTCAGGTCAGCAATTTTTTTATTAAAAGTTCAATGCACACGGCATTCAATATATTTACAGCCGCCCTGTTTTTCACCTTAGACTGGAAAATGGGGCTACTGTGGCTGGGAATTGCAACCCTGGTCGGAATTACCCGGGTTATTTTAAAAAGGCATACCATAAAAGAGGTATTTATGGGCGCTGGAATAGCTTTTGTGGTATCTTTTCTTTATCTTTATTGCAATATTCAATTTCAACATTAGAATCCCTTATGAAAATTAATCATCTTACTTCCGCAGAGGAAAACTTTATGAAGCTGTTTTGGAAAATGGAATCTTTCTATCTGAAGGACGTTATGGAGCAGCACCCAGAACCCAAACCCCATCAGAATACAGTATCTACTTATCTGAAAATATTGGTTGAAAAAGGGTATCTGTCTACCGCAAAAGAGGGACGAATCTTCAAATATACTGTACTTGTTCCTTTGGATGAATATAAAAAATTTCTATTAAAAGAACTTTCACATCACTTTTTTAATGATTCGGGAAAAGAGATTCTGGAGCTTTTATTGAGCGAAAAATTAATTTCCCAGGAAGATATGAAAGGTTATTTTGATCTAAAAATCGAAATAAAACCGGCAAAAATTGAAGAACCGAAGTTTGAATACGCCGAAGAAATCTTAAGCCCTAAAAAAGAAAAGAAAACAAAAGGAAAAGACAAGGATAAGGACAAAGAAAAAGATAAAAAGAAAAAGAAGAAAAAAGACGCATAGCAATCTCCCGACAATCAATAATGAATCCTGCTGAAAAAAAAGAGAGGCAGTGAAAGTTCCTGATTCAGGTAGAGAATCTGATTGGGAGAAATATTTTCAGTTGGACTTCGCCGGGACCAATTCCTTATAATAACTATATCAGTATTTACTACGAAAACATTGATGTATTGATAAGAGCAAAATAAAAGTAAAAAGAAGAGGCTGCCCTGCGGGCAGCCTCTTCTTTTATATGAAATGAAAATTATCTTTGAGTTCCTGAGCTCCACACCGGAGAATAGTTTCCGTAGATCACCAGGTTTCCATCATTCTGTACGGTAAGCTTGTTACCTCCTCTTCGGGATGTATTGGAGCTCCAGATAGCTTTGTTGTAAGAATCATATACAACCAGATTTCCGTCATTCTGGAATTCAGCTCTGCTTCCTTTATTATCGGTACCAGCTCCCCAGATTGCATTACCATTTCTGTTCGACAACACCAAATTACCGTCATCCTGGAAGGACAGATAATAATTACCATCAGAAGAATAAAGCTTATCCCCTCTGCGGAATTTATGTCCCGGATCTACAGAACCTCCGCCACGGCCAAATCTGTCATTATTGTTTCTGCTTCCATCTTTTGAAGCCCATAAAGGACTGGAATTATTATACACCACAAGATTACCATCATCCTGAACGGTGAGTTTATTAGCGCCTCTACCATTGGTATTGGAACTGAAAGCCACTCCATTTCTCGGAGTATACACTACCAAGTTACCATCATCCTGAAAAACCGCTTTTACCCCTCTGTCTGAAGTTTTGGAATCCCAGATCGAACCTCCGCTTCTGTTGTATAGAACCAGATTGCCATCATTCTGGAATATCAGATAATACCTGTTATTATTTGACCAATACTTTCTATTCTGTTCCAGGGTCTGACCATTATAGATATTTTGTGCATTCAATAATAATCCGCCAAACACCATCATTAATGTTAATAAATGTTTTTTCATTATAATTACTTTTTTGATTGATTGAGAATTTTCTAAAATTATGCCAAAAAACAGGAATCTTCAATACAAATAACTAATTGAATGATTTTCTGCAAATTAAATTTCATAAAAAAAGCGGCTAATAAGCCGCTTCATATTTTTTACCAACGATTTCCGCCTCCGCCACGGTTGTTGTTACCATAGCCTCCGCCTCTATTGTTGTTGTTACCATAACCTCCACCTCTGTTGTTATCGAAGCTTCTTCTTGGTTTTTCTTCTCTTGGTTTAGCTTCGGAAACATTTAGTGTTTTTCCGTTGAATTCTTTTTGGTTAAGAGCTTCAATAGCTTGCTTTCCTTCTTCATCACCCATTTCTATGAAACCGAAACCTCTGGAACGACCAGTCTCTCTGTCTGTAACGATTTTGGCAGATGATACATCTCCAAATTCTGCGAAAAGATCGTGCAACTCATACTCTTTAGTTGCGTAATTGATGTTTGAAACAAAAATGTTCATTTTAAATAAATTAAAAAATTAATAAAAATTTGGTATATAAAAGAAAAACAACATAAATTAATGAACAAATATTGATTCCAAATATAAACGTATGCAAGATACAATTAAAAATTTCAAATCAAAGCTTTTTTTAAATATTTCTCACATTATGTTGAATCCAAAGAATTAAAACAACCGAAACAATTCTAAAAAACATTGATAAAAGAATGGTTTAGAGCATCCAACAGCAATTGAAATTAAATATAAACACCTAAGAACCTGCCCTCTATGAAAACGAACATCATTTCTAAAGAAAAGAGAATACCCTTATATTTAGAATTTTCTTTATCATCCTTTAATTTCATAAAATTGTAAAAACTCAATCAAACATGAAACTGCATACCACCAATTACACCAATACCCTCATTGAAGTGGCCGAAGACTGCCCTGTTGACCATGCCCAGATCCCTCCCGAAAAGAAGGAGAAAACACTAGCTAGCCTTCAATATGAAAAACTGATAAAGAGTCCTTACCAATATACCTCGGATGATATTATCTTCGAATGCTATGCTATCAAAAATGATATTTCAGAAAGTGAAAGAGAAGAAGCAAGGAAACAGTTCTTCTCCAAAGGTCAGGCATGCCTCCGCTCCTCTCCACTGGCCAAAAGATATGGATTTGGATTTCATCATAACGAAGAAGGAAAAGTGGCCATGTTTCCTGTAGAAAGTGAAAACTATCAAAAGTTTTTACATGATCCGTCAGTCAATAAGACAAAAGCGATGCGCTCCAAAAGAAAATGATCGAGAAAATGAATGATTCTTTTCAGATCAATAAATACTATTCTATTGATCACATCAGCATTTAACCTTAAATTTGTACTATAAATTATTAAAAAAATGAACTATCATACCAGAAAATGGGTAAAACCGGAAGATTTAAATCCTAATCATTCTCTTTTCGGAGGGAGACTTTTACAGTGGATCGATGAAGAAGCTGCCCTCTATGCCATTATCCAATTGGAAAACACAAAAGTGGTAACCAAATTCATCTCTGAAATTAATTTTGTAAGCTCTGCCAAGCAAGGTGATATTATAGAAATTGGTATCGAAGCCATCCATTTTGGATCTTCCTCTATCACTTTAAGATGTGATGTCCGAAATAAAATGACCCACCAGACCATTATCACCGTTGATAAAATCGTAATGGTAAATCTCGACAGTGACGGAAATCCGGCACCACATGGCAAAACCCAGATTGAGTTTGTAAAAGACAGGCTAAACACCGGAATATGAAATTTTTCATCAAAAACATGGTCTGCAACAGGTGTATTGCTGCCGTTGAAAACATTTTCAATACCGCAGGGGTAAAAACAACCTCCGTGGTACTGGGTGAAGCAGAAACTGAGTCTGACGTTCCTGCAGACAAAATACTGACCATTGAAGAAGAACTTCTCAAAACCGGCTTTGAAAGAATTATGGATTCAGCCCATCAGCTGGTTGAAAAAATAAAGAATCTGATTATCGTTAAAGTCAGTGAACTGGACGTCGACGAAGACTTTCTGCTTTCAGAATTCCTAAGTTCACAACTTTATAAAGATTACAGTTCTCTTTCAAAAACATTTTCGCAAAATGAAAATATTACACTAGAACAGTTTTTCATCCTTCAGAAAATTGAAAAGGTGAAGGAACTTCTTTTATATAATGAATTCAATCTTACCGAAATTGCAGGAAAACTGGGCTATAAAAGTGTCCAGCATCTCTCTTCCCAATTCCGTAATGTAACAGGATTTACTCCTACTGAATTCAAGAAATTAAAAGAACATCACAGAAAATCTCTGGATAACCTTTAAGAAGTTTGAGCGTGAGAGAGTTTTAGAGTGGGAGCGTTGGAAGGCTTGCAGGGTTTAAGACGTTGGGAATATTGGGATTTTTAAATGATTTATCATTTTATTTCTTTAATGAAATACTTACCGGATTATCATACCCAATATAAATCTTATTCCAAAAAACACCCAAGTAATTCCCTCCACCCCTAAACTTTCCCACTCTCAAACTCAAAATCCCGATCCAAATTCTATAACTATTATCCTTAAATTTATAACAACCTTACAATTCCATTTTGGAAATTTGTACTATAAATTTAGAATCATGGAACGACAGTATAAAATACTTGGGATGACCTGTTCCGGTTGCCAGAAAAAAATATCGAATCAGCTGAACAGCATTCAGGGAGTAACAGCGGATGTTAATCTGGAAAACAATACAGCAACAATCACTTCTGATCATGAGATCGGACTCTCCGCTTTAAACGATGCTTTGGCAGAAATAGGAAAATACAGACTTGAAGATCCGGCCAATCCGGAAAAAGCTTTTGTAAAACCTCAGGATCGCGTATCTCCGTCTTCAGTTTATTATTGCCCAATGGAATGTGAAGGAGAAAAAGTATATTTCAAACAAGGTGAAAGATGCCCTGTATGTAATATGTATTTAGTTCCGATTGAGGAAAAGCTGGCAAAAGACCCTAATCACAAACCTGCTTATTCTTCCACCCATCTTCCGGAGAACTTTAAAGACAGTATTGGAAAATATTATTGTCCGATGTTCTGCGAAGGCGATAAGATATATGATGAAAAGGGAGACTGCCCTGTATGCCATATGCATTTGGAAGAAATCACTGAAGATCTCGCAAAAAATGCCAAATCCCACTCCCATTCCCACCACCACGGTCACAGCCATGCCCCCCACAACAATCATCATGATGCCCCTAAGGTTACAGATGAAATGGCAGGCAGATATTACTGCCCAATGTACTGTGAAGGAGACAAAACTTACGATTCTAATGTAGGATGTCCTGTTTGTGGAATGGATCTGGTGAAATATCCTGAAAAGAAAACAGCAAAATATACCTGCCCCATGCACCCTGAGATCATCCGTGATGAGCCGGGAGACTGCCCGATCTGTGGAATGGATCTGGTAAGAATCCCGGATAGCGGAGAAGATGAGGAAGATGAAACCTACAATATTCTGAAAAGAAAATTCTTTATTTCACTCGCTTTCACCATTCCTGTTTTTATTCTTTCTATGGGTGGGATGTTCATCAATTTTCCTTTTTCCCATCAGATTCAAGGGTTTATTGAGCTTGCACTGACTCTTCCGGTGATGTTTTATTCCGGTTGGTTCTTATTGAAAAGAGGATGGGTTTCTTTCAAAACCTGGAATCTCAATATGTTCAGTCTTATTGCTCTGGGAGTTGCTGCCGCCTTTATCTTCAGCATCGTTGCATTGGTTTTCCCGGACATTATTCCGCATGAGATCCGTGGGCACAATCATGAAATCCCACTCTACTTCGAGGCAGTCTGTGTTATTCTTACGCTGGTTATTTTAGGACAGCTGATGGAAGCAGCGGCTCACAAAAAGACAGGAAATGCTATTAAAGAATTAATGAATCTTTCACCGGATGAAGCAAATCTCATTGTAAACGGAGAAGAAAAAAAGGTTCTGCTTTCTCAGGTGAAGATCGGAGATCTTTTAAAAGTAAAACCAGGTGAAAAAATCCCGGTTGACGGGAAAATCGTGGAAGGAAATTCAGTGGTAGACGAAAGTATGATCACTGGAGAACCCGTTCCGGTTGAAAAAACGATCGATGACAAAGTTTCCTCGGGAACTATCAATGGCAATCAGGTATTCATTATGAAAGCGGAAAAAGTAGGTGACGAAACTTTACTTTCCCAGATCATCAAAATGGTAAATGAAGCCAGCCGAAGCAAAGCCCCTATTCAGAAGTTGACAGATAAAGTCTCAAAGGTTTTTGTACCTGTAGTTATTCTTATTGCCGCACTCACCTTTATTCTATGGCAGTTTTTCGGACCGGAAGGAAAAAGAAGTTTATTTGCCTTTGTGAATGCAGTCGCTGTTCTGATCGTAGCCTGTCCGTGTGCTCTTGGATTGGCAACTCCCATGTCTTTGATGGTAGGAATAGGAAAAGGAGCTAAAAATGGTATTCTGATCAAGAACGCTGAAGCGCTGGAACAAATGAATAAAGTAAATGTTCTGATTACTGATAAAACAGGAACCTTAACGGAAGGAAAACCTTCTGTAGAATATATTGAAACGACAAACAAGGAAGATAAAAATCAGATTTTAAAACTGGCATTTTCACTCAACCAGAATTCTGAACATCCACTTTCCAATGCAGTCATAAAAAAAGCAAAGGATGAAAATATAACTGCTGAAAAAGTAGATCAGTTCGAAAATATCTCCGGAAAAGGAGTCAAAGGAAATATTAATGGAAAAACAGCTTATCTCGGAAATGAAAGTCTGCTGACTTCTCACCAAATTCAAATCCCGGACAGCTTAAGACAGAAAGCTATAGAAGTACAGTCTAAAGCTCACACAATCTCTTATATCGCTCTGGATAATAATACATTAGGATTTATCAGCTTTACGGACAAAATTAAAGAAAGTTCTAAAAAAGCAGTAAAACAGCTGATGAGTGAGGGAATTGACGTTATTATGATGACCGGAGACAATGAGCATACAGCAAAGGCTGTAGCTGACGAACTGGGAATCAAACACTTTAAAGCAAACTGTTTACCTGAAGACAAACTGAATGAAGTAAAGAAATTGCAGCAACAGGGTAAGATCGTAGCAATGACCGGCGACGGAATCAATGACTCTCCTGCTCTTGCCCAATCCAATGTAGGAATTGCAATGGGAACAGGAACAGACGTTGCGATAGAAAGTGCTGAAATTACTTTGCTGAAAGGCGATATTCTGGGCGTTGCAAAAGCTAAGCTACTAAGTGAAAAACTTCTTAAGAACATTAAAGAGAACTTATTCTTTGCATTCATTTATAATGTATTGGGCGTCCCGGTAGCGGCAGGATTATTATATCCATTCTTTGGAATCCTCTTGTCACCAATGATCGCAGCAGCAGCGATGAGCTTCAGCTCTTTGTCTGTGATCCTGAATTCATTGAGATTAAATTCAGTAGATCTGGATATAAAATAAAATTTCACAAAACAGAAAGACGACCTATTTCAGGTCGTCTTTTTTCTTTAGTATGATTTTCTTTACGAAGCAATCATTACACTGTCTCTCAATCTATTTATAATTCTGAACAAACTCCTGTTTAGCATATACAAGATCATATTAAATCTACTTCAGCAGAACATTCTTTCGGGTTCTTCCTGAAGATTAGGATTTGATTGACCATAACCATATCACTTTAAATAATCAAAATTTCTATAAAAATACAATTTGGTTGATTATTTGTTCCACCTTTAAAATGGAAGTAAAAAATAATTTGTGGTTTAAAAAAGAAATCATGGAAAAAGAAAAGCTTTACATCGGATGTTCAGGATTTTATAATAATGATTGGAAAGGGTCTTTATACCCTGAAAATGCTCAAAGTAAGGATTTTCTTACCTTATATGCTGAAGTTTTTAATACTGTAGAAATCAATTCAACATTTTACAGAAAACCTACTGCCAAAACACTTTCAAAATGGCATGATGAAACCCCTGATCATTTCCGTTTTTTTATTAAGATTCCAAAGTCAATCACCCATCAGGACAGGCTTTCGGCATCAAAAGAGGAAATTGCTACATTCTGTCAACATATTCATGCTCACCTTAAAGATAAGCTTTCAGGATTTTTATACCAACTGCCTCCTTCTTTCAAAAATACTCCTGAAAACCAGGAACGCATCATCAAAAATCTTGATTTCGATTATTTAAATGTTATCGAATTCCGGCATGAATCCTGGTGGAGACAGGAAATATTTGATCTTTTAAAAAGTATTGAGGCCGTCTTTTCAGGGGTAAGCTTTCCCGGCAATCTTCCTGAAGACGTTATCATCAATCATCCCCATATACTCTATTACAGGCTTCATGGAAAACCTGTCCTCTATAAGTCTGAATATGACAAAACCTTTCTTGATCGTCTTGCCGAAAAGATCAATGATTCTCAATGTACAGCTTATATTTATTTTAATAATACCTGGGGAACTTCAGCCGTTAAAAACGCTTTAGATTTAAAAAAGATGTTGGATTAAACAATTGAAACTACGTATAAAATTCTGAACTACATTCGGTAACCTCTCCCACAATTGTTAAAAAATAATAATTCCCAAATAAAGGAAGAATACCATTATCCCAATATAAATAGAGAAAAACTATCGTTTTAACATTTATAAATGTTAATACTTAACGAAAACAAAAGCGTAATTTCATAATCAGCAGATTAACGAAAATATACTTTAAAATAAAGTTCTTAAAATAACCTTAAAAAGGTAAAACACAGTTTAAAATGGCATATAATTTGTTAACATTTACTCGTTATTTTTAACGATTTTTAACAAATTAAATTTCCAATACATTTATGAGAAAAATTTTTGCGGGAAAGTCAACAAATAAGACTTTTCTCGGGATGTTTGCATTGATGAGTGCAACTTCAGTTTTATTAAACAGCTGTAATTTCAAGAATGATGTGAATGAGACGACCTATTCACAGGAAAATCCCCCCGCAAAACCCGCTCCGGCAATGGACGATGAAAGCGTGGATCCTGACAAAAGAGTGATCTACCTTACTTTTGATGACGGCCCCAACCAAGGAACGGAAAACCTTCTCAAAATCCTGAATAAAAGAAATGTGAGTGCCACGGCCTTTTTGGTAGGCAAACATGCTTATGGAAGCACCAAGCAAAAAAATGATCTGGAGCTTTTGAAGAAAAACCCATTGATCGAGCTGGCTAATCACAGCTTTACCCACGCGCACAACAAATACACAGATTTTTATAAGAATGCTGACGCAGTTGTCCGTGATTTTGACATCGCCAAAGACAGCCTGAAACTTTATGATAAAATAGCAAGAACTCCGGGCAGAAATATCTGGAGGCTCAACAATATTAATGTTACCGATATTAAAAGCACTACTGCCGCGGCTGATGGCCTCAAAAAAGCAGGCTATAAAGTAATCGGCTGGGATCTGGAATGGAGACCTTCTCAAAGAATGACTCTGAAAGGAAGCCATGAAGCCATGCTTAAGAAAGTGGACAGTATTTTTCTTAACGACCTGGAAAAAACCTCAAGACATCTGGTCTTTCTTACTCATGATCAATATCTAAGAGACACTGATTCTATCAACGAACTGGATCTGTTTATTGAAAAACTTCAGAAGAGCAACAAATTTGTTTTCAGAAAGATTTCTCAATATCCCAAAATCAACGAAGTGTTGAATTAATTTCATACGTCAGGTGCAGAAGAACAGACAGGAAATGCAGACTTTTAGAACAGTTAACAGCAAATCTTATCATGTTCCTTTGAACCTTGCTTTAAATTTCGGAAATTTGCCTTTATGAGTATTAAAGAAAATTATCAGGCTATAAAAAATCAGCTTCCGGTGGAAGTTCAACTGGTTGCGGTTTCAAAAACGCATCCGGTTTCTGCTATACAGGAAGTCTATGATCTTGGGCAGAAAGTCTTTGGAGAAAATAAAGTTCAGGAACTGATGGAGAAAGCTCCCCTGCTTCCTGAAGACATTCAGTGGCATCTGATCGGGCACCTGCAGACCAATAAGGTTAAATATATTGCACCGTTTATCGACACCATACAAAGCGTGGATTCTGAAAAGCTCTTAGCTGAAATCAATAAAGAAGCAGGCAAGAACGGCAGAATCATCAAAGTTCTTCTTCAGGTAAAGATCGCAGCAGAAGACACCAAGTTCGGACTTGAAATATCGGAAGCCAAAGAGCTTTTCCAGCAATATCTTGACGGAAAATATCCTAATATTACAATAACCGGGCTGATGGGTATGGCTACGTTTACGGAAGAAGAACAACAAGTCAGAAAAGAGTTTTTAATCTTAAAAAGACTTTTTGATGAATTAAATCAACTAAAAACACTGAATACCTTATCAATGGGTATGAGTGATGATTTCCCGGTGGCTATTGAGTGTGGGGCTAATTCTGTAAGAGTAGGATCTGCGATTTTTGGCAGAAGAGACTATTCAAAATAGAATTTTTAGGTACGGTTTTTGCTAATAATTGAAACAAAAAATTTAAATTTGCAACTATGCAAAAAATCCTTATAGTAGAAGACGAAAAAGCAATCTCGGGAGTACTTCACAGTATTCTTTCGGATGAACTTACCGATTATGAATTTGTTATCGCCGAAGATGGCCTTGAAGGTTATAAACAGGTAGAAAAAGAAGATTTCGCATTGGTGATTTCTGATATAAAGATGCCTAAACTTTCGGGAACTGAGCTTTTAAAACAAAGTCTTGCCCTAAAACCTGAAACTACTTTTATCATGATCTCGGGACACGCAGACATCGATTCTGCAGTTTCTTGTCTGAAAGAGGGTGCATATGATTTCATTTCCAAGCCAATTGACATCAACAGACTGATCACCAGTGTAAAAAATGCGTTGGTAAAAGAAACCCTGAAGAAAGAAAACAAAAATCTTCAGACGGAAAATAAAACCTTAAAGAAAAAAGTAAACAAAAAATACCAGATGATCGGTACATCTCCTGCGCTTCAAAAGATTCAGGATATGATCGAAAAGGTAGCCGCTTCTGATGCCAGAGTTCTGATCACAGGTCCTAACGGAGCCGGAAAAGAACTGGTAGCTCATGCTATTCACAACCAAAGTGACCGTGCAAGAGGCCCGATGATAGAGGTCAACTGTGCCGCAATCCCATCTGAACTTATTGAATCTGAGCTTTTCGGACACGTAAAAGGATCTTTTACCGGTGCCATCAAAGATAAGCAGGGAAAATTTGAACAGGCCAATGGCGGTACTATCTTCCTTGATGAAATTGGAGATATGAGCCTTATCGCTCAGGCTAAGGTATTGAGAGCCCTTCAGGAAAGCAAAGTTTCTCCTGTAGGAAGTGATAAGGAAATCAAAGTTGACGTAAGGGTAATTGCGGCAACCAATAAAACGATGCAGAAAGAGATTGAGGAAGGGAAATTCAGAGAAGACCTTTACCACAGACTTTCTGTTATTGAAATCTATGTTCCGCCATTGGATGAAAGAAAAGAGGATATCAAATTGTTGGTTGAGCATTTCTCCGGTATGATTGCCGATGAGCATGGTACTGCTGTGAAAAAGTTTGATGATAAAGCGATTGATGCTTTAAAAGCGCTTTCCTGGACTGGAAATATCAGAGAATTAAGAAACGTTGTGGAAAGATTGATCATTCTTGGAGGGAACACTGTTTCCGAAAGTGACGTTGCAAGTTTTGTAAGGAAATAATTTAGCGATTATTCACCATAAATTATAAAAATTTGCAGTTGATCACTGCAAATTTTTTTTTTGTCCTATTTGAATTATAAACTATATGAATCTTAAAATATTATGAACTTTTTAAACAAAAACTATACAAAAGAATGCCTGACTTTGGCTCTGCCTGTGATGCTTACTCAGGTGGGGCAGGTTTCGGTAAACTTATTCGATAATATTATTGTCGGAAAACTTCTGGGTGCCGATGCTTTGGCATCCGTTTCATTAGGAAATGCAGTATTTTTCTCCATATTCGTATTGGCACTCGGGTTTTCGTTTGCCATTCCGCCGTTGGTTTCAGAAGCGCATTCAAAAGAAGATCACGCAACCATCAATTCGGTTTTCAGCCATGGGTTTGTGATCAATATGTCTGTGGGAATTATCCTGATGGTCATCCTTCTTTTAGGAATGCCTCTACTCTACCATTCCGGGCAGCCTGCCAAGATTATTCCTGATACCGTAAGTTTTTTAAGTATTATGGTGATCAGTATGGTTCCGTTTATGGCATTTCAGACGCTTCGTGAGGTTTCAGAAGGCTTATCTTATACGATTGGAGTAACCAAAGCGACCATTATCGCGAATATTATCAACATCGCCTTAAACTATGTATTTATTAAAGGGCTTTTCGGATTCCCTCCGATGGGGGTAAAAGGATCTGCTCTGGCGACTCTGATCTCCAGAATTTTCATGGTTGTTTTCCTTTACATTGTACTGTTGAAAGAAAAAAGAACAAGACGTTATATTAAGGATTTTTCACTGAAAATTCAGGACTTCTCTAAGAAAATGTTTGATAAAATGGTGAAGCTGGGATTACCTACCGCATTACAGATGTTCTTTGAAGTAACGGCATTTGCAGGAGCTGCATTCATCTGTGGACTGATCTCAGCTCATGACATTGCCTCTCACCAGATCGCATTGAGTATGGCTTCTTTCACTTTCAACTTATGTGTAGGGTTCAGCGTAGCTTCTA
The DNA here is from genome assembly GCA_001013295.1 of Chryseobacterium indologenes. GTDB lineage: Bacteria > Bacteroidota > Bacteroidia > Flavobacteriales > Weeksellaceae > Chryseobacterium > Chryseobacterium indologenes_B. The sequence continues at coordinate 17,005 of LAZY01000078.1, read as the reverse complement.
CCGTAATGATTGGCCGAAAGCTTGGGGAACAAAACTTTGTTGAGTTGAGAAAAGTCGGGATCAACAACCTGAAGATTGCTTTTATTTTCATGTGTATCTGTGGATTGGTATTTATCTTAGGCCGAAACATACTGCCTACGTTTTTCACCAAAAAGGAAGAAGTGGAAGTAATTACTCTGGCCGCAAAACTAATGATCATTGCCGCCTTATTCCAGCTTTCTGACGGAATTCAGGTGACAGCTCTGGGAATGCTGAGAGGTCTGCAGGATGTAAAAATCCCGTCTATTTATACCTTCATCGCCTATTGGGTGATTACCATTCCTTTAGGATATTTCTTCTGTGTAACGTTGAAAATGGGAGCTTTCGGAATGTGGATCGCTCTGGGATTAGGATTGACGGTATCTGCCGTATTCCTTGTTAAACGATTTTTGAATATGTCTGCCAAACGAATTAAGCAGAACATCTCAATAGAACACAAGTAAAAAATTAATGCAGAGCCTTTTAGTTCTGCGTTTTTTATTGAGTTTTATTATTTTAGCTTAATAATTATGAAAATACATATCAAATAATGGACTTAACCAGAGAACAGCTTATAGATCATGCACTCTCTCATGATTCTGATTTCGAAAGACTGAAGGTTATCGTAAAAGGACTCAATAAAGCCATAGCCTATTTAAGAGGTGAAGAACTTGCTATTGACTGGTGGGGAACAATGGACGAAAAGTATGAACATGAATCAATATACAATCTGGCTATCCTGGCATTTGAACACTATCTAAAAACAGTATTAACAGGCGTTAAAATCGTTAATGAAGAAGATAATTCTCAACTTTACTATTCCGAACCAGCTATTTCACTCATTTTCACCCTCGCAAAGTACATAAAAAACGATCCGGATTTTTCACACAAAACTTTGAATCATTATCATTTAAATATTCACGATTATCCTGTTTACAATGGTATCATTGCCCTAAATCCTCAACAAAACCTGGAAGAAATAACAAAACAGCTGCAAAAATGGAGAACCAAAATCATTAATATATACTATCAGCAACCAAAGATGGAATAACAGCAAAAAAAATACTATTTCAAATCAGAAACAGTATTTTTTAATATTCTTTCAGGACTATCATCCTTTTTACGAATCCGCGTTTTTGCTTTTTTGTCCAATCAACCAATTCTCCTTCCTAAAATCTTCAGACTCCTTTCTATCCCATCCAGAACCGCTACATCAGGAAGCGTTCCCCAATCTTCAAATCCAAAATATCTGAAAAGTTTCAGACTTGGCTCATTGTGCAGGAAAATAAGAGCCACCAGGTTTTTCACCTCAAATTTACCGGCATTATCGATACAATACTGAAGGATCGTTTTGCCATATCCTTTCCCTCTGCAAGTTTCATCCAGATAAATGCTTACTTCTACTGTACTATTGTATGCTGCTCTTTCATGAAATGAGCTGAAACTTACCCATCCGATCATCTGGTTCTGATCATCTTCAACTACCCAAAGTGGTCTTGTCTGGGGGTTGTGCTCTTCAAACCACTTCAGCTTGCTTTCTACAGATACTTCTTCCATGTCTGCAGTCACCATTCTTGAGGCAATTGTTGAATTATATATGGCTACGATTTTATTTAAATCCGCCAACTCAGCATTTCTGAACGTTAATTTTTCCATTGGATAATATTCAACTTACTTTCATGCAAAAATAATAAATTTTAAAAACACCCCCACAAAATAACAATCGAATTATTCAATTTAAATATCAAAACCAAATACACCCCGCCAAAACAATATAAAAATTTAGTTATTTTATTTTTCTTAGATACAAAAGCACAAAAAATGCATTTCAATATTATTAAAATTCACGGGTTTTATTTCCGACAAAATTGAAAACGCTCATTTTTAACAGCTCGCAGATTTTGCAGATGATTACGCATAAAAGTCCACAAAAAATCTGCTTTACTAGCTTAATTTTTTAATCGCCACTAATGCACGAATTCTTTTTTATTTGTGCATTAGTGGCAAAAAAAATTATTTATGCTTGCCAACAAAATTACTTCAAATCCTTCAGAATTCTGTTTAAACTTCTTACCGTAATGCCCAGATAGGCAGCCATATCTTCTTTTGAAATCTGAATTTTCTGCTTAACCTGCATCTCCAACAGTTGTCCCAATGTATGCTCTACGGTGTATAACTGTTGGTAAGAGGCTCTGCTGGATGTATTCACAATCCTCTCTGCAAAAGAGTTCAGTAATAAATGATTCAGCGCAAGGTCTTTTTGGATCAGCGACTTGAAATAAGGGATATTGGTTTCGTAAACTACCACATCAGAGATGGCCTGTAAACCACACAAACAGCTTATATTTTTAATCAATTCCACTTCTCCAAGGATTTCACCGTTTCCCAGAAATTCAACGATAAATTCTTTTCCGTTCTCTTCGGTAAAATAACATTTGGCAATACCTTCTTTTATAAGCATCAGTCTGGAAAGCGGCCGATCCTGTATCAGTATTTTTTCGTCTCTGGAAAAAGATTTCAGCACTATATTGTCCTCCTCTTTCTGATTTCTGTAAAGTTCTTCAAAATAGTCCAGAAAAGCCTGATTGGTTCTTAGCATATTGATCCGGGACAAATGTCCTTTTTTAATTAAGTTTTTATATTGAATTTTGCAGGGAGAAAATTACAAAACAAAAATGAATAATCATATTACAACCATTGCCTTCGACGCTGATGATACTCTTTGGATCAATGAACCTTATTTCCAGGAAGCCGAAAAAGAATTTTGTATGCTGCTTGAGGATTATCTTCCACAGCATTCAGTATCGCAGGAACTCTTCAAAACAGAGATGCAAAACCTTCATTTATATGGTTATGGAGTAAAAGGATTTATGTTATGTATGATTGAAACCATTGGACGGGTTTCTAATAATACAGCCTCTTTGGAACTGGTTAATAAAGCTATTCAACTTGGTCAGGATCTTCTTCAGAAACCAATTGAGCTTCTGGAAGGGGTGACGGAGACCTTAGAAAGCCTTAAAGGAAAATACAGATTGGTAGTTGCTACAAAAGGAGATCTTCTGGATCAGGAACGTAAACTGAAGAACTCCGGATTACAGGAATATTTCCATCACATTGAAATCATGAGTGATAAAAAAGAGAACGACTATAAAAAGCTACTGAAACATCTGGATTGTCAGCCTGAAAACTTCTTAATGCTTGGAAATTCAATAAAGTCGGATATTTTACCTGTACTTGAAATAGGAGGATCAGCAGCACATATTCCGTATCATGTTACCTGGAGTCATGAGCTGCAGGAGGTTAATCTGGAACATCCGAATTTTATGGAACTGAAAAGTATTGATGAAGTTCTAAGTTATTTATAATAAAAACTCGTTCAGATTTGAACGAGTTTTTGCTTTATTTCACCGAGTTTATTAGTCAGAATCCGAGTTTTCTGTTTCCTTTCTTATCCCATATCTACAAAACTCCATATATTCTTTTATATATTTAGAATTATATTTTGTCTCAAAAAAAATAATTTTTTCATAATAAGGGACTTTGACATTTTCAAATAAATGATATGAACAGATCAAATCAATAATATTCTGTGGAGATTCTTTATAATCTAAAGCTATCTGATCAAAACTATGAATTAAAGAGTTAATCTCTTTCATTTCCCATGGAGTTTCTACTTTCATCATCTCTATCAAATTCAAATCAAAACTATCAAGTTCTTTTTTATTATGAACTAAACTATCTTTCCATTTTTTGTACCATTCAGAATCATTTATTCTTCCTTTTTCAGATACAACATCTTTATAAATTTCATTGGGCAAAAAAGAATCGTATCCAACACATCCTGATAGCATCTTGACTGAATCATTAGATTTTAGATACTCCTTAAATATATCCACTACTAATTTTGATTTTCTATAAAAAAGAATATTTGAAATATATTTTTTTGTAATAGTATTACCATTAAAAGCAATATATTCTAATTCTTTATTTGTGGCTATTTTCCCTATTTTTATATGAGTTTTATATACTTCACTTTCACGTCCGCCATCGCCTATGTTTTTAGATTCAACCCTTTTACTTTTGGATAATTCCTGATACAAATGATTTACTTTTGGAGATAGCTGACTATAATATAAGGTAGAAATCAATAATAATAAAATGTTTTTTCTCATTAAGAAAATAATGGTTATAGTTTTTAAATTAAAAAAAACTCCGTTCAGATCTGAACGGAGTTTTCATCTATTTTATTATTTCTTCAAACACTTTTCAAGGAACTGATCCTGTTCCCATAAAACATGTAAGATATTTTCTTTTGCCTGATAGCCGTGGGCTTCTTTCGGAAGAAGAACCATTTTTACAGGAGCTCCAAGGTTTTTCAGAGCCTGGAAATATCTTTCAGTCTGTAAAGTGAAAGTTCCCGGGTTATTATCTGCATCACCATGGATTAACAGAAGCGGTGTTTTCATTTTATCCGCATGCATGAATGGAGACATTGTATTGTAAATCTCCGGAACATCCCAATAGTTTCTCTGCTCACTCTGGAAACCAAACGGAGTCAGTGTTCTGTTGTAAGCTCCACTTCTTGCAATACCACACGCAAAAAGATCAGAATGCGTCAGAAGGTTAGCCGTCATAAATGCACCGTAAGAATGTCCTCCTACAGCCACTTTCTTTCTATCGATGTAGCCTAAATGATCTACAGCGTCAATGGCAGCCGCAGCATTCGCCACCAACTGAGGAAGGAACGTATCATTTGGTTCTGTTTTTCCTTCACCGATGATCGGGAACGCTGCATCATCCAACACGGCATATCCTTTCGTGGTCCAGTAGATAAAAGATCCGTAAGATGGGAAAGTAAAGTCATTCGGGTTCTGAGTATTCTGCCCTGCTGTATTTTTATCTTTATATTCTGTAGGATACGCCCAGATCAGTAAAGGAAGTTTTTCCTTTTTTGCTTTTCTGTCATAGTTGGCAGGAAGATAAAGTGTTCCGGTCAAAGTAACTCCGTCATTTCTCTTGTAAGTAATCACTTCTTTATAAACGTCCTTAATGCTTTCAAAAGGGTTTGCAAAATTAGTAACAGCCTCTGCCTTATTGGATTTGATATTCTTTTTAAAATAATTCGGGTACTGGCTAGGAGATTGCTGAGTGGTCAGTATTTCTCCTTTTGATGGGTTCAAAATATCAACAATAGCTTCTTTTGCATTTTTCACATTTGAAGAATACAGCCTTTTCTTTTTCAATGATTTCACATCCATTTCATCAATAAACGGGTGCTGACCATCTTTTGTAAATCCTTCACCGATCAGATAAGCTTTCCCTCCTTTCATATCTACAACAGATCTTCCGTATTGGTTTTTCACGGTATTAAAGTTCCCCGGATCGCTGTAAACGTCCTGAGAGTTTCGGTCTTCAATCACTTTGGATTCTCCATTATTCAGATCTACAAGGAAAGATTTGGTATTTCTTGTATCATACCAGTCTTCTGAAACGATAGCGTAGTGATCATTCGTCCAGCTTACTCCATTGTATCTTTGTTTTACTTTGAAGAAAGATTTAGGAGCAGCAGTAAAAGGTACATCCCAGGTAAAGATCTCGTCTCTGTATTCTGCAGCTTTCGACTGATCTCCTCCATCCAGAGCTTCAGTAAACACTAATGTTGCCGGAGCATCGCTTCTCCACATCATATTTCTCTTTCCGGTTCTTACGGAAGAAAATCCTTTAGGCATGATTTCATTCAGAGGAACTTCGTTGACTACTTTTACAGTATTCCCTTTCATATCATACACCGTAGTGGTCATTGGAAAACGATTCAGAGGTACAATATAGGAAAACGGTTTTTTGATGACAGATGCCATTAAATAGTTTCCGTCAGGAGAAAAGCTTAATCCGGAATACATATCCTGATCTTTTACTTTTTTAAGGGTTCCGTTCAGATCTACATTATAAATTTCAGCTGCGGTAAGAACTTCAAAGTTTTTTTCATCCTGAGGATTCTTCAAAAGATCCTGATAAGTTCTGTTCTGAGATACTTTTCCGTCAGCTGTAGAGACAATAGGTCCTGTAGGAAGGTCTTTGCTGGAATCTATCAAAGCAGGCCTGTTCTGAGGAAGTACTCTCACTAATAAGCTTTGTGAGTCATTATACCAGAGATAAGGCATTCCTAAATTGGCATTCAGATTATCTGATGTAATTTTTTTGGCAACTGCGGTTTCCAGATCAATGGTCCAAAGTTCGACTCCCTTATCGGTTGTATTGGTAAAAGCCAGCTTTTTTTCATCAGGTGAAAATGAAATATATGTAATTCTTGCATTGGCAGGCAAATTCTTTACCAGCGTTTCGTTCTTATCATTAATCTTTCTGATTTTAAGATCATTAAAATAGGTAACGGTACTTGCAATATTAGTCATCGGGTTGATTCTCAGACCACCCAACTTCATTTCCTGCTGGTTTAGATCCTGAAGTGTCTTGTACGTTGGACGGTAAGTGAACACCACCCAATCTTTCTTATTGTTCATCAGAACGCTTGGAGGTCTCTGATAATCTGCCAGTTTCAGGATTTCGGTAGAAGGCTTTTGGTAAGTAATATTCTCCTGTGCATCATAAAAATTGAGAAATGCCAGAAGGCAAATAGTCAGTTTTATCTTCATATAAATTCATTTTCTACGAATGTAGTGAATTTTGAAAGATTGATAAAATTAAAAAATAAGACACTTTTCAGTGTCATATAGTAGTTTTTTATTACTTTTATTGTACAAATTAAAAATAATATGAAAAATTTAAGAAAATTATTAAAAAAGAACATGAAAACGATCAACGGCGGAAGTGCTCCATTATGCGATTCAGGATACATGGCCTGCAGAGTAAGGGACGAAAACGGAAATCTGATCTGGGAATGTTTACCGCATTGCAATTATTAATAACAGAAAGCAGCACCCTAAGGGCGCCGCTTTATCTTGTATCTTGTATCTTGTATCTTGTATCTTGTATCTTGTATCTTGTATCTGTTTTATATTTTACCAGTCTGAAGCTCTTTTTCTTCTTTCTATCATGTGGTCTACAGAAACCTTTCCAGCCCCAATCACCATCAGGAGAAGATAAACAGACAAGTAAATAAGACTCATCTCTCTTTTATCAAAAGCATCTGATCCATGAACGACAAAAGCAGCCATAGCCATGGTAAAAATCAGAAATCCTAACGAAACCCTTGTAAAAAGGCCTAATATCAGTAAAATTGAACAAACAAATTCAGCAAAAACGGTAAGGATTAAAGAAATCTGAGGTCCCATTCCCATAAAATCGAAAAACTCAATTTTACCACCTGCCAGAAGCATCTGGAGTTTGGGGAACCCGTGAGAAAGCATCGCAAAACCGATAAATACCCTCACTGCTAATACAACAATATCTTTAAGTATTGAGCCTGAATTGGAATTGTTATAGTTCATCATTTACTAAAAAATTTAGACTAAGGTAATAAAAATCTTTTAATACAACGGGATTACAGCGTTTTTAGTTTAGCGGTAACCGAAATTTTTAAGATCTCTGTCATTCTTTCTCCAGTCTTTTTTCACTTTGACAAATAAATTTAAGTGAATTTTCTTAGAGAAAAACTTTTCCAGATCCAACCTTGCATCAGTTCCCACTTTTTTGATCGCTTCCCCTTTGTGACCGATAATAATACCTTTCTGAGTATCTCTTTCCACATAGATGATAGAATCTATAAAGATAATTCCTTCTTTTTCTTTAAACTGTTCTGTAACCACTTCCACAGAATATGGGATCTCTTTATCATAGTTCAGAAGAATCTTCTCACGAATCGCTTCGTTAACGAAAAATCTTTCAGGCTTGTCTGTAAACTGGTCCTTATCATAGTAAGGTGGGTTCTCAGGCAGCAATGATTTTATTTTAGGTAAAATAACCTCCGTATTGAAAGCATTCAGAGCAGAAATAGGAAGAATTTCCGCTTTCGGAATTCTGTTGTGCCAGTCTTCTACCAGCTTCTCAAGGCCTGCCTGATCGGTCTGATCTACTTTATTTAATAAAAGAAGTACGGGTACAGGGATTTTATTTAATTTATCAATTAAAAATTCTGACGGTTCCGCCTTATCGGTAACATCTACAATAAACAGGAATACATCGGCATCCTGCAGGGAATCTTTTACAAAATCCATCATCTTTTCCTGCAATCCGTATTTAGGATCCAATACTCCCGGAGTATCAGAAAATACGATCTGAAGGTCCTCTTCATTATAAATACCAAAAATTCTGTGACGGGTTGTCTGAGCCTTCTGCGTTACAATCGCCAACTTCTCCCCCATTAATTGGTTGAGTAAGGTCGATTTCCCTGCGTTGGGCTTTCCAACTATATTTACAAATCCAGCTTTGTGCATAAAAATAATATTACGAACTGCAAAGTTAGTAAAACAAAATCGGTCTTTACGGGTAATCTCAATTTTTAAAAGAAAAAAGAGAGTTATTGGGTTTTATATGACTTTGTAAAAGGGTTTTAAAAGAAGGTTTATTTCTGAATTTTTAAGTTTTACCTGGTTTCATCCATAAAAGTCACAAATGATCTTTTTAAACACTTAAGTTCACTTTAGAAGTTTAATAATATGCTGATCAGAAGTTCACAGAAGGTGAAAATCAAAGATTTTCATAAGTCTGATGATAGAATATGACGATTAAAGGCTGAAGATTCTTTCCAGTTAAAATAGAGGTTCGAAGCGATGGTTATTCTCTCTTTCTGAAAAAAACCATAAAATAATTTTGTATCGCATTGTCTAAAACTAATATTTTTGACTATTAGAATTCATCTTTATGAATATAGACCAGATTCTCGACGCCATTTATCTTCTTCCCGAAACGTCTAAAGCCAGCCTGAAACAGCATATCACCGAAGTTTCCCATCCTAAAGGTTTTTGCCTGATGGAAGCGGATAAAGTAATTCCCTTTGTCTATTTTATCCGCAAAGGAATTGCCAGGGCCTATGCCTCCACATCGGAAAATGATATTACCTTCTGGTTCGGAAGCGAGGGACAATGTGTCCTTTCTATGAAAAGCTATGTGGAAGATAAACCCGGTTATGAAAGTATTGAATTACTGGAAGACTGCGACCTTTACAGACTGGAAACTGAAAACCTCAAAACACTCTTCAATGAAGATATTCATATTGCCAATTGGGGTAGGAAACTGGCTGAAGCGGAAATGATCAAATCAGAAGAGCTGATTATTTCCAGACAATTCAAAACTTCTCTGGAACGGTATAAAGATATTATGACCTATCAGCCGGATCTGCTGAAAAGGGTTCAGCTGGGCTATATTGCGTCTTATCTTGGGATTACTCAGGTGAGTCTGAGCAGGATTCGGGCGGAGATTAAGTAGGTTTTTGGATGGTGGATGGGAGCTGGAAGAGAGAAGTTGGAAGTTCTGGTAGTCTGCAAGACGTCTTTTACTCATTAGTTGTAGCGTATTTAAGTTTTGGCTAAAGCCAAAGGAAGGTATTTTATATTGAAAGCGGACTAAAGTCCGCTCCTATTGATCCTTTGCTATGTAATATATGATATGATACAACGACATAATACAAATATTAATAATTACTTAAATAATTAGAAAAACTGTAGTTTCCCTTAACTTCCCTAAAAAACGATCTTAAAAAACCTTTTCCGGCGACCGGAACATTTTCCCTCATCCAGCTTCCAACCTTTAAATATTTTGCCAGATCATCATTTTTTAACAATTGTAAAATTTTTTCTCCTTTCAATTACTGAAATTTGCAGTAGAAAAATTTAGAAAAAATGAATTGGATTATCTTAATTGTTGCCGGATTGTTTGAAGTTGCATTCGCATCATGTTTGGGAAAGGCAAAAGAAACTTCCGGAACAGAATCTTATTATTGGTTTGCAGGCTTCCTGGTAACCATGACGATAAGTATGCTATTGCTGATCAAGGCAACCCAGACCTTACCTATTGGTACGGCTTATGCGGTATGGACAGGGATTGGAGCTGTAGGAACGGCTTTAATGGGAATTTTCTTCTTTAAAGATCCTGTAAGTTTCTGGAGAATATTCTTCATTGTTACCCTTATTGGTTCTGTAGTAGGTCTGAAAGCGGTTTCTACATCACATTAAAAAGCGCATAAACTCTATCTATATTTAAAAATGACCGTTTTCTATAAGAAGGCGGTTTTTTTATGTTCTGTTATTATAAGAAAATGGTTATTTTTAAGCAAAACCTGTAATCATGAAAAAGCTGTATTCTTTTTACTGACAGGCAGTTTTATGTGGGCACAAAGTCTTTGATAAAAAAAACAACGTAGGTTAAAAAAATAAAACCGCTCTCATGATGAAGGCGGTTTTATTTTTAGCGTTATTCGCATTATTTTTTATAGACTACAGGTAGAATTTCATTACTTCTCAACCCGTATTTTTTTATTTCTTCTTCTGAAAATTTCTGTGAATAGAAATTAATATCAGTTTCAAAGCCGGCTTTTTTCAAACGGTCAAAATAATCCATTCCGTACCAACGGACATGATCATACTGCCCGAAATGTTTCTGGCGTTCTTTAGGATCTTTGATGGTAAAGTCTTCATAGGTTTTCTCCAGTGAGTTTTTCATCGGAACCTGAAGAATTCCCCAGCCTCCCGGCTTCATTACCCTGTACAATTCACTCATTGCTTTGGCGTCGTCTTCAATATGTTCCAGAACGTGGTTGCAAAAAACTATATCAAAGCTTTCGTCTTCAAAGGGTAAGTCCAGAATATCAGCCTTCACATCTACAATCGGAGAGTAAAGGTCTGCAGAAATATAATTGAGATTGCTCATTCTTTTGAATTTTCTTAGAAATTCCTGTTCGGGAGCAATATGCAATACTTTATAGTTTTTAATGAAAAAATCAGTTTCATTCTGAAGATACAACCACATCTGGCGGTGTCTCTCCAGGCTTAATGTTCCGGGAGAAAGGGCATTTTCCCTTTGTTTTCCATATCCGTAGGGAAGAAACTTACGATAAGATCTTCCGTCGATAGGATCATAAAACTGGTCTCCTTTGAACAACTGATAGATAAGCGGTCTTGCCCAGATGCTCATTTTGATCAGCATCGGACGAGGAATTTTATTCAGTAAAAGTTTAGTAACCTTTTTCATTAAAAATCCAGTTGGAACTGCTTTTCTTCATCACTTACAATTCCTAATGCTTCGTATACATATTCAAATGTTGAAAGCAATACCGGCTTACCGTTAATCACAGCAACGTCATGCTCAAAGTGAGCAGATGGCAAGTTGTCCAGCGTAGTTACCGTCCAGCCGTCATTATGGAATTTTACTTTTTCTGTTCCCAGGTTGATCATCGGTTCGATAGCGATCGCCAAACCGTCTTTGATCACTTTTCCGCTCCCCTGTCTTCCGTAGTTAGGAACCTGTGGATCTTCGTGCATCTTTCTTCCCAGACCATGACCTACAAGCTCTCTTACAACTCCGTAACCTTCTTTTTCGCAATGTGCCTGGATGGCGTGGGAAATATCACCGATTCTTTTTCCTCTGATACACTGTTCAATTCCTTTGTAAAGAGATTCTTTAGCTACCTGTAGAAGTTTTTTAACTTCCGGCTTCACTTCTCCGATCTCAAAAGTATAAGCGTGATCACCCACGAAACCGTTAAGGATCACCCCACAGTCTACGGAAAGAACATCGCCTTCTTTCACTACTTCATTATTCGGGAAACCGTGTACTACCTGCTCATTCGGAGAAATACACAGAGAGTTCGGGAAACCTCCGTATCCTAAGAATGCAGGTTCAGCCCCATGATCTTTGATAAAGTCATGAGCCAGCTTATCCAAATATAAAGTCGTAATTCCCGGTTTTATTTCTTTTGCCAACATTCCCAATGTTTTAGAAACCAGTCGGGCACTCTCCTTCATCAGACGTAATTCGTCTATCGTTTTTAATTGAATCATTGTACTAATTTACCAATGTATTAATATACCAGTGTAACAATATTGAATTGATAAATTGGTACACTGTTAAATTGTTATATTTTTATTTTACCAGAAAAGTCCTTTTTTCTTTTCTTTTTTAAGTTTTGAATAGGCAAGAACTTCTTTTCCTTCTACACGGAATTCTATTCTTTCCTGAATAATATTGTAAATTTCACCCCATCCAGGGAAACCGCCTAAGTTTCTGTCGTCTATGAACCAGTCTGCATCCAGTTTTCTGGATTGGTTTTCAGAATCAAAAACTTCTCCTTCAAAACTTGAGTTGACAGCATAAAATTCAACACCATTCTTTTGGCAGAATTCTACCGCTTCATCTAATGTTTTTCCATGTCTGTACGTCCAAAGTATAAGTCTGTATCCTTCAGCCTGAAGTCTTTTCAGGGTTTCGAAAGCAAAGGTTTTCGGTTTTCCGATTGCCGGGTAAGCGTCATCCACAATGGTTCCGTCAAAGTCAACAGCAATCTTTTTATTATTTAACATTTTGTTCTTTTTTTAGCTTTGCAAAGATAAGAAATAAAAAGAGTGCCCAAAAGAAAGGCACTCAATACTTTTTATAATTTAAAGAATAATATAAACCGTTAGCTTTTCACCCAGCTGAACTGGAACTGAAGATCCGGAGTAGATACTCTGTCTGTAATCTTCTGCAATCTTGAAGGAAGCTTCATCAGATATTCCTGTGCTTTTTCAGCTTTTTCAGTAAGTCCTTTTACATGCTCAATTTTCCATTCATCTAAAAGGTCTTTCATGATGTTGATATAATCCTGACCGGTATATACCATACATCTTTGTGCGGCATCTGAAAAATGTCCCCAAAGTTCTCCTGCTTTCTGCCCGGATTGTCTCATTAAGTGAGCCGGCATTACGATTTTCTTACGCATCATATCTTCGAAGGCAAGGATCATTTCTGAAGGGTCTATTTCAAGGATTTTCGCTACGAAATGTTTGTAAGCTTTTGCGTGTCTTGCTTCGTCTGCAGCAATTACCCCACACATTTTAGCCAGCTTTCCGTTTCCTGACTGTTTTGCCAGTGTACCTACTCTTCTGTGAGAGATATTGGTTGCTGTTTCCTGGAAACTAGTATAGATAAAGTTTCTGTAAGGATCCATACTAGTTCCAAGGTCGAAACCGTCGTTGATCAGATATTGAGTAGTAATTTCAACCTCTCTCATATTCACTCTTCCACACAGGTAAAGGTATTTGTTCAATAGATCACCATGTCTGTTTTCTTCAGCAGTCCAAGCTCTCACCCAGTTGGCCCAGCCTACTTTTTCTTCCTGATTGATTCCGTCAACGCCCATCAGCCAGGATTCATAGGAAGGAAGAGCTTCTTCCGTGATACAGTCTCCGATCAGGGTTACAAAAAGATCGTAAGGCATTTCACGGGCAAATGTCTGAATTTCTTCTAAGTCATGTTTAAATTCTTCGCTTGATGGATCTGGCAAATAATCGGACGGCTGCCAAATTTTTTCAATTGGCGTTAAAAATTTTTCAAGAAAAGAACCTACTTCCTTTTCCAATAATCCCATTACTTCTTTCCTAACAAGCTTTTGATACATTTTTATATTCAGTTTTAATTAGCAAAGATATGATTTATTTATTATTTAGCGCATAATAAAGTATGCAACTCATACCTTATCTGACATAAATCATAAAAAAATGCCTATCTATCATTATAACGACATTTTTTTATGATTATTATTGAATATTAGTCAACCAAAACCTCTCCTGTCATGGCATCTGGTATCTCAACCCCCATTACTTTAAGGATGGTAGGGGCTACATCACCCAATTTTCCTTGTTTCAAGCTCCATGTATGATCTTTATCCATCACAATGAACGGAACCAGATTGGTAGAGTGTTGGGTATTAGGTGTTCCGTCTGCGTTGATCATCATATCAGAATTTCCGTGGTCTGCCAGGATAAAAACAGCATACCCGTTTTCGTACGCGGCTGTTGCTACTTTTTCTATACACTGATCTACTACTTCTGCCGCTTTTACAGCTGCTTCAAAAACGCCCGTATGCCCTACCATATCAGTATTGGCAAAGTTTAAGCAAACAAAATCGGCGGTTCCCTGCTCCAGTTCCGGTACAATAGCATTGGTAATATCATAAGCTGACATTTCAGGCTTCAGGTCGTAAGTAGGAACATCTTTCGGGCTTGGGCAAAGCAATCTTCTTTCCCCTTCAAACTCCAGTTCTCTTCCTCCAGAGAAGAAGAAGGTAACGTGAGGGTATTTTTCTGTTTCCGCAATTCTGATCTGGGTTCTGTTATTTTTCTCAAGCACTTCCCCCATCGTTTCCGTTAATACATTTTCGTCGAAAACCACCTGAACATTCTGGAATGTTTTATCATAGTTCGTCAACGTAATATAATAAAGGTTGAGCTTCTTCATGTCATAATCCGGGAAGTCTTTCTGTGAAAGAACTTCTGTGATCTCTCTTCCTCTGTCTGTACGGAAATTGAAACAGATCACCACATCATTGTCATTGATTTTAGCTACCGGAACTACATTCCCTGTTGCTGTTGTATTCATCAAAATGACAGGCTTCAGGAATTCATCGGTTACATTATTATCATAAGAAGCCTTAATGGCTGCCAAAGCATCTGTAGTCTGCTCTCCTACTCCTTCTACAAGGGCATCATAGGCAAGCTTTACACGCTCCCATCTTTTATCTCTGTCCATCGCATAGTATCTGCCCACTACTGTTGCCAGTTTTCCTGTGGTAGCTTCCATATGCTTCTGAAGTTCATCAATAAACCCTAATCCTGAATGCGGATCACAGTCTCTTCCGTCTGTAAAGGCATGTACAAATACATTTTCATTCAAACCGAAATCTTTTGCAGCCGTCAGTAATCCTTTCAGGTGATTGATATGGGAGTGCACTCCTCCATTGGATACCAATCCTATGAAGTGTAGTTTTTTATTTTCTTTTTTAGCATATTCAAAAGCATCCTGAATCACTTTTTCCTGTCCTAAAGTTCCGTTTTCCACGGCCATATTCAGTTTTACCAGATTTTGGTAAACGACTCTTCCGGCACCAAGGTTCATGTGACCTACTTCGGAATTCCCCATCTGTCCTGCAGGTAGTCCTACAGCCAAGCCGCTTGCCTCAAGGGTTGTATGAGGAAATTTTTGGTAACAGCTATCTATAAATGGTGTGTTTGCTTTATCTATTGCGGAAACGTCCGGGTTTGTTCCCAATCCCCATCCGTCAAGGATTGCCAGTATTGCTTTTTTTGACATTTTGTAAAACTTTTGTACTACAAATTTACCGAATTTCCGATGAATAGAAGAATTTGAAATCCCGAATTTTATTTATCTCCATTTTATTCTATATACCGCATCGGATAAAAGAAAAAAATCTGCAAAATCAACAGGATCTGTAAGAGAATAATAAGTCTCGCAGATTATGCAGATTTCGCAGATTGATAAATTATTGTATTTCAAAACACTTCTGTATCAAAGTGTTCTGATTGTCTAATCCGTTTTAATCTTTAAAAAAGTCGTCGAACTTCATTTTATTTTTCTTTGTATACTCTTGGATATAGCGATCAAGGAAACCACTTTCTTTCAGGAATAACAGTGGGTTTTTAATATTCAGAATATCATGAATTGCCTTACGTTTATCGGTCTGTTTATTGAAATAAGCTTCGGTAATTTTGTATCCTATCCAATATCCCAGGTCATTGGGACGGTCATCTTTTTTGCTCACTCCGTATAACCAATCTTTCTGTTCTTCCTGCTTCATGATAGGTACAAATTCTTTAAACAGTCTGTCAGCATTTTTCTCTCCATATTGGAACGGAACAGGATTGATATGTTCTCCGGAAATAAATTCTCCGATAAAATCAGCGCTTCCTTCTACCAAAGACTGCTTCAGTAAAGTATTTTTTCCTTCAACATTCTGTTCGAAATGGATCAGTTCGTGAGCGATAAGTCCAGTAACCCCATCAAGATTTTTAAGCATTTCGGTTCCGATAATAATTCCATCATTGGAAGATGTTCCCCCTGAATTAAATCTTCCATATACAAAATACACCGGCGGAAATGTAGCTTCCGGATACCAGTACTTCAAGGCACTGTAGATGGCTCTGGTTTTCTTTTCCTTTTGTCCTATTCCAGCCAGCACGTTGCGGCTTTTCAAATAGTCTTCCCTTCTCTTTTTTACTTTTGAGTATAGTGAATCTGCATTGATGATCCTAAATTGCGTAAAGCCCTTCACTCCCGGCGAACCATTTTTCATATAATCTATGAACGGGTTTTCTTTAGAAGTTTCCATTTTATCAAATGCTTTCCAGAAGCGATCGGTGTCTTTCGTTTCAAATACGGCATTCAAAGGATCGCCGGAAAAACCTGTCTGGGCTTTGGCTGCTCCAAAAGTCAGCAATAAAACTGCAAGGATATGATTGGCTTTCATATTAGTTTTTAAGGTTATAATATCCGCCAAAAATATAAAAAACTTATCATGAATAAATGATTTTAGGTTAAGTTTGCTCTTTTTCTTCTTTTAGAACGATCAGCATTCTTTCAAAAATAAAATTTCATCTTATTTCCATTCATTAATCAGCAAATCTTTTTAATTTTGCGGTATGGATTTACGAGATCAATTGAAGAACCTTTTTCCTGATCATGAAGAGCAGGATTTTGAGATGCCTGAAGAGGCATTCAAGCAGAAAGAGCCTTTGGTATGCAAATTTGAGAAAAAAGGGAGAAACGGTAAGCCTGTAACGATTGTTGAGGGTTGGGAAGGAAGTGAAGAAGACCTGAAAAAAATCTCAAAGAAAATAAAAACCACCTTAGGTATAGGCGGTTCTGAGAAGGATGGAACGATCATCATTCAAGGAGATAACCGTGACAAAATAATGAATATCCTTAAAGAGATGGGATATAAAACCAAACGTGTCGGCGGGTAGATCTAGAAATAGATCTCGGTTCCCGGCAACAGGGTTTTTAAATTTTCAATTTTAGATTTTTCTATAGGATTTCCTGTAAG
>LAZY01000077.1 GCA_001013295.1 Chryseobacterium indologenes | reverse complement strand
GTGACAGGGCGGCATTCTAACCAGCTGAACTACCGGATCAATTTTTTTAAAAGAAATTGAGAAAACTTCTGCGATCCGGACGGGACTCGAACCCGCGACCTCCGCCGTGACAGGGCGGCATTCTAACCAGCTGAACTACCGGATCAATTTTGTTTTAAAAGTAAATTGATAAACTTTTGCGATCCGGACGGGACTCGAACCCGCGACCTCCGCCGTGACAGGGCGGCATTCTAACCAGCTGAACTACCGGATCATGTTTTGTGTGAAAGAACTTCGTTTCTTTTTCGTGGTTGCAAAATTACACCTTTTTTTAATACCTGCAAATTATTTTCAAAAAAAATACCCTCCAATTACGGAAGGTATTCATTATCACAATTGTTTTTTTACAAGTGAGCACTTAATTTTTCAGCGATTACCTCTTTTGGAGTTACACCTACTAGTTTGTCTACAACCTCTCCGTTCTTAAAAATAAGAACTGTAGGGATATTTCTGATACCATACTGCATCGAAATTTCCTGGTTGTTGTCCACATCTACTTTTCCTACTACTGCTTTTCCTTCAAAATCTGATGCAACTTCTTCGATGATTGGTCCTAAAGTTCTGCAAGGTCCACACCATACTGCCCAGAAGTCTACTAATACCGGTTTGTCTGATTTTAAAACCGTATCCTGAAATGAGCTGTCTGTAATTTCTAAAGCCATTTTGTCTCTTTTATTTTAATTAATATTATTTTCTATTTTTTCCCTTTGTTGAGTCCTCAAAATTACGATTTTTACATCATAAGACTAT
This sequence comes from Chryseobacterium indologenes, assembly GCA_001013295.1. Taxonomy (GTDB): domain Bacteria; phylum Bacteroidota; class Bacteroidia; order Flavobacteriales; family Weeksellaceae; genus Chryseobacterium; species Chryseobacterium indologenes_B. The sequence goes on along the minus strand of LAZY01000077.1, from coordinate 27,282 downwards.
CTATGCTCAACATTAGTTTTTTCTATAGTGTAATCGCTTGAAATTTCTTTTAAAGCTGTCACTAAGGTATCAATATCCGCCTGGGTCGTCATATGGCTGAAAGAGATACGTAACGGCGTACAGTGATCCATTTCATCCTCAGAAAGTACCATCATCATTACCATGGAAGGTTTTGATGCTCCTGATGAACACGCGCTTCCCTGAGAAATGGCAATTCCTTTCATATCCAGCTGAAGCCCGATCAATGGGTTTTTATAAGGCAATAAAGCACTCAATACAGTGTAAAGGCTGTTTCCTTTCTCAGCACTTCTTCCGTTGAATTTGATGCTTTCTATTTCAGCAGATAACCTTTCAATAGCATAGTCTTTTATTCCCTGCATATGGTTGGTATAGTCCTCCATATGATTCAATGAAAGTTCCAATGCTTTTCCAAGTCCTACGATGCCGCTTACATTCTCTGTACCGGCTCTCAGACTTCTTTCCTGAGGCCCGCCTGTGATAATTCCTTTAAGGCCTGTTGCTTTTCTTATAAAAGCAAAACCTGATCCTTTAGGCCCATGAAATTTATGAGCACTGCAAGAGGCAAAGTCTACAGGAATATCAGAGAAATCAAGGTTCATATGAGCCATGGTCTGTACTGTATCTGAATGGAAAAGTGCATGATGTTCTTTGCACAGTTCCGCTACCTTTTTAAGGTTGATCAGATTTCCTATTTCATTATTGGCGTGCATCAAGCTTACCAATGTCTTTTTATCTGAAGCTTTTAAAAGTTCTTCCAATTTGTTGAGATCAATATCTCCCTTTTCATTCGGGCGGATATAGCTCACTTCTACTCCTTTTCTGGCTTTCATATCCAGAATACTTTCAGAAACACATTTGTGCTCCAGAGGAGAGCTGATGATCCTTTGTACGCCGAGATGCTCTACAGCGGATTTGATGATCATATTGTTTGATTCGGTTCCACAGGAAGTGAAAATGATTTCAGCAGGAGATACATGAAGATAGTCTGCAACCTGTCTTCTTACATTTTCAATAAGGATTTTTGCTTCCTGTCCAAAGCTGTGCGTTGAAGACGGGTTTCCGAAATTCATCTTCATAGTGCCCACCATTGCATCTATAACTTCTTCTGCAAGCGGAGTGGTTGCGGCATTATCTAAATATACTTTATCCATTATTATTTTGAATATTTTAATTCTACGGAGGTAAACTGGTAATCTGCAGGAACGGCAAAAATAATCCAGGGATTAGAGATCACCTGAATTTCCATTCCACCGGACGGTTCCCCGGCCGGAACTTCTACATACAGGATCTTATTTTTCACGGATACATCTCTGATTTCTGTAATCCTGTGACTTCCTGATCTGAAGCTGCCTAAGTTGTATACAACAACTTTTTTATTCTTCGGGAATTTCGGGTAATCTGTGGCGGGTTCTTTCCCTAGATTCACCCATCCGAAACCTGTTTTTATCGTGTTACGAAAATCTTTCTCGTCTTTAAGGACTCTGAAGCCGGGCTGATCTGCTCCACCTTGCGATTCCGAGACAAGAAGTCCTGCCTTTTTCTGCACAGAAGAATCCTTTTGAGACGGTGCATTCGCACAACTCATCAGGATCGTTATCAAAGCAAACAGCAGACTTTTCATTTTTTACACTTTTACCTCCCAAAATTAATGAAAAAATTGGTAATGTCCCTCATTTGCCCACTTCAACATTGGCCGATCCCCGGAAGTATCACCAAATGCGATAATTTTATCATACCTGGAATCGTTGATTTCTTCTTTGATCCGCACCAGTTTTTCTTTTCCGTTACAGTTTTTACCGATAAAATTTCCCGTGAAAACACCGTTCTTAAACTCTGCCCGTGTAGAAACAAGCTGCATTTTCAGTTCATCGGCAAAAGGCTTCACCCAAATATCCAGTGACGCGGTAACCAATAAACTTTGTGTATTATTCCTATCGATATTTTTTATAAAGTCGAGTGCATTCTCCCGTACAATTTTAGGATAGTGATGCTCAAAAAACTGTTTAGACTTCAGCTCTATTTTTTCCTGGGTTTGTCCTTTCAGAATGGAGCCGATAAAGCTTTTCTTCACTTTTTCCGTTTCAGCCAGTTTGAGTTTCAACAGAATGAAGAGCGGCACATGTCTCAAAAATTGTATCCGGTATTTTGTAGAATCGTAGAATTTAAGATACATAAACATGGTATCCTTATACGTCAGTGTCCCGTCAAAATCAAAACAATACAATTTTTTCATTTTTTTAAAGCTTTAATTTTTTGAATATAAATTCAGGAATATTCCTGATGATCAACATAATGATACTCCAAACGGGCAAAACATACGCTACATTCTTTTGCTTTTTAAAGGCTTTATAAATGCAGGCAGCAGCCTGTTTCGGGGTAGCAGTCAACTTAGGATTCAAAGGCAGACCTTCAGTCATTTTGGTTGCCATAAATCCAGGTTTTATGGTGAGAACATGTACTTTTTTATCAAACAGATAATTCCTTAAACCGCTTAAATAAGCTGTAAAGGCTGCTTTTGCACTTCCATAGATAAAATTACTCTGTCTTCCCCTGTCTCCTGCCACAGACGAGAGTCCGATGATGGTTCCTGATCTTCTGCTTTCAAATTTGTGGGCAAAATAGTTCATCAGAGGGACCAGCTTTGAATAATTAATATCAATGATACGCTCTGTATTCCTGTTATCATACAGCCCTTCTTCTGTTCCTTCGCCCAAATATCCTACGGCACAAAATAATACATTTGAATTGATATTATCAAATCTATTGTAATCAATTTCTTTCATCAGGTCAATTTCAATGACTTCCGACTGTTGCAGAAACTTCACATCAATATGCCGTGCAAACCTTTCTGTAGTTTCTTTATTTGAGGTGAAAAGATAGATTTTTTCAAATTTTTCTCCTTCCTGAAGTGTTTTTTCCACAAAAGCCTGTGCCACTTCAGACGTACTTCCCAGAACTATCATTATGAGTTGTTGTTTATGATTCTTTTGTGCTGTAAAGACACAAATTTAGGGTTTTGAATATTTTTCAGGTAATTGGTCAGTGATGATCTGCTCATACTGTCTTTGGTAAGATAAATTCTACCTCCGAATTCCTGTACAATGCTGTCTAGCTGATCGACCAGTTTCTTTAGCTTTGAATTTACTTTAAAATCCAGGGCCAGGGTATACCCTTCTACCGGAAATGAATTGTAAGCCTCCGGATTGTGTTTTCCGAAAAGTTTTAAAACGGCAAGGAATGACCCGTTTCCACTTTTAGCAATGGTTTCCAGTATTCTTTTCATCCCTTCCTTCCCTGCTTCTTTCGGAATTACCATCTGATATTGTATAAACCCTGATTTTCCGTAGATCTTATTCCATTCATTGATCGCATCCAGAGGATAGAAAAATGTTTCGTAATCGATAAAGTTTTTAACCTCTTTTTTAGACTGCTTTTTATAATACAGCCAATTGAATATTTTTACCGTTAGTGCATTCAATACAAATCCGGGAAAGTAAAAAGGAATGGTAGGCTGTAGTTTTTTCTTTAATCTTAAAGGAGTTTTACCCATACTCTGAGGAAGCTCGTGCTGAAAGGCATGCTCACCTCTCATCAAAATACTTCTTCCAATATCTTTTCCTTTCTGAAGACAGTCGATCCAGGCTACTGTATAGGTCCAGCTTTCGCTTTCATCAAACAGTTTAAAGATCTCGTCAAGGTTTTCTGCCTTAATGCTTTCCTGACGGATGTAGGCAGATTCTATATTTTTAAGCTTAAATTTTGCTGTAAGAATAATTCCTGTAAGTCCCATCCCACCAATGGTAGCCCAGAATTTTTCTGAGTTTTCCTCTCTGGAGCAGGTAATGATTTCTCCATTCTCAGTCATTAATTTAAATTCAATCACATATTCTGAAAAACAGCCTTCCGCATGGTGATTTTTACCGTGTACATCGGAAGCAATAGCTCCACCTACTGAAATAAATTTCGTTCCCGGAGTCACATACAGGAAGTATCCCTGCGGAACAGCGATCTCCAGTACATCGGAAAGAAGTACTCCGGATTCGCATTCTATCACTCCGTTTAAACGGTCGAAACTGATGAATTTATTTAATTTTTTGGTAGAAAATATAGATTCTCCTAACGAGGCATCTCCATAGCATCTTCCGTTTCCTCTTGCGATGATCTCATTGTGATTGAGTACAAATTCTTTTATCTTTTTGAAGCTGTCCTCAGATCTCATTTCTTTTTCCACTACCGGGAAGTTTCCCCAGTTTGTAACTTTCTGTGTGAAATTCGGCTTCATTTTTTAAAATAAATTTGGATTAAAAATGTGGCGACCCAAAGTAATAGAGTGACCTGTATGTAACGGTCTCTGTATACAATTTTGGTAGGTGATTCTGTTCTGTTGTACACCAACGTCTGCTGAAGGTATCTCAATAATGCAAATACAACAAAAACCACTGTATAAAAAACCCTTTGATGGAATCTCGCCTGAACTTCCGGCGAAAGGGTAAACATCAGATAGCATACAATAGCCAGTGTAATGGAAATGGATAATGCAATATCTGCAAACTGAACGTTATATCCATCCAAGGCTCTTCTGGTTTTTCCTGAAACCTGCGCATTGATTAATTCGCCTCTTCGTTTCCCGATAGCCAATACCAATGCCAATACAAAGGTCAGTAGAATAGCCCATTGTGATATGCTGATCCCGGTGATATAACCACCTGCCAGTACTCTTAATACAAATCCTATCGCAATGATGAATATATCAATGATCGGAACGTGTTTAAGTCTGAAAGTATAGGCAAGGTTCATCACTACATAGAAGCCAATGATGGTAGCAAATTTCCATAATGACTGATGAAAGTACGTCTGTGCTAAGAATACAAGTACAATATCCGTAATCACCAGTCCAATAAGAATTCCTATTGCTCTTGATTTTGAAATAGCCCCGCTGGCCAAAGGTCTTTTTCGTTTCTCAGGATGTTTACTGTCTGCTTCAATATCATTATAATCATTCAGAATATAAACGACACTTGCCGCAAGGGAAAATATGACAAAGGCAAAAATGCTTTCTGTAAGCAGATCAAGATTGGTAATATTACCTGAAAAAAACAGAGGGACAAATACAAACAGGTTCTTTACCCATTGCTCTACTCGGAGTAGTTTTAAATATTTCTTCATTTATGTTATTTCTTTCGAAATTTTTATTTGTTTTTAGTGGTTATATAATCTTTTGTGTTATTAAAAGGATTTTGAATCATAAAGATTTCAATTGCAAAAATAACAAATTCAAAATTTCCAGCATAAAAATACAAAAAAAACCGCCGGGGCGGTCTTTTACGAAAATATTTATATGTTAAATTAATTACTGCCCTTGTTTGGCATCATTAATCATTTTCTCATTTGCAGTAATCGCGAATTCAACTCTTCTGTTTTTAGCTCTTCCTTCGTCAGTATCATTGCTTGCAACCGGCATGTTTTTACCTTCACCTTTTGTGAACATTCTGCTACCTGCAATTCCTTTTCCAACTAAGTAAGCTTTTACAGCGTCAGCTCTTCTTTGAGAAAGGGCCATGTTGTACGCATCTTTACCTACGCTGTCTGTGTGTCCGTAGATGTTGATATTAGTATCTGGGTTATTACTTAATACCGTAGCTAATTTATCCAGGTTGGTCTGAGCAACAGAAGTAAGGTTTGAAGAGTCGAAAGCAAAGTTTACAATACTTTCATTCATCGTTACTTTGATACCGTCACCTACTCTTTCTACCTGAGCTCCCGGTAATGTTTCTTTAATATCTCTGGCCTGCTTATCCATTTTGTTACCGATAACGTTACCTGCAACACCACCGATAATACCTCCTAATACGGCACCAATTGCTCCGTTTCCACCTTTTCCTACATTGTTTCCAAGGATTCCTCCAAGTACGGCTCCGGATGCTGCTCCTACCGCTGTACCTCTCTGTTGGTGGTTAGAATTCTGAACGGCTTCACAGCTTGTCAATAATAATGCTGATGACAAGAAAAGAGCTCCTACGTATGTTTTAGTAAATTTCATTTTTTTTGATCTTTTATGTTGATAAATTATTTCATTCCTGTTCTCTGGAAGTTGTAAACTACTTTTACATTACCTCCTTCAAACGGAACGTCCTGCTCCAGAGAAAACTGATCTGTAGTCTGATTGATCAGAGTAAGTGTATATCCTGCTGTATTTTGTTTAGCTTTCGTACCTGAAGCAATTTTTTTAAACATAAACGTATTACCGTTTTTCACTTCAAATTTGATAGGCTGTGTAATTGCCGGGCAATTTCCACCCCCGTTTAAAGTATACGCCCCTGTCCAGTTATTAGGAATAAGTCTCCAGTGGCTGCCTACAAAGCATTGTGCATCTGCACCTTCGTCAAAAGGCTTTATTTTATATCCTTTTTCGTAATCTACGCTCACGATCTGCCAGTCTCCTTTCATGGTAAGGAAATCTGCTCTTTGATTTTGAGATGTAGCTGCTTTATTTACAGAGGAACACGACACTGCAAAAAGTGATGTTCCTAACATCCCTGCAAGTAGTAACTTTTTCATTTTGTTGTTTATTATTTTGTTAGTATAAAGTTACAAAAAACCGTGCCAAAATTGAAAATAAAAAATAAAAAGTCCGAAAAAATCCGGACTTTTTATGGTTTTCCCTTAAACACAGGGAGATAAACTATTTTTTAACAGCCTTTTTTACGGATTTGACTTCGCTGGACTTACGTTTCGATGGGCTAGCCGTACTTGTGGATGTTTTATCATTATAGAAATGAGTGTAAGCGTATTCTGCCGCTTTTTTCAGGTCGATCACTCCTCCGGCCTGTGATTCATCTGCGAATCCGTTGGCAGTGCTTGGATTGCTGCTTTTTACCAGAGCTTCAATAATCTGATAAGGTTTAAGATCCGGCATATATGCCAATAGCAAAGCTGCTCCTCCAGCTACAACGGGTGAAGCCATGGAAGTTCCCTGAAGATATTTGTATTCGTTTTTAGGTACGGTAGAATAGATTTCTTCTCCCGGAGCAAAAACATTGACCATTTTTTTGTTGAAGTTAGAGAAGTCTGCTCTTAAAGCATTATTTTTATTGGTACTTGCTCCCACTACGATAACATTATTGACAAACGGCTTTTCATCAGTAACATTTTTAAAGTTGGTAGGATATGCCAGATGCTCAGCTACATCTTCATTTTCATTTCCTGCTGCTTTTACCAGAAGAACATTTTTATCTTCTGCATATTTGAAAGCATCCCAAACTACATTTTTACCTGGAGACAATGGTTTTCCGAAGCTCATGTTTAAAACTTTGGCGCCGTTATCTACAGCATATCTGATCGCATTGGCAACGTCTTTATCTCTTTCATCTCCGTTAGGAACGGTTCTTACAGACATGATCTTGGCTACTTTGGAAGCTACCCCATATTGTACTTCTTTTCCTTGTGGAAGACCTGCGATGATCCCTGCCACGTGGGTTCCGTGCTCCGCATCCGCCCCTTCGTAGTGATTGTTTCCGTAGATTTTTTCGGAATAGTCATCATAGTTATCTCCTACGATTTCTTTTCTTGGGTCATAATTCAGGTCATACTGTTTCTCTGCAGGGGCAAAGTTATCTATCGCCTCTTTCATATCCTCCTTCATTTTTTTTTCAAACTCTGCTGCTGATTTTCCTTTGAAATCAGGGCTTGTAGAAATCTGACCTAAGAAGTCCAGGGCAATAGCGTCTCTCTGATCTGTAGGGGCTTTGATCCCTCTGATTGTTTCTGCTGTTAAAGGCTTTCCTGCCAACAGTTTTACCATATTAGGAATCAACTCATTCAGCATAGAATAGGTTCTGAAGTTTTGCTTGGCTTCAATACTTTTTTTGCTGAAAAGATCTTTAGCCTTCATGTACATGTCAAATTCCTCCTTCATCTTAGCCTGATTGGCTTTATTCTTTGTAGAATCAGGACCTTCGAAGATCGGTTTGTACTTAGCAACCACTCTCGTCACCTCCATATTGTCGATACCAATATCTCCGTTTTTTCCTCCTATAAAGTTCCATCCATGTATATCATCGATGTATCCGTTTCCGTCATCATCTTTTCCATTTCCCGGAATTTCATTAGGATTGGTCCATATATTCTTTACCAATCCCGGATGATCTACCTGTACCCCACTGTCTAAAACTCCAACGATAATGGTTTTAGGTTTCAGACCTTTGGATTCTAAATATTTATAAGCGTTTGCTGTATTTACACCGTATACTTTTGAAGTGGCAAAATCTTTATGATACCAGGTCATCAGATCTTTATCTTCATTGGGGTCAATACTTTTAGCTTTAGACTCCTGTGCAAAGGAGAGATTAAAACCTGCTAAAAAAACTGCAGCTAATAATACCTTTTTCATTCGTATATTTTTATTATTATCTAATTAGTCTAATGAAACCCCTTATTTCAGATTCTATGTGTCAAAATTTGCCACAGGCGTTTCATATATTGATATTTAATTTAAGTCATATACAATCAGTATCATTTTTCTGTTTTACGGTTGAAAATTTCCTTGACAGGGAGTATATACTGCTATGACTGTTTTACTTTTTTTATATAAGCAAGCGATTCAGGGCCTTTGTTACAAATAAGGTCCAAGACCGATAAATCTTTCTGAAATCCTAATTTATCTGAGAAAGTCTGGTAATATTCCTCCATTTCAAATTCTGAGGGATGTTTTGCCGAGAATTTTTCTCTTAAATTGATTCCGTCCGGATTTTTGATATATTCTTCATTCAAAGAGTGTGCCTTTTCTGTTTTAAGTACCTGTTGGATTACTTCTAATCCTTTAAGGTTAAAATCCAAAAGAAATTTTTCTTTCAAATCAAAGATCTTTCTGAATTTATCTTCATAGTACTCAAAATAAGGTGAGCTTTGGTAAGCTGTCTTGATCGACTTCCAGTGAAGGGTTCTCCAGTCTTCTGTGTATGAGATTTCGATGTCTTTCATTTCTCTCTTTCCATTATGGTTCATAGGAATGATCAATGAAAGTTTTCCATTGGCCCCATAGATATTCGCTCTGTTTCTATAGGTTTGTTTAGGAAAATGTTCAAACTGTTCAAATATAATTTCGTTTTCAGCATCTAAAAACACTGAAAACCATGAAATTGGGGGCATATAAAATGCCGGCAATAATACATTCTTCATATTCATAATGCAAAAATGAAGTATTTTTTCAAATACTTCATTCTATTTTAAGTTTAATTTTATCTATTAGTCGTTTTCCGTATCTTTCTTTCTGAATAATTTCACAAAGTATTCCCATCCGAAGAACAAAATAAGAATCATTGCTGCAATCCACCAGTAAGAAGTTTTGTTAGCCTCTCCTGTATTGGTTGCTTTAAACATTCTATCCCAACGGATCTTGAATGGCGCCTGATAGGAAGAACTGCTGTCAGAGAATGCTCCCTGAAGACTCATCCATGTAAACATTGGTTTTCCGACGATATTCTCTTCCGGAACAAAACCAAAGAATCTTGCGTCCAATGATGCATCTCTGTTGTCCCCTACCATCATATAATAATCCTGTTGGATCGTGTAGCTGGATGCTGGTTTACCGTTGATGAAGATCTGATTATCTTTTTCTGTTAAACTGTTATGTTCATATTCAGAGATAATCCATCTGTACATAGGAAGTGTTTCTTTGTTGATTGCGACAACATCTCCTTTTTTAGGAATTCTAACCGGACCATACCAATCCTGGTTCCAAGGTTTATTAACCGGGAAAATAGACTGAGTGGTATCAATTCTAGTTTTAGCTTCGTCTCTATAAGCAATAGCTGCCTCTCCTTTTGCTGAAACTTCTTCTTTCATATCAATCACATGAGGAAGCTCCTTGATTTCTTTAGCAATCTTATCCGTTAAGCCCTGGAAACCGTAAATATAGCCTCCGTTCTGCTGTACCTCCTGAACAGGTAGAAATCCATAAGCTTTGTATAAAGTAGGTATATCCAGTTGGCTATCGGTTGTTACAATATATCTGTGCTGTACTTCCTGATCTCCAAGAACTGTTTCAGGTTTTCCGTTCACGAAAAGTCTTCCGGCTCTCATTTCGAAAGTATCACCTGCTGTAGCCACACATCTTTTTACGTATGGATCTTTTCTATCGATTGCTGTATGCACAGAATCCTGAGGATAGTTGAAAACAACTACGTCATTTTTTTGCGGCTTATTGAATTGTAATATTCTTGTATAAGGTAATTTTACTCCGTCTACATAAGATTTCGGGTCATCCTTAGGGTTTCCTTTCTGTCCTGTATCCATAATGGTTCCCTGAAGGAACGGGATCGCAACTGGACGCATCGGCAATCTGTATCCGTAGCTCCATTTGTTGACGAAAAGGAAGTCTCCCACCAATAATGTTCTTTCCATAGATCCTGTAGGAATTCCGAACGGCTGGGTTACAAAAACGTGAATGATGGTTGCAAAAACGACTGCAAAAGTAATAGATCCGATAAAGGTATCTTTCTTTTTGTCATTTTTCTCTTCGTCTGTAAGGAACAGTTCGTTTGCATTTTCATCTTCTAATTCTAAATCTTTCGAATAGTTGATCACCGCCATATAAATAAACGGCAGAATCACAGTAAGAATCTGGTCTTTGAAAAGTGTTTTTCCAAACTTCTTCACTAAGTAAAGGTGAAAAACAGACATCATGATCGGTCCTACGATCGGAAGGTAAGACAAAATAGCCCACCATTTCGGATGTTTTGTTTCTTTCAGAATAATGAAATAGTTATAGAAAGGGATAAAAGCCAATAAAGGGCTATACCCCATTTTCTTGAACATCTTCCAGGATGAAATCCCCATCAATACGGATAAAATGAGGACATACACTGTATAAGTTAAAAAATAATTCATAAATTTTTGTGCCTATTCTTATGATATAAATGACAAATGATGAGTAATAAATGATCACAGCTGTTCGCTATTTACAATTCACTATTCATCATTATCCTGTTTATTTGTCTGCAATTTACAGAATTTGTTACAAATTAGAGTCCCAAAACGTCTTTCATTGCGAAGTTCCCTTTTTTATCTCTGATCCACTCGGCAGCCACTACAGCTCCTAATGCAAACCCGTTTCTGTTGAACGCAGTATGCTTGATCTCAATTTCATCTACTTCGCTTCTGTAATATACGCTGTGGGTTCCCGGAACTTCATCTTCACGTACGGCAAAGATTCCAAGCTGATGCCCTTCTGTTTCTTCAAGTTTCCATGCATCAAATTTCGGATTGTTCTGGATGATGCCTTCTGCGATGGAAATTGCAGTCCCGCTAGGTGCATCTTTTTTATGGATATGGTGAATTTCTTCCAGCTGGCAAGAATATTCATCTACGTTTTTCATCAGGTCAGCAAGCTTTTCGTTTAAAGCAAAAAACAGGTTTACGCCTAAACTAAAGTTTGAACCATATAGGAATGCTGTATCATTTTCAACAGCCAGTTTTTCTATTTCGGCTTTTTTATCCAGCCATCCTGTCGTTCCGCAGATAACCGGAATTTTATTTTCAAGGCAGGCTTTGATGTTATCAAATGCAACTTCCGGCAAAGAGAATTCAATCACAACATCCGGATTATTAAGATTTTCAGCAGTTGGGGTTTCTTTCAGACGGGCAACTACTTCATGACCTCTTTTCTGTGCGATCTCATCAATGATCTTACCCATTTTACCGTAACCGACTAATGCTATTTTCATATAATCTTTTTATTTTTTAATGCGATACTATTCCTAAAGAATTGTACGTCTGTGTTGTATACTAAAATCTATAACTTAAACTAAACCCTGTTTTCGGGGTATCATATCCATACTGATCCTGAATAAGTGATGGTTTGAAACTCAGATCCGGATCGTGGCGGCTTTCGTAAAGATGGGCATCTACTACCGCATCTACGATGTTCAGAATATAGATCAATCCTGTAATGGCAATGGCATAGTCTCTTTGTCTTTTGGACCTGTCCTGAGCATTTCCCAAAGCTCTTTTATCCAGCCATGGGTGACTGTCTACGAACTCATTAGGTGTCCCGTTAAGTTTAGCCACATAATATTCACGATACTTTCTGTATTGGTTGTCATTCCATACTGCAATACCTACTCCTGCTCCCACAGCTCCCCAAACGATAGGAATCTTCCAGTATTTTTTATTATAGAACTGACCCAATCCCGGTAAAACTGCTGAATATAAACCAGCTCTGGTAGGATTCAGCTTTACGGTCTTCTTTGTAGGACCATTGGCTTTTTCCAAATCTTCAATGATCTTTGCTTCAGTTTTGCTTGGCTTTACCACACGGGGTTCCTCTTTCGGAGGAGCCTGCATCCGAACGGTATCGATAGGTTTAACTTGTGAGTAAGCTAATGCAGCAATACACAAGAAAAATGTGAAAAATATTTTCTTCATTATTTAATATGGGATAAAATATATTCCAGCTCTTCTTCATTTTTGAAGTCCAGAACAATTTTACCTTTTTTACCATTTCCAGAAGTTTTGATTTCTACCTTTACGTCTAATATATCAGCAATGGTCTTCTGGGCTTTTTTATAATTATTGGAAAGCTCCACACTTGCTTTTTTTGCAGCCGGAGACTTCGGATTCTTCAATGCAGCAGCAGCCTGCTCTGCCTGACGAACGTTTAGTTTTTCTTTGATGATCAGATCGAATAAAACCTGCTGATCTTCTTCGCTTTCAAGACTGATGATTGCTCTTCCGTGTCCTGCAGAAATCTCTCCGCTTCGGATGGCATTCTGAATATCCGGATTCAGTCTCAATAATCTTATCGAGTTGGTGATTGTACTTCTATCCTTTCCTACTCTTTGGCTCAGGTTTTCCTGAGTAAGACCGATCTCCTCCAAAAGTCTATGGTACGTCAAAGCGATTTCAATAGCATCAAGGTCTTCTCTCTGGATGTTTTCAACAAGAGCCATCTCAAGAAGTTCCTGATCGTTTACTAAACGGATATAGGCAGGAATAGTCGTTAAACCAGCAATTTTAGTTGCTCTGTAACGTCTTTCCCCGGATATGATTTCAAACTTCTCACCGTCTTTCCTCAAGGTAATCGGCTGGATCACGCCTAAGTTTTTGATAGACTGTGCAAGTTCGTTTAATGCTTTTTCATCAAAATAAGTTCTCGGCTGCGTCGGGTTCGGATAAATATCTTCAAGCGCAACTTCCACAATATTCCCCACAAACTTATCTGCTCCCTCATCGGTAGCTGAATTGACAGTTGCTTTGGATTCTGCACTTAAAATGGCGCCCAAGCCGCGTCCCATAGCTCTTTTTTTGTCCTTCATAGATATAAATGATGTTGGATAAGTGATGACCAGCATTCACTTATTGGCCATTTATTATTAATTTAATTCTTTACTAAATTTTCGTTCTTCAAAAGAACTTCTTCAGCCAACTGAATGTACTGAACGGCTCCTTTACTTTCGGCGTCATAGTTCAGGATACTTTCTCCGAAACTCGGTGCTTCACTCAATCTTACGTTTCTGCTGATGATGGTTTCAAAGACCATTTCAGGGAAGTGTAAGTTTACTTCTTCCACTACCTGATTAGACAGTCTTAGTCTGCTGTCATACATTGTAAGAAGAAGCCCTTCTATTCCAAGATCTTTATTGTGGATTTTCTGAACATTTTTTACGGTGTTCAGAAGCTTTCCTAATCCTTCCAATGCAAAGTACTCACACTGAATCGGAATAATTACTGAGTCTGCCGCAGTAAGGGCATTCACGGTAATAAGACCTAAACTCGGTGCACAGTCGATAATGATATAGTCATAATCATCTCTTACGCTTGCCAATGCTTTCTTCAGCATATACTCACGATCTTCTTTATCTACCAATTCGATTTCCGCAGCTACCAGGTCGATATGTGACGGAATAATATCCAGGTTCGGAGTCGCAGTTCTTTTGATACAAAGTCTTGTATCTGCACTGTGCTCTAAAAGATTATATGTAGAGTACTGAACATCCTCAACACCCAGACCGGATGTAGCATTTGCCTGAGGATCAGCGTCAATGATTAATATTCTTTTTTCCAACACTCCTAATGCTGCTGCCAAATTTACAGCGGTGGTTGTTTTACCAACACCTCCTTTCTGATTAGCAATACCTATGATTTTTGCCATTATTCGAACTTTAAGTTTCAAAAATACACTTTTTTCTTTGCTCCCGATGAATGGGGAAAATCAAAAATGAGTTAAAATACTGTTAATAAGCATTTTAACGATAAAAAAAATTATCCACAAAAAAAATTCTTTGTGGATAACTATTAAAAATTGTTTTCTGAACAATTAATCAAACTTCATAGAAATCGGAAATTTGAAATAACTTCTTACGAATTCGCCTTTTTTGTTTTTGGCAGGAATCCATTTTCCTTTGTTTGAGATTGATTTGATTGTTCTAATTGCCTCATTATTAAAATCGGCATTGGTTCCATTAGCTTTTACCCCTGAAATCGTACCGTCCATTTCTACAATAAAGGTTACTGTTGTTTTTACCAAATCTTCTGATTCAAATCCTGAACCGTCAAAATTGTTCATTACTTTATTTCTGAAAGAGTCTATTCCTCCTGTGAAATTAGCTTCAGAGCCTAATTCTCCAGCTTCTGCAATTTTATTTTTATCCACCGGATCGGAAATCACCGGCTGAGTTTTTACAACCGGCCCATCTCCCCCGATGGTACGAGGAACAATCGGAATATAAGCATCTGTTTTAGCATCTTCACCTTTTGATGTTTGTACACTTGCTACAGCATTTGTTTTGTCCTCTACTTCTTTTTTCTCGTTAGTAACAATCGCTTTTGGCTCCGGCACTGTAGCATCATAAGTTTTTACAGCTGGAGGCGGAGTGGCTGGTTTTACAATCTGCGCAGGAGGATCTTTTTCAGGTGGCTCGACAATTTTCATTATTCGTCTTTCGCCATTATCCTTGATTCTATCCACTACTACATCTGATTTTAATACGGAAGCCACAAACGGTGTAATCGACACCGCTGCCATTAAACTGGCTCCTATAAAAAGTGCTTTGGTTAATATTCTATCTGATTCGGTTCTTAATACATAGGCTCCGTATTCCCTGTTACGGTGCTCAAAGAGAACTTCGTTGAAACGAAATTCCTGGTTTTGATTCTGTTGTTTCATCACTACTACTATTTAAACTGTTAAAAAAAAATGATTATTAGTTCGTTAGTTCTTATCGATAAGCAATGTTTCAATATCAAAAGATCTGCCAAAAAATTATCAAAACAACATAATATTAGAAAATTTTATGATAAAGTATAAAATTTAACATTTTAGAGTTTAAGATATATTGGTAAAACCAACCTATTTTTAAAAAAGTTAAAAAAGAAAAATATGATAGGACCCTAAAAAGAAGAAAGTTTCAAGCCTAGTCGATTAAATTTTTAAAAATCAACCAATTATATCACCTAAAATCTTACAAACCATTGTTTTGAGGATAAAACAGTATCAAACTCTATATATTTCATTAACGCGATGTTCACAAAGGCATACCAATATGTATATTTTATTTTCCGATCGCGAAGGCACTCTGTTCAGCAACAGTCTAAACGCTGCCTTTGTAAGTAAAATACTTTTGAGAATATTTCTTCTGGTTTGGGTAAAATCTTTGTAATCGTGATGTCAACTAAATCATGAAATCTTCACTTAGTACGAATTGAGGTTGTTTAAATTGGTTCTTTATGTAAAAATCATCAGTAAAAGAATCAGTGGGATTAATAATGCCAAAGAGTTTACAATGATCAGAATAATTGAACTCACTTTTGCTTTCTTATAACTTTTAACAGCAAAATAAATAGCAGCTGTGCTGAATAATAAACTACAGGCAATAAATATTATTAATAAAAAATCAGAGGACACACTAATCGGCAGTCCTAAATAAACAATTATTAAAACAGCATATGCAATCGTAAAATACAGACTGATTACAATATTGTCCAGGATACGTTGAGGCACTTTATTATTTTCCATCTGATTCAAAATTAATATTTAAAGATAAGAGATTTCTATAATATGAAAGTTCTGAAATTTAAGTTCCGTGATTTTCACTGATGCTTATAAATCAGTTATTCAAGTTGTAGAGAAAGTCTTGAATAAATAATACATTTTGATCATGCTGAATTTTGTTCACGCAAAGTTTATGTTTTACCCTATACTATTTTAAGGGAGCAAAGAGTGGAATCAATTTCATTGATTCTTGCTAAGCGAATGCATATCCATGAAACTTCATCAGCGGCGAAGTCGCCCTTCTTAGCTCCCTAAAATAAAACATTCAAATCTTTTTTCTTTGCGTTTCAAAAAATAAGGTTTAAATCTTGCACCCTTCCACAACATAAAGACAAAAAAGAGAGCCTCAAAACTGAGGCTCTCTTTTTATATAGTCTAAGAATATTAGAATAATTCTTTTCTGATGATGTTCTGACTTCTCTCAGGACCTACAGAAACCAAATATACGTTGATTCCTAAATATTGCTCGATAAACTCAATGTATTTCTGAGCATTGTCAGGAAGTTCATCATAGCTTCTTGCTTTGGTAATGTCTTCGCTCCAACCTGGTAAATCCTGATAGATTGGCTCGTAGTTGTATAATTTTTCTGTTGAAGAAGTGAAATAATCGATGATTTTTCCGTCTTCAGTTTTATAATGCGTTACTACTTTCAGGTTTTCAATTCCTGTAAGAACGTCAAGCTTAGTGATAACAAGATTGTTGATTCCGTTGATCATACAAGCATGCTTTAAAGAAACAAGATCTAACCAACCTGTTCTTCTTGGTCTACCAGTAGTCGCCCCGAACTCACCACCAATCTGTCTGATGCTTTCTCCCAATTCGTTATCTAATTCTGATGGGAAAGGTCCGTTTCCAACTCTTGTACAGTATGCCTTAGCAACACCGATTAAGTTTTGAAGTGATGTTGGCGGAACCCCTGCTCCTGAACACACTCCTCCTGTAGATGGAGAAGAAGAAGTTACGTATGGATATGTTCCGAAGTCAATATCAAGCATTAATGCCTGTGCTCCTTCGAATAAAACGTTTTTACCGTCTCTGATCGCCTCGTTAAGCTCTAATTCAGTATCAACGATTCTGTCCTGAAGTTGTTTTCCGATTTCTAAATATTCGTTGTAAATTTCTTCAACGTCTAATGTCGGCTTTCCGTAATATTTTTCAAAAAGAGAGTTCTTAACTTTTAAGTTTTTCTCAATTTTGTCTCTTAAAATCTCAGGATTTAAAAGGTCTACCATTCTGATTCCAACTCTTGCAATTTTATCTTCATAGCAAGGTCCGATTCCTTTTTTGGTAGTTCCAATCTGAGTTCCTCCGTGTTCCTCTTCACGGTAAGTATCCAAAAGGATGTGGTAAGGCATGATCACATGCGCTCTTCTGCTGATAAAAATGTGATCTGTTCTCAAGCCTTTGCTCTCGATCTGACCAACTTCTTTAATGAAAGATTTAGGGTTTACCACTACTCCGTTCGCAATGATACATTTCCCTTTGCATTGAAGAACTCCTGAAGGAAGAAGGTGTAGAACGAATTTTTCATCTCCCACATAAACCGTGTGACCAGCGTTGTCTCCACCCTGGAAACGCACTACATAGTCCGATTTTGCTGATAAAACATCCGTGATTTTTCCTTTGCCTTCATCTCCGTACTGAAGACCTACAACTACATAAGTTGACATATTTTACATTTGTTTTTAGATTCATGCAAAATTACTTTTAAAAAAAATGACGGCCAAATTATAGGGGATATTTATTTTAAGGTGGGGTGAAAATCATGAGGTTGAACACTATATTTAATAATATACTATATTTACTATAAATAAATTATAAATATAATCATATGCAAAAAATATACTTTGACGAAGCTGGAAATACAGGAGCAGACTTATTAAATCAAGACCAAAAAACATTTATATTATGTTCCAATAATTACACTCCTGAAGAATGCAAAATATTGTTTGATTTATTTGATGATAACAAAGAATTACATTTTGTAAAACTAAAAAACTCTCCCAAAGGTAGAGAATCAATAATTAAGTTATTAAATCACGAATTAATAAACCAAGAAAGAATAGCCATTTATGTCGCACACAAAGAGTTAGCAACAGTAGGTCAAATAGTAGATCAACTAATAGAACCAGTAATGTTTGATAATGAAATTGACATTTATAAATATGGATTGAATATACAATGGACAAATTGCATTTTTTATTTTGGAAACTTTTTCTGGGATAAAACTATTTATGACAATTTACTCAACTGTTTCATCACAATGATTAGGGTAAAAGATCAAAATTCAATTGATACTTTTTACAAAACAGCGAAAGAATTATTTAATAGTATTGATGATGGTTACAAAAAACTCATATCACCGATTCTTAAAAGTGAAGAATCAATTCATTCAATCCTAGATAATGTCGATAAATTCACAATAGATTTGACAATTTCTTGTTTTTTCGTTTTATGTAATCATTGGTATAATAATTTGAAAAATAAATTTGATGTAATATGTGACAACTCTAAACAGATAGAACATTACAGCGAGTATATTGAATTTGTTAAAAGTTTAGAAATTCCAATTCAAAGAATTGGATATGGTTCAAGAACAATAACCTTTCCTACTCAAATAAATAAATTAAGCCTTACCGGCTCTGAACAAGAGATTAACATCCAGATTTCGGACATAATAGCCAGTTCTTTAGCCTTTATGTATAATAATAAGAATCCAAAACAAGATCCATTTGTTGAACAAATTCAAGACTCAAAAATTTTAACCTTTGAAAATATTTATATGATTTGGCCAACACCTCATGTTTCTCCTAAAGATTTAAACATGGAAGATTCCAGTGGTACAAATATTCTTGATTTTTTAACCAATCAATACATTATAAAAGAAAATAAAACTCAATAACTTTATTTTATAAAGTCAAAAATTTTATATGTCGATATGTAATTTAAAGCACATTCCTATGTCCCTATCCCCTATATCAACCTACCTTCCATCAAAAATAAACAGCGAGTCCCAGCTCTTCTACACCCAATTCTCTCCGGAAACAGCAAAAGCCACCCTACTCATCGTCCACGGCATGCAGGAACACAGTGGTAGGTACTCAGAAATTGCAGAATATTTTGCCAATCATGGAATTGCTGTATTGACCTATGATCATTTGGGACATGGAAAATCTGTAAAAGATAGAAAAGAGATTGGATTTTTCCAACTTGAGAAACCGGACGAAAGGCTTATTTCAGATGCAGAAATGATGGCTGATCATCTTGCAGAACAGTATCCTGATGTTCCGCATTTTATTATGGGACATTCTATGGGGTCTTTTGTGACCCGTTGTCTTCTGCAAAAGGCAAGTAGTAAATTTGCCGGAGCAATTATTACCGGAACAGGAGGACCATTACCTGGAATCAATTTATTAAGAGGCTATTTGTCATTAGCCAATACCATTGCTCCCCGTCACCGCACTTTTTTAAATTCCGTTTTCACTAAGGTCAACAATAAGCATTTTAAAGAAGATAAAGATTTCAGTGATACCAGTTGGCTGAGTGTGAATCCGAAGAACAGAAAAGCTTTTGAGCAGGATGAACTTTGCGGAATTCCATTTACTCATAATGCTTTTTATACTTTATTTACGATCTATAAAAAAGCTACGGCAAGAAATTGGGCAGCACCTATTTCTCAATCCTTTCCTTTGTTATTTGTAAGCGGGCAGAATGACCCGATTGGTGATTTTGGGAAAGGAGTAATGTACACAGTTAATCATTTAAAAACTGATGGCTTCCAGGATGTGGAAGTCAAAATTTATCCGGATATGCGTCATGAGATCCTGAATGAGGAAATACGGGAAGAGGTATTGAGTGGAATTTATGATTGGATTTTGAAACATTCTTAGCAACATTACTACCACAAACATCTGCGGGGTCTCCTTAATCTGCGAGAATTTAAAAGTTTTTTTATAAGCTCTCGCAGATTAAGGAGATTTCACAGATTTATAAATTTAAAGTCATGAGAATACACATTTTCGGGGCGTCCGGTTCCGGGGTTACGACATTGGGAAAAGCATTATCTGAACAACTCAATATTGACTACTTTGACAGTGATGATTTTTTCTGGCTTAAAACAGAAATTCCTTTTACTGAAAAGCAGAACTCTGAAATCAGGAATCAAAAAGCATCTGATATTCTTCATCGTACTCCGAACTGGATTTTCGGAGGTTCGATAATCCATTGGGGTGAAAATATTTTCCCTGCATTTGATCTCATTGTTTTTCTCTACCTCCCTCCTGAAATAAGACTGGAAAGACTCAGAAAAAGAGAATACGAAAGATATGGTGATGAAATCATCATCAATCCGGAAAGAGCAGAAAAGTTTGAGGAGTTTATGAGATGGGCAAAGGACTATGATTATGATACAGGCATTGCCAACAGGACTTTAAATGCCCATCGTGAGTGGCTTTCCAAGGTAAAAGTTCCTTATATTGAATTATCCGGTGAGTATGAAATCGATCAAAAGATGGAAATCATTCTGGACGCGATCCGTCAGGCAAAATGATCTCTGAAATAGTATAGCTTTTAGCTTACCTCACATTCGTCAGAACAATTCTGACTCCAGTAATTGTCCTTATATAATCAGGTATTCATTATTTTTATAAATTTGACCTTTATGTCTAAACAATGAACAGAATCGACAGGCTTATTTCTGTACTCACTACTCTACAATCTAAAAAATTTGTAACCGCTGATTATATTGCAGAGAAATATGAAATCAGCATCAGAACGGTTTACAGAGACATCAAAGCATTTCTGGCCGGTTTATTTTCGAAAGGAATTCCTAAATTAGAACGCTGGAAAAATCAAAATTAATCACAATGACCATAGAAGAACTTTTTAAAGACAAGGCTACGAAAGCAAAAGAAAAAACAGAGATCATCAGCCAATGGATTCTCGACACTTCCCTACCGACTGATGAACTCATTGCTTTTGCTGAAAAATCAAAGGATCCTGTAAAAGGTACCTGCGTAGAAGCTATGGAATATGCAACGAAGCACAATCCCGGTGTAGCGGATGAAGCCGTATTCTCATTTGTGACTAATACCCTTACTGAAAAAGCGCCCAGAATAAAATGGGAAAGTGCCAAAGTCATTGCCAATACCGCTCATTTATTTCCTGAAAAATTAAATGAAGCCATTACCAACCTTCTGGCCAATACAGAACACGAAGGAACCGTTGTACGTTGGAGTGCAGCATTTGCATTGGGTGAAATTTTGAAAATGAAAACGAAGCACAATAAGATACTACTTCCTGCACTTGATAGCATCAGTGAAAAAGAGGAAAAGAACAGTATCAGGAAAATTTACCTTGATGCTATCAAGAAAACGAAGAAATAATTTTTTGAATTGATCGATATAAAATATCCCGGAAGTTATTTCCGGGATATTTTTAGGTTTGGGCTAAAGCCCATTGAATTTAATCTTTTATGGTAAAGCGAGCTAAAGCCCGCTCCTATTGAATTGACAAAATATTGAAATGAGCTATAATATCTTATAGATTTTCCAGATCAGACGAATAAAAAATAATACATAAACATCTGTGTAATCTGTGGGAAACAAATTATTCCAACCTTATTTCCCTGTCGACCCCAATTTCTCCCAGAAAAACCTCATCATGTGAAATCACCAGCAAAGTTCCGTGATAATCTTTAATAGAATTGGTAAGGATCTCTACATTCTGAAGGTCTAAATTATTCGTTGGTTCATCAAGAATAATCATGTCGGGAGCCTTATTACTGATAGAAAGTCCACACAGCAGAAGGCGCAGGCGTTCTCCCCCACTCAGAACATCACATTGTTTGTTCCAGGTTTCTTTTCCGAATAAAAATCTTGACAACAATGTTTTCACCCCAGATTCCTGCAATGCATTATCATTGAACTGTTGGGCAAAAGCATAAACCGTCGCATTTTTATCAATCAAAGAATATTCCTGATCAATATAAATGGTTTGAAAATCTGATTTTGAAATATTCCCAGAGGAAGGCTGCAAATCTCCCAACAACAATTTGATCAACGTAGTTTTCCCTGAACCGTTCGCTCCTTTAATGGAAATTCTGTCGCCACTTCTGATTTCAAGATTGAGATTTTCTTTCCAAAGATTATCTTCAAGGTATTGAAAATTAATTTTTGTTGCCGAAATCAGAATTTTTCCGGAATGCAGATTCGAGTCATCAAAATTCACTTTCATCTGATCCGCATTTCTCACGGACGACCGCAAATCCCGCAAATCCCCGGAAATATCATTGATTTTCTCTGCGTGTACGGATTTTAATTTCGAAGAATTTTTCTCGGCATTATTCCGCAGCGTATTCATCATAATTCTCGCTACACCGGATTTTTCCTGCTTTCCCTTCCCTCTTGCATCAAGCTTTTGCTTTCTTTCCAATGTTTCGCGTTCTTTTTCTCTGGCTTTTTTCAATGCCCGTTCTTTAGCATGAATATCGTTTTGCAATGCTTCATTTTCGACCTCTTTTTGTTCGGCATAAAAGTCATAATTACCGCCGTATGTCGAAATTCCCTGATTGCTCAGTTCAAAAATCGTATCCACAAGATTCAGCAATGTCCGGTCATGGCTTACAATGACAACGGTAGCAGCTGTGGTCTCAATAAGATTATATAATAATTTTCGCCCTTCGAGATCCAGATGGTTTGTGGGTTCATCCAGAATGATTATTTCAGGCTGACTGATCTGAATACCTGCCAGAAAAACTTTTGTCTTCTGACCGCCACTTAAGCTTTCAAGCCTATCGCTCAGTTCAAATCCTTCTAGTCCCCAATGTTGTAAAGCATTCTGACAACGTTCTTCGATCTCCCAGTCATCATTTAACAGATCAAAATAGACCTGATCTACTTCTCCTTCTGTAATTTTTTGGAGCGCAAGTAATTTCTGATCTATTTGCAGACATTCGGCAATGGTCTGATCATTAAAGTTTCCAAACATTTGCGGAACATAGAAAATATCGCCCTGTATATTGATATTTCCGTCTAAAGGCTGTAATTCCCCAGCCATTATTTTCAGCAGGGTCGATTTTCCCATGCCGTTGCTTCCCACCAAAGCAGATTTGGTGTGCGGTTGTATTGTTAAATTGATATGATTGAATAGCAGATTTCCTCCCGGAAACCCAAAGGATATATGATGTAGTAAAATCATGATTTCTTTCTTAATAATGGTTAAACACCGACAACTCTTTGGTTATCGTTGGATGAAAGCTGAAAGAAATTATATCCTACATGTCTGTATTTATGGGTTTTGAAAGAACAAAGATAGTATAAATCCCGGATTAAACACAAAAAGATTTTATTCAAAAATCAAAAATCCGTAACTTTGCCACCTACTAAAAATTTTATGGAAAGCATTAAAGTTCACGACAAAACTTTCGTTCCTTATTTAGAGGATGCCGAAATTCAGGAAATTGTAAAAGAGACAGCGTTAAGAATTTATGAAGATTACAAGGATGAAGTTCCTGTTTTCATTGGCGTTTTGAATGGGGTCATCATGTTCTTCTCAGATCTTTTAAAGTATTATCCGGGTGAGTGCGAAATTGCCTTCATTCAAATGAGTTCTTATGTAGGAACAGAATCTACAGGAATCGTTTATCAGAAAATGGAGCTTACTAAAGATGTAAAAGACCGTCATATCATTCTTGTGGAAGACATCGTAGATACAGGTAATACGGTTGAAAGTCTTTTCAAATACTTCAAGGAAACCCAACGTCCTAAATCTGTAAAGCTGGCGAGTTTCTTACTGAAACCTGAGATCTATAAGAAAGATTTCAAGCTGGATTATATCGGAAAGGAGATTCCCAACAAATTTGTACTTGGCTATGGATTGGATTATGATGAATTAGGAAGAAACCTACGTAATCTTTACCAACTAGCAGACGGACAAATCAACCATTAAAATGGCTATTAGCTTCTAGCTTATGGCTATTAGCTTTTAAAAATAAATATCTAAAAAAAGTAAAATATTAACTTAAAAAAGCTAAAAGCAAAAAAGCAAGCCGCTTAAAGCCAAGAGCCCGAAGCAACATGTCAATTGCTGGCAGCGAATCAACATTATGATAAACATTGTTCTGTTCGGCCCTCCAGGAAGTGGAAAAGGAACACAAGCTCAGAATCTAATCGAGAAATTCAATTTAAAACAGGTTTCAACCGGTGATCTTTTCAGATACAATATGAAAAATGATACTGAACTTGGAAAACTGGCTAAGTCATATATCGATAAGGGAGAATTGGTTCCGGATCAGGTAACAACAGATATGCTGATCGACGAGATCAGAAAACCTACGGATACCAATGGTTTTATTTTTGACGGATACCCAAGAACTACTGCTCAGACAGAAGCTTTGGAAAAAATCGTTAAGGAAGAGCTGAATGACAAAATTGATCTTTGTCTTGCTTTGGTAGTAGAGGACAAAATTTTGGTTGACAGACTTCTGAAAAGAGGGGAAACCAGCGGAAGATCAGACGACAGCAATGTAGAGATCATCGAAAACAGAATTAAAGAATATTACGCTAAAACAGCAGAGGTAGCCGAACTTTATAAGCAGCAGGGAAAATATGTAGAGGTAAACGGTGTAGGAGAAATTGATGAAATTTCCCAGAAACTTTTCGCTGAGGTAGAGAAAATTAAATAAGGATTTAGGATTTAGGGATTAGGATTTAGCATAGTTAAATATCTATTCCCTAACCCCTAAGGCCTAAACCCTAAAAATTATGTCAAACTTTGTAGATTACGTAAAGATCCATTGTAAAAGCGGACACGGAGGTGCTGGTTCTGCCCACCTTCGCCGTGAAAAGTATATTCCTAAAGGTGGTCCGGACGGAGGCGACGGAGGTCGTGGAGGTCATATCATCATGAGAGGAAATGCGAATGAGTGGACTTTACTTCCCCTTCGATACACCCGTCACGTAAAAGCAGAACGTGGTGAAAACGGAGGAAAAAACCAGCTGACCGGAGCTTACGGAGCTGATGTTTATATTGATGTTCCGGTGGGAACGATTGCTAAGAATGAAGAAGGTGAAATCATCGGTGAGATCATGGAAGATCAGCAGGAGATCATCCTGATGCAAGGTGGTAAAGGAGGTCTGGGAAATGAGCACTTCAAATCTTCTACCAACCAGACGCCAAGATATGCACAACCGGGTCTTCCTGGTGAAGAAGGTTATATTGTCTTTGAGCTTAAAATTCTGGCAGATGTAGGATTGGTAGGATTCCCAAATGCCGGAAAATCTACACTTTTAGCATCTGTTTCTGCGGCGAAACCTAAAATTGCCAATTACGCTTTTACCACGTTAACTCCCAATCTTGGAATTGTAGATTACAGAAATTACAAATCTTTTGTAATGGCTGATATTCCGGGAATTATTGAAGGTGCAGCGGAAGGAAAAGGATTGGGACACAGATTCCTTAGACATATTGAAAGAAATTCTATCCTTTTATTCTTAATCCCAGCCGATTCTGAGGATCACTTCCAGGAGTTTAAAATTCTGGAAAACGAGCTTAAGGAATACAACCCTGAACTTTTGGATAAGGACTTTATTATTTCCATTTCGAAATCCGATCTTCTGGATGATGAACTGAAGAAGGAAGTTTCCGCTGAATTCCCTGAGAACAAAAAACCTTTGTTCTTCTCAGGAGTAACAGGCGAAGGTCTTGTAGAACTGAAAGATACGATCTGGAAACATCTGCATGGATAAAAACATGATCGATAAAATACAATAAAGAGGAGCAATAATGCTTCTCTTTTTTTGTTAATGGCAGTCGCCTATTGCTAATTGGAACAATTATTGAAAGACTCTCCGAAATATAAGCTATGAAATATTTATTAAGCCTTTGTACATTTGTATTATTGTTCTCCTGTACTTCTCAGAAAGTAGATTCAAAATATTCTAAGATCGAATATGAAGCCACCCCATGTTTTGGATTCTGCCCTGTTTTTAAAATAACGATCAACCCGGACAAAACTGCTGTTTTTGAAGCAGAGCACTTTAATTTTACCGATAAGCCTTCAAAAGATGAATTCTCCAAGCCCCGTGAAGGAACGTTCAAAGGAACGATAAAAGAAGAAGATTACAACAAACTGATTGGTTTACTGGACGGATTGAATGTAAAAACCCTGAATGATAAGTATGGTGAACGAAATATCACTGATCTGCCAACGTCTTACCTGAGAATCAATTTTGCAGACGGCACTGCCAAGAACGTAGAAGATTATGGAAAACATGGTAGTGAAAAGCTTTCAGAAGTTTATCAGTTTTTTGAAAATCTCAGAAAGAATCAGCAATGGACTAAGGTGAAATAGCCCTTATCAAAAATATTTAAATTATCTTTGCCGCAATAAATCCTTCTTTTTGGGAGGATTTTTTTTTAACTATTAATCATTCAAAAACATGAAGAAGAAAAACATTTTTTTCGTTTTAACATTTGCTTTCTCAGCAATTTTCAATGCACAGGAACAGACAAAGAACTCAGAATCCATGAGTTTTGGTGTAAAAGGAGGATATAATTTATCCAATATGCAAATTTTTGGTAATCAACTGGATTCAAAATCGTATTTCTACGCAGGTATTGTAGCAGAACAATCTTTATCTCCAAAATTAGGAGTACAGGCAGAGGTCCTTTATACACAGCTTGGAGGAAAAGATTCATATCCCTGGTTCCAAGTTATAGGTACAGATCTTGTTGAAATGGGAAACACAAATTATGAATATCAGTTCAATCAAATCCAGGTACCTATTTCATTAAAATATTATTTTATTCCTAATTTGTCTGCTTCTGCAGGAATGAATCTAGGCTTCAATCTATCTTCTAAAGTAAAAACAGATAATAATTTCAACAGTACCAATGACAACAGTGTTCACTCAATAAAAACACTAAATATCTTCCCTTTCCTGGGAGCAGAATATAAGATCAATGAAAAGTTTTTTGTAGATGCAAGATACAATTTTGATTTCATCAGAATTAATAAATCGGATATGATTCCTATGAAGATCGGCTTTTTACAGGCAGGTGTAGGCTATAGATTTAAATAACATTGAATTTAAATAAAAGATAAAGAGGCTGTCTCAAAAGAGATAGCCTTTTTTATGCAAAAAGGAAAGCTTTCGCTTTCCTAATAGTTGCAAATTAATTAATTTGCTGTGTGTTAACTTCTTCAAAAGTA
>LAZY01000076.1 GCA_001013295.1 Chryseobacterium indologenes | reverse complement strand
AAGCCTTAATATGGAAACTCCAGATAAAGTGCATAAAAAATCCGAAGAAATAAAATATCTCTCCGGATTAAATATTGTTTAATTTATGTCAACCTATTTTAGGACGACTCATAGATACCGTATAAATCCGGATTTCCGTAAATGAAAATTATTTCTATCTTTATTCATCACCTATAAAACAAAATAAAGATATGTTTGACCTGAACTACGACTTAATAAAAC
The DNA here is from genome assembly GCA_001013295.1 of Chryseobacterium indologenes. Classification (GTDB taxonomy): domain Bacteria; phylum Bacteroidota; class Bacteroidia; order Flavobacteriales; family Weeksellaceae; genus Chryseobacterium; species Chryseobacterium indologenes_B. Next base: position 15,308 of record LAZY01000076.1, on the reverse strand, counting down.
AGGAAATTGAATCCGAAGTATGTGAAAAACACAATCTACATCCGGAATTTGTGAAAACAGACGACGGATTTGGAATAAAAGCGTGTTGTGAGCCTTTCCATAAAGAATTAGTGGCGAAATCTGAGAAAATGGTCGAGGAGGAGACTACGAAGTTCCTTGAGAAAATGATGAAGGATATTTTTAAAGAATAAAACATAAAAAACCGCCCTTTCAAAAAGGGCGGTTTTTCAGTAAAAGAAAGATTAAAAAGTTATATGTTTCTGCCTGATCCTTTCTTCATACTGGTTCCCGCTAAAGAACTGATGAATACAAGGCCAAAGCCGATATAGGCAGCAAATGCTGTCAGATATATAATTAAGCTGTTAAAGCTTGGTTTTAAGGTGTATACCAATACAGAAAAGGCAGCAAAACTCAATACCAGAAGCAAGCTCCAGATATGCATTTTCGCAGCATCTTCATTTCTCTTAAAAATCATTTCAAAAAAGGCTCTCATCATTACTAACATTTTAAGGGTTATACATTAATTAAGGTAGAATAAAACAAGCGTAATGTCATCACGGTAAAAAGAAAGGCATATTTCTTTACTGGGCTAAGGTTCGTGATCACTTTGCCGTTTATTCAATATTATGATACCGGGCTTAAAGTCCGGAATTTATAATCGTGTTTGAATCAATAAATGACTCGTGGTTTATTAGTGATACCAGTTAGATACGGGGCGCAAACTTGCTGTGAAAAATCAACGGAGGGTTAATTAATCACGTACCCGTATCTTTTACGGCATCGTAGAAAAAAAAGGATTCATATACATCAATATGAACTTGAATCAGTGGAAAACTGAAAATCCACAGAAAACCTTTTTTCTCATCCTTAGTGCTTTTTTATATTTTTTCTCAATACAATGCATGCTAATATCATGCCAAAGTGATTATTTCACTATTAACGTTTTCTTTTGAATTAATGTATGTTGTTGTTTTATAGGTTTTTGAAGCTGTTATTTCCTTAAACAAAGAAAAACGCTTATTTTTAAATATATTTGTTTTTAACCTCTCTGTTACGATTTTAAATTTTGGATTATGCTTTCGGCTTATGAAAGGCGTAAAGAATACTCAGCTTTAGGCTAAAGCCATGGGAAGGGGATTTTTTAGAAAACGGACTAAAGTCCGTTCCTATTGAATAAAATTAATTGGTGTCATTTGTGAAACCATTTGTGCAATTTGTGTTTAAAAAAGCCCATAAAAATTCTGATTTGCCAGAACTTCTATGGACTCTTTTTATGTAACAGGCAGGTATTACCAGTTTTTATCAATCATATAAATAATCTGCGTCATGGCAGTAGCTCCTAGTAAAAGCTCTCTGCGGTTCACTTTTTCGAAAGTATCTTCTTCCGTGTGGTGAATGTCAAAATAACGTTGAGAATCGGGCATTAGCTCTGCTGCAGGAACGCCCATATCGTGTAACGGATAAAGATCTGTTCCTGAAAATTTTTCTTCAAAGTTATAGACTCCATAAGGCAGGAATAATTTTGACCAGCCTTGAATCTGTTTTCTTTTCGCTTCGTCCATATCCAGAGCAATCCCTCGTGGAGCAAAACCTCCAGCATCAGATTCTATTGCAAAAAGATGTTTTTCATTCTTTTCTTTTACTGTTTTTCCATATTGTATCCCGCCTTTTACGCCGTTTTCTTCATTGGCAAAGCAGACCACTCTGATGGTGTGGTTGTTTTGAATTCCCAGTTTTTTGAAGGTTCTCAATACTTCAATACTCTGTACAATCCCGGCACCGTCGTCATGAGCACCTTCTCCAACATCCCAGGAATCAAGATGGCCGCCAACAACGATGACACTCTGGTCTTTTTTACCGGTGATCTCACCAATAACAGAGTGGGAGAGCTTCTCACCCTTCATTCCACAATTGGAATTGAGCTTTGCTGTTATTTTCTTATTTTTTAATAAAGCTTCAAGTTCATCTGCTGTAGTACTTCCTATAGCTACGGCAGGGATTTTTGAAACCTTGTCTTCGTAACGCATAGCTCCTGTGTGTGGAACATCATCAAAAGCTGAAGAAAGTGAGCGGATGATGGCAAATTTACCTCCTTTTTTGGCGGTTAAAGAAGCAGCTGTTGTTCTGTATTTGGCTGCATCACCATAACCTTTGAAAGTTTCTATGAAAGATTGGCTGAAAGGATAATTGAAAAACAGAATCTTATCTTTCACCTTTTCAGCGGGAAGTTGATCATATTCTTCCATCGATTTTACCATAATGATTTCTCCCGAAATATCCTTTCCGCCTGTTCCTTCAGAATTTCCCAAAGAAAGCATTTTAAGACTTTTCCAGTTTCCGTTACCTGTTTTGATGTGTAGAGATTCTTTGCCCCTTTCCCAGACAGGGATCATGACGTCCTGAAGCCATACTTTATCAGCTCCGGCATCCCGAAGTTTCTGAGCAGCCCATTGTACGGATTTTTCGTAAGCTTCGGAACCACTCAAACGGTGGCCGATGGTTTTTGTAAGTTCTCTCAGTTCGGTGTATCCTTTTCCGTTATTTAAAATTTCATTGGAAATCTTTTTGAATTGAAGAGAGTCTTCCTGGGTCTGACCAAAAGCGGCCATCCCAAAAAGTAATAATGAGGTTCCTAATATCTTTTTCATTGTTACCAATTTTTATCGATCATATAAATAAGTTGTGTCATGACTACGGATCCGAGGAGAAGTTCTCTGCGGTTCACTTTTTCAAAAGTATCTTCTGCTGTATGGTGAATATCAAAATAGCGTTGCGGGTCAGGAACGAGTTCGGCTGTGGGAACGCCCATTTCATGAAGTGGCGCAATATCCGATCCTGAATATTTCCCATCAAAGTTATAAACCCCATAAGGTAAGAACAGATTTACCCAGCCCTTGATCTGATTTCTTTGTGCATCATCCATTTCCAGAGAGATTCCTCTTGGAGAGAAACCTCCGGCATCGGATTCTATTGCAAAAAGATGTTTTTCGTTATGTTCTTTGGCGATCTTACCGTATTGCTTGCCACCTTTGGTTCCGTTTTCTTCGTTGGCAAAGCAAACGGCTCTGATGGTATGATTGTTTTGTATTCCTAAATTTTTAAATGTTCTTAAAACTTCAATGCTTTGTACGATTCCGGCACCGTCGTCATGAGCGCCTTCACCTACATCCCAGGAATCAAGGTGACCACCCACAACGATGACGCTCTGGTCTTTTTTGCCCGTGATCTCACCAATGACAGAGTGGGAGAGCTTTTCACCCTTCATTCCACAATTAGAATTGAGTTTAGCGGTTACATTCTGAGTTTTTAACAGGGATTCAAGTTCATCTGCTGAAGTGTTTCCAATCGTTATGGCCGGGATTTTAGAAATTCCTTCATCATAGCGCATATTTCCGGTGTGAGGCACATCGTCAAATGCTGATGAAAGTGAACGGATGATCGCAAATTTACCTCCTTTCTTAGCCGTCAAAGAAGCTGCGGTTCGTCTGTAGGCACCTGCTTCCCGGTAGGCAATAAAGGTCTGCACATGTTCCTGATTAAAAGGATAATTGAAGAATACGATTTTGTTCTTTACCTGTTCAGCAGGAAGGCGGTCATATTCTTCGAGTGATTTAACCATAATGATTTCCCCTGAAATATCTTTTCCGCCCGTTCCTTCAGAATTTCCCAAAGAAAGCATTTTTATATTTTTCCAGTTACCACCGGAAGTTTTAATGTGTAAAGATTCTTTGCCTCTTACCCAGACAGGGATCATGACTTCCTGAAGCCATACTTTATCAGCTCCGGCATCCCGAAGTTTCTGAGCAGCCCATTGTACGGATTTTTCATAAGCTTCCGAACCGCTTAAGCGATGACCAATGGTTTTTGTAAGCTCTTTCAGTTCGTTGTATCCTTTTCCGTGGTTCAGAATCTCTTTGGAGATCCTGCTGAACTGTATGGAATCTTCTTTGGCCTGCCCGGGTAAGGTGGCGATTCCCAGTATAAATAGTGATAAGCTGACTATTTTTTTCATATTACCAGTTTTTATCAACCATAAAAATCATCTGTGTGATGGCAACTGCTCCGAGAAGAAGTTCTCTTTTGTTCACTTTATCGAAAGTATCCTGTTCGGAGTGATGATAATCGAAATATCTTTGGGTGTCTACAACAAGCTCTGCCAGTGGAATATCCAGTTTTTTTAAAGGTGAAATGTCCTGAATGGCATCTGTCTGGTCGAAGTCATATACTCCATAAGGAAGAAAATATTCTTTCCATGGAAAAATTAATCTTCTTCTCTGAGGGGACATGTCTAAAGAAAAGCCTCGTGGAGAATATCCTCCTGCATCTGTTCCCAAAGCGAAAATGTGTTTTTCATCTTTCTTTTTCACAAAGGCAGCATACATTTCACGACCTTGCCCTCCGTTTTCACTGTTGGCGTACAAGACAACCCGGATGGTATGGTTATTTTCATAGCCAAGGGCTTTCAGGGTTCTTAAAACTTCGATGCACTGGGCCACTCCTGTTCCGTCATCAATGGCTCCTTCACCAATATCCCACGAATCAAGCTGAGCCCCCAAAACAATCACTTTGGAATCTTTTTTACCCTGAATTTCAGCAATGATATTGGGGTTGGTTGTATCACCTTTCGATTCAGCGGTCATGTTGATTTTAGCGGTTACTTTTTGCTTTTTTAATGTCTTTTCCAGTTCATCAGCGGATCTTACTCCTATTGATAAAGCTGGAATTTTAATTTTATCATCCGGCTCATAATAAATCATTTTGGCATGAGGGGTATCGTCATTAGCTGTTGTTAATGATCTTATGATTAATGCTTTTGCCCCGGTTTTGGCAATTACAGAAGCAGAAATTAATTTTGATTTTGCTGCCTGTAAATAAGAATCGCTGGTATTAATGATTTTCGGGTCCATAGGTACATTCACAAAAACGATTTTGTCTTTTAACTGTCCTATTGACATCGCATTAAGTTCTGAAGTGGAATTGATTAAAACAATTTCACCGGTCAGGTCTTTTCCACCTGTTCCTTCAGAATTCCCGAAAGAAAGCATTCTGATATTTTTCCAGTCTCCGTTTCCTGTTTTTATTTGCAAAGATTCTCTTCCTCTGATCCAGACCGGGGCTTTGGCTTCTTGTCTCCAGATCATATCAATGCCAATTTCCTTGAACTTTTTTTCAGCCCATTCCACTGCTCTTGAATAGCCGGGAGTAGCACTGAAACGTGGCCCGATGCTTTTTGTGAGTTCTCCAAGATTTTCGTAAGCTCTGCCATTGGTCATGATCTCGTCTGAAATCTTTCTGAATTCATCATGGTAGTTTAATTTTACAGGAATTGCTGTTTTACCGGCAGGCTTTTTCTGGACTTTTTTTTGAGAAAATAAAAATCCACTCAAAAAGAGTGGAAGTATAATGAATATTTTTTTCATTTTTTATTTACCTTTCTTTTACCGATGATAAAATTAGGGAAAAAATAGGAATTTATCAGTTTGCTGTTACTTCTTTCATATCATAAAAATCTATTACCTTTTGCTTCAGCGGGCTTTTGCTCCAGTCTTCCCATTCTCCGGTATAGGGATCATAGCCGCACTTCAAAGGTTTTGAGGTGTCGAGCCCTTTTTTATCAGTATGACTATGTTCGGTATAAGCCCTGCAATCTGTACAGATATAGCGGAATTCACAGTCTTTGCAGACATGTATTTTATCTTTGGTGAGATTCCAGTATTTTTTGAAATCTTTATGTTGTAGAGCTTCTTTTAATGTAACCTCTTTTATATTTCCTAAATTTTGTGACATAGACGGACAGTTTTTTATATTGCCATCTGTATCTATGGATATTTTTTTGTGAAGACAGGAGTTATGTTGAAGAGATTCTGTGAAAAGTTTAATATTTGAGGTGAAATATTCCGGAGAGATAATGCCACAGCATTTCTGATTTTCAATAGCCGTTTTGGCATAAATGATATGTCCCATGGCTTGTCTTACAGGCGGGATAAATTCATTTTCCTGACTATTGCTTATGATGAAATATGAAATTCTGGGATGTTCTGCCATTAGTTTTTCCAAATTCTCTTTGGTAGTGTCTTCAGAATAGGGTAGAATACATCCTATAGAAAATGTAATGTATTGTTTTTCTTCAACATAATTAAGGTATTTTTCCAGTTCCAGTAAAGAAATCTCATCATAAAAACGCATTTCTAAAAACTTACAGTGTAAATCTTCCAGTTCATCAAAAACTTTATCCATATCATAATCTGAAGTAAGATTACGGTCTAATATTGTATTGGATATTTCAAAGGGATATTCATATTTTAACTTCATTTTCGGATACCATTCCGGTTGGTCCGTTAAGAAAACGTATTCCTTTTCAAGTAAGAATTCAAAATATTCATCGATAATTTCATCGTACTTGTTTTTGTAATGCTTTTTTATTCCTTCAATGCTTTTCTTACCGTCAAACTGTGTCAGAATTTGGTACAGATCATCGGTAATCATATCAAATGTATTTCTGTGCAGATCGCAGATAATGCTTTGCGATGCGCCTTGTACTGGAATACAGTTGGTGAATAATTTTATAACTTCTTTACTCATTAAAGCTTATTATTTTTGAGATAGGGCGATGGAACTGTCCTGTTTTAAGAGTTGCATTAATGCTTTTTACTTTGATTGTTACTGTCTTGCCAGATGTCCCTGTGGGTCTCTCTTCTAAATTTTGATAGATTATGGGTAAATATTTTTTGTTTTTGATTAAAGGTTTCATTTTATGAGATATGGTTAGCAATTTTTTTTTCTATATGATAATTACAATAATAAGAAATCCATTCAAACTGTCCCTGTGGATTGATCTCTAAGAAAACAAACTCATTCTCAGGGGTGACTATTAAGTCTATAGAACAGGAGTCCAGTTGTTTTATTTTTATAATTTTTTTTAGCTTTTTTTCAATTTTTTTTGGCAATTTGAAGGGGATATTTCTATTGGGATTTTCATTGTTATAATTCCTGAAATCAATTTGAGTCTTAGGATCATTCTGTGAAAAAATAGCCATAGAAAAAAAACGATCTTCAAAATAAAAAATTCTGATCTCTATTTTCTTTTCTGTGTATTCTTGGAACAGTGAGATTGCAAAAGTTTCATCCAAATGATCAATGTGTTCCTGTGTTACGATAATTGTTTTATTTGAGCTGTAGACATGATTGTCATAGAACAGCATGGGATAAACCGTGAGCGACTTGGTGATAATGCGTTTATGTTGTCCAAAAAAGGATAATAAATCTTTTTTGATATTGGTGACCAGCGAATCGGGAGTCTTAAGTCCTACTTTTTGTGCCAGGAATAAATCATAAATTTTGTTGGATTGGTCCTCTTCTTCGTAATCTCCGATATATTTTGATTCTATTTTATGGATTCTCTCATAAGCTTTTGAGATACTTCCCCGGTCTTTTTCTAAAAAAATAAGAAGTTGATCATCATCAATACGATTGGGAATTGTATTGATGCTTCCTCTTCTGTTCCATGTCTTCTGGTCTTTATTGATGGATTTAATATCAAATGTGATAGGATAGAAATCGTTACTGTTGATTCTGTTGAAAGGTATTTTTTTTCCTAAAAGATATTCTGATACTGTATTGGAAACCGTATCATCGGCTCTTGTAATAATGTTAATTATATTTTCTTTCATATCCTGTAGGCTGTTTCTGTGTCATTCAATATCATTTATTGGCTTATAAAGATAAGATTCGATATGGATAGGCACATCATCCTCTTTTATAATTTTATTCTGAATATTAACTGGTAAAAGAATAGTCTTGTCATTTGTAATGGCAAGACTATTCTAATTTATATCAATTGATAAGAGTTTTTATTAACCACAAACTGATGCTACATCTTTTTCAAAAGTTTGTTGTCCGCTGTTATTGTGGTATACAATATCCGTAATTACACAGTTTCCTTCTGATCTTTCAGTCGCACTTGGCCAATCTGCAGCTCTGGCACCCATTAATTTTGATAAATCTTTAATTTCTTTGTTTTTTAATTCGTTTAATGTTTTCATACCTTCTCTCGAAAGTTTTTTTAGATTTTTCATGAATAAAGTTTTAAATTATTTCGTGTCATTATTGACGTTTTAAAAATATCAAAGAGTATTGAAATAAAAAAATCCTTTGTAAAATTTTATGAAATTTTATAATTTTTATAAATAATTTTAATGCTTTTTAAGATAAAATTGCAATAATAATAATAATGATGAGACGGTGGAAAGCATCGATAAAGAAATTTTATTCCAGAAAACAGCGTGTTTATAGGCTTTAGAGAATACAATTTATAGCAAAAAAGAAGCAAAATTTAAAAATTGCTCCGGAAAACAGGGTTGATTATTGAAGTAAGGGAGAAGATCAGTACCGGAATGTTATAAAGTATCAAACAATAATAATAGTAGAATTTTATTATTGAAGGTCAGGATTTAAAGAACTTTTGCTGCTTTTAACCTCACTATGGACCTGAAGCCCATAGTGAGGTTTTTACAGTTTTGTACTACAGATTTAAGTACTTATTCTTCAGTTTTTCATCTGCGAAGATCGTTTTGAAAACGAACTGAGAGGACAGTATAATCGTATAAGAAGCTTGCTGCTCTTATATTTCTTTTGTTTATAAAAAGATAAAACCGTTTTAAGGTTTCATATCGTACATTAGCAGGGCCGTAATCAATTTGGGCTCAATAAATGTACATTTAGGGGGCATACTCAGCTTCAGATCCGAAATTTTAATCATATCATTAAAGCTTACCGGATATATTCCGAAACCTATTTTTCCTTCTCCGTTATCGATCTTTTCTTTTAAAATATTAATTCCGTTGATATTGGAAGTTCCTTTTATATAGGAAATTTGCTCAGAGCTATCCGGATCTTCAATCTTTAAAATATTTTTGAATATATATTTATCCAAAAGGTGGTGATCAAGATTATCCAGAGACATTTCTTTGGAACGAAGGTCATGTTTTACGTGAAGAGAGTAGAACTTACCATCCATATACATAGAGATATGGAATTTCTGAGAAGGGTAGTATGGGGTTTCTCCTTTTTCGTGGATCAGGAAGTACTGATCAAGCTGTTTAAGGAAATCTTCAGTGGAAATACCGTTCAGGTCGTGTAGGATCCTGTTGTAATCGTGGATTTTGATCGACTGGTTAGAAACGATGAAACTGTATACAAAGTTGTAAAGTTCTGTACCGTTGTGTCTCTTATTTTTCTCCTTATGACGTTTTGCATTCAATGCTGTAGACCCGATTCTGTGGTGTCCGTCAGCAATATAAAATGAATCGATCTGATCGATCACTTCCTTGAACTGCTGAAGCTTCAGACGGTTGTCTATTCTCCAGATTTTATGTCTGATTCCGATAGAATCTATATGGTTGAAAATCGGGACATTTTTTTCCTCATGGTTCATCAGCAACTCAATTTTTGAGTTGGCAGGGTAGGTAAGCAATACAGGTTCTGCCTGCAGGCTTACTTTATCAAGGTAATGCGCCAGTTTTTCTTTTTTCTGGGGAATGGTACTTTCGTGTCTTTTTATTTTTCCATTCCAAAAATCCTCAATACTTGCTAGTCCGAGAAGGCCTCTGAAGATCTGCTTGTTTGGGTAGATCTGTTCATAAAGATAATACGCAGAATTGTCCTGAACCAATTTCTTTTCTTCCAGAAGTTCTTCAAAAGTGGAACGTATTTTTCTCAGGTTCCGGTCAATATCTTTAGATTTACTTACAACATATGGCTTGATCATATTGATGTAAGTATTTTCAACTTGAGCCTTCTCTGCAATCTCTTCCTGGGTAAAATTATCCAGAGGGTGTGTAGGGAAAGTACTCTCGATGTCTCTATGAGGTCTTATTCCACGGAAAGGTTTAAAAACAGGCATATTTATCTTATAGTTTCTTTTTGTAGCTTAATAATTTGTTCTGCAAGTTCGATACCGATTTTCTCTTGCGCGTCTATCGTATTTCCGCCTACATGAGGAGAAAGTGACAGAGCCGGATTCATTAATAAAGGCAACTCCGGGCTGGGTTCGTTTTCAAAAACATCCAATGCCGCTCCTGCTACCTTACCTGAATCTATAAAATCAATCAGCGTCACTTCATTGATCACACCACCTCTTGCAGTATTGACAATATAAACACCATCTTTCATTTTTTCAAACTGAGGAGTGTCTATAATGTACTCGTTCGTTTTCGGAGTATTGATGCTGATGAAATCTGCATCTTTAAGGAAAGCATCCATATCATTAGTGGAGGTGATTTCAAAGTTCACAGACTGCCCGTCGAAGAAGTTCAGTGTCAAAACTTCTGTTTTGGGACTTCTGGTCAGAACCTGTACTTTCATTCCTAAAGCGATTCCTATTTTCACCACTTCCTGGCCTATGCTTCCGAAGCCTATTACTCCTAATGTTTTTCCTGAAAGTTCATAGGCATTGCTGAATGACTTTTTCATGGCATTGAAGTGTGTTTCTCCTTCCAAAGGCATCAGTCTGTTCGATTCATGAAGGAACCTTGCCAATGAAATAAAATGCCCGAATACCAGTTCAGCTACTGATTTTGAAGATGCTGTAGGCGTGTTGATAATTTTGATCCCTTTGCTTTTTGCATATTCTACATCAATATTATCCATTCCGATACCGCCTCTTCCTATGATTTTAAGGCTTGGGCATGCATCAATCAGATCCTGTCTTACTTTCGTTGCACTTCTTACGAGAAGAACATCCACATTATTATCGTTGATAAAGTTAATAACGTGATCCTGGGCCACTCTATTGTCCAGAATTTCAATTCCGGCTTCTTTTAAAGCAAGTGCTCCTGCTTTTGAGATTCCATCGTTTGCTAAAACTTTCATGTGTTATTTTGATTTAAAGATTGAAAAATTTAAAATATTTCAAAAATTTAAAACTGGGATGCAAATTAATAAATTTAAATTAACTGCTTTTAAATCTTTCAATCTTTGAATTTTTTTATGCTTAAATTATTTGATCGATTTCATAACATCCACCAAAACCTGCACGCTTTCAATCGGCAAGGCATTGTATAAACTGGCTCTGTACCCACCTAAACTTCTGTGTCCGTTTAAGCCGCTGATGCCTGCTGCTTTCCATGCATTGTCGAATTCTTCCTTCTTGCTTTCGTCTGTGATTTTGAAAGAAACATTCATCAATGAACGGTCTTCTTTTACACAGAACGTTTCGAATAGCGGATTGCTGTCGATCTCATCATATAAGAGTTTTGCTTTCGCTTCATTTCTTTGCTCTGCAGCTGCAATTCCGCCGTTATTTTCCAAATGCTGTAGCGTCAGTAGAGAAGCATAGATCGGGAATACCGGTGGAGTATTGTACATGGATTCTTTAGAGATGTGCTGTGAATAATCCAGCATAGACAGCATATTTTCTCTTCCTGTTTTACCAAGAATTTCTTTTTTGATCACAACCAGAGTAACCCCTGCAGGTCCCATATTCTTTTGAGCACCAGCATAGATCAGGTCAAATTTAGAAAAATCAAGCTGTCTGGAGAAAATATCAGAACTCATATCACACACCATCAGGGTATCCACTTCAGGGAAGTTTTTCATCTGAGTTCCATAAATGGTATTGTTGGAAGTGCAGTGGAAATAATCGTATTCTGATCCCACTGTATAACCTTTAGGAATAAAAGAATAGTTTTCTTCTTTTGAAGAACCTACTACGTCTACTGTTCCCAGTTTCTTAGCCTCTTTGATCGCTCCGGCAGCCCATGTTCCCGTATCCAGATAAGCTGCTTTTCCGCCTACTTTCATCAGGTTGTAAGGAACCATCGCAAACTGCATGCTGGCACCACTTCCTAAATAAAGTACTTCATAATCATCACCAAGATTCATCAGCCTTTTTACAATGGCACGAGCTTCGTCCATTACAGCAACAAAATCCTTACTTCTGTGAGAAATTTCAAGAAGGGATAGTCCGATCCCGTTAAAATCAAGGATAGCCTGTGCTGATTTTTCAAATACTTCCTGTGGTAGAATACACGGTCCCGCGCTGAAGTTGTGCTTTTTGTTCATATTTTTATTTTTTGGTTGCTGCCAGAATTTTTTTCATTCCTTTAGCTTTATTAGTGGTTTCCTTTAAGTTTACTGAGGTTTTTTGATTAAAAAAAGCCGTCTCATACACATGAGACGGAGTTCTTTTTATTCGCCGTGTAAGAATGCTTTTTTATTAAGCAGGGCTTCTTCTGATTCTACATGATCCTCGTCAGGAACACAGCAGTCTACCGGACATACGGCAGCACATTGTGGCTCCTCATGGAATCCTTTACATTCCGTACACTTGTCTGTTACAATGAAATAAACATCATCACTTACAGGTTCCTGAGGTGCATTGGCATCCACAGTAAGCCCTGAAGGCAGTGTTACTGTACCTTGAAGTGTTGTTCCTTCAGAAGCTTTCCAATCTACGGCTCCTTCATATATTGCATTATTTGGACATTCTGGTTCACAAGCCCCACAGTTAATGCATTCATCAGTTATTTTAATAGCCATCGCTAATTTTTTTTAAATTTGCACAAAATTACAAAATATTCCCCAATTTTAAAGTAATTATGAATACCGAAAATCAAGTTTTAGGACTTATTAAATTAAGTGATTATATAAAAGCGTTTTTAGCTAAAAAACCGGAAGATTACAATGAAGATGATGCAGATATTGAATTATTGTTGAAAAGATCTGAAATAGAAAATCCATGGTTTACCGTTGATAATCAGAAATTTGCTTTACAGCAATGGGCGGATCTTCTTACTGAAGAGCATATCAAAAACTGGCTTCAGCAGTATTCAATCTCAAAAATTTCAAAAAAAGTGGGATTGATTCTGGCAGGAAATATTCCTTTGGTAGGCTTTCATGATGTGATTTCCGTTGTCTTAAGCAATCATATCCCGATGATCAAGCTGTCTTCAAAAGATAAATACCTGATTCCTTTTTTATTAAGAAAGTGGAATGAGTTTTCTGATAATCAGGTTCAGGTTGAATTTGTAGAAAAATTAGAGAATTTTGATGCGGTGATTGGTACTGGAAGTAATAATACAGCGAGATATTTAGAATATTATTTTAAAGATTATTTACATATCATCCGTAAAAACAGAACTTCGGTTGCCGTACTGAAAGGCGATGAAACAGAGGAAGAACTGCAGTTGCTGGCAAAAGATATTTTTCAGTATTTCGGGCTGGGATGCAGAAATGTAACGAGAATTTTTATTCCAAAAGATTTTGTTATTGACAGGCTGTTTGAAAGTTTCTTAGGATTCCAGGATATTATTAACCATAACAAATATGCCAACAATTATGATTACAACAGAGCTGTTTATCTGTTGAATCAGGATAAGTTCTGGGATAATAATTTTGTGATGCTGAAAGAAGACGATAAGCTGTTCAGCCCACTTTCTGTGATCAATTTCAGCCGATATGAATCTTTGGAAGAGGTGAATGGTTTTATTACTGAAAACGAAGAAAATATCCAGTGTGTGGTGGCTAAGAATGAATTGGGACTGGATTCTATTTCGTTCGGTGAGGCACAAAATCCGGGACTTGATACGTATGCGGATAATGTGGATACGATGAAGTTTTTAGAAATGGTTTAATGTATTTATAAAAAAGATAAATGCTGATGAAAAAGTTAGGCTTAATGCTTTTACTTGTAGCAGGTCAGGCGCTATTCTCTCAAAAAGTGGGGATGGCTTCTAATATTGATCCTGATTTATGGTATTTTAATACTAAAAAGCTGGGTAAAATTATTCCTCAGAAAGAAGTAAAAACGCAGTATAATATATTTAATGATGTTGTTGATCCTCTTTTTAAGGAGAAGAATATTGATTACAGAATGCTTCCGTTGGATTTCTGGAAAATAGCAAAGCTTGGACCTTCGAAGAATGTTAATGATGGTGTGATTGCCACTCTGGATAAATTCTGTGAAGAGAATGGAGTAGATGTTTTGTATTTGTTCAGAAAGGTTGATCTGTATGATTCTTTTTACTCACAGGATTTATTTGACAACCTTAGTTTCAATTATGGTGTTTTCTCTATAGATTCTTATTCGCCTAAAAGAGGTTTGTTTTTTAGTAATTTCCATATTTACAAATATGATAGAAATACAAAAGATCTTACGTTTTCTGTACAGCGAAAAGATCTTGATATAAAGCTGAATACGTTTCATGAACAGAAATTTGACCAGCCTATATATGATGTTCAGACGAAGGATCTGATTAACCCTGATTTTCCGAAATTTTATTACGATAAATTTAAGAAAACCATTAAGACAGAGCTTTTGAACCTGATGAATAATGAAAATTTAGGAAAGCTGTACCGTTCTTCTTAAGGCTTGAATTTTATAGAGTCATCGGCTCAATACTATCACAGGATGTAAAATTTTTAGAAGTGGCCTGATTTTCGTATCTTCCATCACTTATTTCACCTAATAACAAAATGGAAATTATGAAAAAAATATTTCTGGGCCTTGCTGTCATAGGCGGACAAATGATGTTTGCCCAAAAAGTAGTTGACCTGAAAGTAGAGAACAGTCAGAAGAAAGAGCAACCGGCTACCATCAGTAAAGAGAAAGTGAAGCTCTATAATGATAATTTTCTTACCTTTATAAGTGCACTGCAGTCCTCGGACCGTAAAACAATTGATGGAGTGCTTTCTGATAAAGTAAAAGAGATTGTTACGGATGACGTTCTTAAAAAAGTAAAAGAAGGTATTGATCCTAATAAAAAACTTGAAGTATTGAAGGTAGGATATTATGTGACCATGGATGGCACAAGTCATCCCAATATCAAATATAAATATGCAGGAGATAAGTCTTCAAAAGAAGTAATCAGTGCGGTTTTTGAAGATGACGGGAAAATTCTCGGTGTTTTGCCTGCCAGAAATGATAAATAAAATTGAATTTCGATCTAACAAAAAATATTAACTATGATGACAGATGTTTTAGTCGCTCATTCTACAGAAGTGGAAAAAGCGAATTTTTACAAGAAGACCTATTTACATGTTGCTTTGTCTATTCTTGCATTTATTGGTGTTGAAACCATTTTGCTAAAGACAGTGCCTGTAGAGGTTATTGCGATGATGTTTCAGGGAAGACTTACCTGGTTGTTGATCATCGGGGTATTCTGGTTAGCTTCTATTCTGGCTTCCAAATGGTCTCTTTCGCAGAGTAAATCTACTCAGTATCTTGGGCTTGGATTTTATATTTTGCTTGAAGCCGTTATTTTTATGCCGCTGCTTTTTATTGCGACCAATATGGCAGGCGGTGGTAATGT
>LAZY01000075.1 GCA_001013295.1 Chryseobacterium indologenes | reverse complement strand
TTTTGAAGAAGTTAACACACAGCAAATTAATTAATTTGCAACTATTAGGAAAGCGAAAGCTTTCCTTTTTGCATAAAAAAGGCTATCTCTTTTGAGACAGCCTCTTTTTTGTATTCGGTTTTCTTCTTTTTAAGGTTATTTTGGGAGGGATCATTTTATCTTATTATCAGCCATATTTTTTTTATGTCAACCATTTAGCTAAATAAGCATATTATGAAATGAATTCTTACTATTTTTGATTCAATAGATTTTTATTTCATAATACCAATTTTGATGTAAAAAAATAAATATTAAAAATTTAAATTAAAAACAAATTAGTTAATTGATTAAATATTGATAAAGTTCGTTCTTATATCGGATAAAAATTTTTATTGCTTTTTTATGTTAAAATTTTAAATAAAATTGAAAATTGGAAATTTTAAAAAGCCCAAATAAAGTTTGATTTTGTTTTGTGCATTGCCTAGGTTTGTTATTCAATTCGTTGTGAATCATTGATTTATTAATGAAAGAAATAATCTTAGAAAATAACTTATGAAAACAACATTTATTATTCTGGCCTCACTTTTTTCAATTACCGCATATACACAAGTGGGGGTCAATACGACCAATCCAAATGCAACTTTGGATGTTATCGCAAAAAGAAATGATGGAACGACTCCTGAAGGACTTATCGTTCCAAGATTGAGTGGGGATGAAATAAAGTTGGGAGATTCACAATATACTGTACAACAAAAAGGAACCCTTATTTATTCCACATCGGCTGTAACTGCGTCTTCTCCTAAAACCATAAATATTACCTCTCCGGGCTATTATTTTTTTGATGGCAGTATTTGGCAAAAAATCACGACCGGCACGTATAATGGTTCTGTTTCTGTAGAGCTGAATAACGGTATTTTTCAACGTGCAGCATTAACGGGAGATGTTTATGCAGCTACCAATAGTAATACAACGATCGTCTCAGATAATGCAATCACAACCTCCAAGATCGCAAATAATGCGGTAACACCAGGAAAAATTCAAGGAAGTGGAATAAGCGCTCAAGTATTAGGAACTGACAGTGCTGGCAATCCTGTATGGACAAATAGTACTTTAATTACTCCAACAATTGTAGGAGGTAATTTTACTGATGTGTCTAACTTTGACAATGTAAACTATAGACCTATGGGCAGCATTACCCTACCTAAAGGCAACTGGATTGTATCCTGGGTTTTACAATTAGGATTTACAGGTTCCACAACATTTCCGAAAAGTTATCATATTCTGTCGCAGTTATCAGCCAGCAATAATTCTATAAATACTACTGGATTTAGTGTTAAAAATGGACTTTATGGTACTTTGACAGGTAATATGTCTGATTCAAACCAACAGTTTTTAGGACAGATAAGAGGGGCTTCTTATATAAATGTAACCAGTGCATCTGTAACATTATATGTTATATCAAACGGTATATTTTCAGGAAGCCTGAATTCTTCTAATGTTAAATTTCAGGGCACTTATGGAGAAAACTCAATATTCGCAACGCCTGTAAATTGAAAGGTCAGGTTAATTTCCCTGCTGACGCAAGCTCTCCCTTGTGCCTATCATAAATTTACCTATATTTTTCACGTAAAAAATAGGGATAAAGCTCTCTAACGGAATTTTTTAGATTTAATGAGCCCTTACTCTTTATAAGGGCTTATTTTTTATGTATGGTTATGAGCGATACGCTAACACCAATAGTAGTATATTGTTAAGGAGACTAAGGTGAAATCAATTACATTAATCCTTTCTATGCAGGTATATAACCAAAGGGTTTCTCCAGCGAAAAAGTCACTTTCTTTGCTTCCCTTAAAATAAAACACAAAAGTCAATATAACTTTGCGCTAAGAAAAAATCAGAAGATCATTTAAAAAAATAAATGATAAACCATTTATTTTCAAGGCATAATTATTTTAGCTCTAAGTTTCGAACCTGATCCATACTGCCCAAAAACGTCTTGGTGATTTAATTGCGGATATGATTCAGAATGGGTATTTTATTTCCCTTTATTATTTTGCTTCTGCTCGAATGGGATATAATTTTCCCAGTACCAGGGTGTGTAGATGTTGCCAATTGCTTTTTCCATTAAAGATTGGTAAATTCTTTCGTCATTGCATGTTTTCTTACGTGCTTAGCCCAATCATATTACCCTTATAATTCCTTCTTCCATTTTCCAATTTAAAACCTGCATTCATCAGAAATTCTTATCCCGAATTCAGAATATTTCTATTTTCCGGAGCACAGCAGATCTACTGCAACTACAGAACCGAGGGGGCTAAAAACTTTCATAGGAATTAAAAAAATGGGAATTTTGAACCCTGAAATTATCAAGCAATATCATCCGGTTTCAGCAAAATAAAGGTTATTGCAACTACAGAATAGGTAGACCGAAAAACTTTTATAAAAGCTAAAGAAAGATGAAATTTGAGCTCTGAGGAATGTGAATAGTAATAGGTGAGGTGATGTTGTTGATAGGAAAAAAAATTACAAAATATTTACAAAACACATGGTTTTCCTGAGTGATGACCATCTAAATAATTCACTAACTGATAGGATGATAAAAGAGTGATGTCATCAGAAATCGCTCAAAAAAAAACACAGAATTCCATCTAAGGCTGCCAGCTTATACCCAAGATAAGCCTTTCCCTAATTATCAATTTTATCAAAATAAATTTTCAATAAGCAAATGAGTACACCATTAAATACAATTTTCAGTTGGTTTGAAACTGGAGATTTTCCAACAGAAGCGCAGTTTAAAGAAACGTTTTCCTCTTTTTATCATAAGGATTACTTAATTCCTTTGGAAGGTATCGAAGGATTGGGAGAGGTCTCTCAATTATTTGTCAGTGCAGAAGCATTTAAAAAACATTTAACAGATCCAAAGGCTCATTCTGAATATTTGGCTTTACTGAATGCCGGCAATCTGACCCCAGCTCATGTTGATAGTTGGAAAAGTAAACTGGGACTCAGCAATGTGGCTACGGTTGACAGTTCTGGTCAACCGGGTAATGTGTACACTAAAATACAGGTAGATGGCTTTGTCGATAAGCTGAAAGATGCAGATAAAGACCTGGCATTGGAGATTGGAAAGATTAAAAAGCTACTCTTATCCAATGACCTGTCTTTGGATGAACTTCAGGAAATAGTCGATTTTATTAAGAAAAGTCGCGAGGATATTGAAGCTTTAAAAGCGACTTCAGGAGAATCAAGGGAAGATAAAGTAAAGCTATTGCTGGACTACAGTGGACTAGGCAACCCGAAAAATCAACAGGATTTTAATAAGCAGATCTATGATAAAGTTCAGCTACTCACAAAGACGCCTACAAGCGCAGTGGTACAAATCACAGGAAGTGCAAAATTCCCCAATACCCTTGAAACAGAAAATGTGATCATCCAGGCCCGGGATAGTGTTACAGGAAAAAAAATAAATGTAGACGACTATGCAACCAACCAAATTATTGAGATTAAGATGTTCGGCGAAATTGTGAACCCTATTAATATTCTCATTTTAAAAGTTAAACCATAAAAAATAAACAACTATGAATAATAACGCAGTAATAAGTAACAACGCTCATCAGGATAACTTTTTTGGGGAGTTGCAGCACACCCGTTTTCAGTATTTTGATACATTTCCCAACACGGATAAAGCACTTCCGGGTTGGATCATTGATTATAGAAACGAGCTGCATCAGTGGAACGGAACCCAATGGATTAATCTGGCTCAGAACTATGTGCATCCTGATTATCCGCTGACCAATAATCCGTTTCAGACAGATCAGACAAGCGGACTTCTATTGCTAAGCCAGCTTCTTACTAATAGTTCAGGACATGTTATTAAAGTAGCAGGCAGAAATCTTACCAATGCAGATATTGTCTCTATTTTCCTGAACGATGCCATCCAGTCTGGTACATTTACATGGTCATCCAATAAGATTAAAACTTATATTGAAAACCTGGTAGGGCAAAGTCTTACAGGAGCATTGATCTATCAGCCTGGTGGCTATATTCCTTCCGGAACTAAAGGTTCAATGACAGCTCCAACACCCGTTACCTCAGCTACCATCAAAACAGGGATGGTATGGGTAATTACGTCAAACGGATGGGTGGGTAACGAGCCTGTTTCTGTAGGTGATCACCTTATTGCCAATACTGATAATGGCTCCAATGTTCCTAAAAATTACCAGATTATAGAAAAAGGAATTCCTGACATCGTAGATGCTACAGATACCGTGAAGGGGATTATTCAACTGGCTACAAATAATGAGGGCATTGCAGGAGTGGATACCACTAAAGCAATGACACCAAGTTCTACAAAAGCTGCTTTGGATGCAAAAATAAAATCCAAAACACTGGAAATTGGAGATGGTCTTTCCACAAGTTTTACCATCACTCATGATTGGGATACCTTGAATATTGATTATCTCTGCTATCGTGTTGCTGATAATAGAAAAATAAATCTAAGCTGCATGCCTGTATCTAAAAATAAAGTACAGATAGATGTTTTGGCACCGCTTACCCTGAATGAATATAGAATTACTTTAACCGCAAGATTTGATTAATGGCATCACTAATAGCTCCTGAATATTTTAATAATCATATCGCCGTAGAGGGTGAGATTATTGTAAAAAGCGTTCCGAACGATACAGGTACCGTATTGGTCTGGAACCCTGTCACAAAAAAAATAAGCATGAGAACTCATGCTGAAATCGTTTCCGATTTAAACCTGATGACCACCAATACTGTTCAAGATGTAACAGGTAATAAGCATTTTATAACCCGAGGGGGAAGTGATTATACCAAGAATACATTACAGGTCTGGTCTTATGACGATTCAAATCCGGCACTTAGCTTTTACAAAAGCGGAAGCAATGCAGCACAGTTGGTATTTAACGGTAGCGCATTTAGCTTCAGTAACAGCAATGATACTGATCGTATGCCGGTTGCTGCATCAAAGTTTATAAAATCCAATTCGGATGATGGTCGTTTCTTAACCGGTGGTGGAGGTGATTATGATTCCAGAAGGAAAGAAGACTCCTGGTTTCATTCCAGCAGAGATTTCCCATCAGGAACCCTTATTCAGACCGATGTTGACTATTCCCAAGATAACGGAGACCAGTTTTTACTGGAACTGAAAGGGAATATGTATGGTGGTGGTTTGCCTTTAGATGCAAAAATTCAAGGGTATATCTATTCTGGCAGTATTATCCAGGTTGGAGGATATTCTACGCTTCATTATTTTAATTATGTAATTGCTTTAAATTCTAATGGTAAACTATGTTTCTGGATTCCACCTATGTCCTACTGGCAGGGATTTGATGTTAAAGTCACTGTGGGGTATGGAGGTTTAGAACAGGGTAGAAATAGAGTAGTATCCATCGATAATTCATCCGATCCGGGGGGAGCTAAAAGAGTACAGATTGACCTAAAACATTTGTTGAGTAGAGAAGAACTTATTTCAAGTGGTGCATTTTGGGAAAAGAAAGGTATTGGAGACTATTGGGCATTGGATTCGGATAAACCTATAGCCGGATTCAACGGAAACGCTGCGCAAACAGTTTTATCAGGTGGTTTACTGACTTCTTCTTCTTATTCTGATTCTCAATTTATTCCTGCAAACGGAATACATTCAAGAGGTCTGATTCAGACTGATGAAGGTTTTCAAAACAGATTCTATAAAGCAGACGACAGAAATAGAATTTGGTCATTTGCAAACGCAGATACGTATGGACTTTCTTATTACCAGGGAAGTGCCAATGCCCTGAATGAAGGAATCGGTCTTCATTTTGGAAATGTAGACCAGCCTAATCACTTTTTTGGGCGATCAGGCCACTATTATTCTCAGCTGGGGATTAATTCTACTTCATTTACTACGGGGAACAAGCAGGTTTTAAACTATGGTAATCCTTCTACATTATATATAGGAAACCCTACGATTAATAATATTATAGAATCTAATAACAGCGATATAGCACACTTCAGAAACGGGGTAAGTGGGGTTGTTTGGGATTCTCATAATTTAGATCCGTCCACTTTTGTTAATGGATCAGCTTTAAATAATTATGTTCCTTACAACGGAGCAACAAAGGATATTAATCTTGGGACAAAAGATTTGGAATTTGAGGAAGGAGGATCTATCAGTAAACTCCAGAACAGGGTAAGAATATTTAATAAAGTTTATCAGGGGTATTATGATGATGGAGGGCATACAGGTATTTTAGCGATTAAAATGCCACAGGCTTCGTCAGAACATTCTATGTTTAATGTTGATATTAATATTTATGGATATCAAAGTCAATACCTAGGAAAAGTGAATGTTGCTTTTTACAAATATGTATCAGGTACTATAATTCCTAATGGTTCAAAAGCGATATGGGAAGTAACAGATAATTTTCCTACCACTACAGCAAGGGTCGGAATTGGTACTGATGGATATGTCAGCATTCTATTAGGAGAATCAGATACATTCTGGAACGGGTATTTTTCATTTGAAGTTGCTAAACTGGAAGCCAAATATGAGAACTATAATTTAGGCTGGAATGTAGGATGGTCCCATGCTATAGAATCTAACTTTGATTTATATAATGGGAATATCATTACTTTGCCTTCTGATGTAGTTGCTACAAGAAGCTGGCTAACCAGTTTTGCAAACAATAGCTATATCCCTAGAACAGTACAATATAATGATAACTTCAATAGTCTTGGAGGAGATTCAACTTCTGGAATTTATAGAGCAAACACTGATGCAGGAGGGGTAAATAATGTACAGAGTCCTATGTTACACATGGGTGCCCAAAGTACGACGGCACAGTTGCAGATAAGACATAATGATAGTAGTGTAAATAAAGGAGAATTATCCTATAGAGGGGGATTGAATGGTAATTGGGCTCCATGGAGGACGGCCTGGGATAATGTAAACTTCAAACCAGGTGATTATCAGACAAGAAATACGGATGAAATTATATCGGCAGCAAAATCCTATTATAACAGAATTCCTTTTAAACTGAAAAACAGTTCCTATAAATCCTGGTCCATTCAGAAACAGACCAATAATAATTTATTATTTGCACCTTCTGCTACGAAGAATTCAGAAGACTGGGATTCTGGTAATAGTATAGAATTTACAGATGCCGGTCAGGTTTCATCAAGAGGTTTTAATAAAATCGGGTATAATGATAATTATCTTCTGACTGCAGGTGGTGGTCATAGATTAGCATCAGATTTTATATCATCTTCTAATTTAGTGAATTATGTAAATTTAGATACTCCTCAGAATATTAATGCCAAAAAGAATTTCACACAAGGGTTAACAGTCAATACCAACTATGTAGGTTTGCCGGTATTAGGGCAAGGGAATAACATTCCTTCAAAGATTTCATCAATTGATGAAACTTATGGAATGGGTCTTGGAACAGTAAGTTCCGGGCAGGGTTATATCCAGCAGCAAAGATTTGACGGTACTGCGAACGCTTATGATCTGTTGTTACAGCCAAGTGGAGGTAATGTTGTTGTGGGATATAATCAGATGGATTATCATCATGATAAATTAGAAACCATTGGTAGAATTGTATCTAAAGGTAACGAGATGAACTCTGTTAAGACCTATGTCTCTTCTTTGGATATTAACCAGATTGTGGCGGGTCATACTTTCAATTGGTATGATACATCCTGGAAAGTGGGTAATATGAGAGGAGGGAGTTCCAATACAGTAGGGTACAGCTTTGAACTTTCTACTGATGGCGGAGCCTATGAAGAAAAAGTAAGAATACAAACAGATGGTAATATTGTTACACAAAATTATGGTCAGGCCCAGCAATGGAATCAGGCGTATCAGTGGGGTAATCATGCTAATGCTGGGTATGCTACCCAATCATGGACTGATAGTAATTTTGTACGAGGTTGGGAAAATGCTTTAGCAGTAGGTTTCTCAAGCGGCTTATCAGGAGGCGCTCCTTACATGTATCATAAGGCAGATGGCTATGTATTTTTAGCAACCCATAACTGGGCTAACGGTAGGTTTGTGAATGTTGACGGGCAGCAAGATATTACCGGTCTTAAGGTGATTAAAGATAGAGCAAGAAACACAGGTGCAGGTTGGGGGAATACCGTTACATCCACGGATTATTCTTTCCTGGTAGAGACGAAAAGTGGTTCAAATCCTGATAATCAGTATACAGGATCTATAGGATTCTTCTCTAATAGCGGGGCACAGGCCGGTATATATGTAAGAAGTAATGATGAGAGTGGTACCTCTATGGCTTTTGCGACAACTAATATGTTTTCAGCAGGACCCCAGATTTCTATGACCATTAGCAATCATGGTGTTGTTGATTTTACAAGAGCCAATCCAACAGTAGAAGGAAAAATGATATTTCATGCAGGTAAATCGATCGATTATGATTATGAATTATCAAATATCATTTCTTTAGGATATGCTAATTGGAATCAAAGACAGTTCTTATCCAGAGGATGGAGCAATAATTATGGAGATTATATTGAAATAAATGTACCTGGAGCCAATGTAAATACGGCATCATTCAAATTAGCAAGTTCTAATACCGCATACTTAGGAAATGATCTTGTTGTTACAGAATCCTGGATTAATAATAAATTCCATAAAGTAGATTATACAGCAAGTATTAGTAATGGTTCAACAGGAAGACACAATACATCATGGTTTGATTATAACTGGGCAGGGTCCGGAAGAGCAGGTTCTGTAATTAATTTTACCGGTCTCAATTCTGATTATTCTACAGAGCTATTTATGCAGTATAATGGTAATGGAATGGATGTAGGAGTCAGATCTCGTAATGGGGATAGTACAGATAAAAAATGGAATCCTGAAAGATGGCTATGGCATAGTGGCCACTTTACCAAAACAGATATTAATAACTGGAATAACTCCATAATGCTCAACCGTCCATTTACCAATATTACAGGGAATGGATTAATGGTTGCAGATAACATTAATAATGGAGGTGAATCCGGTATATATAATGAAAAGGATAAATATTATTTAGTCGCATTACAGGATAAGTATTATAAATATTCAAGTACTTATAATGGCTGGGAAGGTATTAACTTCAGTAGAACCAACAGAAATATTGGTATAGGCATCCAGGCTAATAGTACCCATAAAGTAAATATTGCCGGCGCCGTCAATATTTCAGACTCGCTGAATGTTGCAAAATCAGCAAGTATTGGCAGCTCATTAGAAGTTGGTGGTTCAGTAGGAGTTGGCGGTTCAGTAAAAGCTCTTCAAAACTTTAGATCCGCCAGTGAAGAACCTAATACTTTATTTATTCCGGACGGAAGCTTGTCTTATCTTGATGATGAGATCGTGAATGAAAATTCCAGAATGAGATTGTCTCATGCAATGATTGAGCAGGAGTCAGGGGTTACAGATTACTATTCTGAAAGTAGAATGTTAGTCATCAGATGTATTAATGGAAAAGATCCTTTTATATTAAAAACTTGTTTTGCAGGTCAACGAATATTGATATTGAATACGAATGAGATATATAAGCAATACTTTGAAATCAAAGAAACAGGGTATTCCTATTATATACCACCTAATACAGCTATCCAGCTATTCATTTGGAAAGACCTGAAAGCTCATAAATATGCAGAAAATGCGATGTAGTAAAAACAGGAAATTCACAAACAAAAGAATATCTGTTAAACTGTGGAATATAGAGTTTTAGAACTTTTTGAAAGACAGATTGTTTGATAATCTTATACCTTATAAAATCAGAAAGCATCATGGATCACAATGATGCTTTCTGATGTTCTGTTTTCTGTGAAGATGGAAAAATGGTCTGAAAAAGTTACAAATTAATCTGAAAAAGTTTTGCAGAAATTAAAAAACGTTCTATATTTGCACCACTGAAAACGACGGTATAGCCGGAGTTTAGGGAGAGTTGGCAGAGTGGTCGATTGCGGCAGTCTTGAAAACTGTTGACTGTAACAGGTCCGGGGGTTCGAATCCCTCACTCTCCGCAATAGTTTAATATAAACCTACTGATAATCAGTGGGTTTTGTTTTTTATTAGAGTTTTCTTCCCCCTTAAATGCGGATATGATGGATCAGTTCCAAAAGTTGTGGACCAAGCAAAAAGTTGAGTTCATCTGAATAGAAAAAATATTATGTTCTTTACCAATTAGAATCAACAGTTGTGGAGATAGGTTTTCACGCAAAGCTTCATGTTGTGTATGTTTTAGGATCAGTCCCAAAAGTTGTGGACTAAGCAAAAAGTTGAGTTCATCTGATTAGAAAAAATTAGAATCAACAGTTGTGGAGATAGAGTTTCACGCAAAGCTTCATGTTGGTGTATGATTTATTTTAAGCGAGCTAAGAAGGGATCGATTTTCAATCGATCTGAAGAAGTGAGCGCATAGTCACAAAGCTTCATCAGCGACGAAGTCGCATTACTTAGCCTCCTAAAATAAAGTATTCGAATCACTAATTCTTTGCGTCTATAAAATTTAGAATAATCAATCGGTATTCAATTGTTTTACCACAGCTTTTGCGCTTGATCCGATATGATCCTTTTAGCTGTGAGTGGGAAGAATGGAGTACCCATCCGCTAAAGCAAAATGCAATTGAACATTACAATATGCAGCAGTTGATAACAAAAGATAGGTGGTACTAAGCCCTAATCATGAAAAGAGAAAGATAATTCCAGAGAGTTGAAAAAGTGGCAGTATTAATAAAGCATTTTCAATATATTCCAAAAACACAGATTACATTTACCCGTATTCCATATAAAAGCCTTAAAATCAATAATTTTAAGGCTTTTTGTATGTTTAATAATCCATTACAGGATACAATATCTGATTAATTTTGATTAATTCAGTGAAATTTCTAGCTAAGAACCGGGCATGGTGCAAAACAAAATACCCATGGGCATCTCTTTACCCCCGCTGGTGGGCAGCATTCTTCAGAGCAGGTGGCTGCTCCGCCGTTAATACTTTTTAATTGATCTCTCGAAATTTTTTTACAGTTTTTCATAGTCAAGTAGTTTAAAGTTAGAGTTTAAGGTTGGTTTCCACCGCCACATCCATCATATGGCATACACTGCCACTTTCCGCCGATTAAGCATATTTGACCTCCGGGACAGTTAATTCCTCCTTTGATAGATTTTAATTCTTGTCTTTCAATTCTTTTTAAATTTTTCATAATATTTAAGTTTGGTTGTATTCGAAATTAATCAAATTTTATTAATTAAAGTAAATTATTCTTAAAAATATTTATTTTTAGATGAATTTGCTGTGCCTGAGGGGGTTGCTGGCTTATAGGAAGAAAAGTCACCAAAGAATTGATTGTATCCGTGTGAAATCTTGTCCTTTGGCAAGTTGGATTTCGTGGTGACTTGGTAATTTTGATAAAACCTAAATCCAAATAGCAGTATGAAAAATTTATTCAGATCTTATCATCTTTTGAAGCCAATACTGGTGATGATGATTATATTGACGGCCTTACCGTTATACGGACAAAAAATAAAGCCGATGACTAGCGGCTATGTACCTGTGGGGAATCTCAAAGTTTATTATGAAGTATATGGGGAGGGGAGACCACTGGTGTTGTTGCATGGAGCTTTTATGACGATCGATACCAATTGGGGACCGCTGATCCCTGAACTTTCAAAAAACAGGAAAGTTATTGCCATCGAATTGCAGGGACATGGGCATACCCCTTATTCAGACAGAAAATTATCACATGCTGCTTTAGCAGGTGATGTGGAAAAAGTTATGGATTATCTGAAAGAGGAAACTGCAGATGTCGTAGGATATAGTTTCGGTGGGGAAGTTGCGTATCAGCTTGCTATCCAAAGTCCCAAAAGATTAAAAAAATTGGTCATTATATCTTCCACGTACAAAAATACTGGCTGGCTGCCGGAAATCAACAGTGTTTTTAAAACGATGAAACCCTCTCTTTTTGATAAAAGCCCTATGCATGAGTCGTATGATGCCGTTGCTCCTGATAAGACAAAATGGACACCATTTCTGGAACAAATGATTGCTTTTATAGGAGAACCATTCAATATGGGAGATTCTGATATTGCAAAAATATCTGCTCCCGTTTTGATTATAGCAGGTGATAACGATGGATTGGATAAGACTGAACTGATTAAAACCTATACACTATTGGGAGGCGGTATCTCTGCTGATATGGCTCCCATGCCGAAATCCCAGCTGGCTATTGTTCCGGGACAAAGCCATGTCAGCCTGATGATGCAGACAGCGACAATTCTCAACTATATGAATACTTTTTTAAAGTAGCTTAAAATTTAAAAGGCTAAACTGATCTCAACAAATACCTTACAATATGAATACAAAATTTGAAGCAGGCATCAATATAGCCATCAAAATTCCAAAAAATAAATATGAAAAAACGGTAGCTTTTTACAGAGATATTCTAAAGTTGACTGTTGAGGAAAAACCGATTATCAATCCCACCGTTTCCAGAACCCATGAAGTAAAATTCGGGCACAATGTGATATGGCTGGACTGTGTGGACAATTATACCCATTCCGAAACCTGGTTGCAGCTTACCGTTCCTGATGTAGAGGAAGCTACAGAATATCTGAAATCGAATGGGATAGAGACCTGTGATGAGATTGAAGAACTTCCTGAAGGAATGCATTGGATTACAGATCCGGCGGGCACGGTTTTTAATGTACAGAAAGGAAAGCATAGATAATAACAACACTGCGATTCAGGGAATCTGATCTCTCAGATGTTATCTTGCTAAAAAAGAAAAACCTGCTGGTATAGGCAGGTTTTTTTATGAATAATAAATGGTTTTATCTGGGTTGCTGCTGTGTGACACAGTGTACCATTCCGCCATTGGCAAATAGGTTCCGGCAATCGATTCCCACCACCTGTTTGCCAGGATACAGCTTTTGAATAATCTGATTGGCAACAGCATCATTCGGATCGTTGTAATTAGGAACCAGTACCCGGTTGTTGGCGATATAATAATTGATGTATGAGGCACGGCCTACATTCTTCCCATAAGTGGTGATTACTTCATTTTGGGTCAAAGGAATTTTTACAAACTGGTAAGCTGCACCGTTTTTATCTGTAGCGCTGTAAAGCTTGCTGATGTCACTGCCGGGAACCTGCCAGTAGGTCAGATCACCTGTGTTCATCGTGACAATGGTGGAGGCATTGGCAAATCTTGCAAACCCGTCAATGTGCATATCGGTAATGTCAAGTCCGGCTTTACCTTCCAACCAGATAAATTTGGTGATTCCCAGATTTTTGGTAAATATAGCTTCTGCCTGCTGCTGTGTCATTCCCGGATTTCTGTTCGTATTAAGAATAGAACTTTTACAAGCCATCAATACACCATTACCATCAATTTCCACACTTCCTCCTTCGTTGATCATTACTGAATTAAGATCTACTTTCGGAACATTAGTATCTGCTGCAATTTTAGAAGGAACAGCATTACAGTTGTTGTATTGAGCCTTATTGCCCCAGCCGTTAAAACCCCAATCCTGGATAAACAGCTTTCCGTTTTTATCCTTTACATAGATAGGCCCGTTATCTCTTACCCAAAAGTCATCCGTAGGATAAAGTTTAAAATCGATATTGCTGAGCGAAACTCCAGCATTATTCAACAATGAGATGATTCTTTCTTTTTCCATACTGTCATAAGCAATGATATGAACCTTTTCACTTTGTACCAGTTCTTTGGTCATGGCTACCCAGGTAGGATCCAGTCTTTTGCGGTAGGTAATGCCATATTGATATTCGTGAGGCCACTGAAGCCAGGTTCCTTCATGTGGAGCAGATTCTTCCGGCATTTTATACACAATGGTACTGGGATCTGGCGTACCTGTTGACTGATCTGTTGTTTCATCCTGTGTACATGATGACAAGATAAAAGGTAATAACAGGAGCATGATTTTTTTTCTTTGCATGATTGATCTTTTTTGATAAGGCAAAATTAAATCGATCAACATGGTCAGACTTGTCCAAAATTGACAATCTATTTCAGAGGCAACAAAATATAGGTCAGCTGTTCTTCCTGATCATCTGGATGGGTTACATGTCTCTCATATTTCTCGATAATTGGGGTATGGGAAAACTCAAGCCCCGAATTAAAGATCCAGCGGGAATAAATTTTAGTATAGGTATCATCTATAGTATCGTAGCTGCCGATGTGGGTAAATCTTGCATATTTACCACCCAAAATAGTTTTGGAAGGTAGTTTTTTATTTTGTGCCTGTAGGATAGAACATGCGTCATAACGGCAATTGATCTCGGTTTTGATCAGGGGCTCGTCTGCTATGACTCCAAAATATTCCGTATCAGCAGCAGGAAATTCATGTTGCATAAACCTTTTCCATAGCCATTCAATTTCTTCATTGTTGTAATAGGTGCTGACACTTTGATAATATACCTGAACCGGCTTAAGATATACAATTTCAGGTTCCAGCAATACGTCCGATGTTATCGGAATGAGCTCATCTCCGCAAAGGAGCTGCTCCTTATTCAGTCTTGCTGCTTTGGGAGAAATTCCGAAATGCTGTTTGAAAGCTTTGGAAAAAGAGGCGATATTGGCAAAACCTACTTCAATGGCAATAGAAGTAAGATTTTCCTGAGTATAAAGGATTCTTTTATAGGCATTTTCAACCCTTAGCCTTTGCTGAAAAGCTCCTATGGTTTCTCCACAACTGTATTTAAAGATGCGTTGGATGTTCCTGTAAGAATAATGGGAGATCTCTTCCAGATCCTTTACAGAGACTTGCTGATCATAATTTTTTTCCATAAAATTGATCACTCTATAGATGCAGTTCATTTGATCTTCCATACGCTGTAAAATAAATTACAAATAAAAGAAATAAAAAAAGTCCCAACAATATTTAAACGGAATAACCCCACTTATAGAAGTCTGTTCAGTTGATCTCCATATTATATAGTATCAGAAACCGGATTATTATCATGAAACTATTTTTTGCCTGGATTTTTATAAGCCTATAGATAAAAATCTATTTAAAAAAGCAATTATATGCTGTTTTATGGTTGAAAATATCAATCTATTTATTCTACTTTTGTACTTCCTTATATTTTAATTATTTCCTTATTCTAATACTACATGATTGCTCATTCCAGGCTTGTTTTCTCTTTTTGTAAATCAGCAGTTACCCGTAAGCAGATTATATTCCTCTTTATATTTTTTATACAAAGTTGCCATTTCTTTTCCTGTCAGGATCTGAACAAGGCCAGCGAAATGGATCAATGGCTCAGCTTATCAGATGATTATATGTATGTGGATTTTGGGAAAACGCGTCAATTTTCTGAGAAAGCACTCAAAGCAGCAGTGGAGGAAAAAGATTCTGAAAGAAAAGCAATGTCCTATTATTATATGACACGTTCTTTGGTTTTTTTCAGAAACTTTGATGAGGGTGCCGAATACCTCGAAAAAGGGCTTCAGGAAAAGGCTCTTCAGAAAAATAAGGTATTAAAAGCTGCCTTTCTGAATCTACAGGCTGTTTATTATAGCAGAATGTCTTTATTTGAGCAATCTTATCAGAATTATAATGAGGCACTCACTCTCTTGAAATCAAGGGATGATCTGGAATCACAACTTATAATTGCCAATGTATATTCAGGAATTGCCGATTATTATACTGAACGTAAAGATTATAAAATGGCTCATTTATATGCAGATAAATCCATAATGATTTCTGAAAAAATACCTCTGAATGAGTATCTTTCTGCCAAGAAAATGTATAGAAACAGACCTTTTATTTATTTCCATAAAAGCTGGATCTTTCTACAGGAAAAAAATCCTTCCCTGGCATATTCATCCATTCAGAAAGGGTATGAGCTGGCACTTCTTGAAAAATATCAATATCTGGCACCTTTCTATGAAGCCTTTGGAGACTATTATTTCTATACTCATGACTATAAAAA
Source organism: Chryseobacterium indologenes (assembly GCA_001013295.1). Classification (GTDB taxonomy): domain Bacteria; phylum Bacteroidota; class Bacteroidia; order Flavobacteriales; family Weeksellaceae; genus Chryseobacterium; species Chryseobacterium indologenes_B. Next base: position 35,781 of record LAZY01000075.1, on the reverse strand, counting down.
TGCAGTTACTTTCTATGAAAAATGTATTGAAAATAAAGGAAAGTTCGGTCAATATTCTGCATTCGTAGATTCTAAAATAGCGGCAGCCTATAAAATGTTGGGTGATCATAAGCAGGAAATTTATTACCTGCAAAGGGCTGAGGGGAGGCATAAAGAAGATATGGAAGATGATAGAAAGATTGTTCAGAAAGAACTGGACAGAATGTTAATCAAAAAACAACAGGAGAAAACCGAGTTGGAAAAAAATGGAGCAATGATTATCATATTGCTGATCTCTGTTTTTATTCTGCTGTTAATGGTTGTGATCATCCGCTCTAAAAAAATAAGAAGAAGAAAAGCAAAGATCATCGGAGAGCAAAAAAGGAGGCTTTCTGAAAAAGAGTCTGAAATAAAGGAGCAAGAGGGCAAAATTGAAAAACTAGAACAAAAAGTCACCGAATCCTTTTCCGAGCTCAGTCATATGGTGAAAGATAATTCTCCTCATTTCTGGGGGCGCTTTCAGGAGATCTATCCTGATTTCTGTACAAAAATGCTGGACGTAAATTCTAATTTAAAAGTTTCTGAGCTCACTTTCTGTGCTTATATATACCTTGGGTTCTCTACCAAAGAAATTGCAGAATATACTTTTAAAGCTAATAAAACAATTGAAAACAACAGGTATAATCTTAGAAAAAGACTGGGCCTGAATCCGGAAGAAGACCTGATGATCCAGATCAGAAAATATATAGATAAAGTCTGATCGTGTTGAGTTTTTCGTCATACCCTATAAGAGCCTTCAAAAGGTTCTTTTTTTTTGATCATACTCTAATGAATGATATTTTTTATAGATGAAATAAGATAAGTCTAATTTTATTATCCCCTTGAATTCAGAAATTAGCTGGTTTTAATTAGCTTGTAATATACTTGTTATTAATATGTTTTGGAAATAGAGGGCCTGATGAGGGGGGCTGTTTTATCCTTTTTTTTAAGAAATTTATTCTATTTGTACCTGTAAAAATTCACGATGATTATTTCAAAAAAATAATGAACCTTTTGAACCCGGTTCTTTTCTAATGATATAAAAACATAATAATTTAAAAGATGAAAAACAGTCATTTAAAACAGTGTATTAATTTATTTTTTTTACTGCTTTCTTCCATACTTCTAGCCCAGATTACAGGAACTCATTATGTAGGAAGACCTGCCAATTATGTGTCTGCTGACAAAACGCCTAACGTTGGTAGCTTAGCTGTCATTTGTGATGGAGAAGGGAAAACTGGAAATGTTAGTAGTGGGCAGGGAGCATACGATTGTTATTGGCTAAAAGATCTAAATCCAATAATAATAAAATTGAATATGGCCAGTCCTTCCAAAATAAGCGCAATGTCATTTTATGGCCCCTGGGGATTTGATGAATGGGTTAAAGATGTTGAAATCAAATTTTACAATAATAGCAATGCACTGCTAGGGACTGAAACTTTAACATTGCCTCAGATAAGCGGAACAGCATATTCTAATGTTCCATTGTCAACAGTATACACTAATGTAGCAAAGGTAGAATTTAAAATTGTGAATGGTTATGAAATTAGTCCACTGAACAGAGTGTCATTAAGTGAGATCGTGTTCAAAGATCAGATTGTAGATGTGCCCGTGATACAGCAGACTGCAGCCAGTTGCTCAGCTGCCGGAACTGCAACGATTACCAATTACAACAGTGTCATTACTTATCAGTTTTCACCTTCTGGTCCCAGTGTAGGAGCGGGAGGGGTTATCTCCGGGATGACAGCAGGAACCAATTATACAGTAAAAGCAGTCTATAATGGTGATGTATCGGCAGCAAGTACTTCATTCAGTATTGCGGCAAAGCTTCCGACTCCAGTTACGCCTACGGTGAACACAACTCCGGCAACTTGCTCAGCATCCGGAACAGCTACAATAAGTAACTATAATTCTGCTTATACCTATACATTTTCACCATCAGGGCCAAGCATAAACACAGGAGGGATCATCTCCGGGATGACAGTAGGAACTAACTATACCGTTACGGCAAAAAGTGCCAGTTGTACGTCAGCAGCGAGTGCTTCATTCAGTATTGCGGGAATGCTTCCGACTCCAGTTACGCCTACGGTGAGCACAACTCCGGCAAGTTGCTCAGCATCCGGAACAGCTACAATAAGTAACTATAATTCTGCTTATACCTATACATTTTCACCATCAGGGCCGAGCGTAAGCACAGGAGGGATCATCTCCGGGATGACAGTAGGAACTAACTATACCGTTACGGCAAAAAGTGCCAGTTGTACGTCAGCAGCGAGTGCTTCATTTAGCATTGCAGCGATGCTTCCGACTCCAGTTACGCCTACGGTGAGCACAACTCCGGCAAGTTGCTCGGCAGCTGGTACAGCTACCATAAGTAACTATAATTCTGCTTATGCCTATACATTTTCAACCTCAGGGCCAAGTGTAGGGGCAGGAGGGATTATCTCCGGTATGACAGCAGGAACTAATTATACCGTAACGGCAAAAAGTGCCGGTTGTACGTCAACAGCGAGTGCTTCATTCAGTATTGCGGCAATGCTTCCGACACCAGCTGTTCCTGTGGTAAGCGTTATAGCTGGTACAGCCACGATAAGCAATTATAATTCTGCTTATACGTATGTGTTTTCTCCAGCGGGACCGAGTGTGGGGGCAGGAGGTTTAATTTCCGGTATGATTGCAGGAACCAGCTATACAGTAACAGCCAAAAATGGAACCTGTACGTCGGCAGCAAGCACATCTTTTAGCTTTTTATGTACCAAACCTGGGGATTTTTCATCAGCGGGAGTTCCTACCAAATTTGGTATTACCGTTCAGCAAAAGCAAGTAGGATGGCCGGAAAGTATCCCGAACGGATTTATTACCCTGGAATCGAAAACAAAAGGATTGGTGATAACAAGAGTTCAGAATCAGGCGGTTATTGCAGATCCGAAAGAAGGAATGCTTATTTATGACATCGATGCCGCTTGTGTGAAACTATATAATGGTACCCTATGGAACTGTATTCAAAGAAGCTGTAACAATTAAAATTAAATCAATATGAAAAACACATTCATCATAACAGCATTCTGCTCACTGGCATCTTATGCCAGTGGTCAGGTTGCGATCAACAAAGAAAATATCAACGGAACAAGTACAGTATTGGATTTTGATAATACAACAGGTAATTCTAAAGGAATTATTCTTTCATCAGTAGAGAACGCACCGGCACTTACTGCTGACAATAATGGAACATTTCTGTTTGATAAAACCGACAGAAAAGTGAAAATGTACGAAAATAATACCTGGGTAGTACTGAGTGATTCCGGAAGCTCTTCTCAGATTATTCCCAATACAAGTGCAGAGTCCGGAAGTAATCAAGGTGTTATTATTGGAAAAAAAATAAGTAACGCAAAAGGTGTTTTGGTGTTGGAATCCGCCGACAAAGCAATGATTCTTCCTAAAATAACCAATCCGCACACCACTGTAAAGAGCCCTTATCCCGGTATGATGTGTTATGACCTTACCAGCAAATCACTGGCTGTATTTGATGGGGCCAATTGGAATTACTGGAAATAATATAGTTGGTGAAAAGGTTGTACACACCAATCATTACAAGAAACAGATTGGGACTATATTGATGACAAGGTCCCCAAAAGTAAAATAGAATATCGATTATAAATTCTGTCAGAGGTAACTTTCTGTCAGAATTTTTTAAAAAAACTAAAAACAACATTGTGATGAACTATAAAAGTATTCATATTGGAAATATCATCCGGACCACAGTAATGGAAAGCGGAATGGAATCTGCAAGGATCTGTAATTTCTTTAAATGCACGGAAGAAGAAATCACCAAGATGTACTCAGATACTGATCTCACCACCGATATATTACTGAAGTGGTGCAAATTATTAGAGGTTGATTTTTTTAGGATTTACTGTCAGCATCTTATTCTTTACGCTCCGGCTTCTGCGAAAATCAGAAAATCAGAAATGAAAAAACAAAAAGTGAATGTTTCTCAGTTCCGGAAGAATGTCTATACAAAAGAAATGATTGATTTTATTATAGAACAGATTATAACCAAAGAAAAGACCAGGCAACAGGTGGTTGATGAATACAGGATTCCCAAAACAACATTGTATAAATGGATGAATAAATATGGTGCAATAAGTATTACGGATGAATGATGTAACCTCCCGACCCCCTCATCAAATCCCACTTTTGATAAATGATAATCGTTAAATTCTAAATTATAATGAATAAATCAATAAAACCTGATTACAGTAAAATATATCGCGATATTGTAGCAAAAAAGTTTCCCGACAAAAAAGAGCTTTGTTCCCATATCCTGAAAAAGAAAAACCTTTCGGTATTGGATATTATTGAGGTCAATACTTTATTATTTCAAAAGAAACAGCCTGAGCCGGTGGCGATTAATCAAAGATTTCGTGCTTATGATAAATCAACAATCCTTCAGATATTGGATTTTCAGAAAATAAATGGTTTGAATAATAAACAATTGGCTCTGCACTATAAACTAAGTAGGAATACGGTTACAAAATGGAGAAGACAGTTTTTAGTATAGTTTTTTATTTTGAATGAAAATGTTAGGGATACAGAACTACTTATAATAACCATTTATAATGGAAATTTAGCTTATAAAACAGGTTGAAGCTTTTTAAAACACCTATCAATTTTTATTAATTTTAATACCTTTGGTCATCAAATTATTAATATTAAACAATTCTTATGAAGATGAAATCATTCACCCTGATCTTAACCCTAGTTTTTCAATTAATAAGTATAAACGCATTTTCGCAGAAAGCAGCGGGCCTGAATTCCTTACTCAATAAAGATTCCGAATTTATTTTTCCGCAGACCACTGATAAAATTTCAAAAGTGTTGCGTGCAGAAACTGTTTTTTATGAAGATGCCAATGAGGAAAAATATGCGAAGTGGCTTACACCGTCCGGGCTGGAACTTTACAGCAATCTTGGAAAGAATAATACAGTCAACGAAATATTCTTTGACATTCCTGATAATAAGTTTTTAATTGTTGAAGGTTTACCATTTGATCTTACTATGAATAAAACGACGCTGCAGGAAAGCAAAACAAAATTCAGTAAGCATGGAGTTAAAGTTCAAAAGCTTGGGGATGATAGCGAATATTCCGGTGGTTCAAAATTGACCTTTAAAAAAGGAACGCATTATACAACATTACTTTTTGATAACAAGAACCTGCTGAAATTCGTAAGCATTACAAAAGAACTTATTGATCCTGCAGCGAATTAAAAAACTGTAATCGTTGCTGAAAAAAATCTAATGCAAAGATTTTATCTGTCGTGCTAACTTTGTAGGTATATATATTGAAATCTGTACAATACCTCGAAAATTTTAATTGCCAAGGATGCACGAATAGAAAAGGATTCGTGCATTCGTGGCAAAAAAAAACGACTGTTTCACACAGCCGCTTGATATTTAAAAAGTAATTTCGAAGGATACTTTATCGCTTTTTCAGTTTCTTAAAAACTGTCCGATTCCTGCAGAGTCAAACGTGAAAACCGATTGATTTTCAGATTTGTCAATTTTGCTGCTAATGGTTAATGCCCAAAGCACCAATTCTTTGCAGAAATTCTGATCTTCTTTGCTTAATTCTGAAGTGTTTTCTTCCACCACCGTTGTTAAAGGAGTGATCTTATCAAGTTTAGCATAGAATTCTTCATCCGTATCATTATAGTTGAGTTCAAGGTGATTTTTGTTGAACCATCTGATCAGATCGGTGTAAGGAGTTTTTATATCTTCTTTTTCCAGTTTGGGAATGCGTGGGAATAGGTTTTCAAATTGTCTCATCACCGCTTTATCAATCAATAGTCTGGCTACATAATCGGCACCTTCCTGTTCACCCTCGTATACAAGTTCAATTTTCCCTGTGATAGATGGGATAATCGACATAAAATCAAGCAATCGGACTGTTGTTCTCTCAACTCCTGATTCAATGAGTCGTAACTTTGCGGCTGCGACCAGATTTTCCATAGCACTGATGGTCAGACGGGCACTCACTCCACTTTTAGCATCTACATATTCACTGTCACGGGCTGCAAAAGCCACTTCTTCCAAAAGGTCTTTGGCCAGGTCCGGAATCAGAATTTTTGAATGATCTTCAGCGGAAATCATAGCTTCCTGCTCAGTGATTTGTCTGGCTAAGGCGATTGTTTTAGGATAATGTGTGAAAATCTGTGATCCGATTCTGTCCTTCAGAGGCGTTACAATGCTTCCCCGGTTGGTATAATCTTCCGGATTGGCAGTAAAAATAAACTGAATATCCAGTGGCATTCTCAACTGGAAACCACGGATCTGAACATCTCCTTCCTGTAGAATATTAAATAGAGAAACCTGAATTCTGGCCTGTAAATCCGGCAATTCATTCAGTACAAAGATGGAACGGTTGGCCCGTGGAATCATTCCGTAGTGTAAAACCCTTTCGTCAGAATAGGGGAGTTTTAAGGTTGCCGCTTTGATAGGGTCTATGTCGCCGATTAAATCTGCAACATTTACATCAGGAGTAGCCAGTTTTTCGAAGAAACGGTCAGAGCGGTGTACCCATGAAATAGGAGTTTCGTCACCCAACTCTTCAATAAGGTCTTTGGCAAATTTTGAAATAGGGTGAAACGGACTGTCATTGATTTCAGATCCCTTTACAATCGGCATATATTCATCAAGCAGATCTACCATACTTCTTGCAATTCTGGTTTTGGCCTGGCCCCGTAAGCCTAAAAGATTGATATGATGACCGGCAAGAATGGCTTTTTTCAATTGTGGAATTACCGTGTCTTCATAACCCCAGAGTCCTTCAAATACTGGTTCTTTAGTTTTGATTTTTGCTATTAAATTGGCCTGAATTTCTTCATTGATCGTTGTATGGGTATATCCGGAATCTTTCAGTTCCTTGAATGTAATATCGTTTTTCATTTTCTTTTAAATAATAATTTTCTGATAAGGAATTTTACTCGTAAGTTTTTATATCCTCTTTATTCTGTTCTTTTCGTAATCTTCAAAAATCATCTGTCCCAAACCGGATAAACCTGTTAAGAAAGCTTTTCCTTTATTCTGGGCAGTAAATGCTTCTACAAACTGACGGAGATAAGGATCCTGAGCAATCATAAAGGTGGTAATCGGGATTTTAAGTTTTCTGGCCTGTGCTGCTCTGTTGAGACACTGGTTCACGATGGTTTCGTCCAGACCATAGCTGTTCATATAGAATTCTCCCGATGGAAGCTGGATACAGCTTGGTTTCCCGTCGGTGATCATAAAGATCTGCTTATTGGTATTCCTTTTTCTGCGCAGAATATCCATCGCCAATTCCAGACCGGCAACGGTATTAGTATGATAAGGCCCGACTTTTAAGTAGGGTAGGTCTTTGATTTTAATAGGCCATGCCTCATTTCCAAACACAATGATGTCGATGGAATCTTTGGGGTATTTTCGTTTGATCAATTCTACCAGAGCCATTGCCACTTTTTTGGCCGGAGTGATACGGTCTTCACCATATAAGATCATAGAATGGCTTATATCAATCATCAGAACGGTGCTCATTTGTGCCTTATGCCGGGTTTCTTCCACAACGAGATCCTCTTCCGTCAGACGTAGATCAGAAATTCCGTTATTCACCTGGGCATTCTTTAGACTTTCAGTCATATTCACAGCAGACAGATCGTCTCCATATTGAAAAGATCGGTTTTCACCATCCCGTTCGTCACCGGTTCCCGTTTGGGTAGTACGGTGATTTCCTGTACCATTTTTTTTCAGCTTTCCGAAAATCTGATCCAGTGCATACTCTCTCAATGCGGCCTCCAGTTTCGGTGTCAGTATATTTTTACCCTGTCCTTTTCCGGAATTACCTTCTTCGGAGTCTTCTTTTTTGATATAGCCCCGCTTTCTCAGGTCCTCCTCAAAATCTTCCAAAGAGTATTCATCAGTAAAGATGTTGTATTCTTTATCGAGCATATCCAGCCACTCGAAAGCTTCCGCAATATCCCCGGAGGTATGGGTAAGCAAATCTTTAAATAGATCAAAAACCCGGTCAAAATTTGATATTTCTTCCGGTATATGCTTGCTGAATATAAAGCCTTTCTGGGAATTAAATTCTTTATTTGTCATAAGATAATGAAGCTTTTTTGCTGTTATCTACCGTAATTATAGAATATGAAAAATAATGGGTAGGTATCCAGCTCTGCTTTGCTTTTTTAAAGAGACAAGTTAGTAAAATATCAGATCAGGAGTTCCTGTGAGAAATAGAAAAAACTAATGGTGGTGATATGAAAATTGGAATATAATGTTAATTCTTGGTTATTAAGAATAATTAGTCTGTTTGAGACAGGAAAACCCCGGATTACTCCAGGGTTTTATCTATTATTGAATTATTTTTTAGATGATTACCATCCCATATAGTAATCAGAGTTTAGCCAGAATGGACGGCTCAGTCCAAAATGTTCCTGTAGCATTTTTTCAGCCTCACAGAAAGCTCCTTCTACCCAGCCTTGCTGATCAGAGTAGGCTTCACCGATAATATGAATGGCCTCATCCGTCAGAGGTTTTCTCATATAAGGCATAACATCTTTTACCGAAAAGCCGGCTTTCCAGGCATGGTATCCAGCACCATAAGGATCATCGGTCCAGTCTTTAAAATAAGTAACATAAGGATCAGGAATCTCTACTTTATCACCATGTAATTCTTTGAGCTGGTTCATGAGCTCACTTACCATAAATTGGGTGGCCTGAACATCATCCAGTTCATGCAGCTGCTCTAATGAAACAGATCGGGTAGCTCTTACTTTAAAGAGTACTTTGTCATCAGAAAGTGCTTTCCAGAAGGTCTCGGTTTCCATATCTCCGTAGCTTCCCAGAAGCATTGAGTTGTTGTTGTGAGAATCAGTACCGAAATAATAACATTGTCTCATCGGCAGGTCGGTAATAGAATGTCCGGAATCAATATCAAGATCTTTCCACCATGGTCGTTCAAATCCCATGAGAATCTTGAAGGCAGGTTCCATAATGATAGAACGGATATTGGTATTCAGCTCTGCATTGTCGTGGGCACTGAAAAAGAAGTTGTTCTGATCCAGAAGTTCCAGAGATTTTCTTGGCATAGCCAACACCAGTTTATTCGCGTAGACCTTCCATTGAGTGTTAGAGCGCAGATTTAGAAAAGTCAGTTCATATTGGTAGGATGATGATTGCGGATGATCTTTTGTAAAAGTAAGCATTTTGTTTTCAGACCAGATTTTGGCACCTTCATGCTCCATATAGGCATTGGCTACTGCATAAGCGATGCTGTCGTAACCTTCTTTAATGGTTTTGTAGACGGTATTGGCAGAAAAATCGCCTACCATATAAGGGAAGGCCTCTGCAGAATTCCAGTTGATTGTATTAGAATAATATCCGCCGGCGTTGGCCAGAAATTCATATCCTTCCTGAGATACCTGGTCTTTGATCAGGTTCCAGAATCCAATATCGTTTACTTTACGCTGATCATAAGGGGAACCTGGGAAATTGTACATCAATCTTGGCTTTATGGCATCCCAATCCCTGCTGGTCAGTTTAAAAGCAAAATCATACACATGAGGACCGGCAAGGATCTTGTCACTATAGTTTTCAGCTACCCATGGGTCTGCCATCAAAACATTGTAAATGATTTTGTTGAATAACTGATCAGAGCTGAAGCCTTCATCATGATGATTCAGATAATATCGGGTAGGCAGTTTCCTATTTTCTTTCTGAGCCTGTTCCCAGTCGCTTTGTTTGAAGCGTTCTTTGCGGAGGTACATGAGTAGTTTTTCAGGATTACCCATCGGGAACGGAATAGGAGTCATGGAGTCTTTCAGAACGGGAGTCCGTTTGCTCAGATCGGTTTCAGATAAGGGATAGCCTTCTATCAGTGTCGTTACAATTTCCTGAGAAGTCAGATAGCGCATCCCTCCAAGCTCTCCCCAGAAATCCATGCCGGGCATAATGACAGATTCCAGTCTTCCGCCCAGTTTATTGCTCATATCGAAGATCTGTACTTCGTGGGCTTTATATTTTTTGTCGGTTACCAGACGGTAAGCAGTGTATAGTCCGGATGTTCCGGCTCCGATAATGGCAACTTCTACTTTCAGATCAGGATGTGATCCAGAATCAAGGTGGGTGTTTTTATTCATGGTTTTAAGATTTATTAAAGGGCTAAGAAATATTTGCGTCCAAGCTGGAAATGGGAAATGTCAAAATCCGTATGTCCGTCTAGGGCAAGATCAGACATTATTTTTCCTAAAAAAGGTGTGAATTTGGCTGCCCACCCTGTGGCATATACTACAATGTTTTTATGGTTGGGAACATACTTCGGAGCAAAATCGATCAGGAGTTCTTTATTGGGGATTGTGCTCAGCGCAATCAGACATGTGGAGGTATATTCAGGTTCAGGATCCAGGCCTGTCATATGGTTTTTTATCCAGTCGGAAGTATAGCTCAGCTCCTCCGGGTTGGGAATGAATGTTCTGTCGTTCGGTTCTTCAAGAGGAGTAATGACAAAATCAGGGGCAACGCGGATGTATTCCGGATGATCCCAGTCTACAGATGGAAAACCATAAAACTGATTACCGTTTTGCCCTACAGAATTCTGGAAAACAAACCAGGTAGGATATTGTATATCCGGATCTGTCTTTTTGAAATACGCTGATGCCATATTCCAGTAAGTGGCTTCTATTTTAAAATCAAGAAGATTAATGACACTGTTGATATAAGGACCCGGGATGATGGCCAGCTTTTTAGCGATATAAATTCCGTTAGGAGTAAGGACCTCAAATAGCTCACCTTTAGGGGTAATCTGAAGTACGGGTGAATTTTCTTCCAGCTGAACGGTTTCTTCTTTTCTGCAAAGATTCAGAAGCGTTTCGATGGTTGCTTTAAAGTTGATGCTGGCTCCGTCAGGCTGAAATAATCCGGTATAGTTATCCGGTAAATTTCTGAAATAGTACTGGTCTTCTATTTCCTTTGCCGTAAGAGTAGAATAGGGAACTCCCAATGCTTTCAGGGCTTTCTCAGCTTCCGCAATATTTCCTTCGGTGGAATGTACTTCTGGATCTCCGAACCATAGGGTTCCTACTTTATCCAAAAGTTCCGTTTCGGTTTCCTTTTGCAGTTCGTCCCAGTAAGGCTGGGCTTCCAGTGCCATTTTTACCATATATTCGTCAGGATACGGGATGCGGAACTGGCGGGATACCCCTGCGGAGCTTCCCTGTTGGTTCACAAAGGTAAATTGCTCCAGGACCAGTGTTTTGGCTTTTCTTTTGCCAAGATGATATGCCGTAGCCAGACCTATTGCACCTCCGCCAATGACGATTACGTCGTAGTTTTCTGTAATCATGAGTTATTTGTTTTTTTAATTTTATAATGATAAACAGATACAGAAAGTTGAGGTCCGGTACATTGAGTATGTACTGTCATTACTGATCTGTCATCTGATTTTAAATGCTGAGAAAAAAGTAAACTTTCGGTACATGTAAATATTATTGACATCTCAATAACAGATGGGTTTCATAAGCATTTCAAAGTAACAAAGAAGGAGGAAGCTATTGTATAGTGTAAATAACCAATTATTACTTTGGGTAGAAATACCTAATGGGATAATGGTAATAAGTTGATTAGTATAATCATTTATCGGTTATCAATTATCATTCATCATGATTTTAGGAATATTCTTATTGTTTTGTTGCTCCTTTTTTTGCATCCAAACCTGAAGAAATCGTTATTCTGAATAGAATTTTGAAGTGGTAAAAGGATTTTAATATAAAATAACATTGAATTTATCCGATTTTACCCGATATTTACTATTATTAAGAAGTGAAAATTTACTTTAACTTTGTAAATTGTGTGGTATATTCATTATTGTAAAATGTTTGATAATAATGATATATCATTGAAAACTAATGCAGGGCTTAGAGAAATTTAATTTAGCTGACCGACAGATATGAAAAGTAAATTCTTAAATTTTAAATTGAGGAAAGTTGTTCATTACTCATTGATCATATGTATTTTGTTGATACAGGTCATTATCGCCATATTTTTTTATAACGAATTTGTCAACGGAAAGAAGCTTCAGTTTATCAAGAATCAGCTGGAAGACAGCAGGGCGTTGGGTGGATTGACGGATAATTCAAGAAAAGATTTTCTGGCTGCTCAGGAGCATTTCCAGAATTATATGGCCACTCAGGATGATAAAGATCTGCAGCTATATTTCCAGTCTCTGAAAAAACTTAAACTGAACTTTGACAAGATCAGCGAATACGAGAATACAAGTCCAAGGCTGAAAAAGAATCTGGCTCAGCATAAAAAAGATACTTTGAAAGCTACCCAGCTGAAAACATTGATCGATTCAGTATATCAGACCTCCCTGAACCCGCCTGCCAAGATCGGGGATAAGAAATATGAACCGGAAAAATATAAGAATGATTTTGAAGATTTCAATATTCAGACCCGTACTTATGCCGATACGATCAAGAAGAAAGGTTTTTTTGGAAGACTAAAAGATGCTGTGACCGGTAAAGTGGATGTGCAGAAAGAAAGTACAGTCATCACTTTAACAAATAATAAGACCATAGATATTTCTCAGGTAAAATCGAAAATGGATAATACCATAAAATCTATGGATAAACATTATGCCGCTGAAGTAAAGAAAGTTCAGCAATATGCAGTTCAGAACCAGAAGGACAATCTGAGGTTTTATAGCACCTTCGGCAAGCTGTTGGTTTACAGCAACGGATTGATCGATGTATATGAAAGTGCAATCAAGGATTTTAAAGCAGAGCTGGAAAAAGAATATAATAAGCAGAGTTCGGATAATAACAGGATCAGAACTTATCTTGTTCTGGGGCTTATGGTGCTGATGTTCATTGTATCTATCCTGATCATGTATTTTACGAGGGTAGCATTTATCTATGAACGCAAGCTGAATGAGGCTCATGATGAAATTAAAAAGAATCTTAGTTTCAAAAACAGAATATTGGGAATGCTGAGCCATGATCTGAGGTCACCGTTGAAGATTATTAATATTTTTATTGATAAAATTCACAGATCTACTCAGGATGAAACCATCAAAGATTACCTGAAATCGATAAAGTTTACCAACAGTACTTTATTGCTGCAGTCTAATCAGATCCTGGAATATACGAAGAATCAGGATGCGGAGAAAAAACTGATACAGTCTGTTTTTAACCTTAAAGATGAGATCAATTCTATTGTAAAAGTCATCACGCCTTATCTGGAAACCAGAAATAACAAGTTTGTGGTAACGGACAGAATTCCGGCAGATGTAGTGGTAGACTCAGATAATATCAGGATCAATCAGATCTTTATGAATATCCTGGGGAATGCAAATAAGTTTACAGAAAACGGACAGGTAGATCTTATTATGGCCACTGAGCCTGTCGATAAGAACACTATTTCACTTATTACCACTGTAGGAGATACGGGGATTGGAATTTCCGAATCAGATCTGGGCAAGATCTTTGATCCTTATTATCAGGGAATGGTTTCTGATGAGGTGGATAATCTGGGGGCGGGGCTGGGCCTTAATCTGGTAAAAGAGATTGTAGAGCTTTTTGACGGAGAAATATCTGTAGCAAGTAAGCTGCACAAAGGAACAAAAATAACATTCAGGATCAATTTAAATATCAATCATAATGGAGCAACCAATGGAAAATAAGGAAATTGTATTTCTTTTAGCAGATGATCACAGTATTGTACGACAGGGGATGGAAATCGTCATCAGCGATATTGTTCCGGAAGCTAAAATTTACCAGACTTCATCATTGCATCAGGTGATAGAGCTTGTAGAATCAAAAGGGATAGAAATGGCGGTCATTGATGCTCATTTTCCGGATGGAAACAGTCTGCATATTTTACCACAGATGAAAGCTGTCAATCCCAACCTTAAGATTCTTATTTTTACAGGTCTTGAGGAAGATCTGCATGCCCTCAAATTCATTAAAGCCGGTGCCAATGGCTATCTGAGCAAGTTGAGTGAAGAAGATGAAATAAGAGATGCCCTGACTGCCTTTATTGAAAGAGGAGAATATTTTTCTCCACTTGTCCGGAATTTATTGGTGCAGTTTGTTTACAATCCTAATCTGATCAGCCCATTAAGCCAACTAACGAAGAGAGAAATGGAAATCGCTGAAATGTATGCTGACGGATATGGGAATCTGGAAATTGCGAATACTTTAAACATAAAGCAAAATACAGTAAGTACTATCAAAAAAAATATTTTTGAAAAACTAGAAATAGAAAATCTGGTAGAACTGATTGATCTTGTCAAAACACATCACAAAATATAGATCCGTTAAGGGGAAATTCTTCATTTGTTTCATTTTATCGATAAATATCTATGCCTCTATCGATATGTATCGATGGGTTTTATAGGTGGTTTTATTCAACGATGTCGTTACTTTGCAGTATAAAATTTACCAAATAAAAAAAAGGATGATTAAGTAAATCAAAAAATACTTTTTTCGAAGGTAAGTTTTATGCAAAAACACACAATGATGATGACTATAGAATTAATAAACTATAGTTATACAAAACACAGGTGATGAAAGGAAATTAAACAAATGATGAAATAAAATATAGACGTGTATGAATGACTTTTAGCGAGAACTTCTTGAAAGAAAAACCAAATGAGAAAAAAACACAAATCAAGATAAGGAAGTTCAGACAGGTTATCAGTACAAAACAAAAGGAGGCAGTAAAGTCTCCTTTTTTTATTGGCCATACCAGCATATAGAGAAAAATTGGATCTGTACCAAACGTTGTGGACTATCTTTGTGCTCTATAAAATTTAGAATAATCAATCGGTATTCAATTGTTTTACCACAGCTTTTGAGCATGATCCGAAAAACTTATGTGCCGATGTGGTTTAAAACAAATTCTTTGGGATCAAGCACTGTTTCTTTGGATCAAACACCCAATTGGAATCTAATAAAAAGAATCTGTGTGTTCGTAATCTATAAAATATCAAATACGATTATCATTTCCGTATAAGACAGCGTTTCCATGTCTTTTGCGTACAATCTGATGCAATGCTTTCCGGAACTCATCAACAGCATGAGGTTCTACAATCATTTCAAACTGAATTTTACACTGATTTTCAGGCCGTCTGTAGGTCTCAGTCGCCATAGTAATCTGAACTCCAATATGAGAAAGCGAGTCGGCAGGGTAGAGCTTCATAGAAAAATAGGAAAGACTGGAATCTTTATAACCCAGTTCAAAAAAGAGGATCTTTTCGTTTTTGGGATAATCAATAAGTCTGTTGGCAAAATCTTCGAGAGATTCAGGATCTCCATAGTCCCACATTTCTCCGGAGAAAACCGTATTGGAGCCTTTGATGGTAAATATGAGATCTACATCAGCTTCACTTACTGCAATTTCCAGGTACGATTTCAGATTCATGGTATATTCCGGAGGTTTTTATTTTTCAAATATAATCAATTCACTTCGGGATTTACAAAGTGGTATTGTGGAAAAAGAGAAAATATTTATCTTTCAGGAAACTAAGAACCATGTTGAAATTTCTCACATTTCTGTCTTTGTTTTTTGCGTTTCAGGTATCTTCTCAATTGAAGCTTGAGGTAAAAGTGGATGATTTTGAGCAAAATAAATCTGTTTTACCTAAAACATTTAATATCTATCAATCAATGATTGCCCATAAAGGATATATTCTAGAATTCACACTTACCAATACTTCAGATCAGCCTGTTTCTTTTCCTTTGGATACGCTGAGCTACGCAATCCCTTTTACAGAAGATACCCGTGTTTATTATGAAGAAGAGAATGTGTCTTCAAATCCTGACAGACTTTATCGTTTGGGTGTATATGGATTTATTGATCAGAACGGGCCTGTTTCTGAGGGAGGTATCGGATGTGAAATGCCTGATATTGTAGAGCATCCGGACCATAAAAAAGCTCGGGAAGAAAGAGAAAAGACAATCAGTGAATGGGAGAGAAAGAATCATTTTAAAACTCAGGGTTTGATGGTCAATAACTGGTATATCATGAAAAGTATGGTCGTCATGAAACCCGAAGAACGCATTCAGTATAAAATTTATTTTAATCCCTTTTTTAAAAAATTATGTCACTACTGCTATACTGAATATTATGATGGTCTGAATCCTGAATTACCATACGAAGTGAATTTTAAAATCATTCTGAATAAAAACCTGTACACATTACTAACGGAAAAGCAAAAGCAGCAATATAAGAATCTGTATACAGAAGTGGTGACCTCAAATACACTTAGATTTGAAGGGCAGTAAAATTTACTTATTGATGACTATATAGATAAAACGAAGCGCTCCCAGGTATTATTTGACTTGTTTCATTCAGAATGACATCTTGAGATTGCCTCGTTTTTTGATCATTGTTTCTAGCTGAATTTTTGAATGGCTTCAGCACTTACTGGAGTGAAAAAATTAATCAGATTCCCATCCGGATCAGAGAACAGTAGCGAGCGGTTGCCCCAAGGCATGGTCGTTGGCTCCTGAATGATGCGATCTGTAAGGGTTTTAATTCTTTCATATTCACGATCCACGTCAGAAACCATAAATTCTATAATGGTATTGTTATGGCCTTTAGAGACTGCTTGCTGTTCTCCACCAAACATTTTCATCGTCTGGGTACTTCCGATGGCAATGGTAATAGAATTGGTAGAAAGCTCTGCAAAATCTTCCGTATACCATCGTGCTGTTAAGTCTGTTACATTTTCATAAAACTGAACAGATTGTCTGATGTCCTGTGTGATAATTCTTAATGATGCTAATTTCATTTGTTTAAATTGTATTGTTGAATAATTTTAAACAAAGGTAAAAGAGAGTAGTGACAACAGGATGTCAGTAGATTTTTTACAGATGGAAAAATGTGATCACGTTCAATATCATAAAAATCGTAACAATATATTTATTCCAAAAACCACAATTCAAAACTGCTGCCTTCCTGCAATGTTTTGTAATTAAGATAGCCTCCATGTGCTTCCATAATGCTCTTGGCAAGGGTAAGTCCAATTCCGGAACCGGTGTCCCTTGTTGTGAAAAAAGGCAGAAATATTTTGTCTTTGATTTCTGACGGAACTCCGGAACCATTATCCATAATACTTACAATGATCCGGTTGTTGTGAGTTCTTACAGTAGTGGTGATGACCTTGTTTTCCTGCTCTGTAAGGGCATGGATAGCGTTGAGGTAAAGGTTGATCAGGCTGCGTTCCACCATTTTTTCATCGGCGGACACTCTATAATCTCCAAGATCTGTTACCATTTGAATCCGGTATTTTTCAAATTCCGGCTTTAGAAAGCTGATCGCAGATTCAATAACCTTTTTAAGCGAAACAGGGGCCAGAAGGGGTTTAGGCAATTCGGCGATCTGGCGGTAATGATCTACAAAATTTAAAAGCTGTTTTGACTTGGAGTTGATGATCATCAGGCTGTCTTTCATTTCCTGCTGATCATCAGGCTCTATGATTTCCTGATTGCTGATGTATTCCAGGTTTTGGATGAGGCTGTTTACGGGAGTCAGAGTATTCAGAAGTTCATGAGAAATCACCTTCATCAGGTTATTCCAGGCAAGCTTTTCTTTTTGCTCGATAATTTTCTGAACAGATTCGAGGGTGATAACATAGAAACGGTGTTGCGTATTCTTTACCTGTTTGGTTCTCAATGAGAAAGACTGTTTGGAGTTGTTGTGAATGGAAATGTCGAAAAACTCCTGTGAGCTCTGATAGCCGGTTTCCTCAATAATCTTGTAAAACTCAGGAACCTTTGATGCATATAAATCCCAGCGGTTGTATTTGGGAACCTGCAGAATATTGAGGAAGGCTGCATTCACATAAAATACAGTCCAGTTCTTATCTTTTTCGGATAAAATGATCAGCCCGGTTTCCATTTGATCCAGGATGCTTTCATACAGAAGCTTATAAGAAGACAGAGAGAATTGTTCTTCTTTGCTTTGGTAATATAAACGGACGCTGCTATCAAGAAATCCATCACCCTCTTCTTTGGGAAATAGAGAAAAGTCTTTTCTTCTGATGGAGGAAATAATTTTTTCTACTTTTGAGATCCGGGTGGTCAACGAAAAATGACTCAAAGCCACAAAAATGATCATGAGTAGTATGAAAAGCAGGGTATTGAACCATTTTCCTTCTGAAAAGAAACGATAGGCGATGATACCGCTTACAATCGCAAGCAGATGATATAATAACCATAAATAATGTTTTTTTTGCATTTTTCTCTGTTTTTTGAAAGCAATCAATAGCCGTAAAAAGCCACTTCAATTACCAGTGTGCTGACTATGAGTCTAATATCTGATGTCTGGTGTCTGACATCTGAAATCTATCCTCTAATATCAATCTATAATCCAAATTTCTCCATTCGCCTGTATAAAGCAGCCCGTGAAAGTCCCAGATCTTCTGCGGCCAGAGAAATATTTCCCGTATGTTTTCTTAACGCCTTTCTGATAAGGACTTCTTCCATCTCTTCGATATTGAGATTGACGATCGTGCTTTCCTGTTCTTCCAGTTGAGGGATAAGCAGTTGAAGCTTATGATCATTGGATAGAATGACACTTCTCTCCAGACAATGATCCAGTTCCCGGATGTTTCCCGGCCACGGAAACTGAATAAGACCAGCCTGTAAAGCCTCCGTAAGCTCAAGGGCAGGTTTATGATACTTTTGTTTATAACGGTCAAGAAAATATTGAGCGAGTAAACCAATATCTTCCGGCCTGTCTCGTAAAGCCGGGATCTGAACTTCCACCGTATTGATCCTGTAATAGAGATCCTGACGGAAACGGTTCTCAGCAACAGCTTTTTTCAGATTTTCATTGGTAGCAAAAATAAAACGGACATCCAGTACACGTTCTTTTGATTCCCCTAATCTGGATAGCTTTCTGTTCTGGATCAGGCTTAATAATTTGGTCTGAAGCTGAAGGGGAAGGTTTCCGATTTCATCCAGAAAAACAGTTCCGTTCTGTGCATTTTCAATTTTTCCTGTGTAATCCTGATAGGCATCGGTAAAAGCCCCTTTTTTGTACCCGAACAATTCGGATTCAAAAAGGTTTTCTGAAATACTTCCAAGGTCAATATGGACAAACGGCTGGTTTTTCCTTTCAGATTGTTCGTGAATGGATTCCGCAAGAACATATTTACCGGTTCCATTCTCACCCAATAACAGAACATTGGCATCTGTGGAGGCTACTTTTCTGATCTGTTCCAATACTTCCTGCATTTTTGGAGAGTGGCTTTCCAGCTGATACTGGCTGTTTTTCTGGTTCACATTTTCCCACTGGCTGAGTTTTTTATTTTTCCTCGAAATATCTACAGCCAGATTGACCGATGCATACAGTTTTTCATTGTTCCAGGGTTTCAGGATAAAATCAGAAGCTCCGTTTTTTAAAGCTTCAACAGCCAGTTCCACTTCGCCATAAGCCGTCATCAGTATAATGGGAAGCTGAGGTTCCAGGGTTTTAATTTCGTTCATCCAGTACAGGCCATCCTGTCCGCTTTCAAAACCTTTTCTGAAATTCATGTCCAATACAACGGCATCAACCTGGTTTTCGGTCATGAACTTTAGAATTTCCGCCGGTTTGCTCAGACAGCTTACCTGGGAAAAAAACTTTTTCAGCCAGACTCTTGCCGAGAACAATATATCTTCGTCATCATCTACGATGAGTATATGAGCTTCTTTTTTACGCATATTGAGGTTTTGACTCTTTTTAAAAATCGTTCTTTATGGTTAAAACTGTTCATTTACGTACAAAAAGTGTCCGATAATGAACAGTCTTTTGATTATTATTAAAGGAGTTGTTGCAGATTTTCAAGGACTTATAAGTTTATATTTTTCTGGCATCTGCCTTGTGTAATCTATTGTAACAAAATGAGTTATCTTTAATATGGATACGAAAATAGTAAAAAAGAAATCGAAATTAAAATTTGTTTTAGGCGGATTGATCATATTGACGATGGTGATTCTCTCCAGTTGGTATTTTATGAACCAGAAAAAAACATATAATGTTTCAGCAGAAAATATTCAGACTGATCAGGTTACTGAGGGGAAATTTGAAGATATGCTGATGGTAACGGCACAAACCCAATCACTCAATTCTTCACTGGTCAATGTTTTGGAAGGAGGGGCTGTAAAAGAGATCTTTGCAGAAGACGGGCAAATGCTTACCAAAGACCAACCGATTGCAAGAGTATATAATCCTAATACGGAATTTACTTATATGAATCAGGAAACGGGAATTATGCAGCAGATCAGTCAGATGCGGAATACCCTCCTTGAACTGAAAAATCAGGAGCTTGCCCAGGATAAAGAGCTGCTGCAGGCACAGAATGATTACAATACGGCTCTTCAGAACTTTAGTTTGCAGAAGAGGCTTTATGATGCGGAGATCGGGAAAAAGACAGATTATGATATTAGCGTACAGAACCTTAATTATCAGAAACAGAGAAAAGCAATTGTAGAAAAAGGTTTTTCAACGGAGAAAAATTCTAGAAATGCCCAGATGTCGGCCATTAATACTTCAATGGGACAGATGGATAGAAGTCTTCAGGTTTTACGTTCCAACAAAAACAATTTCCTGATCATGGCACCTGCTTCCGGAAGGCTTTCATCATTTGCTATTTCATTGGGAGAAAACCTCACCACGGGGCAGAGTATAGGGAAAATAGACCTGATGGATGGATATAAGCTCGTAGCCAAAGTAGATGAATACTATATTAATAAACTTCATACCGGGATCAAGGGAATGCTTGATAATAATAATGAGGCTTATAACGTCATCATCTCCAAAATTCTGCCGGAAGTAAAAGATGGGCAGTTTCAGGTAGAGCTTAATTTCACAGATAAAAAACCGGAAAACCTGAAAATAGGGATGACTTTTGGTGTGAAACTGAAACTTTCAGCCGATACCCGGAGTATCATGGTTCCCAAAGGAAATTTCTCAAAAGATACCAATGGAAAATGGATCTTTGTAGTCAAAGGAAACAGAGCTGAAAAGAGAACCATCAGTCTTGGAAGAGAAAACCCGCTTTATTATGAAGTCTTATCAGGATTGAAGGCAGGGGAGACCGTTATTACATCAGATTATGCAGATCTGAAAAAATATGAAACCCTTGATATTAAAAAGTAAAAAGATGAATATTTTTAACCTTTCATTCTCGTCATTTATAAAAGAACTTAATCAATTAAACCCATAAAAAAACATTATCATGATCAATATACATAATCTTTCAAAAATTTACAGAGCAGAAGATGTGCAGACGCATGCCTTAAATGAGGTGAGTATGAGCATTAAAGAAGGTGAATTCCTTGCTATAATGGGCCCTTCAGGATGTGGTAAATCTACATTTTTAAATATTATCGGATTGCTCGATACAGCTTCATCAGGCTCTTACAAATTTGAAACGGCAGAAATGATGGGACTGAACGAAAGAAAGAAATCAGAAGTCCGTAAAAAAAATATAGGTTTTATTTTCCAGAATTTTAATCTGATTGATGAATTGACCGTTTATGAAAACATTGAACTGCCTCTGATCTACAACGGCGTTTCTTCTTCTGAAAGGAAAAGGAAAGTGGAGGAAATCATGGAAAAAATCAATATTGCGCATCGTGCCAAGCATTATCCGCAACAGCTTTCAGGAGGGCAACAGCAAAGAGCGGCAGTAGCGAGAGCCTTGGTGACCAAACCTAAACTGATCCTGGCGGACGAGCCCACAGGAAATCTGGACAGCTCGAACGGTAATGAAGTGATGAATCTTCTGGCCGAACTTCACAGAGAAGGATCTACGATTGTCATGGTGACACACTCTTCATATGATGCCGGTTTTGCCTCTCGTATTATCAATATGAAAGATGGTGAAATTTTCAGTGAAGAACATGCTTCCCAAAGAAAAGATGTCTTTGCCAAAGCAGATGCCGGAGTATTCGAATAAATCGGAAGGCTTTCATCAAAATCATTAACTATAATACTATTATTATGCTTACCAACTGGCTCAAAATTGCCTTGATCAATTATAAAAAGAACTGGCTGTCCACCTTTATCAATTTATTTGGACTCACCATCGGATTAACTGGGTTTATGCTCATTCTGATGCATTGGAATGATGAAGAATCCTATGAGAGATGGAATCCTAAAAAAGATAATATCTATGCTTTCCAGTCTTATTCCAAGAAAGAGAATTCCTATGGAAATAATATCTCTGTTCCGATGGCAAGGCGTGCTAAAGAAGTGATCCCGGGAGTTGAGGATTATGTTTTGCTAGGTTCTTCAGGAATAGGTGTGAAAATGATCACAAAAAATAAGACAGCCTTTCAGCAGGATGGGATGTCGGCTTCTGAAAGCTTTTTCAACTTTTTTCCTTTTAAGCTGGTTGCCGGAAGCTATAAAGATGCATTGAAGGGGGCAAGTAGCATTGCGCTTTCCACAGCTGCTGCCAAAAATGTTTTCGGAAAAACCAATGTGGTAGGAGAAAGTGTCAAATTCGATGATAAAAATTATATTGTTACCGCCGTATATGAGTTACCTAAAGAAAACTCTCAGGTAAAGCCGGAATTTCTGATCAATCCTGTTGAAAATATTAAAAATGATGAAAACAGCTGGGGAAACTTCAGTTATGGCTGCTTTATTATGCTGAAAAAAGGAACAGATCCGCTTACGGTACAGAAAAAGTTTGTAAAAGATATTTTCGAATACCGTGCAGCACTGGATGGAAAATCTTCCGGAGTATCTGTTCAGCAGTACATGGACCTGTATGGTCCCACAGATAGTTTGCTGACTCCATTGGATGAGATGAAGCTGCATGTGAAAGCTTCCTGGTTCTCCAATCCGGATTTCAAAACACTGATGATTCTGTTTACCCTGTCTGTGCTGATTGTTATCTTGTCAGCCATTAACTTCATCAATCTGAAAACGGCACAGGCTTCTCAGCGGGCCAAAGAAATTGGAGTGAGAAAGGCAATTGGCAGCACCAAAACGGATCTTGTTCTGCAGTTTCTGTTGGAGACATTTGTGATCTGTATCGCTTCTTATCTGCTTTCACTGGCTTTGACAGAGCTTTTATTACCAAGCTTCAACAAGTTTTATAATAAGGAAATAAAAATGAATGACTGGCATATTTACCTTTATTCTTTTGGAATGGTCATGATCGTCACATTGATTTCCGGGCTTATTCCGGCTATTTATCTGTCGAATTTCAAAGCTATAGAAACGTTGAAGGGAAATTTTGCAAGAAGTAAACACGGAGTCTGGCTGAGAAATGGAATTCTGACCTTGCAGCTGATCATCTCTTCATTCTTCATTATCGGAGGTTTGATCGTCAATCAGCAGGTAAACTATATGATGAATAAAGATCTTGGCTATAATGGTAAACAGGTTATTATGATCAACTTCAGCGAGAATAATCCGAAACCATGGCTAAAGTATGAACGCCTTAGAACAGAAATGAAAAAGATCCAGGGCGTGAATGATGTCTCTTATGGAGAAGCAGTGCCGGGAAGTGGAAGGTATGGCAGTTCCAATATGGACTTTAGGGATAAGAGCATCCAGGCTCAACATGGCTCTATGGATTTTAATTATCTGAAGTTTCTGAATGTAAAGCTTAAAAAAGGACGCTGGCTGGATCCGAACCTTGCCTCAGACACGATCAGTAATATCATGGTCAATGAAGCTTTTGTAAGAAAATTCGGATGGAATGATGATGAGGCTTTGAAAAATTTGATTCAGCCGGGGTTTGATGATAAAAAGTATAAAATCGTGGGCATTGTAAAAGATTTTAACCTGAGAAATTTAAAAACAGAAATAGAGCCTGTGGTATTTTTTCATTACAAGCAGACAGGGTGGAAGAGGTTCAATGTCTATAATATTCAGCTGAAAATAGATTCCAATGATATTGACGGAACCGTAAAAAGGCTGAAAACTTACTGGCAGACTCATGTAGAGCCTGGTTACCCATTCGACTATTATTTCCTGGATCAGAAATTTGCCAAAACCTTTAAAGTATATCAGAAACAGCAGCTGCTATTTACGATTCTGAATGCCATGGTGCTGATGGTAGCTTTACTGGGGCTTTTTGCACTTTCTTCATTAATGATTGAGCAGAAACTGAAAGATGTGGCCATCAGAAAAACATTGGGTGCCTCAGATCATACGCTGGTATTCGGGTTGACACGTCAGTTCCTTTGGATTGCAGTGATCGCTGTTCTGATCAGTGTTCCGATCTGTTATTATCTGATGAATGAATGGCTGAAAGATTTTGCCTACAGGATTGATATGCCTGTGTGGCCGTTTATTGCCAGTTTCCTGATCTTGCTAGGGTTAACCTTTGCGGTAGTAAGCATCAAAGCTTATAAAGCGACCAAAGTAGATCTGGTAAAATACCTGAAGTATGAATAATGGAGCCATTGCTCATTAATGATTAAAACCGGAACGTACTCATGAAAAATCTTATTTTCCTGTTTTTTGTTGGCCTTTATCCAGCGCAGCAAACATGGAACCTGCAGCAGTGTCTCGACTATGCTTCTACCCATCATCCTTTGGTAAAGCAAGCTACAGTGAATGTCAGTAAAAATGAAAAACTTATTACAGGATCAAAAGGAATGCTGCTGCCTTCCGTGGAAGCGGGAGTAAGACATACCTATAGTTTTGGGTCTTCTATCAATCAGTCCAGTAACCAGAGGGAGGCGCTCAATACTCAGTATGACCAGTTCTACGCCCAGGCAGACTGGAACCTGTTCAACTGGAAAAATATTCTGGACATTTCTTTGTCTAAACTGAATAAAGATACCAGTATTTATAAGCTTAAATTAGCCCAGAATAAAGTAAAACTGAATGTGATTCAAATGTTTTTTGCCTATCAGAACAGCAGAAGCTGGCTGGAAGTACTGGAAACACAGATCTCCGGAATGGAAGAGCAGATCAGGCGTACTGAAAAAGAAGTGGAAATAGGGAACAGGCCCAAAAGCGATGTATATGACATTAAAGCGAACCTAGGAACTTTGCAGGAACAGTGGGTGTCTGCCAAGAATCAGCGGGATCAGTCAAAAATCAATCTGTTGAATGCACTGGCTTTTAATGGAGATACTCTGGATTTTGTGATGGCCAACGAAAACCTTTCAGCTGCAGCAGAATTTCAGGATCCGGATTTTACAAAAAAACTGCTGGAAAAAAATCCGGCTTATCAATCCGTAATAGCAGAAATAAAAGCGCAGGAGAAAAGAGAAGATATGGCCAGGGCAGATTATCTGCCAACTTTGAACGGGAGCTATAGCTGGTCTACTTTTTATAATAAAGTGTTGGGAAAGGATAACAGTTCTACGATCAGTTTTTCCGATCAGTTTTCACAAAATAAAAATCAGTCTTTGAATTTTGGTCTCAGCATTCCTGTTTTTAATAAGCTACAGGTGAAAACCAATGTGGAAATAGCTAAACTGAATATTATTAATGCTAATTATGATAAAGAATTGGTCGTCAATGATCTGACTCAGAATATCAATTCCATCAAAGCTCAGTTTTTAAATGCTCAGGAAAAATATAACTTATTGGATGCCAATTTTGAAAATCAAAAGTTATCCTTCCAGAAATCTGAAGAAAAATACAAAGAGGGACTAATGGATGCTTATACATTTTTTGTGGTCCGGAACGGATGGCTCCAGGCCAATTATAATCTGATCAGCAGCAAAAATGATGTTATTCAGCAGACAGAATTGTTGAAAGTACTTCAATCGGAATTTTAAGTTTCAAATCAGTCATATTTTTTAAGAAAGCAGTCTTCATGATGTTGAAGGCTGCTTTTATTTTGTGGCCGGGATAGCTTTCTTAGACATAAAACAGACCAATACCAGCGCTTTTTGTTTTCCAGTACTCTTCAAGAAGATCCACACACAGATGGTAGAAAATAATCCGGACTTTGTATACTCGATTGTATTGAAGTTTTTGATGTTTCTGTGCTTTATATAGCCACGAATTTACGAATTTTTATTAGTGCATTCGTGGCATAATTCAGTATGTTGTAAGCTCGTCTATAGAATGTTTGCTGTGATAGAAAGAGAAGGGTCTTTTGTCAATTTAACATGGATGTTTTAGAATACACACGAATGAATTTTTGATACATAATATGAAATATAAACACATGCTCATTTATTGCGTCAAGTTTTGTCGCTATATAATGGTGTCTTTGTATAAGATTATAAAAATTGAGGTATTTTTATTGAATACGTATTAATAAGTCATAATTGTTTGTATTGAATACAATTAATTTTACTTTTAACCGTTACAAGATAAATTTGTAAAAAAAACTAAAACTGTTAACTCAAAAAACAACACGGGAATGAAAAAAGTTTATTTCAGTGCATTGACATTATGCATGTTCCTCGGTATGTCTGCCCAGGAAGTGGTATGGCAGAAAGACATCAAATCCTCTACTCAGGATTTTCTAAGCCAGGTTACCACCACAATCGATCAGCAATATCTGATCACGGGAAGCTCTATTCAAAGCGATAAGCAACAGGCTTCAGGCAATAAGCAAAACAACGGTTACGATTTTCATCTTGTAAAATTGAATCAACAAGGGGATGAGGTCTGGGAAAAGTATTTCTCAGGGCAGAATCATGATTATTTATCAGCGACTGTTACCACTCAGGATGGAGGATTCCTTCTGGCAGGAACTTCCTATTCCGGAAAAGGTCTGGATAAAAAAGAGGATTCTAAAGGGGGATCAGACATCTGGCTGATCAGGATCAATGAATTTGGCGATGAATTGTGGCAGAAAACCTTGGGAACTTCTTCTGATGAAGAGGCAAGATCAGTGATTCAAACCACTGATTTAGGATTTTTCGTTGCCGGAAATGTACAGAATGCTTCTAAAGGCTATGGATCTAAAGATGTCTGGATTACCAGACTGGATAAAGACGGAAAAGAGCTTTCACAACTTATTTTAGGCGGAAAAGGTCTTGACGAAGTTGAAAAAATGATTCCAACGAAAGATGGTGGAGCATTACTTGGAATTTATTCTCGAAGTTCCGAGGTTCGTGAGACGGGTTCAGGAGTAAGAAATCCCGAAAGTAAATCCTCAACCGAAAGCACTGCTACCCGGAACCTAATATCTGCCACCTCCAAACAAAGCAGCAACTTCGGTGAAGGTGACTATTGGATTGTAAAGCTCGACAAAAACGGGAAAGTAGAATGGGAAAAGAATTTTGGCGGAAAAGGTGACGACCACATCAGAACGCTGGCTTTGACTTCAACCGGTTATATCATCGGAGGAGAATCCAGATCAGAAAGATCAGGCAATAAAACAGTAGGTATTGAAGAAGGTACAGACCTTTGGTTGATTTCCCTGAATGAAAGAGGAGAAGAACAGTGGCAAAAATCTTACAATTTCAAAAACCGAGATGTCCTGATGGGAATGAGTGTGATTCATTCTTCAGACGATAAATCTTCCAAAGGAATTCTTTTAGGGGGTTATACTCAAGCAGAAGGCAGAATAGAAAAAGATGATGAAACGTTCTGGATGCTGTATCTGGATCAGAATGGCAATGAACAGTGGAGAAAATATGTGGAAGGAGAATCCAGACAAAGAGAGGAAAGACTTTCAGATCTGAAACTGAACAGAGACGGCTCTATCATTTTAGCCGGAACGAGTGCAACAGAACTTGGAAAGGAGAACTGGAAGATTGTAAAAGTTGGAGACAAGCAAGTTAATCAGCTGATCGAAAAACAAGACATCAAAATTTATCCAAACCCTGTATCTGATTATGCCTATGTAGAAATAGGTTTTGACTTTAAAGAAGCAGATATTCTCTTGTATGATATGAGCGGAAGACAGCTTCAGAGCCTGAAAACAAAGAATAATGTGACTAAAATCAATACCCAGTCTTTGGTGCAGGGGGCTTATCTGGTGACGATCAAAACGGATAATAATAAAACAGCGAATGCTAAATTGATTAAAAAATAAACACTATGAGAAAAAAAATAATAAGCTTATCTCTGTTACCATTACTCTTTGCTCATTTGAATGCCCAGACTGGAAATGATTTTAGTAAAGATGTTGATAATATTAATAAAATATTTCCAGCGGCTCCTACTGCCAATAATCTGATGAAATTTGAAGAGGTACCTGTAAGTTATTATACGGGAATCCCTGACATTAATATTCCTCTTTTTAATATTCCGACAAATAATCCTAATGTGAATCTGAATGTTCAGCTGAAATACCATCCTTTAAGTGCTAAACCAGAGGATAAAGCTAGCGAAACAGGACTTGGCTGGAGTTTATTGGCCGGAGGAACTATTACAAGGACAGTAAGAGGAGGTGTTGCAGATGAGCTGATAGAATCTACTTTCATGTCGGATCCTCCTTCAGAAAAATACGGGATCTATAAGCATGAGAATAATCCGACTTATAAATTAATATTTAATCAACTTACTAACTGGGATTTAAAGGAATATGCATTCTATGCAGCAAAAGGCAGATATGACACAGAATATGATCTGTATCAATATAATTTTATGGGATACTCAGGAAGGTTTATCATCAAAAGAGATCCCAATGGAAATTTTGTGGTGGAAAAACTGGACCGGAATAACTTAAAGATTACCAGTATCCATAGCCCGGGCGGAGAAGTGCAGACGATTACGATCATAGATGATAAAGGAACCCAGTATCAATTCCGTGGAATGGAAAATTCATCAAAAAATGTGAACACTGTGAAAACAGGGCTGGTAGAAGGAAGTGGAGGGTATGCAACCAATCCTGGAGGAGGAGTTTACTTTACAGCTTATCATCTGGAAAAGGTTAAAGACGCAAGCAGCAATCTGTTACTTACATTCAAATATGACCAGGCATCTCAGGTAGAATATAAAGATCCCGAAACAAAAACGACAAGAGCACAAAAGAATGCAGTTTTTGAACATTTCGGAGTAGTCCCAGTTAATCCGGATTCACAACTACCTGGCGCTATGGAAATCCAAACGGTGTATAACTCAGCAAGTACCAAACTTCTTACCAGTATTGCTATCGCAGATAAGGGAATCATCAATTTTACCTATGAAAAAGGAAGAAGTGATTCCAATTACTTAAATTCATCAGATTTATATAAGCTAAAATCTGTACAAAGCAATATTGCCGGACAAAGTACCAACCAATATGTTGATAAATATAACTTTGATTATGATTATTCAAGCTCGGATTTTTCTGGAACTTTGAAAAAGCTTTTACTGAAAAAAGTTACAAAAGTGAGTGCCGGAAGTAATCCAGGTGAATATACGATCACGTATAATAATTTTAATTCTGTTTTTAAAAAAGATCCCTGGGGATATTATAAGGGGCCAGAGCCCTATGAACCTTTTTACATCACTCAGGATGTGATCCGTTCTATGACTTATCCTACCAAAGGAAAAGTAGAATTTGATTTTGGTGAAAATATTTACAGTTATTTTGCAGGATTCAGTGAACCTATGGAACCGGTCACAGGAGAATGGGTAGATGAGAATCCATCATTTGAATTGGTTGGTTTAAATTCGTTTAGCCCTACAGCAAAAGCTGAATTTTTTACTCTCCTTTCTCCTCAAAAGGTTAGGTTTTTTCTAGAATTTGCTTCCTTAGCTTACTCCAGTTGGAAACTTACAATTTATAAAAAATTACCCAATAATACTTTTTCTCCACCGGTATATTTTGTAGAGATGGGCTATCAGGTATGCGATAATATTGGTAATACACAATGTCCAGGAGGGGGGATAGGAACTGAGCCGATACTGAGTCTTAATCCTGAAACACCCGATATCCTTGAGCCGGGAGTTTATTATGCCTCATTGGAAGGTACTTATGGCCCGACTCCTAAACCTATTTCTTATCTTTTTCTTGCCTATACAAAAGAACATCATTTTAGCAGTTATCTGACAAAAAAAGGAGGCGGATTGAGAATCAACGGAATTAAATATTACGATATAGCTTCCTCAACAATTCCAGCTAAAGAATTTATATATGATTATAAAGATATTAACAATTCTCAAAAAAGCAGCGGAGCTTTAGTCTTTCCTGAACCGATTTTTAAATATTCTGAAGATTTTTCCTACGGTTATATTGACGATAATTCCGGTTCCTTTGCCACTTATAGCTGTTCTTCCAATACGGAAACGAACTTTAATATCATTCCTTCAGAAAAAACACAGGGCTCGGATGTTGGATATAAGTATGTCACCCTAAAACAGATTGTAAGAGATAACAATAACAACATTACAGACAATGGTAAAACCGTTTATACATTCAGATCGCCTGTGGATTTTCCAAATCCGGAAATGTTTGCTCCCATTATGCCTATTCTACCTATTACCAATCATGATTATCTGAGAGGACAGACCATTTCTGAAAAAAAATATGATACCAATGGAAAGATTCTTTCGGAAATAACGAATGAATATTCTTCTTTTACTTTTCAAAAACAGGAAGGTGTAAAGGCCAAAGATAATTTTTACAACAATATAAAGCCTAATTATTATAAGTCTAAGTATTATGAAGGTTTTAAACTTTCATTTCCTAATATAGTTTTATCTACCCCTTATCGATATTTTGCCCAATATGGCATCACCTTACCTACACAAAAGACAGAAACCTCTTATTTCTATAGGAACGGAGTTCAGACTTCGGTAACCAATACCAGTACGAGTGCTTACAATACCTTAGATTATCCGTCTTTATCCACTCAGACCCTTTCTGATGGGAAATCAACGGTAACCAATTATCTGTATGCTACAGAAAAGAATAACCAGAAGCTGATCAATGCCAATATGATCAGTATTCCTTTAGAGACCAGTGTTGTTCAGAAAATGACTTCTTCCGATCCCGGGAAAACGATTGCCAAAACTGAGCTGATCTATGATCCTTCTTCCAGCAGCCTTTTCCCTGATGCAGTTACAGGTCTGAATATTCAGACGGGTACCATGGAAAATAAAATCAAATATGATCAGTATGATGCTAAAGGCAATCTTCTTCAGTATACTACCAAAGACGGAATTCCTGTCAGTATTATCTGGGGGTATAATCAGACTCTGCCTATTGCCAAAGTAGAAGGGGTACCTTATTCCTATTTATTGCAGCTTTCTCCTGAAACGGCGGATATCATCAACGCTTCGAATCTGGATTATAATGCGGGAGCTAATAATGATGAAACCGCTCTTTTATCTGCTTTAAAAAAATTCAGAGCCAGATTCAGTAGTGATGCGAGGTTCAGCTCTTTGGTTTCTACTTATACTTATGACCCATTGATTGGAGTACGAAGCATTACCCCACCTTCCGGTGTCAGAGAAAATTATATCTATGATTCAGCCGGCAGACTGGAGAAAGTCATTGATATGGATGGCAAGATCCTGAAAGAAATGAAATACAACTATAAAAACTAATACCTGATGAAAAAAATATTAATCCCCATAGGAATCCTGGTAGTGGGTACTGTAAAGTCCCAACTTACACCGCTTCCTGCTACCGAAAACTATATTCAGACCAAAACCTATCTTGATTATAATGGCACCCAGGTTACCAAATCAGCAGAAACTGTTCAGTATTTTGATGGCCTTGGGAGACCTAAGCAGGTGGTGAATGTAAAAGCTTCACCATTAGGCAGAGATATAGTAACGCCTATTGTCTATGATAATTTTGGGAGGCAGACCCGCGATTATCTTCCGGTTCCCCAATCCGGAACTCAAAACGGGTCGATCTATCCACAAACTTCAGGTATGGTAAATTTTCCCGTAAGTGATGCTACAGGAATCTATACCGGTGAAAAGATCTACTCAGAAAAAGTATTGGAAAGTTCCCCTTTGGATAGGATACAACAGCAGATTCAGGTAGGAAATGACTGGAATACCAAACCTGTTAAATTCGAATATTCAGCTGTTTCCGTTAATGATCAGGTAAGAAAATTTACAACAGTGAGCACCTGGGAAAATAGGGCTACTAAATCGGTACTTGGTGAAAACTGGCTGTATACGGATAACCAATTATATAAAAATACGGTTACTGATGAAGATGGAAATAAAACCATAGAGTTCAAGAATGGCAATGGCCAGCTTATTATGGTGAGAAAGGAGGATGGAAGCAGTACCTATTATGTATATAACGAATATGACCAGCTCGCCTTTGTTTTACCGCCTTTAGCCAGCATTAGAGGTGATATTGTTCCCAATACCACAAAACAAGATGAACTCTGCTATCAATACCGCTATGATGGCAGGGGCAGACTTGTAGAGAAAAAACTTCCCGGAAAAGGCTGGGAATATATGATCTATGACAAGCAGGACCGGTTGGTAGCGACCCAGGATGCAGAATTAAAGATCAAAGGGCAATGGCTGTATACCAAATATGACTCATTTGGGAGAGTGGCCATTACCGGAATAGGTACAGGGGGAGAAAGATTTCAGGAGCAGGATATTGCTAACAGTTATGGCCCAAATAGTGTGAATAGAATCAATACTGCTTTTTTCGAAAGACAAGGAATGAACGTTTATTATGATAATCCGGACACCACCTATCCGAATTCAACGAAATGGGTAACCTTATTATCCTTAAACTATTATGACAGCTATCCGGCCTATGGTTTCAATCCTACACCTCCGGCCAATACCCCTGAAATGACCGTGTTAACGTCTACCCCTACTTCAGACGGAAGAAGTACCAAAGGACTTCCTCTCATGAGCTTTGTAAAGAATATTGAAGATGACAACTGGACGAAGAATTATACCTATTATGATCAGAAAGCAAGAGTAATAGGAACCCATTCCATCAATCATTTGGGAGGATTTACCAGAACAGAATCTGAACTTAATTTTATGGGGGTACCTAAAAAAACGATTACTACCCACAAAAGAAAATCGACAGAAACCGGAATAATGGTAACAGAACGTTTTGAATATGATCATCAAAACAGATTACTGGCCCACAGACATCAGGTAGATGATAAACCAGAGCAGATTCTTACAGAAAATACTTATAATGAACTCTCCCAGCTCAAAAATAAAAAAGTAGGTAATAATCTGCAAAGTATCGATTACGCTTATAACATCAGAGGCTGGCTGACTGATATTAATAAGGATCAGATGGCACTTACTGATTTAGGTGGGAAGTTATTTTCTTACAAAATCAAATATAATCAGATGAATGGTATTACGAATCCTGATGCTGCTTTATTCTTGGGAAAAGATGTAAAGCCCAGATATAATGGAAATATTGCAGAAGTAGACTGGCGGGCCGTAGAATCTTTGGGAGCTAATCCTCCTCTGCAGCCTAAAAGATATGGCTATACTTATGATGCCCTGAACAGGCTTACAGCAGGATATTATCAGAACCCTGTCAATGCTTTTACAAAGGAACATACAGAATCTCTGTCTTATGATATGAACGGGAATATCACTGGTCTTTACAGAACTTCTCGTTTGGAGGATAATAATACAACAGCTACGGTTATTGATGAGTTAGAATATATTTACACAAAAGGGAATCAGGTATCGACTATCAAAGATCATAGAAATAATCCCTCAGGTTATGAAGGTGGAGGAAATACAATTTCCTATGACTTAAATGGTAATATGAAAGATATGCCGGATAAAAATATTGCTAAGATCCAATACAATCATCTGAGCCTTCCCGACAGAATAGAATATGGGATGTT
Source organism: Chryseobacterium indologenes (assembly GCA_001013295.1). GTDB lineage: Bacteria > Bacteroidota > Bacteroidia > Flavobacteriales > Weeksellaceae > Chryseobacterium > Chryseobacterium indologenes_B. The sequence goes on along the minus strand of LAZY01000075.1, from coordinate 2,056 downwards.
TGGAATGGAAGGGCTGCATTCTAATCTCTATGGAGCAGATGGAACCAAGCTTCAGAAATTAACCTCCAGATCTGAATGTGGATTTGCAAACTGTTATACAGTACGTAATATTTCAGATTATCTTAACGGGTTTCAATATTTCCGTACAGAAACCATCAATGAAGGTGGCGGTGGCGGCGGTCCTGTTGATGGATTCCGGATGACCTCCGAAAGATTAAAATATGCTTATGAACAGCAGGCTTATACCATTGGTCCTGATGTTGCAGATACTTCTTTGGGAGTTGCTAATACCACCATTGTCAAAACTCCTGATCTGAGATTCTTTTCTACCGCAGAAGGATTTTATGATTACCTAAAAGATCAGTATATTTATCAGTATAAAGATCATTTAGGAAATGTGAGAATGAGTTTCGGAAGAAACAGCATAGGTGCTCTTGAAATCACAGATGTTAATGATTACTATCCGTTTGGGATGAATCATCTGAGAACAGGAAATGCCTTCTTTGGAAAGGGTATTTATCAAAATTACAAGTACAACGGAAAGGAATTGCAGGAAAGTGGGATGTATGATTATGGAGCAAGATTCTATATGCCGGATATTGGAAGATGGGGAGTTGTTGATCCGCTGGCGGAGAAGATGAGAAGGTACAGTCCTTATAATTATGCATTTAATAATCCTTTGAGGTTTATTGATCCGGATGGAAGACAAGGTACAGACATATATAAGTTAGATAAATCTGGAAATCTCACTTGGATGGCAGAATCTAAAACAGATGTTATTTATGCTGAAAAGAATTTTGATAAAAATGGAAATCTTAAAGCAGACAATGATGGAGGTGTTGAAGTTGGTGAAAAAGGTTATATTAAAGATAACTCTCAGGAAAAAACATTAAGTTCATCGATTACAGATAATGAAGGTAATAGTAGTGACAAACTATCTACATTAAGTTTTCATAATAATGAATCAAAAGCATCGGAAGTTGCCGAGTATTTTTACAATAATACAAATGTAGAAACAGCAAATTCTACTTATAAATCGTCTACTTCGGGTAATAATTTTTCTGTAATATCAACTTATCATTTACCCAGTATTTCTCCGCTTGATCCTAAAGGAACGGGATATATGTCTAATTTTTCAGTAGGAGGTGATAACTTTTTTCAAAGTAGCTTAGCAACACAGGATCATAACCATCCCTTTGGTTATCAATTATCTCCTAGTGGATTTAATTATGGTGTAAAAGGCTTTAGGGTAAATACCTTTGGATGTAATGGAAAAAATTGTGATATTAATGTAGCAAAAACTCACGATAATATTAAGCTTAGAGTGTACTCAAATGTTTTAAAAAAATATATTAGATATGATGGATCCAATGCGAATATTGAATAGGATACTATTTTTTTGTGTTATATTATTTACAATTTTAAGTTGTTCAGCACAAAAAATAAATGTGAATAATATTGTTGATACTTATATTGACTACTATTCTTCAAGAAATAAAATTTTTACTCCCAGTAAAACATTTTTACAATTAGGAATTGATAATGAAGAAGATAATATTAAAGAAAAAAACATCTATATAAATAATAACTGTTTTGATTGTATGGGAAAAATTAATGAAAAAGATTCAATTATTGAATATAGAGGTTATAAAGTAGTTATCTACGCAAACAATATTGAGAATAAAAATATTTTGTTATCAAATTTTAAAAATACTAAGAAGACGAGCGCCTTTTTTCTAAATAAGCTTGATGATAATATTATTAATGATGTTGGAAGTTGGACGTTTAATTATAATGAAAGTGCAAAAATATCTTTTTTTTGCAATAGTAATCCTATGAAAAATATGAAAGAGGATATGAGAGAAATTAAACAAAAGCTAGGTATACAGAGTGTCAGAGATTGTGTGTCAGCTCTACTAAATGATACTAAATGAAACATAGAACTGTAAACTTCCCTGAAAATGTATCCATTTAAAGATAGAGTTTTTGGTTTAAAAAACTTTAAATTTAAATATGAAAAAGAGTAAGTATTCAGAGAGTCAGGTTTTTGGAATTT
>LAZY01000074.1 GCA_001013295.1 Chryseobacterium indologenes | reverse complement strand
AAAATGAGCGGTGATATTGCCGACACGGCAGCCATTCAGGCTTCGGGAATCATCAAATTTTTAGAAGCCGAGTTGGGGGAAGTTTAGGGCTTCCGATTAATAAGGAGGCCGGTTTTGATTTTGTCCGCAAGGTAAATGCCCTGTTAAGCTATCATTTTAAAATCCCATATCCTGAAGAGCTGGATGACCTGGCTTTCTGGAATAAATGGGAGCAGCTCAGGTGGGTATTGTATTTTGAAAACAAACGGGCTAACGCAAAAGAAGGAGAAAATGTCGAGTTATAATATTAATATGAAGGAACTAATGGGAAGGCATTTCCCATTTAAGCTGGGCTTTGTCACAGAGACCGTTGCAGAGACCCTATTCAACAGGTTTGACGATATTCAGGTCCTGCCAACCCATAGCCAGTCTGCCAAGATTTCTGCAATGGGAACGCCGGTCTGGGACTTTATTGATCTAAAGCCCTCTTATGTTGAAGGAACCGGAGAACAGTTTGCCGGATATTCATTTCCCCTTGAAACCACTATTGAACCTATAAGACCCAAAAAGATTGTGGAAACCGATATTTTCGGGCGTGATGGAATCGTAGAGGAGCTGATCGCTCTGGATGACTGGCAACTGACGATCCGGGGACTGATCATCAATTATGAAAGTACAGACTACCCGGAGCAGCAGGTCAAAGAACTTCAAAGGGTATGCGAATTAAAAACCTCATTACTGGAATGTGAAGGAACCCTGTTAACGATGCTTGGTATTCATTATATGAGTATCCATAAGCTTACCCTAACCCCACAGGTCGGATATTCAAATATTCAGGCTTTTGAAATTGAGGCAAAAAGTAAAATCCCCTTTATCATATCCCCATAATGGTACCTTGTATTGAAATTACGATTGGTAAGCTAAAATTTACCGCCGCAACGGAAATTAACATCCGCAAAAGCTGGAAAACTTTCACTGATACGGCAACACTTAAACTTCCTAAAACCATCTACTATTATGATGTAAATGGAATCTTAAAACCCGTCGAGCATCTTGGAAGCTTCATAAGAGTTGGTGACAAGGTAGAAATCAAACTGGGATATAACCGCCAGCTTTTTACAGAGTTTACAGGTTATGTGGCCAGATCACCCCGCATTACTATTCCCTATGAGATTATGTGTGAAGATGAAATGTGGCAGCTAAAAAGAAAAGAAACGAGTGTGTCTATTGAAAATGCAACAGTGGCACAAATTATTCAGGCAGTAGCACCAGGCTATCAGTTGGACTGTATTGATGAAATCTACGGAGATTTTTCCATGAAACAGACCACGGCTGTTAAAGTATTTAACGAGCTTCAGGAGAAAGCAGGGATCTATACCTTTTTCAGAGATGGACGCCTGGTATGTGGTAAAATCTACACGGATGAAAAAGTATCTAAAAAACAGCCCGTTTTTGAGTACGGTGAAAACATTATTGATCACAACCTCCAGTATATATACCCGGAGGAAGCCAAGGTAAAGATTTATGCGAAAAGTAAACAAAGTAATGGCACTTATGAGAGAATCGAGCTTGGAGAAGACAGCGGAGATATTGAGCATTGGGATTTTAGCGCTGGGCTGGACAAAGAAACTTTAAAGAAGAATGCGGAGTCACGATTAAAAAATAAAAAGACAAGAGGCGGTTATAAAGGAACAATAACCTCCTTTGGTTGGCCACGGGTGGAGCATGGACAGGTTGTTCAGGTTGTTGATAAAAAATATGAAGAAAGAAATACCAAAAATTTTGTCGATGAAATTGAAATCAATCTTAGTGCTAATAGTGGTTACCGTAGAATTATTGATATAGCAAAAATATATACAAATGGAGAGTTTAAAACAATTACTTAATAGATTTCCAATAGAGGTTGCAAATGCTAAAGTAATAAGCGTAACAGAACAAATTTGTCACATAGTTTTAGAAACTTCTCAAAAAGAAATCTGGAACTGCTCAATTAATGCCATTGTGAAAAACACGCAAAATCGATTGGTTGTTTATCCTAAAATAGGAAGCATAGTAGTTGTTGGCCTAACGGGCGATGGTAGTGCCTCAATTTTGGCGGTGAGTGAGGTCGAAAAAATTGAGTTCAGGAATGAAAAATCAGAATTCACTTTTGATGGTGACGGGTTTGAGTTCAATCGGGACGGTGAAAATTTAAAAGATGTTCTGAATGGATTTCAGGACGGGTTTGGAAAGCTTTGCGATGAACTGGCCAAGGTGGTGGTTTCTATTGGGGTAACCCCGGATGTTCCCGCCATTATGCAAATCAAAAATGACATTATAAGCACTAATAAAAAAGCATTAAACAAAATCTTAACCTAATATTATGAAAGATCTACTTTTAAATGAAGACAACGACCTTTCTATTGTGAACGGAGATTTTCAGATCGGAGAATCCCAGCAACAGGAAATTGAAAGCATACTGATTTCTTTTAAATCAGAATTTAAAAATACCCCGCTCCTGGGAGCCGAAATAGCAAGAATGTTAAAAGCACGCAGTACCCGGCAAGGGATTACCCGGGAGGTAAACGAACAACTGCAATATGATGGCTTTAGGAATATCGATTTTAGAATCGAAGACGCTGAAAATTTCACTATAAACGCTGAGAGAAATGCCCCTTAACAAAATGCAGCTTATTCAAAGGTTAACAGCCATACTAAGCAAGCCCCAAACAAAAAACAATGTTGAAATAGCAGCCAGAGAATTGGCAGAAGCTTTTGAAGAATATGTAAAAAGCGGAGCGGTCACCGGAGTTTGCCCTCAAGGTGGCGGACCATTGGCACAAGGAAAAATAACGTGATGAAAGAAATTATTTTATATAACCAATCTATTCTGGATGTTGCCTTGCAGCATACCGGGACTGTGGAGAGCTGCTTTGAAATTGCAACCCATAACGGTTTTTCAGTGTCGGATCAGTTAGCGGCAGGAATAGCGATCGAAATCCCAGAGGATGTATTTAAAAATACGGATGTTCTCAATAAATACAATGCAAAGAAGATAGAGCCGGCAACAGGTCCTTCGAATGCTGCAGATAATGAGGTTCCAACCTTAAAAGGCATTGGATATATGCAAATCGGAAACAATTTTAAAACAAGTTAAAATGAATGCAACGCTTCAGGAATTAATCGGGCTTATTCTTTCACTGAAAGAATCTAATCCCCATTTACAAGGGCTTTCTTCGGCTTCTAAAACATCTCTCTGGCGCAATATGCTGGAAACGGTGGCCTTTATGATTTTTAATTTTCAGGAGGCACTCCGGTTACATATGAAGGAAATCGACGAAAAAATTGCCACCCAGAAAATACCCAATGAAAAATGGTACCGGGAAAGGGCCCTTTACTTTCAATACGGATTTGAGCTTGACCCTGATTCATATGTCGGAGCTTTTTTGCCAACATACAAGGACGGAAACGGAGACATTGTTATGGCTACAGAGCAAAATATTGAAGATTCCAGGATCATAAAATATGCTTCCGTTACGCCTAATATCAGCGGAAATGGAATGAAAAGAATATCCATGAAGATTGCCGGAGAGAATATGGACGAGATCATACCCACCGAAAAGGCCCTTGCATTTAAAACGTATATCGAAAGAATACAGGCGACCGGAGATCATATTGTGGTGGTTAATTTCCTGCCGGACATCCTTTTGTTGCAATATAAAATATGTTATGATCCGTTGATCCTGCACCCGGACGGCATGAGCATTATTACTGGAGAATACCCTGTAAAAATTGCTATCGAAAGGTTTCTGAAAAATTTACCTTTTAATGGTGAGCTTTCTGTGGAATCTCTGGAAAATGCTTTACAGGCAGTTAATGGAGTAAAAGATCTGCAAAAATTACAGGTGTCCAGTAAATGGATTGAGCCGGGTGCCGGCTATGGATTATTCCAGCCGATCGAAATCAGCAGGATACCCAGATCCGGAAGGTTTAAAATTGAAGACTGGGGCGAGATACAATATATTAATTATACCCCTTCCGAATCATGAAAGATCAGTTGTTTAGCATCAATTTTAAAAGACTGGTCCTCTGGTGGCTGCCAACCTTCCGGAGAAAGCAAATTACGCTTCATTATTTGTGGTGCCTGATTTTTCCCATTGAAGGATTATACATTGAGTTTTTAAGAAGAAGAAAACAGAATTTAATCAAGATGAATTTCAATTTTCAGAAGTTCTCAATGGAAAGAAGACTCAATGATGCTTTCGATGTATTGGAAAGAAGAATCAGGATAGTGAATGCCGTACAATATGAAGGGGTTTATCTCTATACCGATGCAGAAATTAGTCCGGATTCGCCGAATTATTATAGTGATGATCCTACGAGCCCAATGAAATGGCTGAAAGGTGAGAAACCTATTTTTTTAAGGACTCAGGCGGAGCTCGATAGTGAATTTGACTTTATCGTTATGATTCCGGACATCACTATCAATATGCATCAGCTCAAAGCTGAAATAGACTTTTATAAATTAATCAGTAAACGTTACCAAATCGAAATACTCTCATGAGAATTAATATCAATTTTTTACAGACAGGCGGAGTTCCACTAACGAATGATCTGATGGCAACAGTTATGGACGCCATTTCTACCTACAATGTTCTGGGGGACCTTGCCGGCAACCTGACGATTCTTTCCGGTTGTGAGGTTACAGGTCAGAGCGTGAGCCCGGGTGTGGTAATTATTGACGGTGACGTCCTGTATTTTGAAGGTGGGACCATTATTGGGACGGTCTATATCCATACAGAAAAAATCATGAAAACATTTCAGGATACCACCGATAAGATACTGGTCATAAAAAAGACTGTAAAATTTGGTTCCGGAGCTCCCAATTACAATTGGGCTGAATTTAAAAAATTAAAAACATTGAAAGAGATTCAGCAGCAAGTGGAAAACTCAGTTTCTAAACAGGAATTTTTAGCCGTTCTGGCTGATATTGAAATGCTGAAGCTTAAGACGGCACCCATTATTAACGGAGGGGTTGTCTGGGCCTGGTTTAAACCGGTTAGCGAGATTCCAGAGGGCTGGAAAGAAGCTAAGAATGTGAGGGGAAAAACCATTATCGGTTGGGACCCGGGTGATCCTGACTTTTCCATCATCGGAAATAACAGTGGGAATAAAACCATCAAGCTGACGGTCGATCAGCTTCCAAAAATAAAGTTTCAGTATACCAGAACAACTCCCTGGGCTTCGGGCAGTGGTGGGGGCTTTTCCGGAGGGAGTAATCAATTTAATATCTCTACCCAGGATACCAGCGAACTGGGAATTAACGCCCCCATTAATATCATGATTCCGCACACCATAGCCGCTTTTATAGAACCTAACTTTTAATTGAATAATGCCAACAACAACCCCTATAAGTACAATATTAAGCTGGTTTCAGACCGGGGATTTCCCTACAGAAGCTCAGTTTGCCGCCTCCTGGTCTTCTTTCCAACATAAGGATGATAAGGTCCCGATGGATAAAATTGATGGTCTTACCACCGCTTTACAGGATAAAACAGACAAGCCGGTGTATGAAGCACATCTTGCCAGCTCTCAGGCGCACACCAATACACTGGCGAAACTGGACGCCTCCAACTTAAATAATACCCATATTAACACCTGGAAGTCTGTTTTAGGCGTAGGTGATCTCCCGGAAAATATTGCGACCGTTGATGATATGGCTCATAATCTATATGGTAATGTTTGGTCTAAACAGCAGAGCGATTCTTTGTACATGATTTTGGACGAATTTGTACAAAGTGGAAAGATCAGAGCCGATAAGATAGAAGCTTTGGCATTAACAACTATTCTTAAAGATCCGCTTCCTGTAGAGAATACAATTGCCGAGTTTGCCGCACATGCCGCCAACTATGAATTCCAGGAGAACGATATAATTCCGATTCCTGACGGACACGGAAACTTCGCCCTTTACTTTTACATCGGCGGGGAGAAGAATGCTGTTAAAAACTATCTGCCTACGGGATTGACCAATATTACGATCCCAATGGTTGAGGGTTTACAAAGCATTTTAGATGATAAGATAAACAGACCCACCACCAGTGGTAATTACTTTATAAAACAGTCTTCGGGACAGACATCATGGACCTCCATTAATCCTGCCCCTGGTTATCTGCTGTTTTGGAATGGTAGCGGTTTCACCGGATCAGGAATGTATACAGACGGAACAAAATTTGGTATCGGTACAACTTCTCCCACTGAGTCTCTGCATTTAGCCGGCGGAAGGATACGGTCCAAAGCGCTGGTCTTTGATGAAAATTCGGAAACATTGCCTTACCAGATCACCTATACCAACAGGGCTTATTATGGATCAGATCTGACGGGAGCCAAGTACAGGTTTATGTTTCAGACTTACGGAGATATGCATAATCTGTTAAGCGGTCTTAGTGATCCACAAAAAACACAGATCAGAAATGATTTACGGATCACAGGTGAAAACTTCTCAGTAGGTACCCCACGTATTGATGTACTTTTGCTTCCGTTTATTGATAACACCAAAAATTTTATTCAATATACAACGCTGGTGGGAATGAATCTATTTGTGGATAATGTGACCCCGAATGCCTATATCAAAATTAAAAGAATCAAAGACGTAAACGGAATCAACCTTCCGACTCCTGAAGTCTTTGATGTGGATAATTTTACGGTTTTACAAAACTTTCCCAACAATCTGAATTTTGGTCTCAACTGGAACACAAAGCCGGAAGGATATTATCAGGTATTTGTAACGCACAATGGTCTTACCAATGTAAGCTCCCCTGAATTAATCGTTAAGGCGGGGCTTACCTACAGCCAGTTTAATGGAATCGCCAATTGGAAAATTAATAGCGGAAGTGGTACGGTAAATGATACGGGGATTGGGCTGGAGCAACCGTGTAATGCGACAACAGATTACCTGATTTCAACGGATGACATCAATTCCGGTTTCATGGTTTCTTTTTCGGTCAATAACGGGCAGGGAAACTATGGGGCGAATATGGTGGGTTGGTGGCATTGCGGCTTAACGGGAGCCGATGATGTTTTCTACGGGGTTGTTTACGGTGATCAATATGGTGCCTGGAGAATCTACAATGGACCGGATCTGCCTATCAAAAATGATACATTCCATATTGCTTATTATAATGGCGTGGTGTATGTCATTGCTGAAGGAAACGGGGCCACCTATCAGCAGTTTAACAATACTTATAATTTATATCCCCGTAGGTTTATCGCCACAAGAGCTTCAGGTGGCCAGGGAAGCTTATCGATGACTTTAATGGGAAAAATCTTATTGTCTTAATTAAAACAACATGAAAACAGAACTCATTCTCACGCCTGAAGTGCAGGCTGTATTGGATAGCATAAAAAATACAGGAAAATCCTGGCATGAAGTCATACTTCCTGAACATCCGATCTATCCCCAGTTTGCCAGAAAATTAGTGGTAACGGGGTTTAATACTCCCGATATGGAGGGAACCGAAGACCGCATTTATGTGAATGTCCGGCAGTACCTGATTGTAAAAAACGGAAATGTCATACACAAACGAATAAAGATGCCCGACTGGATGATTCATGAAGGAAACCTTGAGGAAATTTTGGGTGAGAATGGCTTTTTAAAAGGTATTTTCAGAACCACAGATGATAACGGACAGATCATTGAGGAAAAAGAAGTGGTCGTAAAAGCCGGATCAGTACAATATGTCCGCCACCTGATCAAAACTAAAGGTGCTCATATCGTAGATGTTTTGGAGCGGTTTATGGGCCTTTATATCGATTTGTTTAACCTGGAAATTAACGAAATATGATCAATGAATTATTTACCGAGCCCGCCATAGCTTTTTTAAGTGCAATCCTGACAGGGGTTGCGGGGTTTATATTCGGAAAGAGAAAACTCAGAGCCGAAGTTGCGGGAATGAACGCCGACAATGAAGGCAAAGAAATTGAAAACGCCGACAAATTGGTCCAATTGTATAAAGAGACTCTGGACGATCTGGGAAATCGATATGAAGAAAAGTTCAAAGACTTTTCCGACCTGTCGGACAAAAAGGTCCTTATGCTTCAAGAGCAAATCGATTTTCAGAAAAGTATTAACGAGCAACTGAAGGCGGAAAACAATTTGTTAAAAGCGGAGAATACTATGCTTAAAACAAAATTAAAGGAAAACGGAATTACCATAACATCATAAAATAGAGCATATGGCAGAATTTAAATACAAGGAACAACATGCCGTCATTATAAAAGTAGGCAGCGAAAAAGAGCAAAAAGACTTGTTCGAAAAATTAAAG
>LAZY01000073.1 GCA_001013295.1 Chryseobacterium indologenes | reverse complement strand
CCAGCGCCGATGGTACTGCTAACGCGGGAGAGTAGGCCGCCGCCAGTTTTTATTTTATTTTTAAAAAATCCTTTATCGAAAGATAGAGGATTTTTTTTTGCTTTATACCTAAACTAGCTCTGAGACTTTACCTTTCTTTATTCTTTATTCTTTATTCTTTATTCTTTGTTCTTTGTTCTTTGTTCTTTGTTCTTTGTTCTGAATTTATCCCAGTTCCATTCCTTATATCATTACTCCTGTTATCAAACTGTTCTCTTCCAAATATTAAATAATCACCTATTCTGTTTTACTTCAGCCAGAATATTGATGGCTATAAGTTTAGGCTAAAGCCTATGGAATTGTTATTTTAATGAGAACGGGCTAAAGCCCGTCCCTATTGAGTGCTGTATGACGTAGCTAATCTTTGGTTCACTTTATTTTGAATCACCTATTTTTTATTTCTTGTTTTTTGCATTTATTACTTATTTCTGCTCATAAATGAAACTCCATTATTTTACAATGATGATTTATAGTTCTCCTATCTTTACTATTGATTCATCTAGTGGCTTTATTTAAATGTGATAAAATCACCTGTTTTTCTTTAAGTAGGGTAATCCTTGAAATAATAAAAATATGACGAAAATAGCCTTTATTTTAAGCTTGCTGGAATATTTGTAGAAATGAAGATATAAGTATTGGATAGAGGCTCTTTACTTATTGAAATAAGAGGTTAATGATATTAACTAAAAGTAGATTAAATCTTACAATAAAAAAACCGTTTCAAAAAAGAAACGGCTTCTTGTATAGCATTGTAATTTTCAATCTTACATCTCACTGTTGGTATCCGGACATTTGAAGTCATCACTACAGCCTGCACAGATGATTGTACCATTGCAATAGTACATGCAGAATTCTGGTTCAGGAAGTTTAGCTCCTCCGGAAATACTTTTTAATTGGTCTTTTCTTAGTTTTTTTAAATTTTTCATATCGTTTTAATTAAAAGTTTGATAGTTAGGTAAAAGTAATTAATTTATTTTAATATAAACGATAAGATTTGTAGAAAATTTTCATTTATTTGAAATGATCAGGAATTGATAAGGTTTAAAGAAGGTTTTGAAGTAGCTATTTGATCATTAACTAAATAAGTTTTATTCAGGAAAAAATATAGATGAGAAATACGAAAAAGCAAATACTATGGAAGAATAGAAAGGATCTGGCAGAAAACAGAAAGAAAATTACTAACAGGGCCCAGGTTTGCTGTATAGATTATTAGAAGTAAGAAAGTAATTGCATCTATCTCTGAAGAGCCTTTACACATCTACTTTTTTTTTGTACAAAAACAGGATAGGGAATGAAAAAAAATAGCCAGTAATTCAATTACTGACTATTATTATGATTATTTCTTAATCAAGCCTAATTCTATGAGCCTTTCATGTAAGAATTCTCCTGCTGTTGTGTCTTCGTATAACTTTGGATTGTTTTCGTCTACACAGTTTTCAAGAGCATTTAAAGACATTGCACTGATGGGATGCATGAAGAAAGGAATTGAATATCTTGAAGTAGTCCATAATTCTCTTGGTGGATTAACCACTCTGTGAATCGTAGATTTCAATTTGTTGTTGGTATGTCTCGAAAGCATATCTCCAACGTTGATCATCAATTCATCCGGTTCTGCAATGGCATCGATCCATTCTCCATTGTGATTCTGAACCTGAAGACCTTTCCCCTGTGCACCCATTAGAAGGGTAATCAGGTTAATATCTCCATGTGCTGCAGCTCTTACTGCATCATCCGGTTCTTCAGTGATAGGTGGGTAGTGAATTGGTCTTAAAATAGAGTTTCCTTCTGCGATTTTATCGTCAAAATAAAACTCATCCAGACCAAGGTGAAGGGCTAAAGCTCTCAAAACATACTGTCCTGTTTTTTCAAGCATCTGGAATGCCTCTTTACCTACTTCGTTGAATTTTGGAAGTTCATCAACGATTACATTGTCAGGATACTCAGTTTTGTATTCAGAATCATCAGACAGATACTGTCCGAAGTGCCAGAATTCTTTTAAGTCTCCTTTTTTGAAACCTTTAGCAGTTTCTTTACCGAATCCTACATAGCCTCTCTGACCACCAATTCCTGGAATCTCATACTTTTGCTTCGTTTCCACGGGTTGTTCAAAAAAGTTTTTTACCTCTCCATACAAATCATCTACTAGGTTGTCATCAAGAAAGTGGCCTTTTAAGGCTACAAAACCAATTTCTTCATAAGCTTTTCCGATTTCATTTACAAATTTCTGTTTGCGTTCCGGGTTGTCCGAAAGGAAATCACGCAGGTCTACACTAGGTATTTTGTCCATTTTTAGAAATTTACGAATAGCAAAATTACATTTTTTTTAATTTAAATGATTTTAAAATCATTATTTATAAGTTAAATTTGCTGTATGAAAAAATATTCTTCCAAGAGAAGTATCCAAATACTTGCACATCTTCTTCAGCAGTACGGAATTGCAGACATCGTAATTTCTCCGGGATCAAGGAATGCTCCTTTGGCGATTCACTTTTCAGAAGTGGATAGTTTCAACTGTTTCAGCATTGTAGACGAAAGAAGTGCTGCTTTCGTAGCAATGGGAATGGCTAAAAGCGAGAAGAAACCTGTTGCCATTACCTGTACCAGCGGATCAGCGGTAGTCAACTACTATCCGGCGGTAACGGAAGCGTTTTACCAGAATATTCCACTTTTGATTCTGACGGCTGACAGGCCAACGGATTTTGTGGATATTTTCGATGGGCAGACGATCAGGCAGAAGGATGTTTTTCATCAGCACTCTTACGGAGATTTTCAATTGCTGGAAGACAGTAAAGAGAATGCGGAAGATATTAATTTTGATATTATTAAAAAGGCTATTGAGCTTTGTTTTGAAAAACAAGGTCCTGTACATATTAATATTCCTTTAGAGGAGCCTTTATATGAACTGGTATCTGAACTTCCGACCTTTCCAACGGTTGAAAAAACGATCAAGCATAAAGACTACGAAATTCCGTCTAATCTGATTGCAGACTGGCATACCTCTCAAAGGATCATGATATTGGTAGGAACAAGGGATTACAGCCCTGAATTGGAGAATCAGCTGACACAATTGGTAAAGAATCATTCTGTGGTAGTATTGAGTGAAGCCAATTCCAATTTATACCATGAAAAATTTTTCAGACATATAGACCGATATATCTTTAACTTCAGCGAGGAGGATTATAAAACTTATGCTCCGGATCTACTTATTACGGTTGGGCAGAATGTAGTTTCTAAAAAAGTAAAACAATTTTTAAGAAGTGCCCGCCCGAAACAGCACTGGCATCTGGATGAAGTATGGCAGCCTGATACCTATTTTGCTCTTACAGAGAAAATTGAGGTGAAACCAGAGGTCTTCTTTTCCAAACTTTTAAAATATATTAATCTTGAGCCAAGACCTTATTACAATCTTTGGGATGTTTTGAGGGATAAAAAAGATGCTAAACACGAGCAGTTTTTAAATACGGTAGAGTTTTCTGATTTTTATTTTTTCAATAAAGCATCACAAACTATCCCTGAAAACTATAATATCCACTTCAGTAATTCTTCAGGAATCAGATATGCACAGCTGTTTGATTTTGGTAAAAGAAAAATGTATTGCAACAGAGGAACCAGCGGAATTGACGGTTCTACATCCACCGCAATGGGCTTTGCCATCAAAAATGAAAATCCTACCCTGTTGATTACGGGTGATTTAAGCTTCTTTTATGATATAAACGGTCTGTGGAATCAATATATCCCTCCATTTGTAAGAATTATGATCTTCAATAACGGAGAAGGAAATATTTTTAAAATTATTCCGGGCCCAGGAAATGCCAATCCAAATACATTGGATGAATTTATCGCTACAAAACACCGCAAGAATGCAGAACATCTGGCTAAACATTTCGGGTTCTCCTACATCAGAGTAGAGGATGAACTGACTTTAGACAGAGTCCTGGAGAATTTCTTCAAACCGGATTCGCAACCCAAAATTCTGGAAGTGAATACGCATGGGAAAAACAGTGCAGATATTCAGAAAGCTTATTTCAATTTCATGAAAGAAAGCTAAAGATCAAGATATTCTTCATTCCCTGGCAGATTAATAATTCTGTCAATAGGATAGATAAACATATCATCAAAATCATTGAGGGCGTTGATGAGCTGAAAGTGGCTGAATTGCTTTATATTCTGTAAGGTAATTTCAGCCTCTTTTATTTTTTTGTGTTTCAGAAGATGTTGTCTCTGCACTCCATTCAACAAATAAGTATTGGGTGTAAACCAGTCTTTACCTTTCAAAAACAGGATATTGGAAAAAGAGGTATCTGTAATATGATTGTTTTTAACAATAATGATCTCTTCTGCCTTAGCTTTCATTTTCATTTTATCCAGTTCCTTCCGGTCTTCAAATTTGAATGAGTAATCGAAGCTGTTGTTTTCTACGAGCTGAAAATCCTGTATTTCAGGAATGGCATAAGGAATCATCTGAGTCCGAACTCTTTTATCAAGATCATAGGAGATTCTTAGCTTGAAAAGTCCGTCTTCATCATGCTGCAGATTTTTGTAGATTTTGGCCAGATCAATAGAATCTTCCTTTCCGAAATGGGAAAAGGTCTGATTGACACGTTTCTGATGGAGGTCTAATAGAAAAATTTCCTTATCTTCTACTTTAATGCTTTCAATGAATTGGGACATAGATTTTGTTTTTCATTTCCTGATATTCGTCTTCTAATTTACTCATGTGCGTTATACCGCCTCCGCTTTTGAAATAGAGCTGATCTCCCTCTTTTTCAATAAAGCGTATCATTACACAGCTGTCGACGTTTTTGCCGTCAAACCAGCCACAGACTCCCGTATAATATCCCCTGTCATAGCCTTCTGCTTCCAGAACGATTTCCAGAGTTTTGGGTTTGGGAGCTCCCAGAATAGATCCGGCAGGAAGAAGCTTTTGCATGATACTTCCCAGCTTGCCATCATATTCGGGTTTCAGTTTTCCTGAAATTTCAGAACTCATTGCATACAAATCCTTTTGCTGGGTTTTGATGAAATCAATATGCTGAAACTTGTCAACCTTTACTTCATTCGCCACCATGCTCAGATCATTCCTTAGCAGATCCACGACCGTGTAATGTTCTGCCTTTTCTTTTTTATCATTTTTCAGGATTTCCGCCGCATTTTCAAGAGCTGCATCAATGGTCCCTTTCATGGGATAGGTCAGAATTTTACCGTCAATGATCTTTACAAAAGTTTCCGGAGAAAAAAATACAAAAAAATCTTTATAAAAAACTTTGTACTTCGCATTTGAGTGATAAAAAATTTCTTTAAGGCTTAAATTCGTCTCAATTTCTGTTTTTCGGGTATAATTTACCAGGTAGGAATTTCCAAGACGAATATTTTTCTGAACTTTATCAAAACCGGTTTTAAAGTTTTCCATTGTTTCTGGAAAAGATTTCCACTCTACTTTTTTATTTAATTCAGGTTGCTCTTTTATGGTTGAAAAGTGTTGAAAATCAATTATTAAACCTGAATTTTCAATTTCGTGTTCCTGATAGATTTCAACCTTCTCAGAAAGAAAGTCGATGACGAAAAAATAGGGAACTTTCTGAAGAGAAAGTTCGTCCATCTCCATAAATTTTTGATGATTCACTGAAAACATTTCGCAAAAATACTTATTGATGTTTACTTTTGCATAAAATTTTTATGATGCAGAATAAATATCCTCAGAAACCGGGAATAGATTTTATATTGAAGCAGGCTTTTTTTTACTGGAATAAAACACTGGTTTTTCAGTTGATGTTTTCAATGCTCTTTTTTGGAATCTTCCTTACCTCACTGTTTTTCTTCGGAGAAAGATATGGAATACTGGAACAGAATCAGGTACTGGCAGAAGCCTTTAAAGAAGGAACAAAAGCTTATATAGAAAAGGTTACCGAGCTGAGTGCTACTGAAAATTATCAGATGTTTACCCTGGCGATCTGGGCAACAACAGCATTTCTGTATCCACTGAATATTGGGATGTTCCAGATTTTCAGAAAACTTGATCTTAATGAAAAAATAGAATTGGGAGATCTGTTCGTAGGATATAGCGGGCTTAATTTTTTCAAATACCTTGGATATTATCTTTTCTGGTTCATGATCTACAGGCTTACGGTTCCTACGATATTATTGGCTATAATATGGGTAGCGATGACCGTTTTTGTTGCTCCATTAATGTTTTTTACCAACAAAAGAATTTTTGAAGCCCTTTCTCTGAACTTTAAGGCGCTTAAGATGTACTTTATAGAAATAATGGTCTGTGTGATGGTTGCGGTACTGTTTAAATATCTGGGATTCACACTATTTATAATAGGTGGGCTTTTTACATTTCCTTTCTGGAATGCCATGATTTATTCACTATACAAAAGTGTTTTTTCAGAAAAAGGTTAAAATTCAATGATGTTTAATGTGTTTTCTTGCTAAAAAAAGTTAATTTTGGTAAAATCATTAAATATTTAAACTATGTCTGACTTTAACGAATTTGATCAGCAGGGATCTGTTCCAAACAGGGAAACCGGATCAATTATTTCTCATGCTTTCGAAATGTATAAAGGGATTTTTGGCTATGGAGTCGTTGCCATGATCATTTATATGCTGGGAGGGTATCTTATCCAATTGGTGACCGGGG
Source organism: Chryseobacterium indologenes (assembly GCA_001013295.1). Lineage (GTDB taxonomy): Bacteria > Bacteroidota > Bacteroidia > Flavobacteriales > Weeksellaceae > Chryseobacterium > Chryseobacterium indologenes_B. The sequence goes on along the minus strand of LAZY01000073.1, from coordinate 1,962 downwards.
TTAATTCTTCTTCAATGGTTGAAGAAATGCAAGCTTCAGGAGGAAGCTTCAATTACTGGAGTATGCCTGGAGTTCCACTGTACATGACATTTTCAGGACTTTTCGGATTGCTGTTGTCTCCTTTGTATGTAGGATTGATCTATATGGTTAATAAATTCAATACTAAAAATCAGATAGAGTTTTCCGATCTTTTCATTGGATACCGTCAGAATTTTGTAAACATTTTGCTGTATAGCTTTCTTTCCGGGATTATTTTTGCAGTGTCGGCAGCACTTTGCTTCTTACCGCTTTTCTTTGTTTATCCCTTACTTTTGTTAGGCTATCCTATTCTTTTGTTTGAAAACGCTTCGGCAACAGATGCCATTTCAAAATCGTTCAATATTGCGAAAGAAAACTACGGAACATTTCTGTTGACGGCTATTGTAGGAATGCTTATATCAGTAGCAGGGGTTGTTCTTTGTTTTATCGGAGTTATCCTGACAGCACCGTTCATGATGGTTGTTATGTACTCTACATATTGTGCCTTTTTAGGAAAACCAAGACAAATCATGTATAACAAACAATAAGAATATAACAGAAAGAAGATGAATAAAGACAAGCAGATAAGCAGTATTGCAATCAAGCAGATTTCTTTGCTGGCCATTATTATTATATTGGTAGGATTGATCTGTTTTAACCTTGCTCTGTTCATCCCTTCTGTTCTGGGGGCTATTACCATTTATGTGGTCTGTAGAAAATACAATTTTTATCTGCAGGAAGAAAAGAAATGGAAACCCTCACTTGCATCGTTTGCTTTGATGTTTGCGAGTCTTATCATCCTGATTTTACCCATCTATTTTATTGGTGATCTGATCATTGATAAACTGGGTAATGCACAGGCTTATATGGCTAAGTTCAACGTATTTCTCGATAAGATCCATTCTTATATTCAAACCAAAACAGGTTTCGATATTCTGAGCCAGGAGAATATGAATAAACTGAAGAGCGCTGTAGGAAAATTTTCAACCTCAGCGCTTAGTGGAACATTCAATACGCTTACGGTGATCATGTCGATGTATTTTATTCTTTATTTTATGCTGGAGAAGCCGAGATTATTTGAAAGAATTCTTACTTCTTCTGCTCCGCTGAAAAGGGCTAATGTCTCTTTGATCGGAGATAAAATGAGGAAACTGATTATGGCCAATGCCATTGGAATTCCTGTTGTGGCAGTAGGCCAGGGGATTGTAGCTCTTATCGGGTATCTGATATTCGGGGCTCCGGGAGCGGTTCTGCTTTTTGCCCTTACTGCGGCGGCATCAGTGATTCCGGTAGTAGGAACGGCCATTGTATATGTTCCAGTATGTATCTTTATGATTGCAGAAGGTAATACAGCTCAGGGGCTTGGTTTGGCAATTTACTGCGTAGTGGTGGTAGGCCTTACCGATAATCTGCTTCGCTTTACCCTGCTAAAAAAGCTGGAAAATATACATCCGCTGAATACCGTATTTGGAATTATTATGGGAATGAACTTATTTGGCTTTATGGGACTTATTTTCGGGCCGATTCTGATTTCTCTTACGCTTCTTCTGGTCCAGGTATACAGAAATGAATTTACAGATGAAAATGCACCTCCCGATCTGGAATTGCCTGATCAGAATGATTGAGAAGAAAATTTAATTTAATTATATAAAAAGTGGAAGGAATAAATCCGGAAATATTAAAAGAGATCTGTGTATTTAAAATGCCGTTTGGAAAGTACGAAGGAACCGTATTGATCGATCTTCCGATAAGTTATCTGGAATGGTTCAACAAAAACGGAATGCCAAAAGGAAAACTGGGAATGCAGCTTTCAACCGTGTATGAGATCAAGCTGAACGGATTGATGGATCTGTTAGCACCTATCAGGGCTTCCGTAAGAAACGGAATGTAAAGAATATACTATTTATAAAAGCTTCGGCGGCATCTTCGATGCCGCCGAAGCTT
>LAZY01000072.1 GCA_001013295.1 Chryseobacterium indologenes | reverse complement strand
CAAAAGCTTTAAAAATGGCAATAAAAAATAGAGTTTCCAGTGATCCATTAATTCATCATTCAGATAGAGGACTGCAATATTGCTCTGGTTACTACCAGAAAATACTTAATAACAATGGAATCAAACCCTCAATGACCGATGGTTAAGATTGCTATCAAAATGCAATGGCAGAGAGGGTTAATGGAATATTGAAATAAGAATTTCTTTTTTCTAAAACAAAGAATATTCAGGATCTAAACTCATTAGTAAAAGAAAGTATTTATCTTTATAATACGGAAAGACCACATTTAAGCCTTAATATGGAAACTCCAGATAAAGTGCATAAAAAATCCGAAGAAATAAAATATCTCTCCGGATTAAATATTATTTAATTTATGTCAACCTATTTTAGGACGACTCAAAGTAATTGTTATACTTTTTCTACTTGCATGTAGCTAAGCTCCATTGGAGTTTTTCTACCGAAGATCAATACAGAAACTTCAATTTTCTTTTTGTCTTCAAGAATCTTCTCAACTGTACCGTTGAATCCGTTGAAAGGTCCATCGATTACTTTCACGTTTTCACCTACTACATATGGAATCTCAACATCGCTTGCGAATTCTGAAAGTTCATCCATTCTTCCAAGCATTCTGTTCACTTCTGATTTTCTCATTGGAACAGGATCCCCACCTTTTGTTAAGCTTAAGAAAGATATAACTCCAGGAATGTTTTTGATAACGTGAGGAATTTCTCCCATCAGATCAGCTTCGATCATCAGGTAACCAGGATAGTAAGGTCTCTCTTTAGGAACTTTTTTACCGTTTCTAATTTGAATAACCTTTTCCATAGGAATAACCACTTGAGTAACGTACTGCTCAAACCCTAAACGTTTGATTTCTGTCTCAATATAGTTTTTCACTTTATTTTCCTGTCCGCTGATAGCTTTCAGCACATACCATTTCAATTCGCTCATTATGGGAAAATACTTTTAATTAATTGAACAAGTTGATTAGCATCCCGATGATGTTGCTGATTGCTTTTGAAAACAATTCATCAACTCCAAAGGTAAATAATGCCAGAATCACTGTCGCAATAGTCACTACAATAGTAGATGACTGAAGGTCAGCCCACTTTGGCCATTCAACTTTATGTCTGAATTCGTTATAAGAACCTTTTAAAAAATCGACAAATGAACTCATAATTTATATTTGCACGGGCACAAGGATTCGAACCCTGATCAACGGTTTTGGAGACCGGTATCCTACCATTGGACGATGCCCGTAGATTAAAGCTTCCGAGAAGTTTCCTTTCGGAAGCTTTATTTATTTTAAGATGATTAGTCTAGGATTTCAGTAACCTGACCTGAACCAACTGTTCTACCTCCTTCTCTGATCGCAAATCTAAGACCTACGTTAAGAGCGATTGGTTGTAACAATTCTACAGTAATCTCTAAGTTATCACCAGGCATTACCATTTCTACACCTTCTGGTAAGAAGATCTCACCTGTAACGTCAGTAGTTCTTACGTAGAACTGAGGACGGTACTTGTTGTGGAATGGAGTGTGACGTCCACCTTCTTCTTTAGAAAGGATATAAACAGAAGCTTTGAATTTTTTGTGTGGCTTAACTGAATCTTTCTTAGCGATAACCATACCTCTCTTGATGTCAGTTTTTTCAATACCTCTCAACAATAGACCTACGTTATCTCCAGCTTCACCTCTATCTAGGATCTTTCTGAACATCTCAACTCCTGTAATAGTAGAAGTTAATTTCTCGTCACCCATACCTACGATATCAACTGGATCTCCAGTGTTGATAACACCAGCTTCGATTCTACCAGTTGCTACAGTACCTCTACCTGTAATAGAGAATACGTCTTCGATTGGCATCAAGAATGGCTTATCAGTATCTCTTGGTGGTTGCTCGATCCACTCATCAACAGCGTTCATTAATTCTTCAACGCTCTTGAACCACTTATCTTCTGTGTTAGCAGGAGATGCAGTAGCTGCAGTAAGAGCTCCTAGTGCAGAACCTTGAATTACTGGAGAGTTATCTCCGTCAAATTCGTAAGTAGACAATAGGTCTCTAAGTTCCATTTCAACAAGTTCTAACAATTCTGGATCATCCACCATGTCAACTTTGTTCATGAAAACAACGATTCTAGGTACGTTTACCTGACGGCAAAGTAGGATATGTTCTCTAGTTTGAGGCATTGGACCATCAGTTGCAGCACATACTACGATAGCTCCATCCATTTGAGCAGCACCAGTTACCATGTTCTTAACATAGTCGGCGTGACCTGGACAGTCAACGTGAGCATAGTGTCTTTTTTCAGTTTCGTATTCGATGTGAGCAGTATTGATAGTAATACCTCTTTCTTTTTCTTCTGGAGCAGAGTCAATTGCAGAGAAGTCTTTTTTCTCAGCAAGACCTTTGCTAGCTAATACAGCAGAAATAGCAGCTGTAAGAGTAGTTTTACCATGGTCAACGTGACCAATAGTACCAATGTTCAAGTGTGGTTTGTTACGATTAAACGTTTCCTTTGCCATGATTTAAAATTATTTATTTATTGTTTTTCAAATTTTCGGTGTGCAAATATAATGAATTTTTAAATACCAAAAACTTTTTCTTTAAAAAACTTTCAATATTATCATCCAATGAAGGGCAAACCTTATATTTAAACGTATTGAGACTGCAAATTTACACATTTTTCCGAATAGAAAAAATCTTTGTCTCACCTTTTCATCAATTTATAAAGTATCTCTTTAATTATGAATCATATAAACTGTCTTGAAAATTATCTAAAAAAAAAAACCGTTAAGATGTTTTTCTCGTAAATATCAGGTATAAACCATTAAAATCAATATTATGAGAAAATTACTACACTTATTCACTGTACTTTTAAGCATTTCTTTTTTGTACTCGTGTAAAGATTCCAATGACATCATGACTCCGGATATGACTATTCAGGGTCCCAACCTTATGGTATATGGAATTACGGCTAACAATGAACTGGTAGCTTTTAATGCCAACAATCCTAAAATGTTTGTTTCCAAAACAGCAGTATCCGGAATATCATCCGGAGAAAAACTGCTTAGTATAGACTTCAGGCCTGCTACAGGAGAGCTCTATGCGCTGTCTAATGCCAGTAAATTATATATACTCAACACAACAAACGCTTCTGCAAGGGTGGTAAGCACGACCTCCTTTACCCCTGTTATTTCAGGAAGTATTGCTTCTATAGATTTTAACCCTACAGTAGACAGAATCCGCATGGTCAGCAATATGGGACAGAATCTCCGAATTCACCCTGAAACAGGAGCTGTTGTAGCAACAGACATGAACATCAACGGAACAGGTACTCCATCGATAACCGGAATAGCTTATACTAACAGTAAATCCGGTGCATCCAGTACTATTCTTTATGATATTGATATGACTTCCGGAAAGTTATTCAAACAAGATCCTCCTAATAATGGTACTTTGGTAGAAGTGGGTACATTAGGAACAAACTTTACAGGCCAGGCAGCTTTTGATATAAAGTACGACAACAGTGCTGCACTGCTTGCATTAAATAATAATTTACACCTTTTGGACCTCAATAATGGTAAGATTACCCCTATCGGCATGCTCCAACAGCAGATTATTGATCTTGCCATCCCAACAGAAGCAGTAGCCTATGCCATAGATAATTCCAATAATCTGCAGATTTTTAATCCCAACAATCCGATGCCTGTAACAAAAATGATTTCGGGACTGCAAAGTGGAGAAAATATTTTAGGTATTGATTTCAGACCTGCCAACGGGCAATTGTATGCATTAGGAAGTTCCAGCAGACTGTACACCATCAATCTAGGTACGGGAGCGGCCACAACAGTAGGAAGCTCTCCTTTCCTCACTTTACTTTCAGGAACAGATTTCGGATTTGATTTTAACCCTACTGTCGATAAAATACGTGTAGTAAGCAATACTGGCCAGAATCTAAGACTGGACCCTGTTACAGGTACAATTACAGCGACTGATGGCATTCTTAATCCGGGAAGCCCTGTGGTAGGAGCAGCTGCCTATACCAATAATGTTTCAGGCTCTTCTTCAACCATGTTATTTGTCATTGATCATAATACCGATAAGCTTTACCAGCAAAATCCGCCCAACAACGGAACCCTTACTGAAACGGGAGCATTAGGAATCAACATATCCGGAGCCAATGGATTTGACATAGGAAGCATGAGCCAAAAAGCTTATCTGATGGCAACAGTAGGAACAACAACCAAAATTTACAGTGTCAATACCTCAACAGGAGCCGCGACACCGATTTCAGATTTTCCGAATGCAGTAAAAGGATTTACTGTGGGATTAGGATTTTAACCTCATAATATTTATTTCAATAGCAGACTCCCCCGGACCTGGATCCGGAGGAGTCTTTTTATATACATATAATGAAAGAATAATTAAATCTGCTGATACTTTCTGGTTCTGTTGAAAATCCAGAAAATGATCGGAAATATCAGCAATGTAAGAATCGTTGCCGTAATTAATCCTCCGATAATAACAATTGCTAAAGGTTTTTGTGATTCTGAACCTATCCCTGTAGATAATGCAGCCGGCATCAGTCCGATGGATGCCATCAGTGCTGTCATAATCACCGGTCTGGTTCTGGATTTTACCCCATTTAATATGGCAGTATCTATATCAAGACCATTTTTAACATTCTGATGGAATTCTGTAATAAGGATGACTCCGTTCTGTATACAGATTCCCAATAGAGCAATCATTCCTACTCCGGCAGAGATCCCGAAATTGATTCCGGTAACATGCAGTGCAATGATCCCTCCTATCAATGCAAAAGGTACGTTGGCCAGTACAAGAAGTGAATCTTTCATGTTTCCAAACAGAATAAACAACAGAAAGAAAATCATAAGAATACTCACCGGTACTACCTGTGCCAATCTGTGTGAAGCACGCTGCTGGTTTTCAAATTGCCCGGTCCATCCTACAGAATACCCGTCCGGAAGATCAATGGTAGCCACTTTTTTCTGTGCATCAGCAATGGTACCACCAAGGTCTCTGTCTCGGATTGAAAATTTCACCCCAATATATCTTTTGATATTATCTCTGTAAATAAATGCGGCACCGTTGTCTTTTACAATTGTACTGATCTCTTTCAAAGGAATTTTGGCTCCATCCTGTGTAGGCACCATCAGGGACGCTATATCGTTTTCATCCGTTCTGTATTCCTGAGAGTAACGGAGACGAATCGGGAATTTTCTTTCCCCATCAAACATTTCTGAAGCTGTCTTTCCACCGAAAGCCATTTCAAGAACAGCCTGTGCATCTGCCGGCATTACTCCGTATGCAGCCATTTTATCCCTGTCAAGGACTACGCTTACTTCAGGCTGACCGATATTTTTAATGATTCCGGGATCTTTTACTCCGTCTACATCTTTAATTTTAAGTAAAACCTCATGGGCTAATTTATCAAGGGTTTCCAGATTATCTCCATAAATCTTGATTCCGTTTTCTGCTTTGAAACCCGCTACAGCTTCTGCTACGTTATCAGAAATTGGCTGGGAATAGTTGAAGGTAATTCCCTGGTAGCTTCGTAATTTCTGATCAATTTCATTAATCAGTTCATCGTAGGTGATTTTTCGCTTCCATTCTTCTCTCGGCTTAAGGTTTACTGCGAACTGTACAAATCCGAATCCGTTCGGGTCAGTTCCGTCGTTACTTCGTCCTGTTTGTGCCAGAACATCTGTTACTTCGGAGAAGCTCAAAATGTCTTTCTTCAAAAGATCAGCAGTTTTCAACGACTCTTTTAGTGAAGAACTCATCGGCATTTCTGCAGTGATCCAAAGAGATCCTTCATTCAATTGTGGTAAGAATTCTGTTCCTAAAAACTTACCTGAGAACAGAGTCACTGCCAGGAATGAGATGGCTACGATCATACTCGTTCTTTTATGCTTAAAAGTAAGATTAAAACCCTTCAGAACGATTCTATCCCAGAAGTTCACAAACGGGTTATTTTTTTCTCTTACGTTTTTATTTAAAAGGATATGTGAAAGAACGGGCACTAAAGTCAATGTGAAGATCAAAGCTCCCATCAATGCAAATCCTAAGGTAAATGCTAACGGTGAGAACATCTTTCCTTCTACTTTCTGGAATGAAAAGATCGGAATCAATGAGGTAATGATAATCAGCTTCGAAAAGAAGATCGCTTTTCCTAAACCGGTTCCGGTTTGCTTGATCCAGCCTCCTTTTGCCAGTTTATTGAATTTCTCCATTCCATATTTATGAGCTTTGTGGTCGAGCATTACGAAGAGCCCTTCCACCATGACGACGGCACCGTCAATGATAATCCCGAAGTCTACCGCTCCTAGTGAAAGAAGATTGGCACTCATTCCCGCAAGTTTTAAACATAAGAATGCAAATAATAAGGATAAAGGAATGATAATAGAAACAATTAAGGTCGTTCTCCAGTCTGCCATGAAAATTAAAACGATCACTGTTACCAGCACAATACCCTCAATAAGGTTGTGCATTACGGTATGCGTAGTAAAGTCCATCAGGTTGTCTCTATCATAGAAGGTCACCATTTTTACATCTTTGGGAAGGATCTTTTCATTAAGTTCTTTGATTTTAGCCTTCACTCCTATCAAAACTTCTCTTGGATTTTCCCCTTTTCTCATTACAACAATTCCTTCTACGGTATCATCATGATGATTTAATGCTGCCTGTCCTACTCTAGGCATCGAACTTTCATGAACTTCAGCAACATTTTTTACCAGGACCGGGTTTCCGCTGTCGTTCTGAATGGTAATATTTCCAATATCAGCAACAGATTTTACCAAACCGATTCCTCTTACTACATAGGCTTGTCCGTTCTTTTCGATAACGTCACCACCCACATTCAGGTTACTTTTCGTAACGGCATCGTATACCTGAAGCGGGGTCAGGTTATATTTATCCAAAGCTCTCGGATCGATACTTAATTCGAAAACTTTGTCCTGTCCTCCGAAAACATTGATGTCCGCTACACCGGGTACGCCTCTTAAAGCACGGTCAATAACCCAGTTTTGCAGGGTAAGCAGTTTTCGGGAGTCTTTTGTTTTACTTTCCAGCGTGTATCTGAAAATTTCTCCGGTTGGCCCGTAGGGTGGCTGCACTTCAGGGTCTACCTCGTCAGGAAGGCTAATGGTTCTTAATTGGTTATTGACCTGATTTCTGGCAAAAGTATCATCCACCCCGTCGTCAAACAGAATTTTAACAATGGAAAGTCCAAACATCGTGGTACTCCTCACACTGGTTTTCTTCTGAACCGGGCTCATGGCCAATTCGATGGGGGTTGTTACAAAACGTTCTACTTCTTCTGCACTACGTCCATTCCATTGGGTAATAATGACAATCTGGGTATTGGTAACATCCGGAAAAGCTTCAATCGGCATGTTCTTGAAGCTTATAAAACCGGAAATCGCTAAAATAGCCACCCAGATAAAGGTAAAGGCTTTATTTTTTAACGAAAAAGCGATTATATTTTTTATGAATTTATTCATGATAGATAAATTAGTGACCTAAAAAAGCCGTTGAAAGAAATTTTTCTAAATGGTTTAATAGATTAACTATTCAGTGAGCGATAGATCAATAGCTGATTGTTGGTAATCACTTCTTCTCCTTCTTTAAGACCGTCAGCAATATAAGTCACATCTCCTACCTGCTTCAGGACCTTCACTTCTCTGATCTTTACATCGGTTCTTGATTTAAAGACCACTACAAAGCTTTTATTGTCATCAAAAATCACCGCTTTAGAAGGTACTGTCAGCATAGCATTACTCTCTAAGCTGGAAACTTTTATGGTTGCTTTACTATCCGGGATCAGAAGCCCGTTAGCATTATCCAATACCACTCTTGCCTGCATGGCATTGGTTTGCGGATCAATGATTTTAAATATTTTATCAATCTTTCCGTCGAAAAACTTATCCGGATATGAAAGTGTAGAAACCTGAGCTTTCATTCCAAGGCTTATCTTATCAATATCTGATTCGTTAACGTTCATGATTGCCCATACATTGGTTGTATTGGCTACGTCAAAAATATTATCACTTCTATCGCTTCTCAGCTGCATATCTTTATTGATGCTCTTCTGAACAATGTATCCGTTAATAGGAGCAACAACACTATAGATATTTCCGGATTTCACATTATAGACTGTACTTACAGCACTCGCTCTCTGCAACTGATCCTGCGCTTTCTGTAACTGGCTTTTGGCTTCCAGAACATCTCTTTCCGTATTCAGTTTTCCTTCATATAGTTCTTTGGCTACCCGAAGATTATTTTTGGCAACTACCAAATCCGTTTTGGCATCACTTACATCTTTTTGGATCTCTGCCAACTCGGTACTTCTGATAGTAGCCAGCACCTGTCCTTTTTTTACATAGTCTCCCAACTCCACATTGACACTCATCACATTTCCTCCTACCAGCGGATAAACATCTATATAACTGTTTTTATCAGCAGAAATCTTTCCGTAAAAGCTGTATTCATCTTCTATATTCTTTTTTTCAACTTTCGCCAAAGAAATGGAACTTAACATGGTATTACTAAGTTCAAAACCTTTTTTAGCCGGATTATTTTTTACTTCCTCTTTTTTTGAACAGGCCAATAATGATAAGACCATCAATACGGGGATAATATATGTTTTCATTGTTTTAATAGAAGATTTTCGTTTGTACTAGTTGATTAAGCTGTTCTGCAGACTGCATGATCTCGTTTTTCATATCATAGATCTGGAGAGCCGTTTCCCGGTAACTATCCATAAAGTCTGTAAATTCAATAAGATTCACATTTCCTTTTCTGAAGTTAGTCAGCATTCCGTTGTATACTAACTCCATATTCTGTAAGTCTGCAGTTTTTATATCCAATAACTGGTCATATTGAGCTTTCCAGGTTTTATAGGCAGATTGTACCTTGGTTTCAAGGGTCAGCTTCTGAAAGTCTGCATTCTTTTGATTCTGCTGAATGGCATAATTGGCTTTTTCCACATTTCCCTGATTCACTCTCCATAAGGGCAAAGGAATTCCCAGGGTAAGATTGGCTTCATTATTAAAGGTTCCTCCTGCCTGATCCCATGCAGCGCCTACATTCAGATCCGGTACATTCATTGATTTCTGCCATTGGGCATAGAGTTTACTGTTGTCTATTAACTTTAAATTGTACCGATAGTCAGCATTGTTTTCCAGAGCTTTGCTTTTCAGTTCTTCTTCATCACCAAAAGGTTGTGCTGCCAGTGCATCTTTGGCTTCAGATTCTGACATTTGTGGCTCTATATCTTCAGAAATGCCGGTTAATACTTTTAAGTTCTGTTCAAACTCAAGGATATTTTTATTGATTTCCAGTTTATCGTGGTTCAGTTGAATAACAATACTCTGCAGTCTTACCGCGTCTTTCAATGAGACATTCCCTTTTGCAGACTGTACCCGGTAAGCATTTAAAAGATCATTCATGTATCCCAACTGCTTATTGGTATTTTCCAGCTTCAATTTTTCGTAATAAAGATTGAAATAGGTGGTACGAAGCTGGGATCTGAGATCGACCAAAAGTTGGGAAAACTGAAGCTGAGCTAATTCTTTATTTGATTTGGCAAAGGCAATTTCATTTTTCTTTTTGCCACCCATATAAATTAATTGAGTAATTCCCGCTCCTTTTGAATGTCCTACATCAAAGAATTTTTTATCCTGAGGATTGTAAGCATTGAATTGACCGCTCAGTTGCGGCAATTCCCAGATTTTAGCCTGCAGAATATCCGCATCGGCCATATTGATGTTGTATTGTTCGGCAAGCAGCTGGAGATTGTTCTTCTGGAATGCTTCTTCACATTCCACAAGAGACATTTGCTGTTGTGCCGCCAAAAGTGAGGAAAAGGCAAGACACAGCACTGCAATTCTGTTCATTATTTTTCTTTTTAAATTACAAAATTGCTTGGATGCGATTAAAAGAAACTTAAATGATCCTTAAAAAAATATTAAAATCTCCTTAAACAGGCCATTTCAAGATGCCTTTTTCAAGAATTACATTAAAATTATTCTCCTTCTTTGGAATTTTTTGCTAAAATTTAATCAAAAGTTTAACTGAAAATGGTCATTATTTTTTGAGAATAACTGTTAGCGGAAATTTATTTTTTAAAAATAACGGTAAATTTATTCATGTAATCGGCAGGAGATGAATAGATAATCTGAGCATCGTGATATTCAAGAATCCGTTTGGCAATTCTGAGTCCAAGACCGGAACCTGATATATTCTGAGCATTATTTCCTCTTGTAAAAGCTTCGAACAGCCTGGTCTGCTCTTCTTCAGATATTGTATCTCCATGGGAAATCACTTCAACACTGAGGTGATCATTCGTTTCTGTGATCAATACTTTTACTTCGGTAATATCTGAGTAAATAGCCGCATTTTTAAAAAGGTTAATGAAAACAATGATCAGTAAGGATGGAATTCCTTTTATAGTCAGGAAAGCATTTTCAGAGGTTTCTTCTGTAATCAGGAAGTCAAGCTTAAGATCAGGGTAACTTTTTTCTACGGCTTCAAAGGCTTCAAAAATAGCTTCATCAATTCTTACTTCCTCATAAATACTCTGAATATTCTCTTTGTCGAATTTGGTAAGCAGCAACAATGAATTGGTAAGGTCAGACAACTGATATATATCCCGCTGGATCTGCTGCAGGGATGAAAGTGTCTTCGGAGAATGTTCTTCAAACTTAATAAGATTCTCCAACTGAAATGCCATTCTCGTAATGGGCGTTCTGATCTCATGTGAAGCACTGGCTGTAAAATCTTTTTGTGACTGGAAAACATCATTCAGCCTTGCAATCATCGTATTAAAAGATTTAGCCAGTACACTGACTTCATCATTGGACTGCTGAACCGGAATCTGCGTGGTAAGCTTATGGGCTGTAACTTCCGATATTTCCTGATTCAGATCTTCTAAAGGCCGCAGGAATTTTTCCACAAAATAATAACTGAAAAATCCGATAAGAAGCGTACTCATCGCATAAGCAGTGATCAAAAGATATTTAAGATAGCCCAGTTTTGATTTTCCATTGGTATCAAAAGCACTGGTAAGAATATAATAGTTCTCCCCATTGATATTTCTGAGTGCCGCATAAATTTCCGGAACTGTTTTCTCAGTATAAATAATTTTCTTCTTATCCAGTTCTTTCAGCATTGCACTATCCCAGGTCACATTTCGGTCTTTTATGGTACTATAGATAAGCTCCTTCTGCTCGTTGAAGATCAGGATTTTTTCATTCAATAAGATATTATCTGAATTTTCATTGAAAAAAACCGGAGCTTCTTCTTCAAAGTCTTTGGATTTGGAAATGAAGTGAGTCGTAAATTCAAGTCTCTGCCTGAATCTTTCTTTGAACTCATCCCGTCTGAAATCATTAAAAGATAAATAAATAACCGCCATCACCATTCCAAAAAGTAATGAAAAGGCGATACTGATCGTTAAAGCTATCTTCCTTTTTAAAGACATTTATAATGGGCTTAAGTAATATCCAAAACCGGAACGGGTATGGATCAGCTTTATTTTAAAATCCTTATCAATCTTTTTTCTCAGAAAGTTAATGTAAACTTCCACCGTATTGGTATTGGTATTAAAATTATGTTCCCACACATGTTCTGTAATCTGCTGCTTGGATACGGTTCTTCCCTGTGCTTCGGCAAGATATACCAACAGCTGAAATTCTTTTAAGGTAAGGGTGATTTCATTTCCTCCACGGTATACCTTCTGCTCGGTTTTGTTAATAATAAGGTCATCGATTCTGAGAATGTCCTGATCAGAAGTATCGGAAGATGTTTTTCTTCTTAAGAGAGAGTTGATTCTCAAAAGAAGTTCTTCAAACTGAAAAGGTTTTACCAGATAATCATCCGCAAGACGGGTAAAGGCATCTTTTTTGTCGGAAATATCTCCGTAGGCAGAGATCATGATGATCGGGGTATTTTTATCAAAAGAACGGATGGTCTGACAAACATCCAGTCCGTTTATTTTGGGAACATTAATATCCAGCAAATACAGATCGTAGGTATTATTTTTAATCTGACGGAGAAAAGTTTCTCCATCATATATTTTATCACAGGTAAAGTGATTGGATTCTAAAAACCTGCAAAGCTCCGCGGAAAGAATGAGATCGTCTTCTAATAAAAGAATATTCATCAAAAATTTATTTTACACGAATTTAACGAAAATTTTTAGGATGGTAAACAAAGATTAAGCAAATAGAATAGTACGTAAACCGGATCAGTCTCAAAAGTTGGGGGAAATGTTAAGTTGATGTATCTTAGAATTATGTTAAGCGATCACGAACTTCTCAAATTATTACTTCCAGAATTTTTAGTTGAATATTTTG
>LAZY01000071.1 GCA_001013295.1 Chryseobacterium indologenes | reverse complement strand
CCTGCCATTAGCAAGGCGATATATCCTAACGAAATGGTAAGGATATAGAGAAATGTACCGATTACCGGAGGTAGCTTTAATAAAGGCGTATTCAGAAAGAACAGCACAAAACCAACGCCCAACGCCACGTAGATTTTAGTCCACGTTATTTTTTCATTCTTTACGCCCTTTGTTCCCAAACAGCTCAAAGCCAACAAAACCAAAGCAAAGGCTTTGGTATATAGGGTATGCGAAAACAGCCCTGCCGTTCGCTGAAAATTCCCTAATATTTTGTTGATTATTTCCAATGTCCAGCCACGTTCCAAAAAGAAACCGTAGCAAAACCAATAAAGGTGCATCAGTACCAATAGAATACTCACTGCCCGCATAAATGCCATTATCTTGGCAAGCCCTCTTAAATCGTCTTCTTCCTGCATTATTTTAAGTTTTAATGTTCGGGCGTGAATTTATGGGCTGTATAGCTTGGCTATAAGATTGTGGCAGGCATTGGCAGTGCGTGGCGGTGTTTGGCTGAATTGTGTCGATAATATGCCTGTAATCGTATGGTTTTTTGTAAATTTGTGCTTTTATTTTATCGGAAGACTTGCTTTCCAAGTCTTTTACAGCCGTATAACGAAATTGAAATGAACGAAATCAAGAAAGCTCCTATTGACAGGGTGGTTACACCTATCCAGAGATTTATACAACAGGAAAAATCCGGCGGATTAATATTAGGTATCAGTGTAATTATTGCTTTATTTTTAGCCAATTCGCCCTGGTATCACGAATACCACCATTTTTTTGAACAGAAATTAGGTTTTCAGTTTAACGGAAGTACCTATCTGGAATACAGTTTCCACCATTGGATAAACGATGGGCTGATGGCAATTTTCTTTTTTGTGGTGGGATTGGAATTGAAGCGGGAAATTGTAGCCGGAGAACTATCCAACCCGAGAAAAGCGTTGCTCCCTATTGCCGCCGCAATAGGCGGAATGCTTGTGCCTGCCCTTATTTATTTCGGCTTAAACCCGACAGGCGAAGTGCAAAGCGGTTGGGGTATTCCTATGGCAACGGATATTGCTTTTGCTTTGGGTATTCTCTATCTTTTGGGCAATCGTATACCTCTGGCGTTAAAAGTTTTTTTAACAGCATTGGCTATTGTTGATGATTTGGGAGCGGTATTGGTTATTGCTTTTTTCTACACTTCCGATATTTCGATGATGAATTTGGCTATCGGTTTGCTTTTTCTGTTAGCAATGTACATTGGCAACAAAATGGGTGTAAGGAGCATTATATTCTATGCAATCTTGGGTATTGGCGGTGTTTGGACAGCGTTCCTATTGTCCGGTGTTCACGCAACCATAGCCTCTGTTCTTGCGGCATTTACCATACCTGCTGATGTGAAAATAAAGGAAGATGTTTTCATTGAAAGAATAAAAAAACATTTGGGAAGGTTTGCAAGTGCAGACCCCAATAATAAAGTCCCTACGTTGACCAATGAGCAACTTCACATTCTCGAAAATGTAAATGCAGATACAAACCACGCCATTCCGCCATTGCAGAAGCTGGAACACGCAATGCACCCTTTTGTAACCTTTATTATCATTCCCATTTTTGCCTTAGCCAATGCAGGTGTTTCTGTATTGGATATTGATGTTGATGAGCTGTTCAGCACCAATGTAGCTACCGGTGTAGCGTTGGGTTTATTGCTGGGTAAAGTTATAGGCGTAGTAGGTTTCACTTGGCTTTGTGCAAAATTGAAGATAGCCCCATTTCCCGATGGTATGAATATGAAAAACCTTTTGGGATTAGGACTGCTGGCATCTATCGGGTTTACGATGTCCTTATTTGTAACCGAATTGGCATTCACACACGAAGAATACAAGGTACAGGCAAAGGTTGGTATTTTTATAGCCTCTCTTATTGGCGGTGTATTGGGTTATATGGTATTGAGCAAACAAAGTAAGAAAAACTAAAACTTGCTTATGCCGAACTATTTTGACAATCCCAAGAGTAAACTTGACCTATTCCGTCAGAAAATGTATATCATCATATATGGTGTGAATACTCCTGCTGGAAAGGCTTTTGACGTAGGCTTGCTCATAGCTATCTTGCTAAGCGTTTTTACCATAATGGCAGAAACGGTCGAAGGTATCGACCATACTTACCACAGGGAACTCATCGTTTTAGAATGGATTTTTACCATCATCTTTACGTTGGAATATGCGTTACGGATTTTTGTAAGTAAAAAACCGTTAAAATATATATTCAGCTTTTACGGTATCATTGATTTGCTTTCTATATTGCCAATGTTCCTTTCTGTCTTTATCAAGGGCAGTCATATTTTAAGTAGTTTCAGGATTTTAAGATTACTCCGACTGTTCAGGGTGCTCCGGTTGATTGAATTTGTTGAGGAGTCTGCAAGACTTAAAGTGGCACTGATGGCAAGCAGAGCCAAAATAATGGTATTTCTTTACACCGTATTAATCATTGCCGTATTGATTGGTACATTGATGTATTACGTTGAAGGACCTCAAAACGGTTTTACAAGTATCCCCAAAAGCGTGTTTTACACTATTGTTACGCTGACCACCGTAGGCTATGGCGATATGGTGCCGACTACCGCTTTGGGGCAGTTTTTGTCAATGCTACTAATGGTTACCGGTTATGGTATCATCGCTGTGCCTACCGGAATTGTAGGTGTAGAGATTGCAAAAGAGGTAAGAAAATCCATCGGCAAGGAAAAAGAACATAACAAATTGAACGGTATAGTGTGTGCTCATTGCAATAAGGAAGGTCATCGGGATGATGCCAAATATTGTTACAGTTGCGGGCATTATCTCAATTCCTAAACTTAACAATTCTTATGAGCAATAAAATATTTGACTTTATCAATCTTCATAACGGAGAGGAAGAAAAAAACAAAGTACTCGAAAACGTAACAGCCAACATCTCTTTCCGTGGCTCAAACCTGTGGATTTTGGCTTGTGCCATTATCATCGCCTCTATCGGGCTAAATGTAAATTCGACTGCCGTAATTATCGGAGCGATGCTGATTTCGCCATTAATGGGACCAATTGTAGGTGCAGGTTTTGCGTTGGGAACTTATGATTTTATACTGCTCAAAAAATCAATGAAGAATTTATTGATTGCTACCGCAGTAAGCCTGATGGTATCCGCCGTCTATTTTTATCTTAGCCCTTTCAAAGATGTACAATCAGAACTATTGGCAAGAACTTCTCCCAATATTTATGACGTATTGATTGCTTTTTTTGGTGGATTGGTCGGCGTGATTGCCATTACACGGGTGGAGAAAGGTAATCCCATTCCGGGGGTAGCCATCGCTACGGCTTTGATGCCGCCTTTATGTACGGCAGGTTACGGACTGGCGACATTTAATCTATCCTATTTTGCAGGAGCGTTTTATCTATATATCATTAACTGCTTTTTCATTTGTATCGCCACTTTTTTTGTGGTTAAATATTTGAAATATCCCGCTACGAGCTTTAAAGGCAAACGCTTTGAAAAACAAATACGGTTAGGAATTACCACATTGGTGATGATAATGATAGTTCCGAGCTTTTATTTAGCCTATAACCTTTTCAACGAGAAAAAATTTACCAATACCGTTGAAGACTTCATCAATTCAGAGTTCAGTAGCAGAGGCTTTACAGTGATTTATAAAAAACTGAACTATAATGCCAGTCCCCGAACGGTGGACATCGCTTTCCTGAATAAGAAGTTGGGCAAAGATGAAATAGCAATGTATAATCGCCTGCTTGACGAAAAAGGTATTCATAATACCGTATTGAGTTTCCGGCAGAACGAGGAAGACATCAAATCCGAAATATTGAGTGAAATAAACAAGCAGAATGCTTCTGTTTCCGAGAAAGATGTAACCATCAATAATTTACGACAAGAGTTGGATAAATACAAAGTCAGCGAACCAAATCTTGTAAAAGAAATGAACATACTTTTTCCCGATTTTAAGAATATCAAATTGGGAAAAATTGAAAAATATCCGAATACCGATAGCACAAAAGTTCAGTTCTTGGTATTGTACAATGCGGGTAAGAAACTCAAAAATGAAGATAAAGACAAAATAAAACAATGGCTGAATGAACGGTTAAGCAGTCAGGAAGTTTTATTGGTGCAAGATGAGTTTTTATAAATTATCTTCTTTTGACACGCTTTCTTTTCTTCTTCATTTTATTGGCAAAATCTTGTTCCTCGTAATCTTCGCCCTGTGCTTCGGGCAATAAACCGCCCAATGCTTCAATCAAACCGTCTTCGTGTTTTTCAGTATGTAAAAAGTCGAACAAATGGTGTGGTTCTTCCGCAGGAAGATCCGCATCATTTGATGTGGATAGTTTTGGTTGTGATACGGCAGGTTCTTTAATATCGGGTTTGATGTTATTGTTCCAATAATCATTAAAGGTATTGGCGGAAAGTTCCTTGCTTAAACGTGAACCGTTCCATACGATTTTGGAATTGTGGTCGATAAAGGTCATTCCGTATATACGTCCTGCATCGTTTCTTCGCACTACAACATTAATACCCTGTTCTCCTAATTGCTTTTTAAAAGCCTGTTCGTTGTTTGTGGATTGCAGGGCAATGGTAACGGCAGATTTTAGGGTCTGTTTGGTCGGGCTATCTTTCAAAGCCGTTTTGCATTTCGCAAAATGCAATTCCAAAGCCGGAAGCCCTGCGTTCTTTCCAAAAAGCGAAGCCTTGAACGGATGTCCGGCTCTTTCGCCTTTTTCATTTAGCGGAATATATAATAAGCCCTGCTGCATCTTTCCCTGCAATTCGCCCTCGATTTTCTCGGCGGTAATGTTGAACAGGGAAAGCAAAGCGTTATACTCTCCCAAAGTTTGGTACTGATAGTAGTTCGGCAGGTGTCGAATGACCGATGCAATCTGACTTTTTATATCGCCTGCCCGATAATCCACGGGACGGAAAACCTTGTCTGTTTGGTTACGTTCCTTATCTGTTGCGGGTATCAAACCGTGTTTTCTTTCCAACTCACGGCACACATTCATTGACCGTATTTTCTCAAATTTATCCGAAATCTTTACGCCCTGTTCGTCCACGCAGACCGATACAATATGGATATGACTGCGGTCAATATCCGTGTGTTTGAAGACTACAAAAGGCTGTTCGCCGTAACCCATTTCCCGCATATATTCTTCCGCCATTTCCCTGTATTGGTCATCGCTTACCTTATCTTTCGGGTCGGGATTGAGCGAAATATGCAAGGTGTGATATTGCGTATTGCGATTTGCGATGAGGTACGGCTCAAAAGATTGGGTTAATTGAGAAACGGTATATGCTCCGTTTGGCGTTTCGATTATCTTATTGGTAAACAGAATTTGTCCGTTTTCTTTCTCCACTTTCAGATTATTATACGCCAATGCACCGTACAGATTTTCACTTCTTCCGATTTTTGCTATCATTTCTAACGCTGTTTTTTCAGATGTTTTTCCTCAAATTCTTCAGTAAGCTGAATGATTTTTTGGCAGAGCATCGCCATTTCAGCCGTTTGTTTTTCCAGTTTGTAAAGGAATGCAGCGGCTTTTTTCTCGGAAAAATGCTTGTACAGTAGCTTCGCAACCTGATTATAGTTCACACCTACGGAGCGAAATTGACTGTGAAACGAAGTCAATCGCATATAGAAATCAACTGTTCCTTTGTCAATCTTAACTGACTTCATTTCCTTACTGAACAGCAGGGAGATGATAAACTTTGCTTTATTGGGCATTCCCGATGCTTCAAAAAGCGACAAAAGTTTGGCGTTTTCTTCGTCCGTAAGACGGAAAACGTGGCGATGGATGCTTGGGTCTGTTTTGGGTGTCCGTCCGCCCTTATTCTGTTTTCTGTAACTGTTCTCGTTCATCACAAATCCATTTTAAAATCCATACAAAACCCTGACTTCGGAAGGTGTTTTCTGCCCCCTGCAAAGGGCAAGTTGTTTTGAGGCACGAACT
Organism: Chryseobacterium indologenes; assembly: GCA_001013295.1. GTDB lineage: Bacteria > Bacteroidota > Bacteroidia > Flavobacteriales > Weeksellaceae > Chryseobacterium > Chryseobacterium indologenes_B. The sequence continues at coordinate 11,083 of LAZY01000071.1, read as the reverse complement.
CGGTTTCGAGTGCCTCAAAACACAACTTGCCGTGTTCCGGTGAACACAAAAATCCGCCCTGCGGGACGGATTGAATGTAACAGGGAAAAACGGCTCGTTGCCGTTCCCGTTACCTCCTGATTTGTCAAAATCCTTTTGCATAAATCCGTTAATAAAAATCACAATACAAAGTAAAGCCCTGTTTACGATAGCGTTGCACTGTACCACAGTGCCAAATGCCGCCTCTGAACGCCAAACACTGCCACCGCTATACAACCGATTGAATTTGATGAGTTCTTTGCCCCTGAATGTTGGCAGGCAGGCAGACTGCCCGTGCTTCAGGACGAGCTGACGGCACACATTCAAGATGGCAGGTTATCCTGCCAGCAAGATTGCAGGAATGCAAGAAAGCAAGAGCGCAGGAATGACGGAAAGCGTGACAGCCTGCTATCAGACAATCACGCCTGAGTGACGGATGGAATGACGAACGAAACGAATGCAAGAACGCAATCCCGCCTGATAAGATGCCTGAATGAAAGCATTGCTGCTGTACGGCAGGCAAGCAGGTAATCAGCAATTCCCGCAGGCAAGTCTGATAGCTATCCTGCAAGAAAGACAGCACGAAATCAGGACTGCACGGGTGCAAGCCTGCAAGACTGAAAACAGCAAGATGTAAACTTTAAATTTTAAAAATATGGACACAAAAAAGAAACCTCTGTTTGTCGCCTTTTCTTCTCAAAAAGGCGGTGTTGGCAAAAGCACATTTACCACGCTTGTTGCAAGCACGATGCACTATCGGTTGGGCTACAACGTAGCCGTATTTGATGCGGATTTTCCGCAGCACAGCTTGATGAAAATGAAAACCCGTGATTTGGCAATGGTAATGGAAAATGAGGCGTTGAAAAAACTGGCGTATAAGCAGTTTACCACCATCAACAAAAAAGCCTATCCCATTATGCAGCACAAAGCGGATAGCGTACTCGATGCGGCGCACGAATTTGTAAACAGTTCTCCCGTTCCGCTTGATGTGCTGTTCTTCGACCTGCCGGGAACCGTGAACACGCCCGGCATACTGAAAGCATTGGCGGGAATGCACCACATATTTACGCCTATCACGGCAGACCGTGTGGTAATGGAAAGTACGCTCATCTTTACGCAGCTTTTACAGGACGTGATTATGAAAAAGGGCGAAACTTCCATACAAAGCATTAACCTGTTTTGGAACCAGGTGGACGGTAGGGAAAGCACACCCTTATATGACGTGTACAATCAGCTTATCGCGCAACTGGGGTTAAGCCTGATGCAAAGCCAAATCAAGAACAGCACCCGTTTTCGCAAGGAAAGCGAAGCGGACAGCAAAACGGTTTTCCGTTCTACCGTAATGCCACCCGATGAGCGTTTGATGAAAGCCTGCCAGTTAGACCTGTTCATCAGCGAATTTTTAAACATCATTCAATTGTAGTGCTATGGAAAAAGACAATAAGAAAAAAGTCACGCCGGACATTAACGAAGAAATGATGATGAACCTGATGGTGGACGGCATTAAAAAGGACGGTTTGCAGTTACCGCCTGAACCTGCCGAAGAGCAGGTAAAGGAAGCGGTAAAAGACGAGGTGCAGCAGGAAGAATTATCACAAAGCAAACCCGCACAACGGGAAAGAAACCGCACAAAGAAAAACCTTGACGGAAGCTACGGCGAACACTTTTTGAAAACCCATTCGATGACAAAACGGGGCGATAAAAGCATTTATATCCGGCAGGAATATCACGAACGGCTTTCCCGTATTGTACAGGTCATCGGTAAAGATGCCATACCCCTGTATGCTTATCTCGATAACATACTGGAGCATCATTTTGAGATGTTTGAAAAAGCCATTACCGATGATTTCAATGAAAAGTTTAAACCCATTTTTTAAAGCATCTGATTATGGAAATAGTAATTGTGATTTGCCTACTGATAATCATTGTACTGCTTTTGCAGGATAAGATTGTCATTCATAAAAGGTCGGAGCAAAAGCCCACACAGGAAAAAGTTAACCCGAACCTGCCCGATATTATGGGGCAGCCCAAGCCAGTAAGAAGCCTTTCAGTGCCAAACACTGCCAATGAAAGCCAAATAGCGGAACCGGAGATAAACCCTGATAATTTAGACATCGAATACGACGAAAACGAAAACGTCAGCATTCAAATTCCGCAGGAAGAACTGGACGAAGTTTTCAGCAATATGCCTGATTTGGAAGAAGAGGAAGAAGAATGGAACAGGTACGGAATATCCGGTGGCGATAACGGTTTTGCCCAAGGGGTTACCTACGACGAACTAAGCTCCGTAGGGGCATTGCTCCAAAAAGAGAATTTGGAACAGGCTCAAAAGGAAACAGCGGTAGCCATAGTTCAGAAATTACAGGGAACCGAATTATTCAGCTTACTGGAAAATTCCATTGAGGGTGCTTCCCGAAAAATTGCCGAGCTTTTGGATAGCACACTTTCATCTGAAAGCGACGACGGTTCTTCCACCTTGCGGAAAAGTGATTTGGGTGATTTTGACATTGGGGAGTTTGTTTAGACTTCCCTTTGTCTTTTTATATTTCAGTTTCCGAGAACTCTTCAAACACAGAATAGTTTTTTATTCCTTTAGACTTGTTCACTTTTCCCATTATTGTACCATCAATCCTGCTTTTTAGATATGATGCCAAATCATCAAAGTGTCGAACATCAATATAATTCATACCTGATGCTTTATATCTTTTGGATAATGAAATGGTGAAAGCAGCCCAATTAAATTTTTCTCCTTTTTTATTTAATTCAATCTGTTTCCAATCGCCATAGCGTTTTTTTAAATAGTCAATATAGTTTTTCTTGGGAAGCTCTTTTCCCAATGCTCCGTCCGGTAATTCAATTTTTGGCTTTACAGGCTTAGACTTTTTTACAAACTTTGGAAAATATTTATGCAGTAAAGCCTCTGATTGCTCAATATATTTTGTTATGGTATCCCATCCCCAATAATACAAATGAAATGGCAGTCCTTGTTCTCTTTTAATTTGATTTAGGTATTCCTGTATTTGAGCATCGTCACGAAATGTAGAAGCAAAAACAAATTTGTCAAAATCAATTGCTAAATCCCTTGCTTTTTCTAAGTCTGCATTTATATCCTGAATTAGATTTTTCCTGATAGTTTCGTCTTTTCTGCCAATGCTTTTCAATTTGCACTGAATTACCGTTTTGCTTTTAGAAGAAAAGATGTCAATACCTTTCTGATTTTGTCCTTTCACGCCAAAAGTCTGAAAGTCTGTATTCATATATGAAGAGGTATTCTCTACAAAATTGAATAAATCACAAGTGAGTTCCTCAAATAACCTTTCATCTTTTAAAGGGGGTAATTGATAATTCGCCATCTAAAAAAAACGTTTAAAAATTGTTTTCTGTTCGGTATCTGAAAATTCAGCAATTACTTGTTTAGACCAGTCAAAATCAAACTTGCCAAACTTATTTTCATCCCCGTTTAAATCAATTTCATCTTCATTGAAAGTAAGGATATATTGAAAGTTATGCAGTTCGTTTGATTTGTGATACATATAGTTCAAGACATTGGATATTGTTTTGTAAGATATAGCGTGAAATACACCATCGTGTACAAGAAAATCCGGAATATTCCGTTTGTCAATCCTGCTTTTTAAGAATACCATTAAATCATACGATACAATTTTTAAACGCTCTTGTCCTAAAGCATCTGCTTTGGGAATTTCCAAACTGATTTTAAAAGGCAACTGGTTTCTTGGCGAAGTAGAGTTTAACGTGATATTGAAGTAAGAATTATCAAATTCTTCATCCAAATAAATAGCATTTTCAAGAATTTGCTGAAATAATAATCTCAACTCATCAAGATAGGTTTGATGCTTATTTAACTCACTAACAATATCTCTTTTTAATTCAGCAATAACAATATTAGAGTTCCCTAATATTTCTTCGATTTCATCAATTTCTCTAACAATGGAAGTGTTTCGTTCTAAAAGTGTTTTTTCATTCACTAATCTTTCATAGGTACTTTCAATTCTATCCAATGCTCCTCTTTCTTTTAACAAGGAAAATAATTGGCTTCTGTTCTTCTCTAATTTTTCAAGTTGTTTTAGACTTAGGTCTATTGATGATTGTAACTTCTTTTCTTCTTCCAATAGATATTTATTCCTATTAGCTAAAAGTTGTTTCTTAAAATCAATAACTTCATCCAAACTTCTTTTTACAAAGTTTCCAAAAGTCGCAACAGTTTCATTGTAGAGTTTACGAATTTTGTCCAGGTCGATGGAGGCTACATCATTGTACGAGGATTTAAGTTTTTCTAATTTACGGTTTGTACCGTGATAGATTATAGATTGCTCATTAATTTCAGATATAACCTGATTTAGTTTTTGCTCTATCTCTTTGTGATTGGCAAGAAAATTATACTCCTTCAGACTATTTTCGAGTGCTATAATATCTTTTTCAATTTTTAAACGCTCGGTTCTAAACTCCTGAATGTCTTTACCTGTATCTGCTTTGACTTTTTCAGACAATGATTTCACAGTGTTATTATACCTTTCGTATTCAGAAGAAACCTCGTTATATTTTAAAAGTGTTTTTGTCGGGAGATTTAACAAATAAAAATTATACAATGCCTTTTCTCTTGCATTAGCGTTATATGAAACAAAATTTAAAGGGTCAGCTCTTTGCTGGCTTTGCAAATCATCCTTAACAAAAAACTCCATTAATGTTCCATATCTCTTTCCCTCAAAGAACACTTCGTTATTTTCAGTTGGGAAAAATATCCCTTCCATAACCTTGGGCATTTCTGATTTTTCATATTCATCAAGCGCATCAGCTCGTTTACCGAAAAAGATTTTCTTGGTATCAGCAAAGCTTCTTTTAATGAAATACTTTTGTCCCTGTATTTCAAATTCTAAAGTAATCGTATGTTCTTCATCTCTTAGAAAGTCATATTTTTTTTGACTAAATCTTTTTTCTGCCTTACCGCTTAATAAAGTAAAATCAACAAGCCTTACTAACGTAGACTTACCAATACCATTAATTCCTCTGGCTTCTTTATCTTCTGAATATTTACCTAATATGATGTTTATTCCATTGTGAAATGGAACAGCATCTATTAAGTTGGTTTCTGAATATATTCTAATTAACATTGTCAAATAAACTTGTTTGATTTTCTTCTTGGTTTTCTTTCTTTACCAATTTAATTTTATAGCCTTTTTTCTCAATACTGCCAATCGTATGCAAAAAGGTTAAAGCATACAGGAAAAGGTCGGGTGTTCTGTCTTTGTCCCTGTTTAAAAACTTATTCATTATATCATCTACGATGACGTATTTGTTTTTAAAAGGGGAACTATCCATAATACTTATAATATCTGCTCCCAATACCATAAGGTTGGTTTTAAGATTGCTTTCGGGCTGCGGTAATATCATAGTTCATTTTCTGTTTTTCTGCCTATTAAACACTGTTCAAACATATACAGCAATATAGATTTTACGCATTTTACATATTCATCATCTTTAATGTTTCCATATGCCGTTGTATATTGGTCGGTCAGATTATATAATCTCTCCTTGAAATTTCCTGAAAGTTTATTGTAATCATTTATAACCCTTCTTTTTAGGGTATTAATCTCATCATCATTATAACCCGAAAGTATATTAGTAATCGTATTAAACTCCGCCATAACCAATACCATTTCCGAGTTCATCCCGTCCCAATCTTCCTGCTCAAAGTTGAGTTCGATTTTCCTTTGGGGAGGAACCAATGTTTTCCTGTCGAAATGCAGAGCCTTATCTTCTTCGTTTGAAGCGTTCAATAAATCATTGATGATTTCCTGAATATAGTCCTGTATAAAAAAGTTTTCAATCCCCAAATAGGCGGCGAGTTTTCTTTTTTTACTTGATACAAGTTCATCAACAATAGAAAGGATTTGGTCTATGCCCCTTATCGAAGTATTGCCATCCAAAGACTGAATTAAGGTAAATTGCTCTGGTGATACCTCGTGATTTACATACATTTCCCAATTTGCAAATTTGTCTTTCCAGTTTTTCTGATATTTTTCAAAATCTCCTTCTTTTTTTGCTCCTCCTAAAACTTTTGTTTCAAAATCAGTTTTGTTATATTTTCTTGGTGCGTAACAAGCCAATATTTTTTGTTCGGGTAAAATAGTACCGTCATTGCCTTTATCCTTATTCCTTCTGATTGGCGTATAGTTATCAACGCCATATTTCAAAAGAAACAGTTCATCAATAAATTCTTCGAACTCAAATCCTTCTTTGGATTGAATTTGCATTTTAAAAGCGTTCTTCAATAATTTATCCATATACAAATCAGAGTTCCAAGTTAATTTTAACCGTACCGTCAAATCCCTTTTCTACTATCTCTTTAAGGGTTTGAAGTTTGATATTATTGCCATAATCAGTTTCAACCTTAGAAATGTAACTCCTTTTCTTACCCACTTTTTGGGCTAATTGTTCTTGAGTTAGCTGTCTTTTTTCTCTGGCTTCCTTCAGCATTTCTCCAATATGTCTGCCTGATATTTTCATCTCAAAAAGGATTAAAATTGACTTTATTATGAATATGCAAATGTAATTTAAAAGTTGCATTGAACCAACTGTAAATTGTAATAAAAGCATCCCATCATTTGTAGTTCCGTTCTGGAAGTCCGCATCAACAAAGCCACTCACAGCCAAACACTTCCTCTGACTGCCACTTTACGGTAACGCCTCTTTTTCCATAAGACATTTGTCCCGAAAGCTCGCAAGGTGCGGGATAAACAGTAACAAATTAATGTGTTTCAATTATGGAAAAACAAAGAAAAAAAGTTTTGCTGGCAGCCGTGGCGATGCTGTCAGGAATTGGTGCGTTCGCACAGGGAAACGGCTCGGCGGGTATCAACGAGGCTACCCAAATGGTAACCTCTTATTTCGACCCCGCAACGCAATTAATCTACGCCATCGGTGCGGTAGTCGGGTTAATCGGGGGCGTTAAAGTGTACAACAAGTTCAGTTCCGGCGACCCCGACACGAGCAAGACCGCAGCTTCGTGGTTTGGTGCGTGTATCTTCTTGATTGTAGCTGCAACTATCCTGCGTTCATTCTTCCTTTAATACTTTGCCTTATGAATTACAACATCAACAAAGGCATCGGCAGAACGGTGGAATTTAAAGGACTGAAAGCACAGTACCTCTTCATTTTCGCAGGCGGGCTGCTCGGTACACTTATCCTCGTGATGATACTGTATATGGCAGGCATAAACTCTTACTTCTGCCTGTTTCTCGGAGCAGGCGGAGCTTCGCTCATTGTATGGCAAACCTTTTCGCTGAACCGAAAATACGGCGAACACGGATTGATGAAAATCGCAGCCAATAAAAGGCATCCCCGCTACATCATCTGCCGCAAGCCTGTACACCGCTATTTAAAATTCACGCCTAAACAGAATGCCGTATGAGAAATGTAGCAAAGACCACCACACTGGAAATTAAATTTCCGTTGTTGGCAGTAGAGTACAACTGCATCCTTTCCAAAGATGCGGACATTACCGCCTGCTTTGAAGTGCGTTTGCCGGAACTGTTCACAGTAGCTTCTGCGGAATACGAAGCCATTCACTCCGCCTGGCACAAGGCTATCAAAACTCTGCCTGATTTTACGGTCATTCACAAACAGGATTGGTACATCAAGGAAAGCTATGCGCCCGATTTGGCAATCGAAGACCAAAGTTTTTTATCGAAGTCTTATCAACGCCATTTCAACGAGCGACCGTTCCTGAACCACTATTGTTACCTATTCTTAACGAAGACTACTAAGGAAAGAATGCGGATGCAAAGCAACTTCAGTTCGCTTTGCAAAGGCACACTGATACCAAAGGAAATCAGGAATAAAGAAACGATACAACGCTTTATGGAGGCGGTCGCCCAGTTTGAGCGTATCGTGAACGATAGCGGTTTTGTAACCCTGAAACGACTGACCGAAGATGAAATCATCGGCACAGAAGATACACAGGGATTACTGGAACAGTACCTCACGTTATCGAGGGGAGCCGGAACACCAATGCAGGACATCGCACTCGGAAACGAAGAGGTACGCATCGGCAACAAAAGGTTAAGCCTGCATACCCTTTCAGATACGGACGACCTGCCCGGAACGGTATCGGCAGATACCCGCTTTGAGAAGCTGTCCACCGACCGAAGCGACTGCCGTCTGTCGTTCGCCGCACCTGTGGGTTTACTGTTAAGCTGTAACCACATTTACAACCAGTACATTTTTTTGGATAACAGCGAAGACAACCTGCAAAAGTTTGAGAAGTCCGCAAGGAATATGCACTCACTGGCAAGGTACAGCCGTGCCAACCAAATCAACAAAGAGTGGATAGAAAAGTATTTGAACGAAGCCCACAGCTTCGGGCTGTCATCTATCCGTGCGCACTTCAACATTATGGCGTGGTCGGAAGACCCTGCGGAACTGAAACAGCTAAAGAATGATTGCGGTAGTGCGTTGGCACTGATGGAGTGTAAGCCCCGGCACAACACGACGGACGTAGCAACTTTGTATTGGGCGGGAATGCCGGGCAATGCGGGCGACTTCCCCAGTGAGGAAAGTTTTTACACTTTTATTGAGCCTGCATTGTGCTTCTTCACGGAAGAAACCAACTACCACAATTCGCCCTCGCCGTTCGGTATCAAGATGGCTGACAGGCTTACAGGAAAACCTATCCATTTGGATATTTCCGACCTGCCTATGAAGCGTGGTATCATTACGAACCGGAACAAGTTTATACTTGGTCCATCGGGTTCGGGCAAGTCGTTCTTCACGAACCATATGGTACGGCAGTATTACGAACAGGGCGCACACGTACTGTTGGTAGATACGGGTAATTCCTATCAGGGCTTATGCGAACTCATCACAGGAAAGACCAAAGGCGAAGACGGTGTTTACTTCACTTATACCGAAGATAACCCGATTGCCTTTAACCCTTTCTATACCGATGATGGCGTGTTCGACATTGAGAAGCGGGAAAGTATCAAAACCCTGATACTGACCTTATGGAAACGTGACGATGAGCCGCCAACCCGTTCAGAAGAAGTTGCCCTTTCCAATGCGGTAAGCGGTTATATCGAACGTATCAAAACGGAAGATGTTTATCCGTCATTCAACGGTTTCTATGAGTATGTAAAAGGCGACTACCGCAAGGTACTGGAAGAAAAGCAGGTCAGGGAAAAGGACTTTGACATTGCCAACTTCCTGAACGTACTCGAACCCTATTACAAGGGTGGCGAATATGATTACCTGCTGAACTCCAACAAGCAGTTAGACCTGCTTTCCAAACGCTTTATCGTGTTTGAGATTGATGCGATTAAAGACCACAAAATCCTCTTTCCCATTGTGACCATCATCATTATGGAGGTGTTCATCAACAAGATGCGCCGATTGAAAGGTATTCGCAAGCTCATCCTGATAGAAGAGGCTTGGAAAGCAATAGCCAAAGAAGGGATGGCAGAATACATCAAGTACTTGTTTAAGACCGTCCGCAAATTCTTCGGAGAAGCGATTGTCGTAACACAGGAGGTTGACGACATCATCCAGTCGCCCATTGTGAAGGAAAGTATCATCAACAACTCCGACTGTAAAATCCTGCTTGACCAACGCAAGTATATGAACAAGTTTGATGATATACAGGCGATGTTGGGGCTTACTGACAAAGAAAAAGGGCAGGTACTTTCCATCAATATGAACAACGATGCAAGCCGACTTTACAAAGAGGTTTGGATTGGCTTAGGTGGTACGCACTCGGCAGTCTATGCCACCGAAGTTAGTTTGGAGGAATACCTCGCCTACACGACCGAAGAAACCGAAAAAATGGAAGTGATGCAGCTTGCTGCTGAACTGGACGGCAATGTAGAACTCGCCATTAAGCATATCGCAATGCAAAGGCGGGACAATTCAAATCAATAGTCATTAACAATTTAAAAATTCAGAAACAATGAAAAAAGTATTGTATCTGGTGTGTACGGCACTGATGCTCGCCGTAGCACCGTCAGCAAAAGCCCAGTGGGTTGTAACCGACCCGGCTAATTTGGCTTCGGGCATTATCAACTCTGCAAACGAAATCGTGCAGACTTCTTCCACCGTAAGCAACGTGATAAAGAACTTCAACGAAGTGAAGAAAGTGTACGAGCAGGGCAAGGAATACTACGACAAGCTGAAAGCCATCAACAACCTTGTAAAAGATGCCCGTAAGGTGCAGCAAACGGTATTGTTGGTCGGGGATGTGTCCGAAATGTACGTGCAGAATTTTGGCAAGATGATGAACGACCCAAATTTCACACCGCAGGAATTGGTCGCTATCGGCAACGGTTATTCTGCACTGCTTAATGAAAGTACCGAACTGCTAAAAGAGTTGAAGCAGATTATAACCGCCACAGACCTTTCACTCAATGACAAAGAGCGTATGGATGTTATTGACCGTGTGTACAAAGAGGTAAAGGATTACCACAGCCTTGTACGTTACTACACCAACAAAAACATTTCTGTAAGCTACCTAAGAGCGAAAAAGAAAAACGATGCCCAAAGAGTGCTTGAACTCTACGGAACTGCTAACCAAAAATACTGGTAAACTATGGAATGGGATAATCTTCACGAACTCCTGCGGTCGCTTTATGATGATATGATGCCACTTGCAGGCGATATGGCGGCAGTTGCTAAGGGTTTGGCGGGATTGGGAGCATTGTTCTATGTGGCATTAAAGGTTTGGCAGGCTTTAAGCCGTGCCGAACCTATTGATATGTTCCCTTTGCTGCGCCCGTTTGCTTTGGGGCTTTGTATTATGTTCTTCCCAACCATTGTACTGGGAACCATAAATGCGGTATTAAGCCCGGTGGTGGTAGGAACCCACCAAATACTCGAAGACCAGGTGCTTGACCTCAACAAGCTGCAACAGCAGAAAGACCAGTTGGAATACGAGGCAATGGTCAGAAACCCCGAAACCGCCTATATGGTATCAGACGAAGAGTTTGATAAAAAACTGGACGAACTGGGATGGTCGCCCTCCGACATTGGTACGATGGCGGGTATGTATATGGACAGGCAA
>LAZY01000070.1 GCA_001013295.1 Chryseobacterium indologenes | reverse complement strand
CAATCTTCCTCCGAACCGAAATGAGCCGTAAAACTGAATATGTTCATAATCCCTGCTTTTTGAGCGCTAATATACTAAAAATATTAGGTGTGTTTGCGGAGAATCAGAAAAAGAAAATACTACATTATAGGTTTTATAGATTCACACTTATCTTAACCTAATATATATAAAAAACATGCCAATTTAATCTAAATTAGTTTCAGGATTGAGGCGACCATCTTACAGCAGCTCTCTATTCTTTGTAGTCATTTGATTATTTTTGAGCAGCTTCTTCCGCCTCGTCCATCAGTTTGATGTAAGTCGCATAACGGGAATGCTGAATTTCTCCTGTTTCAAGAGCATCAAGAACAGCACATTTTGGTTCGTTGACGTGAAGGCAGTTGTGAAACTTGCACTCTTCTCTCTTTTTAAAGATTTCAGGAAAGTAATGCTGTACTTCTTCTTTTTCAATATCAATCATGGCAAATTCACGAACCCCCGGAGTATCGATGACATTCCCGCCAAAGTCCCAGAAATGCATCTGTGCAAAGGTCGTAGTATGCTTTCCTTTTAAGTGGGTGTCAGAAATTTCAGAAGTCTTTAAGTTTAATCCTGGCTGCAAAGCATTCACCAATGTTGATTTTCCACAACCGGAATGACCAAAAAATACGGAAGTTTTGTCTTTCAGTATTTCCTGAAGCTGATCGAGATTCAGTTTAGAATAAGACGATATTTCTAAAGTGTTATACCCTATTTCCTGATAAAGAAATTCTACATCTTTTACAATTTCAATTTCTTCTTCGTGTAAAACGTCAATTTTATTGAACAGGATCAATGGGGTGATATTGTAAGCTTCGCAACATGCCAAAAAACGATCCAGAAATCCTAATGAAGTTTCAGGATGTTTCAAGGTAAAAATAAAACAAGCCAGATCAATATTGGAAGCAATAATATGGGCCTCTTTGGAAAGGTTAACTGATTTTCTGATCAGATAATTGGTACGTGGTTCTATTTTGGTGATCCACGCAATATCATCCTGTTCCAGCTGGAACTCAACAAAATCTCCTACAGCAAGCGGATTGGTAAGTCTGGTTTTAATTAATTTAAATTTCCCCCTGATTCTGGCCTCGAAAATTTTATTAGTTTCCAATTCCAAAACCTGATACCAGCTGCCCGTAGATTTAATGATTTTTCCTTTCATAGATAATATGGTGCAAATATAAGCAATTAGGGCTTAGAATCAGGAATTAGGTTAAAAACAAATGTCTGAGTTCTCCTAACATCCGGAAGCTAAGCCCCAATTTTTATTGAATTCGGAAAGTTTCTCCCAAAGAATCAGAAATTTTCTTCTTCTTTAAGTTACGATTTCTGGTATGTATTATTATCTGTTGATCATAATATTATTCTGAACTTCAATAGACTCTTCATGGATTGCCTTGAATACTTTTTCTATAAATTCCTGAGACATCCCTGTTTCTATTGCTTTCTGATTAGCATATTCTGTAATCACTTTCCAACGTTCAGGCTGGAAGATCGCAATATCATTTTCTTTCTTAAGTTTACCGATTTTTTCAGAAATTTTCATTCTTTGAGAAAGCAGTTCGATCAACTGGAAATCAAGATCTGAAATTAAGGTTCTGTGTCTTCCCATCTCCCCTTCAAATCCTGTTAAATTAGGATTTCTTACTTTCAGATTTCCGATCAATTCTGCCAAAACTTCAGGAGTAATCTGCTGAGATGCATCACTCCATGCTTCGTCAGGATTAGAGTGTGTTTCAATGATTGCCCCTTGGTAACCTACGTTCAGCGCTTCCTGAGTAATATCTGCAAGACCGGTTCTGTTTCCACAAATGTGAGAAGGATCGATCAGCATTGGAATATTAGGGAACTGACTTTTGAAATCAAGGGCAATCTGCCAGTTCGGGTTGTTTCTGTATTTTGTTTTCTGGTATGTTGAGAATCCTCTGTGAATTACTCCCAGGTTTTTAATATCCTGTCCCAAAAGTCTTTCCAAAGCTCCAATCCATAATGCAAGATCCGGATTTACAGGGTTTTTAACGAATACAGGTTTATCAGTGCCTCTTAAAGCCATTGCGATTTCCTGTACGGTGAAAGGGTTTACCGTAGAACGGGCACCGATCCAAAGGACATCTACGTCAGCTTCCAGAGCAGCAAAAACGTGGTGAGCATTGGCAACTTCCGTAGCTGTTTTGAAACCGTACTCTTCTTTTACTTTTTTCAGCCAGTTAAGACCGATTACACCTACTCCTTCAAATCCGTTAGGTTTTGTACGGGGTTTCCAGATTCCTGCACGGAATACGGATACCTGCGCATTGGATTCTTTAATCCTTCTGGCAGTTTCAAGCATCTGAGCTTCACTTTCCGCGCTACATGGTCCTGCAATCATTAATGGCTGTGTAAGCTCATTGATCCACTCGTTTTTTAAGTCTTTTAAATTCATTATTCTAAATTTTATTGTTTTATATTTTTAAATAGATTCACAGCAATAGCCCTTTGATTATAAAATTTAATTTATAATTCTTTTCAAAAAATGCCGTTAAAAAAATTGTTTAAAGGAAATCAGGGTAATAAAAGGGCTCTACTTCTCCTGTATTTTTTGGAAAGAAATTCAGTTAACAATACCAATAAAATCGGTAATACGTTCTGAAATTTCTATAATAAGAAGCAGAAAAACTAAAATAACCGCTAAAAAAGTAATTAGCGGGTGCAAAAAAAGACTGATATGTTTTAGATAATGTTTCCATTTTTCTTCTGGAAATGTCTTTGTTTTAGCGTTTCTGGTTGCAATTTGTTTTTGTTGAAAGTGTATTTTCTACAAAAATCTGTGACAAATATATGAAAATTATGTCAAATCAAACTTCATTAAATCATCAAGATCTTTCAAAATTGGATTTTTTTCGATGAATTTTTCGAAAATCTTTCTTTTGGTGACTACCTCAATCTTCAGATTTTCAACGTCCCGCTCGTATTCTACCTCAATGGTGTGGTTCTGAACTTTTCTTCTGAAATGATTAAAAAATTCACCACTTATTTTATCAAATTCCACTTTGGCAGAATCAGAAGGAAATAAAACTTTGATTTTATGTTCGTCTGCTTTGACGAGCTTAAAGGTTTTGACTGCGTTAAAAACAAAATTATTTTTTACCTGCAGATGTTTAAGCATAATTTTCCATTCCACCTGCAGATCGGTATCTGTAAAATGGTTCTGAGGAAGGTTTTCAGATCTTACAACGATGTCTTCTGTTGTTTCTACCTTCTCTTCTTTGGTCAAAAAGGAATTGATGCTGAATCCGGAAGAAATTCCCGGTCTTGATAATGGCTTGTTGGTTTTCGTTACAGCTACTTCCTGAGCATTTTCAGCCGCTACAGGTTGTTCTGTTTTAACTTCTTTTTTCTCCTGAACTTTTTCAGGCATTTTCACCTCCTGCTTCTCACTAAGAAACGGAGCCAGTATCAGGAATTTTTTTTTTTAGTATCACCTGAATTAGCCGTCAGAGAAGCCAGCTGCATCAGTGCAATTTCAACCGTAAGTCTAGGGTTTTTGGAATTTTTATAATTAATATCTGCATGATTACAGATCTCAATACCATCGATCAGCTGCTGGGCGACCCATTTCTGTCCCTGTTCTATAAATTTAGACTTGGTCTTCTCTCCCACTTCAATAAGATCAATTGTCGAAGTATTCTGAGCCATCATCAGATCCCGGAAATGGTTTCCTAATCCGGCAATGAAAATATGAGGATCAAAACCTTTCTTTACAATATCATTGAAAGCAGAAAGTACTTCAGGAATTTTATTTTCCTTGGCAAGATCCACAATATTCAGGTATTGATCATAGTCCAGGATATTCAGGACTTCGGCAGCTTTTGCCAGGGTGATATTCTTTTGGGAAAATGTAGAAAGTCTGTCGAAGATAGAAAGTGCATCTCTTAATGCTCCGTCCGCTTTTTGAGCGATCAGATACAATGCGTCGTCTTCGTATTGAATATTTTCTTTCTGAGCAATATTTCTGAGGTGTGCCTGGATGTCTTCAATGGTAATTCTTTTGAAGTCATAGATCTGACAACGGGATAAGATGGTTGGAATAATCTTATGTTTTTCCGTAGTGGCCAAAATGAAAATGGCATGAGCCGGCGGTTCCTCAAGAGTTTTAAGGAAAGCATTGAAAGCTGCAGAAGACAGCATGTGCACCTCGTCTATGATATATACTTTGTATTTACCAACCTGAGGGGCAAAACGTACCTGATCTATAAGTTCCCTAATATCATCTACAGAGTTGTTGGATGCAGCATCCAGCTCATAGATATTATAAGCAAAGCCATCTTCTGAAACCGAGCCATCTTTCTCATTGATCTTTCTTGCCAGAATTCTGGCACAAGTAGTTTTACCCACACCACGAGGTCCGCAAAAAAGTAATGCCTGAGCTAATTGGCTTTCTTCAATTGCATGTTCTAAAGTATCCGTAATATGGGATTGTCCTACAACCGTATCAAACTCCTGAGGACGATATTTTCTTGCAGATACTATAAAATTTTCCATTGGTCAAAAATAAGAAATATAGTTTTAATTTGAAAATTAAAAGTTTTCAAATTATCAACAAAAACTTATTTCTGCTCAAATTGGAAAACTTTTAATGATTATTTCTTTTTGCTGTATGCAAAGTCAATAAGCTCTACAACAGCCTGTTCTATTTCTTTTCTACCCTCTTCTGTTTTCAGGTCGATACCACAGAATTTATTGGCGTTATATCCTGTATAAAGATTAAGATAATAAGCTCCGGAAACGATCAGTGCCATAATAGCTCTGTGTCTTGTAGCCACACCTTCTCCAAAATAAGGATCGGAAATATTTCCAAAAAGAACCTCTCCTACCTCTTCACGCTGCTCTACCAGCTTTTTAAGGATAGGCTTACTTTCTGAAAGCTCCCAAAGGATGATCTTCTGAAGTTCCTTATTTTTCTTCAGGTTCTCGAACTGGTTCAGTACAACCATTTTGGTAAGTTCATGTCCACCATCAGAAAAATCCATCTCGACATTCTGATTAACCTGGCTCCAGTAATCCTGAGATTTGATATATTCATCGATCAATTTATCAGTACTTCCAAAGTACTCATAGATCAATTTTTTATCAAAACCGGCTACTGCCGCAATTTTACTTACTTTTAGGCCTGAGTAACCTTTTACTCTTAAAATTTTACCAACTGCAGCGAGCAGTTTTTGTTTAGTTTTTTCTTTGTCCCTAATGGGGCCCTGCACTACTTTTCTAGGCATAATTTATTATTTTTTCGCAATATGCAATTTTTTATTAATATCTTCAAACGCATTCAGCGTTTTGTCAAGATGTTCCTTTTCGTGTCTTGCCGTTACACTCATTCTGATACGTGCATCTTTTCTCGGTACCGCCGGATAAAGAATAGGATTCGTATAAATTCCTTTTTCTATTAATAATTTTCCGACTTCTCCTGTTACAAAAGGATCTCCGATTTTTACAGGAACGATGGCTGAGCGGGTAATTCCCGTATCTAATCCCAAATCATCAAGCCCTTTTTTGAAATAATTGATATTCTCCCAGAGCTTTTCTCTCCAGATGGGTTCTTCATCAATAAGATCAATCGCCTTAACGATTCCTGCGGATGATGGTGGAGCTGTTGCAGAGAAAATCTGCTGACGGGACTGGAATTTGATAAAGGCAGCCATCTTTTTGTTGGTAATTACATATCCGCCAAGGTTTCCAAACGTTTTACTGAATGTTCCTGTCATGATATCTACTTTATCCAGCAGATGGGCTTCTTCCAGAGTACCTCTTCCCGTTTCTCCAAGGATACCGACGCCATGTACGTCGTCTACCATAAGAAAGGCATTGTACTTCTTCACCAGATTATAGATCTCAGTAATGCGTGACGTATCACCATCCTGGGAGTAAACTCCATCTACAATAACGAGTTTCGTACGGTACAGATTCTCAGATACCTTCAAAATATGTTCCAAAGATTCCAAATTATTGTGCGGAAATGTTTTTTTATTGGTAAAAGCACATCCTTCATGCACACTGGCATGTACAGCCATATCTAAAATAGCAAGATCTTCCTTCAGCATCAGGCATTGTAAAGTGGCACTATTGGCAGTATATCCTGTTGTAAATACGACCGCCTCATCTTCATT
>LAZY01000007.1 GCA_001013295.1 Chryseobacterium indologenes | reverse complement strand
AAAAAAAAAACAGAAGAAAGCATTGTTTTCATCATTTTTTTTTCTTTTTTCTTCATTATCGGCGGCGGCAAAGCCGCCGCCGATAATGAAAACCTCACACTTCAAATCTTAAATCTGGAACTTAAACTCTATTTGAATCTCTTTTTAAAACTGAATTTAAGCATATTCATCAGCCCTGGTTCTATAATATCAATCCCCAGCCCGAAATTACTGTCAGCTACTGTATGATGATCCGTTCTGAACTGTTCAAACTCAGCCTGCGGAATATCAACATTCACCAGTGGATTGAATTCAATAAAGGCAGAAGCCCCATTTTTCGTAACCTTCTTGCGGCTCTTATAATCAAAGTAAGGATTCTTAATCGTACTTTCCTGAACGGTATATTTTTCTTCCGTATCTATTTTCTGATCGGTATACAGGTTGATTTCATACTTCTGACTGTCGAAATTATGCCAGAAAGGTAAATCCTTATGCATAAAATCTCTTACATTCTCCTTTACCAGATTCCTGTCAAAATACATCAGAAAACGGGTTCCCTGTGGATCTGTGTAATAAGGTTTTTCAACGGTTGCTGTATATTGAATTTTTATTTCATTCAGTCTTTTATCATCGCTTACAATATCGATAGCAGCATCTTTAAATATCGTTCTTACATCAGTTCCATTCCGGTCGTTAGCATAATTAAGGCTATAAAAAAGGAAACTGTTCCAACTGTCTATAATCTCTCTTTTATTGGTCGTTTTAAAATACCTTCTCATCGCATTGGCCCGGTTACTTTTGTAAGTTGTGGTTAGTTTCAGTTTTCCGGTGGTACCCTGTACATTGAAGTCTATTTTTTCGTCAATACAGAAATACGGATACTGATGAGCCTTTCTCAACTGGAGTTCCTGATCCCGTTTTATTTCCAGATAATGCATAAAATAGATAAAGCCTCTGTTTTCTATCAATCCGAATTCGTCACGGACCGTAGCATCGATAAAATATTCCTGCCCTTTATAATTTACTTTTACCACAACATGATTGAAATTTAACAGGGATGGCAGATAATGCTTAATATAATAATCGGCACTGAAATTCACCAATACCACCGATGCATCAATTCCGATATAATCAAGGATTACTTTCAGCAGAACGGATTTCGCTTTACAGTCTCCCTGCTTGTTTTCATAAGTAACGGATGGCTCCTGTGGCTTGTGCCCGTTCATTTCATCTGCGTTGAAAACATAGTAAATATGATTCTGAACATACTCTATTGCAAACTGAAGTTTTTCATCCAGATCAGTGATAGCATCCAGTTTTTCGATAAGATTTGGGGCGAAGTCCTGTAGAGAAGATTTATTGAAAACCTCTTCATACAGGGGAACAACATAATTGGAAAGATCTTTCCAGTCTGCATCTGTGGCAAAATCTATATAAGGAAAAATCTCACGTCCCGAATCTACGGGATTGATATAATTCTGCTTTTCGATAACAAAGCGCTCTCCTTTCTTTAAGTAATTAATTTCCGGCTCAAGAATATTTCCCTGTTCATCTCTGAAAAATGTCTTTTTATACGCAACTGTCTGTTCCCTTTCATTAATAAAAGAGAAGGCAAAACTGCCATAAGCCCAGTAATTATCAGGACTTACCCAAACATATTTTGAAAACTCTTTTCTGAGGAAATCACGGTCTGTAAAAACTTTAACCCTCGAATCTTCGAGAACCAGTACATCATATAATCTGAGATCCTTGATGGTAACATTGATCTTTTTGTTACTGCTCAAAACACCGCCGCCGCTTTGCGTTTCACTATCCAATACTTTAATTTTCGTATCCGGAATCTTGTCGATCAACTGTCCGTCTCTCCACACACTGATCCTGTGGATCTGATATATTTCGTTTTCTTCCACAACAATATCAGAAGCAGAAGCTCTTTCAAGGTTTCCGGGCTCATTCAGAGTATAAGCCATACAGGTATATTCACTGTTTTCGGTATTGCTGGTGTAATATTTTTTATCTAGAAAGTAGCAGTAATCTCTGCCTTCATCGGTTTGTTTTCTGGCAAATTCGGAGTCTGTGATCTTATCCATAATTTCCTGATCTCCAATAGTACCCGCCCACATTTCAGGCTTTTGAATCCTGTAATTTTCCACTTGAATCTGATTTTCCATATTGATATTAGAATTTTGTGTTTTTGGTTATGAACTTAAGAATCTCAAAATAAGTGATTAAAAAACTAAAATGCAATAGCAGAATTACGACAAATGCATAAAAAGAAATTTCGGCATGGTAATTGCGAGGTATGGGGCAAAATCAAGTTTATGAAAATGATAGCAACAATTCTAAAAGGGACAGCTCCCGCATTAGCATTATTCGCAATGACACAATGTACAACTACTGCCGGAGTATCCGCTGCTGATGAAAAAACATTCATCGTAGGGCCACAAACAGCAGACTGTACAGGAGTAGCTCCTATGAAATGTCTGCAGGTAAAAGAAACGGCTTCAGGAGACTGGACGAATTTCTATACCAACATTGAAGGCTTCACCTATGAACCCGGGTATGAATATGTTTTGAAGGTAAAGACTGAAAAAATTGCCAATCCTCCAGCTGACGGTTCTTCTATAAAATACACATTGGTAAAACAGGTTTCCAAAACAAAGAAAGAAACTGCAGCAGCTAATGAGAAAACATTAATTATCGGAGCACAGACGGTAGACTGTTCTGCAGGAGCCGGACGTATGAAGTGCATGCAGGTAAAAGAAAAAGCTTCTGAGAACTGGAGTAATTTCTACAGCCAAATTGAAGGATTCACGTATGAGCCCGGATATGAATATGTTTTGAAAATAAAAACAGAAAAAATCGCCAATCCACCGGCAGATGCTTCTTCCATAAAATACACCCTGATCGAACAGGTTTCTAAAACAAAGAAATAACAATAAAAAACGCTTCAGAATTTCTGAAGCGTTTTTTATTTTGCCGCTATGGAGATGGAAGCAGGAAGCTACTATATGGCAATAAACACATCTTTATCATGCTGTACAGATGCCCTCTAAAAATCAGCGCTGAAATAAACCTCTATCTATATTTTCGGCTGCAAAAACTTCCTTCTTCCAGCCTCCAGCTTCCCTTCTTAATAGCCTGTGGCCTTTTCAGGCGGATCCGGATATTTTCCCTTAGTTGCCTCTCCTACTGTATTGGCGGTAGTCATTGCCACTACCAGATCATTCAGCATATTGCTTGCCGCAGTCGGTGAATTGGGAAGAAGTACAAGATTACTTCTATTGCTTGCTCCTACAGAATGGAGGGTATCATAATGCTGTGTCACAACAATCAACGCAGAGGCCTCATGTGAATTGATGTCAACATTATTCAGCATTCTTACGGATTCTTCAAGACCTTTTGCGATTTCTCTTCTTTGATCGGCAATCCCCTGTCCCTGCAGCTTTTTAGATTCAGCTTCAGCTTTTGCTACGGCAACGATTCTGATTCTCTGTGCTTCAGATTCATATTCTGCGGCTGTTTTCTCTCTTTCAGCAGCATTGATCCTGTTCATGGCGTGTTTCACCTGTTCATCCGGATCAATATCAGTAACAAGTGCCTTGATAATATCATATCCATAACTGTTCATGGCTTCCTGTAGCTCACTTTTTACAGCAACTGCAATATCATCTTTTCTTACAAAAACATCATCCAGCTTCAGTTTCGGAACTTCTGCACGTACCACATCAAATACAAAAGAAGTGATTTGGTTTTCAGGATTTTCCAGACGATAGTAAGCATCTCCTACCTGATTTCTGATCACCTGATATTGTACAGAGATTTTCATTTTGATGAATACGTTATCCAGTGTTTTCGTATCGATCATTACATCCAGCTGCTGGATTCTGAGATTAAGTCTTTTTGCGATCTGATCAATAACCGGAAGTTTAAGATGAAGCCCGGAATGTTTTACGGCCTGAAATTTCCCAAAGCGTTCAATAATAGCTGCCGTCTCCTGCTTTACCACAAAAAACGATGCGAATAAAATGATAAGCCCGAAGAAAATAATAGGCGCCAGATAAATACCCATAGTGTTAGTTTTTAATATTGATTCTTATAAAGATAGAAATAATATTTAAACCTGGGAGAATTTATAAGAATGGAAGTTTGAGGCTGGAAGCTGGGAGTTATTGAAACGTGGAAAAACAACTTCCAGCATCCTTCTTCCCGCTTCCAACCTTAAATTATACTGTCATTCCTATATCGATTCCTTTAATTTTCCTGTAAAGGTCTGTAGCATAGTTATCAGTCATTCCTGAAACGAAATCAATAATTCCCAGAACTTTCTGATAATCTGTTCCGTGGTCATATACAAACTGTCTCGGAAGCAGTTTCAGTGCTTTTTTGTCGTACGATTTTCTTTCGTCCTCAGTTTTAAGAATAGAAGGAATAAAGTGATCCAACAATTCATACATTACATTATAACCTGCATTTTCGATTTCTACTACCGCCTTATGATTGTAAATCTTTTCAATAGAGAAAGATTCTATATCCTGCAAAGCATTATTTTCAGATTTATAGATGTCCAGAAGTCCTTTGTCCAGGTTTCCTGCCAGAATGGTTTCAAAATTCTGTTTATAAATTTCAAGTGATTTATTGATCAGAGCATTGATGGCTTTTGCTCTCAGGTAAGAGATCTTTTCATTTTCATTGGAAATGGATGCTAGTTTATTTTTCACCCGGTCCATATCATTGTTCTCAGATCTTACCAGTTCAAAGAAAAGGTTTTCGCAATCGGAGGTGGATACGATTCCCAACCTGTGGGCATCTTCCATATCAATAATATTATAACAAATATCATCAGCTGCTTCTACCAGCCATACAAACGGATGCCTTTTGAAAATATGAGGTTCTTCACATTCAGCAATCAGCTGAGTACCTTTTGCAATTTCAAGGAAGATGTCTTTTTCATTCTGGAAAAACCCGAATTTCTTTCTGTGGATAATTCCTTTTTTCTTGGCAACCGCTTCACAAGGGTATTTGGCAATACTTGCCAACGTTGAAAAAGTAAGCTGAATACCTCCGGCATCTTTCCCTTGCTGCTGCTGAGCCAATACTCTGATCGCATTGGCGTTTCCTTCAAAATTAACCAGATCTGCCCATTCTTTTTCGTTGAATTTTGATTTCAGATCTTTTTCATTCCGTTCAAAATAGCTTGCAATGGCATCTTCCCCGGAATGTCCGAAAGCCGGATTTCCCACATCATGGCAAAGACAAGCTGCAGCAATTACATTTCCTAAATTATAGAGATAAAAATTCTTTGAATCTTCAGTAAGTTCGTTTTTAAAATCCTCAGCAATAAATTCACCAATAATACTTCCTAAACTTCTCCCTACCGATGACACTTCTAAAGAGTGTGTGAGCCTGTTGTGCACAAAAACACTTCCCGGAAGAGGAAAAACCTGCGTTTTGTTCTGCAGTCTCCTGAATGCTGAAGAGAAGATAATTCTGTCGAAATCTCTCTGAAAATCAGTTCTTGAAGCTTTGGTATGTGGATTATTTCCTGTACGTTGATTGGTGAAAATCTGGTTTAAATTCATCATTTTTCAAAATTACTCCAAATTTTAATTGTATGGAATAGTATTTAGATTTTTATTGGTGAAGAGTGAGGTATTGAGGAAAGGAAGCTGGAAGGTATTAAAGCCAGAAAGTACAAATGAATCTTCTGCTCAATGCTTTTTACCGCGAAATCATCATAGCCCCCCGAATCAATGGTAATTCACAATCTGTTTCTTATTCAAAAAATCTATCATCATAAATGGTTTTTCATCATCATAAGACATAGAAAAATAGTTTACATTTGATCCTAATAAACCTGATAATAAATAACAGAAAATGACAGACAATACATGGCTCAACAGATGGGATGAAAGATATGATAATGAACAATTTGCCTACGGTACGGAACCGAATATTTATCTGAAACAACAACTGGTAACAATAGATCCCGGCTCTATCCTGTTTCCTGCTGAAGGAGAAGGACGAAATGCTGTTTTTGCCGCTACAAAAGGCTGGAAGGTTTCCGCTTTTGACATCAGCAGAAATGGTCAGAAGAAAGCCATGCAGCTTGCGGAACAAAATCAGGTCACTATTGATTATCAGGTTGGCGAATTATCTGTTTTGAATTATCACAAAGATCAATTTGATGCCATAGCCCTTATTTATGCTCATTTTCCGGCCGACATCAAATCTTCAATGCATCAGATGCTTCAACAATATCTGCGTAAAGGTGGTCTGGTCATTTTTGAAGCTTTCAGCAAAAAACATCTCGAGTATATTGCCAAAAACGAAAAGGTAGGCGGACCTAAAGATATTGAATCATTATTCTCTGTCGAAGAAATCAAAGCTGATTTTCCGGATTATGATATGATAGAACTTACAGAAACAGAAATCGAACTTAATGAAGGCCTTTTTCACAACGGAACCGGCTCAGTCATACGGTTTGTCGGAAGAAAACATTAGGATACAGATAAGAATTCAGGAGGAATATTTACGGAACGGTATTTGAACATGTACCGGAAAAAAGTTATGCCTGAAGGTCCCTCTATTATTTTAATGAAAGAAAGCCTGCAGCCTTTTCTTGGTCAGCAAGTAAAAGAAGTTTCAGGTAACGCCAAGTTTGACAAGGAGTTATTCATTGGCCAAAAGTTTCTTGAGATCCGTACTTTCGGAAAACAGACTTATCTTGTTTTTGAGAAATCTGCAATCCGGATTCATTTGTTAATGTTCGGTTCTTACAGTATTAATGAACAGACCAAACCGGATAAAAGCCTGCGTCTGGCACTCATTTTCCCGACGGGAGGAATCTATTTCTATACTTGCTCCGTTAAAGCTGTCGAGCTTGAGTTTTTATCCTCTATAGACTGGGAAGCTGATGTAATGAGTGATCAATGGAGTCCTGAAAAAGCTGAACAGAAACTGAAATCGAACCCCAAAATGATGGTTTGTGACGCTTTGATGGATCAGAATATATTTTCAGGAGTCGGAAATATCATTAAAAATGAAGTTCTTTTCAGAATCGGGGTACAGCCAGAAAGTCTTGTCGGAAATCTTCCGGCTAAAAAAAGAAAAGAACTCATTGCCGAAGCCAAAAATTACAGTTTTGATTTCCTGAAATGGAAAAGGGAGTTTAGCCTTAAAAAGCATTGGCTCGTTCATACCAAATCCGTATGTCCTGTTTGTGGACAAAAATTAATCAAGAAACCAACCGGTGTTGGGAAAAGGAGAAGTTTTTACTGCGAAAAAGATCAGAAACTGTATTAATGGTAAATTTTATTTCCTGTATTGAGCTAGTCCGTATTCAGGAATCCGCCCGCATATTTTGCAAAGAATTCAGACCTGTAAACTTCCCCAAGCGGAATTTCGAAATCTTCTATATAGATATTATGATTATCAAATGAATCAATATAGTCTCCGTTCACTACATAGGATTTGCTTACCCTGATAAAGGAGTCTCCGGAAATTTTCTGATGAATGGTTTTCAGATTCATTGCTGTGATCAGTTTTTGCTGCCGGGTATGAATAACTACATAGTCTTTAAGTCCTTCAATAAATTTAATATCTGCAAAACTGATTTTATAAAATCTGCGGTCTGCCTTGATGAATAAAAAGTCTGCGGAATTAGATTCTACCGTATTTTTCACTGTATCTTTAGACAAAAGCCCGGCATACAGCACTGCTTTATCAATGGCCTTCTCCAATCTCTGAGGATCAATGGGCTTCAGGAGGTAATCTACAGCTTCCAGTTCATAGCTCTTCAAAGCATATTGAGAGTATGCTGTTGTAAAGATGATCAGAGATCTTTTGGGAAGCATTTCTGCAAATTCAAGACCTGTCACCATGGGCATTTCTATATCAAGAAATATAAGGTCTACCTCATTATCTTTCAGAAATTCAAGAGCAGACGGCGCATTTGAAAACTCACCAAGTACATCAATTTTTGCGGTTTCATTGATCAGGGATCTCATTTCACCTCTTGCCAGGGGTTCATCATCTACTATAATACAATTCATCACACGGGAATTTTTAAGTTTACAATATATTCATGATCTCCTGATTCTATATTCAGTTCAAAGGTATCATGATACAGCAGCTCCAGTCTTCTGGTAATATTGGCAAGTCCCAGTCCGCTGTTTTTTTTATCCGGAACAGAGTAACCTGCACTTCTGGAATTGATACATATAAAATGAAGCTGTTTATGGTTTATATCAATCTCTATTTTCACATACGATTCTTTACCGCTTATATCAATACTGTGTTTTACAGCATTTTCAACAAAAGTGGTAAACAGATTTGGCGGAATAAAAGTACTGTTCAGAACTCTTTTATCCAACACGGTACGAATATCAAATGAAAACTGATCACGTCTTATTTTTTCAAGGTTTAAAAAATTGGAGAGGAAATCAATCTCTGAGATTAGTAAAGTTTTCTCTTCGCTGTTTTCGTAAAGCTGGTACCTGAGGAACTCGGAGAGTTTAACGATCACCATGGAAGCTTTCGCCGGATCTGTTCTGATCAATGCTTTTACATTGTTCAGCATATTGAACAGGAAATGAGGATTGATCTGATTTCTGAGTTCATTCAACTCCATATTCAGGGTAAGGTTGCTCAGTTCGTTTATTCTTTTATTATCGCTGATCCATTTCTGCAGAAGTTTTACGGTCGTTGTGGTCAGGATAATAGGAATACACATCAGGATCCCTTCATAAATTCCTCCTTTTTCATTTTCTTTATGAATAGCTCCTATTCTAAATTCAGTAAAAAAAAATTTAAAACCATACCCAATAATATTAAGACCTACCACTCCCATCAAAACCAGCAGAACCAGATAGGTTACATATTTTGTTTTGAAGAAAAAAACGGGTACCAATACATAAATATTAATGTATACCATGGCAATCAGTATGGAGTATACAAAGACTAAAACATAGTACTGATACATCCCTGAATATTCATGCCAGAACCTGGCACTGTAGAGCAAGAAGAAAAAGAACACAAGAAACAGCAGATGCCTGAGAGGTTTGAATTTTCCTTCCACAAGAAAATCCATTACCAATATTTCTTCAAATTTCCACGGACTGTATTTCATCTGATCAGGCTGATTAATTCATGACAAAAATAGGCAATAACGCAAATTTCAGCTATTTTATTATACAAAACCCATATTTTATTATACCAATGATGACATCTTCTGTTTTCGTATAAAATACCGGGGGTTTTGTATAAAAACAAATGTATGCACTCTTATTCAGGCTTACTTTGTATTGTTCAATTAATGCATATGGAATTAGCAGCCTTTGAGAAATTAACCAAAGAAATAACCACAGAATGTTTTTTTATGACAGCATCACAACAGGAAGAAAAAGTAATACAGCTTATCGATCTTCATCATTTTATAGAATGTTTTGATCCGGAAATAAAAGTCCTGAGCTATCTCCGGCATCCTATCAGTATTATAGAACACGAAGGAATAAAAAAAGGAATTGTATTTTATGATCTGAAAAACACTTCGTTTCCGGATTGCAATAATTCTGAGGAATTCAAAAGACAAAATGGGCTTTCGGAACTGTGGTTTGTCTTTGTAGAAGAAATTTTCGTTACCGACACTACCCTTCATACCGACTGCATTATTGAAAACAGTTTGGATATTTTCTATGACAGGATTTTCTTATTCAATTTCTTTCAGTCGATGATCTACCCGTTGAAATAGATGCTAGATGCTAGAAAGTTAAGACAAATGTTTAAGATATTCCTTTTAACCTTTTAATTTTAAACATCAGTGGGTTCCCATTTTTGAAAACACATTAATGATTATCACTCCAATTACAATTAAGGCAATGCCGATAATAGCGGGCAGATCTGGAACCTGCTTGAAGGCAATGACTCCGATCATCGTGATGAAAACAATCCCTACTCCGGACCAGATCGCATAGGTAATCCCCACCGGAATCTGACGAAGGGTCAGGCTCAGAAAATAAAATGCACAGGCATATCCTATTACCGTTACCACAGAAGGCCACAGCTTTGAAAACTCTTCAGATTTCTTCAGAAAAGTTGTGGCTATAATCTCAAATACAATTGCCAGGGCAAGGAAAATATAACTGCGTCCCATACATTCATTCTTTATGCAAAAGTAATAAAACCGTTCCGGTACTCCTAAAAAGGAATATAGAAGTTCCAATAAAGTATCGGAATTTGATTCCCTATTAAAAGCGGCATCAAAAATCAGGTTGTACGATATGCTGGTTGTATTTTGTTATTTTACAGTTAAATATATCTATCTATTTCACTTTTATAATTAATTTCTTCCATCATATCCAGACATTAAATGTCCAACATGACACAATTCACTCTATTTTGACATAAAAACATCTGCCAACGAATGTCACAAAATCAGACAGACCATATGAACTTAAATTGAAAGATCACAGGGAAGAATAAGTTTTCTTAACATAAAAAAGTCTGTTCATGATTCAATCTCACATTATAAAATTGCATTTAATAAAGGTATTATGCAACACATTATTTATTTTTTGTTTTATCAACTCCAATATAGAAGCAGTAAAACCCTTAGCGTTTTCACATATTTTTACAGACAGAACAATAAATATATTAATAAATTCACAATAATACATTAACTTATTGTAAACAAAAAATCACATTAAATTTAAATTAAACACACATAACACACTGATATACATCATAGTGTTTTGTTTTGGCACGTAATTTGAAAGTAGTAATATTGCAATTGAAAAATTGATAAAAAAAAGTCAAATAATTAAAAATACAACAAAATGGTAACTTACATCGGAATTGCAACATGTGTAATCGTATTCGCTTCATATTTTACAACAGCAAGAAGAGAAAGAAACTAATTCTTTAAATAAGACAAGCCTATAGCAAAACTATACTAATTATATTGTTTTATGTTTTTACTCTGAGAAATCAGACGCTCTTTTACTCATTGGGGTAAAAGGGCCCAAAAACATAGCAAAAAGATCTTAGTTTCATAACAAATTTTAATATCCAAATGAGTCAAGCCGGGCAATAGTCCGGCTTTTCTTTTTTTATCAATGTTTTGTTTTTCTACAGATGAGAATCAAAACTTATAGGAATAGGTTTTCAATACAAAGTTTCTATTTTGATACTGCAGTATTTCAAGGCAGCAAAGAGAGCATCAACAAGTTGATTCTTATGATGTGTACGCATAGCCACAGCGCTTCATCAGCAGTGAAACTATCATATTCTTAGCTACCAAAATATAACATAAACAAAACGAGCCTTTATATGGTAAGCCTGAAATAAGCCAGAGACTTTTATAAACGCAAAGTTTTTATTTTGATGCTGCAATATTTCAAGGGAGCAAAGAGAGCATCAACAAGTTGATTCTTACGAAGCGTACGCATAGCCACAGCGCTTCATCGGTAGCGAAGCTGCCATATCTTACTCCCTAATAAAATAAAGCACTCGAATCACTATACCTTTGCGTCTATAAAAAATTCAGAACAACCAATCTGTATCCAATGACTAACCCAACTTTTGAAGCCGCCCACTCTTTACTCTTTACTCTTTACTCTTTACTCTTTACTCTTTACTCTTTACTCTTTACTCATATTCCTGGCCTACCCGTTTATTATCATTCAGGATGTTATGCCTCATACAATAAAGCTTTATCTTTGTAAGATTCAAAATATGTAATTGTCAATATGAATCTGTACAACCTTATTATCCAGGATAAAGATCCGGTAAATCTTAATGAAGTATTTCTCGACACCAACAACAGAGACCAACTTGTACAGCTTATCAAGGAGCATACCTATATTAAAGAACTTCAGGAGTACGGCCTTCCAGTCAATAACAAAATCCTGCTTCAGGGAAGTTCAGGATGCGGAAAAACAATGACCGCCAAGGCCATTGCCAATGCTTTAGGAAAAAACATCATCATTCTGAATCTAAGCAATATTGTTTCTTCCAGAATAGGCGAAACCTCTCAGAATATTAAAATGATATTTGATAAAGCAGCAAGAGAAAGATCTGTCCTTTTTCTTGATGAACTTGATCAAATTGGAAAAGCAAGAGGCAGTGATGATAAGGATGTAGGAGAAATGAGAAGATTGGTAAACACTCTGATCCAGCTCATCGATTATTACCCTGAAAATGCACTTTTAATTTGTGCCACCAACCACCCTGAAATTATCGACACTGCCCTATTAAGACGATTTCAGCTCAAGATCAATTATGAAATGCCTTCTGTTGAATTTTTGGATACGTTCTATGATCAGCTGCTGAGTCAGTTTCCTGAGAACATGAGGACTATTGAACGGAAGTATTCCATTTCTTTTGCCGAAGCTAAAGATCAAGCCCTAACTTCTGTAAAAGCTGCTTTAATCAAAAAACTGGAAGCTAAAAAAACTACCCGATCATGAAAGAAGACCTTCTTCACAACCTGGAACTCATCAATACCCGAATTCAAAATGCATGTGAAAAAGCGGGAAGAAATACTCATGAAGTAAAACTCCTGCTGGCCACCAAAACTGTTTCTGCAGAACGTATCAGGATAGCTCTGGAAAACGGACATAGGCTTATTGCGGAGAATAAAGTTCAGGAGCTGAAAGAAAAATATCAGGATTTAAAGGATCTACCTCACGAAAATCATTTTATCGGACATCTTCAAACCAATAAAATTAAAGAGATTCTCAGGTATGAAGTAACCTGCATTCAGTCTGTTGACCGTCTGGATCTGGCAGAAAAGCTTCATCAAAGACTTTTAGCAGAAAACAAGACCATTGAAGTTCTGATTCAGGTCAATACCTCCAACGAAGAAAGTAAATTCGGAATTGCCCCTGAACAAGCGGTTGAGCTCACCAGAAAAATAGCTGAATTCTCTACTTTGAAGATAAAGGGTTTAATGACCATCGGCCTTTTCAGTGCTGAAACAGAAAAAGTAAGACCCTGCTTTAAGATTTTAAAAAGCCTTCAGCAGGAAATCATCCGGGAAAACATTCCCCATGTAGAAATGAAAGAGCTTTCGATGGGAATGAGCAGCGATCTGGAAACCGCTATTGAAGAAGGATCTACCATTGTACGGGTAGGAACAGCAGTTTTTGGAGCAAGAATATATCCGGACACTTATTACTGGAATGAAGGAGATGCAAAATAAACGATTCAGGCCTTTTACATAGTCTATAAAATCGGTATACTTTTTGATCATAAAACTTTAATAACCAAACAAATGCATTTTATGACTAAAAAATTACTATCGGTATGTCTATTCATGACATTATTATTCTTTTATTCTTGTGAAAAAGAAAACACACAGATGAAAAGTGGAATTTCCATTGAAACGATTTCAATAATAACCGTGGTTACTATGGGTGTAGCTATTTTGGTTGCCTATAGCTTCAAGAGAAGATAACGGAATATAAAAAAGAAAATAAAACCACTTCAAAGATTTTTGAGGTGGTTTTTTATTAATTTTTGTCATAGAATGCGTCAGCGGAGGTTCTATATTTGACTTTGCAAACATGAAAGGCAGCTTCTTTTATTACAAAAAGACATGACTGAATTTAACAGTCATGCCTTATTTTAAAACGGTACGAACTTTTTTATTTTAAGTATTCAACTACAATCTGGAATTAAATTTAATCTGTCCGGCAATGTCTCTTGAAAAATGATTCATATCACCAGGACCATTAAGATAATTATAAATAATACCTTTATCATAATACACATCAGCCGAGCGGTATTGATAATTTCCGTTATAACCGTTATTATTAATCGTTGTAGATTTTACTCCTGTAGGCCACGAATCTCTTTCATAAATTACATAATTGAATGCGTCTCCCTGCCATCCTCCAACATTCCCTGGTCCTGGATCCCAAGACCCTGCATAGCCACACACTACATACGATGCGGTATTAGGAATCATATAGTTCATAAACTTCTTGATAAATACATCTCCATTAGGGTTATTAGTCCACATAATACGAGATAACGAGGGGCTGCAAGGATTTATACTATTGGGAGTATTCCATCCGGTATATGTTTTAGTCCATATATCACTTTTCCCTCCAAGGAATGATTCTTTTTTATCTCTGATGGTCATATATTCAAAGTATGGCCAATAATGAATCCCATCCGAGCATCGGTCATCCGGTGGTCCTGAAGGGCCTTTTTGAGCTTTTGGGACAGAGGTCTTCGGTAGTATCGATAAATCGATAGTATCCACAAAAGTTTCATTCAATGAGAAGACCCATACTTCCTGGCTATTGATAACATCTTCTGTAACCATTTTTACAAATTCCCATTTTCCTGATGCGTTGAGCTGATAAGCCTTTGCAGACATCTGGGTTTCATCACCACTGTAGAAAACTGCTAAAATCGGATTGGTAGTTCCTATTCTTCCCGAAGATTTTAAATTTCTGTAATTAGAAACAAAGACCTGTGGAAAGTATTTATTTCCTTCCAAATCATTAAAAGTAGCAAGACTGTTTTTAAATTCATCACTATTATTCAATGTCGGAATATCTTTATAAAAAATATCAATTAAAGCATTATCATCATCATCTATATTTTTCTCCAATTCCGAGTATATTGTATTTCTTGATTCAGGAATCTTTTGAGCTTCTAAAACAATATACTTAGCACAGTCCATTAAAATAGATTCCAGGAAGACCCTTTTATCATCTACAGACATGTTAGACAGATCATTCTTCATCATTTTTAAATGTTCTTTTTGATTAGCGGAAGGAGGATCAGAATCATTATTACAGGATGAAACAATACAACCGAAGGAGACTAATGATACGATAATTTTTTTCATGGCTTTGGGATTAAATAATTAATTCAACAAATGTGGAATTTAGTTTCAAAAAAACAAATCTCAATTTAATAAGTGTAGAAGATTATTAAGTAAGTGTAACTTTTCCAAAGCAAGATGTACTCTCCTGAATGATCATTATAATAAATAAGTAATCAAAAAAACTTGCGTTAAAAAAGTCCTTTTCCTCACCTACTGTGACAATAAAATACAAAAATCCCTCTCATTACTGAAAGGGATTTGTTATATCTAGAAAAAATTCTGATTACATATAAGCTTCAATCGGCTCACAAGTACATACTAAGTTTCTGTCTCCATAAGCTTCATCTACTCTTGATACAGAAGCGAAGAATTTGTGGTCTCTTACCCACTCCAGCGGATAAGCTGCCTTTTCTCTGCTGTATGGTTTATCCCAAGAATCAGAGATCACCAATTGCTCTGTGTGAGGAGCATTTTTCAATACGTTATTTGTCTGATCTGCCTGTCCGTTTGCAATTTCGTCAATTTCCTGTTTAATAGAAATCAGAGCTTCTGCAAAACGATCGATTTCAGACTTGCTTTCAGATTCTGTAGGCTCAATCATTAATGTACCTGCAACCGGGAAAGAAACGGTAGGAGCATGGAACCCATAATCCATCAATCTCTTCGCCACATCTGCCACTTCAATTCCTAAAGACTTGAACTGACGGAAGTCTACGATACACTCGTGAGCTACTCTTCCGTTTTCGTTTGAATATAAAATTGGGAAATGCTCTGCTAAAATTTCTTTCAGGTAGTTAGCATTCATGATCGCGTGACCTGTAGCTTTTTTCAATCCATCTGTTCCTAACATCTTGATATAAGCATAAGAAATGTTTAGGATCAATCCTGAACCGTAAGGTGCAGCAGAGATACCGTCGATCGCTTCTTTAGTTCCGATTTTGATGTTGGCATTAGAAGGAAGGAAAGGCACTAAGTGCTTCGCAACGCAGATTGGACCTACTCCAGGACCTCCACCTCCGTGAGGAATGGCAAAAGTCTTATGAAGATTCAGGTGACAAACGTCTGCACCAATGTTTCCTGGACTTGTAAATCCAACCTGAGCGTTCATGTTGGCACCATCCATATATACCTGTCCACCGTGCTCGTGGATCAAGTTTGTAATTTCCTTGATGTTCGCATCAAAGAATCCGTAAGTAGATGGATAAGTGATCATTACAGCTGACAAGTTCGCTGAATGAAGTTCTGTTTTTGCTTTAAGATCTTCGAAGTCGATTTCCCCGTTTTCAAGGTTTTTCACAACAACGATTTTCATTCCTGCCATGGCAGCAGAAGCCGGGTTAGTTCCGTGTGCAGATTGAGGGATCAATACTACGTTTCTGTGGTGGTCACCTCTTGAAATGTGGTATTCTCTGATTACCATTAATCCTGCATATTCTCCCTGAGCTCCAGAGTTTGGCTGTAAAGACGTTCCTGCAAAACCAGTGATTTCTGCAAGGTCTTTTTCAAGCTCAGCAATCATCTGCTGATACCCTCCAGCCTGATCTACCGGTACAAATGGGTGTACACTACCCCAATCTGCCCATGAAAGCGGAAGCATCTGAGTAGCTGCGTTCAGTTTCATCGTACAAGATCCTAAAGAGATCATTGAATGCGTCAATGATAAATCTTTTCTCTCAAGACGCTTGATGTAACGCATCAATTCTGTTTCCGTGTGATATTTGTTGAATACTGATTCTGTAAGAATTTCGTCCTTTCTAAGGTTTTCTTCAGGAATACTGTATCCTTCTTTGATTTCTAATTTGAAAGTCTGCTTGTCTTTGAACTGAGCAAAAGAAGCCATCAGATAGTTTAATTTCTCTAATGTTGTACTTTCATTGATCGCAATACTTACCACACCTTCTGTGAAGTAGTTAAGGTTAAGTCTGTGATCCTGCATCATTCTCATCAATCTTCCTTTCTCTTCTTCAGGCATTGTAATTTTTACGGTATCGAAGATCGGCTCTTCTACTACCTGATAACCTAATGCTGCAAGACCTCCTTTCAAAGCATTTGCCTTAAAGTGGATCTGATCAGCGATATAGTTCAATCCTTTAGGACCGTGATAAACAGCATACATTCCTGCCATTACTGCCAAAAGAACCTGAGCTGTACAGATATTGGAAGTAGCTCTCTCTCTTTTGATGTGCTGTTCTCTTGTCTGTAAAGCCATTCTCAGTGCACGTTTTCCGTACATATCCTGAGAAACCCCGATGATTCTTCCCGGAAGATCTCTTTTATAATCTTCTCTACAAGCAAAGAATGCCGCGTGAGGTCCTCCGTAACCTAATGGAATACCGAATCTCTGAGAAGTACCTACTGCACAGTCAGCCCCCATTTCAGCCGGTGACTTTAACTTCACCAATGCCATCGGGTCACAAGCAACAGCTACCTGAAGGTCTAATTTTTTATATTCTACGATGTTCTCAGTATAATCAAGAACAATCCCGTTTTTCCCTGGGTATTGTAATAAAACTCCGTAGTAAGAAGCGTCGAATGCATGCGTCTTATGATCTCCGATTACCACTTCAATTCCTAATCCTTCAGCTTTCGTTTTCAATACAGAAATTGTCTGAGGTAACACAAGGTCAGAGATAAAGAATTTGTTAGCATCTGCTTTTTTCTGATCTTTAGTTCTGTTGTTGAAGAACATATGCATTGCTTCTGCTGCTGCTGTAGACTCATCCAATAGAGATGCATTGGCTAAAGCAAAACCTGTAAGGTCACATACTACAGTCTGGAAATTAAGAAGAGCTTCAAGTCTTCCCTGTGCAATTTCTGCCTGATATGGTGTATACGCCGTATACCAGCTAGGGTTTTCAAAAATATTTCTTTGGATTGCTGAAGGCAAAAGGGTGTTGTGGTATCCGAAACCGATATAACTTGTATAATCCGTATTCTTAGATGCCAGCTCTTTTGAATGGTTCAACATTTCGTATTCAGAAAGTGGTTCTGAGATCTCAAGATCTTTTTCTAAACGGATAGAAGAAGGAATCGTCTGAGAAATTAACTCTTCAATACTAGAAACGCCAAGTTTTTCCAACATCGCCTGTTTATCGGCTTCATTAAGAGAAATGTGACGGCTCACAAACTGTTCTGTATTCATTTTTATTTATTAGATTTTGTTTGTAAAAAGATGGGTAAAATTACAATTTTTTGAACGATTGTACAAGAGTATAAAATTGACAATAATTCACTAAACTATCGATCAGTATTTACAGGATTCTCTTTTGATAAGCTTCCCAACGGTTTATTCTGTTTTAAACAACCATTATAAAGATTCGCTGTATAATATTCATTAATAAAAACAATTTAACAGCAATACTAAAATCACGCTGCCATTGAAAATGATGTATAATTTCCGAATAAGCCGGTAACTTTGATTAAATTCAGAATAAATAAATTTTCTCTGCCCATTTTAATTCTTAATTTGAAAATAAAAATTCAAAGCCTGATTATGGACAATTTGGTCACCAGTTATCTCTGAATTTCATAACAAATTACACCTTCAAAATACGGTCTACATTGCTATTCATCAGGTTTTAAGAATTTTATGAAAATTTATTAATTATATTTATTCTAAATTAATATATTTGCATCATGAATATGATTGTCCCATTTAAAGTTCCGCCATTGGCTCCTGTGTATGCATTCAACAATGAAGAGATGTTCTGTGAAAAGAAATCCTGCTGCAAAAAATTCAAGAAAGGGAAAAGATGTAAAAAATGTCCCGGAAGAAAGAAAATGGCTTAGGCTAATTAAAGGATTTTACCAGGAAATATAAGGCAGCTGCCAATATAATAATTCCCCAAAACAACAGCATAATTTTAGGCATTCCATATCTGTTTGCCACTGTTCTGGGCTGCGGTTTAAACATTTCTTCCACCGTATTTTTGAATTTCTCGGTATCGTTTTCAAAAACTTCAGTGATTGTAATTCCCTGTACTACGGTTTTATGCAA
Source organism: Chryseobacterium indologenes (assembly GCA_001013295.1). GTDB lineage: Bacteria > Bacteroidota > Bacteroidia > Flavobacteriales > Weeksellaceae > Chryseobacterium > Chryseobacterium indologenes_B. The sequence continues at coordinate 36,852 of LAZY01000007.1, read as the reverse complement.
AAGTGAGTTGGTTGCATGAAGCAGAAGCTGGAATTTACCGTCTTTAAACTCTGTGATCTTAAAGATCCTCTCTCCATAAGGCTTTTCTAACCCGAAAGGCAATACTTTTACCACATCGGCATTACTTGTCTGCCAATTGATAATGATCTCCTCTCCTTTTTTCGCATGAATCTTATTTGCTGTAAACGTCTTTATGGCAGGTGGAGTATTATACCTGAAGCTTCTTTGGTGGCTTTCCAAGTTCTGGTCATAGCTTCGTCTTCTCACAGGATCACTCAATGTTTCATAAGCCTCCTGAATCTCACGGAAACGGTCGGCGAAAAAATCATCATTTTCATTTTTATCCGGATGATATTTTAAGGACAGCTTACGATAAGCTTTTTTGATGTCTTCTTCCGAAGCATCCTGGGATATACCGAGAAAATAGTAGTAATCTTTCATTGAGCAATACAAAAATAAGGATTTATTTTTCTTTATGCCTGAACTTCAAAGGGAAAATTTGGTTTTTAAGAATAATGATTCTACATAAAATTCTTTTCCCTTCCCAAACAAAATGGATCAGTACCAAATCTAAATTATTTTTATTGAGAGGAATGACCTGTTTTTTAAAACGCAAAGAAAAAGTGATTCAAATGTTTTATTTCATGGAGCTAAGAAGTACGACTTCGTCGTTGAAGAAGCTTTATAGATATGCGCTCGCGTAGAAAGAATCAATGCAGTTGATTCAATTCTTTGTTTCCTTAAGTATGTGTGATAAGATGCCAAAATCTTTGCGTTCATAAAATTTAAAAGAGATCAATCTATATCAACGCTGCTCTCCATAAATTTTACCTCTGACTCCAACAAAATGAATCTATCCTTACTCTATATTCAATATGATGTTCTGAAAAATATTCCGTAAAAACCGTTCTATGTCTGGCTTCTGACTCCCATTTTTCCTACTTTTGTATAAACTTCAAATTATGTCACAACTCATCCGCCTTGCCAGTACTAACGATTATCCGAAAATTATGGAAATCTGGGAATCTGCCGTAAAAGCCACTCATGATTTTCTTGCTGAAGAGGATTTTAATTATTTTAAAGAAGCCATCCCAAGAGACTACCTTCCGAACCTGGAGGTATTTCTCATCACGGAAAATGATGACGCTAAAGGATTTGCCTCTGTAGCAGAAGGCAATCTTGAAATGCTGTTCATTCACAACGACAACCGTGGAAAAGGCTATGGAAAGAAGCTCTATGAGTTTATGAAAGAAAAAACAGGCCTTACCAAAGTAGACGTTAATGAGCAAAATCCACAAGCCATCGGGTTTTATGAAAAAATGGGATTCAAAAAAACCGGAAGATCAGAAAAAGACGGTTCAGGAAAAGATTATCCAATTATTCATATGAGCCTGTAAATGGAGCCATTTACGTTTACCAAAACAGTCAAAAATTCAGAGATTCCTTATGAATTGTTGCTGTTAGCAGATGAAACCATAGAAGCTATTGATCGGTATATTTTCAATTCTGACATTTACCTTTTGCATGACGGAACTGAAAATATTGCTGTCATGGCATTGTATAAAACGAGTGATACCGAACTTGAGATCAAGAATATTGCTGTTATTGAAACCTACAGAAGCAAAGGAATCGGAAGCATTCTGATCAATAAAGCTAAAGAAATTGCGCAAGAGAGTCATTACCAAATCCTGACCGTAGGAACTTCCGATACCGGATTTCAACAGATCAGTTTTTATGAAAGAAACGGGTTCAGAAAAACAGGGATCCATAAAGATTTTTTTATAGAAAATTACCCATCCCCGATCTATGAAAACGGCTTACAGATGCGGGATATGATTTTACTTACTCATCACCTTACGGAATAGTCCTTTAATATGTTCTATTTCCGTTTGATAACTGGTCTTTTTTCTGCATCCGAAATATATAGTATTCTCCAGTTTTTTCTTCCCTTCCCAGATTAATTTGATTTCTCCGCTTTCAATTTCATTTTTGCATAAAAAATCAGGAACGACGGCCAGTCCCGTTCCTCCTTTCAGACAACGGATGATTGAGTTTAAGTTCGGAACAATATAATTCGGACGGAAATTTGGCTTGTGCCCGAAGTTTAAAGTCCAGTACTGGAAAAGATGTTCCATATCTCCAGTGGTTCCGTACCATTTTTCATTCTTCAGCCACGCTTCAATCTGTTCTGCATCTTTTGTTTTTAAAACCTTTTTGAACGCTTCGGTATTTACATCTTTACCACCCACCAGGATAATTTGTTCAGAAGAAAATGCTTCGTGTTCTATATTGGGAGAAGATCCTTTTTTCGGGGTAATAATAAGATCCAGGATTCCTTTATCCAGCTGATCCAGCATTTCAGGATATTCTCCAAAGCTGATGATCAGGTTAAAAGGCAATGAAGAGACATACTGCTCCAATGTGGTCTGGAAAGTTTCAAAACACATTCCGACACTGATGGTTGGGGTATGCTTTTCTGTAGATTTCTGAAAATTTTTCTCTATATCTTCCAGTTTGGTAATAGGTTCTACTACGGCATTGAACAGTACTTTTCCACGCTCTGTAGGAATCATCTTTCTACCCGTTCTGTCGAATAACTTATATCCAACATATGCTTCCAGTGAACTCAAATGTAAACTCACCCCGGGCTGCGAAATGAATAAGGCATCAGCTGCGCCTGTCAATGTCCCGGTTTTATAGATCGCCTTAAACGTACGATACCATTCTAAATTGACCATGACTTATTTATTAATATTCTGATGCAAATTTATAAAATAATTATAATATTAATGCATTTTCATTTCTTAAAAAGCGGGCATAATAATCGGGAATCCCACTTTCTTCTATCTGAAGGGCCGTTTCTTCAAGTGGATAGCTCAACTGTACAATTTCAGGAATGATCTTTTTATCATCCAAGGTCAGGATTACATAGGAAGCCAATCTGTTGGCTTCCTTAGATCGGCCTACAGAACCACAGTTGACAGCCCATTTTTTGTTTTCAAACTGTTTTGTAAAGGATAAATGAGTATGCCCCATTACAATCAGATCAGCTTTCGAATCTTCCAGCATATTTGTAAAGACCTCATCATTTTCTGATTCATATAAATAGGTATCATTGCTTTCAAGACTGGAATGCACCAACTGAATATTCCAATGCCTATTCCCTGTTTTATAGTTTAATTTTAAATGAAAAGGAAGTTCGGAAAGATACTTTTTGTTGGCTTCTGTGATATTTTTCTTAGAATGATCAATAGCTACAAATCTTGCCTTCGTTTCTTCTTCAGAATGTTTTGATAAAGGAAAAACAGGTAAATTGAAAGCGATTCTTTCATCGTGATTTCCCAGTATGCAAGGGATGTTTAAGCTTTTGATCTTTTCTATCACTTCATTTCCCCAAGGCGCAAAGTCTACAAGATCGCCCAGACAGAATTTCTGATGAATTCCCCTCTGTTCAATATCCTTCAACACTACGTCCAATGCCGGAAGATTCCCATGTACATCACTGAAAACGGCTATCTGTATCATTATCTGTCAATTTGTTAATCAAATTTACAAGACGGAAAGAAATTTCAGAGGAAAGATGATATGACATTTTACCATGAAAAGGTAAATTTTTGCTTAATAAAGTCAATCTTCCATTTTGTTTCGCAAGTGAATCAGTGTAAATTATAAAAATTGACAGGCGATGCGAATTACCATTTACCATTCACAATACGTTCAAACCAATAATATAAATATTCTGATACATAACTATAATTTATATTATTTTTATTATACAAAACTCCATGGTAACTTTGCAGAGTAAAATTTAAACAATCATAAAAAAATGAAAAAAGTATTAATCATCAACGGAGGACAGAACTTTGGACATTCCGGGGGAAAATATAATCAGACTATCGCAGAAAATACATTGACCGTTCTTAAAGAATTTGATAATGTAGAAGTAAAGGTTACAAATGTAAGTGAAAACTATGACAAACATGAAGAAGTACAGAAATTTGTTTGGGCAGATTATATCATTTACCACACTCCTATCTGGTGGTTCCAGCTTCCTAACGGACTGAAAAAATATATTGATGAAGTTTTCACGGCCGGCCATGCCAAAGGTATTTATATGAGTGATGGAAGAAATGCCGCAAACCCAGAGATCAACTATGGAACGGGAGGAATGCTTGGCGGAAGAAAATATATGCTGACAACCAGCTGGAATGCACCTGCTACAGCCTTTACGCTTCCCGGAGAGTTTTTTGATGAGAAAAGTGTAGATGAAGGACCTTTATTTGGATTCCACAGAATGAACGCTTTCGTATCTCTGGAAAAAATGGACAGCTTCCACTTCCATGATGTAGAAAAGAATGCCAATGTAGAACGTGATATGAAGCTTTACAGAGAGCACGTGAAAAATGTATTTGAAAAAGAATTAAAACCGGAATTAGTATAATGAAAATTCACCTTACCGCAGTTATTAAAGCTAGAGAGGAATACCGTTCGGAAGTATTGGAAGTTCTTCAGAATATGGTAAAAGAGACCAGAAAAGAAGAAGCCTGCGAATTGTATAATCTTCACCAGGGCATCGAAGACAAAAATCATTTTGTATTCTACGAAATCTGGAAAAGTGAAGAAGGATTGGCAAAGCATAATGAACAACCTTACATTAAAGCTTTTGGAGCTTTGATTGATGAAAAACTTCAGGAAATACCACAACTTTATATCACCACCCTTATTTAAAGAATGAAAAAACTGACACTTTTATTTCTCAGTCTTTTCACAATAGGCTCTATTCAGGCTCAAAACCAAAAATCTACTGATATGAAAAAGAAAATCTTATTCGTTGTAACCAGCCATGACAAGAAAGGCAGTACAGGAGAAGACACAGGGTATTATCTGGGCGAAGTTTCACATCCCTGGGAAGTTCTTCACCATGCAGGATATGAAATTGACTTTGTAAGCCCGAAAGGCGGAACTCCGCCGGTTGACGGATTTGATTTGAAAGATCCTGTCAACAAAGAATTCTGGGAAAATAAGGAATACAAAAATAAGATAGACCATTCTTTGAAACCATCACAGGTGAACCCCAAAGAGTATTCAACCATCTTTTATGCTGGCGGACATGGAGCGATGTGGGACTTTGCAGATAATAAAGAACTGGCCAATATTGCTTCAAAAATCTATGAAAACGGAGGTATTGTAGCAGGTGTATGTCATGGTCCGGCAGGTCTGGTGAATATCAAACTTAATAACGGAAAATATCTGGTAGACGGAAAGAAGATCAATGCTTTCACGAATGAAGAGGAGGCTGCAGTAAAATTAACCAACGTTGTTCCTTTCTCGCTGGAAAACAAGTTAAAAGAAAGAGGGGCAAAATTTGAAAAATCCGGGCTTTGGCAGAATCATGTGGTGACCGATCAAAGGGTGATCACAGGCCAGAATCCTCAGTCTGCCAAGAGCGTTGGAGAGGCTATTGTAAAAGAATTAAACAGTAAATAAAATGGAATACAGAAAATTAGGAAATACAGATTTAGAATTATCAACCATCACTCACGGAGCTTTTGCCATCGGTGGTAATATGTGGGGTGGTAATGAAAAACAGGATTCTATTAACTCTATTCACGCCTCATTGGATCATGGAGTCACTTCTATTGATACAGCACCTTTCTATGGGTTCGGATTAAGTGAAGAAATGATTGGTGAAGCAATCAAAGGAAAAGACCGTTCAAAAATCCAGCTTTTAACTAAATTCGGTTTGGTATGGGACGGAAGCAACAACGGAAAAGGAGAATTTTTCTTTGACGCTGAAGATGAAGGAAAGATAATTCCTGTTTATAAATTCGCTTCTAAAGAAAACATCATCAAAGAGGTTGAAGAAAGTTTAAAAAGACTGGGTACTGATTATATCGACCTTTTACAACTTCACTGGGCAGACAGTACAACAGCTATCAGCGAAACAATGGAAGCTATGGAGTTACTAATCCAACAAGGAAAGATCCGTACTGCCGGGGTAAGTAATTATAGTGTTGTCCAAATGGAAGAGGCCAACAGAACATTTAAATTAGCAAGCAATCAGGTTTCTTACAGCATGCTGAACCGTGCTATTGAGAGTGATCTTGTTCCTTATTCTTTAGAAAACAATTCAGGGATCATTGTATACAGCCCAATGGAAAGAGGTCTTTTAACCGGTAAATATTTCAAGGATAACAAATTAAAAGACAACGACCATAGAAACGGTTATTTCTCACAGTTTGATTTAAATAAAGTAAAAACTTTCCTGGAAAAAATAGAACCAATTGCTCAGGAAAAAGGAGCAAGTCTTTCTCAATTAGTATTAAGATGGACTACTTTACAACCCGCCATTACAGTAGTATTAGCAGGAGCCAGAAATGCAGAGCAAGCTATTGATAATGCAAAAGCAATGGACATCAACCTTTCTCAGGAAGAATTGAACTTCATCAACGCTGCTTTAAGCGAGATTTAATGTAAAAGCTGGGAGATGGAAGCAGGAGGATGGAAGTTCTATCAGGTTATCAGGAATTTTCAATCTTATGATTCAAAATGATTATCAGACTGTAGGTAGAAATGTGAAGTTGAAAACACTAACGTGTATGGTAAACTTACAGTCTGCTAAATATGATCAATAAAATACCAGCTATTGAAAGACTTCAAGAACTTCCAGCTCCTATCTCCCCGCTTCCTTCTTTTTTACCCAGAGAAAGCAAAACCGGAAGCATTATTTCAATAAACGGAATGCTAGTTGTTAAACGACATCAACAACTCCCCTCTTCCAGCTCCCAACTTCCTTTCTTTTTAACTATACATCATAAAAAATGAAAAAGAATCTGATCAAAATGTTCGGGCTAATCACCCTATTGACCATCAACAGCATTGCATTAAACGCACAAACCCTTGTTAATCCTGAAGATTAAAGACAACAAACAATTCTTGGAAACTGAACCGGGAATCGGAATGGATGCCGCAAAATGGCTTGCTGATCAAGGAATTGTTGCTTTCGGTGGTGATACCTGGGCTTCTGAGGTTTATCCCAACCCAAAAAGTAAAGAAGAGTTTCCGATCAACCAATATATGCTGGCAAAAAAGGGGATCTATAATTTAGAATTAATTGATACCCGCCCATTAGTAAAACAAAAAGTATGGGAATTCCTATTCGTATTGGGACAGCCTCTGTATGTAGGTTCTACTCAGGTGAATGTGAATCCGGTCGCTATTTATTAAATATAATTTTGAATAACAAAGTAGTGAAGTATTTCTCATACACGAACTTAATCATCAACCATTAAGATTTATTTTAGAATTAATACCAAGGGAAGCTTCCCGCTTTATCATTCATCATCATAAAAAAGAGCTCTTCATTATTGAAAAGCTCTTTTTTGTATAGTAAACCGCGGTTATTATACCGTCTTAATTAACTCCCAGCCGCCATCTTCCATCTTCCCTACCTTATCCCTATTTTGCAATTGGTAAATGTGTACTTATTGCAATTCTGTTCCATGCATTGATGGTGATAATCGCCATAATAATCTGTGCAATCTGGGCTTCGTCAAAGAATGTTTTAGCTTTCTGATACGTTTCATCTGTTAACCCTTTGTGACTGATTAAAGTGATTTCTTCAGTCATCGCCAAAAGCACCTGTTCTTCTTCTGTAAAAAACTCTTTAGCTTCTGTCCAGCCATCCAGAATAAAGATTCTTTGTGCTGTCTCTCCATATTTAAGAGCATCTTTGGTATGCATATCAAGACAGAAAGCACATTTATTGATCTGGGAAGCCCTGATTTTAATTAATTCCTTTTGAATATGGGTTAGGGAAGTATTCTGTAAATACCCTTCTAATCCCAACATTGCTTTATAAGCGGCAGCATCTGTAGTTGCCATGTTAAATCTTGCACTCATTATATTTATTTTTTGGTTAAATGATCGATACTAAAAGAATATTGTTGTTGAACAGCCAATAGAAGAGCCGCCGCACTTCCTACCCAAACCGAATAATTGAGCGGAGCCTTAGAACCTAATGCAATAGTCATTGAAACAGCAAAAATCAATAGTAAAATACTGCTTCCATAGGCTGCAATTCTTGTTTTAAAGCCTACTATAAGCATCAATGGAAAAAGAATTTCCAAAAAGGTGGCTGCATAGGCTGAAAAGGTGCTCAAAGCTTCGGGAAGAAAAAAGGTCAGTGATCTTGTATATTCTTCAAAACTCTTCATATTTCCCCATGAAGAATTTTCGGCACTCCACCATCCGAACCGATCAGCCACTGCTGAAAGCATGGTTACAGAAAGAGCCAGTCTTAAAAACAGCTGTGGGAATTGATTTCGTTGATCTGTCATTACATTAGCTTTTAATTACATGACAAATTTCCGGTTTATAATCTGTAAAAAACTTAAACTGGTTTAAGAACGTAATTTTGCTTTAATTTCACTTAAATATTCCGGAGTAAAACCAAGAAATGAGGCTACAAGATATTGAGGCATCCTCTGAATAAACCAAGGATACAGCGTACTGAAATGAACATATAACTCTTCCCGTGAGTATTCTGACAGATAACGGATTTTTCTTTCAGAAGCCGCATAAGCTCTTTGATAAATAATTCTGAAATATTTTTCCATCACAGGATGTTTCTCGAGTAATAATTCCTGACTTTTAAAATCAATGACAAGAATGGTAGATTTCTCTACAGACTGAATATTAAAATCTGTCTGCAGCTGTCTTTCATAAGCAAATGTATCGGTAATCCACCAGTTTTCTATGGCAAACTGAGTGGTATGCTCTACTCCTTTTTCATTAATAAAATATTTTCTCAGACAGCCTTCCACTACAAAATACATATTTCTGCAAATTTCGCCATCCAGCATCAGACTCTGTTTCTTCTTCACCTTCAATACCTCGAAGAATGAAAAAATTGAAATGTATTCTTCATCCGTTACGGTAATGAATTTATTTAAATGTGCCTTGAAATTATCCATCTTTAGAATTGAGTACTCAAACTTAACTTTATTTTTTTAGTTTTACAATGACAAAAATATTAAATCATGGAAGTCATTGCCAAAATTCTGATCGCCGTTGTTGCCCTGGAACATCTTTACATTCTGTGGATGGAAATGTTCGCCTGGGAAACCAAAGGAAAGGAAGTATTCAAAGCTGCCCTACCTGCAGAAATGTTCAAGCCAACAAAAGGATTGGCTGCCAACCAGGGATTGTATAACGGGTTTCTGGCAGCAGGCCTGATCTGGTCTTTTCTGATTAAAGATCCGCAATGGCAGAATAATATCGCTTTATTCTTTCTGGGCTGTGTAGCTGTAGCAGGAATCTATGGGGCCATTTCTGCCACAAAGAAAATATTTTTTGTCCAGGCTCTGCCTGCCCTACTGGCAATTGCTGCCGTTTTACTGAAATAGTATGTTGAAAATTCGACGTATTTTTATAAGATATGCCGTTTTCGAAATATAAAGATTTTGACTCTATCTACAAATGATAAGGACGCCTCATCAGCGCCCTTATCATTTTAGCCCAAGCAAGGTAAACCATCAGTCTATTTATGATAGACCCAATTCTTAGCAGGAACAATCCAGTCTTTCAGAGCTTTGAATAAAAAGCCGTGATGCAAACCTGTATTAAGTTCCAATTCTTTAAAATCTTTAACATCCGATCTGATAAACCTCTGTTCCTTAGACAACAGCACATGCCCATCGTCTGACTTTTCCGTAATGGAAAGAATCCTTCCATACAATTTGAAATTGCTATCTTTTTCCAAAGAATCATCTTTAAAACTGGCCCCAATGAAGACAAATTTCAATTGCGGATTCTTCTTATAATAGGATACATATTGTGCAATATACCCTCCCTGAGAAGTTCCTACCACCGCGATCCTTCCGGCCGGGATTCCTTTTTTCATCAGGCTGTCGATTTGATGTATCACTTTTCGGGCATACACTGCAGGATCAGTATTCGGTTTTCGTTTTTCAGAAATGATGACGGTATTCTTTTCTTTTAATTGATTAAGGATGGCTTCATATTCTGCAACTCCATATTTGGGATGGGCCTCCTCAAACGTATGATCTTCTAAAAATTTATTATGCAGAAAGAAAATATAATGCTTCTGCTGAGAGTTCTGCCCATACATGATGGCGGAGAGAAATGACAATGCTGTGATAAAAATATTTCTGAAATTCATAGGATTAATAAAGAATCACAAATTTACTGTTTAAATACTTTGATTAGCTTATCAATAAAAAAATTCCGGCTCGGGAAGCGAAGCTTCCCCGAGCCGGAATTAAACAATTTCAATTTAGTCTTTTACTTCTTATGCTTCGCAGGTATTATCCTTTCTGCAACATCTTGAATGGAATTCTTTTTTGAATTTTCCTTTCAGTTCCTGATACTCCTCCTCATTCATTTCTCTGATCTTATCTGCCAACCCGAAAGGGGACTTTTCTTTGATTCCGTATTCATCGAAAATACCTTTGATAAATCTTTTTCTTTGTACTGCTTTTTTAGCGATTAAGGCTACACCCACAACGGCTAATGCTCCAAGAGCTCCTTTTAATGCTGAATTTTTCATTTTTTCAAAATTTTAAATTTTACTACTTCTTGTTTTTTATAGAGACGAATGAATTTTAATTTTACTTTACTACTTCTTTAAAATTTTTAAATTATTCGTTATTTCTGTTGAAGAATCCTCCGGAGCATTTATTTCTCCATACTTCTTTAAATTTTTCTCTTTCTTCGGGAGACCAGCCCGCCATTTTTTCTCTCATTTTTCTTTCTTTGAGGTCTTTCATTCCTTTACCGAAATGGAAGCCTCCAAAAAGAATTTTACTCAGGATCAGAATTCCCATCGCCTGCCAGAATGTAATGGACTTTACACCTAAGATTTCCGGAAGCAGGCAGTTCCAAAGCAGCATGACAATCCATGTAACAGCGGCTAAGATCAATGGTGGACATAACAATAAAAAAATCCAACCCTTTTTGTGTTTATAATTCATAATTTCTTTTTCTAACTTTTTAAATCTTCGTATAATCTTCTCAGTCTGTTTCTTAAATGCTTCACAGCATAGTTTTTTCTACTGATAATGGTCTTGATGTTTTCTTCCTGTTCATCGGCGATCTCCTGGAGGGTTTTGTCGTTCAGTTCGTTTTCTACGTAGACCAGCCTTTGTTTTTCGGGAAGTTCATCAAGTGCTTCAAACAATTTTTTCCAGATTTCATCCTGAAACATCTTTACCTCAGGACCAGCGCTTTCGTCCATCAGCAGGATGTCCTTGATAGAGAAACTACCATCTTCATCCTCATAGACAAAGTCTTCAAGATTTTCTGTTTTCTTTTTACGGTAACGGTCCGTAATTTTATTCGCCGTCACCCTGTACAGCCAGCCTCCCACATTCACGATCTCGGAAAGATTGGTAAGACTACTGAACTGATACCACACTTCCTGCAGAATATCTTCCGCATCTTCTGTGTTTTTCACTTTGGGACGAATATAGGACATCAGCTTCCCTCCGTAGTTGGAAACGGTCTGTGAGATGATGCTTTCTTTCTCCTTTTGTGGCATTGTTATTTTTTCGACAACCTCCATATTGCTATGACGGTTATCCTTTTGGTTTTACTTTAATAAATTTAATTTTTTTTTTGATTTCTCCTTGGGCAGGGTTTTCAACCCTGCCCAAGGAGAAATCAAAAAATGGTCGGAAAGATTTCCGACCATCAGTATCTGATTCATTTATCTCTTTACATTAAGCCAAATAAATTCCGAAATACCATGTCCAGGCAATCAGAATAATCTGCATTGGAATTCTCTGATAATAAAGATATTTCATGCCCGGCCCCGTATAATCAGCTTTAAAGATATTGATATTCTTTCTGGAAGAATTGATATTGGCAATAAAGACCAATATATAAAAAACGATTAATAAAATGGCAGTAAGCTCACGAATCGGGGGAATCATCAGCCCAAGTCCGGCAGCAATTTCTATCAATCCTGTACAATATACCCAAAACATTTTGGCAGGAATAAAATCCGGAATCATCATCGCCATTCCTTTTTGAAATTTAAAATGAGAAAATCCTGTAAATATGATGAAAACTGCCATTCCGAGATTTCCTGAAAATACAAGATCCGGTTTTCCATGAAATATCAAAGTACCCAGCAAAGCCAGTATAAAAGTAGCAAAAAGGATGGTAAGTAATTTCATATTTTACTGTAAGTTTAGAATATTCTTAATCCCTTTATACAGAACTAAGATTTACACCTTCTGCCAGGCTTTTCACCACGATCAATCCTTTGGTAAAACCTGTATTCATATGATCCTGCCATTCTTTCTCCACCTGAACCTCAGCATGAAGCTTGGTTTTTCCGCCAAAATCTATTAAAAAATACTTTTCAAAAGCTCCGCTCCATTCCATCACTTCCTTGCTGTAAATATCTTCATTGCCATCCTTATCAATCATTCCCAGATGTTTAAAGATGATTTGATTCGGTTCATCCAGACTGTCAATGGTAGAAACCATTCCTTCTCCCTGAGCATTCAGAAAATACGTTTTTCCACCTACTTTCCAATCAGATTTCATGATAGATCCTGCTCCAAAATACTGCGTCCATTCGCTATATGTTTTCGGATCCCAGAGAATTTCCCAAACCTTCTGTAAGGGAGCATCGATTATTGTTTCATAAGATAAGGTTTCCATAAATAAAATTTTAGTGATTGATTTGAATCTTATATTATGTACAGCTTCTGGTGAATTCTCATTCAGAGCTGATTTTCTGAAAGATGTTTAATGATCGTCATTGCTTTCGGAAATTTTTCTTCAAAGAAATCTTTAAACTCTTCAGGCGTCTGAATTTTTATTTTCAATAAGGTACCTTCTTCATTTTCCTCAAGAAAATAAGCTTCTGTCGCTTCACCCCAATCCTTAGGAACTTCAATTCCTTCATAGATTTCACCAAGATGCAGAAACTTTATTTCCTCATTAGGAATCACTTTTTCAACACGGCTGTACATCCCGTTATGCTTGGGATCAAAAAATTTAATAATATTCTTCTCTTCCAGAACACCTTCATAAAAAGAGCCTTCTGTAAAAGCTGTTGTCCATTGTCTGTAGGTAATACCTCCCCACAGGACACTCCATACCTTTTCCGGCTCTGCATTGATCTCAATTTCGTATGACAATTGTTGCATATTTTTATTTTTTAGCAATTAGAATTAAAGGCTCAATAGTATTTAGACAAAAAAATGTTTGAGTACAATTTCCAGCTATCCCCCTACAAAATCACCTCCATTAATATGAATCACCTCTCCTGTAATATAACTGGCGTCTTTAGAAGCCAGAAAAACATAAGCAGGAGCGACTTCTGAAGGCTGTCCCGCACGCTTCAACGGGGTATCTTTCCCGAAAGCTGACAGATCATCAAAAGCTTCTTTTACCAAAGGGGTCCATATAGGTCCCGGAGCAATTCCGTTCACCAGAATTCTTTTTTCCGCGAGATTATCAGCCAGCGAACGGATAAAGGATAAGACAGCGCCTTTCGTTGCAGCATAGTCAATCAGGTGATTACTTCCACGATACGCCGTTACGGAAGTTGTGCAAATAATCCTGCTATCTTTAGCCATTAAAGGGAGTAAATTTCTGGTGAAAGAGATCATTGAAATGATATTGGTATCAAATGTTTCCAAAATCTGCTCATCAGAAATTTTTTCCAGCGTGTTTTTTGAAGTATGAATTCCGGCATTATTAACCAGAATATCCAGGTTTTTCCATTCAGCTTTGATCTTATCCGCACATTTGGTTCTGAAAGCTTTTCGGGTAAGATCTCCTTTGATCAAAAAACATGTCTGTCCTTCTTTTTCTACCAGCTTTTTGGTTTCTTTGGCATCGTCATCACTTTCTTTATAAATGACAGCAACATCTGCACCTTCTCTTGCAAAATGAACAGCTACTGCCTGTCCTATTCCACTGTCTCCCCCGGAAATCACAGCTTTCTTTCCTAATAGCTTCTGGCTTCCCAGATAATCATTCCTGATGATTTCCGGAAATAAGCCTTCTTTAGGGACTTTTGATTTGGATTTGGATTTGTTCTGGGTTTTCATACGCAAACCTTTTCCTAAATTACATCAAACAATACGCCGAAAATAATTTATGAATGATAAGCATCCTCCAAATCCTGAATAATAATTTTCTGCATTTTCATCATCGCCTGTACGACTTTATAGGCTTTTTCCTGATCAGAATCATTCATCAGCTGGATCAGTCTTTTAGGAACAATCTGCCAACTAAAGCCAAATTTATCTTTCAGCCACCCGCACATACTTTCCTGCCCTCCGTCTGAAGTAAGTATATTCCAGTAGTGATCGGTCTGCTGCTGATCGTCAGTCATGACAACCATCGAAATTCCTTCATTAAAATCAAATTGATGATCATAAGAATTGTCCATACAGAATAGACTGTAATTGTTGATCATAAAATGGGCATGCTGAACATTCTCCGCCGGTTCCTGAATATCATGACCCTCTCCTCCTGCTCCATAAGTCAGTATATTTCCTATATGTGAATTTGGAAAAGTCCGGGTATAAAGTTCCATAGCTTCTTTAGCTTTCCCGTTATTCTGATGAATAAACATCAGGGTTGGAACTATTTTCTGACCACTACTGTTTTCTCCTAAGAACAATTGCCATGTAACTCCATATTGATCCTGCACCCAGCCATATTTTTTACTCCAGGAATAAGATCCTAGCTCCATTAAAGCCATTCCTCCTTCAACCAGTTGATCCCAATATTTCTGAACCTCATCTTCAGTGTCACACATCACCATAAAAGAAACTGACGGATTTTTTTTAAACTGCGGACCACCGTTCAGCAGCATCAGTCTTTGCCCAAACAGATCAACATTCATTACTACAGGAGTATCTGCGGTAATTTCACCATCAAAAACTTTACAGTAGAATTCTGCAGACTGTTTGGCATCTCCATCATACCAAAGGCATGGAAAAATATCGTTATTCATAAGTTTAAATTTTAATATTGATTATCTATAGTTTCATTATTTTTCTGACTGAATAAACAGATCAATTGATCTATCTGCTACGAGCATTTTTTGGTAGCCGGATTCTATGTTTCGTATTGCGTGATTCGCAATAATAATGCTTCATAATAAAGAAAATATAAAGCAAAAGAAAACCTCTGCCTTTGCATTCAGAAGAAGTTTATTTCGTTCTGACCGCAATGGCACTATAAATTTTTTCTCACTTTATATGTATTTATGCTTCCTTAAAAAACACCTGATGCTCCTTCATATAATCTTTCAGTTTCATCATTGCATTTTTTCCGAAACCATGAAGCTGTAGAATTTCTTTTTCAGAATATCCGGACAGCTTTTCCAAAGAATCTATTTTTTCCTTTTCCAGAGCTCTTCTTGCCGGGATCGCAAGCACTCCATGAAGAAACCCTTCTGCAGGATCGTAGTTCACTGCATAAATAAAATTTAAACTCTTTGACATGATAACTAAATTGATCATGGCTACAAAAAATATTTTTAATGATTCTCAACATACTTGTGGAAATTGTTGAGAATAGCATACCAGCCGTCTCTCTGCATTTCCACGGAATTTTGTTTCTCCGGATCAAAAATTTCGGTAACTTTTGTAGTATTTTCATCTACTTTATCGAAAATCACCTCTACTTTTCTTCCGTCTTCCATATGATATTTTATATTTTTATGGGGAACTACTTCATCATATACCCCTTCAAAATCAAAGGCAAAACTTTTATCTTTAGCTTCCATTTTGTTTTTGAATTTACCCCCTACCTTCAGGTCATTTTCAGAACTAGGACAATGCCAGCTTTCATGAGCAAAGTTCCATTTTGTAATATGCTTCGGTTCGTTGAAGTAATTCCATACTTTTTCTACTGGTGCTAAAATCGTAATGTCTATTTTAATTGGATCCATAGTTCTGTTTTTAATAGTGGAACAAAAGAGCTGCCCAAAAATGGGCACCTCTCTTAATAAATTGAGTTAAATATAAGATTATTTTGCGTATTCTTCATTATAATTTACCATCCAATGAACCCCATATTTATCCTGGAAACTTCCAAAGTAGTCGCCCCAGAACTGGTCTTCAATAGGCATTTCTACGTTCCCACCTTCAGAAAGACCTTTGAAAAGTCTGTCTGCTTCTTCTCTGGAATCCGGGAAAATAGAAACATAATTATTGTTTCCTACATTCAGTTTCTGTCCAAAGCTGGGAACAATATCAGAAGCCATTAAAAGGTCACCACCAATCGGCAATGCAATATGCATCACTCTGTTTTTTTCTTCATCCGAAAGGTTTTCTGTACCGGGAGCATTTCCCATTTTATGAATCTCTCCCACGAAGTCTCCTCCAAAAACAGATCTGTAAAAATTGAACGCTTCCTCAGCAGTTCCATCGAAATTTAAATACGGATTTAATTTAGCCATGATTTTTAATTTTAAATGTTATTATTTTGAATATTAATTGTTTAAAAATGTCTCTATTTCTTTAACAGTAAAGTTGATTAAATTTTCATTGACGCTGCCATCAAAGTCAGCCATCATATAAACCCCATGTGTACCGGGAAGGATCATCATCCGGGCATCTTTCACAAGCCTCCACATCGCTACAGTATGCTCAGGTTTCATAACGTCTCTATCACCACTGATAAATAAGGTCGGAGATTCTATGGATGCGAGAACCTTGTCATCCCAGTCTTCAAAAGTCTGCATCCTTTTACAGTCTTTATCGAAAAGGTTTTCCAGTTTTGAAAAATCCGGATTAAGGTTCAAAAAATTGATTTTAAGGGGTTCTGGCATCGATTCAAAAGTAGCTTCCATCATGCCTTCGAAGAAACCATCGATCATTCCGGCCCTTTTATAAAATGCTGAAGCAACAATGAGTTTCTCTACAATTCCCGGGTAGTGATGAGCAATCTGCATCACCGTATTTCCTCCATTGCTGAATCCCCAGAAAGAAGCTTTCT
Source organism: Chryseobacterium indologenes (assembly GCA_001013295.1). Taxonomy (GTDB): domain Bacteria; phylum Bacteroidota; class Bacteroidia; order Flavobacteriales; family Weeksellaceae; genus Chryseobacterium; species Chryseobacterium indologenes_B. Next base: position 19,854 of record LAZY01000007.1, on the reverse strand, counting down.
CAATATGGATTTCTTTTAAAAGTGCAGCGACGTCGTGGGCATCCTGCTCGAAAGTTTCAGGAATATCACGGTGCTCACTCCGCCCATGATTCTGCAGATCAATCCCAATCAGCTGAAATTGGTTATGCAGCCTGGCAATGACTTCTTTAAAATCATACAAAATAGATGAACCTCCGCCATGAATAAGTACCAATGGTTTTCCAGAGCCATAGATTTCATAGTACAGCTGGATTCCATTAACCTTTTTGTAGCCTTTTTCTACGGGATCCATAGATTAATATTTAAGGTTTTCATCCACATCATATTTCATTCCCGGATAGTTCAGAATTCTGCGCATCAGGCCTATCTGTCCGCAGAGATAATCTTCCCTGCCGATGCACATTCCTACAAAATTGAGTTTAGTTTCTTTGATGAAAGGAATATTCATCCCGATTTCAAAGATCTCATCTAGCTCTTCATCTGAAACTTCCGATAATTTTTGGTATACTTTGGCAGAGATGTCATGAAAGTTTTTCTTCAGATCAGCTAACGTTGGGTATTGAATACTTTCATCCAGTGCTTTTCCCTGGAAGAAAAGATCATTATTAGGATCCTGCTCCTGTAAGCCAAGTACCCAGCCCAGTCCATAGCGCATGTTGACGAAGTTTCCTGCCATCCACACAATATGATTGGTTTTATTTTCTATTCTTTTTAATGCATCTTCTTCGGAAATACCTTCCAGAACATTCATAAAGCTTTGGCTATGCATTCTGTATGCCGGAATGACAAGCTCCATTTTTTTTGATTTTGGCGTGTCCATTATTTTGTTTTTTTGATATTGAAAATTAAAGGGAGTTGGAAAGTGTAAAGGCGCAAAATGATTGATAATCTGTATATTTTAGGCGCAAAGATTTTATCTGTGATAAAATTGAATCCTGCACGAATACATTAATAAAACAATTAGTGTGTTGGCAGGAATAAAAACTGTATCGTAAACCTTTGATTTCACTGTAATCTATGATTGAGAAGATCTTACAGTTTTCCAGCCTCCGGAAATTTTCTGTCGATTTATTTTATTCCTCCCGGTTTTCCCAGAAGCCTGCGTATATATCCAAGCTGCCCGCTATGATAATTCTCGTGAAAACAAAGTGTTGCAATATCTGCAATCTGCTCAGCACTGAAATGTTCAAGAGTATTCAGCTTTGTGTCTAATTTATCCTGAGACTGCTTTAAATAAGACTTGAGTTCTTCAAAATTGACAAATTCCTCTTTTCTCTCCAAAGCAATTGCTCCTCTGTTATATCCCGAGAATGACTCTTTGTCCCATATCGGTTCTTCACCCAGAATATTAAGCAAACCATTTCTGACATAGATCAGATGTCCCAGAACCCAATTCATACAATTGGCTTCTCCGTCGGGGAAAATCATCGATTCTTCATGAGTGATCCCTTCTGTATTGATAGAAACTACTTTGTAGGTAATATCGATCTGGTTTTTCACTAATGCTATTTCGTTTGACAGTGTTTCCATATTGATGATATGATATGAGTGACTACACTGATTCCGTAGGAAATTGAGAAGCATCTGCAAACATCACTTCCCACTGATGCCCGTCTATATCAGCAAAAGCGCTCTGATACATCCATCCGTGGTCCATAGGTTCACTATATTTGGAACCTCCGTTTTCGATGGCTGTTTTTACGATCCAGTCTACTTTTTCACGGCTGTCTACACTGATGGCAAGAAGCACCTGTGTGGTATCTCCTTTCGCAGAAGGTCTGTTGGTAAAGGTTTGAAAAAATTCTTCTTTCAGAAACATGGTGTAGATCTGGTCTTCTTTCATCACCACAGAGACTGCTTTTTCATTTGAAAACTGTTCATTGATTGCAAAACCCAACGTTGTCCAGAAGTCTCTGGTTTTTTGTACGTCTTTTACGGGTAAGTTGACATAAATCTGATTGATATTCATATTATAATTTTTTGGTGTTAAACTTTGAATCAAAGTTATGAAGAGGAGTTAACAATCTACTTGTCATACGGCAAGATTAATATTCTCCATAGTGTTGACTATTGTGCCGGCATTTGGGAAAGATCTGCAAATGTGATATTCCAGCCATGTCCATCCGGATCCCAAAAAGAATTCTGATACATCCATCCGTAATCCTCGGGTTCTTCGTGTTGATAGGCACCATTCTCCAGAGCAGTATTTACCACACGATCTACTTCTTCTCTGCTGCTGAGTCCTATAGAAACCAGAACCTGTGTAGTATTGGCCGGAGCAACAGGTCTGTCGATAAAGGTCCGGAAATAGTCTTCCACAAGAAACATGATATAGATGCTGCCTTCATTGATCATAACGCAAGCAGCTTTATCATCCGAAAATTGCTCGTTAATAGAAAAACCCAGCTTTGTCCAGAATTCTTTTGTTTTCTGAACATCTTTTACCGGAAAGTTCACGTAAATTTGATTCGCTTTCATTCTCGTAATTTTTGGTGTTAAACTTTTAACCAAAATTACCAAGGCAGAATGAAAATCAACTTGTCATAAGGCAAGATTTAATTTTTCCTGGAATGGGAAACCAATTCTTTACGGATACGACTCAGCGAAGTGTCTGTAACACCCAGATAAGAAGCGATCTGTTTAAGAGGAGCAAACTGTATAACCTTGGATTTCTGTTCTAGCAGGTTAAGGTACCTTTTCGTCGCAGAAAGCGTAAACATTTCTACAGATCTTTGTTTATAGGCGAAAAGCTCTTTCGACATCCATGCTCTTCCCCATTCTCTAAGGTTGGGAATTTTATGGAACAGCTCCTGAAAGGTATCATAATCAAGCTTCCAACATTCACAGTCTGTAATGCAGACAATATTTTCCTGAGACGGCACCCTTTGAAACATGGATAAAACTTCAATAATCACCTCATTCTCTACAAAAAAGTGAGTCGTCACCTCGTTTCCGTTAAAATCATTAACGAACGAACGGGCCAGCCCACTGTCCAGAATATAGTATTCATTGGCCGTTTTCCCTTCTTCCAGGATAAAATCACCTTTTTGGAATGATGTTTTTTCATGGGCTTTAAAGATTTCATCCAGCTCTTCCTGCATAAAAAATGGAAAATCATAGCATACTTCCAGGGATTTATTGGTCATCAGGTTTATTTTTTTAAGTTATTAAAATTAAAATTTTTAATTGAATTAATGGTAATAATTATTAAACAAAACACCAAAAAGATTACATACCTCGCTGTAATTAAAGTATTTTAGCTAGAACAAAAATTAAACGGAATAATATACAGTACCACCCCGTCAAAAGTTCTTTGAATTTTTGCCACCCCTCCAATGGAGACGAATGGTTATACGGGAATTTGTCGTTGTTATAAGGAATGTTAAGATTTGTAATGGATTCATGGAGGATAAATTTATACCTCGGAACATCATTAAAACAAAGACAGCTGAATCGCTTTTGGAGGAGTTGGTTTCTGAGCATCTCCCATCACTGTTTTCCCTCCGAAACGCCAGGAGTTCTCTCTTTCTTCTCTGATGACTTCCTGAATATCAAAATCAGGAGTAAAATCTTTTTCTGTTGCCGCAACAATCTGATGAAGTTTATTTAAAGAATTCAGTTTGTCGGTATTTCCCAATTTGGATTTTTCAATTCCTTTTCTGAGAATACTGATGCTTTCATCATATGTATGGGTAGGAACGGGAAAAGGATGCCCGTCTTTTCCTCCATGAGCAAAAGAAAACCTTGCCGGATCAGCAAATCTTGAAGGTGCTCCGTGGATGATCTCACTTACCAAAGCCAAAGACTGCAATGTTCTTGGCCCTACTCCTTCAAGCATCAGCAGATCTTCAAAATTCTGAGGCTGCTGCTCCCGGGTCACATACAAAAGTGCGCCCAGACGCTTCAGATCTACATCAGACGCCCGAACGTCATGATGCCCGGGAAGGATCAGTCTTGAAAAGTCTTTCATTACTTCTGCAGAGTCTGTGTGGGAAATATCCAGAATTCCTTTTCTGTTTCCTGCCGCTTCAGCATCGGTAAGGTTCATTATATTCCCTCTCGAAACCCCATTAATTCCGGTATGCGGTTCTTCAATGAACGATTTTATATTTGCAGAATGCCAGTGGTAGCGTCTCGCTGTACCGTCAGACTCATGCATTCCCTGCTGAATAACGCTCCAGTTTCCGTTGTCTGAAAGAATAAAATTGTGCAGATACAGCTGGTAACCATCCTGAATCGCTGTATTATCTACTTTGGCAGAAAGTTTACTGGCTTTTACCAGTTCTGTTCCGTTCAGCCCTGTTTTATCCGCAATCCGGATCAATTCTGCCGGAGTTTCTCTCGAAAATTTACCTTTTCCGCCGCAGATATAGAGGCCCAATGATTGCGAATGCGGATTAATAGAGCGCTTCAAAGCTCCCATAACAGAAGTGGTAATTCCTGAAGAATGCCAGTCCATTCCCATCACCGCACCAAAGCTTTGAAACCAGAATGGATCTGCCAGGCGACGAAGCACCTCATCTTTACCATAATCCATCAGGATCACTTCTACAATAGACAGCCCAAGAACAGACATACGCTCATACAGCCACGGCGGTACTTTGCCGTAGTGTAATGGTAAATCTGCTGTTCCTGAACGTTTCATTATATTTTTTTAAAGTGTAAAGGTACGCTTTATTCATCTTAATTTTTAATGATCAGAATCATTTGATCAGTATCCTGAAGTACTTGAAACTTCTGATTTCTTGTGTTGGCTTGATTACTCATACGAATACAGTTCCAGGTCTTTGTGTTTTACTTCATCGTATGGCTCTTCGAATGTAATTTTATTCCCGAAAGGATCAATAACGGTAAAGGAAACTGCTCCGTAGAATGTTTTTTCAAGCCCGGGGCGGTTGTATTTATATTTTTTGTCAATCAGTTCTTTATGATATTGCGGAACGCCTTCTCCCCAGATTGCAACTCTGGTTCCGGGTGTTCCGTCTCCATGATGCTCACTTAGATGGAAAATGATGTTTTCTCTTTTCACTTCCATATACACGGGAGTATTTTCAGCAAAATAATGTTCCCAGACGATCTCAAATCCCAGCCAATCTACATAGAATTCTTTAGTTTTCTGGTAGTCGAAGATTCTGAAAATAGGAATAATACGATCTGCTTTCATAATAAGTCAGTTTTATAAATGGGTAAGTATATTGATCAGCTTTCCAAACGGGTCTTCAACAAAAAACCTGCGAACTCCCCAGTCTTCATGGGTCAACTCGTACTTTATTTCAAAGCCTGCGTTCTTCATTTTATCATAGATTTCATCTACATTATCCACTTCAATGGAAAGATCGGGAACTTCGGTTTCATTTCCGCCCTGCTCAGCAAAACTGATCTGAACTTTTGCTTCTTCACCATTCCCCAGGGTTTTAATCCAGCCGTGATCCATCAAAACCTCCAGTTCAAGGATCTCCTGATAAAAAAGATCTGCCTTCGACAGATTATTCGTTCTGATATTGGCTACAATTCTTTTCACCATGTTGATTCTATTTAAAAAGCCTTGTGAAATTACGTAAAATTCCCCAAGGCTTTATAAGTGACTGATAAGTATTTTAAATTTTATAGTGAAGAAGCTGCTTCTAAAATAAGCTGTGTAACTTCTTCAGGGTGTGATGCTAACGAAGCATGGCCCGCATCTAAAGAAATTATCTTTTTCGGCTGAAGGCGTTCTGCCATTTCTTTTTCTGTTTCTGCAGGAATCATACGGTCCTGCAATGAGATCTGATACCAACTTGGGCGTATTTTCCAGGCAGGTTCACCCGCTACATCACCAAAACACTGACCGTGAATAGGTTTTTGTGACAATGCCATTACCAATGCTTTTTCATCATCAAGATCCTGGCAGAATGCAGACTGAAATTCTTCATATCTGATCCATAAAAACCCTTTGCTATCAGGATAGATACTTGCCCCACCCGGAGATTCTCTTCTTCCTAAAAGAGATCCCAGACTGTCTCCTGCGTCAGGCGCAAAGGCTGCAATATATACCAGTCCGGCTACCTTATCATGGTTTCCGGCTCCGGAAATCACAGCGCCACCATAGGAATGTCCTACTAAAAGAACTTTCCCATCCTGAGCGTCAATGAGATCTTTTGTTTTATCAATATCGTCCTGCAAGGAAGTCAGTGGATTCTGAACACTTCTTACTTTATACCCAGCCTGTACAAGAGACGGAATGATGTATTGCCAGTGAGAACCATCTCCCCAGGCTCCGTGTACCAAAATAATGGTTAAATCTTTTTGTTCCATAATGATTAAAATTTGATGATAGTAAAGCTACTATCTTAAATATCATCAGGCGTTAACTTAAGTTAATTTACGATTCGGCCTCTTATACGGCTAAGAGATTGTTCGGTAATTCCGAGGTAACTGGCAATATGTTTCTGGGCAATTTTCTGGAAAAGGAGCGGTTCTTTTCTCAGGAGGTTGAGGTATCTGTTTTCGGGTGAAAGGCATATTAAATCATCAATCCTTTTTTTGGCATCCAGATAAATTTTTTCACTCATCACCCGTCCGAATTTTTGCCAATAGGCTTCTTTTTGATATAATGCCTGCAAATGATCTTTGCTCAGCAACAATATCTCACAGTTTTCCAGGGCCTGAATATTCATATTGGAAACGGTATCACAGAGGATACTTTCATAATCTGTAAAAAAATCATTTTCAAAATAGAATCCGAAGTTGATCTCACGCCCCTGATCATTGATATAGAAACATCTGATCGTTCCTTTTTTTATAAAGCCCAGGTATCTGCATTTGTCACCTTGTTTCAGAAAAAAATCTGATTTTAAAAGGTTTGTATCCTGAAGTAAAGCGTAGAATTCTTCAAAGTGATCTGAGTCTACCTGAAAAAGCGCCCCATATTTTTCATAATTATCAGACGTCATTCGGTGTTATTTTTAAAGTTTTTACATTCAAAAAAAGCCCTGCAAAAAAATTTCACAAGGCTTTTTACAAAGATTATTTCTACTATTGGTTTAATGCTGCCAATGCTGCATCATAGTTAGGCTCGTCAGCAATTTCAGAAACCTGTTCTGTATATACCACTTTGTTGTTTTCGTCTGTTACGATTACCGCGCGGCTCAACAATCCTTTCAATGGTGAATCTGCAATAGTCACTTCATAATCGTCACCAAAGCTGCTTCTGAAGTCTGAAAGAGTCTCTACATTATTCAATCCTTCAGCGGCACAGAATCTCCCTAATGCAAACGGAAGATCTTTTGAAACGTTGATGATTACTGTATTGTCTAATTTTGAAGCTTCTTCATTAAATTTTCTTGAAGAGGCTGCGCAAGTAGGGGTATCAATACTTGGGAAAATATTGAATACTTTCTTTTTACCTTCAAAAGTCTCAAGAGTCTTTACATTCAGACCTGAATCTACCAGTGCAAAATCTTTTACAGTTGCTCCTACAGATGGTAAAGTTCCTATTGTGTGTACTTCGTTTCCTTTTAAAGTGATTGTCGTTGACATAATATTTATTTTTTTAGTTTTTCAAATTTAATCAAAAAAGAAAATTTTTCCCGTCTTATTATGGTTAAATTAATCTTAAAGTAAAAATAAAAACCACCCATCTGATAATCAGACTTAAAATATAATTCCTTATAAGTCTGTAACCTTAAAAAAATAATAATGCAACCGGAAGTGATGCAATTACACGGATCTGAAGTTAAAGATTCAAAAGCCTCTATTTTTTATGGAAATATCTTAAATAAAACAATGATATTTACTAAATTTGTGGGACTTTAATTTTCAAATAAAAAATAACAGTATAATGTCAGAAAAATCAAAAATCTATTACACACTTACTGATGAAGCTCCAATGTTGGCTACACACTCGTTTTTACCTATTGTAAAAGCTTTCACTAAATCAGCAGACATTGAGATCGCAGTTCCGGATATTTCTTTGGCAGGAAGAATTTTAGCTAACTTTCCTGAGTTTTTAAAAGATGACCAGAAAATTGGTGATGCTTTAGCAGAATTGGGAGAATTAGCAACTAAACCTGAGGCTAATATCATCAAATTACCTAATATTTCAGCTTCTGTTCCTCAGTTGGATGCGGCAATCGCTGAGCTACAGGCAAAAGGTTTCGCCGTTCCAAATTATCCTGCTGAGCCTAAAAATGATGAAGAAAAAGCCATCAAAGCTAAATATGCTAAAGTTTTAGGTAGTGCCGTAAACCCTGTATTAAGAGAAGGAAACTCTGACAGACGTGCTCCAAAAGCTGTTAAGAACTATGCAAAAGCAAACCCTCACAGAATGGGTAACTGGGCATCTGACAGCCAAACTGACGTAGCACACATGAACAACGGTGATTTCTACGGAACAGAAACTTCTACAACATTAGAAAATGCTACAAAATACAGAATCGTATTCAAAGGAAATGACGGTTCTGAATCTGTATTAAAAGATTTTGCCAGTCTTCAGGCTGGTGAGGTGATTGATTCTTCTGTAATGAACCTTAATGCTTTGAAAGTATTCGTTCAGGAAGCTATTGAAGAAGCTAAGAAAAGAAATGTACTTCTTTCGGCTCACCTTAAAGCTACAATGATGAAAATCTCTGACCCTATTATTTTCGGGGCTATCGTAGAGACTTTCTTCAAAGAAGTATTTACAAAATATGCTGAGACTTTCAAATCTTTAGACATCAACCCAAATAATGGTCTTGCTGATCTTTTCGAAAAAATCAAAGGAAATGCTCAGGAAGCTGACATCAAAGCTGATATTGAAAAAGCCCTTGCTGACGGACCAAGAGTAGCAATGGTAAATTCTGATAAAGGAATTACCAACTTCCACGTTCCTTCAGACATCATCGTTGACGCATCGATGGCTGCTCTTGTAAGAGGTGGAGGTAAAATGTGGAACAAAGACGGAAATGAAGAAGATACTGTTTGTATCATTCCGGACCGTTCTTATGCAGGTTTCTATCAGTCTGTAATTGATGATATGAAAGCGCACGGAAAGCTGGACCCTACCACAATGGGATCTGTTCCAAACGTAGGTTTAATGGCTCAGAAAGCTGAGGAATATGGTTCTCACGACAAAACTTTCCAATTGTCTGCTGACGGAACTGTAGAGGTTCAGGATGAAGCTGGAAATGTTCTTCTTTCTCAAAAGGTAGAAAAAGACGATATTTTCAGAATGTGTCAGACTAAAGATGCTCCTATCCAGGACTGGGTAAAATTAGCGGTGAACAGATCAAGATTATCTGATACTCCTGCTATTTTCTGGTTAGATAAAGGAAGAGCTCACGACAGAGAAATCATCAAAAAAGTAGAAAAATATCTTGCTGATTACGATACTACAGGTCTTGACATCAGAATTCTTGATGTAAAAGATGCTATGACTGAAACGCTTAAGAGAGCAAGAGAAGGAAAAGATACTATTTCTGTTTCAGGAAACGTATTGAGAGATTATTTAACAGACCTTTTCCCAATTCTTGAGCTTGGAACTTCTGCAAAAATGCTTTCTATCGTTCCATTGATGAACGGTGGTGGTCTATTCGAAACTGGAGCTGGAGGTTCTGCGCCGAAACACGTTGAGCAATTCTTAGAAGAAGGATATTTAAGATGGGATTCTCTAGGTGAATTCCTTGCACTACAGGCTTCTTTAGAGCATTTAGCACAAACTCAAGGGAACACAAAATCTCAGATTTTAGCGGATGCATTAGATGAAGCGAATGCTAAATTCTTAGCTACCGATAAATCTCCTGCAAGAAAAGTAGGTCAGATTGACAACAGAGGTTCTCACTTCTATTTAGCCATGTATTGGGCTGAAGCTTTGGCTAACCAGACAGCTGATGCTGAACTAGCCGCTCAGTTTGCTCCGGTTGCACAGGCAATGCAGGAAAACGAAGAGGTAATCAACGCTGAATTAATCGGTGCTCAGGGTAAACCTCAAAACATTGAAGGTTACTACAAAACGGATACGTACAAAACGTATGCAGCTATGAGACCTAGCACAGTTTTAAATGAAATCATTGACGGGATCTAATTTTTAGAAACTCAAATCAATACTATAAAAACCCCGCAAATTGCGGGGTTTTTGATTTAGCAACAGAACTCAGTGATATAAATAAAAAGCCCCTTTTTAGGCTACCCAAAAAAACCAGATACTTTTTAGGAGCTTTTTTATTGAAAACCGATCACAGTATCTCCTGATTATGACTACAATAAGAAAATAAAAAACGGCAATAAAAAAGAATAAAAATTATCAAAAGAATAAAAATTTAAACGATAAACAATTAACACATCCAAAAACACTGTGTTTTAATGATAAAAAAACATATTTTTACCTATCAAAAAAAACAAACATGAAATTAAAATCCATTTTCGGACTAGGGCTTACTATAGCCTCATTGTATTTTAATGCCCAACAGCATTCTAAAGGGAAAGAAAATCCAGATTCGAAAGTAAACAAAAAATACCTGAAACACATTCAGGATATTACCACAGCTTACCAGAAAAATGTAAAGTTCGCCAAAGAACATCATCAGAAACCTCCTGATGAATATTATCTGCAGGATTTTATTGCTACAATGGATCCGGAAACAGGAACGGTAAATAACCAGAGCTATGTGGATCTTGAAAAAAAAGTAGAAAGCGGAAAATTTCAGCCTAAAACTGAGTTGAAAATCTTCAACGGAGCCAAAGGAAAAGGAAATGCCGCCAGTAAAAACATCACTAATATTTGGGTAGAAAGAGGTCCTTATTCTGTAGGCGGAAGAGTAAGAGGCATTATGTTTGACCCTAATGATACCACTGGCAAAAAAGTATGGGCAGGTGGAGTTTCCGGCGGACTATGGTACAACAATGACATCTCTGATGCAAATTCTGAATGGACATTGGTAGATGCTTTCTGGTCTAACACAACGGTGTCATGTATTACTTCAGACCCTAACAATCCACAGATCTTTTATGTAGGAACCGGTGAAGTAGAAACCGGCGATTTCAGTGGATTAGGAATCTGGAAAACAACTAATGGAGGAGCTACATGGCAGCAGGTTTTCAATTTAGAAAATGGCTATACGTCCGGAGTAAAAAGAGGAATGTATAATGTACCTTCTATAAAAGTAGTCAACAACAATGGTGCTTCAGAAGTATATGCCGGAGTTTCTGGAACTTACTTTGGGGATACAGCAACATTTGCCGGCTTATATGAAGCTGGTTTGTATAAATCTACTGATGGTACCAACTTTACACTATTAAACAGTTTGCTTTCCACGGCTACCCGGGGATATGACATACAAGATATAGAAATAGGTGCAGACAATTCTATCTGGGTAGCGACAAGACAAAGCCGATTCAGTGGATCTGCTTCCGGAGGAAGAATTTTCAAATCCACAGATCATGGTGCTACCTTTACGAATGTCTATAATGTAGGAAACAACAGTTCAAGGGTTATGGTAGAGGTTTCCAACACCAATCCTTTAAAAGCTTATGCCCTCATGCAGGGAGCATCAAATGCAGAGCCTGTCAGAATTGCAAAAACTACAGATGGTGGTACGACGTGGATCTCTACCAATGTAGCAGGATCAGGAATAACATTGCCTAACCCCATAGATACGGGGCAACCTGACAATGATTTTACCAGAGGGCAAGCATTCTATGATCTTGTTATTGAAACAGATCCTGACAATGATGAACACGTGTATGTAGGAGGGGTAGATTCTTATAAAAGCACAGATGGAGGTGCTACATGGACCCAATATACCAAATGGTCAAATAACAACGTTATGGGAACTACCAATATATCCCTGGTACATGCCGACCAACATGCACTGGTTTTCAACCCAAGAAACCCCAACCAATTTGTAATAGGGAATGACGGTGGAATCTTCATTGCTTCGGATAAAAACAATCTGGCTACCACTACTGCTCTTGGAATGAGAAATAAAAGGTTTAATGTGACCCAGTTCTATCACGGTACGCTAAACCCCGCCTCTACATTTGCTAACGAGCAGATGATCATGGGAGCACAGGATAATGGAACTCAGCAGCTAGCGGGTGCCGCACAACCCAATAATTTCTATACCAGCTCTGTAGTATATGGCGGTGATGGAGCTTATACCGGCTTTGATGATCTGAATAAGTATTTAATCGCTTCATATGTTTATAATAATCACTTTGTTTTCAATTCACAGGGAGGATATTATCTGATCGACACTGCTCTAAGAAATGCAGGACAATTCATCAATCCTCTTGCCATCGACAGAAATCTGGATATTGCCTATACCAACGCCAACGCATCAAACTCCACTTCAATTGTATTGAACAGGGTAAGTGGTCTTCAGACTCCTACGAGCCTGGTAAGAAGCCAGATTACGATTGCAACAGTAGCTTCGGGAGAATTTATTACAGATATTCTTGCCTCTACTTATACTACAGCAAGTACTACTCTTTTCATTGGCCTTTCCTCCGGAAAACTATATAAGGTGACCAATGCAGATACGACACCCGTTACTTCATTGATCAATTATAATTTTGGAGGTTATATTTCGGATGTTAAACTTGGATCTTCTGAAAGTGAGATCATGGTCACTGTTTCCAATTTTAATAAGACCAGCGTATTTTACACTACCGACGGCGGAACCAACTGGGCATCCAAAGAAGGTAACCTTCCGGACATTCCTGTAAAAGCCATATTTATGAATCCTCAAGATAATAATGAAGTGATTCTTGGAACGTATTATGGGGTATGGGGAACTTCTAATTTCCAGGCAGCCTCCCCTACATGGGCATTGTATTCTGACGGCTTAGGTAAATTTAAAGTCAATCATTTTGATTACCGTCCATCAGATAAGACAATTCTTGCTGTAACGTATGGAAGAGGATCTTTTACTACCAGAATAGACAATACCAGCTTATCTACCTCGGATACCCCTCATAATCTTCTCAGCAACAGGGTATATCCTAACCCTACCAGAGGCCCTATTCATGTCAAACTTGAAAATGGAAAGTCTATGGATATAGAGATCTATGATGCTTCCGGCAGATTGGTGATGACTAAAAAGAATATAAAATCTGATGAAGAATTTAATATTGAAGGTTTAAGTAAAGGAGATTACATACTGAAAGCTTTACAAAACGGAACAATGCAATACACTTCTGTAATCATTAAAAAATAACAATAAAAATTTTACAATAAACAAACAGAAAGGAAAGATGATCTTTCCTTTCTGTTTTCTAATATTTAACGACAAGGTTAATGAAAAAAAACTACATAATTGCTCTTTCATTATCAATGATAGGTTTCGCCCATGCACAAGAGAATGAAAAAAATATTGACGAAATTGAAATTCACGCAAGAACAAAAGTAATAAAAGAGCGGGAAGAATTCAAAAGACATGCACAGTCTACAGAAATCATTTCCAATTATGAACTAAATCGTAGCAACCCCTCATTTATAGAACAAAGCCTTGGTACAATGGCTGGAGTACAGGTTGAAAAAAGAACACTGCTTGGCGGACAGAGAATTATTGTGAGAGGGTATGGTAATGATCAGAAATTCAACAATTGGGGCATTAAAATGTATCTTAATAATATTCCGCTTACGGGAGCAGATGGGGTAACCGTCTTAGATGATGTTAATTTTGGATTAGTCAACCGTATTGAAGTCATCAAAGGACCTGCTGCTACATTATATGGTGGTGGTTCTGGTGGTGTCGTAAGATTTTACATACAACCTGAAAACAAAAAAGGAACTTCTGTTTCGGAACAATTCAGTACAGGTTCTTTTAAGCTGTTTCAAAGTTCAACTTCCGTTACCAATGTTGGTGGCAACTACTCTATTACTGCAAACTATGGACATATTGGGAGTGACGGCTACCGTCCTCATGGGAAAAGTATTAAAAACTTTTATAATATCAACGGAGAGTTTAAACTGAATCAAAATCAGAAACTCACCCTACTCGCTTCACATGGCAACTCACTGGAACAGGTTGCCGGCCAGATTTCTTACGACGACTATTATAATGGCATTGACAACGGAAACTTTGCTTATATCAGAAGAGGAGCCAAAACAAAATTCATCACTTCAAGAGTCGGAATTGGACATATCTGGCAGATTACCCCTAATTTTAAAAACCATACTACTTTATTTTATACAGGGACTACTGGTGACAGAATTGCTGCCGGCGCCCATGAAACGTCTTCATTTTATAATTATGGGCTCAGATCTGTATTTAATTTTGATAAAGATTGGGGACATTTCAAAAGCCAGACAGAATTTGGACTTGAAATACAGCAATCTCAGTCTACCATTACCAACTATCGTTACAAAAGTGTAACAAGTACAGAGTCTCCGGTTTTGAGACCTCTTTCAGACGGTTCTTATTTTAAGAATTTAAATAACCAATCCAATTATTTTGCTGTTGAGAAGATTACTTATAAGCCATGGGACTTGATGTTCCTTGCCGGGGTTAGTATCAATCAGATCAATTACAGTAGAAAAGATTTGCTGGCAATTCCTGGTTTATTTGTAGTCAATAATGAAAACCTTTACAAAAAAGATCTGTCTTTTGACAAACAGTTCAAAGCGGTAGCAACCCCTCATTTTGCGTTACAGAAAATATGGAAAAACCAGATATTCAATCTTAGCTATAGTGAAGGATATAATGCTCCTACTTCGGCCAATGCTTTTATCTCCGGGCTCAATGCAACCAATGATAACCTTCTTCCGGAAAGAGCAAAAATGTGGGACTTCAGCATTCAGGGACTTATAGAAGATACATCTATTGATTATCAGTTTTCTTTATTCAATATCCATATTAAAGATAAACTTACCCAGCTAGGAGCGAGAATGTCTAATCCTGAGAAAACACCTTATACATACTGGGCTAATACGGGAGATCAGAAAAATAAAGGGTTGGAAATGAGTATAGGCTACTCCTACCAGCCTGTCAGTTCATTGATTTCAAAAATACAGCCCTTTGTCAACTATACCTATAACGACTTTAAATATTCTAATTTCAGCACTTATTTAAAAGAAAGCGGCAAGCCTGCTGATGTCTACAATTATGACCATAAAAACGTAGTTGGAGTTCCCAAAACGAAACTATCTGTAGGACTGGATTTTGACACCCGGTTCGGATTATATTTACAGAATACCTACAGCTTTATGGGAGGTGTATACACTGATTTTGCCAATACCAATAAGGTAAAAAGTTTTGGCCTTTTAAACTCAAAAATAGGCTATAAACATAGTTTCAACAAATGGGATGTGGATGTTTTTGTCATTGGAAACAACCTGACCAATCAGATCAATTACACCTTTCTGTTTTATGGAAACAGCATTAATGATTCGGATGCAGACAATCAGTATAACTCTTCTGTTTACACCGATGTCACTCCCGGTCCCAGTAAAGCTTACTTCTTTACAGGATTTAATGTGAAATATAATTTTTAATATTGAAAGCTCTTTTTTAGTTTTTTAGACTGCCCCTTAAAAGTTAGACCTTTTTAAGGGGCATTTTTATTAATGATTAATGAAAGGATAATTACCAGTTCTTAAACTCTGTAGCCTATTAATTATCTTAATTCATAAAACTCTCAGGGATCCATTCATAGGCAGGCAGTGTTTTCTTTGTAAATCCCAGCCCCGGCCATGGCAAATGAGAGGTTAATGCTCTTGTTCTAGTATCTGCTAATTCCTGCAGTAATTTCTTCCTCGAAGCGGTTGCAATATCCAGATCTGTATCGCCGGAAAAACCCCAGTCAGGATGGGGGAAAAGAATAACATCTGAATGAATAAGATCTGCAATATACAGAAGCTTTTCATTCCCTGAGGATATTGTAGTGACCGTTAATCCAGGAGTATGTCCGGGAGCCAGCTGAAAATTGAAATGATCATACAATGTGTTGTTCAGGTCATAGAATTTCAATTGTGGCTGAATCGCCTTCAATATGTTCTGAAGTGCCGGAATAATCTGATTGAGCTTTTCCGGCTGTGCTTTCAGAGCACTGTTATGAAAATCTTTTATGGAAGCATTCATCCAAAAATCATGTTCAATCTTCGATATAAAAACGGCAGCGTTTGGAAAAACAGGATTATTCTGCTTATCCACTATCCCACCGATATGATCAGGATGGGCATGAGAAATAAAAACATCGGTAACATCTTTTACGGAGAAACCAGCTTTCTGAAGGCTTTTTAATAAGAACCCGGTTCCTTTATCAGCAAATATTCCCATACCTGTATCCATCAGAATCAGCTTTTCTTTTGTTTTGACAAGCAGAATATTGACTGCCAGATCAATATAATGTTCAGAACGGAAATGATCTCTGAGGATCTTTTTCATTTCGGAAACATTTCCTCTTGGCGCAAATGTCTCAAGGTTATCTTCATGGATATATCCATCAGTAAGAATAAACAGATCCAGATCTCCCAATTTTATTTTTTTGTAACCTGACAGATCATCCTCTGTTGTTCCTGGAAATTCCGGAGTTTTTGCCAATACGCCTGAAAAAGGAATCATGCTTAATGTTCCTGCCAACAATCCATTCTTTAATAATTCTCTTCTGTTCATAATTTAGTTTTTTACCTTTTCATTATTCATACATTCTTCCATTGAAAGTATAGCAACAAAAAACTGAGTTCCTGTTTTTATCCGGGAACTCAGTTCGTTATATTGATTTTAGTTATTAACCAGCTTCATTGAACCTTCATTGTATCTTTCTCCTACATTCGGGTATTTTTTCAGAATGGCATTGATGGTATCCAGATCCGATTGGGAAAGATCAATATCGACTGCAGCAATATTTTCTTCCAGATATTTGATTCTTTTCGTACCAGGAATCGGGATAATATCATCTCCCTGATTCAATACCCATGTTAAAGCAAGCTGAGTTCCTTTTACTCCTTTGGAAGCAGCAAAATCATTGATCTCGTTAGCCAGTTTTGTATTATTTTCGAGATATTCCTGCTGGTAGCGCGGCAGTGATTTTCTGAAATCGTCATCTCCAAAATTCTGCACTTCATTGATATTGGCAAAAAGTCCTCTAGCCAGTGGCGAATAAGGCACCAAAGTTATCCCCAGCTCTCTGACGGTTGGCAGAATTTCATTTTCAATGTCTTTGGTAAGGATCGAATATTCTGACTGCAAAGCAGTAATCTGATGAATTTTATTAGCTTTTCGGATAGATTCTGCTGAGGCTTCAGATAAACCGATGTATTTTACCTTACCTGCTTTTACCAACTCTGCCATAGCTCCTACGGTCTCTTCTACCGGAACATTCGGATCTATTCTGTGGGCATAGTACAGATCAATGGTATCTATTTTTAATCTTTGAAGACTCAGATCTACAGCCTTTCTGATCCATTCCGGTGAGCCGTCAAAATACGTTCCCGGAGCACCACTGTGGCTGGCTTTTCCTCCTTCAAATCTGAATCCGAACTTGGTCGCAATAAAAATCTTATCTCTGTTCGGAACCAAAACTTTAGAAATCAGTTTTTCATTTTCTCCATTGGCATACATGTCTGCCGTATCCCAGAAATTGACTCCTAAATCCAATGCCCTGTGTAAAGTATTGATGCTCTCCTGCTCATCTGCCGGGCCATAAGCAAAGCTCATTCCCATACATCCTAATCCAATAGCAGACAGCTGCTCTCCTGTGTTTCCTAATTTTCTAAATTTCATGACGGTATTGATTTTAATTAATGAGACAAAATTAGAATACCTGCGGATCACCTTTGGTATAGAATTCAAACTAAGAATTATAAAATTCAAACAAGATTCGCCCGAAGTGCATTGGGAGTTATTCCGGTTTGCTTTTTAAAGTAATTGGTAAAGTAAGAAGGCTCTTCAAAGCCCAGACCATAAGCAATTTCAGCAATATTCCAGTCTGTATGTTTCAGGAGTGCATTAGCTTCCTGGATTATCCGGCCTGTAATCTGCTGGCTTGTGGTCTTTCCTGTAATTTCCTTTACAGAACGGTTCAGGGAATTCACATGAATGGAAAGGTTCCTGGCATAATCATTCGGTGTTTTCAATTGTAAGGACGCATCGGGACTATCTATCGGAAACTGCCTTTCCAAGAGCTCCATAAATAATGATGCTACCCTTTGTGAGGCATTCTGGTAAGGCTCAAAACTTTCTGCAGGCTGCATTCTCATTGTTTCATGAATCATCAGGTGAAGATAAGCTCTGAGCATATCGTATTTGTGGATGTAATCGGACTGAATCTCAGTGATCATCTTGGTATAAATATCTGAAAGGATACTCTGCTGGGCTTCATCTACAAAGAATACCGGAGTTCCCCCAATTTTGAAAAGCGGAGAATCCTGAAGGTTTCCCAGACGGCTTCCGTTTTGTAAGAACTGTTCTGTAAAGAGGCAAAACCAACCTTTCTGATCTTCATCATCAGCTTCCCAGGAGTATGGAATGATAGGATTTGAAAACATCAGCGCAGGCCGGTCTACCTTAATCCATTTGTCTGCATAATGGATCTTCCCCTTTCCTATGATCAGTGAAATTTTATAATAATCTCTTCTGCTGTAGGGCGCTAATGGTGAACAGTATTCCCGCGAAAATACATTGAAGTGCCCCATTCCGTGGGGTGCAAGACATTGCGGTCCCAGATTGGAAGCATTTCTTTCGTAAAAGCCTTTCAGTGATTCGTTGGATTCCATAATTCAAAGTTATAAAATTCAAACAAATTAATAAAGGAAAAATAATTTAGAAGTCAAAAAGAGAAGAACGGAAAAAGAGAAGTTCTCTGCAAGCTGCTTATTTTATATTTGAATATCTCCTGAAAGCAAAGTCCATTATAGGTAATATCATTTATAAAAAAAGTGACCGACAAGATTGCCAGCCACTTAAAAGTGAATATATAGTTGAATGTTTTAATCCCAATCATCATGGCCATGACCGTGACGATGTTTATTTTGTTTTTTGTAGTATTTTGCTCTTTCTTTATAATATTTCTCCTCCTGTTTACGGTATTTTTTATAATCGTTTTTATTTCTACCGTATATGATTACAGGATTTTGCCCTCTGTAATATCTTTTTTTGAACAGAATATATTTTTCTCTACCAAGAATCCTTTCCAGTTCAGTATACCTATCTCCTCTCCATCTTCCCGGATCTACTACATATACTCTGTTCCATGAATTATAATCACGGTATCTGTCATTCAATGCATAAACCTGATTAGCCTGTGTAGTAGACAACAAAAGATCAGCAACTACAGTCTGCCAGTTTACATCTGATATACTCCTTCTGTAATCGTTATAATAGTCTGATTGGGCATAGCTCATACTGAACGTCCCGACCATTAATACAGTTAACAATAACTTTTTCATTTCATTCCTCTTTTAATTAAACATATTGATTTAGTCAATTAAAGTGCCAAATCTTAAACATAAATGCTAATATTTGTTAAGAAAAACCATAAACAACTGATTATCTTTGAAATATTTTCCAGTTTTTTGAAAAATGTTTAGATGTTATTTATTTTAAATTCAGCAAGAAGGGGGTATTGATTTGTTAAACAGCAGTTGTCCGATCAGGAAGATTATATTAGTGGTAGAAAATTCAATGTGAAGGTTTTAAAAGCGTATTGTTATACGTTTTGGCTAAAGCCGTTGCATGGGGATTTATTGTTTGGTGGTCTAAATCCCACCTCTATTGATAGTAGAGTATGGATAGTGATAATGGGGTATTAGATTGATACCGATACTGCTATTAGTATTAGTATTGACAGGATGAATAGATGTTTAACGAGAAAATCTTTAATCTTTAATCTTTAATCTTTAATCTTTAATCTTTAATCTTTAATCTTTAATCTTTAATCTTTAATCTTTAATCTTTAATCTTTAATCTTTAATCTTTA
>LAZY01000069.1 GCA_001013295.1 Chryseobacterium indologenes | reverse complement strand
ATCTTCCTCCGAACCGAAATGAGCCGTAAAACTGAATATGTTCATAATCCCTGCTTTTTGAGCGCTAATATACTAAAAATATTAGGTGTGTTTGCGGAGAATCAGATAAAATAAATAGACAACTTTATTAAAACCTTTTATAAAACCCAGCAATAATATCTTCTTCTGTTTTTATGGACAGAATTTTCTCAATTATATCACTTTTTTTAATGTTCTTCAAAAGTAAAAATCTATTTAAGACAAAGGCAATGTCGGTAGAATAATATTGAACAAATATATCTTCCAATCTTTTATGGGTCGTTTCAATTAAATAATTCATGGTAGAATAGGTCCAATAATAAGCATTGTGGCTAATTTTTGAGACTGCTTCAATCATTATAATTTCCAATTCCTCCTTATCCTTATCAATCTGAAAGTTTGTATAAAACCAAAAGCTGTCATTTTCTGTCAGTAAGAATCTCTTTTTTATTTCAAAAAAGAAACTTCCCTTTTCATTAATAATTTCCGTAGGGCTATAAAAAACAATGTGTTCATCTTCATAGTCATACAGATGGCCTTCTTCCTGGAAGACTAATAGCTCATATAT
Organism: Chryseobacterium indologenes; assembly: GCA_001013295.1. Lineage (GTDB taxonomy): Bacteria > Bacteroidota > Bacteroidia > Flavobacteriales > Weeksellaceae > Chryseobacterium > Chryseobacterium indologenes_B. Next base: position 1,496 of record LAZY01000069.1, on the reverse strand, counting down.
AAATTTATTCCTGTATTTATAACCACTTGTTGAAGCAGTTCCTTTCAAAAAGCTTTCAAACTCATAGGGTTGAAAGCCAAAAAGTTCTTTATTTATTTCTAATTTCATTTATTATTTCAGAGAAGAATGTACACCAAAAAGATATTCGACGGTTTTACCCATCCCTATTCTCATTTATTTTTTTTAAAAACTTTCAAAGGAATCTCCAAACTCCAATTCTTCACCCATTGCAAGAATAACTCCTCCAGTAGAAACCAGCTGAAAATCTGCATTGGCCTCTACAACCGTAAATGTAACCTCTGAAGTTTCTTTATTAATATGCAGCTTTACCGATAATTGGGGAAACTTTAATGTAAAAGGTCCTTTCATATATTGACAACCTGGCAATATTAAATACATTACATTTTCATTTTTGTATGAATAAAGCTTTACGGCCAGTTTTACGTGAGTAATATCAAATAGCCATATTCTGGCAGTATCATAATGAGCCTCTCTTAAAATTTCATTGATATGCTCTAAATCAGTTATAATTTCCATAGTTATTGATAAATTTGAAAGACTAATTATATATCCTAAAATTTTACTCCAGACTCAATATTTCATTACCCAATTATTTTTCTCAAGTCATATCTTCTATATCCATGTATTGTGTTTTCGAATCAGGAAATACATCTTCTATATGACCAATTTCAGAGCAAATATGTCCGATGTGTCCTTCATTGACAATTTCCGTTATAACCTTTTTAATTTCCGGTTTGGTAGCATTCTTAGCAATAATCATATCTGTCGCCCAAAAATAACTTTCCGGTCCTTCATTCAGTAAATATCTGACATTTTCCAAAGTAAATATTGTAGTAAAAAAGACTTTTCTATTTTCTAAAACAATGTTTACATCAACATTGTCATTATCAGGATCTGTCACATTATATCCGGCTGGAAAAATTATTTTAAAATTCATATTAAAAATGATCTAATAACTAATGAATTACTTTTTTCAAACAATTGATAAATATAACTAATTATTAATAAGCTGCCGCACGAAAGGATTCGTGCGGCAACTTGAGAAATAAAAGTCATTGCAATTTTACAGTGGCATTACTTTTACTTTATTTGGATACAAGCGTGACGCTTGCACAAGCGAGGTGAGTTTTTTAGAATATCAATGTGATATTCTTTCTCAGCCAGATCAATCATCATATCAAAAAATATGGATTTTTTATCCGCAATATAAGCCTGCTTTTCTAAGAATGCCTTTTGCTTTTCAAGAAGCCTTACCTGGGCTTCTAGTTCCATAATGCATTGTTCAGGTGTCTTTTCCATGGCGTAAGGTCTTTGATTTTCCCAATCAAAGTTACCATATTTTCTGAGCCAATTCAAAATAGTATTGTAAGCTTCCCAATTTTGTGACCATTCTAAATGATAGATTCTTTCATTTTTTGTTTATATTTTTTAGGGCTCATATTCCCTAATGCTTCGTGCGGTCTGTTATAATTGTA
>LAZY01000068.1 GCA_001013295.1 Chryseobacterium indologenes | reverse complement strand
ATCTTCCTCCGAACCGAAATGAGCCGTAAAACTGAATATGTTCATAATCCCTGCTTTTTGAGCGCTAATATACTAAAAATATTAGGTGTGTTTGCGGAGAATCAGAAAAAATTACAAAATAAAAATCTTTTTATAATCGGAATATCAATATTATTTTCCTGCAAAGAAAAAAAGCAGGAGACTGTTCACTCAGGGTCAGCAATACCTTCTGAGACTACAATAGCTTATTCAGCTAATGAAAAGGATATCTTAATAAAAGTAATGAACTTAAGAGATCAAAAAAATGAAGAAAGTATTTCCTCGATAAAAAAACAAATTTCAATTCCCTCAGGTAAATATTTTACAATCAATCAACAATTAGAAGATTATGGAATATCTCTAAAAATAGAGAACAGCAATAATATACCTGTATGATATAAAATTGTGCAAAAACATCGGCTTATTATAGACAATAAAATAAAATTTCCGTACTACCCATGTTCCGCTTTTTTCATAACTTTACTCTAAATTTCAGCTCTTGGCCAATCTTTACAAAAAAGACTCCCCCTTTCAGGTTTATATATCATTCAAAAAGTATTTGGATGTTTTGGAGCATATCCGTTATAATGACCGATTGGAATACAGGGTCAACTATGCGGAATCCCTGATCGAGAGCACCAAAAATTTTAAAGAACTGCGGGAAGGTTTTCAGGACATCACCTTGCTGGAAAAGTATGAAGACCTTATCAGAGTACTTCTCGCAGACCTCTTCCCTACCGGTCTTACCAGAAATGAAATAAAAGCAGCCAGTATTCCTCTTTCCAATATCACCTTTAACTATACCGAAAGGTTTAAAGATATCCTGAAAGATGCAGGAAAAGATTTTGAAATAGAACTCAGAAATATTACAGATAATGAATTTTATGTATTCTGCTGCTGCCTGATCCTTCAGAGCTACTTCAAAAAAGATATAAAAAGTACCATCCCTTTCTATTATGATATTCCTAATAAACAGGGAATCATGAAGCATTATAAAATCACGGTAAACTCAGACTTTACAGAAATTATCCCTACAGAAACCGCCAAAATACCCGCAGATGATGTTCTGGATATGCTTCTGGAAAACCTGGACGATTTTCAGCTGTGGAAGAAATATTTTCCTTCACAATCCTGGATCCTTAAAGGGTTTACCATCATCTCGCTGGTAGACTGTACCTCTGAGGTTGCCTTGTCTGACCTGAAGTCGAGCATGATCGAAATTGATCCTGAAAATCTAAACCCGAATGAAAATCTGACCGAGATCTTCAAATCGTATTTTGATGTTCCGGACCTTAGCTTCGGATTGATGACTTTCAATAAAAAGGAACAGAAGCTCGACAAACTTCCCATCTATGAAAGTCTTCTGACCAATCATATCCTTGATTTCTGGATCAATACTTTTGATGAACAGACCCGTATCAATACGTTCAATAATTTAAACCATAATTCAAAACCGGTTGTTGTTTCCAATGTTAATAATCTGGATGAAAATATCAAACAACTGCCTTCTTTTAATATCCTGAAAGATAATAATGTCAATAGTTTCATGGTAATTCCTATCATGAAAGATAATGAGCTTTTGGCCATTATGGAATTTACTTCCCCTATTGCAGGCAGTTTCAATGGTTTAAAACTCAAAAAAATGGAGTTTTTCACAGATATGATCCTTTTCTCACTCAGCAGGTTCTATTTTGAGAAAAATTACCAGATCGAAGCGATCATACAACGGGAATATACCACCATCCACGATAGTGTGATGTGGAAATTCAGAAATGAAGCTGAAAAATACTTTACGGCATCCCTTGGGAAAAAAATACATAGTTTAAAGGAAATATCGTTCAAGAACCTTACTCCGTTATTTGGCGTATCAGACATCCGTTCCTCCTCAGAAAAACGGTTCAATCTGATGCTGCAGGACCTTAATCAACAGATTGAAAGGCTTAATGAGATCCTTACCCTTACCAATTCCGATTCGGAAAAATTTTTGCTGGCACTGGATGTTTTTGAAAATGAACTGAACAATGAAATCAAAGCAGATACGGAACAGCGTTTTCAAAGACTGTTGAGAGAAGAAATTCATCCTTTTTTACAGGGAAAACTTGAAGTAAAAACGTCCCGAGAAATCAAAGCAAAAATCAAGGAATATTTCTCACAGGTTATGGCCCAGACCGATCTTTTCTACAGCCACAGAAAAAATCTTGATGATTCGATAACGCTTCTCAACAGAAAACTGGCCGATATGCTGGACGAAAGTCAGATCAAAGCTCAGGAGATCTTTCCACATTATTATGAAAGATTTAAATCTGATGGTGTAGAGCATAATCTTTACATAGGACAATCTATTTCTCCGGACCTGCATTATACATCTAAAGTAGTTCATAAGCTTAGATACTGGCAGCTAAAAACCATCTGTAAAATGGAACTGGAATTTCAGTCCTTTAAAAAGGATCTTCCTATCCAGCTGGACATTGCTTCGCTGATCTTTGTATATAACGAAAAAATAGACATCCGCTTCAGAATGGATGAAAAACGCTTCGATGTGGACGGCGCCTACAATTCCTATTATGAGATCATCAAAAAACGCTTAGATAAAGCCCATATCAAAGATTCCCCAGAACGCATCACAGCTCCCGGAAAGATTACCATCGTTTACTTCGGAATGGAAAATCAGAAAGAATACCTGGAATATATTTACAAACTACAGAAAAAAGGCGTTCTGCAGCATGATATAGAGTTTTTGAAGGTGGAAGATCTTCAAGGAATTACAGGATTGCTGGCATTGAGGGTTTCAATCAGTCAACAAGATCATCTATAAAATAAATCAGCCGAACAATATCTCTCTGTTCGGCTGATCAATTATATCTTATTTTTATTTAAAGACTCAGAAAAGCAAATCCAAAAGACAGCACGGAAATAATAATCCCGGCCATAAAGATCTTATAAGTAATGGATAAAAGCTTATACTTCCGGTCAAGAACTTTCCCCAGATAATACAGATCCTTCACCATAGAATCATAAATATAGTCTCTGTCCTTGATCAGGTCTTTCATCGCATTGTGATAATCTTCAAACTGCATCTGCTGGAAGTTTCCAAAGAACAGCAGGTTCACCTTCCGGTTGATAATATCCTGAGATGAAAATGTCGTTTTGGTTACATTCGGCTTCGTAGAAAGGATCGCAAATATAATCGTCAGTACACTCGACAATAATAATATAAAACTGGGAAGAATCAGATGTGAGTTTTTCGGAGCATCCAGTTTGGGAACCAACACGGAAAGACAAACAGAAATAATAATGGCATTTACAGACAGCAGGATATTGGCTTTACTGTCCGCAATATCACTCAGTCTCGTATGATTATTTAAAGTAACCCTGAATAAGGTATCAACACTTCTGTCCGACTTTTCTTTCTCCTTTTTACCTTCCGGACTATCCTTTTTGTTCTCTTTTTTATCCTCTTCTTTTTCCAGTTTCTTTTCGATTTTTTTAATGTTCTTCTTTTTTAAAGGTTCCCAGTTTTCTTTGGCATAATCCGTATAAAAGGTATGCTTGTTTTTCAGCATATCCAGATTTCCGGCGTTCCATTCATCATTAGAGAAGCATCTTACATTGGTAAGCTCCCATTCTTTTCTGAGAGCATCAGAAATGTCATTATAATCATGACCTGCAAAATGGCTGAAATCTGCATCTTTTACAATCTTCTCCAGCAAATTCTGAGGTTCATAATGAATCTTTGTAGCCAGGATCAGTTTTTCAACATCCGCAATATAGTCTTCAGGATAATTTTCCTGATGTAGAAAGGCTTTCATGATCTCAACACTTCTCTCCTCATGATTCTGAGCACATTCTATGTAGCCCGTATCATGAAACCATAATGCCACGAGTACTTTTTCCTGATCGTCTTCCGAAACAGGAGTATTCCTCATAATTTCCTCAGCCTTATTGACCGTGTAGGCGGTATGAATAAAATTATGATAAAAATATACTGAAGATAACTTATCTTTGAATAAGATTTCGACATAATTTTTAGCTTTGTGTAGAATGCTCATTCCTGAATTTTTGTTAATGTAAATTTATGAATTTATCCTTTAAAAATCATCTAAAAAATACTTCTGTTGCTCTGAGGACAATAATGTCCGCCGGAGTCCTCTACTCCTGCGCTACATATAACGTACAAAAAGGCAAAAACTTATTTGAAGTAAAAGATTCTGACATAAAATCTGAAAATGATTTTAAACTTTTTCTGATCGGAGATGCCGGAAATTCAGATGAACCTCAGGCCCAAAAGACCTTAAATTTACTGAAAACCAAACTGGATTCCGCAGACAGTAATTCGATGCTGATCTTTCTGGGAGATAATATCTACCCTAACGGAATGCCTAAGGAAAAGGATAAAGGCTATGCTTCCGCCAAACAAAAACTGGAAGATCAACTCGATATTACCAAAAATTTTAAAGGAAAAACATTAGTGATTCCGGGAAATCACGATTGGTATAGCGGATTGGAAGGGCTCAATACCCAGGAAGGAGTGGTCAAAAAATATTTTGATGATAAAAAAGCTTTCCTGCCAAAAAATGGCTGCCCCATTGATGATATAAATATTTCCAAGAACATCAAACTGATCGCGATCGATACAGAATGGGTCATTACCAATTGGGATAACCATCCGGGTATTAATAAAAACTGCAATATCAAGACCCGTGAAGATTTCTTCTCTGAATTCAAGGATCTCATCATTAAAAATCAGGGCAAAAGAATTATTGTGGCCCTCCACCACCCTATTATCAGCAGTGGAACCCATGCAGGATTTACCTCAGCAAAATCCCATCTTTTCCCTTTCAACAGCAAAGTTCCCATTCCTGTTATCGCCAGTTTTCTGAATGTACTGAGAAGTTCTTCAGGAGCAAGCCCTGCAGATCTCAATAACCAACATTATGCAGATCTGGCCAACAGATTGAAAAGTATTGTGCAGGATAAGGAAAATATTATTTTTGTTTCCGGACATGATCATAATTTACAATATCATGAGGATGGAAATTTAAGGCAGATCATCAGTGGCGCCGGATCTAAAGTGGATCCGTCTACAATTGTTGAAAAAACAGATTTCTCTTACGGTGGCAGCGGTTTTGCCGTTTTAAATATCAGAAAAGACCAAAGTACCGATATAGAATATTTTTCTACAAAAGATGCACAGCTTCAAAAGCTGACGCATATCTCGGTCATTTCAAAACCGGATGTGTTTGTGAATAATTTTCCCAATACTTTTCCATCTACATTCTCTTCCACCATTTACCCGGTACAGCTTACCCAAAAAGGTAATTTTTACAGATGGCTATGGGGAGACCACTACCGAAAGTATTACGGAATTCCAATTGAAGCTCCTACAGCCAACCTTTCAGAGCTGAATGGCGGATATGTTCCTTTCAGAGAAGGAGGCGGAAATCAGTCCAACAGTTTACGATTAAAATCAACGGACGGGCAAGAGTTTGTAATGCGTGGTGTGAAAAAAAGTGCCATCCGTTTTCTTAATAATATGGCTTTCCAGAAAAGTACATTAGGTGAGGAACTGGCAGATACTTTTCCGGAAAAATTCCTGTTAGATTTTTACACAACCAATCACCCATTCACTCCGTTTACGATTGGAAATATGTCTGATAAACTGAATATTCTCCACAGTAATCCGAAATTATACTACATCCCTAAACAGCAAGCTTTAGGAAAGTATAATGAAAACTACGGTGATGAAATGTATATGATTGAAGAGCGTTTTTCTTCCGATCCGAAAACATTGGCCTATCTGGACAATGCAAAAGATATTCTTTCAACTGATGATGTCTTAAAAAACATCAATAAGAGTACTAAATATTCTGTTGACAAAGATTCTTACATCAGAGCCAGGCTATTCGATATGCTGATCGGTGACTGGGACAGACACTCTGATCAGTGGAAATGGGCAGAATATGAAGCAGGAGATAAAATTATTTATAAACCGATCCCGAAAGACAGAGATCAGGCCTTCAGCAAATATGACGGTGCAGCGTTTAAGCTTATTATGAATGTTCCTGCTATCCGCCATATGAAAACCTTTACAGAAGATATAAGCAGTGTAAAATGGCTGGCTATGGAACCTTATCCTATGGATCTGGTATTTTTGAAAGGTTCTACTCAGGAAGAATGGGAAACGCAGGCAAAATATATCCAGGAACACCTGACGGATACTGATATTGATGATGCATTCCATAATCTTCCGAAAGAGGTACAGGACGAAACTATTGCTGACATCCAAAGGAAGTTGAAAATCAGGAAAACGAAACTACAGGGATATGCCGCTCAGTATTATGATGTATTGCAGAAAAAAGTTCCTTTGGCAGGAACGGTAAATCCTGATAAATTCATCATCACAAAAAATGGTCATTCTGTAATGGTACAGCAATATAAACTGGGGAAGAATAAGGACAAAAATGAACTGGTTTTCGAAAAGACCTACTATGATTCCAAAACGAAAGAACTTTGGATCTACGGATTGGAAGATGATGATATTTATGAAGTGATGGGTACAGGAAGACCTAAGATGACCATCAGATTGATTGGTGGATATAATCACGACACCTACAATGTAGCCGATGGAAGAAAGGTAAAGATCTACGACTTCAAATCTCAGAAAAACACGTATAACGCCGGTAATGCAACCAAAAATATTACCGATGATTACGACATTAATTCGTACAATTATAAGCACCCGAAATACAATGCTTTTGCCGGTTATCCCAATATCGATTATAACCCGGATGATGGGGTGATCATTGGTGCTCTTGCCAATTATACGGTGAATAATTTCATCCGTGATCCATTCACACAAAGGCATAGCCTGAAAGCCAATTTTTATACCGCAACAGCAGGATTCAGCTTAGAATATAAAGGTATTTTCAAAAAGGCTATTTCCGGCTGGGATCTCAACCTGGATGCATTCTATACCACCCCAAGGTTCTCTCAGAACTTCTTTGGTTTGTCTAATGATAGTCCCTATGACAAAGAAAATACGGAAAGAGAATACAACAGAGCACGAATTTCCAAATTCAGCTTTGCTCCGTCTATTGCTACAAAAAGTTGGATGAATCTCAGCCATCAGATTCAACTGACTTTTGAAGACAACAAAGTGCAGAGAAAAGATGGCCGTTTCATCAATCAGTCACCGGATGTAAGCCCTAGCGTATTCAACAGCCAGCAGTTTGTGGGAGCCAATTATACATTTGGTTATAAAAATGCAGATAATGCTGCCTTTCCTACTCTTGGACTGGAGTTTATGCTGAATGCTAACTGGAAGGCTACTCTTTCGGATTTCAACAGAAATTTCCTGACCCTGAACGGTAAATTGGCCATTGATCACAGAATTGATAAAAAAGGGAATTTCGTATTTGCCAATTCCAGCAACGCCATGTGGATCAACAACAATCATTTCGAGTTCTATCAGGCCGCTGCTATTGGGGGCAACAATGGGATGCGGGCCTTCAGGAATGAAAGATTCTCCGGAAGATCATACTTTATTAATAACTCGGAAATACGATGGGATTTCGGAAGAATAAGAAACAATATTGTTCCGGCCAATCTGGGAATTCTTATCGGCTATGACATTGGCCGTGTATGGAATGACAATGAATATTCCAGAAAATGGCATCAGTCTGTAGGAGCAGGAGTATGGCTCAGCATCGTAGAGATGATGTCTGCAAGGCTGAACTATTTCTATGGGGCAGATGGAGGCCGAATCTCAGCGGGAGTAGGTATGAAATTCTAAATAACCCATTGATCAAAACCAACAATAACTCTAATTTTCAAGTTAAAAATAAACACCCAAAACCCAGATATAATCCATTAATAAACAGTTTTTTACAATACAAAAACAATAGACTATTAAAAAATTATAAATTAATTTAAATTTAATAATTCTACTTTTGGACTTATATTTTTCAACAATAAAACAAATATGGCTTTTGTTTAAAGGCCATATTTTCTTAGCTATCATTCATCTTTATAAAATGTCGAATATGTTTGTCAATTCTCTAAAAAACAGACATTAAAAAAACATTTTATATTTGTTTCAACAAACAAAACAAAATCAACAATTCGATGAAAAAAAAGCTGTTATATATGGCATTATTTGTCATATCTATAAGTCTAAATGCTCAAGTAGGGATCAAAACTCCAACTCCTCAAAACACACTTCATGTAAATGGCTCTCTTCAGGTAGTAAAAGATATTAATGTAGGCGGAGACGCTCAGACCAAAGGAAACTCAGGCAATAAAGGGGAATTTTTAATGTCAAACGGAACCGGAAATGCTCCGGTATGGAAAAGCATTGAGTCTGAAAATTTCTTAAAGGTGATTTATGTGGGAAACAAGGATAATATCAGCCCGGCCAGCGGAAGCTATACCGGTACACACAGCACGCCGGTGAATACCCATGAGAATTACTCACAAACCTATATTTTTAATGTAAGCAACAAAATTGATACGGCTTATTTAACCTATAGCTCATCTACAGGACTTTTCACTGTAGTAAAACCCGGGTTTTATAATATTGTTCCATATGTTACCTATGATCTGAATTTGAATCCCAACGGACAAACCGCAGGAACCGCAAACTCTTATATCCAAAAAGTTTCCCCTACGCTCACTACCCTGGCTGGGATCTCTACAGGGCACGGAGAACGCACAACGGGAATGAATCATAATCTGTCATCGATCAATTTCTTTAATGCGGGAGATACATTCAGGATACGTTGCCGCTATACACAGGATTTCAGACTGTCAAGTGGTAATATTCATATCTCATATCTTACCCCTTAATAAAAAATACTGTAATCATTTTCATTTCTACACGCTATTATTAAAGAAATCCACAGATATTCTCTGTGGATTTTGATTTATTCAATTTTCTTAAGTGGAAAATATAACAGCACCTGGCCATTGGAATCGTAGTTGTAAGTCCATTCGCTATTGGCATAACCCGGCGGATAAGTCATATTACCATTTGCCGGAGTAGGCAGATACTGACTGGTTGTTTTTTTGGCTCTGAAATTATTTGCAGATAAACCTTTTTCATAAAAATCCTCATTGACCAGATACAATTTTCTGAAAGGATTTTTAGCAGTATCATAATCAGAATAAATAGTCGTGGTTACTTTATTATCAACACCTCCGGTTTTCTCCAACGTTTCACTCTTAATAAGATTCTTCTGATTATTGAAGTAGTAGAATGTATAAAGTTCCCAGCCCCCTCTTTTTTCGTAAATCGTTATCTTATCCTGTTCATAAGTATAGCTTTTTGATCTTTCCAGATAAGACGGATACCCAGGATAATTCTGATACTGCTCAAACTTTATCGGCCTGTTATGATCCATCAGATAAGTCACCGTTTTATAACCTGCAACTCCTTCAGCCTCTAAATAATTTATCTGTACTGTATTTTGAGTATAGGTAAGTTGTGTAAGTACATTAGCATTAAAATAGCCTATCCCTAAATAGGAAGGATAATACCTGCCCAACATATTTGTTAAGCGCCCGTTTTCATAAGTAAACTGGTAATATAGTTCGGGGCTTTTTAAGGGAAAACGCTGGTCCATCTCAAAAACATATCCTCTATTTGGTTCCGGATCTGTCTGAATGTTCTCTACTGAGTCATCATTTGTACTGCACGAAAATAAACTTAGGGTCAATACAATATAAAATAATTTTTTCATAGTCATTTAATCGACCGCGAAAATAAGCATATAATGCTTACAATGAAAACCGATACACATTCCCACCCTCATTTTTAGCTTTCTCGTCTGCAATCATTAATGTCTTGTCATCATAAAAAACAATGGCTTCTTTTTGTGAATTATGATTTAAAGGAATTTTTTGAATTTTAGCATTGTTGAAATCGTTAGCCGTAAAGCCTGTAAGAACATGAATGTTTTTATGGGTAAGCAGAACGATCTTATCTTTTGTACTGTTGATTGTCGCTGAAGTAATGGCAGCATCATTATAGCCTCCCTGAAGTTGTAACTTCCCGATCAGCTTCGCTGCAAAATCTCCTTCCTTATTAGGCACCTGAAATACCAGGAAAGTTCCGTCAAAACCTTTGCTCCTGTTCTTTGTAAAAAGGTAAAAGTTCCCGTTCATTTCTACAAATGCTTCACAGTCGTATAATAAGTTGGATTTTTTAGGAGGAAAATCTGTCTGTCCCTGATAAAGGAATTTTGTGGTCTGAATAACTTTTGTTGTCGTCTGGTTAACATCCTTCAGATCTGTTTTCAAAATAGCAAGATCCTTACGGTCATTATCATTATTCCCGAAATCGCCGATATAGATATTCCCCTGCTGATCTGATATAATGTCTTCCCAATCCGTATTTTCACTATTTTCAACCGGAATTTTAGCCACCATCTGCCCATCTTCATTAAGTCCATAGACCGCATTTTTGTTACCTCTGTCTTCTATTACCCAAATGGTTTTCTTATCCTTAGACAAAGTAATTCCTGAAACTTCCTTCAGCTTTTTAGGGAGAGTAAACTGGATCTTCAATTCATCGTTTTTAACTGGTGAATTCTGTGCTTTTGGATTGCAGCTCAACAAAAACAATGCAGGTAATATAAGAAAGCGTAACATATTGATTTATTTTTTTTAACTGAACATAAGAAGCATTAATCATTCCAGAAAATATTACTGAAGCTGTTTGGCCTTTTCCCAAAGAATATCCATCTCTTCCAGCGACATGTCGGCGAGATTCAATTCCTGCTCTTCAGCAAGTTTTTCCATTTTTTGAAATCTTGAAATAAATTTCAGATTGGTTCTTTCTAAAGCAGAATCAGGATTGATTCCGGAAATTCGGGCATAATTGATCAGTGAGAAGAACACATCACCCAGTTCCTGTTCTTTTTTATCCAGGTCCGTCTCTGCATGAAACTCCTGAATTTCCTCATCTACTTTTTTCCAGGCATCTTCCGCATCATGAAATTCAAAACCGATGCCTTTTACCTTATCCTGAATCCGGTAAGCTTTTACGAGGCTGGGCAGGCTTTTGGGAACTCCTCCTAAGATTGATTTATTCCCTTCTTTTAATTTCAGCTTTTCCCAGTTCTGTTTTACTTCTTCTTCATCTTTTACCTCCGTATCTCCATAAATATGCGGGTGACGGAAAATAAGCTTCTCATTGAGAGAATTGATAACATCTGCAATATCGAAACTGCCTTCCTCTGATCCGATTTTTGAATAAAAAACCAAATGAAGCAGCACATCTCCCAGTTCCTTCTTTATTTCCTGCAGATCTTCCTGCAAAATAGCATCAGAAAGCTCGTAGGTTTCCTCAAGGGTAAGGTGACGAAGGGATTGTAAAGTCTGTTTCTGATCCCATGGACATTTCTCGCGCAAATCATCCATAATATCCAATAATCTTCCGAAAGCTTCTAGCTTCTCCTGTTTCGTATTCATAAGTAATAGGAAATTCAATCTTATACAAATGTAAGGGTTATTTTGCGTCTGTGGTAGTGGTGAGGAGTGAAAGTTTTGGAGGGCGGGATTAGGTTTGATGTTTGATGTTTAATGTTTAATGTTTAATGTTTAAAGATAAAGACGGCATTTGGACTTAACAAAAATTGTTCTTAATCCATTTGACCTATTTTTTTAACTGTAGAGGACATCTCTACAAGAATCTGTTTCAATTCTAAACCTAACAGGTTTCAGAAACCTGTTAGGTTTTTATAATGGATGAGAGCTTTATGAGGTATTCTCTAAGAACTTACACACGACCATAAAAAAATCCCTGTCAAGAAAGGTCTTAACAGGGATCTGTATTTTCAATTCAGGAATGAATTATCCTTTTTTAGTGTGTGTACTTTTAGGAGCTGCTTTTGCCGCTGAAGTCGCTTTTACTTTTGGTGCAGCAGGCTTTTCAGCTTTAGGAGCTACTTTTTTAGCTTCTTTCTCGATGCTTACTTCTTCTGCAGGCTCACCTTCCAAAGTTTCAGGCTCTGCTTTTACAAAGCTTTCCGGAGTGATGTATCCAGCCTTCTGAAGAATGTTGTACCATTGTGCCAATTTCTTGATGTCAGAAGCATATACTCTTTCTGTATCATAGTTTGGAAGTGAAGCCAACATGAAATCTTTAAGATCTGCATCAGAAGATTTGTGAGAAATAGTTTCCTTATAATCGTAGTTTTTAGCAATATTTTCAAAAACTTCGAACAAAGGAACTTCTTTATCAAATGTAAACATAGCGATATTATCCAATAAGCTTACCTGGCTTGAGTTTCCGATGCTTACTTTCTTTTTGTTGGTTACATCTTCAATGATGAATCCGTTTCTTAATTGAGAAACTAATTTGTAAAGTCCTGGTTTTCCAGAAATTGAAATTATTTTTTCTAACAGCATAATTTTATTTTTTGTAAATTCTGCAATCAGCACTAGCTTTTTGCCTTTTATTATTTCTTTTTATCCTTGTTTATATTATTTGGGAAATCTCATTTTGTAACCGATGCTTACGTCACCCTGAGAGATTTTTGCAAGTTTTCCTTTTACCAGTTTCTTCTTCAGAGCACTCAGATGGTCAGTAAACAGAACCCCCTCAATGTGGTCGTATTCATGCTGAATTACGCGGGCCCTAATATCGGAAAAAGTTTCTGTATGTTTCACAAAATTTTCGTCATAATATTCAATCACGATAGTGCCCTTTCTTTTCACATCTTCTCTTACATCCGGAATAGACAGACAACCTTCGTTGAATTTCCATTCTTCACCGGATTCTTCAAGAATTCTGGCATTGATGAATACTTTTTTGAACTCTGCCAACTCATCTTTAATATCCTCATAATCCTCATCTTCTGCAAGAGGAGTCACATCTATTACAAACAGACGAATATCCAGACCAATCTGCGGCGCCGCCAGACCAATGCCGTTTGCGCTGTACATTGTTTCAAACATATTATCTATCAGTTCCTGTAATTCAGGATAGTCTTTGTCTATATCTCTTCCTACTTTTCTCAAAACAGGATCCCCAAAAGCTCTTATCGGTAGTATCATCTTAATCTTTGTTCTAAAAAATTCTGCAATATAATAGTTGCACTTACTTTATCTATTAATCCTTTTTCCTGTCTCTTTTTCTTATTCTTCCCACTTTGGGAGATAAAAAATGAGGCCATTTTGGAAGTAAATCTTTCATCAAAACGATGGACTGCAATATCCGAAAATTCTTTTTGAAACTCTTCAATGAATTTCAAAATATCAGTTTCCACTTCTGAAATATTTCCTTTCAAATCTTTGGGAAGCCCAATCACTACTTCATCCACCTTATTTTCACTAAAATATTTTTTCAAAAATTCTATTAAAAAACGGGTCTCAACAGTCTCCAGCGCACTGGCTATAATCTGCATATCATCCGTCACAGCGATGCCACAACGGGCTTTTCCGTAGTCTATTGCAAGGATTTGTCCCATAAGTCTGCAAATTTAGTAAAATTTACTGATTTTATTCATAACGCAGTTTTTTTATATAAATCATGTTTTATTCCATTATTTTTTTTATAATTTTAATCTTCCAAAAAACAGATATATGAAGAGACTCATCCTCGTAAGACATGCAAAAAGCGACTGGCCGGAAGAAACCGACGACTTTGACAGACCCTTGGCAGACAAAGGTTTGGAGGATGCTATGAACATGTCTAGATTCTTAAAAAACAATAATATTTCCATCGATCATTTCGTATCGAGCCCGGCAGTACGTGCCCTGAATACCTGTAAGATTTTTAATCAGGCTTATCAGCTGAACTGTTCTACGGATCAAAAACTGTATAATCCGTCGGAAAGAAGTTTTGAATCTGTAATCTATGACCTGGATGACAATCTGAGTTCGGTTGCTTTCTTCTCTCACAATAATGGAATCTCCAATTTTGCCAATTCTATTTCTGAAGATATTTTTCATTTCCCAACCTGCGGAGTCGCCGGTTTTGAAGTAGACTGCGAATCCTGGTCTGAATTTGACGGTGCCAAAAAGAAACTCCTATTCTTTTATGAGCCGGGGAAAATATAATTTTTGGCCTTTATTTTTTTGCTTCACAATTTTCATATTTCTTTTTTCATGCCAGAAGAAAGAGAAAACATATTTTGAAACCATTGCCTTAAATGACATCAAACTGTCTTCTCCCAAACCTGGAAGCTGGCGGTATAATCATGATGACCATTTCCAGACGTTTGAAGATTTTCAAAAAACAAAAAAGATAACACCTGTACCCGGAAAAAATACGATCTACCTGCAGCCCATCGGACAGTTTGATGAGCTTCAGAAAAAAGAAATAGCCCTTACAAAAGAATATTTAAAAATATATTTCCAACTGGAAACAAAAATACTTCCTACTCTAACCAATAGTATTTTTCCTAAAAATGTAAAAAGAATTTTTAAAGATGGACAGGAACAGATTCTGGCGAGCTATGTATTGGACAGTATTTTAATCAAACAAAAACCTCAGGATGCAGTAGCTCTAATGGGAATTACAGAAAGAGATCTTTTCCCCAGACCTGACTGGAACTATGTATTCGGACTTGCTTCCTACGAAAATGGTGTGGGAGTAAGCTCAATATACAGATTTGCTGACGGACATCTGACCACTTCTAATTTCAACGAGAGTCTTCTAAGATTGATGAAGATCAGTTCTCATGAAATCGGACATATGTTTGGAATTACCCATTGTCTGAATGCCAACTGCGTCATGAACGGAACCAATACCCTCACGGAAACGGATTATCATTTGGCTAGAGCCTGCTCACTCTGCCAGCAAAAACTGAATGCAAGTATTCACTATGACAACAGGAAACGTCTGCTTGAATTAAAAAATTTCTTTGAAAAACAACACCTGAATACTGAATTTTCCTTATCACAACAGGATCTAAATCTTCTCAAGTAAACCCATTATCTTTTACAGACCGTACATTCCCCTCCTCCGAAGGGGTGGCAAAAAATTTATTTTTTGACGGGGTGGTTAATTGCGCATATAAAAAGAACAGGCTAAAGCACACCCCTATTGAATTATACCATAAATTATAAAATCCATCATTACTCATAAAGTCTGCATTATCAGCTAAATCTACGAGAAAAAACTGTGTTAGAGACAAAAAAGAACGAGCCTAAGCCCGTTCCTGTTGAATATATTTTACGATTTCGCCTTTTTACCTTTTAGCCTTTTCACCATTACTTCCTCTTCAAATCCAGATCATCAAAATCAAAACTAAAATCCGTCACATCAGAAATTGCTTTCAGTCTTGCCGATTGCGCTTTCCCTGTTTCATCATAATCAAAGATCATGTAAGCGTCTGCATCATAACTTCTGTCGTCCCATTTGATAATGAAAGAATTGTTGGAATACGGAAGAAGTTCTCCTTTTAGTCTTGGAGAATTTTTACAGGTAATTCTGTAAGTGTTCCCCTGTTGGGCAATCTCTACATCTCCGAACCACACATCATTGTAAGTTCCGGTAAACTGATCTGCTTTGGGTTGAAGTGATTTTTCTTTTTTAAATGCTTCTGATTTTGCAAAAGCCTCTTTCTTTTGTTTATTATATTCAGCTTCTACTTTAGACATTCTATCTCCATACGTTTTCAGCCAGTTTCTGTCTGCCACTCCAAGATAAGAATCTTTCACCGTATTGGTAATGGTATTGAATGCTGCTCCGGACTGCTGATTCGTCAATACAACGATTCCCAGTTTAAGATCAGGGATCAAGGTAAACTGGGTAACAGTTCCGATCAGACCTCCTGTATGCTGTACTTGTTTGTGTCCTTTAACGTCACTTAAAAACCAGCCTAAGCCATATCCATAAAAACTGGTATCATATGGATTTTTTGCAGCTACTCTATCAGGAATCTGTAAACTCCAAAGCTGCTGTACATTTTTATCTGACACTAATTTTTTACCATCCTTAGTCGTGAAGTTATTCAATAAGCATTCTGCCCAGGTCGTCATGTCTTTAATATTACTCATGATCCCTCCTGCTGCGTTACCCGTTTCATTCCAATCGTGAGGAACAGCAATGGCTTTCCCGTCTACAGGAGCGTGAGCATCAATTTTGTTGGTTGCTGCTTTTGCTCTGTTGTAACTTCCAAAGCTGGAAGTCATTCCCACAGGTTTCATAATTCTCTGCTCGATAAACTCGGCCCAGCTCAATCCGGAAATTCTGTGAATCACTTCTCCTGCTACAATGAACATGATGTTGTTATAATCCAGTTTTGTTCTGAACGGGTTTTCCGGTTTCAGGTATCTTACATTGTGTACAATATCATTCACCGTTAGGCTTCCTCCTTCCGGAAAAAACATCAGATCTCCCTGTCCGAGACCTAATCCGGCTCTGTGTGTAATCAGATCTTTCACCGTCACATTCTGGGAAACATAAGGATCATACATCTGAAATTCAGGAATATATTTTGAAACTTTATCATCCCAGTTCAATTTTCCTTCATCGGCTAAAATGGCTAATGCCACACATGTAAAACCTTTAGAATTGGAAGCAATCCCAACCAATGTATTGTCATCCATAGGCTGCTTCGTTGTAAGAGAACGAACTCCAAAGCCTTTGGAATAGGTTACTTTACCATCTTTTACAATTCCTACCGACATTCCCGGAACATCAAAGGTCTTCAGCGTATTTTGGATCAGTTCGTCCAGCTTTTTTTCTTCAACCTGTGCATTCGCTAATCCTACGGTCAAAAGAAAAATGAAAAAAGAAAGTTTCTGTTTCATTGTTTTTTTTAATTTTCCCAAATTTAGTAAATATGATGCTAACTTTGCAGCGTTAAAATTTTTGTTATTCCCATTAATCAGCCATTATCCTATGAAAAAATTCGTCTGGACCTTTTTGGTCTCTTTTTTTGCCGTTTGTAGTATTAAAAGTCAGGATAGGACTTCCGATCCACAGCTTCTTCAAACATGGAATCTGAAAAGTATGGATACTTATATTTATACTTATGAAAATCAAAAAGCTTTTGAGAAAAAAAGACAGGGGCTCAGGTTTCAGAAAAGTGGAAAAATTACTGGAAATCTAGAAAGCTCTCCTTACAGATACAATACACAGGAAGATATTATCCCTAAAAATATAAGATTTGATCTTTATATAGGAACATGGAAAAAAGCATCTGACACCACAGTCACCCTTTTATTTCCCTCCAATGCCAATATGAATGGTACTTTTGTCATTTCAAAACTTACGGAACATGAGCTGAAACTGAGAAAGGTTTTTGATGCGGCAACAGAAAAGAAACTGGACTCTATACGCAGAACGAAAGATATTTCTTATCAATAACAGAGCGTGGACAATTTTTTATATTTGCAGTCTTAAAACTATTAAAAATGGCAGTCAAAAGATTATTAACGTTCTTCATCGTAATGATAAGCTGTAATGTATGCTTTTCTCAGGAAGTCACCATCAAAGACGATAAAGTTTTGCTGGATGGAAAACAGATCCTGAAAGCAGAAAAGATCAATGTAGCTCAATATTCATTTTTCTCGATGAAAGATGATGAGGAAGTTCTTCTTTACCGATATATGGATAATGAAACACCAAGATATGTAAATGATGATTATTTTATCCTGAATTTCCTGACTGAGAAAACAAAAGTGGAATCTACGGATATGACTAAAATCTCCAACTTCATGAATTCCAAAAAAGGAATGGAAAAACTGATAAAATGGCTGCTGAAGGAAAGAGTAATCAATCATGACGGAGAACTGAATGCTGACCGTGTAGCGGTTTTTAAAGATAAATACCACGAAAATATTACAGAAAGAACCTTTAGATAATGACAAAGATCCTACTCCTTTCCGATTCTCATTCCTATATTGATGACCGAATCTTAGAATATGCTTCTCAGGCGGATGAAGTATGGCATTGCGGAGATTTCGGAAGTCTGGAGGTGATTGAGCAGCTCGAAAAAATAAAACCTCTGAAGGGAGTGTACGGAAACATTGACAATGCTAAGATTCAGGCTGAGTTTCCGGAAGTGAATCGTTTCTTTTGTGAAAAACTGGAGGTACTGATGATCCATATCGGTGGCTACCCCGGAAAGTATACTCCTTTAACTAAAAAAGAAATTGCAGAAAAGGCTCCGAAGTTATTTATTTCCGGCCACTCACATATTTTGAAAGCCATGTATGATGAAAAAAACAATCTGCTGCATCTGAATCCCGGAGCCTGCGGAAAACAGGGCTGGCACAAGGTGAGAACAATGATGCGCTTTGTAGTGGATGGTGAGGAGATCAAAGATCTGGAAGTGATTGAACTAGGGCCGAGAGTGTGATGAGTGTGGTAAGTGAGAGGGCTTGAGGGTTTGAGGGTTTGAGGGTTTGAGAATAAAGGAGTTTTACTTTTATACATTTTACTTTTTACCTTTGCACAAATAATGGGTTCAGACAATTTTTAAAAAAAATATGAAGATCGGCGATAAAGTTTCGGTAGTAGATGAAGATTTAAGCGGGATAGTTACTTCCGTGAAGGGAAATATTGTGGTTTTCAAAGATGAATATGGTTTTACCCACCAGTATCCAAAAGAAAAGTTAGTCCCAAAAAATGCTGATCTGTACGAAAATATAAAAGTGGTAAGAAAAGCAGAACCCAGGAAGATTATTTCTAAAAAACATCAGAAAAGTCATTTGGTTTTAGACCTGCATTTTCATAACTTGGTAAAGAATCCCAGTGACTATGACAGTTTTGAAAGATTGTTTATCCAAAAGGAAAAACTCATAGAAGTGATTGAGTTTTGCAGAAAGAATAATCTCAAGAGACTGGAAATCGTTCACGGCATTGGTGACGGAACTTTACAGAGAATGGTTCGGGATGTATTGGAAAGCCTCGTGAATGTTGATTTTTATAATAAGGAAATACTTCACCATCAATCAGGTGCGGTAATGGTAGAATTTCACTAAATTTGCAGGAATTGAAATATGAACGTACTTAATTTACTTTTTACCAAAGACGGATTGATCTACCAGATTGTGAAAAACAAGAGCATTCTGGAGGAAAAATCTTATTTCGTTACAGAAGAGACTCCGGCCAATCTTATTGAAGAAAAACTTGATGAAGTTCTTATCAAACAGCGTTTTGATGAAATTCAGGTAATTTCAGCCTTGAATCATTTTACTCTGATGCCTGAAGGTTTTTCCCAACATGAGGTAGGCTTCGATCTGATTGCCTTCAATGCTCCTGCTGATAAAGAAAAAGAGGAGCTGATGCTTTCTATCAACAAAAAATACGGACTTCAGTTTTATTACACCTTCCCGAAGAATTATTATAAAAAAATAAAGGAACTGGCGGTACCAGTTCATTTCAATTTTTCCGGTGAAAAATTTCTGAGTGCTATTCAAAATAAAACCAATAAGGAAATCCACATCAATCTTTACCACAATCAGTGCGAATTTTTTGCCATTGACAATAAAAAGATCATCCTTTACAACAACCTTGATGTAAACTCAGAAGTTGATTTCCTTTATTTCGTGATGTTTACTTTAAGCAAAATAGGATTTGGCATCAATGAAACCAGCTTCTATGCTTACGGTGAAACTACAGAAAACGAAACGTTTATTTCCGAGCTTCAGAAATTTGTCAAAAACCTGAAAATTGTGTTTGACAATATTCCTAATAAGAATTTTATACTTAACTAGGTTGCAGGCCGCAGGTAATAGGGATTGATCCCGCACATAATTACCCGCCACCTATAATTATTACCTAAACCCTAAGAAAAATATGTTCAGAATAATATCAGGCAAATGGAAAGCCAAAAAAATTGCCGCTCCCAAAAACTTTGAAGTCAGACCTACTACAGATTTCGCCAAAGAAGCTCTATTCAGCATTCTGGAAAACAAATATGATATGCAGTCTATTGCTGTCCTTGATCTGTTTGCCGGAATTGGCTCTATTACCCTGGAATTCGCTTCCAGAGGTTGCCAGAATATCACTTCTGTAGAGATGAATCCGAAACATACCGCTTTTATCAACTCTACCGCATCGGAACTTGATATGGCTCTGCAAATCAACGTGCAAAGAGGAGATGTTTTCGATTGGCTGAAAAAGTTCAGAAATAAAAAAGATTTTGAGATTGTTTTCTCGGATGCTCCTTTTGAAATGGAAGAGAAAAAATACTACGAGCTGATCTCTTTGGTTCTGAACAATAAATATTTAAAAGAAAACGGAGTTCTGATCGTAGAGCACCAAAGCCGTATGAAGCTTGAACATCCTAATCTGATCGATACCAGAAAATACGGAAACGTGAGTTTCAGTTTTTTTGAACCTAATAAACAAGATAATCAGGAACTTTAATTCCTGATTATTTTTTTTGATCTTTCCGGAGCTGTTTTCCCCCAATCTGTAATTACTTCTAATACCGGAAGCAGGGTTTTCCCAAACTCTGTCAATTCATATTCCACCACCAAAGGAGGTTTCTCGGTAAAAACTTTTCGGTCTACAATCCCATCATCTTCCAGTTGTTTAAGCTGTAAACTTAAAGTTCTTTCCGTAATGGTAGGAATCGATTTTCTTATTTCATTATATCTTTTCGCCCCTTCAATCAGGTGATATAAAATCACAGCCTTCCATTTTCCTCCTATAAACCGCATTGTCACACTGGTGCAGCATGGGTATTTTTTATTATCAATTGTATACATTTCTATACTATCATTTTTAACCGTTATTGCAAAGTTAATAAACTTAAATTAATTTTGTAACTATAAAAATGATAGTATAAAATTATGAACTTTTTAACCCAAATGAAAAACAGGTATACTGTGAAAAAGTATAACCCGGAAGCAAAAATCAGTGAAGAACAGATTTCAGAATTAAAAGAGATTTTAAACCTTAGCCCTTCGTCCATCAACAGCCAGCCATGGAATTTTATTTTCGTCCATGATCAAGAGCTCAAAAAACAATTGGCAGAAATTTCTTTCATCAATAAAGAAAAAGTATTGGACTGCAGCCACCTGATCATCTTCCAGGTGCTAAAAAATACGGAAGATTTTGAGCAACAAATTGAAGAGCATCTTCCTGAAGGGAATGTAAATTACTACAAAACCAGAGTAAAAACTAAAGGTGAAGAAGCGGTAAAATCATGGTTGGCCCATCAGGTCTATTTATCATTAGGAGTCCTGCTTTCTGCCTGTGCTGCAATGGGAATAGATTCTACTCCAATGGAAGGTATCGAACCGGATCTTTACGATGGCATCCTGAACAATGAAAGATATGAAACCCTTTTTGCCGTAGCTATTGGCGAAAAGGATGAAGCAGATACTAATCAGCCAAAATTTAATCCGAAAACAAGACTGAAAGCGGAAAAGGTAATTGTAGAAGCATAACATTTAAACTGTCTTCTGTGGAAAAAAGAAAAGCTGTTTCAGATGAAACAGCTTTTTGTATTATAAAACTTTCAATTCCAAATCGATCGTTTTACCAAAGAACTTCTTGGAGATTTTCTCAAAATTCTTGGTAAGATCCGAAAGGTAAAAGTGATAATTTGGTTTTGGATTATGTTCGTTCAGAAGATTGTACTTATCCAGAATAATTTTCAGGTGATTGGCCACAATATTAGGTGAATCAATGACACGAACTCTGTTTCCATAATATTGTTTGATCTCATCAATCAGAAGGGGATAATGGGTACAGCCCAGAATCAGCGTTTCAATATTCTTCAGCTTACTATTGCTCAGATAATTGTAAATAATTGCATGAGTAATAGGATGATTCTTGAATCCTTCCTCAATCGCAGGAACCAGTAGCGGAGTCGCCAATTCATCCACTTTGATCCATTTGTTATGCTTTCTGATACTTTTCTTGTACAATCCCGAATTCACGGTTGCTTTGGTGGCAATAACTCCTACATTGTTGTGTATTTCATAGGATACTTTCTCAGCAACGGGGTTGATCACATCTATTACAGGAACTTTACCCGCTACAGACTGCATAACTTCATTCAATGCGTTGGCTGTTGCCGTATTACAGGCAATAACAATCGCTTTACAGTTCTGCTCCAGCAGAAAGTTGGTGATCTTAGTAGAATATTCAATAATGGCTTCCTTGGATTTTTCACCATAAGGAAGGTGTTTCGTATCTCCGAAATAAATAAGATCTTCATTAGGAAGAAGTCTCTTGATCTCTTTGGCAACGGTAAGGCCTCCTACCCCGCTATCGAAAATACCGATTGGCTGGCTGGGTGAAAGATGTGAATAATCTTGTTTCTTTGTTTTCAAATGAAGTGAAATTTTATACAAAAATAGTGAATTTTATGCACCATTGTATGATATGCAACGTCTAAACAATAAACAAATCCGAAGCAATTCCGTCTGCCATGAACCAATGTTTCTCTGGGATCTTTAAATGATCATTTTCAATGATTAAAATTCCTTCTTCTATTTTAGGTTTAATTTCTGACTGAAAATGTTCTAAAAACCGATCATTAAACTTGTTTTTCAGACTTGTAAGATCAACACCCCAAATGGTCCGGAGCCCAATCATAATCATTTCATTGAACTGATCTTCCTGGGAAAGGATTTCTTCTTCCTTTGCCAGAAGTTTCTCATTCAGTTTTTTGATGTACTGCTGATTGTTGGCCAAATTCCAGCTTCTCACATCAAATCCGTTATAAGAATGTGCTGAAGGTCCTATTCCAAGGTATTCCTGATATTTCCAATACGCTGAATTGTGGCGAGAATAAAAACCTGGTTTGGCAAAGTTTGAGACTTCATAATGTTCAAAGCCATTGTCCTTCAAAAAGTCTGACAGGTAATAGAATTCTCTGTTCTGTTCTTCTTCTTTCGGACTTTTCACCTTCCCTTTTGAGATCCAGTTTTCCAGAGCTGTTTTAGGTTCTACAGTCAGAGCATAGGACGAAATATGAGGAACTTCCAATGCAATTGTTTTATTCAGGTTTTCTTTCCAGATCTCAAGATTGGAGGTAGGAGAACCGTAAATTAAATCAATACTCAGGTTCTCAAATCCGAAATCCTGGGCACGTTTGATAGAACCTTCTGCCTCAGACGCCGTGTGGGCACGGTTCATCAGTTTTAAATCTTCTTCAAAAAAGCTTTGTGTCCCGATAGAAAGTCTGTTCACAGGTGTTCCGGCCAGCTGTTTCAAAAAGTTTTTATCCAGATCATCAGGATTGGCCTCTAAAGTGATCTCAATGTCTTTTTCAAAGCTGAAATACCGTAAAACTTCGTCTACTAAAGAATTGATCTCGTCCACCGAAAGAATGGAAGGTGTTCCGCCTCCGAAGTAGAGTGATTTCAAAGCTTTTTTCTGTAATTCATCTTTCCGTAACATGATTTCAGTCTTCATGGCACGCAGCATTTCATCCTTAAAATTCAGGGATGTTGAAAAATGGAAATTGCAGTAACTGCACTTTTGTTTACAGAAAGGAATGTGAATATATATCATAAAAAAAGCTCTGAAAAAATCAGAGCTCAAATTTATTTAAATTAAATTGATTAATATCTAAATCCTCTAACATTAATAAAGTTATCGAAGTTATAACCAAGACCGATCATGAAGCTGTTTCCTCCATAAGTCTGAATATCAGAGATTCCAAGGTTATACGTAGCTCCTATCATAAATTTGTTGAATCTTACTTTTACAATTGGAGAGATACTCAGGTTCTGATTATCGAATCTGTTCTGAACCGTTCTGTAGCTTACCCCGAAAGAGAATGCGTTAATATCATTAGAGAATGTTGCCATAAGGTTCCAGTCGATCATTCTCGTTGAGTTTGTATTCAGGTTGATCAAAGCAGAAGGTGCTAAAGTAATATTATCAGCAATATTCCAGTTGTACCCTAAGTTTAAGAAGAATTTAATTGGTGAAGGCTCGTAGTTGTTTACGATAGAAGCATCATTACTTAATGCAATATCATTCACGGAAACACCCCCGAATAAACCTCTGTAGGTAGCAGCCAAACCGAAGTTGGCATATACCATAAAGATGTTACTTTCTTCTCCTCTCAAAAGTGGATCACCTCCTTCTTCAGTATTGATTTTTGAATAGTCAAAATTCATGTTATAAAAGTTAACACTTGTACCGAAAGAGAACTGGTCTTTTCTGTCTCCTTCACTGCTTAAAGGAATAAAGTAAGAAGCACCAGCCGTAATACCTCCGGCAGAAATAGGCCCATTGCTGTCTCTGAATACAGAAATACCAGCACCTACTCTATCAAAAATATTCGCATTCATCCCGATTGACTGTACATTCGGAGAATTGCTGAATTTGGAAAATTGTTGTTGATAATTGGCGTTGAGCTGTACGTAATCTGTTTTTCCGTATTGAGCTGGGTTGAACAGGAACTCACCATCCAAAAGATATTGCTGATAGTATGGTAGTGATTCTTGTGCTTTGTATGCATTTGACAAAAGAGCTAAACATACGATAGCATATAGTTTTCTCATAACAAATCTTGATTTCAATTCAACAAATATAAAAAAATTCTCAATATATTTTTAGTTTTCCAAATAATTTCTCCATTTTTTTACAGCATCCGCCATATCTTTGGGCATTGGGCTCTCAAAATATAATTCCTTTTTCGTAGTTGGGTGTATAAATCCCAGGGTGTGCGCATGAAGAGCATGTCTTGGCAAAATCTCGAAAACATTTTTGATGAATTGTTTATATTTCGGAAGATTGACTCCTCTCAAAGGCGTGTGGCCTTCATATCTCTCATCATTAAACAGGGTATGCCCTATGTGCTTGAAATGCGCTCTGATCTGATGCGTTCTTCCGGTTTCTAGTTTACATTCTACCCATGTCATATATTTGAAGCGTTCCAGGACTTTATAGTGCGTCACAGCATGTTTTCCCTGGCTGCCGTCCTCATAAACAGACATCTGCATTCTGTTTTTAGGATGCCTACCGATATGCCCTCTGATGGTACCTTCTTCATCCTGAAGATTTCCCCATACAAAAGCCCAATACAATCTTTTTGTAGTTCTGTTAAAGAATTGTTTTGCCAGAAAGCTTAAAGCGTACTCATTCTTGGCAATAACCAAAAGCCCTGAAGTATCTTTATCGATTCTATGTACAAGACCTACCCTGTCCAGATCAGACTTTTGACCATTCTTTTCAAAATGATAGGCCAGCGCGTTCACCAGAGTACCATCCCAGTTTCCATGTCCCGGGTGTACTACCATTCCGGCTTCTTTATCTACAACAACAAGATCATCATCTTCGTATACGATATTGACAGGAATATCCTGCGGAATGATAACATTTGCCCTTGGCGGATGGGTAAGCAATACCGAAATCTGATCTCCCGGCTTCACGCGATAGTTCTGCTTTACGGCAGCACCATTCACAATAACGTTTCCAGCCCTGCAGGTCTGCGAAATTTTGTTCCTCGAAGAATTCTGTCTGTAGATCAAAAGGAATTTATCGATTCTTAAAGGTTCCTGCTTAGGGTCAACAGTGATATTAAGATGCTCATATAATCCTTTATTTTCTTCGTCAATATCGATGTTCTCAATACTGTTGGAATCTAATAATTCTTCATCTAAAAAATCTTCGTTATCTTCTGACATTGTTTTATATTTTTTACACAAAAGGCTTCAACATTTTGCAGTTGAAGCCAATATTTTTTGATATTAATCTGATTTTATTCTACGACTACTTTCTTAGCTTTTGGCTTTTGAGCAGGCGGTTGTGTTGTTCCTGTAGCAGCCGGTTTAGCTGTACTTCCCGTAGCAGGGCTATTGGTAGAAGTCTTAGGCTTCTCTGATCCCGAAACTGCCGGCTTAGGAGTTGTCGCCTGAACTTTAGGCGTTTCAGTTTTTGGTGCTTCAGCTTTAGGAGTTTCTTTCTTAGGAGCTGGTGCAGGTACAATCGGAGCTTCATAGGTAGGCTCATGATGAACTTCCTCATATCGTACCGGTGGCAGAGACGTATCTACTTTCATACGGTAGATAGAGTTCAACTGCTCTACTTTAGCTCTGAGTTCTGCCGGAGTTTTCTTACTGGCCCAAAGGTCGATCTGCATTCCCTGGTCACGAACATCTCCTGAAGCTGGATCCTGATAGTAAATAATATCAGATTCATCTTTTCCGCCATCTTCAAATTCGATCAATCCCACTTCAAACATACTCTTGGTAATAACCGCTCTTGCTTCTTTTACAGAAAGTCCTACTACATTAGGGATTGAGATATTTCTCATAGGTCCTGAGCCCACTACTACATCAATAATAGAGAATCTAGGGATCTTGGTACCCGGATTCACGGCGTTTCCTTTATATAAAATTCTTAAAAGGGCATCTTTCTGAATACTTGGTTCATAGATGGTATCTCCGATTTTAAGACCTACCTGATCCAATCTCTGGAACGCCAGCCCTGAATATTTGTTGATCACATCCGGAACTACAATAGGAGCCCATGTTCTAGGATTTACTCTAAGACGTACTGTTCTTCCGTCCTTTACACGGGAACCCGGTGCAGGATAGATCTGAAGAACCTGAAATGGTCTGTATTTAGGATCATAATTGGCACTGTCTACTTCATACTCCAATCCTGTATCATCTAAAATTTTAACAGCATCATGTACGGATTTATTAACAACATTGGGAACAGGAATTTCCTGTCCATGGTTCGTATGGTATTCCAACCAGCGAAATGTGAGCCATACCAACCCCACAAAAACACCGATGGCTATTACTAAATTCAGTAAAACTTTCCAATTGAAAAGTGATTTAAGCATACTTAAAAATACTTTAATTATAACCGCAAATATAGCTAATAATTTTAGAATGGACTTTTTATTTAACACAATTCATTTTTGATTTTAAAATTTCCCGATTTCCCGTATTGCATTACATAAAATCATTAAATTTGCCTTAATTGATACTATATGGTTATGAACAAAAAAAGTGTTGCCGTAGTAATGGGAGGCTATTCTGATGAATATGTGGTTTCTTTAAAAAGCGGACAGCTGATCTATGATTCTTTAGACAGAAATCTGTATGATGTATATAAAGTAGTAGTCCTTAAAGACGAATGGTATTTTTTAGGTGAAAATGATAAGAAGTACGAGATCAACAGAGGTGATTTTTCTGTGACTTTAGATAATGGCGAAACATTAAAATTTGATGTATGCTTCAATATCACCCACGGAACTCCCGGTGAAAACGGTATTCTGCAGGCATACTGGGATGCAATCGGACAAAAATATACCGGTTGTGATTTTTACCAGAGTGCCCTTACTTTCAATAAAAAGGATACCCTTGCCGTATTATCAAAATATGGAATCCCTTCCGCTAAAAGCATTTATTTAAGAAAAGGAGAAACCATCAACGTAGATGAAATCGTTGCTGAGCTGAACCTTCCCCTTTTTGTAAAACCTAATCAGTCCGGATCTTCTCTGGGAATTTCAAAAGTGAAAGAAAAATCCGAGTTGATTGCAGCGACTGAATTTGCCTTCAAGGAAGATGACGAAATTCTGATCGAAAGTTTCTTAGATGGTATGGAAGTTTCTGTAGGTGTTATCGATTTCAAAGGAGAAACAATTGTATTGGGAATTACAGAAATTGTTCCTACGAATGAATTCTTCGATTATGAAGCAAAATATGAAGGCGCTTCTGAAGAGATTACCCCTGCAAGAATTGATGAAGAAACTACAAAAAGAGTGGAAGAAATTGCCAAAAGAGCTTACAATTCATTAGGTATGAGCGGCTTTTCAAGAAGCGAATATATCCTGATGAACGGAATTCCTTATATGCTTGAAATGAATACCAACCCGGGATTCTCACCTGCCAGCATTCTACCCCAGCAGGCAAAACATTATGGAATTTCCATTATGGACCTTTGTGGAAATGAAGTTGAAAAAGCACTTAATAAATAAAATAGAAATTAGAAACTAGAGATTAGAAGTTAGAGATAAAATAAACAGATAGCTTTTAACAGATAATTTATAATTCAAAATCATAACTCGTACAACATGAAAATTGCTGTTTTCCCGGGATCTTTTGATCCTATTACTCTGGGACATTACGATATTATAGAAAGGGCAGCTCCGCTATTTGATAAATTAATTATTGCCATCGGACAGAATTCCCAAAAAAAATACATGTTCCCTCTTGAAAAAAGAATGGAATTTATTCAAAACTCAGTAGCAGAATTCCCCAATGTAGAGGTGGACTCATTTGAAGGCTTAACGGTAGACTACTGTTTTGAGAAGAATGCTCAGTACATCATCAGAGGGCTCAGAAATCCTGCCGATTTCGAATTCGAAAAAGCAATCGCTCACACAAACAGAACATTAGCACACAAAAAACTTGAAACGGTATTCTTACTGACCTCTTCAGGAAAATCATTCATCAGCAGCAGCATCGTAAGGGAAATTATTACCCACGGTGGCGAATATGAACTGATGGTTCCCGATTCCGTTAGGGTTGAAAGGTAGATATAAATAATAAGCAATGGGTAGTGAGCAATAAGTAATTTTGACAATATGGATTTTAATTAGGTTTTTCGTGAAAGAACTAAGAAATTCTCTATTGCGATCATTAGAACACTTTCTGTATTGCCATATTCCGATGATCTTTCAATAATAAGAAAGCAAATTATCAGATCTTCAACTTCTGTAGCCGCTAATTACAGAGCTGTTTCAAGAGCGAGATCTGAAAAGGAAAAATTTGCAAAAATTTGTATTGTTGTTGAAGAAATTGATGAGACTCAACTATGGCTTGAAATCATTGAAGAATTAGAGTATTTAAGTCCCGAAAAAATTTTACATTTAAAAACAGAATGTGAAGAACTTGTAAAAGTTATGACTACTTATAAATTTAAATTGTCTCAAATTTAAATGGCATAATTTTTATTACTGATTGCTCATTACTCATTACCTATATAATATATGCACGAACAGTTCAATTTTGCCATAGAAGTCCTCGGAACCATTGCGTTTTCCATGTCCGGAAGTTTTGCAGCGATGCAGAAACGTCTTGATCCGTTTGGGGTACTTATTATTGCCTTTGTAACTTCTGTGGGCGGAGGAACTGTAAGAGATCTTCTTCTCGATATTCCTGTTTTCTGGATGCATGATCTGCTCATGTGCGGTCTTATCCTGGCCACCAGTATCTTTTCAATGGTTTTTAAATCTCTTGAAAAAAACTTTAAAGTAACTCTGTTTATTTTCGATAGCTTCGGACTTGGTCTGTTTACCATCATCGGCGTTCAGAAAGGCTTGAATGCAGGAATCCATCCTCTGATCTGTATTGCACTAGGAACCATTACGGGATGTTTTGGAGGAATTATCCGGGATATATTACTCAACAGAATTCCACTGATCTTCAGAAAGGAAATCTATGCTACCGCCTGTATTGTAGGAGGAGCAGCATTCCTGCTAATGACAAAATACACTCCGCTTTCCTATACTTTTGTACAGGTCTTTACCATCCTGCTGATCGTTGCCATCAGAACTTTTGCAGTAAAATACCATTGGCAGATGCCTAAATTCTATGGGTATGACCAGAATTCGGAAATGTAGTCAACCTTGGTCCAGATGAAATTTTAATGCCACGAATACGCAAAGGAACGATAAATGATCCAGACAATTTTCGTCCGCAAAGGCATTTATTTCATTCAGCCATTTACACAATTAATAAACTCTGCTAAGTGCTAACGCCTTTGCTAACGATTTTTTTTATTCCAATAAAAAAGCTTTGTAAACGCTGCGTTTTAGAAAAAAAAAGCAAACAAAAAGTATATCCTACTCTGATTAATGACTAATCCATTGATTTTCCACATAAAAAAAGCACCCATTTCAGGTGCTATTGATTTTATATTGTTCTTTCTTAGAAGAATTTTCCTCTGTTTCTCATATTAGGATTGTGCATGTGCTTCTGCATAGTCGGCATTTTCAACTGATCTTTCATCATTTTGATCTGATCGGTCATCATTCCTGCAGTGTCTAATCTCTTCGCTTCTTCCAGTAATTTCTGTCCTTCCTGCTTTCTTCCTTTAGAAATAGCGGCTGCGGCAAGATTCAAAGTAGCCATTGCTCTGTCGTGTTTCATATTCAGACCGTACTCCAGGGCTTTTTTCATCAAAGGCTCTACTTTCGTAGGATGATCCTGAGCTTGAGTTAATCCTAACAGGTAATGGAAATATCCGTATTGAGATTTATGAAGCTGCCCCTGATAGTCTGTGATTTTAGATAACCATTCTGCTGCTTTCTCCATATTCTGTTTTCTCAATTGCCAGAATGCCAAAAGGATATATTCATTTTTAAAGAATAGCAGGATCGGAAATGCGGCAAGAAGAAAAACAACAATTCCCCAACCCAGATTTCTTGTGAAGATCATCATATAAAGTCCTAATAAAATAAGGACTGCTGCTACTGCAATTTTTATGTATTTGTTCATTATTAAATTTTAGAAGTGCAAAGATAATAAATTTAAGGCTTAAAGTTCAAAAACTCAATGGTGAATGGTCAATTCGCTGCGCTTGTCGATTGTTTACATCTATCGGAAAACTCACGATTCACTTTGCAAAGCAAAAATTGACTATTGATAATTACTCTTCGTTTTTGATTCTTTCAAACGTCTGGAAACAGAAATCATAACCATTTTTTTCGTCCTTTTCATGGCAGACTTCGTTTGTTTTTTTCCAGATCTTTCCGTCTATTTTCGGAAAGAAGGTATCAGCTTGCAGGTCAGCTTTTACCAAAGTAACCTCCAGTTTATCTACAATATCCATTGTTTGTTCGTAGATGTTTCCACCCCCGATGATGAAAACTTCCTCATCGATTTTTTTAGCAAACTTTATGGCTTCTTTAAGACTTCCCACGATAAGAATTCCTTCCTCAAACCAATCTTTCTTTCTTGAAACAACAATATTTGTACGGTTAGGAAGAGCCTTTCCGATGCTTTCATACGTTTTTCTTCCCATGATCACCGGATGACCTGAAGTAATATCTTTAAAATGTTTTAAATCTTTAGGAAGATGCCAAAGCAACTGGTTTTCAAAACCAATCTCATTCTTCTCTCCCATTGCCACCACTATTGTTGTCATTCAAATATAATTTTCTACAAAATTAGCACATAATTTGTATATTTGATTAGCACAAAAAATTAAAAAAAATAAACTATGAAAAATAAAGGATGTCTGGGCGCCGGAACTATTGGTATAGCCCTCCTTATTATTGTTGCCGTTCTTTTCTTCTGGGGAAGAAGCGGATATAACAGCTTTGTAGACAAAGAACAGACTGTTAACGCAAAATGGTCTAACGTAGAGACTGTATATCAGAAAAGGGCCAATCTTATCCCTAACCTGGAAAGAACGGTAAAATCGTATTCAAAATTTGAGCAGGAAACATTAACTCAAGTGGTGGAAGCCCGTTCAAAAGCAACTTCTATCAATATTGATCCTACAAACATGACGGATGCTGATATTGCAAAATTCCAGGCAGCACAGGGAGAACTTTCAGGAGCATTAAGCCGATTGATGGCTGTGGTAGAGTCTTATCCTAACTTAAAAGCTGACCAGCAATATATCAACTTCCAGAGAGAATATACGGCTATCGAAAACAGCATCAGAACCGAAACTGTTTATTATAATGATGCAGCAAAGGATTATAATACCTCTATCAAGACTTTCCCCAATAATATTTTGGCGAATTTCACCAACTTTAAAGAGAAACCTTACTTCAAAGCTGAAGCAGGAGCTCAGAAAGCCCCTGAAGTATTCAAATAATAATGGGTAATTTCCTTACAAATCAACAGATCGCTTCCCTAGTGGAAGCGATTCAGTCAGCCGAAGATCATTCTACAGGCGAGATCAGGGTACACATTGACTCTACAACGGAAAACCGTGATGCCAAGACCGCATTTGAAGTTTTCAAAGAGCTCTGTATGGATAAAACTACTGATAGGAATGCGGTGCTTTTTCATGTTAATTTTGAACAAAAATACCTGACGATCATTGGAGATGTTGGGATTCATGATAAAGTAAACCAGTCTTATTGGGATCATCTGCATGACTATATTACAGCTGAATTTGCTAAAGGAAATTATTATCAGGCGCTGAAAAGTGCCATTTTGGAAACCGGCATTGAACTCAAAAAATATTTTCCTGTAGAAGGAGAAAACCCAAACCAACTTCCAAATGAAATTACATTCTCTTAAAATAGTATTTTCATTTTTACTGATCTGCTTTTACACTTTTGTATCAGCACAATATACCCTTCCTCCAAAACCAGCGATTCTATATCCTGTTTTTGATGAAGCAGGGCTTCTATCGAAACAGGAAACAGATGCACTTAATCATAAACTGATCAAGTTTGCAGATTCTACCTCAACGGAAATTGAAGTAGTCATCATCAAGTCTACCAAAGGCGAAGATGTCAATTTTCTTGCAACGATGTTCGGAGAACAATGGAAGATCGGAAAAAAAGGAGTGGACAACGGAGTGGTTTTCCTTATTGCTACGGAAGACAGAACAATGTCTATCCAGCAGGGAAGAGCTGTAGAACAGTATCTCACAGCTTCAGTAGCAGGCCAGATTCTGGATTATATCGTTACTCCCAATTTCAAAAAAGGGCAATGGTATGATGGGATCAACGGTGGTACCTCAGCTATTATGGAAGCGGTACAGGGCAAATTCAAACCTGTAGCTACAACTTCTCCATCCGGAAACGGAAGTGCTTTAAAAGTAGTAATCATCGCATTTGTTATTTTCATCATCATTGCCATTCTCTTTGGTAACAGAGGTGGTGGACGCGGTGGTGGCGGAAATTACGACGACGATGATGACGTAATCATCACCCGCAGAGGACGCAGAAACTATCCTGGCGGTTTCTTCCCATTCCCTGGTGGTTTTGGAGGCGGCGGCTTTGA
>LAZY01000067.1 GCA_001013295.1 Chryseobacterium indologenes | reverse complement strand
CCAGCGCCGATGGTACTGCTAACGCGGGAGAGTAGGCCGCCGCCAGTTTTTATTTTATTTTTAAAAAATCCTTTATCGAAAGATAGAGGATTTTTTTTTGCTTTATACCTAAGCCAACTCTGAGACTTTACCTTTCTTTAGTCTTTATTCTGAATCAATTAATCTCTTATTTTTTTTCCTTTTTAATTGAATAACAATCTTCTCTGTAAGACCAGCATACCTATTCCCCTGCTCTTTTTCCATCACATAGGGATCCATACAATTTATCCACAATTCATTCCTTCAATCTGATACAACCACAGACTAAACCTAACAGGTTTCTAAAACCTGTTAGGTTTGGAAATACTCTAAATAGGAAAGAAAATATCGGTAATAAGCAATAAGAAAGGTTGACTATTGTTCCAGATATTGCTACCGATTCTTTAAAATCATTAGTTTTACTACACTTGCCAATTGATAGCTATAGAATTTAGGCTAAGGCTTATGGAACTCTTTTTAATGAAAGCGGACTATCCTTCGGCTAGGTTCAGTAGCCGTCTCTATGGAAGGAGGACTTATTACACCTTGCTGATAAATTATCAGTTTGATACTACGGTAAAAATGATTCGGGCACTGTAGTTAGCAGCAGGAATAGTAACAGAAACTCCAGATAGTTGTAAGATCAGGTTAATATTCGAGAAATTGGCCGTATTGTTTACGCCTAAAAGGCCTCCAAAACTTAACGTGAAGAAAGTTGTATCTGCAGTTGATACTATAGGGATAAAGGTATCTCCTCCGGTGATTGTAGCTGTACAAAGAGCGCAGAGTCCACTAATTGAGCCTGTTGTTGGGCCTGTTCTCCTTGCAGAAAGAATTAAGGAGCTGTTCCATGCATTAGAGGTATAGCGCATTGTCATTTTTGCCCCTTTTCCGGCAAGAAGAGTAAGAAAATTTCCCGTTAATGTGGTAGATAATGTTATGTCAGTTGTGGGAATTGAAGCATTACTATAAGTTCCTGTATAATTAGTACCGGCTTCGGTGATCGCAGGTATGGTGGCCGCCCAATCTCCGGAGACCGTTACTACCTGGGCTTTCAGGCAGCTACCTATGATTAAAAGAATAATCCCTATGTACCTTTTTCTGAGAAAGCGGTTTTTCATTTTCATATTTCAGCTTTATTCTGTGATGGTATAGACTATTGTAACAGTTGTATTGGCCTGAGCCAATAAATTGGCATAGGTGCCCGGAACCAGGGAAATCGTGAGTCGATGCCCGTTATTAGTTCCATTGCCCGTATAAGCTCCTCCAATTCCACTTATGATCGTAGTAGGAGTAGTGGTAAGAGTAACCTGTCCTGAGGAAGTTCCCAGTGTACCTCCTCCTGCTCCTGAGGCTGGTGCTGCCTGTAATCTGATATTGACCGATGAGAGGATGGAATTTGAATTAACAGCAGCAGTAATTCTTCTGGTAAGTCCTCCCGAGGTAATGGCAGAAGTATAATTGATCCATTTTGATGTGTCAGGCGTTGGGTTGGTAAGAGCATTTCCGGCTTCCGTAGGAGCTATAAAATTTAAAGTGATATTTCCTGCGGGCTCTATATCCATTAAAGTTACGACAGGCAGAGTGAAGCTGACGGTTGACTGGCAGTACAATATACCGGACATCATAAAAGATGCTGTTAATAATAGGGAGCGTATCAGAATCATTTCTTCTTTTTTATTTCATTATATCCTACTTTTAAGGATTCCTTTTGATATTTGATCTCTATCTGTTGCTTGACGATCTGGATATTAATTTTTTTAACTTCACCAGGCTGTAGGGTAAACTGAAATTTATCCATTGAAATCTTATACCGTTTATCAAGACCATTTCGGTATAGCTTGACAGTCCATTCTCCCGGCCGCAGATAAGTAAAATCAAAATCTTCGTCTATGAAACAGATCTTGCGATAGGTCTGCTCATTGCTGACAGCCTCCAGGATGATGCTTTCTTTTTTGTTTTTTCGTTGTATATTGGTATCAGCTTCCTGTAAATTGATATGCCCCTGTATACCGGCTGCGGTAGTTAGTCCGAAATTAAAGACATTTTCTTTATTGGAGAGAGAAAGTGCTGCAGGAAAAGCTGATGTTGGAATATCATTGATTCCTGTCGTAGAGCGGTCAATTTCCAGAAAATAATTACCAGGAACAATATTTTTAAAAATATAATTTCCTTCTTTATCTGTCACGGATAAATAGCTGCCCAGCATTAGTCGTATCCCGTCTGTTTTTTTTATTCCAAGATTATTTATATTTCCTGACAAGGTAATGTACTCGGCGATTTTCTGTACCGGGATATTGGGGCGCCAGGTATATCGCATAGAAAATATAAAATCTTTGTTGCCTATTTCGCCCCGCTGCAACGAATATCTGCCCGACAGATCAAGCTCATTTCCTGGAAACAGTTGCTGATGAAACAGAAGTTCAAACAAATTCCTGTCCCTAAAGTATTCTTCCGGGATATAGTTGTTCTGGTAAAAAATACTTAAACTGCTTTTATCGGAGAATTTACTGAAAACCCTTGCTCCGTAATAGAACTGTTTCTGATTTTGCAGCTGATATCGAGAAGTGACTGCATAACTCCCAAAGACATTAAAAGAAGTCCTGAATTTTTCGAAGGAAAGATTGGCTGAATAGAAGCTGGAATTACCGTTAAATCCGGTCAGATAATTGTCTGTCTTTCCTATTTGTCCTTCAAGATTGATCCTAAATATTCCAATTTGCTGGTTCAGGCTTAGTCTTAAAAAACGTTCATAATAATCGAATTGTTTAGGTTCCAGACGGTCCTGGTATTTCTGATAGCCGTTATTAACCATTATAAAGCCACTGGACAGGTATTGGTATTGTATTCCGTATTGGAAGTACTGTCTGTATGGAGCAGCCAGAAATAGAGTGTCTCTTTCAAAATTTTTGGCATCCTGAGTATAGGTTGCCATTACATTGATCTTTTTTGATAACCTGTATTGAATATTTCCGTTAAAAGTATTCGTATTGGTAAAATATCCTGCAAACATCGGGCTGGCTTTCATATACATCAGACTTCCGCTGAGTTTTTCAAAATAGACTTCAGACTGCAGCATATAAGCTGTTCCCTCAGTTTGCTGGGTTGTACTGTAAGCAAATTCTCCGGAGAGAGTAATATTTCGGGTAATCCTGAATTTCCCCTTAGCGTAGGGAAGATGGGCATTAGAATCCAGCCTTGTGTCTCCATAATTGTTTTCCTCTTTTCTCGGAGTCTTGTACAGATAACCTACAGAAAACTCTGATTCTTTACGGATTTTAAAGGTCGAATAGATGTTGAATTCATCTTTAATGTCCCTGAAAAATCTGGGATGATTATAGAAACCACCCAAACTTACTCTTTTAAAATCATAGCGTACCTCTGCTCCCCTTCCATATCTTGCAAATTCGGTCAGATAAGAGGCAGAATAGGTTTTATCTCCTAAGTGGATCCATAAATTATCCCGCCGGTAGTTGACAAAATATTCTTCGTATTGAGTGAATGTATTAAACTCTATAGGATTGTGTGTGGCAGCGTGAAATTCAATCTGATTTTTATTATCCTTATCCAATGAACCTTTACCATAGAGCTCACCCTGAAAACCATCATGATAAACGCCCATATTCTTCATCCCGATAAACGATAGGGAAGCTGAAACGGGAAGTCTGTGATAAATATCAGCATCTGCAGGCTTTACAGCTATAACCTGAATACTTACATACACATCCTGATTTTCTTTTGGATTGTCTTTTGGACGGACGGAGAGATTAAAGTTTTGAAATTCATTTTGTCTGAGCTCAGGATCAGTGACTTTGTGAAGGGTAATAACTTTAGATTCATTCGGGCCTAAAGTGAGAGAGGTCTCTTGCTCAATAACTGCTTTTTTGCTTTCTAAAATAAACGTTTCCGTCACGTTCCCATTATTTTTTAATAGAAATGAAGTGCGAATGGTTTCGCCTGCTCTTGTAAATTCCGGAGAATTGAGTACGGTTACGGTAAATTTTCTGTTTCCCGCAATGGTAATGTCCGAGTGTTTAGAAAATACAATCCCGGTATTCAGGTCTGTAATATTTAATGTAACTGAGTAGGCTCCCTGCGCGGTTTCTGCTGCAATGCGCAAAGGAACCAGATATACTGAAGTTTCATGAGCTGCAATCTGGAATTTTCCTTTGGCTAAAATAGGGGTAATGTGTGGGCTTGAAGTGGTAACTGAAATATCATAAGTTTTGTTTTCAGCAGAACTGTTTTCTAATGCAAAAGGAATAGAAGTAGACATTCCTGGCATTAGACTATCTTTTTTACTGATCAATCGGTCTGACTGCTGCTGAGAAAAAATAGATACCGGGAATAAGAGTAGGATAATAAATAATGTCCACGTTTTATTCATTTTTTACTTCTAATTCCACATTGATTGCAAAGGCATTCTCTTCTTCATCTGTGGCCATTATCGTAGCAGTATATTGATCCGGTGGTACTTTACTTATCTCAATAGGAAAAGTTTTAGAAGTAGTAGGAAGAAGCCCCATCGTTAAGCTGGAGAAGGTTCCTATTTTTTTCCCTGTTTTACGATGATAGAGCTCAATAGATGCAGTTGGCCTGCAATAAAGATTTCCGTTATTGGCAATAGCAATTTTTACGGTTTGTTTTCCTTCTTCTTTCTCTACTTTTACGTTTTCGAATTTAAGGTCTGGCTTAGCCTTTTCCGTTTCAATATCCGTAATGACCTGGATGGCATAGCGTACAACAGACGTAATATTTACCCCTGGTTTATTGTCACTGGGCTTTATGTCATCCACAGGTTCTACAATAATCACACTCCAGTAGCTTCCTGGATCTAAGGCCTGATTGGGGACCGTAATTTCGTAAAAAACTTCTGTCTTTTCTTTACCTTTCAAAGTAACCAGATTAGTATTGAGTTTGATCCAGTTACCATTGGTCCTGTTATTGGTATGCAGTTCAGTATAATTGAGCGTCCCATCGGCATGGTACGTGAAGTCCTGTAAAAATA
Source organism: Chryseobacterium indologenes (assembly GCA_001013295.1). Taxonomy (GTDB): domain Bacteria; phylum Bacteroidota; class Bacteroidia; order Flavobacteriales; family Weeksellaceae; genus Chryseobacterium; species Chryseobacterium indologenes_B. The sequence goes on along the minus strand of LAZY01000067.1, from coordinate 36,514 downwards.
ATTTTACATTCTGAGGGTTACTGCTTGTATTTTCAATAGCAATTTTTCCTTTATAAACTTTTCCGTTTTCTATTTTATAAGAATGCGTAAGCCCGTTGAGAACCACAATACCGGCATGTAAAAAGGCAAACTGCAACATAAAGGTGATCAAAAGAAGAATACGCTTTAGCATGATTGATATAAAGTTTGAAATTAAATTATTGACAAATACAAAACCAGGAAGAAACTGCGTGACAATTTCTTCTTGTTTTTGAAATACAGAGTAGAATTTGTTTAAATTCTAATTATCAGATATAGTATAGGTTACTGTAGTTTGCGCATTTGCTGTTACCTGTAAATCTGCATAGTTGGCAACCCCTCCAACGCCACTTCCTGCAACAACAGCATACGTAAGATTGTGCCCGTTGTTGGCGCCGTTACCAGTGTAAGCACTTCCTATACCGGAAATAATCGTCTGATCTACGCCACTTAGCGTGAGTACTCCTGCAGGTGTACCTAGTGTTCCTGCACCTGCACCCGTAGGGCCAGCGGCGGTTAAGTGAATATCCACTCCTTGAATAGGTGGACCTAATTTAACCGTTACAGTACGGGTATCAGAACCGGATTTAATGGAAGAATAATTGAGCCATAAGCTATTGTTAGCCGGGCTTGCAACAATCGAATTTCCTGCTTCTGTAGGAGCAGTGAATCCAAGAATCAGATTTTTTGAAGCCGAAGGTTCAATATCTACCAGGGCAACTTTAGGAACACTGATCGTGATCGTATGGCTGTCTGAAGCCGTGTCCTGAGCACTTAGATTTCCGGATACTAAAGCTGCAAATAAAGACATTGCAATTGTTAATTTTAGTTTTTTCATGATGCTGATAATTAGTATAGTGAATATAATAAAATTCAGTATACTGTGAAAAAAATATACAATAATTTTTATATTGATGCTTATTTCACTTTTATAAAGCGATATAATTGAGAATGATTTAGTGACTTATTATGAAAAAATCCTGCACAAATGGGTGCAGGATTTGAAGACTTATTTATATTTTTTCTATGCCCAATGCGGATCAGAGACGGAAACTTTACCAGTCTCTATTCTCCCTGCAAAATGCCAGAGATGATCTTCCTGTAAGATTTTAATATCATACCAACCCTTATTTTTACTGAGGTCTAAGATTATTTTTTCTTCCGGCTTTTGTAATGAGATCGTCTTTTGAGTCTTCCCATATAGATCTTCCATGATCAACTTGCTGTTTTTCTTTTGAGATTTTTTGAAAATCAGTTCGATCTGATACTGAGCTGTATTATTCACCAGTGTCATTTCAAGATCCGGAACCGTATTCCCTTTGAATTTTCTGAAAAAACCATTCGGTCCAAAGACTTCATAGTCATATTCACCTGAGTGTACAGGATGTGATAATTCCTGTTTTGAATATAAAGCATAAGAAAAATGATAATCAGTCCCGTTGAATCGGGTTCTGTCATACATCAGCAAAGGAACTCCGTTCTCTTTTAAATTGGTCATTCTGATTTTTCCGTTCTCCAGATTCACATGGAAGTTATAAGGAAGCGGATTGGAAGGTTTAAGCCCTCTTTCCTGAATGTCAAGCAAATGAGGAGTAAGCTCATTTTCAGCATACCATTTCAGATCCGGAACCGGTTTATTTTTAGCCGCATTGATGGTTTTTGCATAATCTTTCTGATTCAGATAATCCATTGACGGCGCTTTTACACTCGAAGTGTTGAATGCAGAGGTAAGATCTCCGCAAACGGCTCTTCTCCAATCACTGATCGTGTCAACATGAACATTTTTACTGAATTTTTTCATGATGAATTTTTCCAGAAACTGTAATACGGAAGTGTGGTCTGATACTTCAGAATTTACAAAACCGCCTTTAGTCCAAGGAGAAGCGATGATCATAGGGACTCTGTAACCAAGTCCTACGGTTCCTTCAGTCTTTTCATAGTCTTTCAGAGAGGGATCAGCTATATATTTTTGAGACTTATCAACATATTCAGCGCCATCTTTTCCGTTCATATCCACCGGCTGACTTGGGTTCATAGGCGGGGCAAAAGGAAGTACGTGATCAAAATAACCGTCATTCTCATCATAGTTAATGATGAAAATTGTTTTTTTCCAGGTTTCAGGGTCTTTGGTCAGAATGTTTAAAACTTCTGAAATATACCAGGCTCCATACCAGGGAGATCCCGGGTGATCAGAAAAATGTTCAGGAGCTACCAGCCACGAAACCAATGGAAGCTTTTTTTCTTCCACATCTTTTCTGAACTGGAACAGAACATCTCCCTTAGGAACCACCAGTCTTTCTCCGTTTTCATCCTTCCCGATTTCCAGATTCCAGTAATCAGGATCTTTGGAATTGGTGGTAAATGCTTTTTCGTGAAGATTTTTCTCTTGCTGTGATAGTTTAGAATAATTGTCCGGATGGTATTTTACCTGATCTTCTTTCAGTTCAGCGATCATTGTTTCCAGCCTTTCTTTCTGCTTAGGATTTTTTTCAATCTCTTTTTTCAGATTGTCGATGATTTTGGGAATATGCTGATAATATCCTTTTGAAAATTTAACATTGAACTTTGAGAACCATTCAATCGGGTTATCTGTAAAGTTGCTCAGCCATGCTTCCTGTTCTCCGGACATTCCTTTTGGAAGGCTGATCTCATTTTGGTAGATCCTCCATGATACATTCTGCTCTTCGAGAATTTCCGGAAAGCTTTTCCATTTTGCCTGTCTGGCTTTATCATAATCAATATCATCATTGACGACATTGGCCTTTGCACTTCCATTTTTCTGCTCCCTTAAAGTTCCGGACCAAAGAAATAACCTGTTGGGAGTCGTTCCGGTCAGTGAAGAACAGAAATACTGATCAAATATGGTAAATGCGTCCGCCAGCTGATAATAGAAAGGAAGGTCTTCCCGGTTATAGTAGCCTAAAGTCAAAGGAATATTTTTGTAGTCCTTATTTCCGGAAGCTTTTGCCTGAAGCCACTGGTCGTATTTGCCTTTATTCAATGCGTTCTGTTGGTTTTCCCATGAATGGGGCAGCGAACTCATCCAGGTAGATTTGGTATTCCTTAAATCCAGACGGGCAGGAGCAGCATATTTTCCGGTATTATCTTTTTGAAAAAACGCAGAATGGCCATCCTGCTTTACAAAAGTCCTTTGATCCAGAAAGCCCCGAACCCCTTTCAGCGCTCCGAAAGCATGATCAAATGAACGGTTCTCCTGCATAAGGATCACCACATGCTCGGCATCATAAAAAGTAGATTGTGCAGCTGGATCAATGGCTAAAGCCTTCAGAATGGCAGGATGTAGTACACTTGAAGTTCCCAGTCCCGCCAATAAAATACTTGATTTCTCTAAAAATTCTCTTCTGTTCATGTTCAGTCGTAATAAGAAAGAAACCGCAAGTTAATAGGATTTTCCTGCGATTTCTTTGTTTTATAAAAAAATAATCAGATTTCTATTGCAGCCACCAAGGTTTGGAATTGATATTGTCATTTCCTCCGTACTGTGCTGTAAGGGCTGTCTTTAAATTGGCACTGTTATAATTGTACTCAGATTGCGGGTATCTGAACCTGAATGGAGCTGATGCACCAGGTTTTAAAGGATAATTAGGATACCCCGTTCTTAAATAATCATAATAAGAAGTCCACTGTGCCTGGTGGAACATCGTCATATATTTTTGAGTAATGATTTTTTCCAGTTGCGCTTGTAACGGAGCAGCATCATTATAAACAACCAATGGAGTCGTAAGATACTGGTTCACGTCAAAACCTGAAAAGTATTGTCCCGGATTTTTTACATAAGTCTGGTAAAAATTGAAACTTGCTTTGATGGCATTATCGTAATGGGTTTTTGCAGATCCTGAAATCCAGCCTCTTGCTGCAGCTTCAGCCAGAATAAATTCCAGTTCTGAATAGCTCAGGATAGAAGAAGGCTCGTTGGTAGGATCTTTATAAAAACGGTCATTGACTTTAGAAATATTTTTATCCTTGATCAGAGTAGCGTTGTCAGAATAAGATAAAATTGGATTTCCGCCGTTGTATGCTGAGAAATCTGTTATGGCTTTTCCTGCTTCTTTGGCGCCGGTTGTCTGTGCTGCAAACGTAAACAGTCGTGGATCCTGTCTGTCTTTAAAAAAGTTGATGAAATAATCAGCCATATATAAACTCGACCCATATCCACTGTTGTTGAACATAGTATATCTGCTGTCTGCGGCATCTGCAAATTTAAGGGCCCCGTTATCAGCAATAGATGTCATCAAAGGTTGGCTTCCTGCAATAGATGCAAATTCCGTAGCAATAGTATAGCTTCCTACCGTCGTTTTTTTAGATAAAGTAATTAAAATTTTCAGGCGGAATGAATTGATCAGCTTTTTCCATTTGGTAGCATCTCCGTTGAAAACAATATCTCCCTCAATTTTATCATTGGTATTGATCAGATCATTGGCTTCTTTCAATTCTGATAGAATTCCGGACATGATCGCTTCCTGGCTGTCATATTTAGGCTGTGTAATTCCGAATTCACCTTTGGCCGCTTCTGAATAAGGAGCACTTCCCACCCTTAAACTGATTGTATAGAAATGATAGGCTCTGAAAAATTTACCGATGGCCACATAGTTTTTATTATGGATCTTTTCGGCTTCCTGCATCATTTTTACGGTATTCAGAATGCCTTTTGTATAGACTTCAAAAGAAGCATCATTCCATTTCAGATACTGATACGTATTTTCTCCGTCAGTACCAATCATCATTCTTGAAGCATACATATTGTCTCCATTCACCTGAAAAGCATCTCTTGAAACATAAGTCAGAAGATATTTTGGATCAATGCTGGGTTGGTCATTGGGGTTTTCATTGATCTTATCCAGATTAGACTCACAGGAAGCTAATGTCATAAGACCTCCTAAAAATAGGGATTTCATCAGCCATTTCGCTGTTTTGCCTTTTTGTCCTTTCGCTTTGCTTATATTATTTTTCATTGTATTGACGCACTTTTAAATTAAAACTTAAGATTAAACCCGATACCAAACCATCTGCTTGACGGATCCTGAATATCATTCGTAATATCATCCGTTCTTCCCGATCTGATCTGGAAATCAGGATCAGAATAAAGGTTCTTCGATTTTTTCCACATCGCCAGATTGTAAGCAGAAATGTTGGCAGTGAAGCCTTTTACCATTCCTTTTGGATTAAGTAATGAAGAGAAATCGTATTCCAGAACAACAGATCTTAACTTGATAAAAGTTCTGTCGAACACATTTGCAAATTCTTCGCTCTCAGCCTGAGTTACCCTTGCCTGGTAAGGATAGTTCTGAGCCCAATCCTGGAAACTGATGGCTTTGGTATGTGGAGTATAAAGCCCGGTTGTAGGATTGTAGTTTACCCCATCCGGTACGAAGAAATAGGTTTTCGGGTTAGCATATTCAAGATCTCTGTAAGCAACAGAATTAGGATGCTTACCTCCCCACCACATTTTTTCAACGACCTGCGATCTCATGACACCTCCTATACTTCCATCAATTCCGATATTCAGAGAGAACTTTTTATATTTGAATGTATTGTTGAAGCCGAAAGTCCAGTCCGGATTGAAATGTCCGAGATTGCTTGGAGCATTAGCTCTTGTTGGCATCCCTGAGTTGGCATCCAGAATGACTTTTCCGTCCGGAGACTTCTGCCATGTATAATCATAATAGCTGTCCATTCTTTCGCCTAGCTTGATATTCTTGTAGTTTGGCATATTGTCATAGATGGAGGTCAGTTTTTGTTCATATGTACTCCAGTTGATCAAAGTTTTCCAGGTAAAATCAGCCGTTTTTACAGGTACCAGCCCCAGGGAGATTTCAAATCCTTTGGTGGTATATTCATTACCGTTTACATATTGTGAAGTAAATCCTGATGATTCTGCAGTTGGAAATTCAAGAATGTTATTATAGTCCAGAGTTCTGAAATAAGTGGCATCGAATGTAATTCTGTTGTTCAGGAATCCTGCGCTTAATCCTAATTCATAAGATTTCGTCTGTTCAGGTTTCAGAGAGTTTTCAATATTCAGAGTAGTAGGGTAGTAATACGTAGGATTTCCATTGAATGTGATTCCCTTATTGTTCAGATAATAATTTCTGGTAGAATAAGGCTGGAAGTCATAAGCCACTTTCGCCCATGAAGCGGAAAGCTTTAACAGATTGATGGCTTCAGGCATTTTAACCAGGTTGGAGATCACGGCACTGATCGATGCAGATGGGTAGAAATAAGATCTGTTTGCCTTAGGAAGGGTAGAAGACCAGTCGTTACGTCCGGAGATATTGATGAAAAACGCATTGTACAACCCAATATCAATAGTAGAATAGGCACTGTAGATCAGCTTTTCCTTCAGATAAGCATATTTTTTCAGTGATCCGATAGAGTTTTCAAATGTATAGACTTCTGGAATCTTTAATCCATCTGTTGAGGTTTCATTGATATTGTTCTTAAAATAAAACGCTGAACCTCCGGCATTGACGGTGATGTCAAAATTATCTGATATTTTTTTCTTGTAAGTAGCCAGTACATCATAGTTAAGATTCCAGGTTTTATTGTCTTTCAGAATATAACCGCCACTTCTTGGAGCGCTGTAGTTGAAATAAGAGTATGGACTTAAAGTTTCTCTTTTCACATGGTTTTCAACAATAGAAATTTTACCTTTTACAGAGAAATCCTTTGTAGCCTTATATTCAAGCCCGGTCTGAGCATTGATGATATTGGTTCTGTTCTGGTTTTTATAATATTCGGCCCCGAACCATGGGTTGTTGTACCATGCGTAGTTCCAGTTAGCCTGCGCCCTTCCTTCTTTTCCCGGGATCCACATATGGTTTTTCAGTGCTCTTCCGTCTACATCACCTCCCATCCATATCAGGATGGTGTACATATGTCCACTCGGGTTGTAATCGTAGTTGGGAATGTTTGGAGTATAGGCCTGAGTAAAATTGAATTTCGTATCAAAGATCAATTTATCACCAAGATGATTTTCAGAAGAGAAATTCACTCCATACCTCTGAAGATAAGAATTAGGGACTCTGTCGTCATAATTCATGAAGTTTCCTGAAAGTCTGTAGACATCTTTGTTATTTTTATAGCTGATCGCAAAATTATTATTGTTGATTACTGCAGGCTTTAAAAATGTATTTAAATTATCGTGGTATTTCCAGTCGATCGGAACTCTTTCGTATCTTGATTTATCATTATACTGAGTATCTGTCACCGCTCCATACCACGGGATAACCTGTCCTGTCGTTTTATCCCGTATCGGGCTGTTCCATTGGGCGATCTGAAGACCGGGAACAAATTTTGGGCCCCAGATCATATCTCCGTCGTTTACCCCGCCATCAGCTCCGTCCCAGAATTCATACTTTCCGTGAGAACCGTTTCCATATTCTGTCTGGGTTTTCGGAAGGTTGGTAAAGCCACCTGTAATCATGGTGTTTTGGGAAAACTCAACAGAGAAACCTTTCTTTTTGGCACTTTTTGTGGTGATAAGAACCGCTCCGTAACGGCCTCTTGAACCATATAAAGCAGATGCTGTAGCTCCTTTAAGAACGTTGATGTTTTCAATATTGTTGGGATCTAAATTCTGGAAAACTTCTTTTTCTACAATTACCCCATCAATGACAAAAACCAGATTGGAGTTTCCTCTTAATGTAAACTGAGGGGCCTGCTGCATCCCGGTAGGATTGGAAACACTAAGACCGGCAACCTGTCCGGAAAATAAATTACCGATGCTTGGTGTCGTGATCGTTTCAAATTGTTTGGTACCGACTTCCTGAGTAGAATAGCCTATTTTTTCTTTCTTTTTAGCAATTCCCAAAGCGGTAATGACCACGCCTTCAATCTGCTTTTCATGGGTCTTTTTCAAAACAATAGAATATTGCTTCTTTGAAGAAACCTCAACGGTGTAGACTGAGAAATCAGGAGCCAGGAACTCCAGAATATCTTTAGGATTGGCTGAAATGGTAAAATTACCATTTTCGTCTGTCGTAGCGGTCTTTCCCGTGTTTTTGTCGGTAATATTTACCCCGGAAACACTCGTTCCGCTTTCAGATTTTACATTTCCGGAGATAGCAACCTCCTGAGCTGTAAGGTATAAAGGAAGTAGAAAAACTGCAAACGTAGCTAAAGCTTTCTTCATTTTTTTTGAATGCAAATTTAGCCGGGCACTATTACGTAAAGTTTAAGGTGATATTAAAATAAAAATACGATTTTAATATTTTTTAACAGAGATAATTAATAAAACAGTAAAGTGAAAAAAGCCCTTTGTATAGGGATTTTTGCTTTTTTATATGGTATGTACCATAGTTGTTGAAGTGGGTTTGAGTTTTCAAGATTGATCACTTTGTCAAAACTCTCTTTTGGAATAGGAGTAAGGCTGTGTTTTATCGTTGAAAAATTGAAAAAAGATTTCTGACAGAACATTTAGAAGCGGCTCAGAATACCCCAATGGATCTTAATATCATTGAATTTAAAAGGATTTCCAAATTCATTACCATTCGACAGCTGGAAACTCATTAATCCGATCGGAATAAAGAAATTGAACCCGAGTCCCACACTGTAGAGCTTAGGCTTTACATTCAAAGATTTGTTATTGAGCTGTCCATATTGTCCAAAGACATCAAAAAACGCCTGGTTGCCGATGAGGTACCGATATTCCAAACTTCCGTAATAATAAAAGTCGGCGGCGAGGGAGTTTTCGTTGAACCCCCGCATAGAATTCCAGCCTCCGAAACGGTATAATTCGTTTGCAGAAAATTCGACCTTAGAGTCCATCATGGCTCCTTCAGCTTTGATATTCAGGAAGTGGTTTCCGGAAATATTATAATTATGCTCCCCAAAGAAATAAAACTGGTTCTGGGTTGCTTTGGTATTATCTTTTGAATAAGTGGTTGTCAGGAAATCATATCCGGCATTGATCCTTGTTTTGTAAAGGAAGAGATCAATATCAGTAGGCTCGGTCATTTCATACCAGATCCCGATCCCTTTTTTGTTGTAGTCTTTTCCCTGAACATATAATGAATCAATTATTGTAGAGGTTTCCAAAGTTCCTCTGAGACCAATTTTATTACGGTTGTTGATGTGGTAATAGAAAGCGGGAAGGAATTTTACATTGGCAAACGTAGAATCCTGTCGGTAAATATTCACTTTCGCATTCATCCCTACATTCGATTTGAAAAGATAAGGAATATCCACCTGAAGGTCAAAATTCTGTCCTTTATCCGGGTTTCTCTGCCAGTATAGATTGATGGTTTCAAAACCATTGAACATATTCCTGAAATTGACATTCATGGTTCCGTTTAAGGTAAACTTATCAGATTTGTCATTTCCAAAACCGATGACTCCGTCAAAAGTATTGGTCTTTTTCTTTTCAAGGAACAGGTAAATATTGGTGGAATCTTTGGTAAATAAGGTCTGAGGCTGCCGCTCCAGGGTTACAAACGGATGGCTCTGAAAATTTTTGTTGACGGCTATCAAATTCTTTTCATCATAATTTTTGCCTTTGAATTCCTTTTCCAGGTTTTTGATGAATCTTTTAGGAACCTTTTCGTATCCTTTTACAACAAAGCCGTCGATCGTTCTTTTATCATTCTTGTTGATGTCCAGTTCCACGATGGGAAAGCCGTTCTTCTGCCCTTTATATTTAGATTTGATCCGGCTGAAGGAATAACCGTCATCAATATAGCTTTTGTTGATGCTTTTCTTGGTGGAATCTAAATTTTTAGTAAAAAAATCTTTTCTGATCTTTAGCTTCTGAGCAATAGAGTCTGAGAGATCCACATACGTTTCGTTGAAATTCTTTCCTTTATCATAGAAAATTTCTGTACTGTCTCCTTTTACTTTGACATTCTTCAGCTGGGTGAAAAAGTAATTGCTCTGAGCCAGTGAATCCAGGAATTTTACTGCAGAAACAGAATCTTTTACCTTTTTTCTGACTTTAGTCTCCGTATCGATCAGCCAATACTGCTTTTTCTGCGCTTGGGTAAAAACGCAGAACAGAACAAAAAATATTTTTAAAAGTAATTTCAATTTGTCATTCTGAATATAAGGTAAAGGCTTGCAAACATCGTCCGGAAGCGGGATGAAGAATTTTTATAAAAGTATAAAAGATTCTTCACTGCATGGTATTCTATGGAGAATGAAAATGCACCCTATCAATCAACTAATTTTTATCCAGTTTATTATATTTCTTCATTAAATTCTCATAAACTCCCTGTGGAAGAATCCATTTCAGCGGCACTCCGATCTTCTGCCCGAATTTACCAAAATAATAATGCGCCTTCCATTTATTTTTTCCTAAAAGCTTTTCAATGTATTCGGCAACTTCCAACGGTTCAGTTCCTTCATCTACGTGAGCATTCATCAGGGCATATACTTTATCAAAAACTTTTTTGTAGGGTTGGGAAACCTCTGCAATGACTCTGTTTTCCGCAATATTGGTTTTAATATCACCCAAATGCAATGAACATACGTCAATATTCCAGGGGTATACTTCATACCTCATCGCTTCTGTTACTTTGTCCAGCGCAGACTTTGAGGCAGAATAAAATCCACGGAAAGGAAGTCCCATTTCACTTCCGATACTGGATACATTGATGATCTTTCCAAATTGATGCTCACGCATGTTCGGAAGAACAGCGCTCATCATTTGAACAGCTCCTGCCAGATTCAGACTGAAAAGTTTTAAAATATCTTCTTTCGTAGAATCTTCCACAGCACCTACCATTCCCATTCCTGCATTGTTGATCAACACATCAATTTTTGTTTCTGACTGCAGAACTTCGGCAATCGCATTCTGAACAGCAGTGTTGTCGGTAACATCAGTAGGGATCGATTTGAAATACTGACTTTCTGTATATTTTCTGCTTAAGCCATATACTTTATGTCCTTTTTTACCGAAATACTCGGCCAATGCAAATCCAATTCCTGATGAGGTTCCTGTAATGATAATGGTCATTTGATCTGTAGAATTTTAATTTCAGCAAATGTAAAAAAAGAATAATGAAGTCTGTTATTTATTGTCTGTGAAAATAGATCAGCATGATTATCATCTTTTTTTTCGTTCTTAATCATTGTCTCCGATTGATTATAAACTTAAAACAAACTTAACATAAAGTAAGAGGTCTGATAAAAACGGAATGATTACATTAATTGTTTATTGTGTTGAAAAACAGGTGTTTATTTTTTGGTTGTGGTAGAAGGTATCTGTAAAAAGCTAAAATTTCTTAATAAAAACATAAGAAACTCTTAATGTCACTAGGGAAAGAGCTGTTCTAATTTTGCATCAATCAAAAAGGATGTCATGAATGTATTTAAAATCCCTGTCTCAGTAACTTATTTGACGGGTAGGGTATTACTTATTGGTGCAATATCAGCTTCACCGATGTTCCTCGCTCAGAAAAAAGACAGTTTAAAAGAAAAATCCATTGACGAGATTGTCGTTGTAGGGTACGGAACGCAGAAAAAAAGTAAAGTATCCGGAGCTGTTTCGGAGGCTTCACTGGATAAGCTTACTTCGAGATCTTTATCCGGAGTAGGAGAAGTACTTCAGGGAAAAGCACCCGGAGTAACTGTTGTGAACGAAGGTGGAGATCCTAACGGTTCACCTAAAGTGAATATTCGTGGTTTGGGAGGAATTAACGGGGAAACTCCGTTGTATGTAGTAGATGGAGTAGTCTTTAACGGGACTCCTTCTATCAATCCTAATGATATTCAGGATATATCCGTTCTGAAGGATGCTTCTGCGGCCATTTATGGGGCAAGATCTTCCGGAGGGGTGATTCTTATTACCACTAAAAAAGGTAAAAAAGGAAACCTTACACTGGATTTTGATGTTAAATACGGGATTAATCAGGCATGGAGACTAAAAGAATCTTTGAATGCAGCAGAATTCCAGGATGTCATGTACAAAGCTTTTGAGAATGCCGGGAAACTGGAAAGCTTGCCGATAGCTTTCAATCCTACATTGTATCCTGACGGAAGAATTACCAGAACCGACTGGATGAAAGAAATTTTCCGTACAGGAACAATTCAGGAATATAATGTAAACCTGAGCGGAGGAAGCGACAAATCCAAATATTTTGTGGGGATGAACCATAGAATGCTGGAAGGGATCTTATTGAATACTCAGGCAAAACGATACAATTTCAGAGTCAACTCTGAACATAAAATAAAAGACTGGTTAACGGTTGGAGAGAATATGTATTACAATTACTCCGACGGGAATACAGCAGATACCAAGAGTGGTTATACGGGAGCTGTGGTGGCCGCTATGTATTATCCGCCGAATGTTCCTGTATATACGCCGTCAGGAGCTTTCTCAGGATTGCCGATTGATGTGGCGGGAGGCTATGGAGATATGATCAATCCGGTAGCTTATCTTAAAAGGATCAATATCAGGAATCCTACTCACGAAATTTTAATCAATCCTTATGCGGAGATTACCTTAGCAAAAGATTTAAAATTCCGTTCCAACTTTTCACAGACCTTCAGACTGGGGAATGTTAAAAACTTTACTTACAGAGTATTGGAAGTCGGAAAGATCTTCGATACCAATAATTTAGAATACCAGTCCAACAATTCTTCTACAGCGCTTGCAGAACAGCTCCTTACCTATAAACTGACAACGGGCAAGCATAATTTTGATTTCCTTGGCGGTTTCACTTTCCAGAAAACAATTGATGAAGGATTTGTGGCAAAAGCCTATGACTTCAGAAGTGAAGCAGAGGTGTTCCAGCATCTTCAGAATGCGGCGGATACCAATAAAGAAGTTTCCAGTTACCGATATAAGCAGGCTTTGGTTTCTTATCTGGCAAGGGTAAACTATGACTATGCCGGTAAGTATATCGTAAGTTTGCTGGGACGAAGAGATGGATCATCACTGGTTGCAAAAAAGAACAGATTTGCCAATTACTATGCCGTTTCAGGAGCATGGGTGGTATCTAAGGAAAACTTTATGCAGGATATTTCATGGCTTTCGAGTCTGAAGTTGAGAGGAAGTTACGGAGTTCTGGGGAACCTTGGAGGAATTTCACCACAGGCTGTGAATCCTTTGATGATCAGAGATAACAATATTATCTTCGGTCAGGATCCTACCCAGAATATTGCTTACTATGCCGTTACACGTCCGAATCCGGATCTGAAATGGGGAAAATCTGAGCAGACCAACTTTGGGGTAGATGCTTCCTTCCTGCACAACAGCCTTTCCTTACAGTTTGATTATTTCGTAAAGAATTCCAAAGACCAGATCTTTAATGTAAGCTTACCAAGTACCTCCACTTATAATAATCAATATGTAAATGCCGGATTATTTCAGGACAAAGGATATGAAGTAGGGATCAATTATAACAGCAGAGGATCAGGAGATTTTACCTATTCAATAGGAGCTACATTTAGTCAACTAAAAAATACGGTGAAGCAGTTGGCGGATGTTAATGAGATCTTTATCAATGATAACGGAGTAAGAGGAGTATTGAAACCTACCCGTGTGAAAGTGGGAGATGCTCTTTATTCTTATTACGGCTACCAAACCGGAGGTATCTTCCAGACCCAGGAGGAGATCAACAATTACAAAGATGCAAACGGAAATCTTATTCAGCCGAATGCAAGACCGGGAGATATTAAATTCCTGAAGAAAGAAGGAAATACGGGAACACTTAATAACAATGACTTTGTTAATCTTGGAAGTCCCTACCCTAAGTTCTCTTACGGATTTTCATACAATATGACCTGGAAAAACTTTGACTTGAACGTCTTCTTCCAAGGAGTATATGGCAATAAGATCTTCAACGGACTGAAATTTATTTCCATGAACCCTGGAGGAACAGGACAGAATTATAATATGGAAAGAGATATTCTGAATGCATGGACTCCTCAGAATACTAATACGGATATTCCAAGATTGGTATATGGTGATCCAAGCGGTAACTATTCTAAAGTATCTGATTTCTATGTAGAAGACGGGTCTTATCTGAGACTGAAAAACCTTACCATCGGGTATTCATTGCCAAGAGAACTTTACAAAAAACTGGATGTAAATAAAGTCAGAATTTATGTAACCACGAATAACCTGTTCACAATTACCAAATATACAGGCTTTGATCCTGAAGTTGGAATGAATTCTTATGGGGTAGATACAGGAAGATACCCTCAGGCCCGCTCATTCATCTTCGGAGTGGAAATCGGTTTATAATCTTAAATAAAAAAGTAAAAAATGAAAATTTTCAATAAAATATTGTTAGTATCAGGAATATCCGTAATGCTTCTATCATGTACAGGAGAGCTGGATGTTCAGCCGGAAGGAACGCCTACCGAAGCCAGTTTCTGGAAAACGGAAAATGATTTGATCACCGGAGCCAATGCCATGTATAAGCCTTTGTATAACGAAGAGTTTTATGGAAGAGGATTGTTCTGGTTTATCAATGCCAGTGATGATATGGTAACAGGAAGAGGAAAAAACGAAGCTGATAATGCCAAAAACTTCAGCAGCAACTATATCGCAGCAGGAGATCTGGAAACACAGTGGAACAAAAGATATAATGTAATAGGAGTCGCTAACCGTGTGATCCGCAATATTGATAATATCCAGACCTCACCGGCCATTAAAAATAAATACCTGGGTGAAGCTTTATTCATGAGCAGCAGAATGTATTTTGAACTGGCATATAACTATGGAAATGAAAAAGCTGGTGTTCCTATTATCGACCGTTCCAAAGAACCTGATCCTAACCCGATCCCAAGAGCGGCCAATGTAATGGAAAACTACAATTATATTGTAAACGACTTGAAAAGAGCAGCAGAATTATTGCCTACCCAGGCAGAGCTTCCTGCAAAAGACTATGGAAGACCTCATAAAGCGGCAGCCTGGGCGCTTTTAGCAAAAGTATACCTGTTTATGAAAGACTGGAAAAATGCAGAATTCTGGGCCAACGAAGTAATGACCAAAGGAAACAGAGCCCTTCTGAATAATTTTGCAGATGTTTTCAAAGCTGAGAACAACTACAGTTCAGAATATATCTGGTCCGTTCCGAGTACCCCTAAATTTACAGCATGGGGAAGTATTCTTCCGGGAGTAATGCTTGAAAATAAAGGATGGGGAGAATACAACGGATGGGGGTATTTCCAGCCTACAAAGGAATTGTACGATGAATATGAAAATGGTGACTTAAGAAGAAGTGCTACCATTCTGAAACTCGGAGATAAGTTTACCTTCAACGGGAAGGAGAGAATCTATGCTTCCACTAATTCCGTTACAGGATTTCAGTTCAATAAATATATGGATGCATTCAAATATCAGCTGAACAGTGGCCACGTAAGTGCCAACGGAGATTATCCATGTACAGATCTGGCAGTTCCAATTATGCGTTATTCTGAAGTGATTCTGATCAAAGCAGAAGCCTTACTGATGCAGTCAAAACCTGCTGATCAGGAAATCAATTTAGTCCGAGTGCGTGCAGGTCTGGCTCCGAAAACCGGATGTACCATGGCTGATCTGAAGCATGAAAGACGTTGTGAGCTTGCGGGAGAGTGGGCAGACAGACACAGAGATCTTGTACGTTGGGGAGATGCTCAGGCCACGTATGCAAAACCACTGCATCACATGGATGGACAGAAAATAGTATGGGCAGCAAGAAACTTTAATCCGGCCGTACATAATGTATGGGCAGTTCCACAGGCTGAAATCGTAAACAGTCATGGAGTCATTAAACAAAATGAAGGCTGGTAAAATTGTAATCTTTTATAGTATCACTATATCATCACAGGAGTTTCTGTGATGATATAGTTTTTTCACAGGCGGAATGAAATGCTGAGCATCCGGAAGCATAAAGATAAAGCGTCTCAGAATGCCTATAAGAAACATTAAAATATACGAATGAAATTATCAAAAATGTTGGCTGTACTGGCCTTAGCTGTCTTTTCTCAGAATCAGGCACAGAATTATTTAAACTATAGCGTAGGAAATGCTCATTCACATAATGATTATATGCAGGAAATTCCTTTCTGGCAGGCTTATTATGCAAATTTTGGTTCCATTGAAGCAGATGTATTTCTGGTAAAAGGCAAACTTTGGGTAGCGCATACAGAAAAAGAACTTTCATCAGACAGAACACTGGAGAATCTTTATCTGGATAATATTTCTAAGCAGATCAAGCTGAACAAGGGTAATATTTATCCTGATGCCAATAAAAAGCTGCAGTTACTTATTGACATCAAGCAGGATTATAAAACAACCCTGAGTGCTTTAGTTAATACCCTGAAAAAGTATCCGGAAATTACCGGGAATTCCGGAGTTAAGATTGTTATTACCGGAGGAAGACCTCAGCCGACAGATTTTAAAAACTATCCGAATTATCTGTATTTCGATGGTGATCTGGATAAAAACTATTCTGCTGATCAGCTGAAAAGAGTAGGAATGTTCAGCGCAGATCTGCCCGGAATCGTAAAGTGGAACGGAAAAGGAATTCCAAGAGATGAAGAAACACAAAAGATAAAAGAAGCGGTAGAGAAAGCACATTCCCAACAGAAGTCGATGCGTTTCTACGGAGCTCCTGATTTTCCGAATGCATGGGTCAATCTTATGGATCTGGGAGTGGATTACATCAATACGGATCACATTCCGGATCTTAAAAAATTCATGAATACCATTCCGAAAAACTTTTATAAAAATACAAAAGAGTATACAACTTACACTCCCACTTATAAAACAGACGGTGTCAGTAAAAAAGTAAAGAACATTATTCTCCTGATCCCTGATGGAACTTCTCTTCCGCAGTATTATGCCGCTTTTACAGCCAATAAAGGAAAGCTGAATGTTTTCAACATGAAATCCACAGGGCTGTCTAATACAAATTCCTCCAATGCATATATTACAGATTCTGCTCCAGGCTCTACCGCATTTGCAACCGGAGTGAAAACCAAAAATACTTTTGTAGGGGTAGATGATATGGGAAAAGCGTTGGCTCAGATTCCTGATATTATTTCTGATAAAGGTTTGGTTTCAGGATTGATTTCCACGGGAGATGTGACTGATGCTACTCCTGCCGATTTCTATGCACATTCTGATAACAGAAACAGTTCTGAACCTATCCTGAAAGACTTTGCCACATCTAAAACCAAAATTTTAATTGGTGGACCTACAAGCGGATTGTCTCAGGAAAACCTACTGAAATTTAAAGAAGCAAAAATAGACCTGTACCAGGATCTGAAATCTGTGAATAAGATCACGAACCGTACTTTGATCATTGATCCTATGGCTTCCCAAAGAGTGAACCAAAGAGGAAACTGGCTGGCTGATGCATTCGATCTTACTTTAAATGATCTGAAAAATAATAAAAAAGGCTTTTTTATAATGGTGGAAGCTTCCCAGACTGACGGTGGCGGACATAGCAACAATATAGAACAGCTTGTTACTGAACTGCTGGATTTTGATCATGTAGTAGGAAAAGCCATGAAGTTTGCCGATGAAAATAAAGAAACCCTGGTGGTCGTTGTAGGAGATCATGAAACCGGAGGTCTGACCCTTCTGGACGGAAGTCTTAAAGAAGGCTGGGTATTCGGGAACTTCAGTACCAATGATCATACTTCCATTCCGTCAAGTGTTTTTGCTTATGGTCCCAATTCTAAAGAATTCACAGGGTTGTTTGAAAACACGGAAATCTTCAATAAGATTATGACGGCTTATGGTTTCCAGAAATAACTTTTAATACTTTTTTTTATATGGCTGTTTCATTTTTGAAGCAGCTTTTTTTTAAAATTAAAACAATAAAGGCTGCCTCCCATAAGTGAAGCAGCCTTTCAATATCTCTAACAAAAAAATTAGAAATTAGTCTTTACGATCAGCTCTGACAATTCAGCATTTACAAAATCGATCGGCATTACTCCATAAGATCCTTTAGTATTCGTCTGGAAGAATGTTTTAAGCTTAGGATTGATGCTGTTCGAAACCGTAGGAATACTTGGAATCCCAAAAATTCCAGGTTTATAACCACTTGTAAAATTAACGAAGAGTTTTCCGCTCGTATCATTTTTCGCTTCATTCAAAAGGTTTGAAATACCATTCCATTTATCATCATTATTCGTTACCTTATAATAATCCTGAACTTTCAGGGATGCGCCCGGATTATTGATCTCGAATGTCGTATTATCTGCCCATGAAGTTGCATTGATCCCTTTAGCAGTTCCGGCTGAGAATCTTCTTAATAATTTGATCTTCCCTCTTACTTCTCCAAGGTTGGGAATAGTCGTTCCAAGATCCCATCTCGAAGGCTTTTTCTGAACATAAGAATCAAAAGTCTGTTCAAAACTTCTTGTCGTATTGGAAGCGTCATACTCTTCTTTTACAGACATGATGATTGTTTCAGAAGGGTGACTTTCCAGGAATGCATAGCAGGCGCTAAGCACATCATCAAAATTCAGATTTTGGTAAATCGCTCCGTGATGAATGGTGAAAGAATTGTCAATATGTCTGCAACGTATATCCAGAAAACGAACTCCTGCATTCAGTTGTTCCGCAATGCTGAGGTCTTGGGTTTTAGCCGTACCTGATACAACAGGGGCATCTACACGGGCTCCGGAATCATGAGTTCCGGGAATCGAGATTTTAGAAATGGAAATATTATCCTGTAATCCGGACATCCAGTTATTCATAACAATAGGCACCAAAGAAGCTGTTCTGGAACTGGTTTTTTCCTTGGAGCTTAGTCCTGTATTATCAGAATCTCTTTCAATAATGCTGTCATTGGAGCAGGAAAAGAATACTCCTGCAGTAGCAATACCCAAAGTAATGGCTGCCAGACGTCTCATGTTGTACTTGAACATAGTTTTATTTTATTTTTATTGTCACCTAAAAATAAGAATATATCAAGATAAGAGGAGTTAATTTAAGTTTAAGAGAAGGTTAAGTTGCTTTTAAAAGAGGGAGGTTCTTTAGAAAGTAAAATGATTCTTCGAGCCGGGAATAGAAAATTTGTGTTCTCCGATTTTGAAGTCAGTCATTTTAATAAGAGTTTTCAGCCGATGAGTAAAGGCTTTGTGAAAATTTTCCTGAGGCGCTTTATCTCCATCGAAACAGGGATAATATTGCTCATCTACAATCACTTTTCCTGTTGAGAAATTAGCTTCATGCAGGATATTAAACTCGCAGGTGTCATCAAAGTTTTCCTGTGAGCCAATCAGGTAGAAATCACCATTCTGAAATCTGAATGTATGTTTGTAAGCTAGGGTATGTCTTGAATTGGTATCAAATTCCTGACGTATTGCCAGAGCATTATTTTTTATGGAAATCTGGGGTGGATCGTTGTATTCAGGGCTGAAACCCATACCACTGGAAAAAAGAAATCCTGAGACTTCTTTCCATATCTTCAGACCATGATCTGTATTTTTAAGAATATAAAGAACTCTTTTGTAATCTTCCTCAGGATATTCTTCTTTTGAGGCCCTTGTATTCGTATTGAATACCATGACTACCTCATCCTTACCGTCTTTATCCAGATCTCCCTTGGCTTCAGCAATTTTTTTATAACCTCCCGGCACAGAAAGAGGCTTCAGGTTCTGAGCATAAGAAGTAAAGATAAATGAGAGGGTGATGAAAGAAAACAGCTTTTTCATATCGATGAGGTCAGAAAATTATAATCCGGTATCCTCTTTTACGATCAGATTCGAGTCATCCAAACGGCACAGGCAACCTTTTATTGACTTGTATATCCCGTCAATATCTGCTTCTTTACCCTTGGCATCCTTTACCGTGACTCCTGTGGTATAGGATTCATCTTCTGCCTGGTAAGTTTTGTATAACTGATATTGATAACCATTGTTGGTAAAGGTTAGATAATTAAGGGACATCGCTGCATTCTGTTTCCCACCACCTCTGTAATAAGAGTTGTATTTGAATTTTTTCCAGCTGTCTTTTGTTCTTTCCGAAGGAAATTCCATTTCTACATGATTCCTGCTTCCAAAGCGATATTGGATATATCCATCCTTTTTATCCTTTACCAATGTCATTCTCTTTCCATTTTTTGTTTCAAAAGAATAGATGACTTCTTCATTGGGAAGAAGGTATTGTGCCCAAAGTGACAATGGAAGAGCTAAAGCAAATAAGATAAGGTATTTTTTCATGATTGGGGTGTTGTGTATAAATGATGTGGTAATCTGAAAACATCAGGTGACTCATTTTCAAATTACCACATTTTCAGATTTTCATATTAATGTGCCATTACATCGGCAAGGTCATTCCAGAACATCGGATACGATTTTTCAACCACATCCTCATCTTCGATATTGAGCTCCCCGATCAGGCAGAACGGAGCAAAGCTCATTGCCATCCTGTGATCCTGGTAAGTTTTGATCGAAATGCCCTGTTCCGGTTCTCCAAAACTTACCGATTCAATTGTTAAATCGGTGATTTCCGTTTCCGTTCCCAGTTTTTTCAATTCATTATACAAAGCCTGAAGTCTGTCGGTTTCCTTTACCCTCAAGGTTCCCAGTCCTGAGATTTCAAAAGGAATCTTCAAAGCTGCAGCAGTTACACAAAGCGTTTGGGCAATATCCGGACAATTGTTCATATCCAGAACGATCTTTTTAGGAAAAGAAAAATCCGGCTGAGGCTGCAACGTTATTTTATGCTCATCTTCAGAGAATGTTGTCGTAATTCCGAAGAAATCTTCATAAATTTTTGCAATGGAAGAATCTCCCTGAGTAGACTCTTTGTAAAAACTTTTCAGATGAATGGCTTCTCTTCCCAATGCACAGATGGAGTAGAAATAAGATGCCGAGCTCCAGTCACTTTCAACTTCATAGCTTACTGCTGATGCATGGTTCTCAATGAATGGCTCTACCTTTATTGTATTGCCTTCAAAGCTGTTTTTAATCCCGAATCGGCTCAGAATATCAAGAGTCATTTCAATATAAGATCTTGACGTCACTTCCCCTACAAGATGAATTTCCAGTCCGTTTTCAAGTTTCCCTGCAATCAGAAGGAGAGAGGTAATAAACTGGCTTGAAATATTGGCAGGAACATTCACTGATGTCTGTGTGATTTTTTTTCCTGTAATTTTCAAAGGAGGGAATCCTTCATTTTCAAGATATTCGATGTCTGCACCAAGGTCTTTCAGTGCTGTTACCAGATTTTTGATCGGTCTTTCCTTCATTCTGCCAGAGCCGGTAAGGATAGTCGTTTTTCCTTCCTGGATAGAATAATAGGAGGTAAGAAAACGCATAGCTGTTCCTGCGTGGTGAATGTCTACAATCTCAGTATCTTCAGATAATGCTTTTTTCAGCAGCTGGGTATCCTGAGAATTGGATAAATTCCCGATTTTTATCGTATTAAACAAACTTTCCAGAATCAATAAACGATTCGAAATACTCTTCGAACCGCTGATCTGTACTGTTTTATTTGCAATTAATGTTGATTTTTCAAGCTTCTTCATTATTTCATTTCTATTTTAAAGACATACAGTCTGTTAAAGTGGTCTTATTTTTCAATTCATCCTTAAATTTTTCAGGAAGATGAATTTGAGTAGAACAGAAGTTTTTTTCTTCGTATTTTTTTAATTCCGGATTCCAGATCAGTGCTTTTGCTTCACTGTAATCGGAATTGTAATAGTATAAATTCTCTTTATCATCAGCATAACATAACCAATAATGATTGTCGCTAAATGTTGCATTTAATGGCTGCTGATATAGAATTTCTCCTCTTTTGTCTGTTATCGCAAATATTTTGGAAGCGTTTTCCAGATTTTTCACCATGGTTTTCTTTTCCGTTACCCATGCATAAATTCCATTGGTTGTAATAAACCCTTCTTTCACGAATTCATATTCAGGACGTTCAGAAGTGCAACGGCTTAAAGAAATAACAGTAACGAATAACAGACCGAATTTCATGGCTATTTTAATTTTTCATTATTCTGATGCCGATCCTTATCACGGGCGGTTTTGATCTTCATTTTTCTGTCAAAAGCATCCTGAAGATTCACTCCGGTCTGATTGGCGAGGCACAATGTTACAAAAAGTACATCTGCTAGTTCCTCTCCCAGATCTTTAGTTTTGTCGCTTTCCTTCTCACTCTGCTCACCATACCTTCTGGCAATGATTCTGGCGACTTCACCTACTTCTTCCGTCAGCATGGCCATATTGGTCAGCTCATTAAAATATCTTACGCCAATGGTTTTGATCCACTCATCGACCTGTTGCTGTAGTTGGGTAATTTCCATTATTGATAAGCTCCTAAAGTAGGATTAGTAGTTCTGGATACATTCACAATGTCAAAAGGTACACTTCCTGCTACGGCTGTGTTTCCTTTGCCTCTTGCCGGAGAAGTTGTTTTTACCCTTAAATTCATTTTGGCCATGAAATAATTGACAAACTGAGGATCTTCATTTTTAATGCTCTGTACCACATTCGCATTATTGTCAAAAGGGAAACCTGCTTCCGATGTTCCGGAATATTTTAATAAACAGTTCTGGATGAAAAATTCGAACTGCTGTCCCGGGGTCTGTTCAAAATGTACAGAATTGTCTCTGTCCGAGTAAACGATACTATTTCTTATATTAAGTTGCTGCAAAGCGCCCTGTTCGGTTTGTCCTGCATCATTCTTCCACTCATTCGTTGCAAAAATTCCGTTTCTTTCAAAGCTTCCCATAGTCTTAGAATAGTTGGCGATCGTAGAGTGCGTATAGCTATGCTTTCCACCTCTGAAAATTCCGATACAGGATAAGCCGCAATTGTTCATGACAAGATTGGTGGCATTCACTGTAGAACCTACGGCATAAATTCCGTATTCAAAGAACGTGTGGATAAATGAATTGTTGATATTGGCTGTATTCTTTCTCATTTCAAGCCCTTTTGTTCCTCCGAAAAGCCTTGTATGGTTCATATTAAGGATAGAGTTGGCTTCCATTCTGATCGAGTTCCAGTTTTTAGAAATCGTATCATAATAAGGATCATTTCGGTCTCCACGGATGATCACCTGCTTGTCCATTGTTCCGTTAATATTTAATACCGCTCCGGAAGAAACCTTCATTCCACTGTTTTTATGAAAATAGACTTTAGTTCCCGGGTCAATATCCAGAGTGACACTAGGATTGATGGTAAGATCTCCGTAAATGATCTTAGCTTTATTATTGCTCCAGGTTGTAGAGCTTGTAATCAGATTCGGATTCGAAGGAGTCTGAATAAAAAATTCAGCATCCTGTACTACAGAAAATAAAGTCACATGCTGCTGTCCGGCAGGACCTGTGAAAACAACTTTATCTTCCGCAATAGCTTCTGGTCCCGAAGCTTCAGGGGAAATTTCAACAAAAATATAAAGACTGTCTTTCTTTCTTAAAGGAACATTCTTAAAATCATAGCCTGGTTTTCCGTCTACATTGATTCTGTATAGTGAAGCGGCTCCCTTTTCAAGATTCACTCTTGGGATCAGGATGTCTTTATCTTCCTGATTATATACTTTTACAACATAGGTTTCCGAACGTACCTGATGATAAACAGTATCACAGAATACCGTGTCTCTTGAAAAAGCCAACTGCTGTGAAGGCGCATCAAATGTAATATCATCCTTATTACATGATACCGCTACAAGGAGCATCCAGAAAGAAAAAGCCAGTAATAATTTGAATTTCATCGAAATTAAAGTTTAAGTAAGTTCCAAATGTAACGAAAATACTTGAAATTTCTTGTCATGGAAAAAAATATTGAATTCATTATTTGGATATTTGAAAAAATGTCGTACTTTTGCAACCTAAAATTAGCAGAGAAATATCCATTACTATTTCGAAAGCAAACTTTAATTTTTTAAAAATAGCATTATGAAAAACGGAATCCACCCAGAAAATTATAGACTTGTTGTTTTCAAAGATATGAGTAACGACGAGGTGTTTCTTTGCAAATCTACTGCAGAAACAAAAGATACTATCGAGTTCGAAGGACAAGAGTATCCTCTAATCAAAATGGAAATCTCTTCAACTTCTCACCCTTTCTACACTGGAAAAGTGAAATTAGTTGACACTGCAGGTAGAGTTGATAAGTTCATGAACAAATACAAAAAATTCGCTAAGTAATTTTTGTATTACTACAATATTAAAGCCTTTCAATTTTTTGGAAGGCTTTTTTTATATCGAAATTTACGAGTCTTTTAATAAAAATGGCAGGTAAATATTTAACCTTCCATTTCTGTCTATTATCTATCCCTCTATTATCTTTTTGTCTTCCATTCCAATTTCCCACATCTTTTCGTATTTTTGTTTTGAACAGAACTTAGAAACTAAAAGTTTATGAAGGATAACAAAACCTTACATTCCGACGATCGGTTTCTAATTTCCAACTTCTAATCTCTAACTTCTAAAAAATGCAATTAGTATTTTCAGACGCGCAATATTGGGAAGACTTTCTTCCGCTTACATTTACCCGCCCGGTGGCTGCCATGCGATGCGGAATCCTTACATTTTCTGAGAGATGGCAGAAAATTCTGGAGACCACCGAGGTAACTTATTTTACGGAAATGTATCTTCAGGATAAATTTAAAAGTCCGGAAGATAGAGAAAGTCTTTTTCTGGTTCCCAATTTCCTGCCTACAGAAACGGTGATTCAGCAGATCAAAGACCTTAAACAAGGTGAAGCTTTGGTATATGAAGATGAATTGGTGGCGGCAAAGATCAATATGAAAGGATTTTCCTTGAATCAGATTGAGAAAATGACAGATATTAAGGAAGAGCTTATTTTCTTTAAAAAACCAACAGATCTGTTTACCTATAACCATCATGCCATTGACTTCGATTTCGATTTGCTTACAAAAGGAAGAACATCACAGACATTGTCATCTACTAACGGATTTTTAGGAGATAAAAACGATTTATTTATTGAAGAAGGCGCTCAAATCGAATTTTCTACATTGAATACCAAAACAGGAAAAATCTATATTGGTAAAAATGCAGAGGTGATGGAAGGATGTCATCTTCGTGGGCCTATTGTTTTAGGTCATGATTCTAAATTTAACCTTGGATCTAAAATTTACGGGGCAACCACTATTGGTCCGCATTGTAAAGTAGGCGGTGAGGTCAATAATATTATCATCTTCGGATATACCAGCAAAGGACATGAAGGTTTCATTGGAAACTCAGTGATTGGTGAATGGTGTAATTTTGGAGCAGATACCAATTCCTCCAACCTCAAAAACAATTACAGTCACGTCAAGCTATGGAATTACAGAACCAAAGCATTTGAAGATACTGGGCTACAATTTGCCGGTCTTATCATGGGAGATCATTCCAAAACGGCAATCAATACTCAGCTGAATACAGGAACTGTTATCGGGGTAGCCTCCAATATTTTCAAACCGGGTTTTCCACCAAACCTTGTGGAAAACTTCTCATGGGGAGGTCTGAAAGATGATGAAAGATTCAAACTGGATAAAGTCTACGAAGTGGCAGAAAGAGCTATGGCCAGAAGAAAAGTAGCTTTGACAGAGGAAGATAAGGCTATTCTGAAGCATATTTTTGATACATATTAATCCAATTAAAATAAAAACTTCAATTTTTTTTGAAGTTTTTTTATTTTTGATGTAATAGATTAGAAACTTTGGTTGTCTTACCTATAAGAAACAAAACTCATGACCCAGGAAACCTTCAAGAATACGGTGTTTATTCTCAAAGACGAGATGTATCGTTTTGCGAAACGGTTCGTCATGAGCAGTGATGAAGCGGAAGATGTGGTACAGGATCTCATGATGAAGTTTTGGCAAAAGAGAGACGAGCTTGGGCAATTTGGAAATTTTAAATCCTATGCGCTGAAGTCCGTCCGGAACGAATGCCTGAACCGGCTGAAGCATCACGATGTAAAGATCGGTTTTGCGGATATGCAGCTGCACCGCTCGGAGCTTTATAATATGGAAGTTGATAACCTTAAGGAACATATTGTAGGATTTATCAATCAGCTCCCGGAAAAACAAAAGATGGTGATCCATCTGAAAGATGTGGAGGAGTACGATATTTCTGAAATTTCTGAAATGCTGGAAATGGAAGAAAATGCGGTAAGGGTAAACCTTATGCGGGCAAGACAAAAAGTAAAAGAACAAATCTCACAACTGATGAGCTATGAAAAAAGATCAATTACAAGATAAATATAACGAAATTTTCAGCGACCTCAAGGAGGACAAAATGGAGTGGAGCTTTGAGGATTTTCTCCAGAAGGCAGAAGGTGAAGAACCTGAAAAAAATGCTGCTCCAATTATTCCGTTAGAAGAAAAGAAAAAACCGTCTTTTCCTAAATGGTTCTGGATGGCCGCCAGCGTCATGCTGATTTTCGGGATCGGATTCTTTCTCAATAATAAAGATACCGGAGCAGATGTTCAGGATAGAGAAAAACTGGTGAAAGATGAAATCTTAAAACAGAAAACCGGATTTTTGGAAGAGAACAGAGATCATCAGGAGCAGGTGGCTGTGAACCATACGGATTCTATCCCCGAAGCGAAAAAAGATTCTGTTTTTCAGGATAATCACGTAGCGGAAAAAGATGTTCTGGACGAGATCCTGCCAAAAAGAGGAAGACTTAAAAAAGAAGCAAGACCAAGATATGTCAGCAATACTTCTTTCCAAAATAAAAATTTAAATGATTCTACAGTATACAATGATTCTTATGTCATTGTAAACGGTAAAAGAATCAGCAGTGAAAAAGAAGCGATAGATGTTACCCGATATTCCTTCATGAAATTAGGAAGCGAGTTTAAAAAAACAGTAGCATCTTCTCAGAAAAATGAAAACCTTGACAACGAATACTAAAATCAGATCAGCCTCATGAAAAAGATATTTTTTATAATCGCCATAATTTTAAACAGTTTGGTTACTTATTCTGCACAGACTGACAAATTAAATAAACTTTTCCAGGATTTTGAAAAGAATGGCGGAGTAACGTCCATCAATATCAAAAAACCTATGTTCAAATTGTTGAATACCATTGACGTCAACGATGCCTATGTGGGAAAAATAAAACCTATTCTGAACGAGGTGGATGGGCTTAAAATTCTGATTATTCCGAAAGCTACGTTTCCGGATGATCTGAAGAATGAAAATCTGGCTAATATAGGTTTGAACGAAGAAAAGACAGAGAAAGTAAACAAAGCCTTGAAAGCTCTTAATTTCAACGAGCTGATGTCTATGAACAGCGATGGTACATCCATGAAGTTTCTGGCCGAGGACGAAAAAGATAACTATCTCGAAAACCTGGTGTTTAATGTAGATTCCAAGGAAGAGAATATTATTTTTATCCTCAACGGAAAAATGAAAATGTCTGATGTGAATAAAATTGTCAATTCCAGCGAAATAAAGACAGGCTCTGCCAAAACAACATCCCTTCGAAATGATCTCACTTCAGATAATACCTCTTCTTACCTGAACGGGGACAGCAGAAATGTAGGTGAATTCTCAAAAATAGATGCAAGTGTGGGAGTTATTGTTAACTATAAGCAGGACAATAACAGAAGTGTAAAAGTAATTGCTGATGCAGATAAACTGAAGTATGTGATCACCGAGGTGGAAGACGGAGTATTGAAAATATATATAGATAATAAAGGACAGCGAAATGTTCGGTTTAAAAATCTGAGCATCAACGTTTCTTCTCCTCATCTGAAAGGAATCAAAACATCATCGGGAAGTATCTTTACAGCCGTGGATACTGTGACGGATAATAGTTTGGACATTGAAGCTGAAGCAGGATCTGTGGTTAAAGGAAAATTTGATATTAAGCAGGCTGCTGCCGTTAACGTTAATTCCGGATCTGTTCTGAAAGCTGAGCTTAACGCTTCAAAACTGGCATTGGATATTTCAAGCGGAGCCAATGTAAATTTATCCGGTCAGGCAACCTCCGCAGTGATTGATGTGAATAGCGGATCTTTTTGTAAAGCAGATGACCTTAAAATCGCTACAGCAGTAGCAGAATCTACATCAGGAGCAAGTCTTTCCCTGTTTGTTACAGACAAGCTTAAAGTAAGTGTTTCTTCAGGAGCTGCAGTAAAACTGAAAGGGAATCCGGAGCTTGATGCCAGAGTAGATAAAGTTTCAGGGGGAAGCCTTAGACAGACTAAATAAAAAGCTAAAACAATGAAAACTCTTAGAAACATTTTCCTGGCTCTTCTCATGATAGGGATGATACAGTCCTGTATGGTTTCGGAAAAGCCGAATATGGAATTTTTCTCCAACTCAACGCATGATTTCAAAGGAGTGAGGTTTACGAGTATTAATGTGCCGATGGTTCTGGCTAAATCTTACATCAAAAAAGCGTTGAGAGAGGAAGGAGAAAGTGAGGAAACGATCAATCTGATAAAGAAGGCTTCAAAGATAAAAGTACTTACCGTAGAAAACAGCAGCCAGGAAATGCTTGATAACTATGCCCAATATCTGAATGATAATCATTATGAAGACTGGGCAACGATAAAGCACGATGGTGATCATATCAATATCCGGGTAAAACAAAATGGTGATACGGTGAAAAATATGCTGATTACTGTAGGTTCCAATAAGAATGAAATGGTTTTTGTAGACGTGAAAGGGAACTTTACGACCCAGGATATTTCAAAAATGATTAATTCTGTTTCTGATCAATAATGATATAACCTCAAATATTCAAAGCATGGAAAAATTAATAAGAGAAGTTCGCATCCTTAAAATCTATGCCTTTGTACTTACGGTACTGTGCGCAATGTTTTTCTTTCTTGCATTTAAAAACCAGTCTTCTAACGAGCGTTTTAAAGAAATAGACGTAGAACGTATTAATATTGTTGAGAAAGATGGAACCCTAAAGATGGTCATCAGTAATAAAGAGCGCCAGCACCCTGGTTTGGTGAATCATAAAGAATTTAAGCCCCGTGAGAGAGATGCCGGACTTATTTTCTTCAATTCCCTGGGAGATGAATGTGGAGGTCTTGTATATGATGGAAATGAAAATGGATCAGGAATGGTTTATTCTGTAGATCAGAGAAATACAGACCAGATTATGCAGCTTCAGTATTCTGAAGGCTCCGGAAAAGATAAAAACAGAATATATGGTTTAAAACTTTGGGATCGTCCTGATGATTTTCCACTGGAAGATATTATAAAATTTGAAGACTCCCTGAAAAAATTAAACGATCCGGTTGCCAGTAAAAAAGCTTACGCAAAACTTAGAGAAGAAGGAAAACTTACCAATGAACGTTTCTTTGCCGGTAAGACAGCCAGCGGAGATGTAGGGATCTTTATCCGTGATACCAAGGGAAAAGTAAGATTAAAATTATATGTTGATAAAAATAATCAGACCCATATTGAAAATCTGGATGAAAATGGAAAGCCTGTCAAATAGACCTTTGATGTTCATCCTTTAACATATTAATCAAGTAGTTTCAGACTTATTCAATTTATTTTGTAATCAAACCGTTCTTCAAAAAAGAGCGGTTTTTCGATTTAAGTTATTGATTATTAAATTTTATTTAAACTATCAAAAAGGATTTTCATATCTCGTCAAAATAACCTAATTTTGCAAAGAAAGTAAAGATGTCTATTCATAACAAAATTGTAGAGACAGCCATCACTTTCGATGACGTTCTTCTAGTCCCTTCTTATTCAGAAGTTTTACCTAACCAGGTTTCATTAAAATCAAGACTTACCGACAAAATCACGCTGAATGTTCCGATAGTTTCCGCTGCGATGGACACTGTTACTGAAGCTGATCTGGCTATTGCTTTGGCAAGAGTGGGAGGTTTAGGCTTTATTCACAAAAACATGACGATTGCTGAGCAGGCAGCACAGGTAAACCGTGTGAAACGTTCCGAGAACGGAATGATTTCAGATCCGGTAACCTTATCTAAAGATCATACTTTAGGCGAGGCTAAAGAGATGATGTCAAAATACAAGATCTCAGGACTTCCTGTAGTAGATGCTGATAATGTTCTGATCGGAATCATTACCAACAGAGATGTAAAGTACCAAGAAAATCTTGGGATGAAAGTAGAAGAGATCATGACCAAAGAAAATTTGATCACTTCAGACAAAGATACCAACCTTGAAAAGGCAAAAGAAATCCTTCTTAAGAACAGAGTGGAGAAACTGCCGATTGTAGATAAAGATAACAAGCTTGTAGGTTTAATCACGATCAAGGATATTGACAATCAGTTAGAATACCCGAATGCTAATAAAGATCAAAACGGTCGTCTTATTGTAGGAGCAGGAGTAGGAGTAGGTGAAGATACATTAGATAGAATTGAAGCTTTGGTTAAGGCCGGAGTTGATATTGTAGCGATCGATTCTGCTCATGGACATTCTAAAGGTGTATTAGACAGAATTGCAGAGATCAGAAAAGCATATCCTGACCTTGATCTTGTAGGGGGAAATATTGTAACTGCTGAAGCGGCAAAAGATCTTATTGCTGCCGGTGCAAACGTTCTTAAAGTAGGAGTAGGACCAGGTTCTATCTGTACAACAAGAGTAGTGGCAGGAGTAGGTGTTCCTCAATTGTCTGCAATTTATAACGTATACGAATATGCAAAATCTCAGAACGTAACGGTCATTGCTGATGGAGGGATCAAACTTTCAGGAGATATTGTAAAAGCTATTGCAAGTGGAGCAGGAGCAGTGATGCTTGGATCTCTTTTAGCAGGAACAGACGAAGCTCCGGGTGAGGAAATTATCTTCCAGGGAAGAAAATTCAAGTCTTACCAGGGAATGGGAAGTCTTTCTGCAATGAAGAGAGGTGGAAAAGAAAGATATTTCCAGAGTGAAGCTAAGAAATTCGTTCCGGAAGGAATCGAAGGAAGAGTACCTCATAAAGGAAAATTAGAAGATGTGATCTTCCAGTTGACCGGAGGTTTAAGAGCAGGTATGGGATACTGTGGTGCTAAAGATGTTGAAACTTTACAGAAAGATTCCAAACTGGTGATGATTACAGGAAGCGGATTGAAAGAATCTCACCCGCATGATGTAATTATTACACAGGAAGCTCCTAACTATTCTTTATAGAATTAAAAGATTTTCAGATAAAAAATCGGCTGTCTACAAATGAGACGGCCGATTTTTATTTTATTGAAAGATGTATAAGTTCTTTCATTTCAATATTTAAAAAGCTTCCGGATACCGAAAGCTTTAAGTGAGTTTATTTCTTGTAATAGTTTTACTTTTTCAGGAATTTAAATTCGTAATGCTGAAGATCTTTCGTAGTAATTCTTAATATATAAGTTCCCGGGATAAGCTGCGAGACATCTAATTTGGGATCAAACATTTCAGAGGCTACAAGACGGCCATCTATATTGTATATCTGAACCGTACGCCCATTATCCATCCCGGAAATACGGATAAAATCTGAAACAGGATTAGGAAAAATCTGTATCTTTTTTTTGGTAACCTCAGTGGTTCCTAATGTAATCGTTTGTACATCGCCGGTCATAGTAGAATTGGTCGCTGTAAGGCTGCCTCCACATTGTCCGGTAGTTGTTGTAGTGTTTTCAGTCCATGTTCCAATGCTGTTTCCCGGAGGAATGGCTAAAGAATTATTTCCTGTGGAATTATAATAAATTAGATAGGGACTGGTAAAAGTTCCATTGCCTTCATCGGCCAAAAACTCCCATCTTGTAAGGGTATTATTCCACTGAATTTTAAATTCACAGGTTCCTAAACCGCCACAGGGCTGCCCATCAATAGGCGTTGTCATATAAATATTTTTATTGAAAGTATCTACTCCGGTTTTATTAAAAACAAAGTTTTGATCATCAAATAAATTATGACAGCCATTAAAAGTTATGGTCTGACCAGAAGCAAGGCTTCCAATTGTAAGACCTATTAAGTAAAGGATTTTCATAGTTGCTAATTTTGAGAAGGAAATACGCCTGTTAATGAAATAATACACTTCAGAGTAATAAACGGAGGCCTGTTTTCATGAGGCTGATTTCCTCCTGTATTATTCAGCATTGTACTTTTCATAGTAGTATCAGCTGTTGTATCTGAGTATTCCTTATCCAGAACCTTGGTATTGGCCGGAAGACTTCCGGTAGGGATATTCTGATTTCCTTCAGCCGTTACAGCATTTACAGTATGGTTGTGAGAAGGCATCTGAGTAACATTCAAAGTTACACTTTCAGCACCACCAATTTGCCCCATGGTGTAATTTGTTGGTCCTCCAGGTGCCTGCCCATTATGAACAAGTACCCTTCCTCTCATATCCGGCAAAGCGAAAGTGGTAGTACCATTTCCACCATAGGTCGTTCCCAAAAGAGCAAAAAGTGCTGTGTTTTGAGATATAGACAATAGCTGTCCGTTACATTCTGCCCAGTTTTTTGGAACAAAATTATAGGGTACAAATGCAATTTGTCCCAGGAAAGGTTCAGTAGCTTGAGCTTTTAAAGTAGGCGTAAATGTACTGCTGATCAGCAGTATGCATAGAAAGATGAAGTTTTTCATGATAGTAGAATTTAGCTACCTAAAGTTAGAAAATTTTTTGTATGATTTTTATTTTTTAAGAAAAAATATTTATGTTAAATGTGTGTATCTTAGATATTATTAAATAGTTTGTTTTATTTGATAGATTTTTTCTCTGGTTTGTTTTCGGTAACATAAATTACTTTTTATTGGTATCATGGTCATTCCACTCAGGGAAGTTGGAATGAATGATTGCTGAATACAACAATCGATAAGAACAGATTCGTTGCCATTGTGAGAACAAATAAAAAACCACTGCTAATGCAATGGCTTTTGGTGTCGATACGAATAAGATCTTCGGATCAATATTTTTTAGTATTATTTACTATAAAATAGAACACGAACCTGGTGGCAGATCTGATATTCTTCTGCATCCTCCCGGACCACAGCAGAACACATCGGCACTCCCGCAGCCAAAGTTGGGTAACTCGCTGTTGCACATTTTAAATCCTCCTTTGATGCTTTTTAGACTTTCTCTTGAGATCTTTTTTAAATTTTTCATAATAATGAAGTTTTTGATTTTAATTTGTTGCTATTCAAATGTATCTTTTTTTACTAAGACTTTCCATTTTTTTATACTATTTTATGATATAGTATTTGAAATGCGTTGATTCCTATTTTTCCGGTTTTAATAGACGAATCGTGTCAGGCTTCAGATCATAAAAAACCTTCCTGAATAAACAGGAAGGTGAAATCTATTGATGATAGGGGTTTACTTATTTAGATTATCTTTAAAATCATCGATTCGGAAATCAGTCAGAGCATTTCCTTTTTCAATTTTTTCCTTAGAATATAACCTGAAATCATTTTCTGTTTTCTCCAAAAGATGATCATAAGGACCTACATGCGAAATTAATTTTACCAAAACAGGTGAGATCTCAAGACAGATAAACAATCCCATGATAAAAGTTGCCGCCAGCCCAATAATCGCTGAGTTTTTACCAAGTTCATCCAGCGCCTGAAGCCTTGCTGCAAAACCATTAAATTTATCTTCAAAAGTTTCTGTAGACTTTCTTTCCGTTTCCAGGTTGGTATAGACTTTAGAAATCTCTTTGTCTAAGTATTCAAGTCTGGGAGCAGCTTGTTTTTGGTAATTTTCAAGATCCTGTCTGCGCTGCTCTTTAAGT
Source organism: Chryseobacterium indologenes (assembly GCA_001013295.1). Lineage (GTDB taxonomy): Bacteria > Bacteroidota > Bacteroidia > Flavobacteriales > Weeksellaceae > Chryseobacterium > Chryseobacterium indologenes_B. The sequence continues at coordinate 2,937 of LAZY01000067.1, read as the reverse complement.
TCCTGTTTACGCTTGGCATTAGGTCCATAACCTTCCTTACCACTGGTTAATCCGGATTGTTTTCCTAAGATTTCCTTCTCAAGCTCTACCGATGCAGAGTCGTAAGCTTTCTGATATTGGGCAATCTTCCCGGAGATCTGTTGTTTCTCCGTTTCAAAAGGTCCGCTTTGCTGAAGAATTCTGCCATTCATCTCTCCCTGAAGTTGCTTTTTATTCCTTTGAATAATCGTATTCAACTGCTTGTTGACTTCCTTTTCAAAAATTTTAAGTTCCAGAGGTTTGGAAATAATGATTCCTAAGAACGTGGCCAGTATCAAACGCGGAATAGACATCAGTATCTGATTCCACCATGTTCCTGTCTTTTTGATTGAAGAAACAATATAACGGTCCAGGTTGAAGATCATGAGTCCCCAAAGAACCCCGAATCCTACCGCAGTCCAGATGTTGTCAAATACGGTATACATAGCATAGCCTGCAGACAATGTAGCAAATACTGCAGTGAAAAGTACGATCCCTCCAATCCCTGAAAATTTATTCCATTCACTTGGAGTCTTTCTTAAAATATGAATATTCCCACCGGAACATATCATAAGAAAATGCTGGAACCAGTTTATTTTTTGATTCCCCTGATTTATAGTTTGTTGTTTTGTTTTCATCCCTGAAAATTTATACAAATGTAATACTAAAAATCATACCAATGTAAAAGATAGTATTATGTTTTACCAAGTAATTTATTTCTATGGATGAAATTACTATAAAATAGGACGTTAAAATGTAGAGTAAAATAGATAGGAAAATAGGATAAAAATATTATTTTTTTTGATAAATCGATTTTAAAATAATATTTTTGTTTTCAAATAAATAAAAAATATTTGAAATATGAAGAAAATTACTATCGTTTTGCTGGTAGCATGGTTTTCTAATGCCTTTTCTCAAAATAATGACCATTATTGTGGTTTTGATGAAGAGATGTGGAAGATGGATCTGAAGTTTCCTGAGCTGAAAAAGAGGAGGGAAGACGTGGAAACCAAACTGAGAAATATAGATAAACAATCCTATCTCAATAAAGTAGGAGGAAGTACTTCTTGGAATGGGTTGTATACTGGACAGGTATTTGAAATTCCGGTTGTAGTACACGTTATTGAATCCAGTGCAACTCAGAATGCTAATTTAAATCTTACCGATCAGAATATCCAGGATTGGATCGACAGGGCCAATCGTATGTATGCAACTACCTATGGAAATGGTTTTTATCCGGAAGGTTCAGGGGCTACAGGAGGAAATGTAATTCCTTTTAAGCTGGTTTTAGCAAAAAGATCACCAACTTGTACCCCTACCAATGGCATTGTGAGATATAATGGTAGCTCTCTCCCTTTATACGATACAAGAGGAGTAGATTCCAATGGTGGAAGTAATGGAGCTAGTGCTTCAGCTATTAAAGCAATGGCTCCACACTGGCCGGAGACTTCTTATTTTAATATATATGTCGTTATCGGATTTGATGGACAGCAACAGAATGCCGGAGGTCTAATGGGGTATGCAAGATTTCCGGATTCCTATGATTATTTTTATGAAAGTTTCATGAAGGTAGCAACCTTAAAGAACTTAAATGATACTACCCTTACTCACGAACTGGGACATGCTTTCGGATTATACCATACTTTTCAGGGGATCAACTATACCAACCAGACCTCTTGTCCTGCAAATACTAACTGTGCGACAGATGGAGACCGAGTTTGTGATACTTCACCATCGAGAAGCATGTATGGAGTTGCTGTTCCGGGTAATACCAGTATAGACCCTTGTACCAGCCAAAATTATGATGGTACTCAATATAATGTAATGAATTATACTAACTCTAACCGTAAATTCACAGAGGGGCAAAGAGATAGAGCAATCATGCAGATGATGGAATACAGAAAGAACTTATTGAGCTCAACTGCAGCACAGGATCCGGCCGTTGTAATTCCGTCGCCGGTTTCTGTAATCGCAGCACAGTGTAATCCTCCTGGAATTGTAAACCCGGCCAATAATAATTTTGCAATAGGTCCTACAAGAGTTCAGTTTGGTTCATTAAGCAGTATGACTAATGGGTATGATTCCGATGAACCGGCACCAAAGTTCTACGAGGATTATACGACAGCAAGTTGTATCAGGCCTGCTTATTATACGGAGATTCCTCTAAATTCCAGTACACCATTGAAAGTAAGTTATGAAAATGGTTTTAACCAGGCTAATAAGTTTGTAACAAAAGTTTGGATAGATTATAACAATAATGGAATATTCGATGAGTCAGAATTGGTTGTTAATAATTTGTCAGCTTCTGTAGCCGCAAGCGGAGGGATTACTCTTACCAATAATATTACGCCTCCTGCCAATGCTGTTACAGATACTTATCTAAGGATGAGAGTTGCTGTAGATGCTGCAACATTTAATGGAGCTACTTTACCAGATCTTACAGCTTGTTCTCAATTGCAATATGGTCAGATGGAAGATTATGCTGTAAAGATTACAGGTACTCTGGGGACTTTAGAAGCTAAGACCAATACAGATTCAAAATTGGTATACATCAAGGCTGAAAATAAGTTGAAACTGGCAGGCAGCAGAGATGATATATTTGGAGATTATCAGATCTACGATTTAAGCGGTAAACTTATTCAGAAAGGAAATGCCAGAACGAACGAAATTCAGATTGACAGAATACTTCCAAAAGGAGCATTTATTATCAATTACTCCAATAAAAACAAAAAAGAATCCAAGAAATTCTTAAATAACTAAATTTTAAAAAAGGCTACCTCAAGAGTGAGGCAGCCTTTTTTATATGGTTGTCCCGTCCTAAAATAAGTTGACAACTAATCGACTTATTTATGAAACATCAAGAATTAAAAAGAGAAAAACGCACACAAAGAGACTACAGTATCGCCTTTAAATTACGAG
>LAZY01000066.1 GCA_001013295.1 Chryseobacterium indologenes | reverse complement strand
GTGAACTTCGTTCACCCGCCGCAGCTAAATATTTTTCAGACTGAATTATTTTTTTTCTTCAGTTTCTGTTTTTTCAGTACTTTTTGCTTTATCTCCAAAACGGGATTCAGTCATTTCTCTTGAAACTGCCGCTTTTTCGAATTTCAGTTTTCCGGATAATGTTTCGATAACAAAACCGTCATCCTGAACCTGAGCAATTCTTCCGTGAAGACCTGATGTAAGTACCACTCTGGTTCCTACTTTAAGGTTCTCCTGAAAGTTTTTCTCCTGCTTCTGCTTTTTCATCTGAGGTCTTATCATAAGGAAATAAAACCCTACAAACATCACCCCCATCATGATCAGCATCATAGGTGAAGAGCCTCCCCCTTGTGCCTGTAAAAATAGTGTCAACATATTTTTAAAATTATGGTTGAATATTCGCTGTGAATGTCAATTTGATCGGAGCTTTTTCTACGTTGGCAAAAACATCCGCATATTTCTGTACGTTTCCTTCGAAGCTTGAAGAATCAAAATGAAGGGTAACTTTTCCTTTTTTACCAGGCATGATCGGCTCTTTTGTGAAATCAGGAGCTGTGCATCCGCATCCAGGCTTCACTTCAGAAATGATCAATGGGTTTTTCCCTGTATTGGTGATTTCGTAGATGTGCTCTACTTTATCTCCTTTTTTGATTTTTCCAAAATCGAAGTTACTTTCAGATAAAGCAATGGAAGTAGATGGTTCGTTGGAAACCGGAGCAGCAGCTTCAGCTGGAGCAGCAACAGGATTCACCGCTGAGTCAGCAGTCATTGGAGTTCCTACAGCTGTAGAATCCGTAGCTACAGTTTCAGCATTTTGGGTTTCTTTGTTTTCTTTTTTACATGAAACCAACCCAAAACCTATAATAGATAAGGCGATAATTGATAACGTCTTTTTCATTTTATATTCTATTTTGATCTTTACAATATTTATCTAAAATACCATTAATGAAGATATTGGAACGGTCTGTAGCAAATACTTTTGCAATTTCAATATATTCATTAATAATGACTCTTGAAGGGGTGAAAGCAAAATTATCAAGTTCTGCAATCGCGGTCGACAAAATGACTTTATCCATTAGAGAAACTCTTTCCAGATCCCAGTTTTCCAATCTTTCTTCCAACTTTTTCTCGTTGTTTTCCCAATTGTTCAGGGTATCTCTCAACAGTTTACTGGCAAAAGTTTTATCATCTTCATCTTTGATCATCTTGATCAGCGTTCTGCTTTCTTCATCTTCTCTCAGGAAACCGATTGTTTTTTGTACCATGGAGTTTGAAATATGAATATCATCATACCAAGAAAGTTCCTTATCTCCCAGATAATCATGGAAATCATCATTTTCAGCAATATATCTTAAAAATAATTTCCCGATAAACTTCTGATCATCTTCAAAAGAATAGCCTTCTTCTTTCATGAAATCCTGATAACGTTTTCCGGCAGTGATTCTTTGGAAAGTTTTTACCAGTAAGTCATCATGCATATCCCATTTCAGCTGCTTGTGCTGGCCTGTGAAGAATAATCTTTCCGGGTTTTCTTCCAGCTTAAGCAATACCTGGTTGTTGATGAATTTCTGGTTAGGATTAATATCAGCATCTGTTTTAAGATATTTGTTCTTTCCAATTTCGATCTGGTGTTCTGCCAATTCTTTCAGGCTCACCAGGAAATTAAGCTGATAGATATAGAGATAATAGATTTTCTCTATTCCAGCGAACATGTTTTTCTCTAAAACATCAAACTTAACAGGATTCTGATAGTATGAATACACTGTCTGTACTACTTTTTCACGGATTTGTCGTCTTCCTAACATTCAAAGAGCTTTTTAATGAGTGCAAAGATACAAAATTTAAAATTGATGAAATTCGTAGTATGATGACATTTTTGTAATTTTGTACAACTATATGAAAGCGCTAAAAACCTTAAACCCCTATTTTTGGAAACACAAAATACTTTTGTTTTGGGGGGTATTATTCATCATTGCCAGTAATTTTTTCAATATATATAAAGTTCAGTTTGTAGGAAAATCTGTGGACGAGCTTACTAAAAGTGGAAATTTAGGTTTCAATCAGCAGGTTCTGATCTATGTCGGAATTATTGTAGGCTGTTCTCTGCTGACAGGCTTTTTCACCTTTATGATGAGACAGACCATTATTGTAGCTTCCAGAAGGATTGAATATGAGCTTAAAAATAAAATTTACAGACATTATCAGGATTTATCTTTAACGGATTATAAGCAGACCACCATAGGAGATTTAATGAACAGATTAAGTGAGGATGTGGTTGCGGTAAGAATGTATCTTGGTCCTGGAGTAATGTATGTGGCCAACCTAATCGTTCTTGTTCTGATCACCGCTATATATATGGTAAAGACAGATGCTTCAATGACGTTATGGACTTTATTACCTCTTCCTATTTTATCTCTTGCTATTTATAAGGTAAGTTCTATTATCAATCAAAAGTCGAAGATCATGCAGAAAAGCCAGTCTGCTATTTCTACTTTTGTGCAGGACAGTTTCTCAGGAATTCGGGTAGTCAAATTTTTCGCAAGGGAAAAGTACATTAAAAATAACTACGGAATCAAAGTAACCGATTATCAGAATAAGGCTTTAGATCTTGCTAAAACGGAGGCATATTTCTTTACCATTATCCTATTCGTTATTGGTTTATTGAATGTTGCTATTATCTGGATCGGAGGAACGAAATATATTGCCGGAGAACTAAGCATCGGTAAGATTGCAGATTTCTTCATGTATATCAATACCCTGATCTTTCCGTTTTCTATGGTAGGTTGGGTAACTTCCGTCAATCAAAGGGCTGAAGCTTCCATGCAGAGGATCAATGAATTTATGGATAAAAAATCGGAGATCGTCAATACGAACTTCGAAACCTATCCTATTAAGGGAGATATTGAATTCCGAAATGTATCTTATGTTTACCCCAATACAGGGATCAAAGCGCTGGATAATTTAAGTTTCACCATTAAAGCTGGGGAATCTTTGGCTATCATGGGAAAAACCGGAAGTGGAAAATCAACAGTAGCCTTATTATTATGCAGGCTGATAGACCCTACTGAAGGTGAAATCCTGATTGACGGTAAAAGCCTGAAAGATCACAATCTTGATAATTACAGAAACTTTATTGGATACATTCCTCAGGAAAGCTATCTGTTCTCAGATTCTATTGAAAATAATATTGGTTTTGCCATTGATCATCCTTCACACGAAAAAGTAATTGAGTATGCTCAGATTGCAGATGTTCACAAAAATATTGTTGAATTTAAAGAGCAATATAAAACACTTGTGGGTGAACGCGGGGTTATGCTTTCAGGGGGGCAAAAGCAGAGAATATGTATCGCCAGAGCCCTTATTAAGGATCCAAATATCATCATTTTTGACGATTCCCTGTCTGCTTTAGATACTGAAACGGAGCAGAATATTCTGGAAAATATCGACAGAAAAATCAGCAATGCGACTTCCATAATTATCACACACAGAGAGTCTAGCGCTCAAAAAGCGGACCAAATCATCAACCTCACCGAAATTGCTAATTCTGTAACTGCTTAGCTGTTTCATTCTCAATTGTTAAATAAATCATAAAAAAAATTTTGTGATTAAAAGAATTCTTTTATATTTGTTCTTAACAAGATTAAAAAATATCTAACAATGAGTGAATACAAGGAACGCCATGAAAATGAGATTTTCACTAAGGTGTTAAAAGCAGGGAGAAGAACTTATTTCTTTGATGTGCGCGAGACGAAAGCAGGAGATTATTATCTTACTATCACTGAGAGTAAGAAGAATTTCGGAGAGAATGGGGAAGCTACATTCGAGAAGCATAAAATTTACCTTTACAAGGAAGATTTTAAAAGTTTTCAGGAGATGTTTAATGAGTCCACAGATTTCATCATTAATGAAAAGGGTGAGGATGTAATTTCAGAAAAACATGACAAAGACTTCAAGAGCAGATCTTACACAATCGATTCTGACGACGAAGTTTAAAAAAAAGAATATCTAAAAACACAAGCATCTGAAAAAGATGCTTTTTTTATGCCCAAAAGTTGACTTAAGGCAAAAATAAAAGGTACACTTCCGAAAAGCATACCTTTTTATTTTTATTTACACATATTCCCTTTTGATCTGGGATAATATGGTTGGATCCTGAATCTCGTTATCTTTGGCCAGTAATAATACCTTAGATAATACCTCAGCTGATTTCGGGTCATCATCTGCAAAAGGAAGGAATAATCTTCCTCTATGCTGAGAGTGAACAGGAAGAATAGATAAATATTTACCCGGAACCTGATGGACAACAGCACTTCCCAAATGCACACTGTATTCTGCCAACTGACCTTTCACCAAGATATGTGAACCTTCAATTTTTACATTATCCAGCTTGAATAAACGAGCAGTTTCTTTCATCAACACAGCTCTCATTTCAATAGAGGAATGACTGGCTTCAGGATCTACCGCTCCTACATGAGCTACAGACACAACCAGATCCACATCACGCATCACCTCGGAGAATAATCTTGGATTGATCTCTTCAAAAGGAATATTTTTATAATCTTTTAATGAATGAAATTCTATGGTTTCTAAAGTTGGACTTTCTATATCGGCCGGTGAGAACCAATCTGCCATTACATACAGTTTCACCTGGAAGCCTTCTTTATGATACACCTTTTGTAACCCTTCTTCATAGTCTACCTTCCAACCTCTTGTCTTAAGGAGTGCCAGTGTTTTCTTAGGCTGGATCTGATGCCCTGCATATCGTCTGGAAACAGATTTTTCTTTCAATTCGTCAGGAGTAGGCACATACAGTTCCCTGAATATCTGCTTAAACGGCTGAATAAGCTTTTCCTTAAAGCAATAATGCTGATAATCGCTCCATACAGAATGTTCATGCAGATCTACACAATGGGCAATACGCAATGTAGTCTCTTCATTCAACTCCTGAATCTCACCATGAGCATTGATAAGACTACCATCATGATAAAAACCGATCTTATGATCATTGGAAATAAATACCAGCTTCTCGAGATGTTTTACAATAACAGGATGCTCAAAAAGGGTTTTGATTTCTTTTAAGAAAAACTCATCTCCTCTGATCATGGCTTCTTCCAGTCCTTTTCTTGAACGGGTCCATTGTTCACGCATGATCTTACGGTTGTTCCCCAATTCCAAAACAGCTTTATCTTTTTTAATTTTCGGAGGGATAGATTTCAGTTGTTTATCATCTCTGAAAACAACAAGCTCAGCTTTTCCGCTATCTTCTATGATTAATCCTACCGTCACTCCATCGATGGTTACCTGAGGATCTTTTGACAAAAGCCCCTGAATTTGTTTGGTTTCCATAGCCCAGGTCAGTCTTACAGGATCAGGATAGCCGGCATTACGGGCTAAATTCTCCAATGCTACACGGATTGCCAGCGCTTCACTGGTCTGCTTCATAGAACCAAACTCTTTGCTTTCTTTTTTGAACTGCTGAATATACTCATATCGGCTCAATACATCTTTCTCCGGATTGTTTTTACTCAAAGGAACAAGTCCGTAAACACGAAGATAATCCTGATCACGCTTGTCTTTTACTTTGGCCGTAACTTCTTTTATTTTTAAGCTTCCTGATAAGGTATCAGAATACAGTCTTGCTCTTCGGTGTCCATTTCCGTCTGAAATATATTTTGCAGATTCATACAACATTTCCCAACGGGCTTTACCCAATTCTTTATATGCTTTTGTAAACCAGTCTTTATCTACGGCTCCATCTTTAAATTCCTGAATATCCACGGATGAATATTTAGCCACCTCACTTTCCAGTTTAGCATTCTGCGCCTCATAAGCTCCGGTTTTAGTATGGGCATGCATCCACCAAATTGCAGAATCCAGACCCTTCCAACCTAAGTATTTACTTACTAATGGCTGCCATTGTGGTGCATATACTGCTGCCTGAATCAAACGAAGCTCAGAAACTTTTTCTTTCTTCATAATTTCATCAAATACCTTCTGGGTATCACTTTCTAAAGGATAGCAGTCCGAAATAAGCTTGGAGAAAAGCTTCTGCTTGGTCATATTCTCATTCCCATAAGCATAGATATAATTGGCATACAGCCCTGATTTACCTAAACCTTTCAGAATCTGAGCAAAACGATGGATTCCATATATCGTCTGGAATTCCTGTACAAAATGTGAAACCGCGGTGTTGGCGTCCCCACGAATGAGTTCTACATCAAGGAATTTATCCCGTATTTCATCAATCATAGGTTTTAGAAAAGGAAATTCTTCGAGAATGTTTTCATTGCTATTGATTGATTTACCTCTTGTAAGATCCCTGATCGCTGAATCAGCAGTAAGGATTCCTTCGTAAAGCTCTTCTTTGGTAATGATATTCAGTTCGTAAGCTTTACAAAATAAATAGAAAGGCGGAACAGTAACCTCTACAGATTCCTCCAGCCCATTGTACTGCATCCATCGGTATAAGTTCCATTGCTTACGATGCTGTTCATCTGTAAGTTTTTTTAAAGGGATACCTCTTAAAAACACATCAAAAAAGCCCAGCTCCTGCCAGCCATTCCCTCTATTATTCTGATAGTAATAGTCTTTATTATCTTTTCCTTTATAGTTGATAATATCTTCGGGAAGATTGGCAAATAATGTACTGCATGCCTCTATTAAAAAATCTGTTTTTTCTTCGAATACAAATTTATATTGTAATGAATACAGAATAGAATGGATCGGATTATTCCAATAATATCCACCCTTTATTGGATTAGGTATGCTATCTTTATGATAAAACACATAGCCCTCCAGAAAGTCTCTGAATTTTTTTCGATCGCAGTTCTCAATGAAGGTTACCAGAAATAAATCTCTTGGCTGCCATCCTGAATCTGTATACCATTGTTCCCAAACCTCATGCAACGGATAGTTTTCTGCCAGTTGTTCAGGTGTGAAACCTTCCGTATTTCTCTTTATCTGGCTGAATTCATTCCCCATCAGGACTGTTGTTACAGCATTATTCCAGTCTTCCGACTCATATTCATAATCTTTATTTTGCAGAAACAGATCATTGAGTTTATTGAGTTCAGCTTTGATATGTTCAATAGGTTTTGTGAATCCATATTTATCATTTTTAGTAGCCTGAGCATATACTGAATCTTTTTCTACTTTTGGCAGTTCATATTTTGAAATGACCGCAGGATTATAAAAACCATATCCGTTTTCTTCGGAAAGTATGGCTTGGTTCCCTGATGGATTAATCTGATCCAGCAAACCTTGCTCTCTTCCCGATATTTTGGATCTTTCCGAATACAATTGTGTCCAACCGGTAATCTGAGAAGAAACTCTTTTATCCTTCTGAAGCTGAAGCATAATATCTAATGATGCGGCACGCTGCTCCAGATCACCTTTTCCTATCAGTTCATCAACTAATGGGGTAATAACACCATCTTCCTGCGCGATCACCAGTTCTATAAGCTTTTTACGAAGCACACCTCCTTTTCTTTTGAAGAGATCAAAGAAGGCTATTACTTCTTCTTTACTTAAAGGATCCTGCATCAAAACATTGATTCCCGAAGCGGTCAAAGCCTCTCCCCTGTCTTTTAAAATTTTAAAAGCGAATTCTTTCTGGAAAGCGGTGGCTTTTTTATTCTTTTTTCCCAATCCGTAGGACAGTGAATAACAGTAAAATTCTCCTAAAATATTTCTTGTAAGCAGCTCCCGCAATGAAAGATCAAACTGGTCAAAATATGACAGAACAATATCCCGTTTATGGTGATCTTCTCCCACCAGATAAAACATGGAAGCATACAGATCGCTTTTCTTAAAAGTGGCATTCAGCCAGGAGAATATTTTCCCTTCAAATTTTTTCTCTTTTACTTCTGTTTTCAGTGTCAGTGCATGCAGTTTTTCAAAGAAGTCCGGGTAGTCCGGGTTATTGATATAGAATTTAGAATCTGTGTTAGCTCCTAACAAGGCAGACATAGAGTATCCGGCGAAAGCCAGCACCTGAATATTACCCTCCAAAACTGCTTTATAATACAATGGCGTCTGAATGTACGGATCTGCCGTCTCTATCGCAAACTTGATCGCCAGGCATTTCTTTTCCACATCTCCTTTATCAAAAAGCTCATGAAGGTAAGGAACTGTTTTCTGAACGTCCCATACTCCCTGCACCCAAAGTGCCATATACACTTCATTATTATTCTTACTTTTCATAGCTCCCGGAATTTCTTCCGGATTCTTAAAGTAACGATCTGCCAATGACAGAATATTTTTTACTACAGATTCTTTCTCAGCTTCCCAGCCTAAACCGGTCCAGGTATCTATTGCTCTTACTACGGATGAAAAACGGGTAAGTTTTTGCTCAATAATGACCTTGGTCATATATTCCAATGCCTCTATACTTGTTTCATCCAAAGCTTCCAGTATGGTCTGGCGTAAACCTTCCTGCCGTTGAGCAGCCAGCAAAAGTTTTTCCACAAGCTCCCAACATTTCTTCTGCTCACTATTGAGTAAAGCTTTAATAATATTCAGAGAGACTTTCCCTTCAGGATGTTTGTTGAATATAATATCTTCGATCAATTGATAGATGGCCGTATTTCCTGTATCTATCGCCGCTGACCAAATATAAAAATGACTTGAATTATGGGTTAATTCATTATCATAAATAATCTGCTCTTCCAATGTCAGGTCAAAGCTCTCATTCCCGTTATAAGAATAGATGTAAGGGAATATCATTAATTCTCTGATAAAATTGATCTGATTGAGTGCTACATAATACTCATGATATGGAGCTCTGAATGATCGTCTGGAGTAACCGGTCTGATACATTTTGTAAGGCATCCTATTCCATGCATATTTTACCAGTTCTGCATTTTCTCCAAATAAATAAATCAACAGATTAAAATAGTCCGGATCGTCCCAGATATTAGGTTTAATATATTCTTTTAGCTTTTCAGCATCTTTAGAACCTAGATTTACTCTTTCAAAATAATTGGCTTTGCCTTTCAGCAACTTCCCTAATTCTGCTACTTCTTTTTTAAGAATAGGTCTATCCGGAAAAAGCTGCGAAGGGATTTCCTGCTCCGAATGCTCCAGCAGATCTTTCCTTAATTTTTCGTAAAAATTCTTTACAAGTTTTTTCGATTCTAATTTTTTTGTAATTTCCATGTTTTTAAATTGTTAGTATCATTGAATTACCAATAGCTTCCTGCGAGAAAAGTAAGCCTGATAAAGGTAAATGGGTGTTGTAGGTTCAGATCTATGGTTTGGGTAAGGTCTTCAAGCTGTTCGTCATTGTAGAATACCGCAAACATCCCGTCCTCAAAAGCCTGTATTGCATTCTCCTGAGCTTTTTGGACATCTGCTTTTTTTAGATTATAAATACTCCCAAAGCCTACTTTACCGGTATCTGTGAGGATATTCAGATAGCTCTCCTGAGGAATTTTGGCGTAATCTTCATCTTCCAGTTCAAAGGATTTTGCATTAAATGCATCCACCTGCTGCTGAACAATGAGCTCTAATAAATTTTCTAATGAGATATTGGAATCTTCGTATGCGATTTCTATTTTTTGTTCTGAAAGAACAGGGTGTTTCTTCCCCAACTGCTTTACAGTGACCTTTATTTCCATATGTGAACTTAGTGTGGACTAAAGATAATGAAATTTTCCAGTGCTATTGGATCAATCTGAGATTTTATGACGAATATCAATAAAGAAGTTTGGCAAAGTATATTCAATGGTAGATTTTAGGATGATCAGACCGATAAAATTTAGGCTAAAGCCGTTCTAATGGCATAAAAAAACGGGCTAAAGCCCGCTTCTATTGAATAATATGCTATTTTTTATTGGTTCTCTATTTTAATAGAAGTTATAGTACTTCATGATAATGGATGTTTGACCACGCAGCACCTGAAATTCCTCTATAATCAAAAATAGAATCTAAATTTGCCCCTAATTTTCTAAGATCATCCCTTCTGTCAACGGTATTTCCTATACACCTTATTAACGTGTTAGCATATATTCTATCTTTTGTTTTTTCATACATCAATAACAATGCTTCCATATGGGCCGGCAATCCCCAGGAAAACTCAAGCTGATCCGAACTGGTTGAGTTACCGTTCCATGTGGAAAAACCCTTGTGATCAAATACATTTTTGTAGTAGGATTGGGGAATCGACTGAGAATACGATTTTACAGCAAGCAATACAAAATAAGAACTGTAAAAAAGTTTTTCATAATAATTAGTTTTGATTCTAAGTGAATTATAGAGAACTATTTCTCATGACTTGGTTACTCAAATATAAATATATTTTTCCTCTTCCTTAAATCCCATGAAAGAAACCATTTTTAAGTGCTATTGTGAAAAATATGGATGAATGAGAAGAAAAAGTTTCACCTAGGAATAAGGAAACTGGAGATCATTTTCCATTTGAAATGGTATAAAATAAAAAAGTACACTTTCAAAAAGTGTACTTTCTTTGGGTGAATGAGGGGTCTCGAACCCCCGACCTTCGGAACCACAATCCGACGCTCTAACCAACTGAGCTACAATCACCGTTTTCTGAGTGCAAATATAGGACAATTTCCTCAACTACCAAACAATTCCATCAAAATTTTTCAAAGAAATTAATCTTTCAGACGTAAAGCCCTCAGCGTAAGCAACTCCGGATAACCGTCCTAAATCCTGAGCACGGTAAGTTAAGCTCTCAAAAAAGTCTTTTGTGGTAATCGGAGTCTCAGGTTCTTTAGAAGTTGGGTCATAAAATTGAGTTCTATAAGCCATACATGAGGCAATTTTCTTATCCAGGAATTCTGAAATGTCAATAACGAATTCCGGTTTTATATCTTTCCACTGAATATAATGGAAAATATGCTTTGGTCTCCACACTTCCTGAGCTTCTCCCTCTTCTACCGTCTCAATTTTTCTTAGTCCGGACAAAAAGCACGCATCTGACACTAATTTCGCTCCTTTTGCATGGTCTGGATGTCTATCATCAATTGCATTGGCTAAGACGATTTCCGGCCTGTATTTGCGGATCATTTTTACGATCCTCATTTGGTATTCTTCGGAATTCACCAGAAAGCCATCTTTCATTCCCAGGTTCTCTCTTGCAGAAAGCCCCAAGATTTTCGCAGCGTCTGCCGCTTCTGCTTTTCTGGTTTCATCTGTACCTCTGGTACCCAGTTCTCCTCTTGTAAGATCTACTACCACGCATTTTTTTCCTTCAGAAACCATTTTAGCAATAGTTCCGCCACACCCCAGCTCTACATCATCAGGATGTGCTCCAAAAGCAAGTATATCTGTTTTCATATATTTCAAAGATAAGGTTTAAAATAAAAACTTCCCAAACATTACGTATGGGAAGTTTTAATATCTATAATTTAAATTTTAAATTACTTGTTGATCTCTGCATTCAATTTTACAGCATCCTGATAAGTAGGATCTAGCTGTAAAGATTTTGCAACATAGTCTTTTGCTTTTGCCACATCTGAATCTTTGCTCATATAAGCTACAGCAAAATAAGCATAAGCAAGAGTCTGCTTGTTAGCCTCCTGATCAGCTGGTTTTACTGTGCTGATGAATTTTTCGTAAGCCAATTTTGCAGCATCATTATTTCCTGCCTGCTGGTAAGAATACCCCTGGCTGTAATATGCCGGAGCCCAATCAGGAAGAAGTGCTGACATTTTCTGCCATGTAAGAATTGCACCGTTCCAGTTTTTAACATCCTGATAAGCTGTCGCTAACTTAAATAATGCATCAGAGTCCTGAGCATTAGCAGCAACCTGCTTCTTCAATCCTTCAATGGTAGGGTTAGTAGGTCCCTTATCAGCTTCAGCCTGAGAAGCCCCACCACCTCCGGCGATGTTAGCTAATTCTAAATCCCACTTCATTGTTTCATCTTTCGCAGCTTTTGCAATCGCAACTTTCTGCTGAGCTTCAGTCATTAAAGCAGATTTTTTAGCAGCATCTTTTTCATCTTTTGCTAATCCTGCAGCGATAAGCCCTTGTAAACCTTGGTCAGCAGGCAATACTCTTGTTTTCTCCGCCTGAGAAACGAAAGTATCCATATTTTGCTTTGCATCAGCGTAGTTTCTGTCTGCATAAGCATTGTAAGCTCTTAGCTTAAACTTAATCGGGTCATCGATTTTATCGAAAATCTTATCCAATACCATTTTAGAATTTGCGTAATCTTCATTAGTGAAATATAGTTTTGCAATTTCTAACTGAGTATATGGATCTTCGTCAGCGTATTTTGTATAGTTAATAAGATCCTGTGTAGCTTTTGCATTTTGCTGGTATCTGATGTCATAACCTGCCAATGCTTTATATGCCGGAGCATAAGTAGGGTCTACAGCAATCGCTTTATCAACACTTTCTTTTGCTTTTTGCCATACTTGTGCAGCCATCCATAAAGTAGCCATTCTCGTATAAACGGAAGCTTTATTTTTAGCTAAAGGTAATGCTTTGTCATAGGCAGACATCGCCTCCCCCGGAGCTCTTTTCAATCTGTAGGCATCTCCTAAGGTATAATAGTAATGAGCAGGAACTCCTTTCTTCTCAGCTTTTTCAATAGCTTTAGTAAGGAACTGAATAGCAATATCAGGAGAACTGTTCTTTTCGAATAACGTTAGTGCTTCAGCAGCTCTGAATAAAACTTCAGCGTCTTTTTCTTTTGAATCAGCAACTACTTTTTGAATCTCAGCAACTGCATTTTTATCTCCTTTACCTAATTTAACGGCCGCAAGACCGATTTTGTTAAGGTAGCTTTTGCTGTCAGCAGCCAATCCTTTGTTGAAGCTTTCAGTTGCCTTTGCATAATCAGGCTCTCCTTGCTTTAAGAAAGTATTCCCTAAATAGAAGTAGTTTTCAGCAGTAGGCTCTTTAGCGATCATTTCAGTGAAGTTGGTTTTTGCCTGTGCAAATTTATCACTGTCTATACTGTTAATACCATCCTGCAATGTCTGTGCAGAGGCAAAACCGGTAAAAAATACCACGGCTGCTCCAAAGGCAATCTTCTTTACATTCATATTCATTATATCTTTCATTTTATATTTTCTAATAATTGAGTTATATTCTACACAATTTTCAGACCAAAATACTATTTTATATAGGGGGAAATTGTGAGTTTAATAATTTTTAACGCATTTGCACTTCTCTCTTGTAGATATTATAAGGCTGTAATCCTTCTTTCTGAACAATTTTCTGTCCTAAATGGGTACATGAAAATCTCATAAACCCATTGGCAATATTGAAGTTACCCTCATTTGCAAGAAAATAGAGAACCCTTGTAAAAGGATATTTCATTGTGCTAAGACCTGCATGATCTGCGTTATATGAAACTCCTTTGTCTACAACAGGAAGTACTTTTACCATATTTCTAAGTTCTTCTGAAGTTTTATCATAAGGACGGCTGAAAGTATTAAGCCCTATAACCCCTATTTTATCTGGGTATTTTCCTAATTCCTCTATGATCTGCTTATTTCCCGGGATAATGGAAAATTGAAGGTCTTTCGGCTGTTTTTTCAGTTTTTCAGCAACAAAATTCAGATTACTGGAATTGGTTCCGTCAAAAATAAATTCTTTTTTATCTGATAAAAGACCACTGCTTATTTCTTCCATTGAAATACTTTCCTTTGAAGAGTTTTTAGGCACTACAAAAACGACTGCATCCGCTGCAAATTTAGCAGGGAGAAATTTAAGGTCGGTTCTTGCTTCAAATGTCTTTATTTCGTCGGGATTAAGATTTCGGGACATCACCACAATTTTGGCATTTCCGTTCAGCAAATCAAGAAAACCTAAGTCTTCTTTTTTTGTTTCCACTTTGATGTGGGTTTCCGGATAATTCATCATATACCCGTCCGCTAATGCTTCTGTAACGCTTTGAAAGGATTCATCCGTAAAAATCGTAAGATTACCTTTATGATAAGAAGGAGATTTCTCCTCTTTTTTGCAGCTTGCAAGCATAAATCCTATAAGGAATACAAGCGCAACTTTGAAACTATTCTTCATCTTTCGATCTTTTGATTTTAGAAACTGCTCTATAGATTCTGAAAATACCATAAATAATCAACACTACTCCCAGTGCATAAGCAATAGCAGGTTCCAGAATGGTAAAGAAGAATTTATAGATCATCACTACAATTCCTAAAACGATATAAAACAATCCCGTAACCAGGGATAACCAATTGAACATCATGTAACAAAAATACAAAAAAAATAAAAAGGGAAGCATATGCCTCCCTTTTTATTTATATTTTGAATAAATAAGTCTAATTATTCAAAGTTCATAGTAAATGGTACGCTATAGTAAGATCTAACGCTCTCCCCGTTTCTCTTCGCAGGAGTCCATTTTTTCAGTTTCTTCACTACACGCATTGCTTCACTGTTGAAGTCGCCATTCGGAGATTTCTCTTCGATGGTAACGTTGGAAACAGTTCCGTCTTTTTCTACAACGAACTTAAGCTTAGCTTTCAGTGTACCTTCACCTCCTTCCATTAGGGAAGTATCGAAGTTATCTCCTAAGAATTTTCTCAATGCACCCATACCTCCAGGATATTCTGCAGATTGGTCTACATCTTTGTAGATTTCGTTAGGGTTATTCGCTTTCACTTCTACTGTACTAGCTTTAGTACCTGTAGATGGTGGTGGTGGCGGTGGTGTGTAAGCCGGAGCTTTTACCCCCTCCTGATTATTTAAACCAGTTGTAGTTTCCAACTGCTTAGAAATCGGTGGTGGTGGAGTTTCAATTTTCGGAGCTTTTACAGGCTCAGGAACTACGTTCTGAATCACTTCAATTTTCTCCTCTTCTTTTGGAGGTGGAGGTGGTGGAGGTGGTTCTTCTTCTTTAGGCTGCTCGATAATCGGATCTTCTTCGATAATATCTACAAGATCTGCCTTTACTTCTTGCTTAGGCGGAGCTGTAAGATTTTTAATCGTAAGATAGATGAACGGAGACAATGCTGCCAAAAGGAATAATGCTGTTCCGACGATAAAAGACTTGGTTAAAAGTCTTGGATACTGATGTCTAAGATCATAGGCACCATATTCCTTGTTTCTATTTTCAAATACGATCTCATCTAAAGTAAGATTCTGACCGTATACATTTTCATCTGCCATAGATTAGATATAACAATTTTATGGTTAAATTACTTTGTAGCAGCAGCCGGTGCAGCAGCACCTACTACTTTCTTGTCATATACGGCTTTCTCCCAAGGTTTCAAGTCAGTAACCCCGTATTGCTCACTTTTCGTGATGGCCATTTCGTCAAGAATATCAACAAAGTTCTTATATACAGCATCGTCAGTTGGCTTAATGATCACCGTAAATTTGGTAGGATCTGCAGCTCTAGATTTTGCCTGCTCAATTACTTTTCTAATTCCCGTTCTATCAAGAGTAGTTTCCATAAGAGTCTGGTCATTCAAGGATGTAGCATCCTGCTGGTGCCAGAAAACTCTGTTGTCTTTTCCTAATAGGATAGAAATTGAGTTAGAAAGTTTAATTTCTGTTGGAGGGGGTTTCGGCTGATCTTTTTTAGGTTTAGCCGGAAGACCCAAATCCATAACATTCGGTTTACTGAATGTAGTTGTGAACATAAAGAAGGTAATCAATAGAAAACCCAAGTCCACCATCGGAGTCATATCGACTCTGGTACTCTGCTTTTTGGAACGGACCTTGCCGCCCTTGCCGCCTTTCTCTTGTACTTGTACTTCTGCCATTTCTATCGATATTATTCGTTAGGTTTACCTTCTTGTGATGTAATCAACCAAAATTTAAGAAAATCAATATCTCTTAAACCCTCAAATAGACCTTTAACTTTAGGATATTGAGTTGTAACGTCACCTTTAATAGCTAACTTGTAGTCAGGGTTAACGCTCAAACTTTCTTTTACCCAATCAATTAATTGCTTATTTGTACTGTCCATAGGAATACCTGTAGGACTCTTATAATTTTTCTGCTCATCTGCAGGCATATCCAAATAACCTTTTAGTTGGTTCATTGGAACTCCAATTGCCTGTACTTTCTGGAAAGCTGCCTTTTGGTTGTTGTCAAAAGTAATACCATACTTCTGGCCCATTTTATCTAAAAGTGCAACTCTTTCTGATGCATTTTCTACTGGCTGGAAATAGAATTTTCCGTCCGGAGTAGCGTTGATAGTCATTAAACTAGCATCAGGAAGCAATTTTTCCGAAATTGAAGATGGCGGTTTGATCTGCTCCACGTCAGGTTTTTTAAACTGAGTGGTCAAGATAAAGAACGTAAGAAGTAGGAACGCAACGTCACACATTGCGGTCATGTCCGTCACTACTCCATGTCTTTTTGGTTTGACTCTCGCCATTATTATAAAATATTTTTAATTAGACTTCTTTTAATTGCTAATGCAAATTTCTTGCTAATTCTTAGTTGAATTCAGCGAAAGATTGTTGGATACTCATAGAGATTTCGTCGATCTTATAAGTTAATCCATCAATTTTAGAAGTAAAGAAGTTATAAAGGATAATAGCGATTGCAGAAGTACCAATACCTAATGCCGTGTTGATCAAGGCTTCAGAGATACCAGTAGATAGTGCAGCAGCATCCGGAGTACCACCTCCTGAACCTAACGCGAAGAATGCCTTGATCATCCCGATTACTGTTCCAAGTAGTGCGATCAACGTTGCAACTGTACCTAGAGTAGAAAGGATCATCATGTTTTTCTCAAGCATTGGCATCTCAAGAGTAGTAGCTTCTTCGATAGCTTTGTTAAGAGCTACCATTTTCTGCTCTTTATTTAATGTAGTATCGTGAGCAAGAGCTTTGTAAGTAGTAAGACCTTCTTTCACTACGTTACCTACAGAACCTTGTTGTCTGTCACACTCCTCAATAGCTTCGTCGATTTTGTTTTGGTTTAGTAAGCTTCTTACCTGTACTACGAAATTGTCTAAGTTTCCTTTTCCAGCAGCTTTACCTAAGATTAAATATCTTTCAATAGAGAAAACGATTACCGTAATCATGAAAGTAATCAAGATTGGTACGATAACTCCTCCTTTGTAGATAATACCTAAGAACGATTCTGGGTGAATGTCTTTTCCTTCAACACTTGAAAAAGCTACAGAACCACCTCCTAGTTTATCTGCATCTTTAAAGTTTCCTGGGCTTCCAAGAACGAATAAATAAATACATACTCCTATAGCAAATAGAATAGGAATAATAACAGCTGGATTTAAACCTCCTGCCTTTCTAGCAACTACTTGCTCATCATTTTTTGAAACATTCATTTCCATATTTAACTAAATTATATTGTTTTAAAATTTTACAGGGTGTAAATTAAAGGCAAAATTAATTAAAATGCAAGAGTCTTAATTAAACATTTTGCTTTTTTTTGATAAAGAAATTTTAATACGATTTCGAAATAATAATTATTTTAAATTATTTTATTTATTTTTTCCCAATTTAACATTTGAGTTAAAAAATCAAAAAAATAAGACACCCATTTTTTTGATTTTCCCAATGTTAATTTTTTTTTAAATTACGATATTCACAATACGGTGAGGGACTACAATGATTTTTTTAGGGCTTTTTCCTTCCAAAATCTGTTGCATTTTCTCATTAGAAATCACCAAATCTTCCACCTCCTTAGCAGATAATTGAGCAGAAAGTGAAATTTTGAACTTCATTTTACCATTTATGCTTACCGGATATTCAATTTCATCTTCTACCAGATAATCTTCATTTAATACCGGGAATTTTTCAAATTCTATCGATTCACCGTTTCCTAATAAACTCCACAATTCTTCGCAGATGTGTGGCGCATATGGAGAAATGATAACGGCAAGAGGTTCCAGAATATTGCGTTTGTTGCATTTTAATTTCTGAAGTTCATTCACAGCGATCATAAAAGATGATACTGAAGTATTGAAAGAGAAGTTTTCAATATCATACACTACCTTCTTTATTAAGGTATGCAAAACTTTATATTCTGCTTTTGTAGGTTCTTCGTCAGAAACTTCAAATACATCGCCGTTGAAATAAAGGTTCCAGAATTTCTTAAGGAAACCATACACTCCGCTTAATCCCTGAGTATTCCAAGGTTTGGATTGCTCCAGCGGACCTAAGAACATTTCATACAGTCTTAATCCGTCTGCTCCGTATTCGTCACAGATGTCATCAGGATTCACCACATTGTATTTTGACTTAGACATTTTCTCTACTTCACGGCCTGTGATGTATTTCCCATCTTCTAAAATAAATTCTGCATCGGCATAATCAGGTCTCCAAGCTTTGAAAGCTTCGGTATCCAATTCATCAGATGCTCCTTTTAATAAGGATACGTCTACGTGAATCTGCTGAGTCTGATATTCGCTTGCTAAGTTTTTAGATACATATTGATTAGTCCCATCAATTCTATACACAAATGCACTCATTCCCAAGATCATCCCCTGGTTGATCAATTTTTGGAATGTCTCATCATGACTGATGTATCCTCTGTCTTTTAAGAACATGTTCCAGAAACGGGAATACAACAAGTGACCGGTTGCGTGTTCACTACCTCCTATATATAGGTCTACCTGTCCCCAATAATCTGCTAATTCTTTTTTAACAAAAGTTTCTTCATCATTAGGATCCATATATCTAAGGAAATACCATGAGCTTCCAGCCCACCCCGGCATTGTAGATAATTCTAACGGGAATATTGTTTTGTCATCAATTAAATCGGTAGCCACCACTTTCTGATTGGCTTCATCCCATGCAAATTCTTTTGCATTCCCTAATGGTGGATCTCCGTCTTCAGTCGGTAAGTATTTTTCAACTTCAGGAAGTTCCAATGGCAAAGCAGAAGTAGGCAACGTGTAAGGCATTCCATCCTTATAATATATAGGAACGGGTTCACCCCAATAACGCTGTCTTGAGAAAATTGCATCACGCTGTCTATAGTTAGTAGTTCCGTGACCGATTCCTTTCGTTTCAATCTCTCCAATTATTTTTGACTTCGCATCATTATAACTCAATCCGTTTAAGAAATCAGAGTTTACACAAACGGAATCTTTGGAATCAAAAGATTTTTCCTGAACGTCTTCTTCGGTTTCTACAACCTTTTTAATTTCAAGGTTAAATTTCTTTGCAAATCTGTGGTCGCGCTCATCATGTGCAGGAACAGCCATTACAGCTCCCGTTCCATATCCCATCAATACATAGTCTGAAATATAGATCGGCATTTTTTCTCCACTGAACGGATTGACCGCATAACTTCCGGTGAAAGCTCCACTCACGTTTTTCACGTCAGACATTCTGTCTCTTTCAGATTTTTTGGAAGTCTCTTCAATATAAGTATCTACTTCAGCTTTTTGAGCATCGGTAGTAATAGTTTCTACTAATGGATTTTCTGGTGCTAACACCATAAAAGTGGCTCCAAAGATCGTATCGGGTCTTGTTGTAAATACCTCAACGATTTCGTCATGACCTTCTACCTGGAACTGAACCTGTGCTCCCTGAGATTTCCCGATCCAGTATTCCTGAGAATCTTTCAAAGGTTGCGGCCAGTCTAATGTATTTAATCCTTGTAATAATCTTTCAGAGTAAGCAGAGATTCTCATACTCCACTGCATCATTTTCTTCTGAAATACAGGAAATCCTCCTCTTTCAGATTTTCCGTCTTTTACCTCATCATT
The DNA here is from genome assembly GCA_001013295.1 of Chryseobacterium indologenes. GTDB lineage: Bacteria > Bacteroidota > Bacteroidia > Flavobacteriales > Weeksellaceae > Chryseobacterium > Chryseobacterium indologenes_B. The sequence goes on along the minus strand of LAZY01000066.1, from coordinate 86,870 downwards.
TGCCAATACGGTTCCTAGTGCAGGACACCAGTTTACGGTAGTTTCTGCTCTGTAGGAAAGACGGTAGTTTAATAATATATCTTCCTTATCAAGATCCGAAGCATTTTTCCATTCTTCTGCCGTGAAATTTAATTCGTCGTTCTGATTGGCATTTAATCCTTCTGTTCCTTTTTCTTCAAAATGGCTGATCAGGGTATCGATTGCTTCTGCCTTATCGGTATTTTTATTATACCATGAATGATATAGTTGAATAAAAATCCACTGTGTCCATTTATAATACGATGCATCTGAAGTTCTCACTTCTCTGCTCCAGTCGAATGAAAATCCGATTTTTCTTAGCTGCTCTTCGTATCTGTTGATGTTCTGTTCCGTCGTAATCGCCGGATGCTGCCCAGTCTGGATCGCATACTGCTCAGCAGGAAGTCCGAAGCTGTCATATCCTACCGGGTGCAGCACATTAAACCCCTGATGTCTCTTGTATCTCGCATAAATATCCGATGCAATATATCCCAGCGGGTGACCTACGTGAAGTCCTGCTCCAGATGGGTACGGGAACATGTCGAGTACATAAAACTTAGGTTTATCTGTATTGTTAGAGGTTTTATAGGTTTGATTTTCCTCCCAGTATTTCTGCCACTTTTTTTCTATCTGCTGATGATCGTAAAACACTTTATGTAGATGTTATATGTTAGACTTTAGTATTGAATATTTTTTTCTTCTTAGTGAAGATTCACAAAAATAATGATTTTAAAGGAAATAGAAATTTAATTTATAATGAATTGTAATTCTATCCTCAACAAAAAAATCCCATCCGAAGATGAGATTTGTTTTTATATCCTGAAGTATACTATTATTGAACCACTCTTTTGAACGTATACGTTCTTGTCTGGAATACGGTAGGATCCTGCGTCTCTTCTCTTACAGCAAGATTAAGCGTAGTATCATCCAGCGTAACTACTTTTGCTACCTCCGGCTCTACCACTCCTTGAATCTTCATTTGAACCGTTTTGGAATCCTTATCATAGGTATAATTGAATTTTTTATCGGAAAGAATAGCACACACTCCCGGTGTAGCGGTATCTCCCCAGGTCGTTTTCCCGCCTTTGGAATCAACACTGAACCACCATCTGGTCTTTTTCTGACAATCTGTATAAGTAATTGTGTTAGAAACAGGGACTTCACCAGTTTCCACCGTAGTAACTACTTCTTTCAAGGGTTGCCATGTCCCAACTAAAGGAGCTTCTCTGACAGTATCATTGTCATTACTACATCCTGTAGCGGCAAACAATGACAAACCTGCAAATAGTAATGCTAATTTCTTCATAGATCAATTTTTTCAAGCGCTAAAATTATAATTTTTTTGATTTATATTACTATTTTTTATGAAAAATTATTTCATCGATCATTATTTATACATATTTTAAAACACTCAGACTCAATATTCCTGTTATTTAACAAATATTGAACCTGCGAAATCCCCTCTATTTTATTAAAAAAGTTATTTTTGTAAGAAAAAATGCAAATGCAGGATATAACGAAAAATAATTTTGATTTCATCCGTGTTCTCCTAGCTTTCATTGTCTTTGTAGGGCATTTGGGAGCGCTAAGCCAATCTGCATCACTTAAAATTTTAGAACACAGCCCTGTAGAAGTTGCCGTTTTCTCATTTTTCATTGTAAGTGGTTTCCTGATTGCGAGAAGCTATGAAAGGTCTTCAAGTCTTAAAAGCTATGCCAAAAAAAGATTCAACAGAATTGTTCCCGCTTATCTGTTGGTTGTTTTTCTTTGTGCCATACTTCTGAGCTTGGTAAGTACTTTATCTTTCTATGATTATTTCAGCAATACTCAGGTCTACAAATATTTGTTTTGGAACTCATTGTTCATGAACTTTAAAGCGCCATGGCTTCCCGGAGTTTTCGGAAACCAGGCTGTGAACGGAGCCTTGTGGACCCTTAAAATAGAAATGTGTTTTTACTTTGCTGTTCCCCTGATGTTTTTATTGTTTGGAAAGAATAACCGGTATAGAAATACCAGTCTTATTGTATTGTATTTTCTTTCGCTGATCTTTCTTAATTATTTTGAAATGACAGGAAGAGCTGCTATTTCGAGACAGCTACCTGGCTCATTATGTTATTTCATTGGCGGAATGCTATTGTATTTTAATTTTGACACTTTCATCAAACATAAAAATTTACTTTTTATCATCGCTATGATTACGGTGTGGATAGATCTTATTTTTAAAATAAAATTATTCTCCCCAATGATGATCAGTATTATTGTGCTTTATATTGCCTACTCTTTCAAATTCCTGAATAATTTCGGAAAATACGGAGACTTTACCTACGGGATTTATATATTCCACTTCCCTATTATCAGGGTGTTCCAGACATTAGGTTTGTTTGAGGATTATAATCCTTACGTCATGAGCTTGATCTGTATGTTTACCGTAATTGGCGTAGGAATTGCTTCATGGCATCTTTATGAAAAAAGATTTTTATAATTTTACCGATATTTTAAAGCACAAATGAAAGATCTTGTCTCCATCATCACCCCTTGTTATAATTCAGCGGAATTTATAGAGGAAACGATACAATCTGTTCTGAGCCAGACCTATGAAAACTGGGAGTGGCTGATTACCGATGACCTTTCTAAAGACAATACTGTTGAAATTATCAGAAAGTATAATGACCCGAGAATAAAACTACAGGTTCTGGAGCAAAACGGTGGTGCCGGGAATGCAAGAAATCACAGCATTGAAAGGGCCCAGGGAAGATATATCGCTTTTCTCGACTCTGACGACTTCTGGTATCCGGAATACCTCGAAACCATGACGGATTATATGCAGGAGCACAATGCAGAACTTGTGTATTGTAATTACTCGAGATGTAATGAGCAGCTTCAACCTATATTGAAAGATTTTCTGGCTGACAAAGTGGTCACTTTTTCTAATCTCCTGAAAACCTGCCGACTGGCTCCCGTTTCAACGATGTATGATACGAAAAGGGTAGGAAAGTTCTTATTTCCTGTAAAAAGTAAGCGGGAAGATCATGTCATGTGGCTGAATCTTTTAAAAGTAATTCCGCAGGGAATGCCTATCAATAAAACATTAGCTAAATACAGAATGCGGGAGAACAGTGTTTCCAGAAATAAAAAAAACATCATCAAAGATCAGTATCTTGTGTATAAAGATTTCATGGGCTTCTCTACCTTCACTTCGTTATATTATACGGCTAACTGGGCATTGAACGGATTCCTGAAATATTCGAAAATTTTCAATTAATGGAGTATTCAAAAGAATTTAAAGCTGCATTGAGCGCTTTTTCAGGGGCTGAGAAAGATAAACTTATTTTCAGATTGCTGAGAAAGGACAAATTACTGTCTAAAAAACTCTACTTTGAACTTATTGATCCTGAAACTACCGACGACAAAAGAGATGCTATGGAAGAACAGGTAAAAGAAAAAGTTCTTCTGGCTTCAAAATACGTAGGAAACGCCAAATATTTCCTGACCATCATCCGAAAAATAAGTGCAGAGATTACGGAACATGTCAAAATAACAACGGATAAGTTTGGAGAGGTCTCACTTAATCTTCTTCTCATTAACGCTATTTTAGAGTACAATACGGATCTGAGCAGACAACGATTTGATAATGTATACAAACTATACCTGTATATCATCAATAAAATATTCAAATCGCTGATTCTTATCCGGAAACTGGACGAAGACTACTGGATGGAGATCGATGAATATCTGCGGGATACTCAAAAGAAAATCACCGAGAACCATTATCTTCAAAAACTCTGTATCAATAACGGACTCGACTTCAATTGGTTTGAATGTGACCGTATTCCGGAAAATATTGATCAGATTATGAAAGACATTAAAAGTCAGGGGTTCTTAAGATAAAATTTTCTTCAGAATCATTGCGGTAGAATCAGGTTTTTCATCTACGAACTTCTGGGCATTCTGAGACATGGAAACAAGTTCTTCTCCATGGTCTTCGCTGGTCAGAAACAGAACAAATTCAGCAGCGGCATATTCATCTGCGAAGGCTTTTCCTCCGTCAGCAGCAATCAGCCCGTCTGCTTCAGGATTCTTTTTGTAATGATTGCCAAAAACCACAGGAACACCAAATGTTGCAGCTTCCAAAATATTATGCAGACCGGCATCATGAAAACCACCCCCTACGACAGCTACATCTGCATAAGAATACAGTTTTGATAGCAGGCCAATACTGTCAATGATTAAAATCTGATAATCAGAAATCGATAGCTCACTGGTTTCTATTTCACTATACAACAACGCCTCAGGATACAGATTTTTTAAATGCTCTACTCTTTTCAGATCATGAGGTGCAATAATAATTTTTAAATAAGGATTTTTCCTATAGGTGATTGTTGCAATTTTCTCTTCTGCCTGCCAGGAACTTCCAAAAACTATGGCTTTATGGTCCCCTATAAAATCTGTAATATGACCAACATGATTGTCACGCTCACGAAGTTGTTTCACCCTGTCGAATCTGGTATCTCCTGTTACAGAAGATTGTGTCAGACCTATACTTTTAGCCAGGGCAAAAGAAACCGGTGTCTGATGAAAGAACCAATCTACATTTTGCTGAAGCTGCCTCACAAACCATTTTCCATAAGAAGTAAAAAAGGATTGTCTTTCATAGAACAATGCAGAGATCACATAAATTTTTGTATTCCTGTTTTTCAGTTCCGCAAACAGATTATACCAGTAATCATACTTCACCGTAAAAAATAGTTGAGTATTAAATTGTGATACAAACTCCTTTACTGTAGCTTTTTTATCAAATGGAAGGTAGCAGATCACATCTGCAATATGTTTCTTTTTAACAACATTATCATAGCCTGAAGGAGAAAAAAAAGTTACCAGAATTTTATGATCCGGCAGTTTTTCTTTAAGCTTTTCCAATACAGGGAGTCCCTGTTCATACTCCCCTAAACTTGCCGCATGCATCCAGATGACCTTATCCGTCTTTGAAAAGGAAGTCTGAACTTTATGCAAAGATTCTTCCCTTCCCTCAACGCCTTTTTTAGTTTTATCATTAAATAGCGAGAAAACTTTCATTCCGAAAGCCAGAAGGTTTATAAATATGTTGTAAAGCAATTTCAATTCTGGTTTGATTTAGTTGTCAGATTCCTCTTTATTTCCTTCCCGGATAGCCATTACCATTCCTACTCCCAGCACTGCAAAAAGCAACCCCAGAATGAAGAAGATAGCATCGCTGAGCTCAGTTTGCTTACCTTCAGCCACACGGATACTTTCAACAATAATATCCAGAAATAAGATCATTACAGGAATTTGTAAAGAAAACATAAACAATCCCAGTGACTCTTTATTTCGAAAGTTTTTAGGGACATTTACAAAAGGGGAATCAGGGTTTCTGGGTGCATTCCAGAAAATAAAAAAAACAAAAGTTGCAATACATGGAAGTACCCAGATCGTTCCTTTTCCGGATTCTCCATCTACATTACCCTGAAAATCGAAATGGGTAGGAATAATATCCGGCAATCCGGCATACTTTACCCCTGTATAGGCCCAGATTACAATAAGCAAAAGAGCATTTACAATCAGAAGTATTCTGGAAGTTTTCATATTATTCGTACTAAACAACACTTCTAAGCACTCTCAGTTTATGAGTATGCTTATTCATTTCTTTATTGAAAATTCCTGTAGAATCCAGGGTATCAATTCTCACTTTTCCTGAGGCATGGATGATTTTCTGATTTTCCAGCATGATTCCTACATGGATGATCTTCCCTTCATCATTTTCAAAGAAAGCAAGATCTCCCGGTTGTGTTTCTTCCACAAAGGTAAGAGCTTCTCCTACTTCAGCCTGCTGTGAGGCGTCTCTCGGGATTTTGATGCCATGAACTTTATAGACCAATTGGGTAAAACCGGAACAATCTACTGCAAAAAAACTTTTTCCTCCCCACAAGTAAGGAATATTAAGGAATTCTTTGGCCGTAAGGGCAATACTTTCCCTTACATCATGACTTCTTCTTGATGCCACTACAGGAAATTCCACTTCGGATCCCATTGACAGTAACATCTTTCCATCATTCGTCAGTACGGAAGAAAAATCTTCAGTCACCACGGTTGTTTTTCTGTTGGCAATTTCCTCGTCTGTTACAGGCTTTATCTGTTTGGTATCCATCCATCCTTCATAGCCATCATAATGCATTTTTATTTTGGTCCAGTTTTTATTCACTTCCAAAATATCGGCACTTTCTCCAAACAATATCTCGGTAACAATCTCTGCCCTGTCAGATCCCTCTGCACGGACTGGTGCTACTGTAACAATACAAATTCCTTTATTCATTAACTCTCAATTTAAAGATTGAATAATTTAAAGATTAAAAAACACGATTTCTGCAATCTTTAAATGTTTTGATCTTTGAATATTTTAATTACTTTCTACGAAGAAAGTTGACCCCATCCCGCAAAGGTAGAATAAGATTTTCAAAATCTTCGTCTTTTGCCGCTAAATCGTTTAATTCTTTGATAGACTGAGTGGATTTCTGCTTAGGATCTTCTTCCAATACTTTTCCATACCATAAAACATTGTCAAACAAAACCACAGATCCTGATCGAGTATGCGGCTTTATCAGTCTGAAATAGTCTGCATAATTTTCCTTGTCAGCATCCACAAAGATCAGGTCAAAAACCTCATCGGTTTCTTTTAAAAATTCTTTGGCATCCTGAAGTCTGAAATCAATCTGGTCTGCATATTCACTGGTTTCAAAGTATTTTTTCGGCAGATAAGCCAGATCTTCATTCACATCCAGGGTTGTAATTTTCCCGTCTTTGCTCAAGCCTGATGCAAGACATAAAGTAGCATATCCGGTAAAGGTTCCTATCTCAAGAACATTCTTCGGTTTCAGCATCTGGGAAATTATTGTGAGCAGCCTTCCCTGCTGGTATCCCGAGATCATATGCGGCTGCGTTGTTTTTTGATAAGTCTCTCTTCTCAGCTTTTTCAGAATATCAGCTTCCGAAGAAGCGTGTGCTTCCAAATATCTATCCATTTCAGGATTCTTTTCTTCAAAAAAACTCATACCATTTTATTTTAAACAAATTTACGGAATTTTAAAGTTTCTTTCCTGAATCCTCCGGTTCTATTCACTCTGTTTAACAAAAAAAGAGAGAAATTAATCCCTCTTTTCTCTGATAGATCTGTTATGTTACAGAAAAATCATTAAATCGCTATGCAATATTGCCTTTTTCCGGGGCATGCCCATCCCGGACAGCAATCAGAGCTTTTCTGACAGATTATTTGTGGATTGCATCCATTGATAGCTCCCTGTAAGCTTTTCATTTGTGCTCTTGAAAGTTTTTTTGAATTTTTCATAATGATTTTGGTTTGGTTTTAATTTCCTACTCTTGAAGATTTTCGGATTCGTCTAAATAAATATCCCTTTAAAAGGATTTAAATATAATGTTATTTAATTAAATAAACAACTGATTCAATATAAGTTACAAATAAAAACACTGCAAGGAATGAAGTGAAATTCTTATCTATTAATTTTATTCCTACCTGATCAACATCTCCTATCTGTTATTATACCGGGAAAACCCCATGTAAAATACCGGGAAAACACGGATGTTTTTGCTATAGTATAAATAATAGCTTTGCATAGAGAACAAAGGGGTAAAAACACTAAGAGAAATAACATGATTGCAGGAGAGACACAAACTAACCATGGGAATCAAAAAAATGTTATGCCGAAAGGCAGAACATTTTCTTCTGCAAAAAAAACTAAGACAGAAATATCCAATTCATTTTTGCGACGAATTATTTCGCTCTTGAAAAAAGAAGAATTAATTTGATTACTAAATAAATCCCGTACTCCTTCGGGATTTATTTTTTTATATCTTTTCAAAAAAAATTCTATATTTTCCCAATAGATTCCTTTTTCAATTCAGCAATAAAACCTGTATCATTTTTTTTAAGTACAATCAATTTCTTTGTTTTGTTAACAAATAGGATCGGTTGCAAAAGTTGAGTTTATCTGAATAGAAAAAAATGTTCTGTTCTTTACAGTAATTAATCTTTCTTGAGAAGGATTTTAAACGCAAAGTTTTTATTTTAATACTGTAATATTTCGAGGGAGCAAAGATGGAATCAATTTCATTGATTTTTATGAAGCGTACACATAAGCTGCTCTATTCTTAGCCTCATAAAGTAAAACATTTGATTTCTAATTCCTCACGTTTATAAAATTTAGAATAATCGATCTGTATTCAATTGTTTTATCACAGCTTTTGAACATGATCCAACTAACCTATATTCACAAAGTTTTTTCAGTCACAAATCTGTACTTCACAACTGCGTAAGGCAAAAAATCTGAGTCACCTTCCTCTACCTTCAGGAAAAATAAACGGCTCTATTTTACCATACAAATTGGATTTTGTATTAATCCCACAGTTTTTATGCTTAATGGTTTCGGTTTAAAAGCTAAAATCCCTACACAAAAACAGGAAAAACACTTATCGGTAAATACTCCTATGCTTCTACCTTTGATATAAGTTTTCCAACCATGAAATACTCATATCAAGGAGGAACCCGAAAAGCCTAAAATAGAGTAGGGATATTCTAAAAACAACCACATGAAAACAAAAACCTTATTTTTAATCGGTACAATCGTGGGATTAGTGATTATTTTTTCCCAACTGAAACCTCAGGAAATGTCTTTTTATAAAGAAAAAGGCAACTACATCGTAGACAACAATTACATCATTAAAGACGTAAAAAAAATTTCAGACGAAGACATGAAAACTCTGGTACAGCTTCAAAACCTTCACCAGGCCAGATTAGGAACCAATTTTATTGTATACAAAATCAATCGGCAGTATGTCATCCGGGGATGCCTGCTTAAAGCGAACATCGACTGGAAAAAATATGGAGACTTAAGAACCAAAGTAGATGTAATTCTAAAAAAATACGAAGCTAAAGAGCTGGGAACTGATTACTACTCTATTCAAAACAATCAGTTTGCTACTAATGCCGCTTTATTGAGCCAAAAGGATATAGCCTCTTTAAACAAACTGACTGTAAGAGGCGCTGAGGAATATACAATTTGCCCGCCAACAATGGGAAGAAAGAATCTTACCAACGTGATCATAAAATCTGTGAAAAACAATATGACGATTGATCCGAAAATAAATGTAAGACTCAACAGCGTATTGGTTAATTACAAATAACATTAAAAAGACTGTTCCAGAAAACATAGGTCATTAAACAATTCTAAGGAATGTTTTCAGATTCTGATTGTTACTTGGAAGAGTATTCCGGAACAGTCTTTTCTTAAAAATTACTGCCATGAAAAGAAAACTTCAGTTATCCGGAATTTTGACATTATTGCTCCTCGTCTTCATTATAGGCTTAAAAGGGACTTTTGATGGCTACTATGGTTTTTATTACGAAAACAAAACCTATCAGAAACCTTTGACATATACGGCCTGTGAAAATATCACCCAATCATTGCCAGTCAGTATGTTTACCTCATATACAGGTTTTGATACCGGCTATGGTTTTTATGCTCCGAATGTTGCCAGCGACTTTGTCATGAGCTTTGAATTAAAAGACGAGAAAGGAACTATTCTGGAAGAAAAAATGTTACCATCTTTCAAAAGCAAAGAAAGCAGAGTAAGATACACTACTGTTTTCAATATGTTTCTTGATAAAATTTCTGATCAGAACCGATATGACAAAAAATATTACAAGTATCTGGACCTCATCATTCAACAGATCGCCGAAAATGTAATGAAGGAAAATTCTAAGGCTACAAGCGTTACCACAAAGCTTTATTTGTATGACTACCCTACTATTGCAGATTTCAAAAAGGGAAAAATGACTGAAAATTTTATTCTTATTGATGAATTCAAACATTAAACTGATGAAAAAACTAAACCTGATCTATAGCAGAATTGAAAGTTTCTTTTTCAAGCATGATCATCAGACTGAGTTTCTGAGCTTCTTCAGACTGTCTATAGGAATTATTATCCTGCTACAGTTCATGGCTGTAATAGCAGATTTTGACACTCTGTTTTCAAGCAGCAGCATTATTCCACAGGATATTATGAATGTCTTCACTCCTGACTGGCTGATTACATTCCCGAAGATAATTAACTTTTTATATTCCTTTGGTATTCAAGAATCCACAACGGTTATTGCTTTCAAAGCCATATTTATTACGTTATGCATTTTTATCATCACAGGATTTTACTCCAGAATCTCGGCTATCTTATTACTTTTACTCCAGATTGCCTTATTAAAAGGAAGTTCTTTTTTTGCCTATGGAGCTGATTTCTTTACGAGCATGTCTTTGTTTTACCTGACACTATTTCCTTGTGACAACAGCTTTTCTCTAAAAAACGTCATATTCGGTAAAAAACCAAAAGATATTAATATAACCCCTGTCAAGAGACTCTTCCAGATTCATATTTCTATCGCTTATTTTTTTTCCGGTTTAGATAAAGCTCTTGGCTTCAACTGGTGGAACGGCGAATCGATCTGGAAAGCCATTCACCTTCCTTATTCCAACAGAGATCTGAATATTGATTTCAGCTGGCTTGCAGAACATCATTATCTTTTAATAATAATCGGCTGTAGCACCATTCTCGTCGAGATGTGTTATCCGTTCTTTATCTGGTACAAACCAACTCAGAAAGCATGGCTTTTCTTTACCGTTGCTATGCATTTAGGGATTGCTATCGTTCTCAATCTTTATTATTTCTCAGCCATTATGATCGTTTGGAACATCACTAATTTTTACTTTGAACAATCTACCTCAAAAAGAGTCCATGCCCACGGAAAGAAAATCCTTCCCGGACAGATTACCGGATAAGTAATCAATAAATAAGCTTATAGCTTTCAATGTCAAAAGTATCTTATCATTTAAAAGTTTCTATTATTTTATTCAGAACAGCAATTTGCTTATCAATACTTTTTGCTTTTTGCGGGTTTTGTTTCAGAAGTTCATTTTTTTTGGCAAGTCCTTCTTTTAGCATCTGAGTAAACATCATTTTGGTTTCCGGATCTTTCACAAGTCCTCCTTTCGATTGGGTAAGAACTCTGACAATACTTTCTGTGGCAATAAGATTATCAGAAGTCATGATCCAGTTAAACCCATCCTCCGCAGGTTTTCCCAATGCCGGATTCTGAAGTTTAACTAATGGATAGAATGCCACAATAGGAGCAAGATACTGCATCTGGGAAGTTACCTTATTCTTAACAACCGTAGGAAGCATTTTAATAAGCTGGCTCTGGGATACACCTGAAAGGTCAATTTTATCGATCAGCTTATCAGCTTTGGAAGGATCTAAATCTATAATTGCTTTCAGAGAATTGATTCTTACGGAATTGGAAACTGCATTGGTTCCTTTTTCAAATAAAGGAAGGTATTTTTTGTTTTTTGTTTTTGCCAAAGCAGTAACAGCCGCTGCCTGCACCAAAGTTTTCGGATCGCTGACAGCCAGTTTTTCCACATCGGAAATCAAAACTTTTGCCTGATCTGTTTTAGTAAGATCCATTAAATCCAAAGCTTTTATGCGGATTCTGAAGAAAGAATCTTTTAAGGCTGCATTCAGTAATCTGACCGATGCAGGATCCTGCAGATTATCTTTGATTCCTGTTAATGCTTTATAGCGGCTTAAAAATTCTTTAGACTGGGTAAACTGCATCAGATTCTGCTCTGCCGATTTTTTTTCTGTAATTTCAGAAAGCAATATTCCGTCTGCATTGATATTAACAAGGTCAGGATTTTTTGAAACATTAAAGCTGAACGTATTCTTTGCCTGGGCATTTACCCATACATTATACCGCGTAGGTTTTCCATTGTCATATACATCGATGGCCAAAGGAAATTCAAATGGTTTTTCCTGGGACTGATTAATCGCTACCTCTACCTGCTTCTTTACAGGTTCGAAAGTGTATGAATAGTTTAATTTAGGATTGCCGCTTCCGTAATACCATTGGTTGAAGAACCAATTCAGATCTTTCCCTGAAACTTTTTCAAACGACAATCTTAGTTGGTGTGCTTCGGCATTTTTATATTCATAGGTTTTCAGGAAATCACTCATGCCGGCAAAAAAAGCTTCGTCTCCTAAATAATTTCTCAGCATGTGAAGAATTCCGCCCCCTTTCTGATAGGATACCCCATCAAAAACATCTTCTGGAGAATCATAGCTGAATCTTACGAGATCTTTATTAAAATCCGAAGGACTGTTGAGATACCGGTTCACATTGGCCATTAAATGATAATCTCCCTGATCCTTTCCATATTTGTATTCGTTCCAGAGGTATTCGGAATAATTGGCAAAAGATTCATTCAGGGTAAGATTACTCCAGCTCTCAGTAGTCACCAGATCCCCAAACCAATGGTGGAATAATTCATGGGCAATATATTCTTCCCATTTATTTTCATCGATCAACTGACCGGGTTTCTGCAGTACTTCTGTACTATGAAGCGTAGCAGTCGTATTTTCCATAGCTACACTGGTATAATCTCTACCAGAAATCTGGGAATATTTTGCCCACGGATAATCGTAGTTTAATTTTTTAGAGAAAAACTCCATCATTTCAGGAGTATTTCCGTAAATCTGTCTGGCATAAGGCTCATATTCCTTTTCCATATAATAATCTATCGGAATATTTCTCCACTGATCTTTTACAACTGTATATTCCCCTACTCCCATAAAGAAAAGATATACCGAATGTCTTTTATCCATTACCCAATGATCGGTCCGCATATCGCCGGATTCTTTTCTTGATTCTTTCAAAACGCCATTGGAAAGGGTAATATATTTGTCAGGAACAGTCATATAAATTTCCTGAGTAGTTTTCTGATTCGGTTTGTCTATGGTAGGAAACCAGGCTGAAGAATATTCTGATTCTCCATCTGTCCAGATCTGAGACGGATGATCTTTATCTGTGCCCTGCGGATTAATAAAATACAGGCCTTTTGCCGGGCTCCCCCCCTTCTCTACTACGTTGGGTCTGGCTGTGTATTTTATATAAACCGTATAATCCTGATTCCGGTTATATGTTTTATCAAGATTGATGGTAAGAATATTATTCTTGTAATTATATTTCAGCGGAACTCTGCTTTCTCCTTTATCTATGGCTACTTCATGAATCAACATTCCTTTTGCATTCAGCACTAATGAATCTGAAGGGTAAAAATAAGGGGATGCCGTGAGCCATTCTTCCCCATTCATCTGTTCTTTCGGATAGTCAAAATTTACTTTCAGCTTGGTGTGTTTCAGTTCAGTACGTTTTGTGTGGGCCGCTTTATATATTTTTTCTCTTCCGGAGGTCTCCGTTTGTGCAAACGTTTTTCCGGATAAAAAGAAACTTAGCAAGCTTAATGAAAGAGTTATTTTTTTCATAGCGATTATTGTTTTTATGAGTAAACCTCCTGATTACCATAAATGAGGATGATTTTCAACCTTCAAATCTTATGGATCTCTCTGATTTACATTGAATAGGTAGTGTTATTTCTTTAAAAGTTACATGTTGGGAATATCAATTCATTTCACAAAAAAAGATCCCGAATTTTTCGGGATCTTTTTTATATTTTCAATTTCATTTGAATTATTAAATATCGTTTAAGCCAATTTCATTAATCCATTTTTGTTATTTTATTTCTCAAAAATAAATATTCAAACAGTCATCATTCGTGAATTTTCAGTGCTTATGAATAGTTTAATCCTGTTTATTTTTATGGAAGTCTGAGATTGGTTTTATGACCCAGTTATCCTGGAATATTTTATTAAAATCTTCTTGTGCTATATTTTTATTCTGAATTCTGCTGTAGATCTGAAAACCATTTTCTATAAAGAAGTTATATAATTCCTCAGGAGTATGAGATCCTTCCTCTAGAATCCATTTTCTGTCATATTCAACAAAAATTACAGGTCTGTTCTTTAGAATGATTTCTTGATTTCCCAATATAACTACTGCTTCGTAACCTTCAACATCAATTTTCATGACATCAAATGAAGTATCACCTAAAATATTCTTAAGAGTATTGGTGGTAACAGTTATTTTATGAGCATGCTCATCAGCTCTATCTATAAAAGAGCTTGCACCTGCATGATTGTCGATGAAGTTAAACTCTTTTGTTTCATTTCTATCACTGATTCCAATATTAAATGTTTTAATATTTTTAATATCGTTTTTGGCAATACTGCTTCTAAATTGTTCATACACCTTTGGGATAGGTTCAAAGGCATATATCTGTTTACAATAGGAGCTTAGAAGTAAGCTGTGCTGTCCTATATTAGAGCCAATGTCCAACATTACTTTAGTCTCATCCAGTTCATCATATATATCATCTATAATATCTTTTTCATAAATACCATGCTTAAAAATCATCATATCTACGAACCCAAACTTTCTGTTGAGAATAATTTTTGTCTTCTTACCACGATAGTCAATAGTATAGGTCATAATACTATCCAAGTAGGTAATATTCAGTTTTCTTTTAATATAATTAATAATGCCTTCTCTGAAAAGGACATGCCCCCCTTTGGTAATAATTTCTTTCATACTTGAATGTCTTGTGTTAAGCTGATAAATAGTTATTTATTATAGCTATGACGAAAATAATGAAATTTTTAATTATGTAAGATTTTTATTATTATAATTATTAAAACATGTCTGTATGCATCACAAACGGAGAACACAAAAGCTGAAAAACTTAAGTTATTCTTAAGTTCCTCAGCTTTTTGTGGTTTTTATGATTAAAAAGGGATAATAGTGTAAAAAATTTAAAACAAACCCCTTATCATTCAGTAATTACTTCTTCGGAGCAATATCCATCAACTTCATAAATTCATCCAGCTTAGGCATAATGATGATTTCCGTTCTTCTGTTTTCAGATCTTCCGGAAACGCTCATGTTTGTAGCTTTCGGGTTGTATTCAGAACGTCCACCTGCTGTAATTCTTGCAGGATCTACTCCAAACTGAGTCTGAAGAACTTTAGCTACAGAAGTACCTCTTAAAGCAGAAAGATCCCAGTTGTCTCTTGGCAGATTAGGAGAATTCAACGGAGCATTATCCGTATTCCCTTCGATCAATACGGAATATTTATCATAGTCATTGATTACTTTTGCCACTTTACCTAGCACTTCCTGAGCTGCAGGCAAGATATTGTAATCTCCTGTTTTGTATAGCATTTTATCTGAAAGGGAGATCATTACCACTCCTTTTAATACTTTTACCTGTACATCCTGATCAGATACATTATCCAAAGATCTCTTCAGCTTGTTAGATAATGCAAGATTCAAACTGTCATTTTTAGCATTGCTTGAAATCAGTTGCTTGATATATGAATTGGAAGCGTTGATCTCGCCTACCAGTTTATCAATGTTAGCAGAACTTTTCCCTGTATTGGAAAGACATGCATCAAGAGATGATTTTAAAGCATCATGCTGACTTTTCAACAGGTTGTTTTCGCTTGATAATGCAGAATTCTGAGATTTCAGATCCTGAATTTCTCTTTGTCTTTCTCCAATATTTTCAATACACTGCTTATAATTGGTACTTAAGGCATCATATTGCTTCTTACTCACACAAGATGTCATCCCCAGTGCCATTGCAGAAACTGCTACAATTTTTAAAATCTTCATAAATAATCTTTTTTAGACCAATCAAAGTTAGGAAAATTCAATTGAATTATATCAGTTATCTTTGCATAAAAGAAATTCTCAACGTATATGTTGAAAAAATCAACCTTTAATTATCAGTTAGAAAATCTCGTTCAGCAGCCTGAAAAGCACACTTATCTTTTGGCGGTAAGCGGTGGGGCAGACTCTATGGTTCTGGCCTCATTATTCCTTGATTTAAGAAATAGAGAGAGCGATTCCGGGTATGAATTTCAGGTGGCTCATATCAATTATAAACTTCGTGGCAACGATTCTGATCTTGACCAGAAAACCGTACAGGATTTTTGTGAGAAAAATCATATAAAATTCCATTTGTATCAGGTATCTGAAAAAGATAATAAACCGGAAAATTCTATCCAGCTTTGGGCAAGAGAGCTTCGTTATCATTTTTTCAAAGAGATTCAGAAAAAAGAAAATCTGGAATTTCTCGTTACGGCACATCATCTGAATGACCAGCTGGAAACTTTCATCATCAATCTTTCCAAGGCTGCCGGCATCAGTGGACTGAGTGGAATTCCGGCCAATGATAATTCTATTCTCCGGCCCATGCTCAGTTTTTCAAAAGAAGAAATTTATCAGTTTGCCGAGCAACACCATATTAAATTCCGGGAAGATCTTTCCAATAAAAAAAGTGATTATTTAAGGAATAAGATCAGGAATGAGATTGTTCCGGTATTAATGGAGACCAATGATCATTTTCTGGAAAATTTCAAAAAGAGTTCTTCTTACCTGAGGCAGACCAAAGATTTTGTTCAAAAACAGATGCTGGAAATAGAAAATAGACTGACGGTATTTAACCAAGAGCATAAAATTCTATCAAAAGAAAAGCTGGACCAAGAAAGCGATTTCGTCAAGTTTGAAATTTTAAAAAAATACGGATTCAATCAGGAAGAGGAAATTCCCAAAATTTTTAAAGCGGAAAACAACAGTTCTTTTTTTTCAAAAGACTATCAGTTGATCGTCAACCGGGATGAATTAATTTTCATTGAAAACAATAAAGGTGAACAGTCCGAAAATGAAATCACACTGATCGATCATTTTGATTTTTCTGAAAACCAAATCAGCGTCAATCTCGTAGATCATATTGAAAATATTGATGAAATCAATAAAAGATTCGACTGGGATTTCGATGCTGAAAAACTTCGGTTTCCATTGCGCTTGCGAAAGCAAAAAGATGGGGATGAATTTTATCCAGCCGGATTTTCAGGGAAAAAGAAAGTTTCTAAGTTTTTTAGGGACGAAAAATTATCTATTTTAGCGAGGCAAAAAATCTGGATCCTGACGGACAGCAATGATTCTGTACTTGGGATTATTCCTTTCAGACAGGACAGAAGATATTCAAAGAATGAGAAGACTAAATGGAGTCTCAAAATTTTTAATGAAACGAACAATGAAATTTAGAAATTGGTTTTTATTAATTCTACTGTTTTTAGCGACAGGAATTAACGCACAGATCAAAAATCCTGTAAAGTTTAAATTCACTATTAACGATCTCGGCAACAACCAGTATGAAGCGGTTTTGAATGCCACAATGGAAAGTGGCTGGCATATTTATTCGAAAGATCTTCCGGAAGACACCGGAATTCCTACCGAATATAAAATAACCGGAAAGAATATTGAACTGATCGGAAAGTTTTCCGAAACGGGTAAAAAACATGAAGAGTTTTCCGAAGCTTTTGGAGGGACTATTGTATATTATTCCAATACCGCAGGATTTAAGCAGAAATTTAAATTAAAAGATCCAACAAAACCTGCAGATGTCACTTCTGAAATCACCTATCAGACCTGTGACGACAGAGTTTGTCTGGCTCCCAACACCTTAGAATTCAATCAAAAAGTTACGCCAAAAGGAGCAACGGAAGAAGCTGCCACTGATGATAAAACAGAAATTTTAAAAGATTCTGCAAAAACAGCAGAATCAGTTACTGAGAATCCTGCAAAACAAGAAATTACCATTGCAGAAGGATCAAAACTAGATCCAAAACAGCTGAAAATTGAAACGATAGATTTCAAAAAGCCATTGACAGACTGTGGTACCGCTTCTACTAAAGTGGATGAAAACTACTGGACGTATTTATTCCTGGGCTTTATTGGAGGTTTAATTGCTTTGCTTACTCCATGTGTTTTCCCTATGATCCCACTGACGGTTTCATTCTTTACCAAAGGAAATAAAAACAAGGCAAAAGGAAAAAGAGATGCTCTTATCTATGGCTTCTTTATTCTATTGATCTTTGTTTTGCTAAGTATTCCCTTCCACATTATCGACGGGATTGCAGGAAATATCTTCAATGAGATTTCCACAAGTGTATGGCTGAATATCGCCTTCTTTGTCATCTTTATTTTCTTTGCCGGAAGTTTCTTCGGGTACTATGATATTACATTACCAAGCTCTATTGCCAATAAATCTTCAAAGGCAGAAGAGGCCGGAGGAATCATTGGTATTTTCTTTATGGCATTGACTCTGGTTATTGTTTCTTTCTCCTGTACAGGACCTATTTTGGGAAGTTTATTAGGAAGTGCTGTCACCGGTTCATCCAATGTTCCCATGTTATTAACCTTTGCATTAGCAGGATTTGGATTGGCATGGGCTATTATTTTCGGTCTGCTGGCTTTATTCCCGCAGGCATTACAGAGCCTTCCGAAATCAGGTGGATGGATGAATACAGTGAAAGTCGTATTAGGTTTCGTAGAGCTTGCTTTAGCATTAAAATTCTTATCAAAAGCAGATCTTGTATCGAAGACCTTCTTCTTAAAGAGAGAGCTTTTTATCGCTATATGGATCATTATTGCGCTAGGATTGGCATTATATCTTTTAGGATTGATCAGATTCCCGCATGATGATAAAAAGCCCAAAATTTCGATCACAAGAAAAGTATTAGGTGTTCTGGGAATAGGTTTTGTAATCTATCTGATTCAGGGATTAATTCCTTCTGACCGTCCGAAACTTCAGCTGCTAAGCGGAATCCTGCCTCCACTGAACGTAAGTTATTTCCATGATGAAAAAGACGGAATTCTGGGAATGCATCCTGAACATGACTTCTTCAAAGCAATAGAAATTGCCAAAAAAGAAAACAAGCCTATCCTGATCGACTTTACAGGGTACGGATGTGAAAACTGTAGAAAAATGGAAGAGTTTGTATGGAGCGAGCCGGATATTTTACCGATCCTTCAAAATGATGTAGTGTTGGCTTCTTTATATGTAGACGACAAAGAGGAGCTTCCTGAAGATCAGAAAACAAAGATTGACCTTGGAGACGGACAGATCAAAAAGGTAAAAACAATCGGTGACCGATGGAGCTTGTTCCAACAGGTCAACTTTAATAACAACTCCCAGCCTCACTATGTTTTAATAACTCCTGAAGGTAAAGTAATCAACACTCCTGTTTCAGGATATATGCCAAAAGAGGATTTCAAAAAATTCCTTGAATGCGGAGTAAACTACTATAAAAAAAGTAAATAATTTTTACATACTATTTAAAAACTCACACTGTTTAGTGTGAGTTTTTTCATTCCTGAAATTAAAATCAACTATAAAAAATTCGTCAAAACATAAAATTAATTACATTTGAATAACTAACACCATTTCAAATACATATGAGATATTTTACCTTTACATTTTTATTCTTCACCTATTCTATTCTATCGTCACAGACAGCTCCTTCCATACAGTGGCAAAAAGCATTAGGAGGCAATGATAATGAATCCGCATTTTCTATTCAGGCTACTGCAGACGGAGGATATATTATGGTAGGAATTTCGAATTACGTAGACGGATATGTTACTGAAAATCATGGAAATAATGACTGTTGGGTTGTAAAACTAGATCCCAATGGAAATATTCAATGGCAGAAATCTTTAGGTGGAAGTGGCAATGACCAGGGTCAATCCGTTCACCCAACTTCTGACGGCGGATATATTATTGCTGCCTCCTCCGTATCTTCAGACGGAGATGTTACCGGAAATCATGGACAAGGAGATTATTGGATTATCAAACTGGATTCTAATGGAAATATGGAGTGGCAGAAATCACTGGGTGGAAGTGGCAATGATATACCCAGATCAATTCAGCCAACAAGTGATTCCGGATATATTGTAGCAGGCTCTTCCACTTCTACAGATGGAGACGTTATTGGAAACCATGGCAATAGTGACTATTGGATTGTAAAGCTGGATGCCGGAGGAAATATTCAGTGGCAGAAATCACTGGGTGGAAGCGATGGCGACGCTGCAAGCTCAATTCAGCAAACATATGACGGCGGATACATTATCGGTGGTACATCGAGTTCTACAGATGGAGACGTCACCGGAAACCATGGTGGTGTTGATTATTGGATTGTAAGACTCAGTTACGATGGTTCTCTACTATGGCAAAAATCCCTGGGCGGAAGCGGCAATGATTATTGTTATTTTATTAGGGAAACCTATGAAAGTGGCTATATCGTAGCAGGAGCTTCTCCATCCATCGGGGAATCTCCTATTCCTAATTATGACTATCGGATTATAAAGCTAAGCAATAACGGAGCAGTGCAATGGGACAAATATTTTGGGGGAAGCGGATATGACGTGGCACAGACAGTCCGGCAGGCAACTAACTGGGATTTTATTATAAGTGGCTCATCAACTTCTACTAATGGAAATGTTACCGGAAATCATGGAAGCCAGGATTATTGGATCTTAAGATTGGATTATTTGGGAAACCTGAAATGGCAAAAGTCTTTAGGAGGTCCTGGTGTCAATACCTCTACATCTATGATTATTGCCGAAGACTATAGCTGTGTCATTGCAGGAGCTACCAACTCTACAACAGGAGATGTGACAGACAATCATGGCTTAATGGATGCATGGGTTGTAAAACTGGCTCCGGAACAATTAAGCGTTTCAGAAAGCCAGCAAAAAAACAAAACGAACCTATACCCCAATCCTGCGAAGGATTTCTTCTATCTGGATCATCTTCCGAAAAAATCCACGATCAGTATTACCGATATGGCCGGAAGAAAACTCTTCTCTCAGAAGTATCACGAAGAAAAAGTAAGAATTGACACCTCCGGATTCACCAATGGAATCTATATAGTACAGGTAAAAAACAAAGAAGAAATTATTGTATCAGAAAAAATATCGGTGAGTAAATAACAGTCTATCAGCACAACAATCCAAACACCTTGATTTTAACATTATTTAAATGTAAAAACTCAATAAAAATCCAAAAATATTAAAGCTTTAACAATAAAAGGCATAAACTTTGTATAACTTCTCAAAATCACGATCGGATTTTAAAGTTTTCATCAAATACCGTTTAACATTTAAAAACTAAAATCATGGCAGAAGTAATTGCACAAGAAAAACAAGGCGGCAAGCAAAAGAAAAAATTAATCAGAGTAGACATGACTCCTATGGTAGACCTGGGATTCCTGCTGATTACCTTCTTTATGTTCACCACCAATTTTACAAAACCCAATGTAATGGATCTGGGGCTTCCCGCAAAAGGAACTCCACCCACCGGACCTGTTGTAGTGAATCAAAAAAACCAGGTCACATTTATCCTGGGGAAAGACAATCGTGTTTTTTACCATCAAAGTAATGCAACAGATTTAAATACATCAAATCTTAAAGAAACAGATTTCAGTGGTATAAAGATTTCAAAAATCATTTCTGAAGCTTATAAAAATGCTCCAAAACCGGAAATTTTCACAGTCATTATCAAACCTACTGATGAAGCCAACTACAAAAATTTTGTAGATATGCTGGATAATCTGGCTATTGCAAAAAAAGAACGATATGGAGTAACAGATATAAAACCTTGGGAAACGAAGGTATATAAAGAATTAATCCAATAAAGACAAAGGGCATTTTTAAAATGCTCTTTTTTGTTTACATTTGAGGATGTAATTGAGCAACAGCAGATCATTTGCTGTCTATTTTAACCTCTATAATTTTGAAATCATGCTAAACTTTGAAAGAAAAGGAAATGGAAAAGAAACCCTGGTCCTCCTCCACGGTTTTATGGAAAATCTATCAATATGGAGCGACATGGAACCTCATCTTTCTAAAGATTTTTCATTATTAAAAATAGACCTTCCTGGCCACGGGCAATCTGAAATCCTAGGAGATATACACACTATGGAACTGATGGCTGAACAAGTAAAAAAAGTTTTGGATCATCAGCATGTAGAGAAAATTCATTTGCTGGGACACTCTATGGGTGGATACACCTCCTTAGCTTTTGCTGAAAAATATCCCGAATCCCTAAAAAGTCTGACGTTATTCTTCTCCACTTATTTTGCTGATGATGATGAAAAAAAGCAGCAACGTATCAAAAGCTACAGAATCATTAAAGACGCATTTGCCCATTATGCAAGAGCCGGAGTTCCCAATCTGTTCAATCCCAACGAAAGAGATGTTTTGGAAGGAAAAATTGAAACCGCTCTGGAAACCGCTCTCTCCACCAACAACATGGGTGCTCTGGCCTGTGTAAAAGGAATGGTGGAACGAACGGACAAAAAACATATCATGCAAAATCTGGAAGCCAAGATCCTGGTTCTGGCAGGAAAACACGACAATGCTGTAAAAACAGACATCATGATCAAAAATCTTCCTGACAGAACGAATATAAAATCCTACATCCTGGATTGCGGACACAACGGCCATTGGGAAAAGCCGGGGATCTGTGCCGAAATCATCAACACTGAACTATTACATCACCTCCCTAAAAAACTGGTATTTTAAGATCTATGAGAATCGCTATAACCTCCATCCTGTTTCTGGCATTGCTAAGCTGCAAAAAAGAATCCCAGCTTTCTTCTAACGTTTCCACAACTGCTGATACTGTAACAGCTAAAGCTGATACTTTAAGTGCAGCTCCACCTAAAGAAGAAATATTCAACTTTGTGACTGAACTCTGTGACAATAAAGGGCATTTCGACAGCAGCAAATACTCCCGGGAAGAAATTGAAGGAACCTATAAACTCTGGTTCGAACTAAGTAATTCTTTACTCGATACTCCTTCTGTGTTTAGCCTGCGGGATCTTCAGGAAGTAAGACGCGATAAAGACCAGATTCTGGCAAAACTCGATAAGGATTTTGTGGAGAAAAAAATGCTGTTTCAAAATCTTAAAGTTGTTAATAAACCCTATTGGCAAAATGTAAAAAAAGTACAATACGAAGCTCTTGTACAACGATATGAAATGGAGAAAATCCGAATAGAAGCCTACTCTGATCCTTCCATCCTTTTGAAAAGCAGCACATGCCTGAACTTCGCAAAAGCCTTAAATTCTACAGATGAACAGATGATGGAAGAATGGAAGAAACTCAGGGAACAGATGAACAAAAAAAATGCAGATCCGGAAGGAAAAGCTGCTGAATTCAACAACCGTTTGAACTCGCCGGACAGAAAAGAGTATGCTACGATTGATCTGATTACCTTTGGTTGGGGCAACTGTACCAATGGCAACATCAAAAGAGCCAGCATTGATGAGAAAATGAACAAAGAATTCTATTCGCTATTTATCAAGACCGATTCTCAGTGTGACGAACCTTAATCTAATATTTATAAAAAATCCTGTATATTAGTAAGTAATAATTGCTGCAATGGGTCTGTTCTCGTTCAAAAAAAAGAAACCACCCGTTATCGGGCTTACACTTTCAGGCGGAGGAATGCGTGGGATTGCCCATATTGCTGTTCTGAAAGCTTTGGAGGAATACAATCTGAAGCCCCATATCATCTCAGGAACCAGTGCAGGCTCCATTATCGGGGCCTTTTATTCTTTTGGAAAAAGCCCGGATGAAATGATGGAAATTGTACGTCAAACCTCTTTTTTCTCCCGATCTGCTTTAAAACTATCAAAAAACGGGATTTTCAGCTCTAATTTTATTTTAAAACTGTTCAAAGATTATTTTCCGGAAGACAATTTCAATATACTCAATATCCCGGTTTATGTAGCTGCCACGGAAATGACTCATGGTATTGTCGATTTCTTTTCTGAAGGGGAACTTTTCGGGCCTTTGTTGGCGTCATCCAGTGTTCCATTCATTCTTCCCCCGGTAAGAATAGGAGACAAAATATATGTGGATGGCGGTGTTCTGGATAACCTTCCTATAGAACCTATTATTGACAAATGTGATTTTCTGATTGCCTCCCATGTCAACTCGATCAGCTATGATGAATTGAAAAAAATGAGTCTCCTGAAAGAATTCGACAGAATCCTTCACTTAGCTATTGCCAAATCGGTATATTCAAAGGTAAAGCACTGTAATATCTTTTTAGATCCTCCGAAAATGACGAAATACAGTCTTTTTAATAAGAAATATATGGACGAAATGTTCCGGCAGGTGTATGAGTATACCTGTATAGAACTCGAAGAAAAAGGATACAGTAAGAATTGGAATCTCAATATGCCAGAGAGCTAGAATAAATGTTTGGTTCAATTTTAACCCTCTTTTATACCAATCAGTCCCTTAGTATTGCTATAAATTCTCTTCGATCAATCTTGCTTTAAAAGTTTCAATAGTTCCTGCTAAAGAGTCATTGGATTTCCCACCTGCCGCATTAATATGCCCGCCTCCGTTGAAGTATTTTCTGGAGAACTGATTCACATCCACATCATCCTTACTTCGGAATGAGATCTTCACAAAGTCCTCATACAGGTCTTCCATAAAAAATGCAGACATTTTCACTCCGGCAATGCTTAATCCATAGTTTACAAAACCTTCTGTATCACCTTTCTGGAAACCGAATTCTTTCAATTCATTTCTCGTAAGGCTCAAAATAGCGACCTGATTGTCATTCACCACCTCTATTCTTCCCAGGACTAAAGCCAGCAGATGCAATCGGGAAACAGTATTGGTATCCCAAGTATTGGAGGTGATCATTGCAGGATCTGCTCCCTTTTCAATCAGGTTAGCAATGATTCTGTGAGTCGCTGCACTGGTGGAGCGAAAACGAAAACCTCCGGTATCGGTCATAATCCCTGTATAAAGACATTCTGCCATATCCAGATTCACCAATTTTTCATCATCCATTGCTTCAATGAAATGGTAGATCATCTGTGAAGTTGCCGGGATCACTGTATCAGAGTATACAAAATCAAATTGCTCCGGCTGCTGATGATGGTCGATAAGAATTTTCTTACCCTGTGCTTTCACCAGCCAGTCTCCTAATAATCCTATTCTTGATGGAGAATTAAAATCAAGGCAGAAAATAACATCTGCTCCGGAAATCATATCTGAAGCCAGCTTTCTTTTATATTCTGCAATAATCACTTTTTTAGATTCCGGCATCCATTTCAGAAACTTCGGAAAATCATTGGGTACAATTACTTCAGCAAGAATTCCTTTTGCCTTCAGATAATGTTTCAATCCCAGGCTGGAACCAATAGCATCACCATCCGGATTGTAATGGGTAAGGATAACTATTTTGTTTTCAGGGCTAAGTAATGTATTGATTTCTAAAAGTTCTGCTGGTGTAAACATCCGGTGCTTATTTTCGTTAAAATTTAAGTTTTCAAAGATAGAGCTTTTATATAAATCATTTAAATATTATTTTTGCAGCGTGAAATTGGTTTCTCTATCGGGGTTTTTAAATACCTGATACAAAAACATCACATTTAAATTTCAAAAAAAGATAATTAAAGTTTGTATCTTATAAAATTTTATATATCTTTGCAACCTGAAAATTAATAGATTAATTACGATTTAAACATATAGTAATGAGTAAAAGAACATTCCAGCCATCAGAAAGAAAAAGAAGAAACAAACACGGTTTCAGAGAAAGAATGTCTACGCCAAATGGAAGAAGAGTTTTGGCTGCGAGAAGAGCTAAAGGCAGAAAGAGTTTAACTGTAAGTGCTGCACGCGCTAAGAGATAATCTTTTTATTATCATATACAAAACATGCTTGGAAAGTTTCTTTTCAGGCATTTTTTGTTGTTAAAATTTATTAAAATTAGAGTCAGATAGACTTCTTTTTTCTATTTTTAAAGTTTAAAAATTTTTTGTTAGAAAATAGCCTTTAAAATTAAATTATGCCACATACCAATATCTCCGGAGACAATATTATAAGTTTACAACATGCAAAAATTGCACAAAAAAACTTTACTGTTCTTTCTGATGTAAACCTTAACATTAAAAAAGGTAGATTCTGCTACCTTATCGGAAAAACAGGTTCCGGAAAAAGTTCCCTTCTGAAAACGCTTTACGGGCATATTCCTCTAGCATCAGGACACGGAGCGGTGGTAGGATTTGATCTGGCAAAACTAAAACCTTCTGATATTCCTAACCTGAGAAGAAAACTAGGAATTGTATTCCAGGACTTCCAGTTATTGTCTGACAGAACTGTTGAAAAGAACCTGAAATTTGTGCTTGAAGCCACCGGATGGAACGATAAAGTAAAAATAGAAGACCGCATCAATGAGGTTTTAGGAAGTGTAAATATGAAGAGTAAAAAGCACAAAATGCCGCACGAACTTTCCGGAGGAGAGCAACAGCGTATTGCCATCGCCAGAGCCCTTCTGAACCACCCGGATTTGATCCTCGCAGACGAACCTACAGGAAACCTCGACCCGGAAACTTCTAATGAAATCATGACGCTATTGAAGCAGGTAGCCCTTGAAAATGGCGCTGCTGTAGTAATGGCAACCCACGATTACCACATGATCCAAAACTTCCCTGGCGAAGCCATCAGATGTGAAGATGGAAAAGTATCCGTACTGGATACAGCAGAATTATTCGAATAAGAATTAAAATAATTGAAAAGTCAGAAATTACCCATTTCTAAAATCTAATTTCTAACTTCTCTATTTAAAAATATGAAACTCTTTTGTGAGTTCAAGATATTGGTCCGAGTATACTCTCGGACTTTTTTCTATAATAAACTCAGATTCCAGAAGATTTTTTTCCGTTGGAGAAAACTCCAGGACCAGCCTTTTTATTTTTGAATTTTCGATGCCTTTAATATTAATTCTCCTGTTTAGAAAAAGATGATGTTCTTTAGCGATTTCAATAAAGACATCGCCGGCCTCAACCGGAATAATTACAGAAAGCAGCCCGTTTTCAGATAAAATCCGGGCAGATTTACCTATCAGCTGGGCAAAATTCAATTCTACCGTCTGTCGGGCTATTTTATCTTTTCCCGATCCTGATGCTTCAAAATAGGGCGGATTGGAAACAACCAGATCAAACTTTTCTTTCGCTTCAAACATTTTAAAATCCTGATGAATATTTTTCAGTCTTACACGAAAAGGAGCATTTTCAAAATTGAGCTTTGTAAGCGCCACCGCATCTTCATTAATATCTAATCCTAAAAAATAAGCCTGCGAATTTCTTTGCGCCAACATTAATGAGATCAATCCGGTTCCGGTTCCCACTTCCAAAACGGAGGAAGCAGATTCAACATCAGCTAATGCCCCAAGCAGAACCCCATCTGTTCCCACACGGAAGACGTCTCTGGACTGTTGAATTTCAAATTGTTTAAACTTAAAAGGCTTCACTATAAATTAGTAGGCAATGTGATGATAAATGTAGACCCCTTCCCTAGTTCTGATTTTACAGAAATCTCTCCTTTATAATCTTCTATCATTTTTCTTACCATAGACAGACCGAGTCCCATTCCACTGTTTTTGGAGGTAAAGTTCGGCTCAAAGATTCTCTCATACATATTGTCAGGAATCCCGATTCCGTTGTCCTGAACAGAAATAATCACTCTTCTCTGATATTGTTCCACATCAACATTAATGATCAGTTTTCTTTCATCACTTTCCGCCTGCTTGGCATTGGTAACAAGGTTGGTAATAATCCTGGACAGATAAATCCTATCCATATTGATCATGATATTACCCTTATTGGCGTGCATAAAAATACTATCATCATTGAACACACGTAGAATATCTTCCACTTCCGTATTAAGGTTGATCACCTCATTATTTTTTTCGGGAAGTTTTGCGAACTCTGAGAAAGCAGATGCAACGGTAGCAATCAGGTCTATCTGATCCACCATCGTTTTGCTCATCAACTTTACTTTTTCTTTGATATTCGGATCTTCGGGATCAAATTTTCTTTCAAAGTTCTGAATCGTCAGCTTCATTGGGGTAAGCGGATTCTTCACCTCATGAGCCACCTGTTTGGCCATTTCTCTCCAGGCCTCTTCGGAAGCTTTAAAACGAAGCCTTTCCTTTTGGTCCTGAATCTGAAGAATCATTCTGTTGTAAGCTCTTGCCAAAGCATTAAGCTCATCATTTTTATAGTATCTGATAGGGCGCATTTCATTTTCAAACAATGTAATACGGGTAATCATATCAGAAAATTTGGTAATGGTTTTTGCGAGACTGTTGGAGGTCACCCAGCTGATCCAGATACTGAAAAGAATAAGAAATATATCGACCAGAAGAATGTATTTTACATACTGATGAAGGACGTCCAGATAAGCAGACTCGTTGTGATATAAAGGAATATAAACAATCGCGATAGGTTCAAGCTCATTATTTTTCAGCAAAAGATAAGAAGAGGTAAGCTTTGCATCTTTGGCAGCATCATACCTTGTCATATCTACCCTGGCATCTGTTGAAAGCACCTTATTAACGATCTCCATAGGAATAGCTTTTTGCTCAACCAAAGCCTCATCTTTATTAGACAGCAGATAATGCCCTTTCAGATCATAAAGAAAAATTTCATGTTGATTAATATCTCCTATCTCGAAAATCTTGTTCCCTAAAACTGCCGGAAGGTCTTTTGTTCCTATAACTTTTTGACTTACCGCATAATCCAGATACCGCATCACGGCATTGGTCTTGTCCTGCATATCGATATTACTCTGCTGCAGAGAGTGATTTCTCAATACAAAATAAGGAACAAGCGATGTAGCCACAACACTTAAAAAACATACCAGTAAGAAACCGAAAAATACCCGGTTCCTTAAGCTATATCCTTTATATTTATTAATTGACATCCTACTTTTTAATTAACCTAGCAATATACTTACCAATAATATCAAATTCCAGGTTAACTTTATCACCAATTTTTAAATTTTTCATATTGGTAAATTCCCACGTGTAAGGAATGATCGCTACAGAAAACTGTGCATCCTCACTTTTTGCTACAGTAAGACTGATACCGTTTACAGTGATTGACCCTTGAGGAACGGTAACAAAACTTCCATCGTTGTCATATTTCATTGTGATGAAATAACTTCCGTCCTTATTTTCAATCCCAACAACCTCTCCTGTTTTATCAACATGTCCCTGAACGATATGACCATCCAGCCTTCCGTCCATTTTCATGCAACGTTCAAGATTGACAACGGTCCCCAATTCCCATTTTCCAAGGTTGGTTTTTTCAAGAGTTTCGTTGATGGCCGTCACCACATATTGATTGTCTTTGATCTCCACTACAGTAAGGCAGCAACCGTTATGAGCAAGACTCTGATCGATTTTAAGCTCGTTTGTAAAAGGGCATGTCAAGGTGAAATCTATGTTGCTTCCTTTTTCTTCAATTTTCTCAATAACACCAACTGCTTCAATAATTCCTGTGAACATATTATTTTTTGCTAAATTTGTAAATTATAATCTTCAAAGATAATCAAAATGAGCCCAAAAAACCATAAAGTACGAGTAGGAATTTCAATCGGTGATTTCAACGGCATCGGCCCGGAGATCATTATGAAGTCTCTGAAAGACAAAACCATTACGGATTTTTTCACTCCTGTAATTTTTGGTTCGGGGAAATTGTTCACTTATCAGAAAAATATTTTTAAGCTGAATCTTAATTTCAACTACGTTAATGAAGCTTCGCAGGCTCAGGCAGGGAAACTTAATATGGTGAATCTTACCAAGGAAAATGTTAACGTAGAATTGGGAGTTCCTACTGAGGAATCTACCAAAATGGCTATTGATTCTTTAGAAGCTGCTACAGAAGCTTTGATGAAAGGAGATATTGATGTTCTTGTAACAGCTCCTATCAATAAGGATGAAATGGTAAAAATGGGCTTTAAACATGCCGGGCACACCGGGTATTTTGAAGAAAAATTCAGCAAGAAAGGACTCATGTTCCTGGTCACTGAAGATCTGAAAGTAGCGGTTTCCACCCATCATATTCCCATCGCTCAAGTTGCGGAGAACATTTCCAAGGAAAAGATCAAGAAGCAGATCAGAGTCCTGAACCAAACACTTATAGAAGATTTCTGTGTTCAGAAACCTAAGATTGCTGTTTTGGGATTAAACCCTCATGCAGGTGACGGCGGTGTGATCGGAACAGAAGAAATTGAAATCATTGCACCGGCGATCAAAGAACTTTCTGATAACGGAATCCTGACATTCGGGCCCTTCCCGGCAGACAGTTTCTTCCAGCCAGGTAAGTATAAAAACTTTGATGCGGTTTTAGCAATGTATCATGACCAGGGACTGGCACCGTTCAAAACACTGGCTTATGAGGAAGGAGTAAATTATACGGCAGGACTTCCGTTTATCAGAACGTCTCCGGATCATGGAGTGGCTTATGATATTGCGGGGAAAAATATTGCTGATGAACAGAGTTTTACAGAAGCTATTTTCACTGCAATCAATGTTTTCAAGAACAGAAGCGAATACAGCGAACTGATGAACAATCGCCTGCAACCGAGAAAAATGGCTGTTGACAACGGAATAGATGAAGATCTTCCTGAGGAAACTGAAGCATAAATTGTTGAAACAAATTTTTAAATTAATTTGTTTGGGATTTTATTTGTTATTATAAAAAAAATGCATATTTTTGCACACTCATTTTATGGACAAGTTAAGAAACTATGACGTAAGCTTTTCCGGACTTAAAAACGGGAAACACGAGTTCAAGTTTGAGATAGATAAAACGTTCTTTCAATTATTTGACACTGAGCAGGAATTTACAAATCCTAGAATAGAAGTGAATGTCTTACTGGATAAGCACACTACTTTTTTAGAGTTTGAGATTAAAATAAAAGGTTTGGTAGAGCTGGTTTGTGACATCACAAATGAAGACTTCGACTATCCTATTGAGAATGAAATCAAAATTCTGGTGAATTTCGGGGAAGAATATGATGACAGCAATGAAGATGTCATTACGATTCCTACCGGAGAGCATGCCTTCAATGTAGCCCATCTGATCTACGAAAATGTAATGCTTTCTATCCCGATGAAAAAGATTTCACCGAATGTAAGTGATGAAGACATCAAAATCCTTGACCAGTTCAGTCCTAAAGATATTGAGGAAGATGAAGAGGAAGAACATGAAAGTGACCCGAGATGGGATGCTTTAAGAAAATTAAGAGACAATAATTAAATAGAATAATTTAAATATGATGAGATGATGAATCTCATCGCTCATCAATTAAAAAAGTTATTAGAAAATGGCACATCCAAAGAGAAGACAGTCGTCTACAAGAAGAGATAAGAGAAGAACTCACTACAAAGCTGTAGTTCCTCAATTAGCTAAAGATGCAACAACAGGAGAGCTTCACCTATACCACAGAGCTCACTGGCATGAAGGGAAACTTTACTACAGAGGTAAAGTAGTATTGGAAAAAGAAGTAGCTGCTACTGAAGAAAACTAAGAGTCGCTTTTCGCTGAAAAAGCCTCATTTTAATACAAAAACCGCCCAATTTTGATAAAATTTGGCGGTTTTTTGTTGTTTTTTACGTTTTTTTGGTATCTTTGGCATCAAATCAAATATCAAATTTATGGACATTAAAGACATACAAAATCTTATCAAGTTTGTATCTAAGGCTGAAGTATCAGAGGTGAAGTACAAGACTAAAGATTTCGAAATCACTATTAAAACTCCATTAGCTGGAAGCGATGCTGTTTATGCACAACCTGCAGTATACCACACTGCACCACAAGCGGTAGCTGCTCCGGCACCTGTTGCTACTCCGGCTGCTGCCCCTGCTGAAAAAGCTGAAGCTGCATCTGATGACAGCAAATATGTAACAATCAAATCTCCAATGATTGGTACATTCTACAGAAAACCATCTCCTGATAAGGATGTATTTGCAAACGTAGGTGACGAAGTTTCTGTAGGTAAAGTAGTTTGCGTAATTGAAGCAATGAAATTATTCAACCAGATTGAATCTGAAATCAGCGGAAAAATCGTTAAAATCTTAGTTGACGATGCTACTCCGGTAGAATATGACCAACCATTATTCTTAGTAGATCCATCTTAATTTAGAAGTTAGATGTTAGACATTAGATGTTAGATTAAATTCTACATTAAAATAACATTATCTGATTTTCAAATTATCTAATTTTCAAATTGAAGAAGATGTTCAAAAAAATATTAATAGCCAATCGTGGCGAAATTGCAATGCGTATTTTACGTACTTGTAAAGAAATGGGAATCAAAACCGTTGCGGTATACTCTACTGCAGATAAAGACAGTCTTCACGTAAGATTTGCTGACGAAGCGGTTTGTATTGGTCCTGCTATGAGCAAAGACTCATACCTTAAAATCCCTAACATTATTGCTGCTGCAGAAATTACCAATGCAGACGCTATCCACCCAGGGTATGGATTCTTATCTGAAAATGCTAATTTCTCAAGAATCTGCCAGAAGAACGGAATCAAATTTATTGGTGCTTCTCCTGAACAGATCGAGAAAATGGGTGACAAAGCGAACGCTAAAGCTACCATGAAAGCTGCCGGAGTACCATGTGTACCAGGTTCTGATGGTTTGATCGAGTCTTACGAGCATGCGGTAAAAGTTGCTGAAGAAACAGGATACCCTGTCATGATCAAAGCAACAGCCGGAGGTGGTGGTAAAGGAATGAGAGCTGTATGGAAAGCTGAAGACCTTAAAGATCACTGGGAATCTGCGATTCAGGAAGCTGTAGCTGCCTTTGGTAATGGAGGGATGTATATGGAAAAACTGATCGAAGAGCCTAGACACATCGAAATTCAGGTTGCAGGTGACCAATTCGGTAAAGCTTGCCACCTTTCTGAAAGAGACTGTTCTGTACAAAGAAGAAATCAGAAACTGACGGAAGAAACACCTTCTCCGTTCATGACTGACGAACTTCGTGAGAAAATGGGTAACGCTGCTGTAAAAGCTGCTGAATTCATCGGATACGAAGGTGTAGGAACTATCGAATTCCTTGTAGACAAACACAGAAATTTCTATTTCATGGAAATGAATACAAGAATCCAGGTAGAGCACCCTATTACTGAGCAGGTAATTGATTATGACCTGATCAGAGAACAAATTCTTCTTGCTGCAGGAACTCCTATTTCAGGAATCAACTACTACCCGAAATTGCACTCAATCGAATGTAGAATCAACGCAGAAGATCCTTACGCAGACTTCAGACCGTCTCCGGGAAAAATCACAGGATTAAACATCCCTGGCGGACACGGAATCAGAGTAGATACTCACGTGTATTCCGGATATACAATCCCTTCTAACTACGACTCTATGATTGCTAAGCTTATCACTACGGCTCAAACCCGTGAGGAAGCTATTGCAAAAATGAGACGTGCTCTGGAAGAATTCTATATTGAAGGAGTAAAAACAACAATTCCTTTCCACAGACAACTGATGGATAACGAAGATTATCTTGCAGGAAACTACACTACAAAATTCATGGAAGATTTTGTAATGGATAGAAAATATGATAATCACTAAGATTATTTGATATATAACTTTTAATAATCCGTCACACGACATGTGTGACGGATTATTTATTTTGAAAACAACGCAATAATTGATTCTTATTGTAATTATTTTCAAGGTCAAACTGAGAAGAAAAAGGAGACTCCAAAACCGCAATAATCATACTGTTTACTCTTTCTTATCGATGATTTATTTTTGAACATAATCAAACAGGAAAAGTTATTTTTGTAATGACAAAAGATAAACTTTGTTGTCATATCAATTCAAATTGACTTAGAAGCAATGACATCAGCAGTAAAACAGAAATTAGCAGAAACACTTCAGATTTCAATGGAGCGTGCAGAGGAGTTCTTAGAAATCTGCTACATCGTCAACTATGATAAAAACAAAATAATAGAACCTAAGAATGGAGTCTTTGATCGTTTGGGGTTCATTTTGAATGGCGCTGTACGGATTTATTATATCAATGAAAAAGGGGAAGACATCAGCTATCTTTTGCAAGTGAATAATGATGTGATTGGTGACTATGCAAGCTATATCACCGGAAAAAAATCATTGGCAATACTACAAACTCTTTTAAAAACGGAAGTTTTATATTTTGATAAAAAAGATGTTGAGGCACTCATTCGAAAAGATATTTTTTGGATTGGACTGGCAAAACGTATATCCGATTTAGCTTTTTTGGATGCGAAACAAAGGCTGGACGAATTGTTTTTTTATACCCCGGAAGAACGCTATCTCAATTTATTGAAAAAGTCACCTGAAATTCTGAACAAAATTCCACAGAAATATATTTCCTCTTACTTAGGAATCACCCCACAATCACTGAGCAGAATCCGGAAAAGAATTTACTCGTTCAAAAGTTAACTTAAGTGAACGTCTTTGGTTTTTCTGACCTTTAATTTTGTCTCATAATATAAATGTAATCACAATGAAAGTAGCAATTATTGGTGGCGGAATTGGTGGTTTGACAACAGCTCTGGCCCTACTAAAAAATAATCTGGATGTTACCATTTACGAAAGCGCACCCGAAATAAAACCTGTAGGGGCCGGAATTATCATGGCTAACAATGCAATGCAGGTTTTCGACAAACTTGGCATACGTCACAAAATAGAAAAAGCAGGTCACAAAATTTCAACTATTAAAATTACCGATCCACAGCTCAAGACCTTATCAGATGTACAACTGAATATATTCGAACGTAAATATGGAGTATACAATACAGCGATTCATCGTGGCGATTTGCAAATGATCTTAGCGGAGGAAATTGGTTTTGAAAATATTAAACTTTCCAAACGCTTATCCAAAATCGAAAAGGGAAACGGCTATCAACTCTCCTTTGAGGACGGAACTCTCGTTAATGCAGACGTGGTTATTGGTGCAGATGGAATTAAATCAGTAGTACGGCAGCAAGTTTTCAACATTGGGAAATTAAGACACTCCAAACAGAAATGCTGGCGCGGTGTCAGCGAATTTGACTGGACCGCAAAATACAATCATCAAGCCGTTGAAGCCTGGGGAAAGGGTAAACGTTTTGGATTTGTAAGGATTAACGACCAGAAAGTCTACTGGTACGCTGTGATTAATGAAAATCTGGTTAAAAATCCGAATCATCTTGCTGAGCTTTTCGCTGATTTTAATCCGGAAGTTCTAAAAATGATTTCCGAAACACCTAAAGAGAAAATATTGGTCAACGACATTATCGATTTGGAACCTATTTATCAATGGCAAAAAGATCGTGTTTGTTTGATTGGCGATGCTGCACATGCAACAACTCCTAATATGGGACAAGGTGCCTGCCAGGCCATTGAAGATGCCTACGTTATCGGAAAGCTTTTTGGTGAAGGAAAAAATGTAGATGAAGTTTTCAAACAATACGAAGAACTGCGTATGAAAAAAGCGCATTACATCGTCAACACGAGTTCAACAATTGGTAAAGTTTCTCATTATGAAAACAGTCTGGCCGCTTGGCTCCGCAATACTTTACTAAAGGCAACACCTAGCTCCATCAACGAAAAGCAGATGGAAAAAGTATTTGATATTACCTACTAGAAACAGTCTGTCATCTAATTATTGAATATAATAACAAAGGCTTTAAAAATGATTATCACCTCTTCACCTCCTTGGTATATATTTCAGTTTTTTTAAATTTTATATGTTAATTATTCTTTAAAAAAATAATTATAGAACCCACGGTTATCATTTACAAACCGGAGATATTTTTTATCATGAGTATTAACTATAGATAAAAATAAGGGTGAAAATAATCAATACCAGTTTTTTCATTTGTGTAGTTATTCATTCGGATTTTAAAAAAAACAGTTCAATATTTTCTCAATGATTCCCAAAGACTTTATCTCATTATTATTGCTTAAATTTGTCGAAAATCAACAAATATGTCAACAGCAGAAACAACAAAAAACTCACAGTATTTTATTGACCTTGAAGACAAGCATGGAGCACACAATTACCACCCTCTACCAGTAGTTCTGGACCGTGGAGAAGGTGTTTTCGTTTGGGATGTAGAGGGCAAAAGGTATTATGATTTTCTTTCAGCATATTCTGCTGTGAACCAGGGACACTCGCACCCAAAAATCGTAGGGGCATTGGTAGAGCAGGCTCAGAAGCTGGCTTTAACGTCAAGAGCTTTCTACAACTCTAAATTGGGAGAATACGAGCAAAAGATCACCACTCTTTTCGGGTTTGATAAAGTATTACCGATGAACTCCGGGGCTGAAGCGGTGGAAACTGCTGTAAAGCTTGCCAGAAAATGGAGCTACGAGGTAAAAGGAATTTCAGAAAACGCAGCAAAGATCATCGTTTGTGAAAATAATTTCCACGGAAGAACAACAACAATCGTTTCTTTCTCTAATGATCCGGATGCCAACCAAAACTACGGACCTTTTACGCCAGGATTTATCAAAATTCCTTATAACGATATTGCAGCACTTGAAGAAGTTCTGAACAGAGAAGCCGGGAATATTGCCGCTTTCCTTGTAGAACCTATTCAGGGAGAAGCAGGAGTATATGTTCCGGATGAAAACTTCCTGAAAAATGCTTCTGAACTATGTAAAAAGCACAACGTTCTTTTCATTGCCGACGAAGTACAGACCGGTATTGCAAGAACAGGAAGATTAATTGCTTGTCATCACGAAGATGTGCAGCCGGATATTCTGATCCTAGGAAAAGCACTTTCCGGAGGAATGTATCCTGTATCTGCAGTTTTAGCGAATGATAGCATCATGAATGTGATCAAACCTGGACAACACGGTTCTACATTCGGGGGGAATCCAATTGCGTGTGCTGTAGCAGTAGCGGCTTTAGACGTTGTTGCTGAAGAAAAATTATCTGAAAGAGCGGAACAGCTTGGACAGTTATTCAGAGCTGAAATTGAAAAAATCATTGAAAAGTCTGACCTGATTACCAAAGTAAGAGGAAAAGGACTTTTGAACGCTATCCTGATCAACGATACTCCGGAAAGCTCTACGGCATGGAACCTTTGCCTGCAGCTAAAAGAAAACGGCTTACTGGCAAAACCTACACATGGTAACATCATCAGACTGGCACCACCATTGGTGATTACTGAAGAGCAGCTGTTGGATTGTGTAAGGATTATCGAAAAAACGATTCTCGAGTTTAAATAAATGGCTCTTTCCCTTGCAATCATCACCTATAATGAAGAAGAAAATATCGTAAGACTTTTAGATTCTCTTATAGGTATTGCAGATGAAATCATTATTGTCGACAGTTTTTCAACAGACAGGACAAAAGAGATCTGCAATCAAAAATATCCTCAGGTAAAATTCTTTGAGAAAAAATTTAATGGGTATGGCGAACAAAAAAGCTATGCCCTCAATTTATGCTCCCATGACTGGGTTCTATTTCTCGATGCAGACGAAGTTCCGGATGAAAAACTGAGAAATTCTATCAGAAAAATAGTCACTTCAGAAAACCCGGAATTCAATATTTATAAAGCAAAATTCAACAACCATCTTGGAATTCACCTGATCAGATTCGGAGGTTGGGGAAATGTTTGCCGTGAAAGGCTCTTCAGAAAAAAATATGCAAGATATTCTGACGACAAGGTACATGAGTTTTTAATTACCGATCAGAAAGCGGGTCTTTTGGAGGGTAAAATAGACCACTATACCTACAAAAGCATTCACCATCATGTTTCGAAAATCAACAAATATTCGGATATGATGGCAGAAAAAATGTTTGAAAAGGGAAAAAAGATCAACCGTTTCAAAATCATTGTGAGCCCTATTTTTGAGTTTATCAAAGTTTTCATTTTTAAATTAGGCTTCCTGGATGGATTTCCCGGTTTTTACATTGCAAAAACAATGTCCTACTACACCTTTTTGAAGTACATCAAGCTTCGTGAGAAAATAAGGCTACTTGAAATTGAACAAAAATCCGGAAAAACAGCATGATTTTTTATTTCGTATTACTTACCGTGACTGCTTTTGTTGTCCTGTATTTTCGGCTCTACCTTTTTGCTTTTCCAAAAAACAGGCTGATCATCCTTATGTATCATCAGATAGCACAGGAAACCAACGAAGATCTTACTGTAAGTTTAAACAATCTTGAGCAGCAATTCAGCTATCTGAGCAAAAAAAAGTATACGTCCAAATTCTTTTCGGAACTCAGTATCCCCACTCAAAAAAATATTATGATTACCTTTGATGACGGATACAGGAATAATTTTGAATATCTCCCGTCACTGCTGGAAAAATATAATCTGAAGGCAACGATTTTTATTCCAACGGCATTCATAGAAAAAGGATATAAAGATTTTGAAATGATGACCTTTGAAGAGATCCGAAATCTGGATAAAAAATATTTTGAAATTGCTCTTCACAGCCATGCCCATGAAAATTTGAAAAATATGTCTGCTGATTTTGTAAAAGAAGATCTGAAAAGGAATATGGAAATTCTGGAGGCTCAAAATATAGAATTTTCAAAAGTTCTGGCCTATCCTTATGGTAAATACCCTGTTAAAGAATCAGAAAAAAACTGTTTTTTTTCTATATTGAAAGAAATAGGAATCGATTTTGCAGTAAGAATTGGTAACAAGGTCAATTATTTCCCTACACAGCATCCGTACGAGCTGTGCAGGGTAGATATAAAAGGCAAAGATTCGTTTATAAAGTTCAAATTAAAACTTATCTTTGGCAGATTAAAACTTTTTTAAAACAATATTCAGGAAATGCAAACTATTTCCCTGTCAAACAAACCGTTATGATGGATATAAGTGGTTTAATCATAACATATAATGAAGAAAAAAACATACAGGAAGTGCTTGAATCTTTTGATTTTTGTGACGAAATCATCGTAGTAGACTCATTCAGCACAGATAAAACTGTAGAAATTGCGAAAAAATTCCCCCATGTAAAGGTAGTTCAGAATATATTTGAAGACTTTACAAAACAAAGAAATTTAGCTCTTGATACCGCAAAAAATGATTGGGTATTATTTTTAGATGGAGATGAAAGAATCACCTCTGCTTTGAGGCAGGAAATTATTGATGAGCTAAACAAACCCGAGCAAAAGGATGCCTATTATTTTTACAGGAAATTCTTTTTCGCCGAAAAACCGATCCATTTCTCAGGAACGCAGTCTGATAAAAATTTCAGGCTCTTCAGAAAATCGAAGGCCAGATATATGGACGGAAAAAAAGTACATGAAACCCTGGAGGTTAATGGAAGTATCGGGATATTAAAAAATAAATTACTTCATTACTCCGTTTCAGATTATGAATCGTATAAAAAGAAAATGATTCACTATGGAGTTTTAAAGGGGAAAGAACTGGCTGCAAAAGGAAAAAAATACAGTGTTATGATGCAATATCTTAAAACTGCTTTTAAATTCTTTAAAGCCTATATAATGAGACTTGGTGTTTTAGACGGAAAGGAAGGCTATCAGCTGTCCTACCTGCAATCTTTGAGCGTGTTTGAAACATTTGAATCATTAAAAAAAGAGCAAAATTAGTTGGATGAAGATTTGTATCATTAGTTATGATTTTTGGGATTATGATAAGTATATTGTTCAAACATTATGCAAAAGGGGTATTGCTGCACATCATATAAAGATCAGTTCGGTTACACATTCCAACTTCAACGAAAGGGCAGTGAATGCCTTAAGCAAAACTTTCTTAAACAAAAATCTTAAAACGGAAAAGAGACAGAAATACGTTCTGGACTCTTTGGAAAAATTGGGACATCAGGATCAGATACTGGTACTGAATCCGGATACTTTTGACCTGTCTACACTTCAGAAGATCAGAAAATATACAGACAGACTGATTACTTATCTTTATGACAACCTTGAAAGAGTACCTGTAGAAGATAAGCTCTATCTTTTTGACAAAGTCTTTTCTTTTGACAGAATTGATGTGAAGAAACATGGTTTCGAAAAAATAACCAACTATATATACCTTCCTCATACTCCTAAAGAAACTCAGCATCCGGAGATGGATCTATTCTATATCACGTCTTATGACAGCCGAAGAGTTTCAATGATAAAGTTACTGGCCAAAAAATTAATCGATAAGGGACTGAAGTTCCAGATCATGGTGATTGGAAAAAAATCATGGAAACATCAGCTTACCAATATTTTTATTCAAGTTCCTAAAAATCTTTTCCTGATCTTCAGCATCAAAAAGATTCCTCATAATGACCTTCCCAAATATTATAAAAACTCAAGGGTTTTGCTTGATCTGATGCGTGAAGGGCAGTATGGTCTCAGCTTCAGAGTTTTTGAAGCTATGGCTTTGGAGAAGAAAATCATTACCGATAATGAGGCTATTAAAACCTACGATTTTTACAATCCCAATAATATTTTGATTTTAAACGAAAATATTAGTAATCTTGACAAAGCTTTTTTTGAAAAACCCTACGAAAAAATTCCGGACGAAATCTATTACAGATACACGTTGGACAGTTGGGTGAATAAAGTTTTTGAACTGGACACTAAAAACTAGCAAATGGGAATCTTAAAAAAAATAAAAAAACACTTCGAAAGAAAAGAAAAACTCAAAGACCTCCAAACTCAGGACATTGTCAACATTCACCTGTATGACGCTGCTAAAAAAACCATCCTTTTTGCTTCAAGAGATTTTCCTGCCCACGATAAAGAGTCTGGTGCCAACCGACTGAAAGAGCTTATTTTAATCTATAAGGAACTGGGATACAACTGCATTTTGTTTGCCCCTCATATCTTTGAAGATAATTCGTATGTGAAATTTTATCAGCAGCACAATGTCATTGTTTATATCGAAAACAATAAGTACAAAAATATTTACGCCTTCATTTCCTCTTTTAAAAATATAGATTATGTTTGGTTCAACGGGCCTCTTGCCTTGAATCTGTTCTATAAAAAGATGAAAAGTATTCTCCCTCGTACCCGATTCATTTACGATATGGTGGATATTCATTTTTTAAGATTTAAAAGAGCGATTGAGCTTGAGCCGAGTCGCATTTCTCTAAAGAAAAATTATAAACATTTTTTCCGCCTGGAAACCGTGATCGCCCCACAGCTGGATTATATCATTGCCATATCTGATAAGGAAAAGGAAATTATGGCTCAGTACGCAGACAAGAAGAAAATTATTACCGTTTCCAATATCCATTATCCCAAAATTGATATTTCTGAGCGAAAAAACTTCAGTGAAAGTAAAGGAATTATCTTCATCGGTTCTATCCACGAACCGAATATTGACGCCGTAAAGTTTTTATATGAAAAGATCATGCCTTTGGTATGGAAAACCAATCCTGAGCTGGAGGTAAGCATCATTGGTAATGTGGCTGAAAAGCTTGATATAAAACAATATCCTAAATTTAAATTTTTAGGTTTTGTAGAAAGTATCGAAGCGCTGTTCATGAATTCAAAAATTATGGTTGCCCCTTTAAGATTTGGAGCAGGGGTAAAAGGAAAGATCGGACAGGCTTTTGAATATTATTTCCCGGTGGTCACTACCGACATCGGTGCTGAAGGAATGAAACTTACCGATCAGAAAAATGTACTGATTGCCAATGATGAAAAGAGCTTTGCAGAAGCCATTCTTCGGCTGAATACCAATGAAGAACTTTGGAATACACTCAGCCAAAACTCCATTGACAGCCTGAGAGCATTTTCTCCTGAAGAAGTAAAAGAAAAACTTAAAACATTATAACCTATGTCATTAAGTGTAAACTACCACGGTTTTTTTGATGGAAATTTCGGAATTTCCGAAGCCACACGTCTGAACGCTCTAGCTTTGGAAGCAGTAGGCATCCATGTAAACCGCATCAATTATTCCAGTGAAA
This sequence comes from Chryseobacterium indologenes, assembly GCA_001013295.1. GTDB lineage: Bacteria > Bacteroidota > Bacteroidia > Flavobacteriales > Weeksellaceae > Chryseobacterium > Chryseobacterium indologenes_B. The sequence continues at coordinate 45,268 of LAZY01000066.1, read as the reverse complement.
CTTTCGAAAGAATTGAAAACAGTTCTGCGCAGAAAATAGAAACGTCGATTAATGTTTTCCACATTAACATCAACTTTATCAACAATTTTTTCTCCAAAAATCAGGATCTTAATCTCAAAGACCATTACAACATTATCTATTGGGCCTGGGAATTCCCGGAGGTTTCCGAGAAGGTGGTTGAAATTCTGAATGTATTTGATGAGCTTTGGGTTCCTAGTGATTTCTGTGTCAATATTTTCACAAAATATACAGGTATTCCTGTGATCAGGTTTTCCCATCCTATTCAGAAAATGGCAGAATCAAAAGATTTTGATCTCAGCCAATACAATATCTCCCCGGATTCAAAGATCTATCTTACGATCTTTGATTCTCTGAGTACAACGATCAGAAAAAATCCGGAAGCAACACTGGAAGCTTTCACAACGGTTTTCAAAGAGGACAAAAACAGCATCCTTATTGTAAAAACCCATAACCTGGAGAGAAGTAAAGATGCTCAGAAAGCCTTGGAACCTTACAACAATATTCCGAATGTCATTATCATTAATGAGCATTTTTCAAAGGAGAAGCTGCACTCTCTGATCCAGCAGTCTGATGTACTGATCTCCCTTCATGGTGCTGAAGGTTTCGGGCTGACCATGGCAGAGGCAATGGCTTATGGAAAAATTTTAGTGGGAACAGGCTATTCCGGAAATCTTGACTTTATGAATGTGAATAACAGCTTCCTTGTACAGTACGAATTCATCAAAACAGCCAATACCAAAGGACTGATTGATGAAGGCCTTACTCTTGCCAAACCAAGTCTTCAGGATGCTGTTGCCAAGCTTTTGTACATTAAAGATAATTTTAATGCCTTGGAGGGCAGAAGAGAAAACGCAAAGTCTCAGATCGCTGACAACTTTTCTCTTGAATCTATAGGAGAATTATTCAGAATACGGCTGAAATTCATTGACGGATTTAGCAAAAAAGAGAGCAACGGCGGTAATGATGTGAATAACGTCTTCTACCTGAGCGAAATCGAAAGGCTGAATACCAAAGTCAATTATCTGGAAAGAACCCTTTATAATAAAGCCAGAAAGAAAGTGAATGCTTTCCTGAAAAAAATCAAAGGCAAGAAGTAGTTACTTCCTGCCTTTTCTATTTCTGAAATACATTTTGATGTTATAGATAAACTGAATAGGAGCACTTTTCTTATAAATCCTGAGATCTTTTTTCAATAAGATGTTTTCCACATAAAGTTTGATCAGTGTGGATTTATTCTGCTCAATTCTTTTCTCCGCAAAAAGCTCCTCACATCTGCTTTTAATCAGTTCCCCTACTCTTTTCAGGGAAAGATCATTCACGATGGTTTCACGTCCTTTTACCGCCTTTTCCTGTACCGGCTCTTTTCCTTCATACACCATTTTTAAAAAGGTGGCCGCTTCCTGCAGTGAAGGCTCAGACCAAACCGTATTGGCGGCATAATTGATCACATTAGAATCTGAAGCAATCACTTCCGCTGAAACCAGAAAACTATTTTCTTCGTTCATGAATTCAAGGTTTCCTGAATATCCTGTAGCAATAACCGGTTTGCTGAAATACATCGCCTCCGCCATCGTAAGTCCGAAACCTTCGGATCTGTGCAGGGAAATGTAGCTATCACAGTTGCTGATCACATAGTTCAGTGCATTTTTATCAAAAATCTTTTCAACGATCTTTATCTTTTTTGAATCCCCGATAGCCTGCAGAATCTGCTCTTTTTCGGAAGGAAACTTCTGGGATCTCGATGTTTTGATCGTCAAGAATGCATTGTTTTCTCCTTTGTCAAAAGTTTCTCTGAAAACTTTGATCAGATTGATGACATTTTTTCGGTCTATGGAACTGTTGTAATCAAAGATGAAAAGAAAATTAAAAAGATCCTTGTTATAAAAGTTCAGAGCCTCTTCATCATCAGTCTCTTTTAAATCGATATTGATAGGATGCGGAATCACCCGTACCGGAAGTCCCACATATTTTTCAATACATTCTTTGCAGTACGTGGAGGGTGTCCAGATCTCATCAAAGAGGTTCATATTCATCACATAATCTTCAGGAATCGTCTCGGACTCCCAGGCCATATAAAGAATATTGTATTTATCTTTAAAGAAAGAATGATCAAAATAATCAAAAAAGTTCGGAGTCTCAGACGGTGAAATCTGGATCAGATTGATCGGGTACGGTGCATGATCGGAGAATTCTGTAAAAGTAAGATCATTATTGTTGTGATTGGTATTCACGTTATAATTGATCAGACTGATCGGAACGCCTACCGTCTGTATTGCTTTACAGTTCAGCCTTGTCGCTTCAGCGATGCCAAACTCACCATTAATAAATCCAAAAACGTTAATTCCTAAATCTGCCATTCTCATTTTTTAAATCATTCAACGGATTAATCTTCCAGGGTTTCATAAAAATCATTCTGCATCTTCTGCCTTTCAATATTCTTCTTGTGGATCAATGACAGTTCATACTTTTTGGGTACTTCTGTAAAATTTTTATTGCCGTAAAGCACTTCATGTACTTTATTTTTCCAGAAAATCTTCTTATTGTTTTTGATAATTCTTGCCTGATAATCCGGAAAGTTGATGTATCCTTCTTCATTTATTTCCCAGCCCATCTGCTTCACATATTCATCTGTGATACCTTCCACAATATTGATTCTCGGAACGAAAAACATTTCCACACTTTTTTCTTTTTTCAGATAAGGTTTCAATGTTTTAATGAAATGCTCCGTAGGATATTCATCAGCATCGATCTGGAACAGGTATCTGGATTTTGCATTTTCAATCAGCCTGTTTTTAAAAGTGGCAAAATCTCCGTTCAGTTTTGCTTCTATTACATTTATTTTAGACTTATAAGAATCTAAAAGCTCGCCTACTTTCTGATCAGGGTTGGTGACATCCCTCAAGATGAGAACTTCATCGTTCTTATCAATCAACGGCAATAGTATATCTAAAAGGATTTTGAGTTCCTTGTGTTCATTACAGACAGTGATCCCGTAAGTAATCGTTATGGGTTTTAAAAAATCAAACATTTTTTCTGATTATTAATTGTTGTTCGTAAGACTGATCTTTCTGTATTTCAAACTTCAGGTTATTGATTTTAAAATGATTTGGTTTTCCGAAAAGTTTGTCAAAAATATTTCTTTCCGAGTTCTTTTTATCTTCAATACAATCAGCAAGGTTTCTGAAAGTATATCTGTTTTTATCAACAAGTTTCTGAGCATCAAATCTGATGATGACATCATCGGTCACTTCTGCATTTTTAGTCCTGAATTTTTCTTTTAAATCAATCTTTGTATTTTGTTGCTCACCTGCAATATAAGAAGCCGCATTATAATCTGAATAAATGTGATCTACAAATATCTCCAGTTCTCTTATCGCTTCATCAGTAGGATTTTCCAATACCAGTCCATACTGAAGTTTCTTTTTGGTCTTCGATTGGTTTGAGAATCCCCATTTTCGTATGAAATTACGTAGTGAGCTTTCTTCAATTTTGCGGGTTTTGTTCTGAAACTCTTCAGAAAACCTTGAAGTTTTGCTTACGAAATGGTACACCAGAGCATCCGGACATACAAAAGTCTTTTCTCCGGACATTCTTACTCTTAAAATAAGATCATCATCTTCACAGAACATCGGTTTGAAAAGCGGATCAAGTCCGTTGATCTTTACCAGAACTTCTTTTTTAGCAGCAAGGAAAAAGCTTACATCCTGGGTATACTCTCCTTTTTGGTGTTCCTGATTATTTTCAAACTGAAAAAACTCGTCGAACTGAAAGGTCTCAAAATCACTTCCGAAATCCTGGATTTCTTTCCACAGTCTTTTGTCTGAAGCAAAAATAGGAGGTTCGATTACTTTATAGTATACCAGATTGTTTTCCGGCAATACTTTTTCAAGAGAAGACAGAAAATTCCGTCCGATTACCATATCATTGTGTAAAAAACAGATATAGTCTTTGGTCGCAATTTCTATAGCTTTATTATAAGTATCTGAAAGTGTTTTCTCCTCTGCATTGGAAAAATAAACCAGATTTTGATCCTGTAAAGAATCCAGCCATTCATGAGTTCCGTCTGAGCTTCCGTAGCTTACAAAGACGATCTCTGTATCCGGATAGTTTTCTCTTATGGAATGATAACACCTTTTTGAATACTCAAGGTTGTTTTTCAGGCCGATTAACAGCGAAATATTATTCTTCATCAGATTTTTTTCTATTGTCATGATCTTCACGTCTTACCCTACCCGTCTCACCAAAATAAATTCCGGAGCACTCCTCATTCAGCAATACACAATATTCCCCAAAGGGTTTTTCGCCGATTTCTAGCATAATTCTGCGTGTTCTTAATGAATACAAATGTAGAGATTAACTTCAAAAAAGCCAATACAAACTCATAAATCATCTCGTAAACGCATAATTTTAAGTAAATTTGCAAAAATTTTAATTGAAATGGAGAAAGTAAGAGTACGTTTTGCTCCAAGTCCTACAGGACCTTTACATTTGGGAGGCGTAAGAACCGCATTATATGATTACCTTTTTGCGAAAAATCAGGGGGGAGAATTTGTATTGAGAATTGAAGATACAGATACCGCCAGATACGTAGAGGGAGCTGAAGAATACATTGAAGAAGCTTTAGAATGGTGTGGAATCATCCCGGATGAGAGTCCTAAGAAAGGGGGGAAATTTGCTCCTTACAGACAATCTGAAAGAAGAGACATCTATGACAGATATACGGAACAGATCCTGAAGACAGATTATGCTTACATCGCTTTTGACACGGCAGAAGAATTGGATGCGGTACGTGCAGACTACGAAGCCAGAGGTGAGGTTTTCTCTTATGATAATAAAACAAGAAACAGCCTGAGAAACAGTCTTGCTCTTTCTGAAGAGGAAGTTCAAAAATTATTGGCAGAAAAGACGCCTTATGTGGTAAGATTCAAAATGCCTGTAGACAGAGTATTGAATCTTGAAGACATCATCCGTGGAAAATCTGCTGTGAATACCAATACATTAGATGATAAAGTTCTGGTAAAAAATGACGGAATGCCAACTTACCATTTCGCCAACATCATTGATGACCACGAAATGGAAATCTCACACGTGATCCGTGGTGAAGAATGGCTGCCATCTTTAGGATTACATACTTTATTATATGAAGCAATGGGTTGGGAAGCACCTCAGTTTGCACACCTTTCTCTGATCCTGAAGCCTGAAGGAAAAGGAAAACTAAGCAAAAGAGACGGTGATAAATTCGGGTTCCCGGTATTTCCACTTGATTTCAAAGATCCTGCGACAGGAGTAGTTTCCAAAGGATACAGAGAAAATGGCTATCTTCCTGATGCTTTTATCAATATGGTAGCATTGTTAGGATGGTCACCTGCTGATGATAAAGAAATTCTGCCTCTGGATGAAATGATTAAAGAATTTGATCTTCATAAAGTTCATAAGGCAGGAGCTAGATTCAGTAAAGAAAAATCAGAATGGTTCAACCATCAGTATATTCAGATGAAATCTGACGAAGAGCTTCTTGACATGCTTAAAAATTCAGGACTTGATTTATCCAATGCATCTGATGATAAGCTATTAAAAGTAATTCCTCTGATGAAAGAAAGAGCTACTTTTCCGAAAGACATCTATGAAAACGGAAAATTCTTCTTTGAAGCTCCGACTTCTTACGATGAAAAAGCCTCTAAAAAAGCATGGAATGACGAGACTTCTGCTATTTTAGGAGAATTGGCTACTGTATTTGAATCTACAGACTTTGTTGCTGAAACATTAAAGCAGACCATGCATGATTTTGCAGAAAACAAAGGTTTGGGAATGGGTAAAGTAATGATGCCGCTTCGTTTATCTTTGGTAGGAGAATTGAAAGGCCCAGACGTTCCGGATATTCTGGAAATCATTGGTAAAGAGGAAAGTATCGCCAGAATAAGCAATGCTGTAAATAATTTTAAATAGAATTACCATAATTTTTCATACATTTGAAAGATTTAATTTACTTCAAGAAATGGAATATTTAAGTTTCGAACTTCCTATCAAAGAATTGATGGATCAATACCAGACGTGTTCTTTAGTAGGAGAAGAAAGTGGTGTTGATGTAAAATTAGCATGCAGCCAGATTGAGGATAAGATTTTGGAAAAGAAAAAAGAAATCTATGAAAATCTTACACCTTGGCAAAGAGTACAACTGTCCCGTCACCCGGATCGTCCTTATACCCTGGACTACATCAACGGAATGGCAGACAAAGGCAGTTTCTTAGAACTTCATGGAGACAGAAATTTCGCTGATGACCCGGCAATGATTGGAGGATTGATTACCCTAGACGGTCAGAGAGTAATGATCATAGGGACTCAGAAAGGAAGGACGACTAAAGAAAGGCAGCACAGAAGATTCGGAATGCCGAATCCTGAAGGATACAGAAAAGCTTTAAGACTAATGAAGCTTGCTGAAAAATTCAATATCCCTGTAGTAACTTTAGTAGATACACCGGGAGCTTATCCAGGATTGGAAGCTGAAGAGAGAGGACAGGGTGAAGCTATTGCAAGAAATATTTTTGAAATGGTACAGCTGAAAACTCCGATCTTCACTTACATCATCGGAGAAGGAGCCAGTGGTGGAGCATTAGGAATAGGTGTAGGAAACAAAGTATATATGTTGGAAAACACATGGTATACTGTAATTGCACCGGAAAGCTGCTCTTCTATCTTATGGAGAAACTGGGATCATAAGGAAGATGCAGCCAATGCATTGAACCTTACTCCAGCAGATGCCCTAAGAGAGAAATTCATCGACGGAATTATTGAAGAACCGCTTGGAGGCGCTCAATATGATCCTGAGACGGCATATTTAAACCTGAAAAGTTCAATCTTACAAAATATCAAAGCTTTTTCCAAATTTACAGGACAGGAGCTTGAAACTCAAAGACAGGACAAATTCATTGCGATGGGGCAATTTAAAGGATAAAAAAAACCACCGAAGTTTCGGTGGTTTTTTTTATTTCTTTTCTATAAAAATACTTATTTCAAATTGTTCTTTTACTGGAATATTATACATCTTTGCTGATTTCCAGATATTAAGTTCTTTCACTTTAAAAACATCTTCAATAGCTTTTTTGGTGTTTTTATCAGTATATTTTAGAATCTCTATACTTTCTAAATTATCATTTATACCTAGAATTATACGAATTCTATTTTCTCCTTCTCTTACATTTTTGGGAAGCTTAAATTTTTGAAATAAATCATTTCTAAAGTTACTTATGCCCTTTGGAAATTCTGCATTCAAAATCATTATACCTGTATCATCTATACACTCTACATCTTTTTGTTTTGCACATTTTTCTAAAGATTTTTTTGCGGTTATATTTATAATATTAATTTTAGCAGAATCTATTTTATTAGCAGGGAAAGTTTTCATATTTTCTATTCCTGTTGAAAAGTAAGAAACATATTTTTGTCTCACAGAACAAGCACTAAGAAAATAAAGTATTATAAAAAAAGAAAAAATAAATTTCATCACTTTGGAACTTGACTTTTATTTGTTAAACCTCCTACATAGCAAAATTATATCTATTTGATTATTAAATTTTATATAAACTTTCTGAGGCCGTGTTCCAAAGCCAATGGTATTAATTAAGAATAGTTTGGGACATCAAAATTATAAGGTTGTTGGAAAGTGATCTTTATCTGAGTTTCAACTTAATTATTTTGCCATATCTTCATTACACTCTCTGAGCCATTAAGAAATATTATTTCATAATCTTCAGCTATCTGTTTTTATTTTTAGGAAATACTATAAAGAATTCGCCAAAGGTTGCCTTGAGGAATTCTTTAGAGTAAAAATTATTTAGGTGGGCTGTCTTTATCCGTTAACCCACTTACATCATAGAACTCTATTTTTTTAATAATCAAATTTTTATAAAAATTTTCTGATGCCGTATTCCAAAACCAATGATATTGATTCATAATTGTAGTTGCCTGCTGAAAATCAAAAGGTTGATTAAAATAGACATCAATATAAGGGTTAGCATAATCCTTTTTCCGAATTTCTGATCTTGTTTCTGCGTCACCGACAAACATTAATCTCAAGTAGCTACTATCAGGGTAATAGGATTGTATTATTAAGCTATTTTGGGATAATTTTTGTAAAAAAACTGAAAGTGAATTGTTATAATAATTTGTTTTATTTGGAATAATATTATTTAAATTACTTACTGTTTGGTTATAAAAACTAGGATAATCTACCATGGCTATTGGCTGGCTCGTTTGTGACTTATAAGAAATAAAAAAAAGAATTGTACTCAGAAATATAAATATTTTTTTTGTTTTCATAATAATGATATATATGGTTAAATAAACATTAAGGACAAGGTTGTGCTTTGTAGCCTATTATTTTCTTTCCTCCAGATGCTGGAATAGTATATTTAAAAGATACAGACTTTAGAGGTTTAAGTTGTCCATTTGTATCTGTTTTAGCAATACTTATTCCCATATCGTATTTGTTTAAAATTTCAGCATAAGCCGATTCTAACCCATCAGTTTGACTATTTCCCGAATATGAAGGAAGTCTTCCAGTCATATAATTTTCTAGTATCTCAAGAAAGTCTTTTCCTACTGTTGATTTATCATTAAATATTCTTCCTTCATTGTTTGTATTATTTAAAAAAGGGTATGCTGCTAAAAAAGCCATTGCTTTGTCCCTATCAGTTATAACAAAAGCATATTTTGTACCATTGAAACTAAAAACGAACGAAGACTGAAAAGTAATAAAATCTTTGGCGTTTTTAAGAGTTAAATATAAATCTTTAACGGATGGAGGAGGCGCTCCGTGATCAGGATGACTGTGTGCAGAGGCCAGATAATCACCAAGAGTTGGAATAGTGATTGTAACTCCACCTGGATTAGAAGGATCATTATCGGTATAAGGGTCTTGGGCTATAATAGATGATCCTGTACCGACAATTGCCATTCCATACTCTGTAAAGCTAGTTGCAGCATGATTTTCTAACGCTTTTTTTTCTGTAGAAATAGTGGGTGCATGCAAAATATTATTCACACGGCTCACTGACGGACTTGTTCTTTCACATTGATCATCAATCTCGGGAAGTGTTCCTCCTCCTCCACAACCAGGCATAGGCCTATAGAAAGCAGGACTCGTATTTCCAATACCACAAGGGTTTGACGGTACATTAGGCCCCGGTGCATTTCCGCCTCCACCGCCGCCGCCAGTTGCTCCTCCTCCTCCGGTTGAAGGAAAAGGGTTGTCTGCAGTTCCAATCACTTCATAAGTACAGAATGTAGTCCCACATTCAGTACAGCCTTGTTCAGCATCACAAAGACCAGTACCATGATGAGTGCAGTGAAGTGCTATAAAACAGGTTTCTATGATCATCAGCTTTCCGGCTTCCTGAGTGATTACTGATGAAGAAGGAGCAAAATCCCTCACCCATAGTACTCCATATTCATCGTCAGACTTTTTGCCTACGAACAGGTCTTTGGGGATTCCTATGAACTGTTCATTCCCAAAAGTTCTGTTATCCATATGCATAAAGCTCAGGAATAGACTTTCGCGGTTTTCTACACTGATCTTTTGATTATAGACAATATCCTCCAGAGTGGCGTTGTCATAATCTCTTACTCCGGTCACTGTATTTTTCCCATCTAAAGTGGCAAAAAGCACAGAACTCATAGTTTCATCATCATAGGAAAGCGGAATCATAAGGCCCGTTGCAGTTTCAGTTTCTACAACATACATCTTATCCCAGATCGGCATCCCTTTCTGATCCTGCATTTTTGAAAGAAAATCTGTTTCTCTGTTATACTCTTCAAGAATACGGATGTAGTCGGTAGTATTTTTTGCACTCAAAGAAGATCTGTGCTTAAAGAATTCAGTATTGTTTCTTTGAGGATTGGTCTCTGCTTTTGTAAAATCTTCACTCCGGCACGACCATAGCAGAGTGAGAAAGACTGCCAGAACGGACAGCCTGAGAATCATTTTTTTTCTCATTGTTTTTTGTTTTTTTGGTGATTAAATATAAAACTTTTTTCCAAATCTAATGAATTACCATATACCCTTCTGCCCTATTTCTGATGCACCTTATATTTAAAAAATAAATTATATTTGTCGTATTCAAATATAGGGAGCCATGAATACAACCATTGGAAAAAGAATAAGAAAATACAGGGAAGAAAAAAGCTTATCTCAGGAAGAACTGGCTGAGAAACTGCATATTTCCCGCTCAACTTATCAGCGGATAGAAAATGGGGAAACCAATTCATGGATCAATCATATCGAAAATATCTGTACTACATTGGATGTAAGTATGGAGGATATTTTAAAACCAGAGGAAGGATATGTTCAGGTGAACAACAATAATGATTCTTCAAATGATAATGGAAGTGGTGTCATTCAAAATCAAACCATAAATTACCATACTTCGGAAAAATTAATTGAGCAATACGAAGAACGTATCAAAGAATTGAAACAACAGGTAGAATTCTGGAAAAATAAAGCTGAAAAGTAATAGATAATAAAAAGACTGCCTCAAAATGAAGCAGTCTTTCTTACTTTAGTTTTCTTCCTATCTAATCAGCAACATTGAGAACAATCTCAATATCCTGAGTAATTTTCTTCAGTGACGAATATTTGGCATCACATACCATTGTTGTCAATATATATTCTCCTTTATCTACCAGAATAAAGTTTTCCCCTTTGGCAGGAACACTCAGATTATAATACTTTTTACCGTTGATCTTTACAATCATATTGCACGCTGATTTATTTTTAATATTAATATAGGCCTCATTTTTATTAATATCATTATTAAAAAGGTGAGTCAGCATGGCGGCTGTCTTTTTATTGGCTTCACTGGGTTCCGATTTGGCAGAAGTTCCTGCACTTTTGGCTGCCCCCACCGAAGCGTAGCTTGCCAACCTTTCTTCTTTCAAGGCTTTGACAGCATTATCTATTTTATCTGTATTCTTAGCAGTATTGGCCTCAGATTTTTTATTTGCTGCGATTACTTTACCGCTGTTCAGTTCGTTATTTTTAACGATATTTTCAATTTTTTCTCTGCTGATCGGCTTAATCGTAGGTTTAGCTTCAGGAGAATTGTCGGCCATGATAATCTCCATCAGTCTTTTCTTAAAATAATCATTTCGGGCATGCCCGGGGTTTTGTTTGATAAATCCCGCAATCACTCTGGTCTCTTTTGAAGTCTCAGCTTCCTGTTCTGTATAAATAATAACCGTTTCTTTTTCTACAACAGCTTTAGATTTTGTTTTTTTCTTTTTTTGGCTAAAACCAAGAGAAAAAATGCATATAAATAGAAGGAGGAAGATTTTTTTCATTAATCAAATCTTTAAAATAGTATTAAATATATCAATAACGTGAAAAGTCCTTTTTTAGTTTATCATTAAAATCATTATCTTTGCACTGCTCTAAATTTAAGCTAAAAATTAATACTAATCTTAAATAAAAAATAATAGATATTATGTCTTATACACCAGTTGCTGCAGACGTAGCGAAATTAAGAAACCAAACAGGTGCAGGTATGATGGACTGCAAAAAAGCTCTAGTTGAAGCTGAAGGAGACTTCGAAAAAGCGGTAGATATCCTTAGAAAAAAAGGACAGAAAGTTGCTGCAAACAGAGCTGACAGAGAGTCTACTGAAGGAGCTGTAATCGCAAGAGTAAACGAAGATAACACTTTAGGTGCTATTATCTCTCTAAACTGCGAAACTGACTTCGTTGGTAAAAACGAAGCTTTCATCGAGCTAGCTTACGAATTAGCTGAAATGGCAATCTTTGCTGCTACTAAAGAAGAATTATTAGCTACAGACTTCCACGGAATGACTGTTGCTGAGAAATTGATCGAGCAGACAGGTGTTATCGGTGAAAAAATCGAAATCGGTACATTCGAAAGAATCGAAGGACCATTCCTAGGAGCTTACATCCACGCTGGAAACAAAATTGCTGCAATTACTTCTCTTTCTGCAAAAGTAGACGGAGCTGACGAAGTTGCTAAATCTGTTTCTATGCAAGCTGCTGCTATGAACCCAATCGCTTTAGATGAAACTAGAGTTTCTCAGGAAACTATCGATAAAGAATTAGAAATCGAAAGACACAAACTTACTGAAGAAGGTAAGCCTGCAAACATTATCGATAATATCCTTAAAGGTAAAATGCAGAGATTCTACAAAGACAACACTTTGGTACACCAGGATTTCATTAAAGATTCTAGTATCTCAGTTGCTGATTACGTAAAATCTGTAAACCCAGACTTAAAAGTAACAGGATTTGTAAGAGTAAGCTTATAATCCAATCTTTTATACCCTATAGAATCCCGGTGAATCTTCACCGGGATTTTTTTGTGCAGAAAACCGTTGCGAGCATTAACGCAATATGAAGCAAATTTTAAATATTCAGCAATTAAACCATAAACTCAATTTCAATATTTTTTTTATATAAAAATTTGATTATTAATGCTTAAATTTGCGGCCCTTATAATAACGCATGAAAAAATTTCTACTCGCTATTTGCACTTTTATTTGTTTAATTGTTAATGCACAATTAGATAATGAACACTGGTTTGCACCCATGTCGGCAAGTTCTCTTCAGGGGAATAATCCGCCACAATGTTTTCTGTATCTGTCTACCAACGAGACGACTCCGTTTTCCGTACAGGTATCTAATAATAACATTGTGTATTCTACCGTACAGGTAAGTAAAAACAATCCTGTACAAATTACCATTCCGAGCAATTTCATGATTGCTTCTACTCCCAACAACCTGTTTACCCAAAATTCAATGGGGTTACACGTCAAAGGAAGTAAAAAATTCTTTGCCAACTTCAGGTTTTCAGTTCCTCAACAAGCTGAAATCATTACCTCTAAAGGAATGGCAGGGGTTGGAAAAACATTTTTCATAGGAACAGCACCTACAACATCACCCAAAGACTATGTCAACTCTACCGTAGGGGTAACTGCTACTGAAGACAACACTACGGTAACTGTATCAGGATATAATCCCAGCATTATTTTCGCAGACGGCAGTGTAATGGCTACCAGAACATTTAAAATCAATAAAGGAAAATCCTACATCCTCGACGTCAATAGTGATATGGGAGGAACTCCTAACAGAAGAGGACTACTGGGAGCAAAACTTGTCGCAGATAAGCCTGTATCCGTAACAAACGGAAACTTCAATGGTCTCTACACCGCTCAAAACAGTACTAACGTAGATATTCTGATGGACCAGGCCGTACCTACAGAAAGACTGGGGAAAGACTTTGTCATGGTAAAAGGAAACGGTCCTAATTCAGTAGGAATGGAAAAAGCAATGATCATTGCTACTGAAAACGGAACAACCCTTACCATAAACGGAAATCCTGTGAATGGAGTTAACCTTAATGCGGGAGACTATTATATGATTGAAGGAAATAACTATATTAATAAAGGTAACGGAAATTACAACATGGGAATTTCTTCCAATAAGAATGTCTATGTATATCAGCTTCTTGCCGGTGCTTCGGGAAATACCGTTTACCAGACAGGAGGAATGAATTTCATCCCACCATTAAGCTGTTTTCTACCTAAAGAGATCAATGAAATAGGATTTATTGACAAAATAGGCAATACTTCTTATGATACTAAACTTAATATCATCACTCAGGCCGGAGCTACAGTAACCGTGAACGGAGCTGTTGTTACAGGATTTGTTTCGGTAAACGGAAATTCCAACTGGGTTACCTACTCCAAAACGAATGTGACAGGAAACGTTACAGTAACTTCTACAAAACCTGTCACTGCAGGAATTGCAGCAGGAAACGGAGCTGTAGGATACGGAGGATATTTTGCAGGTTTCTCTTCCATCCCGGTGATTACTAAAACCGGCGACTGTTATTATGGAGTACAGCTTGAAGTAGAAGCCGGCTCAGACGCTTACCAATGGTACCTTAACGGAGTAGCCATTCCCGGAGCAACAAATCCTACGATCAACCCTGATCTGTATGGATCGGGAATGTACACCTGCTATATTACCAAAACCAATTGTGAATCCAGATTTACCGCAGAATATGATTATACGGTATGTCCGCCGATCACCACAACAACCTATGAGATAGGATCATGTAATTCTAAGGTAATTAATCCGGTATTTACCAATTCGACTCAGACTATTGATCCTGCTTATACCAATATTATTGTACAGCCTACCAACGGAACTGTGAACGTAAATCCAGCAACGGGACAGATTACTTATACTCCGAATCCTGGTATTACTACAGACATTACCGATACATTCTCCTACTATATTCAGGGAACCGGAAATCCGGCTGCTTTTGAATATTTTAAAATTGTAGTCAATACCCATGTTCTGCAAACTACCAATGTCTCTATGAATTCCTGTGCGGCAGCTAATGGAAATGGAACATTTGACCTTACAACCGCTAATGTAACACCGGACCCAACGGCTACGAAAGCCTATTTCACCAATGCAAACCTGACAGGCCAGATCGCCAATCCGGCTTCCTATTCAGGACCGGCCGGAACTATATACGTGAATGTAACTTCGGTATATGGATGTTCTAAAGTAGCCACCATCACATTAACTACTTATCCTACTCCAAACCTTAATACCAGCAACTTCAATGCAAATATCTGCGATAATAATTTTGAAGGGATTGTACATGTTAATTTCGCTAACATAACTCCGCAGATTGTTACCAACCCTGCGAACTTCCAGGTAGGTTATTATCTTAGCCAGGCTGATGCCAATGCGGGAAACAATAATACGCTTCCTGCCAACTGGTCCTTTACTGCCAATACAACGGTTTATGTAAGAGTATCAGCCAATGTGGGCGGATGTCCTCCTGTTTTAGGACAGATCAATTTTACCATCGGAAATAAAATTCCTCTGATCACAGGAAGTGCAAAAGTTGAGATTTGTGATAATGACCTTAACGGTTCTGAAGCGGTAAACCTTAATGACTACAAAGGACTGTTTACTAATGATCCGGGGGTAATTTTATCTTTTTATACCTCTCTTGCTAATGCACAGGCGGGAATTAATCCTGTTTCAGCTGCGCAAACTCTTACGGTAGCAGGTGGTGTTTTCTATATAAGATTCCAAAGTAGTGCAGCATGTCCTAATACTGCTGTTCTCACCCTAAATCTGAAAAGCCCAAAGAAATCAACTAAACTTCAGGATCAGATCATTTGTTCCAACGATAAAATCATGCTGGATGCCGGACCTGGATTCACGTCTTATTTATGGAATACAGGAGCTACAAGCCAAACAATTTCTGCAGGACCCGGAACTTATTATGTAGACCTTGGATTCAATGGATGTGTATACCGTCAGCAAGTGAATGTAGCAGCAGCACAGGCTCCGACTATCACAAGAATAGATGTAGTAGGTACTACAGCTACTGTATTTGCAACCGGAGGAACAGCTCCTTATAAATATTCATTGAACGGTTTTGATTATCAGACCTCTAATGTTTTCACCGGATTATCGAGAGGACTTCATTCAGTATATGTATTGGGAGCAGACGGATGTCGTCCTGTAACCAAAGAGTTCCTTATCATCAATCTTATCAACACGATCACTCCAAACGGAGACGGAATCAATGATGTTCTGAATTATTCAGAATTAAAAATCAAACAAAATGTATCAATTGAAGTAGCAGACCGATATGGGGCATCTGTTTATAAATCCTCTGATAAAAACTATGTATGGGACGGGAAATCCAATGGTAGAAACCTTCCGACGGGAACTTACTGGTATGTAATAAGATGGACTGAACCTGATACTCAATTACCAGTTTCGTACTCAGGATGGCTTTTAATTAAAAATCGGGAATAATTTTTTAACATTTATTTACATTTTATTAAAAGTATTTCAATTTTTATTTTAATTTTGTAGAAATCCTAATTCCATACACATGAAAAGATTTCTACTCAGTTTGGTATTAATTTTTTTGACAATTAATACACTCTTTGCACAAAGGGATACCGAGCACTGGATTGCTCCATACTTTGATAGCTACAACCTCGGAAGCTATACAAATATGTTATACCTATCCACCGACTCGGTAACTCCTTTTGATGTAACTATTTACAATAACAATATTGTTCTTACAACAGTTACCATCAGTAAAGGGAATCCGCAAACTTATAAGGTTGCGAATAACCTTATTTCGTCACAAACACTCACTGATGCCTTTAACGTTTCTACCAAAGGGCTTTACTTAAAAGCAACAAAACCTTTTTACTGTAGTTTAAGACTGGCACAGGATATTCACGGGGAAATTATTACCAGTAAAGGAAAAGCCGGGATAGGGAAAAAATTCTTCGTTGCCCAGAGCCCTAATACGGACCTTACTTCTTATTATAACTTTACAGCGGGTATCATGGCTACCGAAGACAATACCAATGTAACGGTAACATGGAATGCTGCTACTCCTGGAGTAACATTCATCAATGGAGCCAGCGTTACCGGTAATACCCATTCTGTAACTTTACAAAAAGGACAATCCTTTATTTATGCCGGATCAGGTTCACAGGCAGGTAACAAGAACGGTTTTATGGGAGCTAAAATAGTTTCAGACAAACCGATTACCCTTACCAATGGAAGCTGTAATGGTAATTTCTCAGCCAGCCCAAGTGGAACAGACCCTATTCTTGACCAGTCGGTTCCAGTAGAAAGACTTGGGAATACTTTCGCTATGGTAAAAACAAGATCTACTCAGCCTTCACTGAATATGGAAGGAGGTCTTATCATCGCTACGGAAGACAATACTGAAGTTTATATAAACGGTGCTACTACCCCAATTGCTACTCTTGATGCAGGCGGATGGTATAGAATTAATGAAACCAGCTATGTTACTCAAGCGGGGCCTGGAAATCATTCCAACATGTTTATTTCGACGACTAAAAATGTTTATTTATACCAGTTTATCGGAATTGACTCTAATGCAGCAACCAATGGGTTTAACTACATCCCACCTTTGAACTGTTTCCTTCCAAGAAAAATCGACGAAATCGGAAAGATCAACGAGATGCCTCTTGGTACGGCTGGAGCCAGTACCCCTTCAGGGATCATAGTAAAATTAAACATCCTAACTGAGGCAGGTGCAACCGTAATGGTAAATAGCAGCCCTCCTCTACCAGCAGACGGACCTTATCCGTTAACCGGAAATTCTAACTGGGTAACCTATGCAATAAGCGGAGTATCAGGAAATATTTCTATCACTTCTACAAAAGCAGTAACAGCAGGTATCAATGGAGGATATAGCTCTGCAGGATACGGAGGTTACTTTGCCGGATTCTCATCAATCCCTCTTATTGCTAAAAAAACAGGTGAATGTGTTCCAGGTATCGTTCTGGAAGTGGATGATGGATACGAAAGCTACCAGTGGTACCTTAACGGAGTTCCAATTCCTGGAGCGACTTCTTATACTTATACTCCAACTCAGTCTGGAAATTATACGGTAAAAGTAACAATGGGAACATGTCCTCCTGTTACAACACCTATTTATAAAGTACAAACTTGTTTAAAAGAAACAACGCAAACGCTTAACGCTTGTTCTACGAAAATTATTACACCAACATTTACTTCGTCAACCCAAACTGTGGTTCCAAGTACAGTAGTAATTTTAACGCAACCTACGCATGGTACAGCTGTCGTTAATGCAAACGGAACGATCACCTATACTCCTACAACAGGATACCTGGGTCCAGATAAGATTATTTATAAATTCTGTGGAAACAATGTAGAGTTTACAGATTGTGAACAAGTAACCTTAAACCTTACTGTAGTACCATTTATTGTATATGACGCAGTGATCAAAGCGTGCTGGTATGATATAGAGCCTTATGCTTATTTTGATCTTACTAAAGCTAAGCTTTCTGATTACGGAGCTATCACAAAAAAATACTACCGTTCATTAAATGACCTTACTAACGGAATAAATGAGATTACAACTCCTGAAAAATTCCCTTCAACCGGAGGATATGTATATGTAAAAGTAACTACCGCTGAAGGCTGTACAGCTAATGCGAAGATTCAGTTGATTCCACTTCCTATCAAGAAGTCACCTATACTGGTAGATCAGTACATCTGTATTGATGCTAAAACCAATCTTGATGCAGGTCCTGGATATGATTCATATCAGTGGAGCACTGGAGCTAATACTCCAGGAATCAGAAACGTAGGAGTAGGAGAATACACTGTAGTTCTTGGTAAAGACGGATGTTTCCTTACGCAGACTGTAAGAGTGAGAAAAGTTGAAGATCCGGTAATCCAGACTGTAGAGCTTAATAACAACAATGCAACAGTAGTGGTAAGCGGTGGTAAAGCTCCTTATAAATACTCTGTTGATGGAACAGCTAACTGGCAGGATTCGAATATATTCACAGGATTATCAAGAGGACAGCATACTTTCTATGTGAAAGATTCTTATGACTGTACCCCTATATCAGTAGAGATTACTGTTCCTAACCTATTGAATGCGATCACACCAAACGGAGATAATGTAAATGACTTCATCGACTACAGCGAACTGGCTTACAAAGAAAACCTTACTTTTGTAGTATATGACAGATATGGAAATATGGTATTCACCGGAAACAAGTTCAACAACTACAAGTGGGATGGAAAACATTACGACAAAAAGATTGTAACAGGAACTTACTGGTATCATATCAACTGGAATGAGTCTAACAAAGACAAAACTCCAATAAAATACACAGGATGGATTCTTGTAAAAAACAGAGAATAATTTATTAAAAATTATAAATTCAAAAACCACGATTAATATAATCGTGGTTTTTTTATTGATACAATAACAGATTAATTTATTTTTTTAATAAACCAATCGATTATTCTTATATTTTTGTAAAAACCATAATAAATAATCTATGAAAAAAACTTTATCTGTTTTTCTGTTATTATTTGCGGCCTTACTTTTTGCCCAAAGAGATACAGAACATTGGTTTGCCCCCATGGCAGCCAGAGCACCCAAAATAGTTACCCCCATGCAGGCACTCTACTTCTCAACGGACTCAGTCACTCCGTTCAGTGTAGATATTTACAGCAATAATGCCTTGCTGGGTACAGTAACAATAAGTAAAGGATCACCACAAACTTTCAATGTTCCCTTAAACAGAATGGTAGCCAGTATCAATGGCGAATTATTTACTGTGGGAAACAAAGGTTTGTACACCAAAGGGCCTAAGCCTTATTTTGTAACCTACAGATTCTCGGTAAGCCAGCATGGTGAAATTCTAACCTCAAAAGGTAAAGCAGGAATCGGCACAAAATTTTATGCCGTAACCTCTCCTATCGAGGAACTCAACGCCGAGTATAATTTTACGACCGGAATTCTGGCGACAGAGGATAACACAAAGGTGACTGTCTCCAATTATTCTCCAAATATTATTTTCACCAACGGATGGACCGGAGTAACCAATCCTACCCTTACTTTTACTTTAAATAAAGGACAATCCTATATTATTGAAGGAATAGGTAATCAGGCAGTCAACAAAGAAGGTTTCATAGGCGCCAAAATTGAATCTGATAAACCGATTTCTGTAACCAACGGAAATTTCAACGGTCAATTTGCGATGGCTGCCGGCGGAACTTATCAGGGGTCGGATATTATTATGGACCAGTCTGTACCGGTAGATAGGCTTGGTAATGAATTCGTAGTCGTAAAAGGAAACGGAGACATCAGCCGAAGAATGGAAGATGCCCTGATTGTTGCTACGGAAGGAGGCACCCAGGTATACATTAATAACGGAACGACTCCTGTTGCCACATTGGCTGAAGGGGAAAGCTACAGAGTAAATAAGGTGAACAATACCAATTATATCAATCAGGGGAATGATCACTATAATATGTACATCAGAACAACCAAAAATGTATATGTCTATCAGCTCATGGCGGGAGTGGCAGCCAGTAATGCCACATTAGGTTTTAATTATATCCCTCCATTGAACTGTTATCTGCCCAGAAAGATTGATGAGATCGGGAAGATTAAAGACCTGCCTTATTCTACAACACTTACCGGACATATCGTAAAGCTAAACATCCTGACAGAAACAGGCGCTGTGGTGACGGTAAACAATGCTCCTTTGCCTGCTGTACAGGGACCTTATCCCGTGACAGGAACTACGAATTGGGTATCCTATTCTATTCCGGACATCACAGGAAATGTTACCATCGCTTCTACCAAAGCTGTAACGGCTGGAATATCCGGAGGAAGTGGTGTGGTAGGCTATGGCGGATATTTTTCAGGGTTCTCCTCGATTCCCGTTATTGCCAAACAAAATGGAGAATGTATTCCGGGAATTGTACTGGAAGTGGATGACAGTTTTGATACTTATCAATGGTATAGAGACAACGTTGCCATCCCTGGAGCTAATGCCAATACCTATACCCCAACACAGTCAGGAAATTATTCTGTAAAAATTACAGTAGGTTCATGTCCGCCAGTAATTACTCCTATCTACAAAGTATATACCTGCCTTAAGAAAACAACCATGAACGATACGGTATGTAATGGTGTAAAGCAGATTGTACCTACTTTCACCAATTCTACCCAAACTGTAGTTCCGGGGACTGTTACCATTCTCACCCCTCCGGCTCATGGCAATGCTGTCCTTGATCCTGTTACGGGAGTTATAAGCTACTCCCCTGCATCCAATTATTTCGGAACCGATACCATAGTCTATCAGTTCTGCGGAAATAACCCTGACTTCACCGATTGTGAACAGATAACCCTCAACCTGACCGTTTCTGAAAATCCAAAAGTAAATGATGCAACTATAAGAACCTGCTTCCTTGAGTCTAATATTGCAACAGGATTATTTAATCTTATCAATGTGAATGTAACAACGGCACTCAATATTACTAAGAAATATTATCCGTCACTTACAGACGCTCATGCAGGAACTAATGAAATATTAAATCCTGCTAATTATGTGGCTCCTAACGGTGTTGTTTATATAAAAGTGATCAATGCCAACGGTTGTTACAGCGTAGCAGTAGTTACTCTTGTTGTACTGCCACCTGTAAAATCTGATGTTCTGAAAGATAAGATCATCTGCATGGAAGAGAAAACAACACTTGATGCAGGACCAGGCTTTAAAAGCTATGAATGGAGCACCGGAGCAACTACTCAGACCATTAAAGATGTAGGAGTTGGTATCTATTGGGTAAAACTGAAGACCGGAGATTGTGTAACCATGCAGACTGTAAAAGTATACGCTTCGGAGCACCCTGTCATTTCCAATATTGATATTTCGAACAATACCGTAACAGTGAACGTTATTGGAGGTACCCAACCTTATCATTACTCTATAGACAATATTAACTGGCAGGATTCTAATGTCTTTAACAATGTTGCAAGAGGTAATGTAAGCATATATGTAAAAGACAATTACAACTGTGAGCCGATAAAAGTAGACATCACCGTTCCTAACCTTATCAATGTGATAACTCCTAATGAAGATGGTAAGAATGATTTTATAGATTACTCATCTCTGGCTGTAAAAAACAACCTGGTCTGTAATATTTTCGACCGATACGGAAGTAAGGTCTTCCAGGCGGATAAGACTAATGGATATAAATGGGATGGTACTTCCGGAGGCAAAAGAATTCCTACAGGAAACTACTGGTATGAAATAGGATGGAATGAGCCTAACAATAAACAAACTGCCATAAAATACACCGGATGGATTATGGTAAAAAACAGAGAATAATTATTTTACTTTACAATTTTAGAACCACGATTCCCAAATCGTGGTTTTTTTATTATCTTTTCAAGGATACAATGCTTTTTATTATTAAATTTGTGATAAAGACTAATACTAGATGAAGAAAATTCTATCTTTTTTATTTATATTTTATTTTTTCGCCTCTGCTTTCGCTCAACTGGACAGGGAACATTGGTTTGCCCCTATGATTGACAGGAGTGGTGCGCCCAGCCCATATCAGAAACTTTATTTATCTACCAACAGAACAACCCCTTTCCCGGTGAGTATCTATAATAACAATGTTCTGATTGGAACTGTGAATATCAGCAAAAACAATCCGCAGAAATTTGATGTACTGAGAAATTATATCATCACCACTCTACAGACGGATCTCTTCACTCCTACTACAAAAGGATTATACCTGAAAGCTGAGTTTCCGTTTTATGCCAATTTAAGATTTTCGGTATACAATCATGCCGAGATTATTACCTCCAAGGGAATTCCTTCCACGGGTAAAAGCTTCCATGCAGCATCAGCACCTATTTCGGTAAGTAATGATATTCTGAATTTTATGACCAGTGTTCTGGCCACGGAAGACAATACAACTGTTACCATTACCGGATACAGCCCTACCGTCCAGTTTTCAAACGGAACTACGGGAGCGACCAATCCTACCATGACCTTCACTCTAAACAAAGGACAGTCTTATATCATTGACGGAATTGGAAATATTACAGGAAATTTTGATGGTTTCATTGGTTCAAAAATCACCGCTGATAAACCTGTCAATATTACTAACGGGAATTTCAACGGGCAATATGCCGGAAATTATCCTACCAGTTCTGATATTTTAATGGATCAGGCTGTACCTGTCAACAGACTGGGGAGTGAATTTGCCCTGGTAAAAGGAAATGGAAGTATTGGTGCTAATATGGAGGGCGCAGTCATCATTGCGACTGAAGACAATACCCAGATTTATGTCAATAATGAATTATTGCCTGTCGCAACAATCAATACCGGTAAATATTTCGTAATCCCTGATACCAAATACATGCTTCAGGGTAACGGGCACTATAACTTATACATCAGAACCACTAAAAATGCATATGTTTACCAGATTCTGGCGGGTGATTCCGGCTCAGGAAATGAAGTGGCAACAGGAGGTTTCAACTTTATTCCGGCGTTGAACTGTTATCTTCCCAAACAAATCAATGAACTCGGATTCATCAACGAAAATTTTGTTCTTTCCAACGGAAACCCCAACGGGATTCTTAATATTCCTACAAAACTTAACCTGATTACTGAAAGAGGAGCTGTGGTTACCATCAATGGAGCAAACCCGCCAGCCCTATCCGGTCCTTATAACATGACAGGAACAACTAACTGGGTGACCTACGGAATTCCCAATGTCACGGGAACCATCACTATTGTTTCAGACAAGGCTATTACCGCAGGAATTACCGCAGGAAGTGATGCAGTAGGATACGGAGGATTCTTCGCAGGATTTCCTACACAGCCTGTAATTTTAAAATCAGGTGGAGATTGTGCTCCTGGAATTGTACTTACCGTAGATCCTATCATTTATGACACTTATCAATGGTACAGGAATGGGATCATTATCAACGGAGCTACTTCCTCCTCCATTACCCCAACTCAATCCGGGTATTATACCTGCTCTGTAACAATGGGCAGCTGTGCCCCTTTAGTTACCGAACAATTTAAAGTTCAGAACTGTACTAAACTGAGTACAACCACTTATAGTATCTGTACCTCACAAACGATAACCCCTACCTTCAGCAGCTCTTCTCAGACTCCTGTTCCGGGCAGTGTTACCATTATGACGACTCCTACTTTGGGAACAGCTGTGATCAACCCTACCACAGGGATCATTACTTATACTGCCAATACGCCCGGAGTTGCAGGAAATGACACATTTTCCTATACATTTTGTGGAAATGATCCTGTTTTTCCGGATTGTGAAACGGTAACCGTAACCATTAATATTTTAGCACTTAAAGTCAACAATACAACACTACAGGCCTGCGATATTAATGGACAGGGAACATTCAACCTTACTACCGCTAATGTAACCACTAACAACCCTGTTACTATAACTTATTATCCAACGCTAGCAGATGCCCAGACGGAAAATCCTGCTGCATTAATCAATACTCCTAATTCTTATACCGCTCCTAACGGAACCATTATCTATGCTGTTGTAAAAAATAACATTGGCTGCAAAAGCATTGCCCAGATTACTCTGTCACTCTTTAACAAAGCCATTGTTTTGGATAATTACAATGGGGTTTTCTGTGATGATAACTTAGACGGGACAGTCAATATCATTTTGTCTAATGTAACCGGTATTGTTCTTAATAACCCAACCTATTTTACCAATGTAAGATATTACGCAAATCTTGCGGATGCCAACGCCGGAAATAACAATACCCTGCCTAATAACTGGAGCTATACAACTACAACAACTATCTATATCAGAGTAGATTCTCCTGACGGATGTGCCTCTGTAGTCAAGCCTTTACAATTCAGTATCGGCGGAAGAATACAACTCATCACAAAGTCTGTTACAGAAAATGTCTGCGATGATGATCTGGATGGAATCAAAACCGTCAACCTAGTACAGTTTATTCCTCAGTTTACGCTGGATCCGAATGTCACTTATACTTTCCATGCAACGTTAGCTGATGCACAAAATAATACGAATGCGATTCCTGCATCAGTCAATATTAATACTTCTCAAACCTATTACATCCGTTTCCAAAAAAATGGAGTTTGTCCGGAAGTAGGTACGATTAAGATCACCATTAAAATTCCTAAAAAATCAGATCTGCTGAAAGATGTAGCCATATGTCCGAAGACTACCACGACACTGGATGCCGGTCCAGGATTTGACAGATACCTGTGGAGTACCGGAGCCACTACCCCTTCGATCAGTAATGTTCCTGTAGGAAGCTATTGGGTAGAACTTACATCTAACGGCTGCGTGTACAAGCAATATGTAAACGTAACAGAATTGCCGAGCCCAATGATCACATCGATTGAAATAGACGGGACTACCGTAAAAGTAGGTGTAACCGGTGGTACACCTCCCTATCAGTATTCCTTAGATGCAGTGGTATGGCAGAGCTCAAATGTCTTCTACAATGTACCAAGAGGGGCACATCATGTATTTGTAAGAGATTCCAAAATGTGTGAAGAAGTGAAACAGCCTTTTGCAATCATTAACCTGATCAATACTATTACTCCCAATGGAGACGGATATAATGAAATGATCAATTATTCTGCTTTGATGGCCAATGAAAATCTTGTATTCCGGATTTTTGACCGCTATGGGGCTGAAGTTTTCAGAGGGACTCCTGAAAACCAATATACCTGGGACGGAAGAATCGGCGGCCGATATGTACCTACCGCAACGTACTGGTATTTTATCACCTGGACAGAATATGGGTCTGCTCTTTCTATTAAATATTCCAGCTGGCTCCTTGTAAAACACCGATAAAAAATGGAAGAAAGACTGAATGAGAATACGCATAAGTTCCGGCATTCTTTCTTCCGATTTTTCGGCATAATACTGATTTTGTTAAGTTCATTATAGGTTTATAACACTCATTAACAATTTACTGGTAAAGTTTAATATAACTTTAACCTGTATTCTCTATCTAAATAGTCACAAATTGCTGTATTTCTATGTAATTTTGCGCATTATATGAAGAAACTGTTTACACTGCTGCTATTGATATTTCTTGCAAAAATCAATGCACAAACGTACTCCGGAGAGGTATTCCTTCGAGACAATTCGATTTTGTATCTTAATCAGGTATATGTTACCAATCTGAACACTCAGAAAACCGTTCTTACGGATTTCAACGGCAATTTTAATATTCCTGCCAATCCGGGAGATGTCATCCGTTTTACGTCTATCGTTACCGAAAGAAAAGACATTAAACTGACTCCTCAGTTGATACAACAGAAAAACCTGGTTGAGCTCAAGATTGCCTATTATGAAATTCAGGAAATTGTACTCAGCAGATTCAAACCTACCGGAAATCTTCGGTATGATGTAAACTCTTTAAGAAAAGAAGATAAGGCTTACAAACTCAAAAAAGTAATCGGACTTCCGGAGCCTAAAGGAGACGGAACTCCACCGGAACTTCCTGTTGCCGGATTAAGAGATGGAGGGCTTACTTTCAGCCTGGAAAGCATCTACGATATTCTTTCCGGAGAGAGAAAGAAAAAGCAGCGTTATCAGGCTTATGAAAGAATGAACAGCTCTGTTACTCAGATCAAAAATTATTTGGGAAAAGATTATTTTCTGAAGTTTAAGATCCCTGAAAACTTAATTGATAATTTCCTTCAATTCGTGTATACTTCTGAAAATATTCAGCCTTATATATTGGCTGGAAACTTTGAGGCGGTTAAAATTCCTATTGAAAAATATCTGCCTATCTACCAGAGAAGACTTAAGAATTCGAATCTACAGGAAGTTGTCGGTCCTCCTGCGCTTAAACAAAAGACAGATCAAAGCAGTGAATAGTATCCTTTAAACATATCTACACAGAATCCATGCATCGTAATGCATGGATTTTTTTTTGCTATATGAAGAAGTTATCAGATTTAATTTCAGCATATATTATATCCTATTTTGATTATTCAATTTTTATCGCATATCTTTCTTCAATATTCAAAAATATGTTTATTTTTATATCACAATAAAGTGTTTAAAATAAAAACACTTGTATTCCGTTATTTATTAAAAACTAATTGCCAAACACAAATTAAGTAAAGTACCCATTTCTAACTTAATATTAATTAATGAAAAAAATATTTTTATTTTTTGGCTTGGTTCTGTTTTTTAGTGTGTCTGCCCAAAAAAGAGGGAAAGACTACACGAACATTTTGAAAAGTAATAACATCTACGAGATCAATGCTTTTCTGAGAGATGCCCATCCTGATGACCCCCGAAGATCTGTTCTGAAACCACGAGTAATGGAAATGATGAAGGAATACATCAAAAACGCCCATCCTGCAGACCAGAAGGTAAAGGATATGCAGGAAATGCTTGCATTATTACGAAGAAGACCTTCTACAAAGATCACTTTTGATGAAATGAATGCCATCATCAAGCAGAAACAGATTGCAAAATATAAGGCTGAACTGGCAGCAAAACAACCTACTGAAGTTTACACACCAAGTAATGCCCAGAATACTTTTGTGGTCAATACCGCTTCCAATGCTGCAATTCCCAATGCCGAAGCTGAAGAATTCAACATGCTTATGGCCGTATCTCCCGTAGAACACAAAAACAGGACGGTAAAAATCTTAAATTCCCTTTTTGATAATGACCCTAAAGCCAAAGAAAGTATTGTGCTGATTCAAAACAAATCGGATTGTAATATTATCGTAAGAATGGAAGGAGTAGGTACTACCAAATACAGGCTGGCTGTGCCTGCCCATGCTGAAAGCTCTATAGTGATAGAAAAAGGACAATATCTTTTTACCAGTCTGGTATGTGGAGCTCAATATGCTTCCCAGAAAACAATACAAAGCGCGATCATGGTAGCTTTGGGAGGTCAATAATCTCTTCCCGATTACCCTATATACTCTGTCTTTTAGCTTCAAAAGACAGAGATTTCATATAAATTTTAGTATTTTTGCACTCATTTTATAACTCAATGGGCAAGAATAAATTAGCAAGATTTGCAGAAAACAAAATATTACCAAACGTCATCCAACCTACAAGAGAAGATGCTTTAAATGGTTTTGAACTGAAGGGAAAATGGAGAGAGGATTTTTTTAAAAACGACAACCCTATCGTTCTGGAACTGGGTTGTGGAAAAGGGGAATATTCTGTGGGACTTGCAAAAACTTTTCCTGAAAAAAACTTTATCGGAGTTGACATCAAAGGGGCAAGATTCTGGTTCGGCGCCAAAGAAGCTGTAGAAAACAATATGAATAATGTGGCTTTTTTAAGAACACAGATTGAGCTTGTTGACTATTTCTTTGCGGAAAATGAAGTAGATGAAATCTGGATTACCTTTCCGGATCCTCAAATCAAATACAAGAGAACCAAACATAGATTAACTCACCCTGACTTTCTGGACCGATACAAAAAGTTTCTGAAGCCTGGAGGGATCATTCACCTGAAAACCGATTCAGAATTTTTACACGGTTATACACTGGGATACTTACAGGGAGCTGGATATGAAATCATCAGTGCTCACCACGACATCTATGGAGCGCCTGAATATGATCCGGGTACGGAACATTTGAGAGATATAAAAACGTATTATGAGGAACTGTTCTCAGCAAAAGGAAAAACGATCACTTACATCAAATTCCGGATAAGCTGATGATATAAATAATATTGATGAAAAAAAATCTATTGACGGTTTTATTCTTCACCTTCCTACTCCCAGGCTTTACCTATGCCCAAAAAGGCAGTAAAGACATCCTAAAAAGCACAAATATAAAGGAGATTGAAGAATATCTTAAGAATGCACATCCTGACGATCCGAAGAGAAGTGTACTGAAGCCAAAGCTGATTGCTTTAAAAAATGCGGAATGGACAAAGGGCGCCCGTACTGCCAAACCTATGGAAGCTAGACCCGTGATTTCTGATATTCCTAAAAGCGTTATGAGAAATCCCAATTCCAATGAGGCGGAAGAATTTAAACGGCTCCTCTTAGAAAGTTCTGCAGAACATAAAGAAAAAACGGTAAAGCTCCTGAATGCAATGTTCAATGAAGATATTACCCGTAAAGAGGCCATCCTTTTATTCAAAAATAATTCGGACTGTAACATTGTTCTCAGGATTGAGGGAAAGGATTATTATAACCTTGCTGTTCCGGCTCACGGAGAAAATTTTATTGTGCTCAATAAAGGCCTTTATTCTATCAACAGCAATGTTTGCGACATGAAATACATTTCTCAGAAAGATATTAAAAAAAGTATCTTTGTGACCATTGATAATCCTAAGCAACCCGGAACTGAGCGCAAGCCTACTCAAGAAGACGTTGCAAAGAAAAAAGTTCTAAAAAAGAAAAGTAAAAAAATAAAATAGGTATGAAAAAGCTATTAGTTTTTGCCGGGGTTTCATTAATTTTTGCCAGTTGTAATGTCAATTATGGTGGTTATCCGATAAGAAATCCCTACCCTGCCAATAATTCTGGTAGTGCAGCTAATACGGCAAGAGAATATGAAGAACTGATAAAGACCTATAAACCTGAGACGGCTGAAGTTCTAAGCGACCTTTTGAATAATGATGATCCATCCAATCCTAAGACATCCATTTCTATAAGCAATAAATCCTCCTGTAACATGGTCCTTACCATAAGTGGAAACAATTTCTTTAAAAAAATCCCCATTGGGGCGGGAAAAATAGGCTATACCATGGTTCCTAAAAACCAGAACTACAGATTATCCGGTATGGTATGCAATTCTTCTTATCAGTCTACCAAATTTGTAACGACGTCTTATTCTATAAGTCTTTCACAATAAAAATTGTAAATAAAAAACAAAAAAAACCACTGAATTTTATTCAGTGGTTTTCTAATATATAAAGCGTAAATCTTTACTTATTCTGCATCGAAATCAGCATCTGTATCAGCAGATACTTTTTCTCCTTCTTCTTTAGATTTTTCTTTATCAGCTTTTCTTTGAGACTGACCTTCTTTGATAGACTCAGAAACTACGCTAAGGATCATATCAATAGACTTAGAAGCATCATCGTTTCCTGGGATAACGAAGTCAACTTTTCTAGGGTCAGAGTTTGTATCAACGATACCGAAAACTGGAATACCAAGTTTCTTAGCTTCAGTTACCGCGATGTGCTCTCTTAAGATGTCAACTACAAATACAGCAGAAGGAAGTCTCACCATGTCAGCGATAGAACCTAAGTTCTTCTCTAGGTTAGCTCTCTGTCTGTCAACTTGTAATCTTTCTTTTTTAGATAAAGTTTCGAACGTACCGTCTTTTTTCATTTTGTCGATAGAGTTCATCTTCTTTACCGCCTTTCTGATAGTAACGAAGTTCGTTAACATACCTCCAGGCCATCTTTCTGTAATATAAGGCATATTAAGTTCAGAAGCGTGTTTTGCAACCACTTCTTTCGCTTGCTTCTTAGTCGCTACGAAAAGAACTTTTTTACCTGCAGAAGTTAATTTTTCTAAAGCGTTGCAAGCTTCATCCAATTTAACTGCTGTTTTATGTAAGTCTACAATGTGAATACCGTTTTTCTCCATAAAAATGTATGGAGCCATATTTGGGTTCCACTTTCTAGTCATGTGACCGAAGTGTACGCCAGCCTCTAAAAGGTCTTTTACATTTGCTTTTGCCATGTTTTCTGTTTTTGTTAGTTTACTTTCCGTCTTTTAAACAATCAACAACTTCTTTAGATGGGAGAAGCGTTTGGATGCTAAACGTAACGGGCAATTTTTGCTTTAAGCTTCAGGCAGTAAGCCATAGGCTTTGAAGCGAATTAAAAATTTTAATAAGTTTTTCAAAAAGCTTATTGCATATTGCTTTAAGCTTATCGCAATTCTTAACGTTTTGAGAATTGGAATCTCTTTCTTGCTTTTTTCTGACCTGGCTTCTTTCTTTCCACCATTCTTGCGTCTCTTGTAAGTAAACCAGCAGGCTTTAATGCTAATCTGAACTCAGCGTTGATTTCGCATAAAGCTCTTGAAATACCTAATCTGATAGCTTCTGCCTGACCTGTATTTCCACCACCGAATACGTTTACGGTAACGTCGTACTGACCAACAGTCTCAGAAAGGATGAACGGTTGGTTTAATTTGTAAACCATCACGTCTGTAGAGAAATATTCTTTAGCATCTTTACCGTTTACTGTAATAACACCAGAACCTGGTTTTACATAAACTCTAGCTACAGAAGTTTTTCTTCTTCCGATTTTGTGAACTATAGACATAATTAATTATTTAAATTCGTTAACATTAATTGTTTTAGGCTGTTGAGCTTCATGTTTGTGCTCAGTTCCTTCATATAAATAAAGGTTCTTAAGGATAGCAGCTCCTAATCTGTTTTTAGGTAACATCCCTTTTACAGACTTCTCTAATACCTTTAAAGAATCTTTCTTTTGAAGTTCAGCCGCAGTCATAGACTTCTGTCCACCAGGGTATCCTGTATGCCAGATATAAGTCTTATCAGCCCACTTGTTTCCGGAAAGCGTAATTTTCCCAGCATTCAAAACGATTACGTTATCACCACAATCTACGTGAGGTGTAAAGTTCGTTTTGTGCTTACCTCTCAAAATCTTTGCAACCGTTGAAGCTAGTCTTCCTAACGGCTGTCCTTCAGCGTCTACCACAACCCATTCTTTATTAGCAGTAGCTTTGTTCGCTGAAACAGTTTTGTAACTTAATGTATTCACACGTTTTAGTTAAAGATTAAACATAATTTACCCCTAAAAGGGTGTGCAAAGGTACAAATTATTTTTGTAACCCAAAAACATATTTTATTTAATCTATAGAATATCGGGTAATCAGCCCTCTAACAATAGATTTTAACACTTTTTATACCTTTGGCATAAATCTTGTAAATTGTTGTGGCGATGAAAAAAACCTTCGGAAGATTCTAAAAACACAAATGATAAAAGTAAAGAGTTTGTTCCCTCAACTCTTTCTTTGATTAACTTTTCTTTAAAGATTCCCTCAAAATCCTGCCGACCGTATTATTTAATTCCCGAAATAATTATCTTTGTCGCAAACGTTTTACCCATGAGTCACGGAAAAATCCGAGAAGACAAGACCTGCCTGAACTGCGGGCATCAAGTAGAAGAAAGATTCTGCCCCCACTGCGGTCAGGAAAATATCGAAAGGCGCCAACCCTTCTATTTTCTGTTTACCCACTTCGTGGAAGACTTTACCCATTATGACGGACAATTTTGGGGAACCGTAAAAAATCTTCTGTTTAAACCCGGTAAACTTACCAATGTCTACCTTCAAGGAAAGAGACAGATATTTGTACCTCCTGTAAAACTTTATATTTTCGTCAGTTTTATCACCTTCTTTATGTTTGCACTTTTCCCGATGAACATTCTTAACTTCGGTTCAAGAGAAGAAGTAAAAGCCAGCAAAAGGGAGCTTCTAAAAAAAATGAGATCTCCGGAAACACAGCACATACTGGACAGTATAAAAGCCAAGAAAGTACTGACTAAAGAAGATTCCTTAACGATTAAAAGCCTTAATCTTCTACCCGATTCTGCTCAGGTAGATGACTTAGCAAACGCTTTGGAGTTGAATAAAAAAATAGATAACGAGTCAAGCTATAAAAACCATAAAACAAGAAAATCTTATGATTCCGCAATGGCTAAAAATCCTTCGTTTTTCGGTTTTATTGAGACTCCTGTTGCCCATAAATTTTTCGAACTCAAAGAAAATGGAGTAACAAAAGAGGAAATTATCAAAAATATGGTAGAGAAGTCATTCCATAATCTACCAAAAGCTCTATTCATTTATCTTCCTCTCTTTGCTTTCTTTTTATGGATTTTCCACAGTAAGAAAAAATGGTGGTATTTTGATCATGGAATTTTCACACTGCATTATTTTTCGTTCCTTTTACTGACCATCTTATTTATTTTCTTATTGGGCAAACTGATAGGTATGATAGGTGTAAAGCCGATTAACTTTCTGTTATATTTGGCAATAATAACACTATCCATATACAGTATCGCTTATTTCTTTATTGCCCACCGACGTGTTTACCGTTCTCATGGAATTGTGAGCCTCTTTATTGGAGGCATATTATTTACCCTCAATTTTATTGCATTTATGTTCCTGGTTGTCGGCCTTGCCCTGGTAAGCTTCCTGATGATTCACTAGTATAATAAATAAGGCTGTCAAAAATGACAGCCTATTTTTTTATTTCCTTAATGACTTCGTTGCCCTAAAACTTGCAATTACATAATAAGCCACAAAGACCATTGAAAACTTCAGGATAGAAGGAATAGCCAGCTCAAGTTTAAAAATTAAAGTTCCCACCAGAACCAGAATTCCCATGACTACAAAAGACAGTCCCAATTTCTTAGGCAATGTAAAATCCGGAGTATCCAGATAATACGCAATCCCCCAGGCAGCCCCAAAGGCAACAGCATAATAGAGTTCCAACCCTACATTCTCCGAGCTTAAAAAGAAATAATTGATAAGGAAACTGACTACGGTTCCCAATACGAAATATAGTAAGGCTTTTTGCATGTCTGTAAAATATGGTGCAAAAGTAAAGATTTTAATTTGAGTAACCGTGGATATACTCATTCGCAAACAAAATCCTGCAAGTCTTTTTAATTCTGTAACTACCGAACC
Source organism: Chryseobacterium indologenes (assembly GCA_001013295.1). GTDB lineage: Bacteria > Bacteroidota > Bacteroidia > Flavobacteriales > Weeksellaceae > Chryseobacterium > Chryseobacterium indologenes_B. The sequence continues at coordinate 12,168 of LAZY01000066.1, read as the reverse complement.
GTATGACTTTGAAATTCTCAAACAAAAAAAGGAGACTATTTATTAAATAACCTATTTCAAATATTTGAAATACAGATATATAAAATCAAACACAAGGTTCTTTTTTTATTATTATATTTGAAAACTTAGAAACTTTCTAGAATTTTTATGGAAACCCAAAAATATACTCCAACCAATAAGGTAAGAATCGTAACAGCTGCCTCGTTATTTGACGGGCATGATGCTGCGATCAATATTATGCGTCGTGTCATTCAGGGCACAGGATGCGAAGTTATTCACTTAGGACATGATAAATCTGCTGAAGAAGTTGTGAACACAGCCATCCAGGAAGATGCCAATGCTATTGCACTCACATCTTACCAGGGAGGTCACAATGAATATTTCAAATATATCTATGATCTATTGAGAGAGAAAAACTCTCCACAAATCAAAATTTTTGGCGGCGGTGGCGGTGTAATCCTTCCGGAAGAAATCAAAGATCTGATGTCTTACGGCATCGACAGGATCTATTCTCCGGATGACGGCCGTGAACTTGGACTTCAGGGAATGATTGATGATCTTGTACACCGTTCAGATTTCGCTACAGGAAAAGAGGTAACGGCAGAAGATTTGGAAACAATCAGCTTTGAAAATGCTACAAGTATTGCTAAAATCATCTCTGCTGTTGAAAACTTTTCGGAAGAAAAACCTGAGTTGGTAAAAGCAATTGATGAAAAAGCAAAAGATCTACGTATTCCGATCATTGGGATTACAGGAACCGGTGGAGCAGGAAAATCTTCATTGACAGATGAATTGGTAAGACGCTTTTTACGTTCCAACACCGATAAAAAAATCGCTATAATTTCTATTGATCCATCCAAGAAGAAAACGGGAGGAGCCCTGTTGGGAGACAGAATCCGCATGAATGCAATCAATGACCCTAGAGTTTATATGCGTTCTATGGCCACCAGAGAGAACAATGTTTCTGTTTCTCCGTTCATTCATTCTGCATTAAACGTTTTGAAACTGGCACATCCGGACGTGATCATTCTTGAGACATCGGGGATCGGACAATCCGGTTCAGAGGTTTCTGACTTTGCTGACGTATCAATGTACGTGATGACTCCTGAATATGGAGCTTCTACCCAGTTGGAAAAAATTGATATGTTGGATTATGCCGACCTGGTAGCATTAAACAAATCAGACAAACGTGGAGCGCTTGATGCCCTTCAGGCGGTAAGAAAACAGTTCCAGAGAAACCATTTACTATGGGAAAGCCCATTAGATGATATGCCGGTGTATGCAACAAAAGCATCTCAGTTCAATGATCATGGAACAACCGAATTATACAACAGACTGGTTTCAAAAGTTAACGATAAATTCTCGGATCTAAATCTAAAAACTTTTGTAGAACAAGAAGTTACAGAAGAGGTAACCATTATCCCTCCGAAAAGAGTACGCTACCTGTCTGAAATTGTTGAAAACAACAAGCAATATGATGCTAATATTGAAAAGCAGGCAGAACTGGCCAGAACAATGTATCATATTGAAGGGGTAAAGAATATTATTTCCAACGAAACTTTAGATACAGAATACCAAAAAGCTGAAAAAGAACTTCAGCAGGAAAACATCGATTTCCTGAAGACCTGGGATGATACTAAAAAAGCTTTCCACGCAGAGTTTTACTCTTATTATGTAAGAGGAAAAGAAATCAAGGTAGAAACCTCAACAGAATCATTATCTCATTTGAGAATCCCAAAAATTGCATTACCAAAATACAATGACTGGGGTGATCTCATCAAATGGAAAGGCCAGGAAAATCTTCCGGGAAGCTTCCCTTACACTGCAGGAATCTATCCTTTCAAAAGAACAGGTGAAGATCCTACAAGGATGTTTGCAGGAGAAGGAGGTCCTGAAAGAACCAACAGAAGATTCCATTATGTTTCTGCAGAAATGCCTGCAAAACGTTTATCCACAGCATTTGACTCGGTAACACTTTACGGACAGGATCCAGCCCTGCCACCAGACATCTATGGTAAGATTGGTAATGCCGGAGTATCTATCGCAACTTTGGATGATGCTAAAAAACTGTATTCCGGATTTGATCTGGTTAATGCATTGACTTCCGTTTCCATGACCATCAACGGCCCTGCACCGATGCTATTGGCTTTCTTCATGAATGCTGCCATCGATCAGAATGTTGAGAAATACATTAAAGAAAACGGTTTAGAAGCAAAAATAGAAGCAAAACTTAAAGAAAAATTTGACGATAAAGGTTTAGAAAGACCTAAATATAACGGTGAACTTCCTCCATCCAACAATGGTTTGGGACTACAGCTTTTAGGATTGACAGGAGATGAAATTATCCCTGCAGAGGTATATGCTGAAATCAAAGCTAAAACCATTGCTACTGTTCGTGGTACTGTTCAGGCAGATATTTTAAAAGAAGATCAGGCACAGAATACCTGTATTTTCTCTACAGAATTCGCTTTACGATTAATGGGTGACGTTCAGGAATATTTCATCAGAGAAAAAGTAAGAAACTTCTACTCTGTTTCTATTTCCGGATACCATATTGCTGAAGCAGGAGCCAATCCAGTATCTCAGCTGGCATTTACTCTGGCTAACGGTTTCACGTATGTGGAATATTATTTATCAAGAGGAATGGACATCAATGATTTTGCTCCGAACTTATCTTTCTTCTTCTCCAATGGTATCGACCCTGAGTATTCAGTAATCGGACGTGTAGCAAGAAGAATCTGGGCAAAAGCCATGAAACTAAAATATGGAGCCGATGAAAGAAGCCAGATGTTGAAATACCATATCCAGACTTCGGGACGTTCTCTTCACGCTCAGGAAATTGATTTCAACGACATCAGAACTACGCTTCAGGCACTTTATGCGATCTATGACAACTGTAATTCATTGCACACGAATGCTTATGACGAAGCGATTACTACGCCAACTGAGCAATCTGTAAGAAGAGCAATGGCTATCCAGCTGATCATCAATAAAGAATTAGGATTAGCTAAAAATGAGAACCCGCTTCAGGGATCATTCATCATTGAAGAATTAACGGATCTTGTAGAAGAAGCTGTATACGCTGAATTCGACAGAATCACTGAAAGAGGAGGTGTTCTTGGAGCTATGGAAACCATGTACCAGCGTTCTAAGATTCAGGAAGAATCTATGCATTACGAATGGTTGAAGCACACAGGAGAATATCCAATCATTGGGGTGAATACTTTCCTTGGAAAAGACGGTTCACCGACCGTACTTCCTGGTGAAGTAATCCGTTCTACTGAAGAAGAAAAACAGGCACAGATTGAATCGCTTCACAACTTCCAGAAAGCGAACGAAGACAAGTCTGAAGAAGCACTACGCACACTACAGCACGCTGCCATCAACCAGCAAAACTTATTCGAAGTGATGATGGACGCTGTGAAATACTGTTCTTTAGGACAAATCACCAATGCTCTGTTTGAAGTGGGTGGGAAGTATAGAAGGAATATGTAAGCCCTGAGCTAACAACATTTTTACTGTAAAGTATAAAATTATAGATCAAAACCTCAAAGAAGTTCTTTGAGGTTTTTTGTTTAAAATATTTATGTTTGCCAAATGAAACCAAAAGCCTTATTCAACTGGAGCAGCGGAAAAGATTCTTCTCTTGCTCTTTACAAAATACTTCAGGAAGACCTGTATGAAGTCTCAACACTACTTACGAGTATCAACCAGGAATTCCAGAGAATTTCAATGCATGGTGTACATGTATCTCTTCTGGAGCAGCAAGCCTCAGCACTTGGTATTCCTCTGGTAAAGATGGAACTTCCCAAAGCACCTTCTATGGAGGAATATCAGGCTATTATGAATAAAACAATGACAGATATTCAGGCACAAGGAATTACCCATTCCATTTTTGGGGATATTTTTCTTGAAGATCTTCGTCAATACAGAGAAGAACAATTGAATACAATAGGCATGAAGGCTGTATTTCCTCTTTGGAAGAAAAATACTTCTGACCTCATCCAAGAGTTTTTAGATCTTGGGTTCAAAACCATCGTAACCTGTGTCAACGGAACTTATCTTGACAAAAGTTTTGCCGGAAGGATCATCAATCAACAGTTTCTTGACGATCTTCCTGATCATGTAGATCCGTGTGGAGAAAATGGTGAGTTCCATACATTTACTTTTGATGGCCCTATTTTTAAAAATCCGGTTCGTTTTGATATTGGAGAAACGGTAAAGAAAACCTATCCTAAGCCGAAAACTGAGGTTGGAGAAGAAGATGGGGAGTATATTTTCTGGTTCTGTGATCTTTTGCCAAAATAAGCCTGTGAATATTGATCCACAGGCTTTTCAATGCATTATTTTAATGACGCAAAAATTTCGTTCATAATTTCAAATACCAGATGAATATCCTTTTCACAGGTCATCCAGTTGACAAAAGCAGCTCTTATCCCTTTTTGCTGGTTATAAAAAGTAGGCGTCATGAAGACTTTTCCTGTATCATTGACCTTTTCAAGAAATAAATCCACCTTATCTTGTTTTGTTTCATCATTTAATGTAAAGCAAACCGTATTCAGCCTCACAGGAGCCAGTAATTTAAAATCATTACTGTTTTCAATCAGATTTCCGAACTGCCTTGCCCATGAGATATTATCATCAACAATCTTCTGATAACCATTTTTACCGTAAGCCATCAGGGAAAACCATGCCGGCAATGCTTTCAGCCTTCTTGAATTTTCAGGAAGGAAATTTAAATAATTAAAATTGTCCAAAGGATCTCCGAGATAAGGAGCATTTGAATTCTGGAAAGTTTCAATCTGCAGGATTTTATATTCCTCTTTAATCAGAAATACAGCACTTTCATAAGGTACATTCAGCCATTTGTGACAATCTACGGTGATACTGTCTGCATATTCCCAGCCGTCAATAAGATGATGATGCGTCACTGAACAAGCTGCAAAGCCTCCAAAAGCAGCATCAATATGCCACCAGAAACTGTATTTTTCTTTTAGCCTGCTGATTGCCTTAAAATCATCAAAATCCACTGTATTTACTGTTCCTCCGCTGGAAATAAGAACAAATGGGGCTCCATTAAGCTCCAGAATATTTTCTTCCAGATCTTTGATATTAATAGCTTCCCGGTTTCCTTCTTCGGTTTTAATTTTAACAATATTGGCACTTCCCAGCCCTAATAATGACAGAGATTTTATGGAAGATGAATGAGGAGTCGCCGTCAGCACTTTGAACGTTCCGGAAACCCCTTCTTTGGCAATATCCTGTCCCTGTTTTTTTCCTAACCATTGCCGGGCCACAGCCAGACAGTTAAAATTCGACATGGTGGCCCCTGATACAAAGCCTCCCAGAAAGCTTTCAGGAAGCCGAAGAAGCTCCTGTAAAAGTCTTATAGCTTCTACCTCTATGACTCCGGAAATATCGCCCTGACCTTTCATCGTCTGGGTATTCTGATCATAAACTGTGGCCAGCCAATCTCCTGCAACAGACGCTGGAGTGGCACCTCCTGTTACAAATCCCCAATATCTCGGTCCTCCGGATCCAACCATTATCGGTTCAAATTTTTCATTAAAAATCCGGAGAGCCTCTTCCGTTCCATATCCGAATTCCGGTAATTCCTGTTTTTCTGATACACTGATATTCATGACCGATGTAGGTCTTTCTTCAATAGAGTTCAGATATTGTGTTCCTTGTTCTTTGATGATGTTCAGCAGATGACCGATGTTTACTGAATCTCTTTTCAAGTGTTCTTCCATAGTTTTGTGACAAATAATATTCAAAAGTATTAAAAGAGAATCATAAAATGATATTAAGCCGATGTAAAGACCATTCTAGCACGCAATTTGCATCCCTTATGCCTTCTTGGAGATTTTCGTATCTTTAAGTTATAAGTATCCATCTTAAAAAATAAACACCCGTGATCAGAAATTTAGTAGTCCTTTCCCTCATCTTCTTTTTGTTTTCCTGTAAAACTGAAACTCCTCAGCCTCCTATTGATAAAAAAGCCATCGTGGATTCTACCATCACCGCTTTCCAAAAGACTTTACTGGAACAGCAGATTGATTCTGTTTTTAAGAAATACCACTTCAATGGTAGTATTGCTATTTTTAAAGATTCTTTACCCCTTTACCGAAGAGAAAACGGGTACTCTGATTTTAAAAGAAAAATAAAAATTGACAGCAATACTGTTTTTGCCATCGGATCGGTGAGCAAGCAGTTTACTTCTGTACTGATATTACTCCAGATGGAACAGGGAAAACTCAACGTGACGGATAAAGCCTCCCAATATTTAAAGGAATTTCAGAACAAAGAATATGAAAATATCACGATTCATCAACTTCTCAACCATACTTCCGGATTAAACCTGATGGGTGGAAAGCTGATGTTTAAGAGCGGTTCAGATTTTTTCTATTCCAATGACGGATTTAATGCACTTGGAAAGATTGTGGAGAAAGTGACAGGAAAATCCTATGACGAAAATGCTCTGGAGCTTTTTAAAAAGGCAGGCATGACTCATTCTTCTACGGGAGATATTTTTAAAGGAACTAACTTTGCCAGTGCCTATCTTGGGAATGCCGGAAATTTCCAGGAAGTCCCGAATATGCCAAAAAGATTAGGCGGCAAAGAAATAGGAACTCCGGCCGGTGGTATTCTTTCCACGATACAGGATCTTCATACATGGAACAATTCACTCTATGGCGGGAAGATCTTAAAACCCGAAACCCTGAAGCAGTTTATGGCCAAAAGCGCGGAAAGACGTCATGCTATTTTTGGAAAAATGGGCTATGCCTATGGAATTATGCTCAATATTGGCAAGCCCAATTCTTATTTTCACAGTGGATATGTGAAGGGATCTCCTTCTTTAAATATCTATTATCCTGATACAAAGACCTCGGTTATTATTCTTTCTAATATTGCGGACGAAGAAAAAGGCAAAGGAATGACCTTCAAACCGCATATTGAGGTAAAAAAGATTACAGATCACCTTGAAAATACCCTGATGCAACTCATATCAGAACATTAGTTTTTCTGGCATTGAAATAAAGAAGCTGGATTTGTGCTACCATAGCGTACAAAGAGAAAAACTTTGTCCATTGAGTCCCTTCTACAACAGCAACGCTGTCATAAAGAAAATAAAGCCCGGTAAATAGAACCATAGCCACAACCGCATTTTTCAGGATCAAAGGATGAAAGCTTAGCTGAAGATAGCTATACAGTCTCATTTTTCTGAAAATAAAGTTGTACCCCAGAAGAACAAGCGTAATTCCAAACAATGAAAGCTGGAAATACACAAACAAGTCCGGGTCTATAAAGACAATTCCGGTAAAAAGTAATGAAAAAGCAATTGAATAAAGGGTGATATTCCTGAACCTTCTCTGAATCGTTTGCTTTTCGATTCTGGTCACTTTTCTGAATGTTAGTGCATCTGCTCTTACCATTTCCAATTCACGGCTCCAGCTTATTTTTGTTTGCAAAAAAGCTTCCTGAAAATTGGATTGTTTTTCATCCATCAGAGCCGATATTTGCTGTAGAAAATGATCTTTGATTTCAAAGAACAGATCTGAATTTAATTTTTTGGTTGACAGGTATTGCCCTATCTCTTTTTCTTGTTCAATAGTGATCATGTATAGCCAATTATTAGTTTAAAAATATATAATGGTTTTATTAGTAAGCTGTAGAGGTAAGAAATGACTGCATTTTTGACAGATTTCTTTTATGTTCATAAAAATTGAAAATCGCAAAAACGGTAAATATTTCTAATATCAAAGGAAAAAATAATGTGACAAAAACCATCCAAAGATCACTATGATCCTGATTTTTGAAAAATTCATAGACATGATTCTCACTCTTCGAGATGACCTGCATCATTCCTATCGTACATCCTACTACCAAACCAATATTTTTCTGATACAGGGTATAGAAGCACTTTCCTCTGTATTTAAAATCTGCGCTCATATATTTCCTGATTTTAAAATTCAAGATCCACATTCCTGCAAGTGCCACTAGAAAAAGGCTATTGAATATTCTGAAAAGGATTGTATACATTTCTTCAGTCTTTGAAAGATAGACCAGCAATATATTGATCCCTAAAGATAATATTCCGATCAACAGAGAATATTTAAGCATCTGGTTGTATTTTTCACTGATGATTCTTCTGGCGATCAAAGGAAGTTTTGTTGGAAAAAACAGCCAGTAATTTACCATTTTAAATTCTCCTTCCCAGGATTCTTTAGCTTTTGAAAAGGCCTCTTCAAAGCTAAGATTCTCATCCCATTCCAGATGTGCAATCTGTTGGATCATATGGTCTCTGATCTCTACCAGAATATCCAGTGAAAGGTTTTGCGAAACAAGATAGTCCGTAATCTTGTCTTCCTGTGCCTTGTTTATCATATGCTAAAGATGCTTTGAAGGTTTACCAAATAACTTTTCATTTCATTTTCCTGCTCAGCCTGTTGTCTTTTCCCTTTTTCCGTCAGCAGGTAGTACTTTCGGTCCCGTCCGTTGATCTTCTGAAGTTCAGAAGTAATCATCCCTTCACTTTCCAGTTTATGTAACAGGGGATACAGTGCTCCTTCCGTCATCTCCAATTCCCCTTGTGTAAGCTCTTTCGTTCTTTGGGTAATCTGGTAACCATACATTTTCACTTCTTTCGAAAGCAGTTTCAAAATAATATTCTGTAGGGTACCTTTATAGAGACTGTTCTTTTTCATGGAATTATTTTATACATTACAAACTTATGCATAATTTTCTTATGCATGTAAATTTATTTAAAAAAATTTAAATTGCTTTATGAAAAAAATGTATTTCATTGCGATTTATCCTCATTCTGAGTTGATTGAGGAGATAAAGGTATTTAAGACAGATCTTGCAGCAAACTATGGCAATTCCAAAGCTTTGAAAAACGATGCTCATATTACGCTTTTCCCTCCCTTTTCAAGAGAACTTGAATTAGAAAGTGATATACATACGGCTTTTCAAAAGATCAATACAGAAATGGCTCCTTTTGAAATTGAGCTGAATGGTTTCGGAAGTTTTCCGAATCCGAATAACCCTGTCATCTTTGTACATCCGGAATCTAACCCGAATCTGACTGAACTTTATCATCGGGTAAAAGACCGTTTTGATTTTATAAAATATTCTTTCAGCCCTCATATGACTATAGGTTATCGGGATCTGACATGGGAAAACTATCTCAGAGCCTGGGAAGTATACAAAGATAAAGAACATAAAACTAAGTTCTTAGTTGACAAAATTTCCCTATTAAGTTTTGATAATCAATGGATTTCTATTGCAGAGAATGAATTAAGAACATTATAGAAAACCGGCTTTAATAACCGGTTTTAATTTATTTTTAGTGTTTTATTATTTTCTGAGATACTATGAGGGTTTTTCCTTCTGTAATATTCAACAGATAAGTTCCTGATGGAACAGTTTTGATGTCCACCCACACGGTTGCCGGATCTTTCAATTCAAATTTTCCGGGAATCAGTTTTCCTGAAGCATCATATACTTCCACTTTTATATTTTTTGAGAAATTCTGTTTTCCTTTTAAGTAAAATTCTCCATCTGTAGGATTCGGATAGATGCTGTACCTTCTTTCTTCAGCCTTTACTTCAGCTACTTTAAGGGTTTCTTTATTCAACGTCCAGGTAATGTTGGTAAAATGAACCGTACTATGGTTATCAACCTTCAAAAGCGGGTTATTATCCGTTACCGAAAATAGTAAGGTATTGCTTCCGTTATTCAGTTGAGAAGGAGTAATGGTAAGAGTGCTACCTGTTTCACTAAGAGCTGTTCCGTTCAGCTTCCAGGAATTCAGTAATGTATTCGGAATGGGTAAAATCTCATTAACGGTGAAAGTAACATTGGCTGTGGCATCCACTGAAGAAGTACTCGCAGGAGTATAAGAATCTACGGGTGATACCAGTGAATGAATCTTTTCAATAATCGCCTCTTTACAAACGGAACAGAACTGCTGGTTAAGATACCTCATCTCACAGCTTTGGTGTGGTCTGAACCAAGTTGGACTTTCAACATGAGGATATATTCCCACACCGTTTAATCCTACCCAATTTTTCCACTTTATGGTAGAAGGATTTGAATTCTGTGTTTTATTAGCAGACTCAAGGGTTCCGGCAAACCAATATTCATCAGCCAGGTTACCAAATGAGTGCCCCATTTCATGAACTACAATTTCATTGGCGGCAGTATTTAACGAAGCAAATGCATAAGTTCCGCCACAGCCTCCATATTCCGGAGAATTTCCCAATACATAGGTAATGTCATAATCAGGAACATTAGCAGCCAGCACCTGCCCTACTTTATTGGTCGTATTGCTATAGATACATCTGTGAACATTAACATCAAAAGTGGAACCCAGATAATTATTAGGATTGGTCACCGGAATTACAGGTTCTGTAACATCTGTAGCTGTACCCGGATGTTTTACACCGGATTCTACTGAAATCACTTTAACGGCATAGGCATTAAAATAATTTTTATATTCTGTATAAGGGCTTTTGGTAAAAAGATAATTGACGGTTGCCTGCGCAGAAGAAGTAAAAGAGTTCTGCTGAGTACTGGTAAACCCATCTCCCAAAACGGCAATAACCACCCGTTTGCTGTTGTCACCGGTCTGTAAAAGCGGAACCGTCTCAAATACCTGGGCAAAGCAGCTGCTGCTTATCAAAAGGGATAATAAAGCTTTTTTCATGATCATAGTTTTTGTGTGAATAATAACTGAATTCCTGAATCTGTAACTTTTTCCACTTTCACCAGCTGAACATTTTCAGAATAAGAAAATCTGGTACTGAATTCTGTCGTCTGAAGTGAAGCCTTATGCCTGGAAATTCCTTCTTTTTCGTAGACTTCCATTACAGGATTCAAAGGATCTTTTATCAGTTGTTTGGCTACTTCTTTACCACCTGCTTCAGCAATGGTAATAATAAAGTCTCCTTTCTGAACTTCACTTCTGTCAAACGAAGGGGTCTGCTTCAGTTTTCCTTCGGAAATTTTACGGCTCTGCAGCATTACTTTTTCGTTACCCGCTTGGTCTTTATCTGCTTTAAAGAAGAGATAGATAATACGTTCACTCTTTACCGGAGCTGATACTATCCGGGATTCTGTTCTCCGGAACCCTCCGTCTTCTTTCTGAAAACTGCAAAGCAGAAAGACGGGAATGGTTAAAAAACTGAGTACATTTTTCATATTTATTGTATTTAAGGTTATTGTAAGTGAGCAAGTCCGCAGCTGGAAAAAAAAGTTATGAAGTCCCCAAAAAGTCTCCTTTACTCTAATTTTATGATTCATTTTAAATGCAATAAAAACAGTTTTTTAAAGAAATGTCAGCAATTGATCTATTCTTCAACAACTCTTTATTCTCTTTTCCAACCTCTTGCCCAAAGTTAAAGTTAATAAAGTTTAAGGTCCCACGAAAAATTTTGTCGTTAATTTTCCCTCATGACAAAACCCGGGAAAGTCATATCTTTGCAGCAATGATTTCAGAGAAAATAATTTTAGGGATTGACCCCGGAACAACAGTAATGGGATTTGGCATTATCTCCGTGAAAAAAGGTAAAATGGAGATGGTTTCTATCCATGAGCTGATCTTAAAGAAATATCCCAACCACGAAACCAAACTCAAATATATTTTTGAAAGAACTTTGTCGCTGATCGATGAGTTCCATCCTGATGAAGTAGCTCTGGAAGCCCCTTTCTTTGGAAAAAATGTACAGAGTATGCTGAAACTGGGGCGTGCACAAGGTGTTGCCATGGCAGCCAGCCTTTACCGAAATATCCCCATCACCGAATATTCACCCAAAAAGATCAAAATGGCCATCACCGGAAACGGAAATGCCAGTAAAGAACAGGTAGCAGGGATGCTTCAAAACCTCCTTAATTTAAAAGAATTCCCTACAAAATATCTGGATGCCTCCGATGGTCTTGCCGTTGCGGTATGTCATCATTTTAATTCCGGAACGATAGCAGATACCAAGTCGTATTCCGGATGGGAAAGTTTTCTGAAACAGAACCCGGATCGGCTGAAGTAATGGATACACCTGAGTCGTCCTAAAATAGGTTGACATAAATTAAACAATATTTAATCCGGAGAGATATTTTATTTCTTCGGATTTTTTATGCACTTTATCTGGAGTTTCCATATTAAGGCTT